>JAEUHM010000046.1 GCA_016795485.1 Verrucomicrobiaceae bacterium | reverse complement strand
TGCCTCCGCTATGGAGGTCGCCACGCGCCCAGGGGCCTGCATCTCTGACCAGACCATCTACGACAACGAGCGGGGCGATAAGCTCAACCCCGGCCTCGCTCAGTTGACCCGCCATTCCCAGGCCCTCCGGCAGTACATCCTGGACTTGTTCGATGAAATCCGCCGTGAGGTGAGGATGTGGGGGCAGTGATCGGTAGACGGTGATCGGTCTGGCTTCTGGTGTCTGAAAGTCTGGTGTCTCAAGACTGAACAGCCCCGTTTAGCCCGCATCGTCACGATGAGCGCAGTGGATCGCCGGAGCGGGGGGCGATGGGCCGATTCCAAAAAACCAGAACTTTTTGGCTAAGGGATTCCCCGCCAATCGTGGTGAAATCCGCACCCGATGACTTTTTTGGGGAAAATCGGTTCTGTGGTGCCAACACGGCTGCTTTTGGGTGGCTGGGGGGTGGTTTTGGCCTCTGGAGGGGCAAAATCGGCCCAAAATGGCCCGAAAAGCAGGTTTTTGGCCTTGGCAGCGCGGTTTTGCCCTCCGTCAATCTGGCGTTGCCCTCCGTCAATCTGGCGTTGCCCTCCGTCAATCTGGCGTTGCCCTCCGTCAATCTGGCGTTGCCCTCCGTCAATCTGGCGTTGCCCTCCGTCAATCTGGCGTTGCCCTCCGTCAATCCGGCGTTGCCCTCCGTCAATCTGGCGTTGCCCTCCGTCAATCTGGCATTGCCCTCCGTCAATCTGGCATTGCCCTCCGTCAATCTGGCGTTGCCCTCCGTCAATCCGGCGTTGCCCTCCGTCAATCTGGCGTTGCCCTCCGTCATTCTGGCGTTGCCCTCCGTCATTCTGGCGTTGCCCTCCGTCAATGACACGGGGGGCGTGGGCAATTTCAGATTGCCCTCGGGCTGGGATGGCTTGGCACGCGCTTCTTAACCTTTACCGGAGGTCCCGCTAATGGCGCTGTGGAGCAATGGCGCGCTGTGGAACTCTGGAACTCTTTGGGGGCCTGTCACTCCGACGACTCCCTCTAACCAAAACAGAAAACGCAAACGCAACACGATGAAAAGACAACGTTACTATCCAAGATTGCTGGCTCAACGGCCAGAGTGGCATGAGAACCTAGCCATCAAGCTACCCACGGTAGCGGCGGCTTTGCCCTTAGACACCGACGTGGTGAACCAGGGCGTGGGGGACAACCTTACCATGGCTTATGGCCTGGGATTATGGTTGACCACGGTGCGCGATTTTGCACCCGCCTGCACGGCATCTCTGCGGGAACTGGAGGACGGTGCGGGAGACTCGGCTTTTGTGTTCCCCGTGTTCACCGCGCCGACACCGCCCACGCTGCCGGTGGGGATCACGGTCAAACCAGGAGCGCTACAGCGCATCTTCCGTCTGGTGCAGGACATCAAGTCCAAGCCCGGCTACACGGAGGCCATGGGCATAGACCTGGGCATCGTAGGACCAGAGGACACCGTAGAGATCACGGTGCCGGAGTTTAGCATGAAGCTGGAGCAAGGGACTGGCTGCCAGTGCGTGCGGCTGAGCTTCAAGAAACACGGCTGGTACGCCGTGGCCATCTACAGCCGCCGTGGAAATGGCGAGTGGGTGCTGCTGGGGATCGACTCCGAAAGCCCCTACCTGGACGAGCGCCCGCTGCTAGTGCCCGGCCAACCCGAAGTGCGCGAATACCGCATGCGCTACTGGGAAGGCGGCACCGAACAAGGCGAGTGGACGGCTGTGCAAAGCATCACGGTGGGAGTGTGAAGGGGGGGGCACGTTGGCGGTTGTTGAGCAATGGTTGAGCGATTGCTGAGCCATTGTTCATCAAACGGCCGCTAAACCACTGCTCAACGGCGCGCCAGCGCCCCTCAACGACCGCTAAACAACCGCAAACGTATTCCCCAAGCCATGCCCTTCGACCCATCCCTACCGCAAGCGAACACTGAGATCGATGCCGAGCAGATGCGTGATCAGCTCAACGCGCTCAATGACGACATCCAGACCCGAGCGACGAACGCGGCTTTGGCGAGTGCCATAGAGAACACCAGCGCTAACACGAACACGGTGACTACCTTGGATATGAACCCGGAGGCGAACTATGACCCGAATCAGTTGCAGTTGGTGATTCAGAAGCTGAATGAGTTGATCCTGGCGGCGAGGAGGTGAAACGGAAGATGGGGAGAGGTGGAGTGGTGGAGTGGTGGGAAAGTAGATTCGAGTGTCACTCGAAGTGGAGCGTCTGCTGGCGATGCATAGCCCTGGGCGATGTCTTTCTTGTCTGGCCTGCCACGTTACTTCGACTGCCAGTCGAAGCTACCCTTTTCGCTGAATGGCGCTGGGGGTGGGAAGGTAGTTTCGAGTGTCACTCGAAGTGGGGCGTCTGCTGGCGGTGCATAGCCCTGGGCGATGAGATTCACATCTGGCCTGCCGCGTTACTTCGACTGCCAGTCGAAGCTACTCTTTGCGCTGAATGGCGCTCGGGGTGGGAAGGTAGTTTCGAGTGTCACTTGAAGTGGAGCGTCTGCTGGCTCGGCATAGCCTTGGGCGATGTCTTTCTTGTCTGGCCTGCCGTGTTACTTGCCAGCTACCCACTTCACGGAGTTGGTGAGGATGGCTTTGAAGGCTTCTAGGTCGTGGACTTTGTCGTCGTGGCCGAGGGCGATGCCGACGATTCTTGCTTTGGGGTGATCGGTGATCCAGACGCTGGGGTGGGGCTTGTTGTATTTCTGGCTGGGGCTGGTCTCGGCCAGGACTTCGATGTTGTTGGTGCCTTCAGGAGCGCCTTCGGCATTCATGTAATAGAGTTCGTCGAACACCTCGAAGGTTTGGGGCACACCGATCATGATGGCGTGGTCTTTGCGGGTGACGTTGACGGAGAAGGTGCCGAGCTTGTCATGGCCACGCGAGCCGCCGCCGACGATCTCTTTGTTGATCTCTGGCCAACCTGCATAGCCGTACCAAGTGCCAGGGTGGAGCATGACGACGCCTTTGCCGCTATTGACGCGGTCGAAAAGGGCTTTGCGATACTTAGCGGTGTCGAAGAACTTCCGGTTCACGCTGATGACGGCCACGTCGGCTGCGGACAGCAGTTCGGCGGCTTGATCACGGTCTTCGGTGTAGTGAACGGTGTAACCTGCGGACTTGAGTGTGGCCACATCGGTATCGCCGAAGAACTTGGCGAAGTTATGCGAGGAACCGCCGCCGATGACCAGAACCTTGGTCTTGCCTGCTTCCCACGTAGGAGAGATGGCGGGCACGAGAGGGCCGTCACCTTGTCCGCCGATCTTGGGTGAGTCTTCTGGTGCTGGGCCGACCTGCTGCGGGCCAGCTTTGCCTTTGCCCTTTCCTTTACTTTTCGCTTGCCCAGGGGCTTGGCGCTCGCCGCCTTTGGCGCTGATCTTGCCTTGGATGTCGGCAGTGACGGCAGCGATGACCGGGGCGGTTTTGTTGCCTTCCGGGCTTTCGAGGATGAGGGTTTTGGCGACGGCGTTTTTGCTGAGGTCGATGGTTAGCAGGCGCATCTGTTGGCCGTCCGTGATGTCTTCCACGAGCTTGGAGCCGGGGACTTCCACGGGGCGAATGTAGTCGGAGAAGTGGACGCCGTTGATGAAGGTAAACTCTTCTTTTTCGCCGCCTTCATAGACGACGGTGGCCTTCATGGCGGGCTCTTCCTCGCGAACCGCTGGCCAGCCCCAGCCGGAGATGCCGCTGAGCAGTTGCAGGCGCTTGGCTTTCACGCCGATTGGAATCTCTACCTTGGCGGGGAAGGTCTGCGAGTGGTTGTCTTTGCCTGGGCCGCCTTTGAGGACAATGAGATTGGCACCGGTGGCACTCTTTGCGGCGTCTTGAATGAAGAACGGGATGCCTTCGACCTTGAAGTTGCCTAACTTGCTGATGCGGACTTGGCCTTGGTTGGGTGCGGGTCCAGCGAATACGCCACCGCGGCTGTCGGCAGTGTAGGCATCGGCGAGGTTGAGGATGCGGAACTGCTTGGCGGCATCGCCTACCATGAAGGCCAGGATGTCACGGAGTGCCTCGGCCCCGAGTGCGTCCAAGCCCTCCGGCATGAGACTGCGGCGGGTGTTCTCGCGCTTGTCGATCTCGGTCTTTGGAATCTCACGCACGCCCACTTGGGTGGCGAGGGTGAGGGTGGCTGAGTTTTCACCCGTGATGACGCCTTGCAAGAACTCGCCTTTCTTGGTGGTGACGTTGTGCGCCCAGAAGCTCTGCTCCACCTCGCGGTTAGGATCGACGATGTGCACGAGCAACTCAGCGGCACCGTGTGCGCCCATGCCGTCGAGTGGTGGTCCCACCGCAGCACCGATGTCACCTAGCTTATGGCATACGGCACAAGCACCGGTGAAGAGGAGCTTGCCTTTTGCCACATCACCTGGCTTCTCCACCTCAGGGGCAAGTTTGGCGATGATGGCGTCCTTGGCTGCGTTGTTGACTTGGAAGAGCGCGGCAGCTTGACGAGCGATTTGTTTGTTGGGGTGAGAACGCAGGCGACCCACATCTCCAGGGGCAAAAGTAGCCCGGTCGATGCTGCCAGCCTTCACGGCAGCAAGCAGGGCAAGGGTGGCCTCGGGACGCTTCAGCACAGCTTCAAACGCTGCCTGCTGGAGTGCTGGCTTGATCACATCCATGGCGGGGACGAGTGCGGAGGCGCTGCCGGCTTCATCAAGTGCGGCAATGATGGCAGATCCAAGCGCCTCAGGTGATGTTGGATCGGCCAGGGACTCGACTCCTGTTTGAGCGTGGCTGCCGCCGAGTCCGACCAATGCGCGGGCAGCACCAATCCTAGCCTCGATGGAGCCATCCCGGTTCGAGAGAGTCTTGACCAGTGTTTGGGTTGCCTCGGAAACTTGGCCGGCCAAGTCCTCGCAGTTCTTCCAGCGCGACACGATGGGCAGCACGTAGCCTGCCAGCGGTCCGCTGAGCAGTTTCTTGAAGGCAGCGAGCGGCGGCTTTGAGTTGGCGATCTGATCATTCATCTGAGCTGCCAAGCCGCGGAGGATGGCAATCTTCAGGGCTTCACTTTTGCCATCCACGCAAAGAGCGATGACTTCCGCAGCCTCTTTTGATGCCGATGGAAGAAGGGCCTCAACGAGAGATACTACTTCATTGCCCAGTTCGCTATTGAGCGCGGCTTGGATGGTAGCTTTAGCTTCATCTGATGCGGCGGCAATGAGAGCCGAGCGTGACCAATCGTCCTTGGCGGATGAGTAAGAGGTGACGATGGCTTCAGGTGCGTTCTCTTTGGCTGACTCGTATAGTTTCAGCGCGGCACTGCCTTGTGTGACATTGGTCTTTGAGTTGGAGACGGCAGCTTTTGCTTCCTTGTGCTGCACTTTCCAGATGCGGCCGTAGTAGTGGTCGCGGTCGGGGCGCACAGCAGCGTTGGCAGGACCGTGAGTGGGACCGCGCGTGTCATTGTGGATGACGGCTTGGTTGCAGAAGTCGACGACGTAAAGGGCACCATCTGGGCCGACCCGGACCTCGATGGGGCGGAACCAGAGGTTCTTGCTACGAATGAACTCGGTTTGCTCGCGGCCAGGTTCGCGCTTGGCCTTGTAGGTGACGCCGTCTGGCTCCACCATGAAGTGGCTGACGATGTTGAGCGTGGGTTCGGTGGTGAAGTAGCCGTAGTTCCACTTGGCTGGCCAGGCTCCACCTTCATAGATGGCGCAACCGGCCGCTGCGGTGTAGCTGCCCACTTGGTCGATCTGCACGTAGGCCTGCTGCTCCCAGTGCATGGCGGGGTAGGTGGGCTCGCGAGGCAACATGCCGTTGGTGCCCACGACACCGGGAAGCTTGCCTTTGGCGAGAACATATTCAGGAAGCACCACGTGGATGAAGTGATTGCCACTGGTGGGCTGGGTGTAGAAGACTTGGCCATCCGAGGTGATGTTGAGCCCCCAGGTATTGCCACCGCGTGAGGCGTATTGCTCAAAGGCGCTGCCGTCTGGCTTGAAGCGCACGACACCGGCACCAACGGGGCCGAAACCCTTGCTGCCATCGCCGGACTTCACGTCCTCGGTGCTGCTGTAGCCGTGGGTGGCATAAACCCAGCCATCAAGGCCAAGGCGCATGTTGTTGATGACGGCATGAGTGTCGCGATTGCCGAGATTGGTGTAGAGCTTGGTTCGCTTGTCGGCCTTGTCGTCGCCATCGGTGTCTTCAAAGAACCAGATGTCCGGCGCGGCACTCACGATGACGCCGTTTTTGTAAAAGACGCTGCTGGTGGCGAGTTCGATTTTGTCTGCAAACACTTGTTTGCGATCCATCACGCCATCGCCATTGGTGTCGCTGAGGATGGAGATGCGGTCGAGCGGCTCTCTTTGATACTGCCCTGGTTGAATGGCTCCTGAGTCCTTCCATGCCTCCACGTTGGCCTCACGAAGACCGTTAGGATACTCCGGTGTCTCTGTGACCCAGAGGCGACCTTTGGCATCCCAGTCGATGTTCATGGGTTTGTTCACCAGCGGCTCGGCGGCCACGAGGCTGAGATTGAACTCGGGGTGAATCTCCAGGTCCTTCGGCAGGGCTTGCGGGCTGGGGCAGCCGCCGTCCACGTAGCGTAGTGCATCACCGAGTTCCGTTGGTTTGCAAAGCTCATCGACATTGGGGCGCTTCCCTGCCCATGCGATCCCACGGAGAATGGCGGTGCGGATGCCGTTGTGGCTGAAGTTCTTGTACCAGTGGCCTGGGATAAAGGTGAAGGCGCGGTAGTTGTCCTTCTCGTAGGTCCAGGCCTGCGGCTGAATGTCATAGATGTTGACCGCTTTCTTTTTGGCGACTGCTTCTGCTGCACGTGCCTGTGCTTCTTTGTTTCCGCCCTTCACCTGCGGGGTATTGGGTGTGTAGGCTGCTGCAAGGATCTTTGCCTCGGGCAAGAGATCCATGTCGTAGTAGATCTCGTCGTCGATGTCGAAGTTCGAGATGTCCTTGGTGATGGGATTGAAGTGGTCGGTGAAATAGAGGCTCATGGGTGCCTCCAGCCACTTGGTTTTGCCGAAATGCCATGAGCCGCCGATGATGCCTTTAAACCAATCGTGGTCTTTAGAGACAGCGGCCGCATGGATCACCACGAGACCACCACCACGAGCTAAGAACGCCATGAGGTTCTTGCGCTCGTCACCGATCTTGATGTTGCCAGCCTCCTGAGCATGCAGGATGAGAACGTCCGTGCGGTCAAGTTGCTCCTTGGTTGGGAACTCCAGCGAGCCCTCGCACTTCGCGCCTCGCTCATTCAGCATGGGCACCCAGTCCTTGAGAAACTGCGGGAAATCATGCGCTCCCGGTGCGTGAGACTTGGCACCCGCGCGGATGAAGACGCGGAGGGGATCTGCGGCGGTGACTGGTAGGACCGCTAGGGTGAGGAAAGTCAGAATGAGGCGTTTCATGGTTGGAAAATCGGGTTGGGAAACCGCTAATGGTCGCTGATTGACGCTGATGGTTGAGGAGGAAGGTGTTTGGAGATTACGAATCGTTTCCACTCAACCTTGTCTAGTGGTGCGAAGTTGATGAGGTAGCCGACTGGCTTCTTGGCAAGGCGCAAATAGTTGAGCAACTGCGCTTCGTGCTCGGGGATGAGCTGGCCAACGGCCTTGAGTTCCACCAAGATTTCTGGGTGAACGAAGAGGTCTGGGATATACCTGTGACGGAGTTCCGTGCCTTTATAGAAGATAGCGAGCTCTTGGTGGGCGGTGAATCCGATGTTTCGCAGAGTTAACTCCTGCTCTAGCGCCTCTTGATACACCGCTTCCAGCAGACCGCCGCCAATGACCCGGTGAACCTCGAACGCGGCGGCCATCAGGGCATAACCTTCTTGAGCGTAAGGCTTGTCGCTTGGGCGTTCTGGGAAGGAGTCGGCTGTCATTGGTGGTGAACGTGGGGGAATCGAAGAGGGGTAAAACCGCTAATGTTCGCTGATAGACGCTAATGATTGAGAAAAGCTCTTCTCTCTATTTTTATCAGCGAACATTAGCGTCAATCAGCGGTTCCTTCTCGCTACCTCCGCAGGGACTTGAACTCCCGCGTGAGGCTGGTGAGGGAATCCTCCACGCCCATGCGCTCCAGGCTGCTGGCTCCGACGAAGCCGTCAGCCGTGGTTTTGCTGAGAACATATTCCACGTCCTTCGGCGTGTTGATAGGACCGCCGTGAGTGAGGGTGAAGACGTCTTTGCGCACACTCTTGGCGGCGTCGATGATGTCTTGGGTGACTTTCACGGTGTGGTCCCAATCGACGACGGCTTTCACGACGCCAATGCTGCCGCCGACCGTGGTGCCGACGTGCGCGATGACGGCATCAGCACCTTGTTTGGTCATCTCGATGGCTTCCTCTGGGGTGGCCACGTAGACGATGCTGAAGAGGTCCATCTTGGTGGCGAGTCCCACCATCTCAAACTCCTTCTGCACGCTCATGCCGGTCTCCTCCAGCACACCACGGAAGTGGCCGTCCACGATGGTGTGGGTGGGGAAGTTGTTCACGCCGGAGAAGCCCATGTTCTTGACCTGCTGAAGCCAGTGCCACATGCGGCGGCGTGGATCAGTGGCATGGACGCCGCATACGACCGGGATTTCCTTCACAACAGGGAGCACCTCGTATTCTCCAATCTCCATGGCGATGGCGTTCGCATCTCCGTAGGCCATAAGGCCGCAGGTGCTGCCGTGGCCCATCATGCGGAAGCGACCGCTGTTGTAGATGATGATAAGGTCTGCGCCCCCCTTCTCGATGAACTTGGCGCTGATGCCCGTGCCGGCTCCGGCGGCGATGATGGGTTCACCTTTGGCCAGTGTGGCCTTGAGGCGATCTACGACTTCTTGTTTGGTGTAGGGGTTTCCGGTTCCGGTCCAGGGATTTGGCATAATGACGAGTGGTGGTTGAGTTTCGCTGCCGATTGTGAGCGGCGATGCCGTGATTGTAGAGCACCGCTAGCTATCGAAAATGCACATGAAGCACCAAGGTCGCACCTTATGTCGTGCCGACGAGTTTCTTCAGGACCTCCGCCGCTGCAGCAAAGCCGAAGGCGCCTGTGACGTGAGTTGCCGCACCGAAGCCAGCGCTACAATCGAGGCGGACACCAGTTTCTTGGCCGGCTGGCTTTTGTAACGAACAACTTCCATCGGGCAAGGGGAAGCGAGGGTGCTCCGTGCTGTAAATGGCGACCACATCGAGTGGAAGAGCCCGCCCATCGGTGCTTTTTGGGTAGCCATGATCTTGGCGGAGCTTTTTCCGTACTTGCTGGAGCAGGGGATCATGACCGGTCATGCCGAGGTCTGCGCATTTGATCGCCAAGGAGTCGATTCGGCCTCCAGCTGACCCACAAGTGATGACCGGAACGCGAGCACGATGAGCCCAAGCAATGATTGCTGCCTTGATCGACATTCGGTCAACGGCATCGATCAAAACCTCGGCATCGTTGGGTAGTATCGAGTCACAATTGGACTCCGACACAAATGCGGGCACCTCGATGATTCGACACTCAGGATTGATTTCTCGCACACGTGCTGACAGCACTGAGATCTTGGGTTGGCCCACTGTCGATGTTAGGGCTGGCATTTGGCGATTGGTATTGGTGATGCATACGTCATCGAGGTCTACAAGCGTAAGCGTCCCGATGCCGCTCCGGGCCAAAGCCTCGACGATCCAAGAGCCAACACCACCGACTCCAACGATACATACATGGGCATCATGCAACTTCTGAAGAGCTGTATTGCCATACAGGCGGCCTAAGCCGGAAAAACGTTGGAGGTATTCGTCTGTCATGAACGCAAAACAGCCGGAGTCGACTGACCCCGGCTGTTGTTGTTACTGAAGATAATGTGACTTACGCTTTTGCGAGTTCCGCACCTGGCTTGTTGGCCAAAGCGGCCTTTGCCTGGTTGGCAAGTGCTCCAATTGCAGCGGAGTCATTCACAGCGAGATCGGCAAGGACTTTGCGGTCCATGTCGATACCGGCGGCCTTGAGGCCTTCCATGAATCGGCTGTAGGAGATGCCCAATGGACGAACAGCGGCGTTAATGCGCTGTACCCAAAGGTTGCGGAAGTTCCGGCGACGTTGTTTACGGTCGCGGAACGCGTAGGTCATGGCTTTGCGGACCGCATCCTTCGCATAACGGAAGTGCGAGGAACGGAATCCACGGAAGCCCTTTGCCTGATCAAGCGTCCTTTTACGGCGCTTGCGGCTGGCTGGTGAGTTGGTGGCTCTTGGCATGTTGCTTTATCGAAGATCAGACTGTTGTTTGATGATTCCGGACCTTCACCTCATCTGATCGAAGACCCTTTGCGGGGATCAGGTGGAGGGCCGTAGCTTCAAGATGTGAAGCGGTGACGATCAGGACCAAGGCATGTTTGCCTTGATTGCTGCTTCGTCTTCTTTCGCCACGAGGGCGACTTTACCGAGGTTGCGCTTGCGCTTGCGGTTCTTGTTGGCGAGCAGGTGGCGCTTGCCTTTTTTGCGGCGGAGCACCTTGCCTGTGCCAGTGATCTTGAACCGTTTTGCGACGGCTTTTCTCGTTTTGGCTAGACCAGCGTTTTTGGACATAGGGGGGCGGAAAGTAGTGGTGAAGGTGAAGTGGGCAACAGGTTTCTCCGCTTTTCTTTAGTTTTGTCGAAGTTATTCACCGGTGGGTGAGTTATTCGCAGATTTGGGAATCAAAAAAATCGCATTTAGCAAAAATTAAAGTTTACTTAACAGGTCCAAAAGATTAAACAGGCGCACACAATTTTGAGTCACACTATGATTTCTACTTCAGCTCAGATTCCCCAAGGCCCTGAAAGTGCAGGTCAGCCAGCAAGGGGGGAGCATGATCAGTTAAGACTCGCTAATCACTATCTCAAAGTTGCGTTGGATCAGGTCCAAGAGGGCGTTTTGTTGCTGGATGCGTCTCCGCTAGATTCTACAGGCCCGCGAGTGCTTTTCTGCAACGCACGCTCGACTTGCATGGTGGGAGTGGCACCTGAGCGTGGGCTGAGGGGACTGCACGCTCTCGACCTTGTGGGTTGCGAGCGGGATGGTGTGGCTCTTCTAACGGCTCTAAATGACGCAGCGGCCAGTGGCTCTGCGGAAGTTACAGCCAGTCTCCAAACCTACTATGAGAAAGGTGCCGTTCCTTGTATTTGGAGGATTAAGGCCGTTTTCAATAGCCTTCGACAGATTCTGAACTTCACGGTGACGGTTCAAGAAACCCCAGTTGATAAGCCTCAGGAGACGAAACCTTCCGGTTCAACCGACAAGGAGGAGGACATGGACGCTCAGTCCGAGCGGTTGCGGGTGGAGAATCTTGCTGCCATGGCGCAGGGGATTGCCCACGATGTGAATAACTTGCTTGGTCCGATTACAGCCCAGCTTTCGCTCGTGCAGCCGACCGTAGACCCTTCTTCAGAGCTTGGGCAGGCCTTGGATGTCATGATGGCTTCCGTCCAGCGCGCTCGGCAGTTTACTAGTCAGGTAGTAAAGGCTGCAAAGAGCCGCCCAGCTGAAAAGTGTGCGACCCGGCTCCAGGAACTGATTCACGAGACTGTGCGACTTGCTCAAGCGGGTACCAACGTTCGTGTTAACGTCAGAATGGCCGACTCGATGTGCCCTGCCATGTGTGATGGTGTGAAAGTTAGCCAAGTTCTCCAGAACCTCGTCATGAATGGCATTCAGGCCATGCCGAAAGGTGGGTATATGGATGTTGAAGCTAGGGAGGTGGAGGTCCGTCCAGGCATGGATGCGGAACTGAAGCCGGGAAGGTTTCTTGAGGTGCGAGTTCGTGATCGCGGAATGGGAATCTCCCCTGAAAATATGAGCCGCCTATTTAAAGAGTCGTTCAGCACCAAGTTGGACGGCAACGGAATCGGCCTCACGACGTGCAAGCATATCATTGAAGCTCACGGCGGCGTCATTCGGGTGGAATCAGCCCTTGGTGTGGGCACCGAGTTTCGTTTCTACCTCCCTGCGGCAGACGCGGCGGCCCAGTCAAGGGCTCTGGCAGCTGCTAGTCCCGTCCGCACACCGACGAAAGGGTTGGTGGCTGGGTCTGGTACGGTTTTGATTGTGGATGATGAAATGGCCATCCGCATGATCGCAGCTTCGATTCTGAAGCGCTGCGGCTACAAAGTCCTTGAATGCGACTCTGGAGAAGCGGCGGTGCGCACTTACTCTCAGATGGCGCGAGCGGGCACGCCATTGGATGTGGTGATGATGGATCTGACTTTGGCTGGTGGCATGGAGGGCATGGAAGCTGCCAAGGAGATATGGGCTTTTGATCCTTCTGCCAAAATCATTGTCTCCAGCGGGAGTGTGACCGACGACGTTCAGCGCACGTTCATTGACCAAGGTTTTGCGGCGATCCTGCCGAAGCCCTATGAGGCTGGTGAGTTGTCTGAGGTTGTGCGTCAGGCGATGGCCCAGCGGCGACCACAGTTGGTTTAGCCAACGGAGCGAGTCACGCCTGATTGAGATTGGCGGCGTGAGATTCTAGCTTGTTTGAAGTCGTCAGACCGAGCTTTTGACCAGCCACTACGATCAGAAATGGAACGTTAATATAGAACAGGGCGACTGCTGACTCGTTGGTGTGAAAGGTAAGCGTCATCAGTTCCATGATGGTCCGGTGCATGGCCAGTAGCATGACTCCGAAAACGAAAGCTAGCTTGCGGGTTCCGATCGCAATCAGCAGAACGGTTTCGAGGACGACCCCAGAGCTAAAGAATGCGCGGGCGAGCCACTCATTTTCAAGTAGCATACGCACGCCGGGCGGATCGAACTGGAGTGCTGGATCAAGCTTTGAGTAATACGACTGGCGCGTTGTTTTGACGAAGTCGATGGCCACATTGTGGGAGTTGGCAAACCACTTTCCGTCAGAGTTCCAAAGTTTTGACACGACGGATGTGAGGTAGGCCGCTGCAATGGCAGTTTGACCCGCGAGCAACTGCCAGCCATTCGTTTTCTCGTCTGGTTCTGCGATTAGAGATCTTCCCCGACTCATGAACTGCTTCAGCATAATGGCGAGGAGGGTAAAAGAAACCAAACCGGCCAGAGTCATGACCCGCATGGCATTTGTCCCGTCCAGATGGGCGGCCATCCACGCGGCCAGCGAACTCATCATGCTACTCTGCAGCCACCACGTGAACATTCGAGCGGCCGCGAACACTCCGACGATGGCCAGAGCGTCTGCGGCCGAAGGTTTGCGGCGTGTTGAGGTGGCAATCGCGGCAATAGCCATTGCCAAAAGCGACAATGTTAGGATTTGGTAGCCGTGATGTGGGTGACCCTGGGAGTTCATCAGGGTGTATGGCATTGCGTGCAACACCGTCAGCACTGGGAGTGTGACTGGCAGGCAGTATCCGCATGCGTACGCAAACGCAAAGACCATGAACAACTGCTTGAACGTGGCATACGAGTCTGGTGACGCCATCCAAGTGAAGTCAAACCAATGTGCCAAGCCGACAGGAGATGGCTGGGTGGTTTGGACCATCACAGGGGGCAAAAAATGGATGAGGGCGTAAGCGAAAAGCACCCGCAGCAGCCACGCCTCTAGCGAGCTGACGACAGGCCATGGGAATAGCTTTTTGATGAAGTCAATTTTCCACATACCAAATCGAAGGTGTTTCTCGTGTTGAGCCGTCAACATAAGCGATGTCTGTGCGCATAATGGCAAGCTTCGGCGGGAGTGTTTGCTTCAGAGTTGTCGCTTCTTGCCTGAGAAACGCGAGGATTTCTGCGGCGGCTGCAGCACGCTCCGCCTCAGGCAACTGGTCGCGATGCCTCACGTTGAGAGCCTTCACGCGTTTGTCAGTGACCGAGCGTAGTATTTTGCCAAGTTGCGCGGCTGTTTTGCCCGTCAATGTCTGGACTGGCAGTGGCTTTTGGTCCGGCGTGGCTAGCCAAAAGTAGTACCGGTTTGGATTTGGATCGCTGTACATCGGGTAGTGCGAAAATGGGTAGTTCTCACGCACCACGAGCGAGAATGCGCACGTGGCGACGAGTGATCCCAGAATGATGAGCGTTCGGTTCATTTGTGGGTGTCGGAAAGATGCTGTGCTAGAAACTCAACGATGTGCAGCACCGGGAGGCGATCCCGCAAATGAGCACGCAACTGCATTAGGCAGCCGATGTTGCCTGTCACTACCAATTGTGCACCCGCATTTGTCAAATGACGCGCCTTTTCCTGGCCGATTAATGCCGCGCGATGTGGGTGATCCAAGTTGTAGGTGCCTGCCGAGCCGCAGCACATATCGGCCTCGGCGGATTCAACTATCGTCACACCTGGAATGCGATGAAGAAGCGAACGCAGTTCCCTTGAAACCTTCTGCCCGTGAAGCAAATGACATGCGTCCTGCACGGTGACATTCATCGGCTGGGCAGTAGCGTTGAAAGTGAGATCGCTCTTGGCCGCAAGGAACTGACAGACGTCCTGCATTTTACCAACCAATGCCAAGGCTTGTTCATGGCGGTCTGTGCCAGCGAGTATCAGCGGGTACTCGTGCATTGCGGAGCCACACCCGGCCGCAGTGGTGATGATCGCATCGTAACTTTGAGCGCTGAAAGCATCGACATTTTGACGCGCCATTTTGACTGCTGAAGAATCTTCTCCGAGGTGCCATGCCATCGCTCCACAACATCCTTGTTCTGGGGGTAGGCTGACTTCATAGCCGACAGCCTTTAGCAGTCGAATGGCAGCGAGATTGATCCCCGGAGCCAGTATTTGCTGAGCACAGCCTGCGAGCAATGCCACGCGTCCCCTGGGTGGTGCCGTTGGACTGTATTTCTCATCAAGGACTTCAGTTTTCGGGAGCGAGGACGGGAGAAGATCAAGGGGGGCAGCGAGCTTATTTGGCAGCAAAGGCGCAAGCCACTTGAACGGAGCGCCGAGCCTTGCGACGAACTCAAAGCGGTTGGGAAAAGGTAAGGTGGCGAGCAAAAGCCGGTGCCAGAGGCGCTGAAGTCGTGGCTTCGGGCTCTTCGCATTGGCCCATGCTCTGAATGGGCTGATCAGATCCCGATACTGCACTCCAGAAGGGCAGGCGGTCTCGCAAGACAGACACCCAAGACATGCATCGAGGTGAGGCTTAGCTTGTTCAAGGGAGAGATCGCCCTGAAGCACTTCCTTCATCAAAGTGATGCGACCTCGGGGTGAGTCCATCTCCTGACCGTCCGTTCTGTATGTTGGGCACGTGGGCAGACAGAACCCACAGTGCACACAGGCTTGCACTGCCGCCGCCATCGCCTCTCCACGGGGTCCTATTTGATCTATGGGAATGCGGTGTTGCATGGACGGCGTTAAAAGAGCGAACCAAACTTATTTTCTGGGTCTAAGGCGGCCTTAAGTCTGTCGAGAAACGCAGATTTCGGCCAAACGGACACTCCATCAAAGTTGGTGTGCGGCAGATCCAAGCTTGAGCCAGATGGAATGCGAAAAGATGCCACGCTCATGGCTGAGCTGAAGTGAATGGGGATCTTCGGCAATAATGGAAGGGTCTCGGCATTCACCGGCATCCTGATGCGATGCAAGCTTGGATCTGGGGCCGGATGATTGAGCTTCTGCCAAAAGAGAACAGCTTGTTCGGAATCCCATTGGTCGAAACCCGGCACTTCCTGGCGTATTCTCGACAGCCGAGAGCTCAGAGCTTCTGCATGTCCCGCGAGACGAATGATGACACGACTGTCTGGATCGACTTCGATGGCGTCCAGATCATAGGGTTTGACACGAAGTTGGCTGACTAGTTTGCGGGCCTCTAACAAACTAGTGGTGTTTGTAGATGCTGTCAGTGAGGCTTCTGGGTTCGGGAAAACCTTGAATGTCACCTCGGTGATGACGCCAAGGCGACCAGCCGATCCCACTAGAAGCTTTGGAAAATCAAAACCAGCAGCGTTCTTCACGACTTGGCCTCCACCACGCACGACACGCCCCCTGCCGTCAATAAACTGCACACCGATGATGAAATCGCGCACACCACCGTAACGAAATCTCCCGGGTCCCGAGGCGTTTGCACCAATCGTGCCGCCTACGGTTGCGCCAGCATCGACCAACAAGGGGTCGAAAGGCAGATACTGGCCGCAGGAGTCCAGTTGGCGGATCAAGTCACTCAGCTTGGTTCCGGCGAGCACCGTGATGGTGTATTCCGACGGCTCATACTCGATAATCCCTGCCAAGTCGTTTAATTGCAGCACCGTTGCACCTGTTGTGGATTCTACCATGCCCGGCTTGGTGCCATTTCCGGTCACGGCGATGCGCGAGCAGGTTTTTACCTTGTCGGCGAGATGCTGGATAAGCTCGTGCTGTGATGTCGGATTCAACGGAGAATGAACAAAGCCGCCCTGACGCAGTGAGCAAGGTAGAAGGCGATTGCATGGTCTGGCAAATCATCAGCGTATGGGTGCATCATGAATCACCATCTCGGTTTCACCTTTTTCATGCTCTGTGCTGTTGCTTCGGCCCAACCAAGGTTGCCTCGTGACAATCTCTTGTTGCTGCCAGATGGGAGCATGGCCGCAAGTGTAAAGGATTGGGAGGCAAGGCGAAATGAAGCCCTTGAAGCCTTCCAGAAGGTGGCTGGTCCCCTCCCAACCAAAAAAGTGCCACTGGATATCAGGGTGGATGAAGTCGCGGACATGGGTAGCTACGAACGGCGACTCATCAGTTACGGAACGGATGTCGGAAATCGAGTGCCCGCCTATCTATGCGTGCCCAAGATGGCCACGAAAGAAACTCCAGTGCCTGCCGTGCTTTGTTTGCATCCCACGGAGGCAAAAATTGGACACAAGGTTGTAGTCGGGTTGGGTGGCAAACCTCACCGTCAATATGCAGCCGAACTCGCTGAACGTGGCTACGTGACCTTGGCACCCGCCTACACGCAGTTGGCAAACTACCAGCCTGATCTCAAAGCTCTTGGCTACAAGAGCGGAACGATGAAGTCGATTTGGGACAACATTTGCGGGCTCGATTATCTCGACTCGCTCAGCTACGTGAAGCGAGATGGCGGATACGGTGCAATTGGTCACTCGTTAGGTGGACACAATGCCATCTACACCGCTGTTTTCGATCCCCGCATCAAAGTCGTCGTATCCAGCTGCGGATTTGATTCCTATATCGACTACTATGGAGGGAAGATCACTGGTTGGACACAAGATCGTTACATGCCTAGCTTGAAGGCCTATTTGGACAGCCCGCAGGACATACCCTTCGATTTCTATGAGCTTGTGGGCTGCCTGGCACCCAGGACTTTCTACGTAAATGCTCCTCTGCGTGACGCCAACTTCAGGCATGACAGTGTCGATCGCATCATGGCTGCGGCAAAGAAGGTTTACGCTCTACATGGTGCAGAGGATCGGCTACTCGTGGCCCATCCAGACAGCGAGCACGACTTCCCCGACAACGAGCGATTTGCTGCCTATGAGGTGATCGCTAGGGTCATCGGCAAGTAAGGCCCTGTTACTTCCCTTTTTTGGGCTTACGGACGCCTGCTGCTCGTCCGTCGGGTTTCGCGGAATCATAAACCGGGTTTGAGGTTGGCATCAGGGCATGTGTTTGCTTGAGCCAGGCATCGAGCAGGCCATTCAGTTCATTCACTTTATCGGGTTGCTCGCTGGCAAGATTGGTTGTCTCACCAATGTCGGCTTCCAAGTTGAACAACTCGGTGCGTTCCTTCTCGTACCATCGGATCAGTTTCCACTTATCCAAGCGCACCGCGCTGCCTGGCGCTCCCCCTTGGTTTCCGTAATGCGGGTAGTGCCAAAATAGAGGGCGACCTTCGTCCTGCTGCCCTTGAGCGAGCTTTAACCAGCTTTTGCCACTCAGATGGGGAGCACTTGTGAGGTCGCAAGCTTCCAAGACGGTAGGCAGCAGATCAACCGAAGAGATCGGGGAAGAGTTGATGCTGCCCGCTGGTAGCTTTCCTGGCCACCTAGCAATCCAAGACACTCGGATTCCTCCTTCGTAAAGCCAACCTTTGCCTCCACGCAGAGGTAGGTTGGAAGTGGGGGAACCTTCACTAGTGGAGAGGCCTCCATTGTCTGATGTGAAGATCACTAGCGTGTCTTGAGTTAGATCTAGTTCATCAAGTTTGGCCAATACTTTGCCGACGGCGAGGTCCATCGCTTCCACCATGGCGGCATAAATCGCATGTTCCTGGATTTGCCGGACCTCACGGGGTTCTTCACGGCCGAACTTGGGAGTCAGACCCAAACGTGCTCGTTTTTCCTCATACTTCTTCTGGAGGTCTGGCCTTGCCATCAGTGGTGTGTGAACCGAGTAGAAGGAGAAGTAGGCGAAAAAGGGCTTCTTTGCGTTGGATGCAATGAACTGGCAGACTTCTGATGCCAGTCGGTCTGGCAGGTGCTCCCCCGGAGGTCCATCTGCGAGTTTCGGGTTTCCGTAGGGAGAGAAGTAGCCTTTCCCACCATATGGACCGCCACGATCAAGTCCGCCCATATTGATATCAAAGCCATGATCTTCAGGGAAGTAACCCTCGCCTCCGAGGTGCCATTTGCCAGCGAACATCGTGGCATAGCCGACCCCCTTGAGCACCTCGGCTATCGTTTTCTCCCCTGGATCGAGGAATGTTTGGTATGGCGCTGGAAGCAACACGGTATTGCGATTCCATTGCTCCGGCTTGCTAGCGGCCCCTATGTAATCAGTGACTTTTGTTTCCACTGGGTAACGCCCGGTTAGCATGCTGCTACGAGTAGGAGAGCATACCGGGCAGGATGAGTAACCGGACTCAAATTTGACCCCTTCCTTGGCCAACCTATCCACGTTGGGCGTCTCATAGAAGCTACTGCCGTAGCAGCCGATGTCGCGCTGACCGAGGTCGTCGACAAGGAAAACGACAACGTTTGGTGCCTTTGCGGCAAGTGCACCACCGAAAGCCATGAACAGCGGGAGAAATCGAAGCATCGCGGCAAAACGATTGGGGAGGAAGGAACTTGCGAGCATTCATGTTCCTGGGTCTGGGGCAGATGGATGGCGGCCCCGATCATTCACTCAAAATCTCTCTGATTGGCGTTGCAAATCGATGGCTTGGTCGCACAATCGCCCCATTCCCCCCAACCCCTGCCGTCATGAGCATTCTGCAACGACTTGAGCGCGTCTTCATCTGGCTTTCCGGAGCCTCCTCTCACACCCTTGAGTCCTGTCCCGCTTGGGAACGACGAAAGTATGTCGCATTCGGAGCCACAGTGCTCGTTCCTTCTAGTTTTGCATTGATCGCGGCGGCGTATGCGATCAGCACGCTAACAGATGACTGGAGAATGATTGCTCCGGTGTCTCTCGTTTGGTCATTCATCATTCTCACCGTAGACCGTGCACTTCTAGCCACTTACCGGGCCTATCAGTCGTTCGTGCGCAAACTCGCTCAGTTTGCTCTCCGTATGGTGGTAGCCGCACTGATGGGAATGACGATCGCTCACCCGATGTCTTTGCTCTTGTTCCGGGATACTATCAACTCGGTGGTGGAAGAAGATCGCCAGCAGGAAATTGATGCCGAGCGGGCCAAAGGCTTGGAAGCTCGCAAAGCGGTGGAGGCGCGTGTGCCAGTCGTCGAGAAAGAGATCGCCGCTGCTCGCGAGCGTTGGAACGAGACATTTTCTGCCAAGTTCCTCGAAGGTGCGGAGAAAAAAGGCGATCAGCCCATGACGGAAGACGAGAAGAAGGCACAGGCTGAGTTGGATAAGCTGATTGCTGAAGCTACATCGGCTCAAAAAGAGCAGCTTGCAGCTCTGGAAAAGCAGATTGGCGAACAAGATGCTGCAAATAAGAAACTTGGGGCTGAACTCAATTTCTGGCAGACGGAGTTTGAGAAGGAGGTCAATGGACAACGCAGTGGAATCATTGGGTTGGGGCCAAGAGCCAAGAGTATTCAAGACGACCAACTCGCTTGGCGGAGACTTGAGTCGAAACGCCTCGCTGGAGTGTTGGAGAGCCTCACCAATCAGAAGAAAGCCCTCGCTGCTGAGATTGACGTGACCACCAACTTGACCACGGAGCAGTTCCGCGCCAAGCAGGCCGACCTAGCGTTGAAGCAGAAAGCTGAACAAGCTCGCTTGGATGCTCTTCGTGTTCAGGTTCAGCAGCAACAGGCGGACCAGTTTGTGGAACAACAGAATGGTATTCGTGGCACGTTGCAGAAGCAGATCGACGCGCAGTTGGAGCAGTTGAAAGGGTTGCATGAGGAGATCAACCGTCTTGCTCAGGATGAGGAGGCTCGTGTAACCGACATCCGTAATGAGGCTAGGCGGGACATTCTCACCCAGACTCTTGCTCTCCATCGCCTGTTTGAAAAAGGGAATGAGGGTGGGACCTTTGCTTACTGGGCCTATGTCATTCTGACCCTGCTGTTCATGCTTGTGGATACGATTCCGCTTGTCGTGAAGTTCTTCTCCAAAGCCGGTCCCTATGACACGCTGTTGGATTTGGACGAGGTAAGGTTTGACCGTGAACGCAAGACGTTCCTGGAGAGTTTCCATCGCTACATGGACGGGCTCACCAGCGGTCCGTTTTTGCATTTGACCAGAAACAAGCCACTGGAGGCTGCTCTCATTGAGGGTGTAGATCGTTCACGCGCTGCCAAGGAGTTTTTGGAGCACCTACTTGGATTGGAGAAAGCGTTTGAAGAGAAGGTGCGGATCGAGCGGGAGCGCATTGCCTCCGAAAGTATGGGCGAACGTGCGACTGAGAAGATCGCCATGCTTGAAGATATGGTGCAGGCGTTTTACACGGACTTGCGCGGGAGAATGGAGGCGTTTTTCAGCCAGGACGCGGCTCGGCGTGTTGCATCGATCTAGCATCCAAACGATACGCGTTGCTTTCGTAACGCTGGTCCTCGCCGCCCTGGTTTTGCGCGGTGAGGAACCAGACTCGGTGCCTTTTCCGAAGACAGACTCCATCAAGGGTCTCCAGGTTCAGATGACGAGTGACGCCTTGGCGCTCGGGATACGTCATGCCACGATCAATGTGAGCCTTACTCCACTGCTGAAGCTATCGGACCCTTTTGCGAGCTACAACGAGGATTATTTGCGTTCGCTCGATGCTCAGATTGACCCGTTAGCCAAAGCGGGAGTCGTCGTATATGCCATCTTGCTGGCCACTCCATCGAAGGATCCTGCACGAGACAGCATCGTTTTGCACCCAGATGCCAGGAGCGACCACAAGTACACGATCGCTGGATTCAACAGTGTGACGGAGCAGGGGAGACGTTGGTTTAGTGGAGCCGTTGAAATGCTCGCACGCCGATGGAGAGGCAAAGTTTGGGGCTGGATCATTGGCAATGAACTCAACTCCCATTGGCTTTGGTACAACATGGGCACGAAGCCGATGGAGAACGCTGTTGCTCAGTATGAACAGGCATTCCGACTGGCACATAGCGCTATTCGGAGTGTATCGCAGAACGCTAGGACCTACATTTCACTCGATCACCACTGGAAGATCAGCATGGCGGGCATCAGTGCCAATGAGGCGGCTCCTGGGCGAGACTTCCTGGATACTTTTGCACGGGTGGTCAAAGAACGTGGCGATTTCGACTGGAATGTCGCTCACCATCCTTATCCTGAAGACCTCGGCAATCCGAGGTTGTGGGCTGACAAGAACATCAACAGCACGGATGAGACCATCAAGGTGACCTTCAAGAATCTGGAGGTCTTGGAGCGACATTTGATGCGGCAAGAACTTCTCTACAATGGAAAGCCCCGACGAATCATTCTGAGCGAGCAGGGATTTCACACATTGGCAACGCCCGAGGGTGAAGTCCTACAAGCTGCAGCTTTTGTGTATGCATGGGAAAAATGCCAGAGAGTCTCACTTGTGGATGCCTTCATTTACCATCGGCATGTCGACCACGCTCACGAGGGAGGTGTGAAGTTCGGACTTTGGACCAACAAGCCCGGCAGTGTGGCTGAACCCGAGCGGCAGAAGAAGATTTACCAAGTCTTCAAGGCAGCCGGAACCCCAGCTTGGGCTGAAGTTTCGGCATTTGCTCTACCCATTTGTGGCGTGAAGAGTTGGGAGGAAGCCTGGAAGTGAGTTTTGGCTTGTTGTCGACTGCTAGAGGTGCGCAATCGTCTCATCGACACCGCGAATACCTTCGATGGTGAACTGCCAGGACTCATTGCCGCGGAAAAAGTTCCTCTGGAGCCTGAGCGCTACATTCCAAGGCGGCGGCGGAAGATTATCGAGCGGTGCATTGAAGTAGATAGCATCCTGATGGATGCCGTCCTGCATCAAAGTCACCCGCAGATGACGCTCTTTCATCACGCGCCCCGGCAGACGAGGCATGACGCCACGGCAGAGGAAGACAGGCTCTGGATTAGCCATACCGAAGGGCTCCAGCAGTACGAACTGATTCAAAAAGTCCACCGTCATGTCCTTGAGCCGCAGCTCGGCGTCAATTTCCAACGTGGGGGATAGCTCTTGATCAGCAATTGCAGCAGCCACGACCTCGCCAAAGCGTTCGCGGAAGTTGGCGATGTTTTCTTCGAGCACCGACAAACCGATAGCCATGGCATGGCCGCCTCCCGCGCGAAGTAGGTCGCGGCACGGTTCAATTGCTTCCACCAGAGAGACGCCTGGGATAGATCGGCCAGAGCCTTTGCCGACTCCCTCTTCATCCACGGCGATCAGGATCGTCGGACGATGAAACATGCGTGAAATACGAGACGCTACGATGCCAACAACACCGGGATGCCACTGCCTTGATCCAAGTACGATCGCTGAAAGTGATTCGATATCTTCGAGTTCTAGCAGTTGTTGCTCAGCTTCCTTTAGCACGCGTTGTTCGACAGCCTGACGTTCGCGATTGTGAAGGTCGAGAAGATCTGCGCCATCGGCTGCTTCTTCGTGAGTTTCTGCCAGGAGAACTTGCAGAGACGTTGCAGCAGTGTCCAGACGGCCAGCGGCGTTAAGTCGTGGCCCAATGCGGAAACCCAAATGCTGGGTTTGCACCAGTCCATCGACGCCAGCCACTTTTTTCAGCGCTTGGAGCCCAGGACGTGGTGTTTGGGCGATGAGTTCAAGTCCACGTCGAACCAGAATGCGGTTGTCGTTAACGATGGGCACTAAATCTGCCACCGTGCCGAGAGCGACAAGATCCAGCATTTGCTTGAGATCAAAGTCGGGCAAAGCTCGTCGCTTGAGCAACGCATGCACCACTTTGAACACGAGGCCGACGGTGCAAAAGTAGTGATAATCATCGCCGAGTTTTGGGTTCACTAGTGCCTCGCAGTCAGGTCGTCCCTGCGGTGATAGTTCGTGGTGATCAATGATGACCACATCCACCCCAGCCCCTCGAAGGGCAGCCATTTCACTCAGTGATGTGGTACCGCAATCCAGCGCGAGAAACAGCCCCGGCTTGCCATGTGCTTCAAACGCCCGTGCTATACCGTCATGACTGACTCCGTAGCCCTCCTCCATTCGGTGAGGCAAAAACAGCTTTGGATCGAGTCCGTAAGCCTTTAGCGCAAGGTTGAGGACAGCCATCGAAGTCACTCCGTCGACATCGTAGTCACCGTAAAGAATGACATGCTCCCTGCTGTCGACAGCCTTCAAGATGCGGCCTACTGCCGCCTCCATTTCAGGCAGTTCAAAAGGATCACCAAGTGCCGCTAACCTTGGAAATAGGAAATCTGTGACCGCCGTCTCATTCACGATGCCACGTTGTCCTAGTAGCAATCTAATGAGATCGGCTAGAGGCCTTCCTTGAACAAGTGCCTCCTCTGCCAGGACGTGCTGAGCCTTCAGAGCCCAACGCTGACGCGGAGCAACGAGGGGTCTAGCAGATGGAGTTAGTTCGGACATTGAAAAAAGGGGAGCCTTCCATATTGGCAAGGGCTGCGAGTACGTCAAAGGTTGCGAGACATGATCGAAACTTCAAAAAAATCTGGGTCTGTGTGGTTGATGGGCATGGGAGTTACCCTTGTCTTGGCTGGCAGTCTCTTCACATGGGTGCTCTGGAGTGCCTACGTGCGCGCAGATGCTACGCGATCCTGGTTGGCTTTGCCCTGCACCGTCCTTTCATCCCAAATCAAGCCCGAGAAAGCTACGGTCACCTCGCCTACGAAGTTCCTGGTTCAGGTCCGCTACCAATACACTCACGATGGGCAGCGCTATGTTGGAGATCGCATCAAACGCTTGCCATCCATCCACACTACCATGGAGAAAGCAGAATCAACTCGGCAGAACTATGTTCCAGGCCAGATGATCACATGTTGGGTTAATCCACACTCGCCCACTGAGGCAGTGCTAAAGCACGACACTCGTGCCGCGCTTTACTCGATTTGGTTTCCGCTTCTTTTCGTCTTCGGAGGCCTCCGCATGGCGTGGTCCGCTTGGAAGAAGGTGAGTTAAAGTCCTAGCTCACCTTCACGATGTCGGCAGCCACGACCTTGTACTCAGGACAGAGGGTGTCGGCGTCACAACCTTGACCAGTTACGTTGTTCACCATGTTTTCTGGGAAGTGAAACGTCGTGTAGAGGATGCCTGGCTTGACCTCATCGGTGACACTCGCTTCGAGTTCGACTTCTCCACGAGCACTGAACAGCTTCACCGTGTCGCCCGTGTTGATGCTCTTGGCTCTCGCGTCCGCCGGATTGATCGCCAGCAAATCCTTGGCTACGATTTCACTATTGCCAGTCCGGCGAGTCATTGTGCCGCAGTTGTAGTGTTCTAGAATGCGACCGGTAGTTAGGATGAATGGGAACTCCGTGCCGTTGGTCTTCAACTCGGTGGACTCTTGCCAATTAAAGAAATGGAAGTGCCCTTTACCGCGGGCGAACTGCTCCACATGCATGATTTGCGTGTCCACGCCGCCTTCACGGATGGGCCATTGCTTGCCCTGCTCGCCGAGATTCTCCCAGGTGGCACCCTTAAAGAACGGCACGATCTGCGCGATCTCCGCCAACACACCATCAGGCGTGTAATCTGCCTGTGGATGGCCAAATCGTTGGATGATTTCGCACATGATCTGTCCATCGGGCTTAGTCCCCTCCAGCGGCTTCACTGCTGCATTGACTCGTTGCACTCGGCGCTCGGCATTGGTGAATGTGCCGCTCTTTTCCAGGAAAGAGGCCGCAGGTAGAATGACATCCGCATACTTGGCAGTTTCTGTCATGAAAATCTCCTGTACCACAAGGAACTCTAGGCTGTCCATTGCATGCCGAACGTGATGGGCATCAGGATCGGTTTGAACAACGTCTTCGCCCATGAGCCAGAGTGCCTTCAAATTGCCCGCAATCGCATTGTCGAACATTTGCGGGATCTTCCAGCCTGGTTCGCTCGGCGTATTGGTGCCGTAGAACTCGCTGTAGCGCTTCTGTACTTGGATGTCGTTCATCTCAAAGTACCCAGCGCCCTGGTGAGGTTGGCAACCCATGTCGGCAGCACCTTGAACATTGTTTTGGCCACGTAGCGGGTTCACACCCACTCCAGGACGGCCGATGTTGCCAGTCATCATCGCCAAATTGGAAATCAGCATCACCGTCTTTGCACCTTGTTCGTGTTCGGTGACTCCAAGGCCATGGAAACTCATTGCTGCCTCGCTGCTGGCGTATTCAATGGCTGCGGCGCGCACCAGTTCTTTGTCCACTCCAGTGATTTTTTCCAGTGCATCCATATCTAGGGAGCGCAGTCCAGCCTCGAACTCCTCCCAGTTCTCGCAGCGCTTTTCCACGAAGTCTTTTTTGACCAATCCTTCGTCCAAAATGAATCGCGCCATCATGTTGAGCAGTGCCACGTTCGTTCCTGGGCGTAACTGAAGGTGATATTTCGCGTATGGCACGATCTCAATCCTCCTCGGATCAATGACAATAAGCGGCGTGCCTTTCATCACGGCTTGTTTGAGCCGCGCTCCTGTGACCGGATGGCCTTCCGTCGGATTCGCGCCGATCACCATGATGCACTTCGTGTAGCCGATGTCTTCAAACGAGTTTGTAGCGGCCCCGGTGCCAAAGGACTTCTGCATTCCCCATGCCGTTGGCGAGTGGCAGACGCGAGCACAGCAGTCAATGTTGTTCGTCCCCACCACATGGCGGATGAACTTCTGCATGAGATAGTTCTCTTCATTGGTGCAGCGAGCCGATGAAATACCAGCCACTGCTTGGGGTCCATTTGCTGCGATGATGCGCTTCAGGTTGGTGACGATGTGCTCGTATGCCTCATCCCAAGTGGCTTCCTTGAAAGCTCCGTCCGGCTGTCGGATTAGAGGCTTACGCAGACGGTCCTTGTGATTGTAAAACTTGAATGCAAAACGTCCTTTGAGACAGGTATGCGCGTGATTCACTTCCGCATCCACAGGAGCTTGAATACTGAGTACCTCGTTGCCCTTTGTCGCGACTGTCAAATTGCAGCCCACACCGCAATAAGTGCAAACGGTGCGAGTTTTGTTCGTCGCCTCAATCGACTTGGACATGAACACATCGCTGATGGCTGAGGTCGGGCACGCCTGCGAGCAAGCACCGCAGCTTACGCATGGACTCTCTTCGAAAGTTGTGTCCATGCCCTTGATGATACGAGCATTGAAGCCGCGCCCGTGCATAGAAAGCACGTGCTGGCCTTGAATCTCATCGCAAGCCCTAACACATCGAGAACAGTTGATGCATTTGGACAGATCACTCGTCATGTATGGGTGAGAGAGATCCTTTTTGCGATCTAAGTGATTCTCGCCCTCAGGGTAGCGCACCTTGCGAATGCCAACCTTGGCCGCGACCGTCTGAAGTTCGCAATTGCCATTCACCTCGCATGTTAGGCAGTCCAGAGGGTGATCAGTAAGCACCAGTTCCACGATGTTTTTCCTCAGGCGGCGGACTTTCTGAGTCTCGGTGAAGATATGCATCCCTGGAGCCATCGGCGTGTGGCAAGAAGCCACTACACGACGAGGACCACCGTCCTGAAGGGCTACCTCCACTGAACAAACGCGGCATGCCCCATAGGGCTCAAGTTGTGGCGCATCACAGAGAGTGGGCACATGCCCTCGCCCAAGATGTCGGTCCACAACGTTGAGGATCGTTTCTCCAGACTGGAACAAGAAAGGCTTGCCGTCGATGAATGCGGTACTGGGGGAGATGTCCTGTGACATGGAAAATGGTGAGTTACGGTAGTTTATACGGGAATTTCGTGATGAATCCAACGCCTGATATTGGGAAAATCCGCCCGCCGCGTAGGCTGCCAGACCAAAAACGGTGGCATGTCGCCGAGTGGGGTAGTCGAATGCTCAACCCGCTGGCCGATGAGACACACGGGAGTGGACTCAGACAGAAGGTCAGTAGAGAAAGTGCATTTTTGAGACCACCGGCAAAAAGTTTGTCAGAAAAGTTGGCAGTTGGACCTTAGATTTGTGGAATGTCCGGACCAGAACCAACCACAGAACAAACGGAGGCTTATTTGCGTCTGCTTAGCGAGCACGAACGCTGGCTGGCTGGGTATGTCTTCTCGCTGGTGCCTCATGCGGCGGATGGGGAGGATATTCTTCAAGAGGTGAAGCTCACGATGTGGCGGCAGTTTGGGCGGTTTGAGTTGGGAAGCAATTTCAAGGCCTGGGCGCGGACGATCGCCACTCATGCCGTGCTGAACTATCGGCGTGCGGTGAAGAAGCGCTCTCATCCTGAGTTGGAGGATGCATTTATTGAAGCCGTGGCGGCGGAAACGACTCATCAGGCGGATCATTTGGAGGATCGGGGCGAGGCTCTGCAGTATTGCCTTGCCAAGCTGCCGGACAATCAGCGGCGGGTGATTTCTTGGCGATACTTTGATGATTGTGGAGTCGATGAGATCGCCCAAAAGGCTGGTCGAAGCGCCGAGGCTGTTTATCAAATGTTGAGCCGCATCCGCACGGCTTTGAACGAGTGCATCGAAAGGAGACTGGCTGGGATATGAACGCGATGGAGCGGATAGAAATGGCCTTGGAAGGCAGACTGAGTGAGGCAGACTGGCATCTGCTGCAGGAGGAGATCGTGGCAGACCCCGTGGTGCGGCGTGAGTATGTGCGGCGGATGAGTTTGCATGCGGACTTGAGCGCTTCTCCACGGATGCCAGAACCTGTCCGAACGGTGAAAATATGGCCGCAGGTGGTGTGGTCGTCGGTGATGGCGGCGTGCGTGACCCTGGTGGCCGTGATGTTGTGGAATCGGAAGCCACAGGTGGCTACTCTCGTGGAGGCTGACCGCTGCCAATGGGCGGGGTCTGACCTGCCCACCACAGTTGGCTCTCGCTTGAGTGCAGGAACTTTGTCATTGGTGCAGGGGATGGCGACTCTGAAGTTTGCCAGCGGGGCGACGATAACGATCGAGGCACCGACAAAGATCGAACTTCGGGACAGAATGCATTGCCGGCTGGTGGAAGGTTCGCTGGTGGCAGATGTTCCTGAGCCAGCTCATGGTTTCACGGTTCTAACCCCAGACTTGAAGGTCGTAGATTTGGGAACGCGGTTTGGCCTAACGACAGCTGCAGCAGCGGGTAACTCCCAAGTGCGAGTTTTTGAGGGTGAGATTGAAGTGGGCAAGCACGGGGAGAAACTGGAGCGCCTGGGGGAGGGTAAGTCGAAGAACTGGGAGACGGCGAATGCACTGGCTGATCAGGAACTGCCGCGTGCGGATGCCGTCGTCCAGGAATCGGGTGGGTGGAGAAGTGTGGCGACTTCATTTGGACGTGGGAAAGACACATTTGTCAGGCGAGGTGATCATTTGGGGCCGTTTGGTAACTCACCACTGCTCATGGTGAAGCACACTGACATTGAGAAGGGTCGCAACAACGAACGGCGTGCCTTGCTAACGTTTGACCTGTCCGGGATGGATGTAGAACGGATCAAAGAAGCACAACTGCTGCTGACGCCAGAGCCGAGTGGATTGGGCTTTTCCGCGCTGATACCGGATTCGAGGTTCAGCGTGATGGTCTACGCTGATGATGCATGGAATGAAGCGGATGTGGGCTGGCAGGAAGTCATGAGTGGTGCCAAGGCGGGGGAGTTTTTGATTCCGCGGGGTGGAATGACGGGAGTGGTTCAAGTGAGCAGCACAGAGTTAGTGGATGCCGTCAAGTCAGCTAAAAATGGGCTTTTGACGCTGATGATCGTGCGTGAAACCGGAGAGAGCGATACCTCTGGACTCGTTCATGCTTTTGCTTCCAAGGAACACCCAACCAGCAAGCCCCCGACCCTTAGAGTCCGATGAATAAACTGTTAACAGCAATGCCATTGATCGCCACATTCGCCGTGGCGGCAGATGATAACGAACGGAAGGTAATGGCATTCTTCGAGAAAGATGTGCGTCCCTTGCTGATCGAGCGGTGCTACGAGTGTCACGGTGAGAAGAAGCAGAAGGGCAGTCTGCGGATGGACCATATCACCTATTTGCTCGAAGGCGGGGAGAGTGGCCCAGCTTTGGTTAAAGGCGATCCGGAGAAGTCCTTGCTGATAGAGGCAGTGCGCTATCACAACAGTGATCTTGAGATGCCGCCCAAAGAGAAGTTGGCTGACAAGCAAATTGCGATCTTGGCGCAGTGGGTAAAGCTGGGAGCTCCATGGCCGGAGGAAAAGGTGAAGACAGTGGCCGTGGATGAGTTTGGATTTAAGCCTGAGGCTCGCAAGTTCTGGTCCTTCCAGCCGATTCGCAATCCGCAGCCGCCCGCGGTGAACACCAAGTGGGCTGAGACGAACATTGATAAGTTCGTAGCAAAAAAGCACGCGGAGTTAGGGCTTCAGCCTGCTCCTCAAGCTGACAAGCGCGAGCTAGTGCGGCGTCTCTATTTCAGCTTGCACGGACTGCCGCCTACCAAAGCGCAGACGGAAGATTTTGTTTCCAGCACGGATCCTAAGGCCTACGAGAAGCTGGTCGATGAGTTACTCGCAAGTCCACGTTACGGCGAACGCTGGGCACAGCACTGGCTGGATTTGGTGAGGTATGCAGAAAGTGATGGTTACAATCAAGATGCGTTGCGCCCTGATGCATGGCGCTATCGCGATTATGTCATCAGAAGCCTTAATGAAGACAAGCCGTATGACCAGTTTGTGAAAGAGCAATTGGCAGGCGATGAGGTTGACCCTGATAATCCCGATGTACTTGTAGCCACCAGTTATCTGCGCAATCCCATTTATGAATACAACCAGCGCGATGCAAAGGGGCAGTATGAAGTCGTGCTGACGGACATGACGGATAACGCCGGTGAAGTGTTTTTGGGCTTAAGTTTTGGCTGTGCGCGCTGTCATGACCACAAGTTTGATCCGATCTTGCAGAAGGATTACTATCGGTTGCGCGCGTTCTTCACACCGGTGCGGTGGCAAGACAACATGTACCTTGCCACTCCAAAGCAGAAGGAAGACTGGGCCAAGCAGAATGCGATTTGGGAGGACGCTACCAAAGAGATTCGTGCCCAGATCGACGCGATGATTGAGCCAAGGATTCAAAACGCCATGCACAAGGCCTACGAGAAGTTTCAGGCAGACATTCGGGCCATGGTGGACAAAAAGCCACATGAGCGGGCCCCAGAAGACTGGCAGGCGTCCTATTTCTGTGAGCGGCAGATGGAGTATGAGCGGGAACGGTTTGATATCGCCAAGACATTGGCAAAGAAGCCCGAGGAGAAGGCTAAATACGATGCGCTGGTCGCAGAGTTGAAGAAGTTTGACCATCTCAAGCCTGCACCGTTGCCCAAAGCATTCGTGGCCACGGATGCGATGAATGTTGGCCCGAAGAATATCCTCAAGACACGCAAGGGTGAGCAGGACATTGCTCCCGGCTTTCTCACTCTCCTTGAGCCTAAGGAGCCTGTGATCAAACCTCGCGAGCGCACCACAGGACGTCGTAGCGCCCTAGCGGATTGGATCAACCGCGCGGACAATCCATTGTCGAATCGCGTCATTGCCAATCGCGTCTGGCACTACCTCTTTGGTAAAGGCATTGTTGAGACGCCTAACGACTTCGGTGAGTTGGGTGAGGAGCCTACTCACCCGGAGTTGCTGGACTATTTGACTCAGCGTTTCCTTTCAGGTGGTCGCAAATTGAAGTCCTTGCATCGGGAGATCCTTCTCAGCGCCACCTATCGCCAAACTGCACATATTTTGCCGCCTGAGAACGCATTGAAGATCGATCCAGGAAACAAATATCTCTGGCGATTCAGCCCCAGGAGGTTGGATGCCGAGCAGTCACGAGACGCTATGCTTATGGCCAGCGGTGAACTGAACGACAAGGCCGGAGGCCCAAGTGAGGATGGCAATGGCACGCGCCGCAGCGTCTACACCATCAAGAAGCGCAACAATCAAAATGAGATGCTGCGTGCCATGGATGCACCGGCGGGTTTTGTCAGCACGAGTGAGCGCCTTAGCACCACTACACCGACCCAGGCGCTCTTGCTCTTGAATGGCGACTGGACCATCGCAAGGGCACAACAGATGGCCGCGCGCGTAAACAGCATTGAGGACGCTTGGCACTATGCGCTTGGCAGATCACCTACTGCGGAAGAAGTGAAGATGGCAGACGAGTTCATGGCACAGCGCATACCAGTTACTGATGCCCCCGCCAAACTAAGCACCGAAGAGCTTGCAACCGCCGGGCTCTTTAAAGTGGACAGTCCACAGGAGCGCCTTGTGGTGGATGGAGAAGAAGTTCCCGCACTTGGAGACGAGTTTACAGTAGAAGCGATTGCGAAACTGGACACCTACGATCCCGTGGCGGCGGCCGTGAGGACGATTGCTTCCCACTGGACCAACCAAAAAGACAACGTGGAGGGCTTTGGCTGGAGCATTGGCGTCACTGGAGAGAAGAGCCGCTTCAAGCCACGCAATTTGATCATCCAACTGGTAGGAGAAGACGAGAATAGCAACATCGCTTATGAGGCGGTGCCATCGGATCTGCGCCTGGAACTGGGCGTGAAGTATCACATCGTGGTTAAGGTGTCCTGTTCTCAGCATCACGTGGAGTTTCGTGTTCAGCAGATCGACAAACCCAATACTCCAGTGCTCACGAGTGTTGCTACTCACTCGGTGCGGCGCGGATTAGACAAGGGAGAGGCTCCTTATGTCATTGGAGGCGTGGCTAAGCGTTCACCCTCGCACCATTGGGATGGAATGATTGATGCCGTGCGGATTGTTCCTGGCTTGCTTGGAGACAAGGCCATCAATGCCCGTCCAGAAATGTGGAAAACACCCAGCGTGGTCCATTGGAACGCTAAAGAGCCCCTTCCGCTTGGTCTTGCGTGGTCCTCAGCCGCAGGAGAGGCTCTCCCTGTTGATCCCAAAAAACAAGCTATGGCAGACCTCTGTCATGTGCTGCTCAACGCCAACGAGTTCTTTTACCTTCATTAGCCATGCCCTGCCATCATTACGACCATCCAAAAACGCGCCGTGAGTTCTTATCCCAGGCCGGGGGAGGCTTTGGGGCCGTAGCGCTCGCTGCCATGTTAGGCCAGGAGGGCCTGTTTTCGGCGCCTGCTTTGTCGAGTGCTGCGGCAAAGATCCCCAATCGCCTCGGCAAAGCCAAGAGTGTGATTTTTTGCTTCATGGAAGGCGGCCCTAGCCATCTGGATACCTTTGATCGCAAGCCTTTGCTAAACAAGCTCGCCGGACAAAAGTTACCACCTAGCTACAAGGTTCCAGTGTTGGCCATGGGGGAAAGTGAAGCCCCGATCTTGGCCAGCAAGCGGGAGTGGAAACAGCATGGTCAGAGTGGTCTGTGGATTTCGGATTGGTTCAAGAACGTGGCTCGCCATGCAGATGAGTTGGCGGTGCTGAATGCTTGCCAGTCGGACGGCATCAATCACGCTGGTGGCGTTTGCCAGATGAATACCGGCAGCATTTTTGGGGGCAGACCGTCTCTTGGCGCTTGGGTCAACTATGGACTCGGCTCGTTGAATCATGACTTGCCTAGTTTTGTCGTCATCAAAGACAGTGACGGCACCGTGGTGAACGGGGTGCGGAACTGGGGAGCTGGTTTCATGCCTGCCATCTACCAGGGCACGGAGTTCAATGGTGAGGGCACTCCGGTCAAGTATTTGGACAATCCGAAGAGCGTTACCGACATCGTTCAGCGCCAGAAACTCGATTTTCTAGCCAAGCTCAACAAGAGCTATGGAGCCACTCGGAAGGACAATACAGAGCTAGAAGGCCGCATCCGCGCTTATGAACTGGCTTACACCATGCAGGCTGCCGCGCCTGAAGCTGTCGACCTTGGCGGTGAATCAGAGGCAACGAAGAAGCTCTATGGCATGGATCAGCCGCACACAGCCGTTTATGGCCGCAACTGTTTGCTTGCGCGCCGTCTGGTGGAGCGTGGAGTGCGCTTTGTTCAGCTTTATAGCGGTGCTGGGAGCAAGTGGGATAGCCACGCAAAGATTGAGGAGAACCACGGGCGGCTGACTGCCGCCGTGGATTTGCCCATTGCTGGCCTTTTGAGCGATCTGAAACAACGTGGAATGCTAGATGAAACCCTTGTGATCTGGGGCGGTGAGTTTGGCCGCACTCCCATGAGCGAGCAGGGCGATGGACGAGATCACAATCCCACGGGGTTCACGATGTGGATGGCTGGCGGTGGGGTCAAAGGCGGCTGCAACTACGGCACTACCGACGAGTTGGGCCTCTATGCGATGCAAGACAAGTTGCACGTGCATGACATTCACTCGACCATCCTGCACCTTTTGGGCGTGGATCACACCAAGCTGATTTATCAGCACAAAGGTCGCCCAGAACGCATCGACATGAACGAAGGCAATGCCTTTGAGCAAATGATGGCCGTGTAGGGCAGGGGACGGCACTCAAACTTGGCTGTGGGGCGAGGAAAAAGCGTTTGGAATGGCTGAAAAGTCGTCCTAAACACTTCTGACCATGTCAAATACCCCAGCCAAGCCCGATCCTATTGCTCAGATGGAGAAAATCGTCTCACTCTGCAAGCGCCGTGGTTTCATCTACCAAAGCAGCGAGATCTACGGTGGATGCGGTGGTGTCTGGGACTACGGTCCGCTTGGCGCTGAGTTGAAGCGCAACCTGCGGGATGCTTGGTGGCGAGCCATGACTCGCGATCGCGAGGATGTCGTAGGCTTAGACGCCTGTATTTTGATGAATCCAGCCATCTGGAAGGCTTCAGGACACGTCGACACCTTTGCCGACATGATGCGAGAGTGCACGCTGACGAACAAACGAGTGCGTGCAGACCACGTAGAGCCACAGAGCGGCACAGTCATGCAGTTCAGCGGGGTGAAGTCGCCCAGTGGTTGGAGTATCAACCGTCAGATCACCGTGCTCATGAAGCAGGGAGAGCACATCGAGAGCTTCCGCAAGCGGGTGCGCGCGATGTTGGCGATGACTGGCGGGCCTGCTGCAGGCAAGCCTGAGGAACTCGAGCTGTTGGATGAGCAAAAGATTGATGTCGTCAATGGCAGCGTCGATTTCCATCCAGAGTCCGGTGGTGCGCTTGGCGAGTCACGCCCATTCAATTTGATGTTACGCACTTACCTCGGGCCTACAGCCACTGAGGCAGATGTGACCTACCTACGTCCTGAGACTGCCCAGGCGATCTTTGCTCAGTTCAAGAACGTCTATGAGTCTAGCCGGGTGAAGGTGCCATTTGGTATCTGCCAGATCGGTAAAGCCTTCCGCAATGAAGTGACTCCAAAGAACTTCACGTTCCGCAGCCGTGAGTTTGAGCAGATGGAATTGGAATACTTCATCAAGCCAGACGAGGCGGTGGAGATCATTTCCGGTGAGGTGGCTCAGTGGACGGAAGGTGCTGATCTCAGCGAGCCCAAGGCCAACTGGGGCTGGGACATGTGGCACCGCTACTGGGTGGATCAGCGGACGAAGTTCTACCAGAGCATCGGTCTGGGAGACGTGCTGGAGTATTACTGGCAAACACCCGCAGACCTCGCGCACTATGCACGTGCCTGTGTCGATATCTTGTGTGAGTTCCCCTTTGGAACAGAGGAGCTTGAGGGCATTGCTGCTCGGGGTGAGTTCGACCTCGGTTCTCATCAAAAACACAGTGGCAAGAGCCAAGAAGTGTTTGATGAGGAACTCAAACTTGCTGCTGCAAAACTGACCGACGAGCAGAAGGAGGCCCTGATTCAGAAGCGTCTAGCAGCTGAGAACGCCAAAACCAAGGGCGAGCCAATGCCAGAAGCAGATGTCCGTGCATGGTTTGATCGTCTGTTCAAAGGCAACTACGTGCCTCACGTCATCGAGCCCTCGGCAGGATTGGATCGTATGGCTCTGGCAGTGATCGCCAAGGCTTACGAAGAGTTCACCAAGACGGACGAGAAGGGCAAATCAGAGACCATCACCGTGCTGCGGTTCCATCCACGGGTCGCTCCCATCAAGTGTGGCGTTTTCCCTCTGTTGAAGAACAAGCCAGAGCTCGTGGCGAAAGCCCGTGAGGTCTACAATCTGCTTAAGCCCCACTTCAATTGCTTCTACGATGAAACGGCATCCATCGGCCGCCGCTATGCCCGTCAAGACGAGGTCGGCACGCCATTCGGAGTGACGATAGACTTTGAAACTCTGGGCGAAAAAGGTCCAGAGCTCCAAGACACCGTCACCGTGCGCGAGCGAGACACCAACGCCCAACATCGGATCAAAGTAAGCGAGCTGCTTGGCTGGTTGCAGGCTAGGTTGTAGGCCGTCTTGGCTTTGGAGATCACTTCGATGGGGCTTGTTTCGGCAAACCCCATTTTTGTGAAAGCGAACCCAAAGGATCAAACACGCGCAAATGTGCTCCGATGATGTCCATCGTGTCGGTTTTCGACCTTCGAGAATCGTTCACCTACAAGGACCGAGAAAGGATCGAGCAAGGTATCGGCCATCCGCTAGGTATCAAATGGCCCAAGCCGGAGGCTTGTGAGAGATTAGCCGGTGGTGAAGTGAAGCGTAACCACCGGACAGGCAACGAACAGGTATATCGTCCTGAAGGGACGTGAGAATGCCCCTATACCCTCTCGCGCTCTTCCAGAGCGCAGCGTGTCTCCATTCGACGACCAGGGGTTACGCTCGTTCCTCGCTGCACCCCCGGCTAATCTCTTTTGAGCCTCCGGCTCGGTAAAACTCCAAGCCGGAGGCTTGTGAGAGATTAGCCGGTGGTGAAGTGAAACGAAACCACCGGATAGCCCACGAAGAGAGACACCGTCCTGAAGGGACGTGAGAAGACGAGCGGTCGTTAACCCGCCACACGAAAAACGGACGCACTCGCCCGGATCCTGGTTATGACATCATGCGGCCCAGTGGTGAATGTTTGACACTTACCAGCCAATTCAGAAAACACGTCGGCGGTTTGCTTGTAGCTGCTTGTTGATCTTGGTCGGTCGCTGCGAGGGCGTGGGTTATGTCATTTGGTTGGTGATCATTCCCGCGAGTTCCACCCATTTCATCTCTCGCATTTCAACAACCCCCATACGCCTTGCAAAGTTCGCTCTCCATTCCGGTTAGGTGTGTTGTTCCAACACCCAGAAAGCCTTGAAAGGCTTTACCCTATTCCCCCTTCTCAGACCCTTTGACCAGAAGGTGACAAAAACACCGGCAGAGTGGGTGAGAGTATGAAGTTTGCGCTCTGCCGACGCTCATACTTCTAAACCAACAGGATGGATCCGTCCTACCCACCGCGGCGGCACTGCTTCATGACTGTTAGCAATGCGCAACGGAAAAGACCTGGCCCCGGAGACACAAAAGGCACCGGGAAACTCAGCTCTCACACTGCTAGGCATGAGCGAGGCATAGATTTGCGGACCACTATGTCAAGATTCCAACGATGCCCCCCATTTGCCTTACTTGCTCGGGCCAATTTTCGTGGTTGACGCTCGTTGGGCCGAAAGAGCTGCCCTTATTGCCTCGCGGTTTTCCTCGCTGCGAAAAGGCACCGACGGATTCAGTGCGGCTTCCGCAGCAGGCAATTGCCCGACGCCACTAGCCCTGCTGATCCAATCGGCCACCAGCGGTGCTGCGCTCTTGTCGGTGTCTTGCAACCAAGCTATCACAGCTCGTGACGCGCTTTTGTCTCCAATCCGACCAAGCGTGAAAAGAGCTATGACGTTCATTTTGCTTCCAGGTGGTGAGTTCTTTAGTGCTGATTCGAGTGCTGGCACGGCATCCGCCCTGTAGATTTTCGGGATCGCCCCAAGAGCAGCCTGCTGCCTTTTGTCATCCTTGCCATGGGGTGCTGCCGCAGCAGGCAATAACAATTCAATGCTGGAGGGAGCCGCTTCCCGGGCCATGGCCTCAGCTACAGCTGTAAGCAGGTCGGCATCGTTGGACTCTTTCCAAAGCGGCTCAATCATCGCTGGCAAATAGGGTTGAGAGCCGCCAAGGCCTCGGATACCGAAGATTGCACTCGTCCTCATCTCCATGTCAGTTTGGTTTGCGAGCACCCACAGAACGAACTCGGCCCCTTCTTTCGTGCGTGCACTGGCGAAGGCACTGATAACACTCCCCCTTTCCAGCTTTGAATTCGATGAATCAGTCACAAATCGCTTCATTCTCGTAATGAAATCAGGTGCATACGTCTTTTCCATGAGTGCCCCCACGAGTTTGCTTTGCAGCATTGATTGCTTCATCGGGTCTTGATCAATCCTGCCTGCATCAAGAAACAATTTCAGAAGTTCGTCTGCGTCGGTTGCTTTGATCTGATCTAAAATGTCGAGGCGTTCGCTTGCTGGCATATCAATGAACCTGCGCGGCGCACCCCCTTGGGCATCTGGTGCTTTGGCAGCTTGCGGTTGTGGCACGGGGGCTTGATCGGCGGCAACCGCCTTTGCTCCCGATGGTGGCCTCTGCTCCACAGAATCCACGCGCTTCAGTTGAGGGCTCTTCATCTTCCAAGCCCACCAACCACCTACGGTTATGGTGAGAATGACGAGGACCGGAATCAGTATTTGATGTTGTTTCATGGTGTGGGTGCAGGAAACCAAGTGGGAGCAATGTCTTGAAGCACCGCTCTTATGTCTGCGTGCTGAGCTGGCTCCTCGGTGTGGAGCACTGAGGCCGTATGAACACGTGTCACGGGGAAAATGGGGATCATGGTTGGTATCCAGGCAAAGTTGCATCGTGTTGATCTGCGCTATTGGGGAGATGGGGGTCAATTGTCAAAGTGTGACATTGGCTCGCCAATTGGAGAGTGTTTTTGGCGGTTGGGTTGTCGTTGCTTGTTTCTTTTTGGTCGGTTGTGGCGAGTGAGTTGGCTTGGTCTCTCGGTTCGGTATTGGTTCCACGGTTCCCGCACTTTTCACCCAAAGTTCTTCGGTTGGGCAGATTCGGGTCACTGCGCTCTGTTAACAACTGAGTAGGCCTCGGAGGCCCAGAAACGCTGTTGACCCACAAAGTGAAGTTCTTCACAGGCTCCCCATTTTGAATGCTTCGAGCTAGTCTCTCGTGACAAAAACTCTCTGAAGAGCTAGTCTGGCCACTTAGCTACTGCGTTTATTCCGAGCGCCTCAGATACAATCATCTACTTATTTGTTATCTTATGAAGACTCGCTGCCCTTCGATTCTGCTGTGTTTGTTTGCAGCTTCCATCAGTTACTCTGTCTCGGCTAAGGAGAAGCTTCCCGCGCCAGATTTGCAGGCCATCCATACCCAGATATCGGCTCATCAGCACGCTTTTCAGCAGCAGAGTCAGGATCGTTTCACTGCACGGAACCCAGGACTGCGTTGGAGCTTGGAGTTTGATGGACGAGGCTTTCTCGCCCATCCAGACGGTGCGTCATGGGCTTGGGGGCTGGAGTTGGACAGTGCGGAGTGGCCTGTATCAGGAGATGTAGCCGCCTCTGGTCATCGCCTTAGCATTCCGCGCGGTCAGCAGATGGAGGAGTGGTTTGTCAATGACACCCGTGGCCTCGAGCAGGGCTGGACGCTGCGTTCTAGGCCCCATCAAATGTCCGCAGACAAGCTGCGTCTCTCCCTTCACGTTCGTGGTGGTCTGTTAGCGCGCGGCAGTGGGGCGAGCGTGCAGTTTGAAGACGAAACCGGGGCGGTCATGTTGGAATACGGCGGACTCAAAGCATGGGACGCCGCTGGCAAGACACTCCCAGCACGCCTTCAGGCTTTTGGCAGACAGCTCGTCGTGGAAGTAGATGACCATGCCGCCGTTTATCCCATCACCATCGACCCGGTGGCCCAGACGGCCTATTTGAAGGCGTCCAATCCTCAGGAAGATGATGCGTTTGGGTACAGCGTCTTCGTCTCCGGCACTACCGTCGTGGTCGGAGCTCTCGGTGAGGATAGCGACAGTGATGTGATCAACGGCAATCAGGCAGACAACAGCGCTCCAGAGGCAGGTGCAGCTTACGTCTTCGTGAGAAATGGCGTGCAGTGGGAGATGCAGGCTTATTTGAAGGCATCCAATAGCGACTCAAGTGACAACTTCGGGCGCGTGGTGGCCATTTCTGGAGATACGATCGTGATCGCTACACGCAATGAAGACAGCAATGCTACGGGCGTGAATGGCAACCAAGCCGACAACAGCGCCTCAGACGCCGGTGTAGCTTACGTCTACGTGCGGACTGGCAGCGTGTGGACACAGCAGGCGTATTTGAAGGCCTCTAATACGGAAGCGGGCGATCAGTTTGGCCGCTCCGTGGCCATCGATGGAGACACCATCGTCGTAGGAGCCATGCAGGAGGACAGCAGTGCTATGGGCGTCAATGGCAATCAGGCAGACAACACCTCCACAGACTCAGGTGCGGCCTATGTCTTCACTCGCTCAGGCACGGTGTGGACGCAGCAGGCTTATTTGAAAGCCTCCAACACCAATCCAGGAGATGCGTTTGGCGGCTCTGTCGCAGTCAGGGGTGACACCGTCGCCATTGGTGCTTCTGCGGAAGACAGTGATGGCGTGGGGCTCAATCAACTCAACAACAGCGCTTCGGATGCAGGTGCGGTGTACATTTTCACGCGCTCTGGCATCGTGTGGAGTCAGCAGGCTTATCTCAAGGCATCCAACGCAGGCACCAGTGACAACTTCGGCGTATCCATCTCACTCTGGGCAGACACGCTCGTCGTAGGCGCTTGGTTGGAGCAGAGCAATGCCACCGGCGTCAATGGCAATGGTGCAGACAACAGTGCCGATGCATCCGGTGCGGCCTATGTCTTCTTCCGCTCTGGTGTGGTGTGGAGCCAGCAAGCCTATTTGAAGGCATCCAACAGTGCCCCTGGAGATGAGTTTGGCTTATCCGTGGGAGTCTTTGAGGATTGGGTGGTCGTGGGAGCAACCGCAGAGGCCAGCAGCGCCACTGGCGTCAATGGCGACCAGTTGAGCAACAAAACCGCAGAGTCAGGCGCGGCCTATCTCTTTCAGCGCACAGGTAGTCAATGGGCACAAATCGCGTACCTCAAAGCTTCTAACACAGGAGTGGATGACTGGTTTGGGCGATCTGTATCGGTGGCTGACGACATCGTCGTAGTCGCGGCCCGAGTCGAGGCCAGCGCTAGCAATGTCGTGAATGGCAATGAAGCCGACAACAGTGCGCGTGCCGCTGGTGCCACCTATGTGTTTGAGCTACCGTGGTCAGTCAATGGTCTGGCGCACTCCGGCTATCGCGCCCCAGGAGTAGTGGATCTGTTTCACGGGGCACAGGGCCTTTCCGCCATCAGTGCCGCTGGCAAGGTCTTGTTTGAGGAAGCTGTCATCGGCACAGGTGCCGCCAAGGGGAAGAACCGCGCCATTTTCTCCACACTTGCGCCCTCAGGTGAGGTAGAGCTGCTGCTACAAAAAGGAGATACCAACAGCTCTGCAACCTCATGGCCTGCTGGAGGCAAGGCTTCCAGCTTCGTCAGTCCCATGATCAATCAAAGCCCAGGGTTGTTCCAAACATTAGTCACAGGGTCAGGCATCAGCGCTTCTAACAATCGTCTGCTGATGAGCGATGATGGAAACGTGCTCTCCATTTTAAGAAGAACCGGCACACCTGTGGCAGAACTGGCGGGCGCGCTGACCAAGAGCTTTGTGGATGTAGCCCAGCATACGACCCTGGACGCGCTGGGCGTGTCTTACCTCTTGCAGCCCAACCCTTCATTGGGTGTGACACCCACTACTGACAGCGGACTCCTGATTTTGAAGCACGACGGCAGCGTGCAGGGTGCCACAGCGCGTGAAGGGGGGACAGCCTTTGGTGGAGGCGGTGATTTTGGTGCATTCTCTGGACGTGCAGCCGCGCGCCTGGGCACCAACTGTGCATTCATCGCCAAGTTCATACCCACAGGAGAAGCGGCCAGAGACGCCGTGTTTCATACCAATGCAGACAACAGCAGCACCGGACGCTATGCCTCAGCACAGGGAGACCTGGCCCCTGGCACGATCAATGGGGAAAAACTCGGCACCTTCCTCGCTGTCAGTGAGTGGAACGGTCGTGGCCTGTTCAAAGCCAGCCTCACTGGAGCACCCGGCAGCAGCAATGAGGGTCTGTGGTCTGCTGTTAGCGGACTCGTCCTCCGCAAGGGAGACAACATTGGCGGCGGACTCACCGTGACAAAAATCCTGCGCTTCTGGCCAGTGCAGAACGACCAGGTCATCATCCACGTCATGCTGGCCGGCAGCGGAGTCAGCAGTTCCAGCAATCAGGCACTGATATTAAAGCAGAACACCAATGGCTACCTCGTCCTCATACGCACCGGTCTGCCAGCACCTGGAGCAGGCACCGCTACTCTCGGAGCCATCGGTGCCGTGGATGTGGATCCAGAGCAGGGCTTCTACACGGTCCTGGGCGCGCTTAAGGGCACTTCATCTGCAAAAAACCAAGCCCTCTGGCGCGGACAGACCATCCTGGGAGATGACACCACCCAACAGAACCAGCGGAAGCCAGTCCTGGTGCTCAGGAAGGGCGGTATCTACCGTTCCGCCATCACGCCCATGGGACTCATCAGAGGTATCCTCCTCAAACCCGCAGCCGACACCACAGGCGCGGGTGCCAGAGGCCTCGGACGCGTCATCAACAATCTGGGCGAAACCACCCTGACCATCGTTGGAGACAAATCCTCTCAGGAACTCGTGATCATGGAGTGAGTGGGCATTTTTAACCATTGGGCCAATCCAAGCCCTCTCGCGCTCCTTCGGAGCGCAATCAATCGCCGAGCGTGGACCGGGGGTTACGCTCGTTCCTCGCTGCACCCCCGGCTAATTTCTTTTGAGCCTCCGGCTCGGGTACGGGCCGAGCTGGGGCGACAAGAACGAAGCGTCATCCCAAGCCGGAGGCTTGTGAGACATTAGCCGGTGGTGAAGTGAAGCGTAACCACCGGATAGGCAACGAAGAGAGATTCCGTCCTGAAGGGACGTGAGAATGCCCCGTGGCCCTCTCGCGCTCCTCCGGAGCGCAATCTATTGCCGAACGTGGACCGGGGGTTGCGCTCGTGCCTCGCTACACCCCCGGCTAATCTCTTTTGAGCCTCCGGCTCGGTTTCATCCCAAGCCGGAGGCTTGTGAGAGATTAGCCGGTGGTGAAGTGAAGCGTAACCACCGGACAGACCACGAAGAGACATTTCGTCCTGAAGGGACGTGAGAATGCCCGTGGCCCTCTCGCGCTCCGCCGGAGCGCAATCCATTGCCAATCGAAAACCGGGGGTTACGCTCGTGCCTCGCTTCACCCCCGGCTGATTTCTTTTGAGCCTCCGGCTCGGGTGACTCACAGGCGAGAGGTATGGGGCCCCTTTGATGGTGGCTTTTTCATTAATGGATATCTATTTGGCATTTTTGGTTAAATGGATATCCTTTTACGATGAATGCGGCGGATCTTACACCGGGTGCTCTGGCGAAGTTGGAGGCTAAACTGTTGGCCGATTTGGAGATGGTGCGGAGGGTGCGGGCTTTGTTGGAGGAGCATCAAATGGGAGGGGATGTGGCTGCTTCGGTGGCATCGGCATTACCAGCGGCGGCTCCGGCGATCTCAGCGCCGAAAGCGCCTGAACGGCCACGACAAGAGGTGCTGAAGGAGTGTCTGGCAGCTACGGCTGGACTGCCTTTTGCGCCGCAGGACTTCAAGGAGCGGGTGAAGGCAGCCACGAAACAGTGGCCTGGTGACCAAGAAACGAAGATCTTCCTTGGTCGAATGATTCGTCAAGGCTGTGTGGTTGTGCATGAAGTGCGGCGGGGTCGGCTTGGGAACTTGTATCGCTCCTTGCTCGATGTGCCGGATGTTGCAGCTCCTACCGCGAGCTAGTTTGGGGTTAATAGCGGTCGATTTGAGCCCAAATAGGGCGTTTTTCTGGGCATTTTAGGGCTACTTTGAGCCGAAAGAGCCCGGTTTTTGACCTATTAACGTGCTGTTTTCTTGCCCTGCTTTCCATTGTTTGAGCCATAAGAGAGCATTCTTTTGGCCATTGAATGGGATGCTCGAGGTTAAAGAATGGGTTTTTGCGCCAATTGATTGCATTCTTTGGGGTCGAGTAATGGATTCTTTTGGGGCAAAAAGGCATTCTTAATGGTCGAATCATGCATTCTTTGAGCTTAAAGATCGCATTCTTTGAGCTCAAAGAACCCAATTTTGTGTCAAAAGAATGGTGTATGTGGGGTCGAGGAACGGGATGTTTTTGCCCGCATCCTGGGCACTTTGGGCTCAAAGACAGGGAAGAATGAGGTCCAAGTGCGGTCTTTCTGTTCTGAGATGCCCTCGACTATTGTGTGAAATTGAGATTCTTGGTAAGATTCGACGAAATCTTGCGGAGGCGCCTAACACAATGTCTGAGCCGTGCGTCTACGCTGGGTTGATTTCACCCTTCTTATGCGCCGATACACTGCCTGGACTCTGATTTGCTTTCTGGGACTTATTTTTTGGTCGTTGATGACTTCCAAGCAGGAACCGGGCCAAGCAGAAAAGCTTGTCACGAGCGAGGCTAAACCCAGGATGGCGTCCGCGAAACCCGGTCCGGCTCCGGTGCGAAAGCAGACTGTTTGGGAGGAACGGGGAAGTCTCGCTCCGGAACCTCTGCAGAAGTTTCGTGATTGGTGGAAGCGGTATGAGGTGGGGTCGCCTGAGCAACTGAAGGCGCTGGAAGCTGAGGGCGTGAAGCTGGCTCAAGAGCGGCGTGGCTACATGAGGGATCTGATCAAGGAAGACCCGAGGCAGGCGCTGGAGGAGGCCGTGCCGATGGTGGTGCGGCAAAAGCTGCCTTTGGCGATCTTGAATCACTTGGAACGCAGAAAGAACACGCGGGCAGGGGTCACTGTTTACCAGGGTGTGCCAGCGGAAGGGCCAGTCTTGCCTGCGGGCAGAACGATCACGCATCGGATAGCGGATGTGCCGGGGGAAGGGGCATTCAATTTGCACGTTTATGGCAAGCGGGCTGAAAAGATAACGAACACGCCGAACGCGTCTCTGAACGGGATCATCATTGATCGCGAGTTTGCAGCGCGTGAGGAACCGATGCGGGTTCTGGAAGTGGGCGAGGTCCCTGACTTGACGAAGAAGGCCGTGCTGGTGTGTCCCGTCTCAGGGAAGCAGACGCTGGATGCGGATGAAGTCGATCAGGCGATCACGGCGGATCAGTTGGACAGCGTCATCGAGACTCCCGAAGAGAACATCTATCTGTGCGGTCCCTTCCACGCGAGCAATGTGATGGAGACGTTGATCTATGGCGAGGGTGCTACGGGTGGGCCTGTAAGGCTAACGGGTGCTCTGCCAGCACCACCAACTCCGGCCATAGGGCAACTGAAGGTGCTGTACATTCCGATGACGTTTCAAGACCAGGAGCGGACGAACAATCTGCCCACGGAGTCGAAGTGCTATGAAATCATGCGCAACGTGGCGGACTATTACTCCAAGTCATCGTTCGGGAAGTTGACCACGCTGACCACCGTCACTCCGACGGTGCGTTTGCCAAAGAATGAGGCCTGGTATGTGCAGCGTGATTCATCGAACGGTGGAGACATTGACGGACTAGGCCTTGAGATGACGCACGCACGTGAAGAGGCGAGGAAGCTGGGGTTTGATCACAATGACTACGATGTGACCGTGCTGCGGTTGATCGGTGGAGCACGCCCTACAGGTGGATGGGGCGGTGGAGGTAGTGTTTGGGTCTACGGTGACAGTGTGGGCGTCACTGCTCATGAGATTGGCCACACCTTCGGGTTAGCTCACGCCAACTTCTGGGACACCGCTGGGACCAGTGCCATCGGACCTGGTGCCAACCAAGAGTATGGTGACTCCTACGACAACATGGGCGGCGGCGGAGTGCCAACCGACCAATACAATGCCGCGGCTAAGGTGCAGGTGAAGTGGCTGCCGCAAAACTATGTGCAGAATGTCACGACAAGTGGGTTGTACCGCATCTACGCGTTCGACCAGCAGGTGTTAGACCCACGCAATCGCTATGCGATGACGATCACCAAGGACTCTCAGCGGACCTATTGGGGTGAAGTGCGTCAATTGTATAACGGCAGCAGCAGTCGTCCTTGGGCGGACAAGGGGATTATCCTGGGCTGGAAGTATCCGAGTGGGTCAGGGAGTAACATTCAGTTGATCGATACGACTCCTGGCTCGCCTTATGGGAAAGATGACGCTGCGATCGCACTGGGGCAGACCTTTAGCGATACCGAAGCGGGGATTCACATGACGACCGTGGGAGTGAGCACCACGACACCCAAATACGTGGATGTGCTGGTGAACATCGGAGACTTCAGCAGCAATCAGCCGCCAACGTTATCTCTCGCGGCATCGGCCACATCCGTTCCTGTAGGAGCCACGGTGACCTTTACCGCTACGTCCACTGATCCTGAGAGTGACACTCTGGCGTATCAATGGCAGCACTGGGGCGATACAGGGATCAAGATTGTCTCGCCCAACTCCCCGGTAATCACCCGGACTTTCTCCACGGCGGGTAGCTATGTGGTGAGCTGCAGCGTCAGTGACATGAAGGGTGGTAGTGTGACGCGGACGACTTTGATCACCGTGGGAAGTGGAAATGGCCGGTTCACCATCTCTGGAAGAGTCACCGTGGGAGGGCAGGGGCTGCCGAACGTGCTTCTGAGTGCCAATGGCACCAATCCGACCACCACGGATAGCGATGGCTACTACACGATTGCCAATCTAACTGCCAACACCTACACCGTGACTCCGGCGCTCTACGGCTATTCGTTCAGCGAGCTGTTCAATAACAGCATCACGGTGGGACCGAACTTCACGGGTGGAAACTTTGAGGCGGAGAGTCTTCCCGAGGTGTCGATTGTAGCAGTGGATGCCAGCGCGACTGAGAACAATGTAAGCGCTACGGGGACTTTTCGACTAACTAGAACGGGTGACCCTTCCTTGCCTCTAACGGTGAATGTGAATCCCGCGATTGGCACGGCGAGTACCGGTGACTACAGCCTTGCCCCTGCTTTAGCAGCTGGCAGCGGTGGCTTTTCCACTTTCACCTTTCCGGCAGACAGCAGCATTCTCAACGTGGTGTTGACGACAACGAATGACTCCGTGGCGGAAGGGCCAGAGACGGTGCGTTTTCTGCTAGCGTCAGGAGCGGGCTATCTAGTAGCACCCAATCAAGGTGCGGCGACTGTGCAAATAGACGACGATGACACGGCGCTTCCAAAAGTGAGCGTGGTAGCTACCACCGACTCCACGGAGGAGGGCGGTGGAGCTCCTGCGGTGTTCACGGTTTCACGCACCGGGGCCACGACTTCAAGTCTCACGGTGAACTTCACGGTCGGTGGAACGGCGATCAGTGGGACAGACTTCACCAGTGTGGGCACGAGTGTGAGCATTCCGGCGGGAAGCAGCAGTGCGCCAGTCAACATCACCATGCTCCAGGATTCATTGGTTGAGCCGATGGAAACCGTGACCCTCACGATATCAGCCAATGCTGCTGTGTATGTCATGGATACAAGTGCACAGACGGGGACAGCTAGCTTGTTTGATGATGACACGAACACCGTGACGTTGACCATCACTGATGGCTCTAGCCAAGAAATTGATCTCGCTGTGCCGGGAAATGCACCGGATACCGCCACTTATCTCGTCACACGCAGCGGAGATACGACTTCACCTCTAACGGTGTATTACTCACTGGCTGGAAGTCCGTCGACTGGGGTTCCAGCATTGCACGGAGTAGACTTTGAAGCGCTGCCGGGTGTGCTGACGATTCCTGCGGGCTCAAGCACGGCAACGATCACCATCTTGCCTCGTTGGGATGGATTTGGTGAGACTCCCGAACAGGTTTTGTTGCAGTTGGGTGCTGGTCCTACCGACTATCGACTCGGGGCGACTACTTCTGGACTCGTGACGATCAATGACGGTGCTGCTGCATCGAATCCTGCCTATGCAGAGGTAGTGCCAACGACGATGGCGATTGAAGGCGGGACTTCAGGCGCCTTTGTAGTTTCGGTGAAAACGAGTGTTGTTGGCACGGTGAGTGTTCCATTTACACTCAGCGGCACGGCGACCCTCACCAGCGACTACACGGTCACGCTACCTGCTTCACCCGCTGGCAGTAGTTTCAACACGAGCACAGGCACAGGAACGATCGTCATCACCGGTTCCACTGCCGCCGCTGCTACCGGCACTATCACGATCGTTCCCGTCAATGACACTTCAGCAGAGGACATTGAGAGTGTGGTATGCACATTGACTTCAGACCCAGCTATCAGCCTCTACGGACCCAATAGCACGGCTAGCCTTTGGCTTCGAGACAACGAGCAGCCTACGGTGTGGGTGGATGGGCAGATCAGTAACGGCGGCAGTGTGACCAATCGAATCGTAGAAGCTGCCACGACGTCTCCATTTAAGTTTTACGTGTCTCGCACAGGCTCTACGACAGGTTCATTGGTGGTGAACTTCGCTCTGAATGGCACCGCAACGCCAGGGACGGACTACAATGTGACAACATCGGCCTCGGTCACCTTTGACGACGTTACTCGCACTGGCACGCTCACCATACCTAGTGCTGCATCAGGTGCGGATGTTTCACTGACGACTACAGGCACCGATGATGGTGATCTTGAAGGCACGGAGACCATTGTTTTCCATCTGGAGCCAGGTGCTTATGGGAAGACGCCGGATGCGACATTGTTCATGGACGACAACGACTCTGGAGGTAACACCGTGGCGTTTGATCTTGCTGGAGCACATGGCCCAGAAAGTGTGAGTTCTGTGTCGATCCCCGTGTCTCTGGCGACACCTTCAGCCGGTGTCACCACGGTGGCCTACAGTGTTGATACGGGCGCACGTGCTTCAACCACGACCACGAACACAGTGCCCGCGCTGCCTTATTGGACACGAGTGATTCGGCAGGGCAGCTCGTTCAGCGCGTTCCACTCGACGGATGGCGTCAATTGGAAGCAAGTTGGCTCAACGCAAACGATTGCCATGTCATCCACGTCCTACACCGTCGGCATCATGGGCATGTCGTCTACGTCTGGAGTCAGTTGTGTGGCCACTGTAGACAACTTCACCGTCACAGGTCTCGACAGCGGAAGTCCTGGAGCCACAACGTTTGGAAGTGTGGGCACCACCAGCCCAGCGAGCACGAGCAGTGCTGCATCAGGGGTTTATACGCTGAACGCGGGTGGCGCTGGTCTTTCGACCTCAAGCACGTCAGACAACGGCTGCTATGTGTCCATGCCGATAGCCAACTCGGTTAATTGCGTGATCACTGCTCGGGTGGTGAGCATTGCCAATGGCAATACCACTTCACGTGCAGGTGTGACCATACGCGAATCGACGGCTACCGGCTCGCGTCACTTCACCTGTCTAGCCGAAAAGGCAGGTGTGAATCGTGCGATCTATCGCCTCGCTACAAGCGGCAATGCAGCAAGTGCGACGACATCGGTCATTCGACCCTACTGGACGAGGCTGACACGCGTGGGAGATACTTTCGCCGCCTATTCATCCGTCGATGGCAGCACCTGGGCGCAAACGACAACGGCACGCGTGATTCCTATGGGCTTGGACGTTCAGGCGGGGCTTGCGGTGAGTGCACGGTCTGACGGCGCACTCACGACAGCGGTGTTCGACAACGTCACACTCGATGGGAACCCCGTTACAGGTCTGGTTGGACGCACGATTGGTTACGTGAATGCTCAAGGCAGTGACTCGAACGTCAGTGGCACTTACACGGTCATTGGTTCTGGAGCACAGATTGGTGGCACTGATGACGAGTGTCATTTCGTTGCAACAACCCTGACGGGTGACTTTGATCTTGTCGCTAGGATCGTATCGCAGTCCGGAGGTGCGGCTAACGCGCAAGCCGGTGTCATGGCCCGTGAACTACACAGCCACCGGTCGATCTCAGCCTATTCAGGCATGGTAGCGAATGCTCAGCATGAGTTCATTTCACGCGGTACGAGCGTAACGAACGCATTTGGTAGCGGCTTGGACTTCTCGTTGGCCAATGGCGTTCTGACCTTCAATAACCTGGAGCAGACCAAGAACATCAACCTAACGATTCATAACGATACCATCCCGGAACCAAACGAGTCGGTGACAGTGAAGCTCCACAGCCCAACAGCTTCGTCTTTGGGCGCGACCACGACCTTTACGTATGTGATCGATGATGACGACGTTGCTTCGGCCTTGCCCTTTGTTGGTTTTGCTCAGACTAGCACTTCATTGGCAGAGGGTGTTGCAGGGAGTCAGGAGATCTTTGTCTCGCTAAGTGAGCCTGCAACATCGGCTGTTGCCGTGGATTACGCGCTGACGGGAGGCACAGCCACTCAGGGAGTCGACTTTGCATTCGCGTCTGGCACTCTCACGTTCGCTGCGGGAGAAACGACCAAGAGCATTACATTGTCCATCACTGACGAGGCTGATGATGAACTAGATGAAACCATAGTGCTCGGCCTCAGTAACCCAGTGGGCTGCACGCTCACCTCAAGCAGTGCTCACACCTTCACGATTGTAAACGACGACAAGCCAGTCGTTACCATCGTCGCCACAGACGCCTCAGCGGCTGAAGCAGGCCTTGATCCCGGTAGTTTCACTGTCAGCCGCACGGGTTCTACCACCTCAAGCCTCGCTGTGACCTTGAGCCGCTCTGGCACTGCCGCGAACAGCACCGACTACACAAGCATTTCCACGACTGCTACCATCCCTGTGGGTGAGACATCGGTGGTTATTCCAGTGACTCCGGTCAATGATTCCACGAACGAAGGCACGGAGACGGTTATCTTAACCATTAGCGCCAATGCGAACTATACCGTTGGTTCACCGAGCAGCGCCACGGTAAGCATCCTCGACAATGATCGCAGCACCATCACGATCGAGGCGCTGGACGCTGTGGGCTCCGAAACGGCTGGCAATACAGCTACATTCCGCCTGACTCGGGTCGATGCGCTCACCACGACTGTCTCGGTGACCCTTGCGGTGAGCGGAACGGCTACAAGTGGAAGCGATTTCACGGCTTTGGCGTCTCCGGTATCGTTCGCTGCAAACGAGACCCAGAAGATCCTCACCGTAACGCCTGTTAATGATGGTCTGAGCGAAGGAAATGAGACGGTGTTGGTCACCATTAGCGGCAGTTTCACCATCGGGGGTGCAGGGTATGCGGAAGTGGTCATTGAGGATAACGACTATCCACCGGTGATCACCATCGAGACACCGAATGCCAACGGTGGTTTGGTGGCATCGGGGCAGGGGATTGTGGTCAGTGCTACGGCAACCGATGATGGGCAACCAGCTGGTCTGATCACTAATTGGAGTCAGACAAGTGGTCCTGGCACAGCTACCTTTGCCACACCGAGCGCCCTTACGAGTTCCGTTACGTTCAGTCAGGATGGCGTCTATGTTTTGAAGTTCTCAGCTACCGACACCCAGTTCACTGTTAGCGATCAAGTGACCGTCATTGTTGGTTCTTCAATCAATCCCGCTGGCTGGATTGCTCAGGATATGGGTCCAACCACTCAGCAGAGAGGGCAAAGTGCCCAAGTGGGTGGAAGTTACGTTCTGACAGGCATGGGTGCTGGGCATGCGGGAGTGACTGGGGACAGCGCTCACATAATGGCACGGCAGATGACTGGAGATGCCAGCGTTACCGCTCGTGTCACCACTCTCACAGGGCCCGCCACGTCTCCTTCGGCTGGCGTAACGATTCGTGACAGTCTCAACCGAAGCTGCAATCGCGCATTGCTCGCGATCAACTCGGCAGGAACGATTGAACTGCGGGCCCGCACCACTGTCAGCACCAACGACAGCGTTGCTGCCAGCCAAGCGAGCCTTGCCTTGCCCATTTGGCTGAAGCTTGAACGCAACGCCACATCCGGCCTCGTCACGGCCTCCTATGCTGCGGACGCTAGTGGCTCGCCTGGCACATGGAATGTCTTGGGTACAACCACGGTCTCATTGATCAACACTGTTTCTCAGGCTGGCATCGTGGCGACTGGTAACAGTTCTACGGCAGCGAACATCAGCACGGCGAGCTTTGATAATGTATCACTCACACCCGCTCCAAGCGGTGCGGCATTGGTGAGTGAGAACTTCGGCACAGCGCCTAGCACACAGGCAACCTATGCATTCAATGGCACTACTTACACCATAGCAGCGGCTGACGGCATGGACAGTAACGGCGCGTTCTATGGCTGGCAATATAGCGGGGATGTGATGGTCACTGCAAAGCATGTTGATGCGACGAGTGGGGCGTTGAGCGCCAAATCCGGCATCATGATTCGCGAAAGCATGGACAACTCGGCAGGCTATGTGCACCTCGGGCGGATTCCGACGGGTTCATTTAGTGGTTACATTTGGCGTTCAGTCGCAAGTGGAGGCACCGGTGGTGTGCCGAGTTTCACTGGCAAGGTTCGCTGGATGCGTCTCATCCGGCAGGGAAACCTGATCACAGCCTTTCATGCCCCTGATTCAGGAGGCAATCCTGGCACCTGGGTGCAGCTTGGGTCGCCACGGACGATCATCATGTCGCCCAATGTGCTCGTTGGTTTTGCCGTGGATAACGCAGGTGGAACGGCAGGTGTGCTCAATACCGCGCAGTTTAGCAATCTCAGCATTATGCCGCTCAACAAGGCTCCCAACGTGACTGTCGGCTCTACCGCAAACTATGCCGCAGTGAACCTCGACGGAACAGTCACAGACGATGATTTCCCCACCCCCGTGAGCCTCATGACCCAGTGGAGCCTCGTTGGTGGCCCCGGCAGCCTTGTTTTTGCTAACCCAGCGTTGACCGATACCACGGCCACTGCTGGAGGGAGCGGACAGTTCACGGTCCGTCTTATGGCGGATGATTCCAGCATTAAGACCTATCGCGACCACACGTTCACCACTTGGCTCAGTCCGTTTGCTCAGTGGTTGGACCAAAACAATGTCGGGAACGAGAATGACCCGCTCGCGGAAGCCTATCTGGACGCCGATGGGGATGGAATGCTTAACCTTTTGGAATATGCGATTGGAAGCAATGGCACCATCTCGCAGGCGAATCCTCAAGTGGCAAGTCTTGCTGCTAATAGCGGCGAGCAGTATCTCAGAATATCTATTCCCAAGAACCCAGCCGCGACCGATGTGACATTTGAGGTCCAGGCGTGCAGTGATTTGGCCAGTTGGAGCAGTAATGGCCTCATCGTGGAAGTGAACACCCCGACCCAACTCGTCGTACGGGACAATGTGCCCGTGAGTTCTGGTCAGCAGCGGTTTATGCAGGTCAAAGTGACCCGTTGAGGCCATTTTGAGGACAAAACGCCTATGCCAGAGGGAGGTGACCCTTTCACGGTAGGCATTTGCCCACTTGTCACCGCCCGTTAGCGGTTCTAACTCTCTTCCGTTTCCCGTTCATCCAACCTGCCCAGACCTTACTCGCTCATGCTTCCCTCCATCGCCTCTCTCCTTCAACTCCAGGAGCGTGATCAGCGCCTCCGAGGCCTCACGAAGGACCTCAAGGACGTACCGGTGCTCCAGCAAAGGGCTAAACTGCAACTCGCAGATGACACCGCAGCCACCGAGGCCGCACTCACGGGTGTCAGGGAGATCGAAGTCAAGATCAAGAACGTTGAGATCGACATCCAGACCCGGCAGAACACCATCAAGCGCCTTCAAGACCAGCAGTTTGAGACCCGGAAAAACGAGGAGTTCCAAGCCCTGGGAAATGAGGTTATCCGCTACCAAAACGAAGTTCGTGGACTCGAGGATAAAGAGATTGAGTTCATGGAGCAGTTGGAAGCAGCCAAGGAAGTGCACAAGGCGGCAGCAGCTAAGCTTGCGGCTACCACAGCCCGAGTGAATGAAGAAATCGCCCAACTCGAAGAGCGCGGAATCAATCTCAAAGCACGCATCGACGAGATCACCGCAGATCGCGCTACTTTGGCTGCTGCCGTGGATAGTGGCGATCTCAGCCTCTACGACCGCCTCATGAAAAGTAAGGGCAATGCAGCAGTAGTTCCTGTCGAAAATGGCATCTGTGGGGGTTGCCACATGAAATTGGTCACCGCCACCCTCACTGAACTCAAGGCAAACGACCACCTCGTCCATTGTGAGCAATGTGGGCGCGTCCTCTACTTTGCCTGACACTACCTTTCCACCGCCATCATTAGAACATGGAACTGATCCGAATCGTAGAAGCCCTTCTTTTCTCTTATCAGGAACCCCTCAGCGTCGAGCACATGGTGCGGGCCATCCGTGAGAATGCCAAAGATATTGTCGAATCAGGAGACGACGATGCTGAAGCTGCCAAACCCCTTGCGGAGGTCACTGAGGAGCAAGTCATGGCAGCCGTGCAGCAGTTGATCCATCACTACGAGAAGGAAGGCCACTCATTTACCATTGCGGAGCGTTCCAATGGCTGGCGGCTATGCGCCCAAGTTCAATATGCCGATTGGTGCCGCTCTCTTTATCCCGGCAAGAAACCCCAAAGACTCTCCCAACCGGCTCTCGAGACTCTCGCAATCATTGCTTACCGCCAGCCTATCACCAAAGCAGGTATTGAGGCCGTCCGCGGCGTCTCGGTTGACGCCATGGTGCAGCAACTCGTAGACAGGGGGTTGGTCAAAATTGAAGGGCGGGCTGAACTGCCTGGCAAACCGCTCCTCTACGGAACGACAGAAGCGTTCCTGGAGCACTTCGCCATCCGCAGCGTCGAGGAACTTCCCAACGCCCAAGAACTCCGCCGCGTGGAACTCCCCAGCGAGCCCGCCCAACCTGCAAGCCCCGAGCCCAAAGAAGTCCAACTCACACTCAGTCCGGCTTAGTGGAAGCGTTTGGTAAATGGGGGGCGCAAACCACTTGTGCTCACGCCAAGATCGGGCGGATGACTTCTCCGTAGACGTCGGTGAGGCGGAAGTCGCGGCCTCCGTGGCGGTAGGTTAGCTGTTCGTGATCGAGACCCATGAGGTGTAGAATGGTGGCGTGGAGGTCGTGGATACTTACGGCGTGTTTCTCGGCGGCAAAGCCAAGTTCATCTGTAGCGCCATAAGTGGTCCCGCCTTTGATTCCTCCGCCTGCCATCCAGACGGTGAATCCGTAGTGATTATGGTCGCGGCCGAGCTTGGATTGGCCTCCAGCTAGCTCCACGGTAGGGGTGCGGCCAAACTCGCCGCCCCAAAGAACGATGGTTTCATCGAGAAGTCCGCGTTGCTTGAGATCGTGGAGAAGTGCAGCAATGGGCTGGTCGATTTCTGCTGCGAGTTGCCGATGTTTGGTCTCGATGTTGTCGTGATTGTCCCAGGGTTGTCCCGCGCCATGCCAGAGTTGGACCATTCGTACGCCTCGCTCGATCAAGCGACGTGCGATGAGCGTCTGTCTTCCGTGAATGGTATCTCCGTAGAGCTCACGGATGTGTTTGGGCTCGCGAGTCACGTCGAAGGCATCGGCGGCTTCCGTTTGCATGCGAAAGGCCAACTCGAATGAGTCGATGCGTGCTTCGAGCCGTGGGTCGTGCCGGGATTGCTTGTGGGCATTGTTGATGCGCAAAAGAAAGTCGAGCTGCCTCCTTTGCACTTCAAGTGTGGCATGGGGGCTGCGGATGTTTTCAATGAGTTGATCGACACTACTCTGTTTAGAGTCGATGTAGGTGCCTTGAAACGCACCTGGCAGAAAGGCGGCTTGCCAGTTCTCAGTTCCTTTGATGGGAAGCCCGCCCGGGCACATGGAAATGAAGTCCGGTAGGTTTCGATTGTCGCTGCCGAGGCCGTAAGTCAACCAAGCACCGAGGCTTGGGCGCGGTTGGATGGAGTCTCCGCAGTTCATGAGCATTAGGGACGGCTCATGATTGGGAACCTGGGCATACATGGAGCGAATCACGGCGATGTCATCGATGTGTGTCGCTGTCTTTGCGAACAGCTCGCTGACTTCAATGCCGCTCTGACCGTAGCGCTGGAACTTGAATGGAGAAGGGAAGGCCGCGCCAGTTTTTCGCTCGGTGAGTCGATGGTTTGGAACCGGTTTACCTTCATGTTTGAGAAGGGCGGGCTTGGGGTCAAAGGTGTCCACGTGAGACGGCCCACCGTTGAGGAAGAAATGGATGATTCGCCGTGCTTTTGCTGGTCGATGAGGCCTCGTGGTGGTCGCAGCGCTATGTGCGAGTCCAAGCCCGAGCACTCCTAGCCCAAGGCCGGAGCGCGAGAGGATTTCTCGTCGGGTAAGTGGTGCTGACATCCTTTCTCCACTACGTGGGGGCGATGCCGGTTTATGCAATCAGGCTCAACAGCCTCCATCAGCCTTGGTAATTGAACAAGGCGTCTTCTTTGTAGACCTGCTCTACACCATTGGCCGCGCACCAGGCATTGAGCGCTTGAGTGATCCGCCGTTGCATGTGGCGGGTCAGCTTGCGGCCTTTGCGAGCGCGCTGCACTGCTTTGTGGGTCATGGGGAATGGGCTAGTTCCTACCAGAGAATGGTTTGTCGTTCCAAGCGCCAGCATGATCCCATCCAGGGGCTGAGTGCCGAGGTTTCGTTCGTTGGCATTCTCCTTGCCGCCATCAGGGTCTTCTTCCATCGTGAATCTACCATTGACGAGTCACCAGACCTTTTCATCGAAAACCTTCACATGCGAATCCTGCTCACCACCACCTCCTATCAAGACACCCCTGGCGATCACCACGAACTGCTTGGCTCACAGGGATTTGAGATTCACCGAGAGCGCGGACCTCTTTCCGAGGCCCGCATGTTGGAACTCGCAGGTGAGTTTGATGCCTTCTTGTGTGGAGATGACGAAATCACTGCCGCTGTGATCGATAAGTCACTGCCAAGGCTCCGAGTGATCAGCAAATATGGAATCGGATTGGACAAAATCGATGTCTCCAAGGCTACGGCTAGCAAATTGCCAGTGCTCTTCACTCCTGGAGTCAATCACACCACGGTGGCAGAGCACGTGTTTTGTCTTCTATTGGGACTGGTCCGCAATCTCGTCGATTCAGCATTGTCAGTGAGGGAGGGGAAATGGAAGCGGATGACAGGGCATGAGCTCTGGCAGAAGAAGTTGGGGTTGATTGGACTTGGTCGCATCGGGCAAGAGGTTGCCAAGCGTGCCCGTGCCTTCGACATGGAAGTGCATGCGCTTGATCTCTACTGGCCTGAGGCATTCGCGAGTCAGCATGGGGTGGTGAGGCACACCGAGTTTGAGAGCTTGCTCGCTGCTTGTGATGTGGTGTCTCTGCACACGAATCTCAGCGAGCAAACCCGCCATTTGATCAATAACGCGCGGATTGGAGTGATGAAACCAGGAGCGCTGTTGGTGAATACCGCTAGATCCGAGCTGGTAGACCTTCCTGCGGTTATTGGTGCTCTGGACTCAGGCAAACTAGGCGGATATGCCACGGATGTGCTCGATGAAGAACCCCCTCCGGCGGATCATCCATTGCTCAAGCATCCCAACGCGCTTATTACACCGCACATTGGCTCGCGGACTTATGAAAGCGTCCCGAGGCAAGCGATGCGTGCCACATTGAATCTCATCAACTACCTACAGGGCAAGCCGGATGTGATCCAGGCTAACAAGTGGTAGTAAAACTGTCTGGTAGACCCTGGCGGCTTCTCTGTCGCACGACCTCGTAGAGCACAATCGCAACGGATGTAGCCAGGTTGAGGCTTCGGGTACCGTGCATGGGTATCGTCAGTGCGTGCGCGGCTTCCTCGGCGAGCAAACTGACTGGAAGTCCGCGAGTTTCAGGGCCGAAAACGAGGTAGACATCTTCCTCAGTGAACTCGGTGTCCCAGTAGCGCTGCTTGGTTTTGGTTGTGAGGTAACAGAGTCGGGCATCCGATGGAAGGGATGCCTTAAACTGATCCCAGGAAGCCCATTGTTTGACATCGACATCTTTCCAGTAGTCGAGACCGGTGCGCTTGAGATGCTTATCATCCAGCGAGAAGCCAAGTGGATGAATCAAGTGTAACCGCGCATTAGTACCAAGGCAAAGACGACCCACAGCACCCGTATTGTGGGGAATCTCTGGCTGATAGAGAACGATGTGAATCATGGTGGATGATTTGGGGGGGCGATGGGGCTTAACAAGCAAAAGAGCCAGGAACTTGGCGCTCCTGGCTCTTTGGAAATTGCCACGTGGACCGATTTACTTACCAGCGTCCTTGTTTTGAGCCTGGGCCTGCTTAGCAGCGGCCTCATGGGCATCTGCGCGGAGTTTGGCCTCCAGAACTTGATGCTTCAGAGCGGTGCCGGTGCGCTTGGCATACCAGAGAACCAGCGGGGAAGCGATGAAGATCGACGAGTAAGTGCCAAGAAGAACACCGATGACCATCGGAAGCGCGAACTCTTTCATTGACGGATTGCCCATGAATAACAAGATGACCATCGGAGCAAGCGCTGTCGGACCAGTCAAAAGGGTCCTGGAGAGCGTCTTGCAGATAGCCTCGTTCATCATGTCTCGAAGTGAGCCGCCACTGCCGCGATGAATCGTCTCGCGAATACGGTCAAACACCACAATGGTGTCGTTGATGGAGTAACCCGCGATGGTGAGAAGCGCACCCACGTGAACGACTGACATTTGCTGACCGAAAAGCATGCACAGACCAGGAACCATGAGCACGTCGTGGAAGAGAGCGACGATAGCCCCGATAGCGAACGCTGTCTCAAAGCGCAGCAGCAGGTAAATGAAGATCGCAACAAGTGAAGCAAGCAGAGCCCAAGTCGAGGATTCAGCGACTTCCTTGCCGATAGCAGGTCCTACGCGCTCAATGGATGTCCCTGAGATGCGGTCCTTAAACTTACCTTCCAGTGCTGATTGGATCTTGTTGCCGGTATCGAACTCACTTCGAATGGCTACTGAAGGCGCACCGCCGACAACCGTCTTTTGTTGATACTGGTAGCCTTTCAGTCCCAAGGGCTGAAGCACGGAGTTAACCTCTTCTTCCGAAATGACGCTGCCGGACTTCAAGTTAACGTTGAGAAGGTCGCCACCAACGAAGTCTACTCCGAAGCCGGACTTACCCTTCATGGCGACTACTCCGAACGAGATGGCGGTCACTACCAGGGAAGCCACGATGAACTTCGGAGCGACTGAGAGGATGTCCCAAACTTTGTCAGGAATGATCTTTGCCGCAGAGAGAGACTTGAGTTTGCCAGTGTCGACGAGCCACATGAACATCACGCGTGTCACGATCAAGGCACCCACCAGTGAGGAAATGATACCCATGGTAAGCGTAACGGCGAAACCTTTAACTAGACCAGAGGCCGTGAGGTAAAGGATCCATGCCGAAAGCAACGTGGTGATGTTGGAGTCAAAGATCGCCGAGAAAGCCTTCGCAAACGCTCCGAGGAGAGCAGCAGCGAGCGATTTTCCTGCCTCCTGTTCTTCTCGCAGACGCTCGTAGATCAGAACGTTGGCATCCACGGCCATACCGATGGTCAGAACGATACCGGCGATACCGGGCATAGTCAGTGTGAAGCCGAATAGGGCCATGGCACCAACCAGCAAAGTGACGTTGATCACCAAGCCGATGATAGCGACAATACCCGCAGCGCGGTAGATGAAGCACATGAACGCCGTCGTCATGATCAGTGCAGCGATGCAAATCCACATCCCTTGATCGATGGAAGACTGACCGTAGGCAGCAGAGACACTGCGCTCAGACTCAATCTTCATTGGGTTCTCCAGAGGGTTTTGCAGGGACGATGCAAGATTGCGAGCTTCCAGTTCAAGGAAGTCACCCGTGATCTCAGCAAAACCTCCATAGTTCTGTGACTGCAACACCGGAGCGGAGATGACGACATCATCCACGACGATCGCCATGCGCTGCTGGTAGTTGGCCTTTGCAACTTCGTCGAAAAGCTTGGCACCTTCTGAGTCGAACTCCAAACCTACGGACCAACCGCGAGCGTCAAAGCGTGGATATGCGCGAGAGACGCGCTTGCCATCAAGCTCAGCACGCGTCTTCACTACCACTTCGGTCGATCCATCTTTCTGCGCCTTCTGGTAAGGCAGTTTCTCGTAGCCGAACACCAATTTGCCTTGCTTCAGCTCTTCAAGTTTCGATGCATCTTCTGGGTGAACGATTTTGAGTTCGAGCAGCGCGACCTCTTGGATCAGTTTGCGCACATTGGCGATCTCTTCGTCCGAGATACCAGGCATCTGAATGATGATGCGGTCTGGCTGTTGAGGAATGAGCGTGAGGTCTTTAGCTCCACCTGGGTTGAGGCGCTTTTCCAGAATGCCGATGGCTTGCTGAATGGAGTCGGGATTGACCGGAATCGGATTGCCGTCTTTGTCTGTGCCGGGCTCAAGACGAACGATGAACTCTGATCCGCCCTGAAGGTCGATCCCCTTCTTTAGGCCCATGTTTTGGTAGGCGAAATAGGCGGACAGGGCAGCTAGAGCGGCAAAAAGAGTGCCCACGAGGCGCTTTCTTCCCATGTTGGCCGTGCCCACATAAAAGAACAGCAAACCGAGCAGCAGAGCACCGACGAAGAAAGTGATGTAGGCTCCGTTGTTGCCCGAAGCAGCGGGAGCAGCCGTTTCAGCGGCCTTGGTGGCCTCGGCAGCAGCCTGTTGGGCGAGAGATAGCAATGAGATCATGTGGGTCGGATTGACTAGGTTGAAAAATGGGCGCGCAGATTAGCAATAGTTAAGGATTTGGCAAAGAAACTTAGCGGGGAGCGACATTTTGGCCCAGAACGGGACTCCGCCCGCTCTTGGGCGCTGTGTAGGACCCTGGCGAATCCAGCGATCCTAACCCTTTGCCTTTGAGTGAGCCTTGAAGAACTTCACAATCAACTCAGGGGCACCTTTTGGATACTCATGGCCCCCGTCGTGTATCGCCGTCACTAAAGGGGCACCAATGGCCGAAGGGTAAATCGTGCAACGTTCGTCTAGGTCCCAGGCTTTGCCTTCGGACGTCTTGTTGAGCTCTCTCAGCGTGCGGATCATTGCCTCCTGCCACGCAAACTTAACCAGAGGATCATTGCGTCCAGCCAGGTGCAGGACGGGCAGCGGGTTTGACTCACCTTTGTTTCGTCCTGCTGAGGCTGAAGGTGCAATTGCGGTCAATTTGTCGCCTCGGGCGGCCCAAAGGAGATAAGTGAAGCCGCCGCCATTTGAGTGGCCAGTGCTGTAGACCCGATTGTCGTCGACCTTGAACCCTGCATGAAGTTTTTGCCAAATAGCATCAAAGAACTTCAAATCACGGTCACCTTGGTCACCAAGCCGACCCTGCCAGCCCGCTTTTTTGCCTTCTGGGTCGGTGAGCCTTCCTGGTGTATTGAGGCCTTGTGGGTAGACGACGATCGCCTCAGGCCAGATCTCGTGAATGCGGAAGCTACGTGCGGCATTCCTCATGGTGCCACCATGGCCGTGCCAGCCAAACACCAGCGGGGCGGGTCGAGCAGTGGCTGACGCTGGAGTGTAAACCAGAGCCTCGCGCTTGACGCCATCCACTGAGAGTTCGTGGCGGACGAGCAGGTCTTGTGCAGACATACTTGCCACAGACAGCTCGAGTGTCAGAGCGGCAAACGCGAGGGGAGAGAAGGGCGGCATCACGAGAGGCTGAAACTCAAGTTGCACGCATAAGTCGCGACAAAAATGAAGCGAGCCGAGAGAGATCTCGGCTCGCTTGTTGTCGTTGTGTGTCGGGATGACGCCTTCCCAGCCTCCCGAGCTGGAAAACTGACGTGAGTCAGCGGGGAATGAGACCTGCGACTACCACGTTTGTTCAACCAAAATGGCTTCACAAAGTAGTTACATGGTAAGTCCGCTGTAGCTGCTTATGGGATTGTGGCGGATTGTGCCAAAGACAGCCAGGGCCCTTGCTTAAGCACGATGTCTGGAACCAATTGCTGCCACGTATTGTCGCCTTTTTGGATCATTCCGCGTACATCAGATGAAGTATGAAACAAATACTCGTCATCGCACGCCACGATGGGGCGAACACGCTTTGTCCGCAACAGATACTCCAGTAGAGGGCGCTGATCCGCGGAGACTGGTGCTTTGTCTACGCTGATCACTTCTCTAGTGAGCGGGTTGCCCATTGGATAGACGTAGACGTGAACTTGATGCTTGAACAGTCTTCCGAACGCCTCTAGCAGGCCGCCTTCAAGATCAGTACACCACTTTTCGTTGAATAACTCCAGAAACAGCGGCAGTCCCATGACGATTGCGATAGGCGACTGTGTGTGACGGGCCAGGAAAGAGCTGATCCGGTGAAACTGAGGGTAACGTGAGATGAGCACGTTCTTGCCCAAACTTTGAAGCACGTCCGCGCGGGCAAGGAAGTCAGTGTCAGGCACATCAAAAGTGCTAGCCAATAGGTTGTGCATGGTGATCTCCAGCAACTCGACTCGATCCTTCACCGCATCGCCAAAATCGCCCCGGAAGGCCACTTGGCCACTCTCGATCATGTCTAAGTTGAGTTTGGTAATTGGGTCAAAGCTGCCGCGATTCAAAAAGACGGGTTTGTTCCAAAGAACATCCGAAGCCTGCCAGATTTCACCATTAGCACCGAAGAGTGCTGCATCAGCGAGGCCGATGCGCACAAGTTTCAGGGCTACAAGGCGATCCTGATACTCCAGCGAGGTGAAAGCCGGTCCTGAGAAGTCGATCATGTCAATCTCCACCCGTCTGCGGCCAAGATCGTCTAACAATGAACTGAGAAAGTCAGTCGGATGATCGCGCAAATGGAACGCCGCGTACAGAAGATTGACGCCGAGGATGCCAAGCGCGGCACATTGCCGCCCGTGGGAGTCATCCAGCAAGCGTACGTGGAGTTGGATCTCACTCGGTTGCCCGCTGGGCTGAGATTGGAATCGCAGTCCCATCCAGCCGTGACATTCTTGATCGGTGTCGGCTTTTGCCTTGGCCCGGACTGTATCGGTGAGTGCGAAGAAGCAGGTCGAGTTGCCTCGCTTGGCGGAAAGGCGCTGCACGAGCATGGGGAACTCGTGATCCAGCATAGCGACCATGCGCTGACGAGATGCGTATCGGTTCGTTTTTCCGTAAATCTCATCGCTAATGGTCATGTCGTACGCGGACATGGACTTGGCAATCGTGCCAGAAGCAGCACCGGCTCTGAAGAACCAATTGGCGATCTCTTGACCAGCCCCAATCTCGGCAAAAGTTCCGTAGATGTTTCTGGAAAGGTTGATCCTGAGAGCCTTCTCCAGCGTGTCTGGGCGGTCGTGAATAGGTGAAGTCATGGGGACTGGGGTTGTCTGATCGAGCGCATGCGTTCAGCAACCAGGATGGATCGAAATCGCTCCATGTCTGCCTCTCGTGACCCGCTCACCAATGTATACGCGTACTCTTGCCAGCGTGACATCTCTCCGATGGCATTTTTTAGTCGGAGATCGAGAGCGGCCTGACCTTCAGTGCCCCGGTGGGCGAGACGTGCTTTGAGTTCTTCGACACTTGGCGGAAGGATAAACACATCCACGAGGCACTGCTTCACCAGCGCGTCTTGGCATGAGCGCACCTGCTCAGCACCTTGAACGTCGATGTCCATGACGACATCGACACCGCAGAGAAGATTCTCCGTGACGTAGCTCTTCAATGTACCGTAGCGCTTGCCATGCACATGGGCGTGCTCAAAGAACTCATTTCTGCCAATGCGCTCCACAAAGTCTTCTTCCGTGAGAAAGAAGTAGTCCTTACCGTGGACCTCGCCTTGCCTAGCTGCACGAGTGGTGCAGGAAATCGAGTAGACTGCCTCACCCTGGTCGCTCAACTTGCGGCAAAGCGTAGTCTTGCCAGACCCAGACGGGCCAGAGACTACAAGCAGCACGCCAAGACGAGATTGAGGAATGGAGAAGTTTTCTGACATGAGAAATGACCCTGACGCTTTGCGCGGGCCGCCGTCGGAGTCAAATCATCTGCCGTATGGCGAGATCATCTCGGCTTGTCAGATTTTTGCAGGAAAGCATTTGCAGGGTATGATTTGCGGCTTAACTGAGGGCAGCAACTGCTACTAACGCAGACAGTTGCAATGGGAAAAGAATACAACATCCAGCCAGTCGACGTGCCACACGTCGAGACGAAATACCGCAGAATCCAAACCGCTATTCCACACCCGGAATCTGTGGCAACCCTTGAGAAACTTCGTCGCTTGGAGCCTGTCTCCATGCAAGGGCAGCCTCCTATCGTCTGGGAAAAAGCCGAAGATATTTTTGTTTACGACAAGCATGGCAACCGCTGGCTCGACTGGAGTAGCGGCGTGCTCGTGACGAACGCTGGACACGGCATCAAGGAGATCCGAGATGCCATCATCAATCAGGTCAACTCAGGTCTTCTGCACAACTATGTGTTTCCAAGTGAAGAGCGAGCCGAGTTGGCTGAGTTACTAGCCAGCGTTGCGCCGGATGGATTGGAGAAGGTCTTCCTTTTGACCACAGGTTCCGAGGCCACCGAGTGCGCCATCAAACTTGCCAGAACGCATGGCATCAAGGTGGGTGGGAAGAGCAAAATTGGCATTGTTGGTTTCGCCCGCGGCTTCCATGGCAGGACGCTCGGTTCTCAACAGGCCGGCGGTATGGCAGGTCAGAAGGCTTGGATCGTCAACGAGGACCCAGCTATCTTGAATGCACCGTTTCCTGATGGTTACTGGCAGCAGGACGTGAGTTTCGATACCTTCCTCAAATGCATCGCGGATCGCGGAATGACTGCGGCAAATATTGCAGGGGTCATCATGGAGTCTTATCAGGGCGTGGGCCCCGACTTTGCACCCACGGAGTATGCCAAAAAGTTGCGCGCTTGGTGTGATGAAAACCAGGTGGTGCTCATCTTTGATGAAGTGCAGGCCGGCTTCGGACGCACAGGAAAGTTCTGGGCGTTTGAGCACTATGGCGTTACACCAGACATCATCTGCTGTGGCAAGGGCATCAGTTCTTCGCTGCCGCTGAGTGCGGTTTTGGGTAAAGCTGAACTCATGGATCAATACGCTCCTGGCTCAATGACGAGCACTCACACGGGCAATCCAGTGTGCTGTGCGGCTGCCATGGCGAGCATTCGGAAGATCATTGATGAGGACATGACCGGCAATGCTGCACGCTTGCAGCCTATCCTGCTCGCAGGACTAAAGGCTATTCATGCCAAGCATCCTAACGTTATTGGAAACGTGACGGCTGCGGGCCTCGTGGCGGGCATGCAAACGGTCAAACCCGGCACCAAAGATCCAGACCATGACTTAGCTCATCGCATCATTGAGCTCTGCTTCCAACGCGGACTGCTCTTGTTTGCTCCGGTGGGAGCTTGGGGTCAGACGGTCAAGATCTCGCCTCCGTTGTCCATTCCCCAGGAAGCACTGGAGGAAGGCTTGGCGGTGCTGGCTCAGGCCACGGATGATGCTGTAGCGGAGTTCAGTTCCAAATAGAACGACGACCACTTAGAATCCCCAAAGAGATGGTGCAGTGAAGCTCCTCTCTTTGGGGATTTTTGTGCTCGTTCGCTATTTGCGAACTAGTTCGCGAGCTTTTGTGTCCTCGAGCTTGGCTTTCGCTTCGGCTTCTTCAATCGGCAGTCCTGTAGGGACTCCTGGGCGCTTGTGCCCGGCTTTGCTGAGCCATGCCGCCTTTAGCACGGACTGCTTGGCTTCCACTGCCTTCCAGAATGCGGCCAACTGAGGATTGGTGGCGATGTCGATGGCCTTCCCAGGGATCTGCCATGCGTCCAGCACACACTGGGCCATCAGGGCATGTCCTTCGAGGCCTGGGTGCACTCCATCTTTGCTGAGCACAAACTTCGGGTCCTTCTCGCGGCCTTCTTTGAGCGCTTGCTTCATGGGACCATGAAGATCAATGACTTCCCATCCAGCGTTTCGCTGTTGAAGCAACCACTCACTGTATTTGTCCAGCACGTCATTGTAGCGTGTGTAGGGTTTGGTGAACTTGTCGCCCTCGGCCCCTGTCGGATCGGTTTTGTCCATGATCGGCACAGGATCATGCACTGGCGGCGTGAGGTGAATCACCTTGGCACCTGCTGCCATCGCCTTTTCTCTGAGTTTGATCATGCCGTCTCGGTAAGCTTTGAACCTTTCCTCGCTCAGTGGCATGTAGATCCCGCAGTTCATGCCATAGCAAGCGACCGCGACCTTTGGTTTCACCACAGCGAGCACTCGATCCAGGCGCTCGTGCAAATCGGGGCGTGGAAACTTGCCGCCCGCATGTCCTGGCTCGGAGAGGCCAGACACCGTCTCGCTGGAGAGCCCCGCGCTCACGATGTCATAGTGTTTGTCCGCAGCGTGAGCGATGATTGCTGCATCAATCAGCGCTACATAGGTGCCACCTTGAGTGATGCTGTCGCCGAGGAAAAGCAGTTTCTCACCCGGCTGAACAGGAGGTTCCGCCAACAGCGGAGCGCTTAGGCCAAGGATGAAGAGAAGTGAGATTGCTTTCATGAGAACAGGATCAGTGGATGACAACGCGGAAATACTGCCCACTGAATACAGCCTGCCACCTGCTTTTCTCTCTTCGGTATCGCCCATGTTTACACTTCACAAGACCTGTCCCAAAACGGCTGCACGCTCAGGTACGCTCAAGACACCCCATGGTGAGATCCAGACGCCTATCTTCATGCCTGTGGGCACGCAGGGCACGGTGAAGTCCGTCCATCCGACTGAACTGGAGGCTCTGGAAGCCCAGATCATCTTGGGAAACACCTATCACTTGTTTGTCAGGCCCGGTTTGGAAATCATGCGAGAGGCGGGAGGTCTTCACGCATTCGCCAACTGGAACAAGCCCATCTTGACTGACTCGGGGGGCTACCAAGTCTTTAGTTTGGCTCGTCTGCGGAAGATCACGGAGGAAGGCTGTCACTTCAGTAATCACGTGGATGGCTCGCCCATGTTTCTCGGGCCAGAAACTGCCATGGAAGCTCAGGCTGTGCTTGGGTCCGACATCGCCATGCTATTCGACGAGTGCCCGCCCTACCCGTGTGATGCCGCGTATGCATCAAAAAGTCTCGACCTCACCATGCGGTGGGCTCGCCGTTGTCGTGACTGGATTGATCAACATCAGCCAATGACCGGTGGACAGCGCCAGCTTCACTTCGGCATCATCCAGGGCAGTGTGTATCGAGAACTCCGGGAGCGTGCGGCTCGGGAAATGGTAGCGCTTGGATTTGATGGTTACGCCATCGGTGGCGTGAGCGTGGGCGAGACGGAGGCCGAGATGATGAGTGTTGCCGAGTGGGTCTGTCCGCTACTACCGGAGAATCAAGCTCGCTATGCCATGGGGCTAGGCACTCCACCGCAGATGATCGAACTCATCGCTCGCGGTGTGGACATGTTTGACTGTGTCCTGCCAACTCGCGTGGCTAGGAACGGCACCGCCTTCACGGCCCAGGGCACCATGAGCCTCCGGAATGCGTGCTTTGCCAAAGACTTCCGGCCAATAGCCGAGGATACGCATCCACTCGTGAAGGGATTTTCCCGTGCCTACATCCGACACCTCATCCAGACGAACGAGATTCTCGGTTTGCGCTTGATAACCCTGCACAACTTGCATTTCTACCTGTCCCTCGCCGCCAAGGCGCGCGCGGCGATTCAGCAAGGCTGTTTCGCCGAGTTCCGTGCCGACTTCGTAGCGGGTTATCAGACCAAAAACACAGACACCACCGAAACCGAATGATCCCTTTCCTCCTCGCCCAAGCAGCACCCGCCGCACCTAGCAGCCCCCTCGGCAATCCCATGATCATGATGGTGCTGATGTTGGTGATGATGTATTTCCTCCTCATCCGCCCACAGCGTCAGCGTCAGAAGCAGCAAGACACGATGCAATCCAGCCTCAAAGTCGGAGACCAAGTGGTGACCATCGGTGGTGCCCATGGCATTATCTCCTCCGTCAAAGAGAAGACCATCATGGTAAAAGTCGCCGACAACGTCAAAATCGAGTTCGACAAGTCTGCCGTAGCCAGTGTGGCCAAAAAAGCAGCCGAGCCAGCGGAAAGCGCCACGCCCGCAGCGTAGTTTTCTCCCTGGAGACACCAATGGAGGTCGCAGACATTGGATTGTGACCGCCGCAACTTCCTCTTAGTGGTAGTGCACTCGCCACAAGGCGGGGCACCTCCAGGTCGTCTTTGCGCTATTGCATGGTTGAACGTTGCGCTCGTGACTTTCAACGTTTTCAGTTGCTACAAAGGCAGCATAAAAACCAAGTCGCTACTGAGTGAATAAGGCTGCGTTTGCCTTCATGTCTCGTCGCGCAATCGGTGGCCACCTTCACCCCAAAAAACGCGAGTCGACCTACCGGCTATCTACTACCTCGAAAATACAGAGCAACGGCGCAGAGTGTGCCTCAACCAGCGCTTCGTTACTCAATGCCGAGCTCTCCGCCTGCCCCTTGCCAGCTACTCTGGGACTTGCAGGATCGTCAGCGTGCGGCTTGGTCGGCGGGCTTGAGGGTGACGCGGCGGATGAGGGGGACTTCGAGCTTGGAGTCGAAGGTGACGGTGTAGGCGACGGTGACTTCGTCTGCCATGACCCGGTCTGTGGTGCGGTTCTCGGCGCGGAAGCGGGATTTGACCTCGACGATGACAAAATCGCCCTCTGGGCGTGCGGAGACGGCGATGGGGACTTCTCTCCAGGCTGGCCAGGCTTCTGAGCGGAGCTGGAGGCTGGCTTTCATGCCGTTATGAGTCTGCTCGCCGCGGCCTTCGATGTAGGCGGGGTTGGCGAATCGGGTGACGAGGGACTCGAGTCGCTCGCCTTCGAGTCCTTGGGTGCGGTTAGCTTCGTCTAGGGTGCTGATGACGTGGACGATGGCCTTGGCTTCTCGTGTGTAGAGTGGCCCGGGAACTTCTAGGGTCGGGAGCTTGATTGGCTCAATGGCGAAGATGGGTGGCGGGGGCGGCGGTGGGATGTAGGGAGGGCCAACGAGTTGCACGGGGCCGGTGAGCTCTGGGATGGGTGCGTAATGGATGACGCGGGGAAGGCTGATGACGTGCGGGGGCCCCATGGGCGGGAGGATCAGCGGTGCCTTGGGCTCGGGTGCGGGTGGGGGTGTTGGAGCGACTGGGGTGGGCGCTGGGGCTATGACGGTGACGGGTATTGTTTTGGCGGCTTGATCGAGATCGCGCTTGAGGGCTAGGAAGTAGCCGAGGGTGAAGCCTGCAATGATGGTGCCGATGGCGACGAGGGCGGAGACGTGAAAGCGAGTGCGTGGCCGGCGGATATTGGTGGCGGCTGAGCGGGTTTTTGGCGCTACTTGAAGTCCATGGATGCCATGGGAGCGGAGGCACTCCATGACGCGGGGGAGGTTTTCCTTGGAAGTGGTGGGTGCAAGCCAAGCGAGGGGGCGGATGCCAAGTGTGGAGAGGTCGTGGACGAGGTTTGACTCTTCTGGGCCAAGGACGATCCACTTGGCGCGAGAGGCTCCTGGCCGGAGTTGGGTGAGTGCCTGGTGGACTTGGTCCTGGGTGGCGGAGACGCTGATGACACAAACAGCCATCTTTGCCTGAGAGAGTGCATGGCGAGTGGCATTCCGACTGGAGGGACAGTCTGCAGTGATACCAAGGGCGCGGAGTCCACCGACAAGTCGATTCGCCTCGGCTCCATGGGGAACCGGAACGATGACGACGTCTGGGCTGTCGGAGTTCACGCTTTGAGGACTTTTCCGGCCCGGTCGGCCTCGGGGAGGGAGCCCAGGAGGTTACGTGTGTCGACAATGCAATCGCTCCAGGCGAGGAGCTCAGATTTGTTGATGGCCTTGTGCCCGGTGCAGATGACGGCACAGTCGTACGAGGCGAGGGTGGCTTTGTCCCATGCGACGGAGAGTTTGCCAGCCCAATTGAGGTGCTCACGGGTGCGCATGATGCTCGGGATGTAGGGATCGTAGTAGTCGACGATGCTGCCTTGCTCAGCGAGGAGGTCCATGATGCGGAAGGTGGGTGACTCCCGAAGGTCATCGACTTCTTCTTTGAATGCCAGACCTACGGCAAGGATGCGGCTGCCATTGAGGGGCTTGCGGCGCTTGTTGAGTGCCTCAGAGACGCGTTGGACCACGTAGGCTGCCATGGAGTTGTTAGTCTCGGCCGCTAGTTCGACGAAGCGGGTGTGGATGCCGTACTCTTTGGCCTTCCAGGTGAGATAAAAGGGATCAACAGGGATGCAGTGACCGCCGACTCCGGGGCCGGGATAGAAGGCCTTGAACCCAAAGGGCTTGGTAGCGGCTGCGTTGATGACGTCCCAGATGTCGATGCCCATTTTGTCTGCCACGATCTTGAGCTCGTTGACGAGGCCGATGTTGACGGAGCGGTAGGTGTTCTCCAGGAGCTTGGCAAACTCGGCCACCTTGGTGCCGCTGACGGCTACAACGGTGTGATAGGCGGACTTATAGAGAGCGAGCGCCTTCTCCAAGCAAGCGGGCGTCTGTCCACTGACGAGCTTGGGGATGGTGTGGCTGGGGAACTGCTCATTGCCTGGGTCCTCACGCTCTGGGGAGTAGGCGAGGTGGTAATCGACTCCAACCTTGAAGCCCATGGACTCGACCATGGGCATGAGCACCTCCTCGGTGGTGCCGGGGTAGGTGGTGCTTTCCAGGCTCATGGTTTGGCCTTTGCTCAGGTGGGGAAGGAGGGCCTGCACGGTGCTGGTGACGTAGCTGAGGTCTGGCTCCAGGTGGCGATCCAGCGGGGTGGGCACGCAGATGATGATGGCATCGCACTTGGAGGCTTCTGCCATGTCCAATGAGGCAGTGAGGGCACCACGGCTGACTTCTTTCTGAATGTCTTCCGAGGGGATGTGCTTGATGTAAGACTGCCCGGCATTGATTTTCTCCACCTTCACGGGGTCCACATCCAGGGCGATGACCTTTCTGCCGACACCACAAAAGTTGAGAGCAAGAGGGAGGCCAACGTAGCCAATGCCTACGACAGCGAGCGGTGGGAGAGAGGAAGGTGCGGAAGAGGAACTCATGCGAGAGGAGGGCGCATCATCTCCCGGCCCATGGTGCTTGCAAGTTGAAGGCGAGATTTTGACAGATCAGAACAACTCGAGCTGGGAATCGTCGATGCGCGGTCTGCGGAAGGCGGCGGTGGAGACATCGGGTGTGCCAGAGGGAATGCCTGCACGCTCCCGGGAGACTTTGTAGAGCGCGCGGATCTGCTCTGCCCAGATGCCTTCACCCCGCAAGCGCTTGCCAAACTCGCCGTGAGAGAGGGTGTCGCCCTGCATGGAGCGGATGCGGTTGAGGACTTTATCGACGCGATCTGGGAAATGAGTGTGCAACCACTCAGCAAAGATGTCCTTCACGCCGAAGGGGAGCCGCACCACGGTGCTGCCAGCAAACTGAGCGCCCGCCTCGGCTGCTGCATTGAGGATGGCTGGGATCTCCTCGTCATTGATGGCAGGGATGACGGGAGCGAGTGAAACGCCCACGGGAATGCCGGCGGCGTGGAGTTGCTGGATGGCCTCCAAGCGCTGGCGAGGCGAGGAAGCACGTGGCTCTAACACGCGAGCGAGTTCAGGCTTGAGGCTGGTGATGGAAATGTAGGCCGCGACCGCTTGGTGCTGAGCCAGTTCCTTCAATAAGTCGATGTCGCGGGTGATGAGGTGGTTCTTGGTGATGAAGACCACAGGATGACGCGCCTCGACGAGGACCTGGAGGCACTGTCGAGTGATGCGGAGAGTTTTCTCGACGGGCTGATAAGGATCAGTGACACCCGAACAGGCGAGTCGGGTGGGTTTGTAACCGGGACGCGCGAGTTCGCGCCGCAAAAGGACGGGAGCCTCGGTCTTGACCATGATGCGACTTTCAAAGTCGAGCCCGGAAGAGAAGCCGAGGTATTCATGGGTGGGCCTAGCGTAGCAGTAGGCGCATCCGTGCTCGCAGCCGCGGTAGGGATTGAGCGATGCCTCAAAGGAAAGGTCCGGGCTGGTGTTCTTGGTGATGATGGTGGACGCATGATCGACCAAGAACTGAGTTTTCACTGAAGACGGTGCCTCACCATCGTCGTAGTCGACGTGAAGAGAGGCGAATCGATGAGGGAGATTCGCCCCGGCACCACGCCCGCGAGGACGGCTGGAGGGATCGGGCATAGGGCTATGATAGTTGGCATTACGTGTGGCATTTCAACCCACGGAAACTTTTTTGAAGAAAGATGAAACTGGAGACAAAGCGCCGCGTTAAAGCCCGCAGAACCGCCGGGTGCACCGGTGGTTTTCGTCATCAGACAAAACCAGAAAACAGACAATCCTAGACAACATCATGAAAGTTATCACCACGATCTTTGCCGTGCTCGCTTTGGCCAGCATCTCCACCATCAATGCAGCGGAGAAGGGCGAAGGAAAAGGAAAAGGCAAAGGAGCTCCTAACCCAGATGCAGTCTTCAAGAAGAAAGACGGCAATGGTGACGGCAAGCTCTCCAAGGAAGAGTTCACCAAGGGTGCCAAAGACGCAACCAAGGCTGAGACGGCCTTCGGCAAGCTGGACAAAGACAGCAGCGGCGATGTGAGCCTGGAAGAGTTCAAGGCTGGCATGGGCAAGAAGAAGAAAGACGCCTAAGCTAGTCTGACTCTTTGAGTCGATCGTTTGAGCGCCGTGGTCGCCGAGAGGTGATCACGGCGCTCTCTTTTTGCCCCAGTGGGGCAAGTTGAACCACTGCAAGACAACAAAAAAAGGCCAGCGGAGTGAACCACTGGCCTTTTCGTTAAAACTAGGGATCGCGAGGATTACTCAGCGTTCTCTTCTACGTAGCGAACGACATCGCCCACGGACTGGAGCTTCTCAGCCTCTTCATCTGGAACGTCGATGCCGAACTCCTCTTCGAAAGCCATGACGAGCTCAACGGTGTCGAGGGAATCTGCGCCAAGATCTTCGATGAACTTAGCTTCTGAAGTGACCTGCTCTGGGTTAACGCCGAGTTGTTCAACGATGATGTCCCGGACTTTGTCTTGAATGTTGTCTGCCATGATGAGTTGCTGGTGGTTTGCGGCGGGAGTGATAGCGGTTGGTTCTAGATTGGCAAGGGGAAATCGAAGTGTTTTTTTGTTGGCTAAAATCGTGCCAAATCAGGCGAGTTCTGAGAGTTTCACCAAACGACCGCCTTCTTCGGCGCTCTTGTCGGCAGCAAAGAGGACTTCAAAGGTCTTCAAGCTCTCGGCAAAGCTGGTGAGAGGCATGTCCTTGCCAGCCTCCAGGGCGTCAAAGAACGCCTGGAACTGAGTCTGGTATGGGTGGTCGCTCACATCGCCGCTGTCGAGCATCTTCATGTTCAACTGGCTCCAGCCTGCTTTGTTGGTGTGGAGCTTGGCGGAGTGGAACTTGTTGTCCAAAAGGCTGCCGTGGCTGCCTACCAAGTGAGTGTGGAAATAGTAGGGCTGGAGGCAGTCGACAATTGCAGCGCTCTTACCAATGCGGCCTCCTTTGAAGTGGAGAATGGTCACGCTGCTCGTGTCATACTCGTACGGAGCAAAGATCTCGCTCTTGGACTTGGTGCTGATGCTGCTGACGGCTTCCACGTCATTGCCCATGAACATCAAGAGAGCATCCAATGCGTGGCAGCCTGCGGTCAGTAGAGCCGAGCCGCCGTCCTTCTTGAAGGTGTTCCAGCGGAACTGGCCATACCACGGGCCGATGCCGTGGTAGTAGTCGATCTCACCGTAGTGGAGATCGCCGAGCAGACCTTCATCCAAAAGCGCTTTGGTTCCGGTAAACTGACCGCTGAAGCGGCACTCAAAGCAGACGCAGCCTTTGACTTTGTTGTCAGCGGCGGCTTTGACGATGGCGCGGCAGTCTTCCAGCGTCATGGCCATGGGTTTCTCCAAAATGATGTGCTTACCCGCCTTGGCAGCGGCCACCGCTTGGTCTTTGTGTTGGCTGGGATAGCTGGAGATGTCTACTGCATCCACGTCCGAGGCGAGCAATGCGTCGAGATCCGTGTAGCTCTTCATCGGGCGGCCATGCTTGGCGCTAAGCTCGGCATCGTTGAGTTTCCGGGACGAGTAAACTGCGGTGACCTCAGCATTGGAGGTGGCATTGATGGCATCGATGTGTGCTCCGGCAGCCCAGCCGTATCCGATCATTCCGACATTAAACTTCTTGCTCATTGAGGTGGTGGTTGTGGTGAGGTGAGGGTGAAAAAAGGTGTGCCAAAGGCCGTGAGTAGTCGAACAAAGCCAGCCTGTTGTTGCAAGCCCGAAGAAAAAAGCGCCGAGTTTTCGCCCAAAGGCGAGGGCAGGGGAGATCAGGCGGCGGTCTGTCCCAGGTTGCACGGTTTGCGTCCTGGGGTTGGTAGCGTGGACCCGGGGTTTGGTGGCGTGGACCCGGTGGTTGGTGGCGTGGACCCGGGGTTTGGTGGCGTGGACCCGGTGGTTGGTGGCGTGGACCCGGTGGTTGGTGGCGTGAACCCGGGGGTTGGTGGTGTGGACCCGGTGGTTGGTGGTGTGGACCCGGGGGTTGGTGGTGTGGACCCGGGGTTTGGTGGTGTGGACCCGGTGGTTGGTGGTGTGAACCCGGTGGTTGGTGGTGTGAACCCGGTGGTTGGTGGTGTGGACCCGGTGGTTGGTGGTGTGAACCCGGGGTTTGGTGGTGTGAACCCGGGGTTTGGTGGTGTGAACCCGGGGTTTGGCCTCAGGAAGAGCGAGTTTTTCCTCCAGCGCTTCGGAGTTACCGGAGTGCAGCCACGATCAGGCCTTTTCGGCTAAATCACTGGGCTCTGCCGCAGCTGCAGGGGCTGCTTTGCCCCGCCACTTCAGCCAGGCGATGCCGCCAAGGAGGATAAATTGGCTGATCCAGTAGCTGCGGATGTTATCCCAGGCTCCATCGGTGAATCCGTAGGCGTGTAGGCCTACTCCGAGCTGATTGGTGCCGAACCAGGAGAAAACGGTGACGCAACCAAGCAGCAGATTGCACGCATGGATGCCGAGGTCCCGGATGTAGCCACCCATCCTGGCATGGAGGGTGATGAGGACCATGAGCACGATCAGCAATGCGCCATTTTCCTTCGGATCCCAGCCCCAGAAGCGCCCCCAGGAGTCATTTGCCCAAATGCCACCGAGAATGGTGCCAACGAGCGAGAGGAACAACCCCGCGCAAAGGAAACCGTAGGAGATCCGCAAGAACAGGCGCTCGTCAGATGCGGCTAGGTTTTTGTTGAACAGACGGACGATCACGTAAAGCCCCGAGACGATGGATGCGACCATGCAGGCGGCGTAACCGAGATTGATCATGGGCACGTGGGTGGCGAGCCAGAAGTTGGTGATCAGCACGGCCTGGAGCTGCACGAGGGTATCGCCAGCATCGGCGGTCTCAAAGCGGATGCTCAGGAACAAGCCAGCGGCTCCTGCGAGCGATGCAATGAAGAGACCGAGCTTCCTGCGAGTGAGAAGTTCAGCCGCGATGCCAAACAGGGCACCCGTGCCCGCAATGAAGACCATGGTTTCATAAAGCGTAGCGATCGGGCCGCGCTGCATGATGATGCAACGGATGGTGATGCCGGTCAGGGTGTAGGCCGTGGCGATCAAAACTGCCGCCCAGGAGATCCACGTCAGCCAACGCTCCCATTTACTGGCCGGAATCAGCCAAGATGTGCCCAGTAGGATGATGGCGGCTACGAACCAGATCATTGCGTTGTAGAAGTAGTCTGCTTTGTGGTAGGAGGCCTCCAGCTTGACGGTGCTGCCTTCGTTGCGGGCCGCTGCGGCGGATTCGATCTTGGACTTGAGCGCGATAGCCTCGGCTTTGAACTTCACTGGGTCATCCGTGGCCTGGAAAACCTTCTCATAGTCAGCCAGCCAAGCTAAATCATCGGCTGTGACTTCACCCGTTTGCAGTCCTTCCATGATAATCCAACCCGGCCCATGCCATTTCTCGGTTGCCCCAACCTTGGGAGGGAAAATGCGATAGCTGAGCTCCTGGTTTCCGCTCATCATGCCGCCAAGAGCGCCTTTCATGAACTCCATCATCCAAGGATTGGACATGGGGGCTGCGGCCTCGGGGTGATCCTTTACATACTTCAGCACCGCAGGCAGCGCGGTAGGGATTCGGTGGGGCGGGGGAAGTGCCTTAGCGAGTTCTTCCGGCAGTTTTGGCTCTTTTCCAAAAGGACTGCGGAAGCTGTCCCAGTGTCCCACGATCATTTCGTAGTCCAGGATGTTCACGCCAAGGTCGGCGATCATTCTCTGGATGGGCGTGCGGTTCTTGGGCTCCAGATTGCGATACTCCTCGGCCAGTTCCATGAGCTTGGCCCGGTGGGGTTCGATGTCCCGATAGGTATATTTGCCCTTCACACCCTCCATCCGGTCCTTGGCCGTTCCACCGATCTCAGTGATGGCTGCGGGGTTATCTACCCGGAAAAGGGGAAGGCTTTTCGCGAGGTCCGGCTTAAACCAAGTGACCAGTAGCCACTCAATGGAAGAAAGCTTGTCTGCCTTCTTCGTCTCGGGGTTCTCGAACCGAACTACCCGGGATCCGTGAAAGCGGAGCAACCGGTAGCGAGCTACGGTGTCGAGAGGCTTGATGCGCCCCGCCTCTTGGACGGGCAAAGTGGCGAACGCATTGACCAGTTCAGGGTCCCGGAGCTGAGCGAGAGTTGGCTCGGCATTCAGGGTGCATACACCTAGAGCAATGGCAGCGGCGATGATAAGAGTCTTCATGGTGATTTGCGGCGTGTAGTTTAATACATCTTCACGAGGGCCAAGATGAAGTAGGCGGAGACGACTCCGACCACAATCCCTGCGACCAGCCACTCGTTCCAGCCCACGTTACGGGCTAGCATCATTGAGAAGTGAAGGAGCAATCCGAATGCTACTGCGATGCAGGACCACAGTGGCCACTGGTCGGCAGGATTAGAAACAACTTGGAAGACCGAGGCATTTTCGGTGCGCTTGAGATCTTCACCACTCATCATCTGGTGTTGGAAAAGAGTGAAGCCGTTTGTCCGCAGAGGCTCGTTCATCTTGATCTCTTTTCGCTCTTCTTTGCCGTCCTGAAGCTTGGTCACGATGCTCTCAAACTTTCTCGGACGCTGAGTTCCGGGGTGAAACTCACGAGTAGCCTTTTCCAGCTTAACGGCGAACGGCAGAACCCAAGAACGACGGGTGAGGTCGATGGTGTAAGTCTTTTCCTCCATTTTTACTGTCCACGGAGCCGCAGCACGTAGCCAAAGAATGCCTTGCTGAGTCTCGCCCGTCTTCTTGTTCTTGGCGATCGCGTGCAGAGCAGGCATGTTTTGCCCATGTTCAGGGTCTTTTGGTAAAGCTTGGATGAAGTAACCATCCACGACGTCACGACGGCCATCCGCGCCGTCATCTCGCTTGATTTGGGCATTGGGAGCGTAGTTCTGAAGGGTTAGATCAAATGGAAGCTCCGCACTCGTGAACTGCCGGGCTTTTCCGCTCGACCCATCGGGCGCTAGGTCGCTGAACTGACTGTCTGAGATGACTAGCACCTTTCTTTTGCCACCCGCAGCAGCCGGTTCCACTTGCTCGATCTCAACCACGCGGCTGTCCACCGACACAAACTGGTCGTCGGTCTGGCCTTCCAGCAGCGAGAGGTTACCCTCAATCTTGGTGTGCATGGAGACGCCACCTGCGAGGATCATGAAAGCCATCGAAAAGTGGGAGATGACCACACCGATCGTGCGGGGCTTCTTCCGAATGCGGATGACGCCGCCAACGATGATGTTGAGGCAAAACAGTGCCATGACCGTGTAGCCGCCGGGCAGCAGGACTGGCAGTTTCATGTCCCCCGTTGGGAAATTAAGAGCCCGCAGGCAAGCGCCAAGGTCGATCTGAGTTATCACGACCGACTCGAAGTATTTCAACTGAGACAGATACAGCCCATGCTCGACCTGCTCCAAGGTCCCAAGGAGCGTGTAGACGAAGAGAAGAACCAGCAGAGCTGTAGCAAGGGCATAGCTGGAGAGAAAATTGAAGAGGCGTTGGAGCACGGTCATGCAGATGGATAAAATTGGAGCAGCCAAGTGGGCATAGGCGATACTGGGCGACTACTGCTGGCGGGCTCTGAAGTTGATGGAGTTCACGAAGCTTTCGAAGTTAGCCTGATTTGTCTCCACAAGGGCCTTGGGTCCGGTCATTTTCACAAATAGCGTCAGCCCAGAGACCTGCTGGATCAGCCCCACGAGGCGATAGTCCTTCATGGGAGCCTCTTGGCCCACGTTCTTGTAGTCTCCATCAGCAGTGACCGAGTAAGCCTCTCCACCAAGAAAAGTTTTGCGCGGAAGCTTCTCCACGTCGGCCGCCGGAAGTGGCGAGAGACCAAGCTGACCTCGCCAGCGGTTGATATTGGCTTCCACGCCACCCGAAGCTCCGGGCATCGCCGTCAAATAGCACTCACCCTCGTTATTCGGACCAAAGGTCAAGTTGATGACCCGCATTTGATTGGACTGTCCCTCCGTCCAGCCGGTTGGCGTGGTCCAGATGAACGGGTTCATGGGAGCACCGCTTTCGTCTCTCTGAGCATCGTCGTAGAAGCGCGTGGCGCTAGAGACGCCGACATTAGGAGCACTGGCATGCTTGGACACCTCCCGCGTTTCGGTGATTTCGACCACACGTTGGTCAAACCTATCGCAAGAAGTCAGGCCCACTGTCAGCAGCAAGGCCGCAGCAGGGCATCGAAGGGAAAGTTGATTCATTTTTGGGGGTGGATACGGAACGAACACCGGAGAGGATTTATTTGGTCGCTTCTTTGGCTTCGGCGGCCTCCCCGAGTTGGATCGTTGGCACTTTCAGGTCATCCACCACGTTGAGAGAGACCCAGTGGCCGCTAATCGCGTGGGCAGGGAACCCACAAGCCAAGGCATATTCACCCGCTTCGTCCGCCAGGAACGTAAATGTCTCCTTCTTCAAAGACATGCCCTGAGCAGGATTCGTGACGCTGCCCTTGTCAAAGTAGGGTTCGCCCATTTGCAGCTTTTTCGTGGTGTCCCGCTCCACCACGATGGCGCTGTGTGGGATTGGGCTCGGGTTCACGAAGCGAACCTCGACATTCCAGCCGGTGGGGATGGCATAAGTCAGTTTTCCATGGGAGTAGCCATTGAAGTTCATGCCGTAGTTGGCCCCTGACCAGACCGCCACGAGTGTGATCACCACCGTCTTCTCTTTCTCGCCTAGTTTCAGGAAATCTGCCGGAGTGATGTCTTTAATGAGGTCTTTGTTGAGCCCTGTTGCGGCATCATGACTGCCGTGAGGTGGGGCTACAGGCTGCTGGGCCAAGCAAAAAGTAGTAACCAGGGCGGTGAGCAAAACTGAGCGATGGAGATTCATGACAAAGGGGGGCGATGATGGAGCAGGTGACATAGAAAGCAAAAAGGAAAGATTAACTCTTGCCAAACGCCGGGCGATCTTGTTAAAAATGCTCACCTTCATGAAAAAACGCATCACCTTTTCCCTTCTGCTCGCCCTTCTGGTTTCGGGAGCGGCATTCGCTGACATCCAATCCTCTCCAGGAATGCGCTGGAACTGGAGCCGGAAACTCGCACGTGCGATCGCCAACATCGCCTACAGTCCTGCTGAAGTGCTTTCGACCTTGTCTCGCACAAACGGAGACAACGGCAACGTTGCTTCCGGTTCGGAAGGCGTGATTGAAGGATCCAAGCGCACAGTGGTCCGCCTCGGCTACGGCATCTATGAGCTGATTACTTTCCCTGTGCACGCCTACAAAGGCACTTATCGGCCTCCATTCTACCGCAAGGCTGATATGGACCCCTGGTTTGGCTATGACGAGTTTCCTCCACAGATCGGGATTCATTCCCAGGCGACTTACAGCCGCACCCAGGTCTGGTAGGATTTAGACAAGCCTACCCAAAGTTTAGTTCTTTGAAAACCCGGTCGTCTGGCCGGGTTTTTCATTGTCGCCGTGTTATTCACAACGGTGTTGGCAACATCTCTTTGGGTTTCTGGCTTGCTTCAATGCGTCTCCGCTACTGATTGTTTCGCTCCCCATGGCTGAACCACAACCCATCAACGTCATCGACATGCAGCGAGCAGCCACCGAGGGCGACTCGACGCCTTCACCTGCAAAGAAATCACAGCCCCAGCGGAAGAAGAACGAGGAGCCAACAACGGAAGAGATTTTGGCCAGCATCAATCGGGCGCTGCCATTCAGTGATGATGCGGAGAAAGGGGTCATCAGTTGCATTCTGCAAGATCCTGTGGAGCGCTTGAGCGTGTGCCGGACGGAGTTGGCTCCCGAGTGCTTCTACCACGTCGCCAATCGCACGGTGTATGAGGAAATGATACGGTTCTATGACCGCAACATTCCCCTGGATCTCGCCACGCTCACCCATTCGCTCCGAGAAAAGGAACTCTTGGACAAAGTGGGCGGAGCAGGAGCCATCTCAGAGCTCTTCACCTTCATTCCAGGCACTGCGCACTACGAGTTCTACAAAAAGGTGCTCATTGATAAGCACCTGCTGCGTGAAGTGATCCATGCATGCTCGCTGAACATCAATGATGCCTACGAGCACGGCAGAGAGAATATCGACGAGGACATTGCGCCGATGCTCGATCGTGGGGAACAGCGGTTGCTTGCGGTGCGCGAGGGCTCGGGCAAGACCGATGGCATCAAAACAATGTCAGCCCACATCGATGACGCGATTGACTTCATCGAACAGATGATTGCAAACCCAGGGCAGTTGAGGGGCGTATCCACTGGCTACGCTCAACTAGATCGCCTGTGTGCAGGCCTACAGGGTGGTGAGATGTTCGTCATCGCTGCACGCCCCTCTATGGGAAAGACCTCCCTGGCCATGAACATCGTGGAACACATTGCGGTCGAGCAAAATGTGCCCGTGGCGGTGTTCAGTCTGGAGATGAGCGCTTCCTCCCTCGTCCAACGTCTGTTGGTTTCACGTGCAGGCATCAACATGTCTTCGTTAAAGCGTGGCATGTTGAGCAGGGCAGACCAAGACGCGCTTTCCGATGCCATTCGCGACCTTCAAAATGCTCAAATCTTCATCGATGAAACACCGGGCATCGACATCATGGAGTTGAAGGCCAAATGCCGCAGACTGCATCGCCAATACGGCATTAAGATGGTGGCCATCGACTACCTCCAGCTACTCACTTCGAGTTCGCGCAGAGCAAAAGATAACCGACAAATCGAGATCGCCGAAATATCGGGGGGGATCAAAGCGATCGCCAAGGAACTGAATGTCCCAGTGATCGTTTTGGCTCAGCTAAATCGCTCCGTCGAGCAGCGAAAAGGACAGAGGCCGATGCTTTCCGATTTGCGAGAGTCCGGTTCCATCGAACAAGACGCAGACATGGTGGGACTGCTCACCCGAGCCGACTATGCAGGCAGCAAGCAGCCTGATGAGGAAGACGACAAAAGAGGAGGCAAGGGAAAGACAAAAGACCCTGAGCCTGAAGAGGATGAGGCGAACAAAGGAAAAGCACTGCTCATTATTGCCAAGAATCGTAACGGCCCCACGGATGATGTTCACCTGACGTTCATTGATCACGCCATGCGCTTCATCGAACGCAAGCCGGATGAACCGCCCGTGGAGTAGCAACGAAAAAAAACGATTATGCACACAAGCGCAATCCTACCTGATATGCCAAGAATGCTAGCGTGTAGGCAGCTAACGAGAGGTAGCCGAGTTGGAAGAGCGGCCACTTCCAAGAGTTTGTCTCACGCCGCGTGACGGCGAGTGTGCTCATGCACTGCATGGCAAAGACATAAAAGACAAGTAGGCTCAAGCATACCGCAGGAGTGTAAACGGGAGCACCGACTGGCCACTTCTCTTCACGCAAGCGATCTCGCAGAGGCGATAAATCATCGTCCTCTGACTCCACCGCATACACCACTCCCATCGTGCCAACAAACAGTTCACGAGCTGCAAATGATCCGATCAGGCCGATGCCAATTTTCCAGTCGTAGCCTAGTGGCTTGATGATCGGCTCAATCAGGTGCCCAGCGCGGCCCGCAAAGCTGTTGGCGAGATTTTCTGAGGAACTTGCACCGGCAGTCTTTGGGTACGTCGATGCCGCCCAAATCAAAATCGTGATGCCAACGATAACCGAACCGGCTCGCCGAAGGAAAACCCAAGCCCTCTCCCAAAGATGTAGCAGGATCGAGCGCCACGACGGCAGCTTGTAAGCCGGCATTTCGAGAACCATCGGCGAGGAGGCTCCGCGCATCACGATGCCCTTGAAAAGCCAAGCAAAGAAGAATGCCCCACCTAACCCTGTAGCGTAGAGCGCAACGAAGATGGCAGATTTGGTCAGCGGAGGCACTTCCGAAGACGGCATGAGCGTGGCAATCAGGAGCGAATAAACGGGAATCCGCGCCGAACACGCTGCCAGAGGTGCCACGAGGATCGTCACGAGACGGTCTTTGGGACTGTCGATGCTTCTTGTGGCCATGATTCCAGGCACAGCACACGCGTGTGAACTCAAGATCGGTAGAAACGCCTTTCCGTTGAGCCCAACCCAGCTCATAACGCGGTCCACGATGAACGCTACTCGTGCCATGTATCCGGTGTCTTCCATGATGCCGACGAAGAAGAACAAAATAAGGATCTGCGGCAAAAACACCACCACGCCACTGACTCCGGCAATGACACCATCGGTGATCAGGTCTCGGACATCACCTTCAGGCATGTGAGATTTCACCCATTCCGCTAGTGAACCAAAGACCCCCTCAATCCAGCCCATTGGACCTTCCGCTACTGTAAACATCATGTAGCCCAGCAAGGTCAGGACAAGCCCGAGCCCCACAATACCGAAGAGCGGATGCAGTAGAAGTGCGTCCAGTCTGTCTGTCGCCGTTTTGCCCTGGATGGCAACCTTTGAAACCACACTAGTGACGATCTTGCCAATGGCATCATAGCGTCCTCGGATAAACGATTGCTCCCAGCCAGGGGCGAGCGACTCGACCCGTTCGCGACTGGCGCGAATATGCTGCACGTGTTCGCCCGCGATCCCGTAGTGAGTTGGATCATGGTCATTGATCAAATAGAGCGGCTCCAGCATGCTGGAGCGCGCATCGATCGCTCCAATCTCGCACAAAACGTTTCGGCAACTCGCCAGTTGGGCAGTCACGGTGTCAGGAAGTGAGGGTTGCTTCCATAATGAGGGCGGCAGATCTGCCTGACTCATGGCCAGTTTGAGAGGAAGAATCCCCGTGCCGGTTGAGGCTTGGCATTCGACTACTGGCACGCCCAGTTCGCGTGATAGCGCCGCACCGTCTACCCTCAGGCCGCGCGCCTGTGCCACATCCATCATGTTGAGTGCCAGAATGGTCGGCAGGCCCAACTCAATGACTTGAGTGGCCAGATAGAGATTCCGTTCCAGATTTGAGGCATCCAGGACGCAGATGACTCGGTCTGGCCGCGGAGTTCCTGCCTGTCTGCCTAACAATACATCGCGCATCACCGCCTCATCTGGAGAGCGTGCATTGAGCGAGTAGCTGCCTGGCAGGTCAATGAGGCGCATCTTCTGGCCATGTTGGGAGATGCACTCGCCCACCTTCTTTTCCACTGTGACCCCAGGGTAGTTGGCCACTTTCTGGCGCAAGCCAGTTAGGGCGTTGAAGATGGTTGTCTTCCCGCAGTTGGGATTGCCTACCAGGGCGTAAAGCATGGGTTGGGCCGCGCTCACTTAAGCTCGGCCTCCACAGTAAAATAAACGGCCTCGTGATTCCGCATCGCCAAACGAGAACCACGCACCTCGATCTCGATGGGTTCGCCAAGCGGTGCTCTGCGCACCATCGTCACCTGCGTGCCAGGCACGAGGCCAAGCTCTTGGAGGCGGATGACCGACGGCCCGCTATCGCGGACACTCGCAATCGTGGAACTTTTGCCCACAGGGAGTTCGGCTAAGGTGGGAAGGGAAGGCATTGGGGAACTTGTTATTGAGAATCGTTTGCAATACAAGAACAACGTCGTCGGAATATGCCTCTCTCTGCGGGGATTTGCCTTGTTTTGGCGTGTTTTGAGCGCCGAGCATGACGTGGTATTGCAGCAATCGAGTTATCAAAAATATAAAAAATGAAAATAGTTGTTGCTTCGAGTTGCAGTAATGATATAAATACCACAATCAATCATTTTATGAGACAGTCTTCCGCCTCACTTCGTCGCCAGGGATCGATTCTGTATCCTCTTATCATGCTCGGCGCTGCAGCATGCCTCACGGCTTCTCTTGTCATCCCGTTCATGATGGCCCAAAAATCTTACTCCCAGAATCGCGAGATGCAGCGCGCCAGGGAGATCGCCTCCGTTTGTAATGCGGCACAACAAGCTGGCCTGGACCCGGTCACGGCTGACAATGTCGAGGTGACCGTTCGGAACGTAGTTCGGGGTGGAATGGTAGCTGACCGAATGTTTTTTGTTCCCGGTGTAACTGAAAAAGACATCCCAAAGGTGGCCAAGCACCTCAAGGTCACCTCTGGAAAACTGACTTACTCGCACAGCGAGAAGAAAGTTTCTTTGGTTAGGTAGTCGCAAAAACGAGACGCATACTATCAAGCGAATCTAAAAGATGAGTGGCAACCGGAAATCTGGATCTCCTAAACAACGAAGCGGCTTTAGCCTCTTTGAGTTGTTGGTGGTGATCGCGGTTTTGGGAGTCGCTGCTGGACTTGTGCTGCCCTCAATCAGGATGACCGAAGAGGGTCGTATTGTTGCTGCACAACGGATGGCTCAAGAAATGGCCTCACTCGCGATGGCGGCATCTGCTGCTGGTGCTGAGCCAGTGATTGAAGGGGATCTCAACGCGACCGTCCAGCGCCTTCAATCAGGTGTCACACCTACAGATGGGCCGTTTGCCGGAAGAGTCTTCAAGTATGGTGGTGGGCCAGCCGATGCCGTTGAGGCTGCTAAGCGCTATCTGAGAGTCGAGAATAGCATTCTGATCTTTGAACGCTCACCGAGGCGCCCATCAGTAGTGGACTAAGAGGACGATCAGCGGTCTCGGTCGCAAAAATGCTTGATACGGGTGGTTGACAGCCGCGTAGAGTTTTGGCTACACGGTATTGCCCTCAATGAACCTCCCCAACAAGCTCAGCCTCACCCGCCTGTTTTTGGTGGGGCCATTCGTAGCCTTGTTTTACTTGGGTATTGAGCGCCCGTTCACGAATGGAGTGTCGTGGTCTCTGATTGTGTTCCTTATCGCATCGGCCACAGACTATCTCGATGGTTATATCGCCCGTAGCTGTGGTTTGGTGACGAACTTTGGAAAGCTATTCGATCCATTGGCGGACAAAATCTTGATGGCATCAGCGCTCACCATGCTTGCCATCGAAAGAGCTGTTCCCGCGTGGATCGTTATCGCCATTTTGGCCCGAGAGTTTTTTGTAACCGGTATTCGGCAGATTGCAGTTAGCCAAGGAGTCGTCATTGCTGCCGAAAGACTGGGCAAACACAAAATGGTCTGGCAGATCATCACGACGATCTACTTTCTGCTAAAGATCGCTGCCGACCGTGAGGCTATGTTCAGTTTCGCGCGTGGCTGGTTTGACATCTGGGTGCTTTCACCAGCGGTTTTTGGGAACCTTTGCATCTATCTCACAGCGGTCCTGACGTTGGTGTCTGGGGCCACTTACTTTTGGAACAACCGAGGCATTTTTTCCGACAAGTAGGCCATGAAGTAACCCAGAGCCGGCACATCCGCAGGTGCAAGGTCGTAGTCTGCTAGGGCGTCTGGTGCTACCCAGGCTATAGCGGCGTGTTCGATGGCTCTCGGTTCGCCAACGACGACTCTGCAAATGAACGGAATCAGTTCAATTTTGCTCTTCTCGTAATCATGCACACAGGAGGGAAGAGAAGCCTGAATCTCCACTGTGCAGCCTAGTTCTTCGTCGATCTCCCGGATTAAGGCAACATCGGCAACTTCGCCCGGTTCGACTTTGCCGCCAGGGAACTCCCATTTTAGAGCAAGGTGCTTGCCTGCGGGTCTTTGGGCCAGAAGCACCTTGCCGTCTTCACGCTGCACGATGGCGCATACTACACGAATCATTCTTGATGAAGATGCTTGGCGTGATTGCGTCACTCCGCCAGTCTTTCGCGATAAACATTTTTGGCATGCTCATACGCCGCAACGGCGTCAGCATGCTCTTTGGGAGCGATCAGTGCCTCCTTCTGTGACCAACATTGGTCGACCGACTTTAGACACCATTCCAGGCTCTGCTTTTCCCTGATTGGTCGATCATTCACGATGACAAAAATCGGATTGGTGTGGGAACTAGCGCGAATCCGTGTAGCCAGCCAGCAACTCTTAACGATCGGCACGGTAAAGGTGAGATGCTTCAGCGCGCCATCGGCTTTGATGATTTGTTGCTGAGTGGAGAAGCCGTTGACCAAAAGTTCAACGGCTACATCACGAGATGATCCAATCCGTGCCCGCTCAAGGTCCCAGAATGGCTTCTCGCCTGCTGATGATTTTTGAATGGCGGGTCGTGGTTCTTCCCCAAGCAACGCGGCGGCCTGTAGAGTGACCTTTACGGTTCCCGGTGCATCCAGCTTCAACTCACTTCCGTTTGTGCCAAGGTCCAGTTCGTTTGCCTTGAACTCCATGAGGTGGCTTTTGCCATCGCTTACATAGGCACGGCCGTTTCGGATTCCCTCGCACCAGGCATCATAGCTCAGTCTGCCGTTCAGTTTGACATAGGCGCGCCCCAGGCCCACTCGCTCGCCATAAATACACGGGAAGTCCGTTTCTCCGCTGATACGTGTTCGGAAGCCTGCGTTCAGCGTGTGATACCAAATATTGAGCTCCCACGTGTGTGGCGTATCGACCATGGAGAGAAAATCTACCGCTGGCACAAGCTTTCCATCGGGACCAGGAACCTCATGCGTGACGTCAACGATGTATTCACAGGCACCAATCCCATTAAATGGCGGGACGATGTAGTTGGGTAAGTCGTCGGTGGCGCTCTGCAGTCCAAGACGATAAGGTTTTGCCCTGCCTGGATCATCTTCAGCGAGCGGTTGAAGCCCCCAACCACTGTGTGCAGGTCCACAGAGGGCACCCTGCTTCTTCGCCCATTTGAGCGTGTTCAGGCACAGCGTTGGCCAGTGATCAGTGCTGTCTCCGCCCGGATACATCTGCTCTTTTAGTTTCAGCAGGCAAAGATGACCGCTTTTGTGTGACCCGAAGCCGCTCACCTCCACATCGTAGCGCAACAGAAACGGAAATCTCGACTCAACGTCTTCCACGCCAGTGAAGAACTGCTTCTGGTAGTCAAAGCAGGGTCCCCACGTGAGGTTTGCACCGATTTTCAAATCTTCTCCCTGACAGTGTCGCGCCATATCCGGTGCATGCACGCCCTGAGACGGTACAGAATAGTGCGCACAACCTGCTGCGTGGATGTGATGATCTCCACTCCACCAGCCCTGCTTGCTTGGGTCAATCCATCGCTTCACTTGAAACCTCCAAGTCATTGCCTCGCCCGACACGGTCACCTTTCTTGTCTCTGGGATCGACTCCGGGCCTCGGCGGAAGGAAACTTCATAGCCGCCATCAGGCAGCTTTACCTGCTCGCCATCGCCACGGTAGATTTGAGGATGGAAGAAGAAGTCTGGCGCTTGCCGCTTGATCTGGCTCGGGTAGACACGGCCAGCGGCATCCTTAATCAGAAGCTCAGCAATGCACGGTAGGTTGTTCTCATCTCGGATGTTAAGAGTCACCAGACGTGCAGGTGAGCATTCGAAAAGGACACTTGTCTCATTTCGAAATCCCAAGTCCTGAGTGCCCTGGCCCGTGTCAAAACGGAAAGTGGCGTCACGTTTTCCTGAATCGCGACTGTAAAGTTGAATCACACGATACTCCAGACGTAGGCCGCTCAGGGAAGATTGCAGCGGTGGTCCGTCGAACATTTGGCAATCCAACCACCGAGCACTGATCGCCGGTTCGCCCGGATCTCGGGGTATTGCGTTAGGCGCAACGGGAGGCGAGCCTTTCACATACGTCTCTTTGGCCTCTGGGCTGCTTACCATCAGTCGAGCAGTCACTCCAGCCTCATTCTGCACGCGCACAAGATACTGTCGCCAGCCAGCCTCATCCAGTTGGGCAGAAGCAGCACCGCGTTCCACTTTAACCCGTTGCTCAGGAGTGATCACAACATGGAACAAAGCATGGGCATCGAGAACCTTGGTGACCATATCTACACCCGTAGCGTCATTGCGGGAAATCCCTTCACGCATTCTGGCGGTTTCAGTGCTGCTAAGCGGTGTTCCGAGGAAACCTAGAGCATCCATGAGCCGCTGGGTTGCTGCCAGAAAAGGTTGAGGCTCCACCACCGCTCCCCATGCCCCAGCAGGAAGTCCCAAAGCAAGCCACCAGATAAGCATCTTCATCCAACCAACAACGAAGGCCCCATGGCCAGAATATCATTCGCGCCCACTGCTGAGTAGAATACTTGGGTCGGCAGCGTTCTGCAGCCAGTAAGCTTATGAAACGCATATCCACGAACCATCCGATAATGACCCATCGTGCGGATCAGCGTGATCAAAAGTAGTCTTGTGTTGGAAAGTATGTTTCTGATGTAGTGAAAGGAAATGAAAAGCTGCAGTTCAGCACAGAGCCTCCCTTCGTCGTGGACTAGGCCCAGAACCAGTGCGCGGCTGCACATCCGCAGAGCCCACGGGACACCAAAGGCCGTCATCATCCGGCGGAAGCCAAGCAAGCTTGTTCACGTCATTGCGTGGGATACTGACACTGACAACTTAGAGCACGGCTCTTGGTTCAAGGGGCGCATTTACTCGGAGAGATGCGACCTTTCATGGGATGGACGTTGGATGGTCTACCTGGCTATGGGTTCGGGTGTGAAGACGTGGAACGGCATTTGCAATCCGCCGTGGCTAAGCACAGTCACCGAAGTCCCAAACGATGGCACTTGGGCTGGCGGCGGCTACTTTTCTGGCCCGGAGACTCTTTGCGCCAACACTGTCTGGCACTTTGATCGCTCACTTGGGGAGTTCTCCGGTTCGAAAGAACTGCCATTTTTGATCGAGCGTCTTCAATCAGGGGGCGAAGTGTTCCCGATTCTGTCGTGGCGATTGGAGCGTGATGGTTGGCAGCGAGAGGGGGACTTTGGCAAGCAAAAGAGGATAACACTAAAGCACAGTGTGTTCTCGACACTCTGTGAGGACGATCCTGGCTGGTCCTGGCAACCAACTTCTGAGCACCCGGTTCTGCGAATGTATTACCGCGGGTATTTCGTTCACGGCTACACCTTTGAGTTTCGCCTTGAAGGCTCCGACCTGCTAGACCCCGAAGTCGAGTGGGCGACATGGGACTCAAAAGGAGACCTTCTAGTCGCGCGGCAAGGATCTATTCAGCGCTTTACCCTGATTGGATTGGCGTCAGGGGCGCCGCAGTTCTCTTTTGACTTGGACACCCTCTCTGCCCCTGGAACCAGTTCCGTGAATGATGCATCGAACGATCTGTGACAGGTGGCCCGTGCTGTGCTAGCATTCGCTTCATGTTTCGAACGAACTTTATTTGTTCATTACTCTTTTTCGTAGCGGTGCCGTGTTTTGTCCGCGCCGCTGCGGGTCCTGTATCTGCTGAAGGGCGGTTGACTATCTCCGTAGAGGGCGACTCTGCTGTTGAGAAGATGGAGTTTACTGTGGCGGTGCCGGGCACGATCTCGGGTAGGCAGGAGATAACTGCTCTAAAGATGTCGCCCAAGCCAACGCGTCAGTTCAAGCAGGATGGCAATACGTATGCGGTATTCACTTTGACGGCCCCAATACGAAAGCGGGAGATTGTGGTGGACGTTAAGGGTATGCTTTACGCCGGGAGTGTGGATGCGGTGGAAACTGGTGCTAACTCGAAGTGGCTGGAGAAGAGTGGCAAGTGGGCGAAGTGGCTGAAGGCGGAAAAGTTCCTGGAGGTAGACGATCCACAGATTCAGAAGACAGCAACTAAGCTCAAGGGGAAGACCGAGATGGAGACGCTGACGAGGATCAATGAATATGTGTCCAATAGCCTAGAAAAGGGGCCGTTCAGTGGTGCCGATGTCGGTGCGTTAAAGGCGCTGGAGGTGGGTCAAGGTGACTGCACAGACTTTACGGATGTATTGATCACCTTGTGCCGTGCATGTGGCATACCGGCACGCAACGCCTCTGGTTATCTGACCTACATTCCAAGCGATACGCCGAAGCATGATCGAATGGAGGCGTATTTGAAGGGACTCGGTTGGGTGAGGGTGGATCCGTTCCACACGAAGTTGGGGATTTGCACCTTGCGGGACTCTAAGCCCAATATGTTTGTGGTGGATCACTTGCGGACAAATGACACGCTGGGAGGTTACCATTTTTGGCGATACCTTTACTGGGGGGAAGGCAAGGTGAAGGTGTCTTCGACGTGGACCGTGAACGGAGAGTCATCTGCTCCATCAAAGGCCATCACAGGGAAGTGAAGTCAGGACATCGCATTTGCCTGTTAAGGCACTTCCCAGTGGACCGTGGTTTGCCGACTGGGTGGCTTACAGCCGAGGACCTTCAGCGTTGGAAGTTGGAATATGATGAGTCACCTGTGACGGTGTCACCAGTGTCGTTTACTACCGATGAGTGGCAAACTTGTGTGGCGAGCGATCTGTCTCGTGCGCATCAGACGGCTCTCAATGTATTCGGTAGTGAAGTGGAAGTCACCCCACTACTGCGGGAGGCTGAGTTTATGACCTTCCGCACCGGTAAGCTGAGGATGCCAGTGCGAGTGTGGACATGGCTACTTCGTTTGTGCTGGCTGACGGGCCACAGGTCGCAGAGAGCGTGTCGTGATGATCTAATGCAGAGAGTGAAAGCTGCTGCAGACGCGATCTCCGAACGGCCAGGGAATGTCCTGGTGGTAGCCCACGGCGGATTGATGATTTATCTGAGTAGGGAACTGCTGGCGCGTGGCTACAGTGGTCCGAAGCTGAGGATGCCAAAGCATGTGACGCCGTACTGCTACGAACGTCTGTGATGCACCTGGGAGATGTACGAGATCGCAGCAAGTTGGGTGGTTTCGGCCACATTGCCATAAGTAGTGGCAAAAGGGGGACGGAACCACGGGAAACCTCCAACGAGATCATGCAAGACGAGCACTTGACCATCTGTACCGACACCAGAACCAATCCCGATGGTGCTCATGATGGTCTTTTGAGTGACGCTGGTGGCCACTTCTGGCACGACGCTTTCAATCACGACGGCCAGAGCTCCAGCTTTCTCAAGGGCCAGGGCATCTGCATGAATAGCAGCCGCGCCTTCGGGTGTACGGCCTTTTTTGCGATACTTGCCGCCTTCCTCAAAGATGCTCTGGGGCAACATGCCGATATGGCCAATGAGTGGGATGCCAGCGGCAATGATCGCTTCAATCTGCGGCAGTTGGCTCACGCCACCTTCGAGTTTGACGGCAGTGCCTCCGGCGTTGATGAGGCGTTGAGCATTTGCAACTGCTTGTTCGGGAGTGAGGTAGCTGTGATAAGGCAGATCTGCGATGACTGGCGCGCGTTTGGCACCCCTTGCAACGGCTTCCACATGATGAAGCATGTGCTCCATGGTGACCTGGGTGGTGTCTGGAAGGCCCAACACGACCATGCCGAGCGAATCGCCCACGAGCAGCATGTCCACGCCTGCTTCGTCGAGAAGCCGAGCAGCCGGGTAGTCGTAGGCGGTGAGGACAGACAGCAGCGGGCCGGAAAGCTTGCGTTCTGGAAGGTCGCTGAGAGAAAGGATCGGGTAGTGGGGTGGCCCGGGCCAAGTCGAATCAGCCACGACGCGGATGGCAGTTGGATCGTCTGCGAGGGCACCAAGATGAGACAGCACCGACTTGCCGGCGATGACGAGTTGTGGTGACAAGTCGCTTAGAGGTTGAAGCACAAAGCGCCGAATATGTAGCCGTGGATGTGGCAGCTCTAGCGCCTCTGTATTGTCGAATGGCGCTGTGGTGTGAAGAAGATCGACATCCAATGGGCGAGGTGCGTTCTTGGCACGGACCTCGGGGCGGCCAGCAGCGGACTCAAGTCGAAGGCATTCTCTGTGCAACTCGGTGGGCTCAAGTGGAGTGGTAAGCCTCACGACTGTGTTAAGAAACGCAGGGGAACCGTCTGGGCAATCAACAGGTGCTGTCTCATAGACAGGCGCGGCCTGCAGCGCCAGCCCTAGTTGGCGCAATTGTGCCGCAGCCTGCCGTAGATGCGCTAGGCGATCGCCCTGATTCGAGCCGAGAGCCAGATGATAAACCGGCATGGCGGGTGCTACCGAAGACCCAGCACGTCCTGCATGTCGAAAATGCCAGGCCCTTGATCCTTTAGCCAGACGGCAGCACGAACGGCCCCGGTGGCAAATGTGTCCCTGGAAGATGCCTTGTGCGTGAGTTCTACCCTCTCGCCTAAGTTGGCATAGACGACGGTGTGATCTCCCACGACATCTCCTCCACGAAGGGCGTGAACGCCAATCTCTGTAGGTGTACGTGCTCCGACATCGCCTTTGCGTCCGTGACGGGTGTCTTTGTCATAGTCGAGGTTGCGCACTTCTGTAAGGATCTCAACAAGGCGACGTGCTGTGCCGCTGGGTGAGTCTGTCTTCATGCGGTGATGCATCTCGATTACTTCTAGATCAAAGGCAGGGCCGAGGATCTCGGTAGCTTTACGAGTGAGCCAGAAGAGCGTGTTGACTCCAACCGAGAAGTTAGGGGCGAAAACAATCGGCAATGTCTTGGATGCCTCTTTGATGCGAGTGACTTCGTCGGGCGTGTGGCCAGTGGTTCCCATGACCAGGGGCTTGCCGTGCTTGAGACAGGCGGCCACTAGTTCGTCGCTGAAATGGTGGGTGGTGAAGTCGACGACGACGTCTGAAGCCTTTAGCGCGTCATCGAGAGAGTCACCTACATCAATGGCGGCTCCCACCTCTGTGGAGGGATTGAGTTCGGTTGCGCGGATGACAGCCTGGCCCATGCGGCCATGGCTGCCTGTGACGAGGATCTTGATTTTGCTCATTGGTCACGTCATGGAAGCGGAGATGAGCTTGAAAGCAACGTTTGAATCCTGGGGAGTTGACCGCTGGTGGCGGCTGGCGTGGGTGCTAGTGGCCACGGTCGTCTTTGCCCAAGTGGTGCAGCAGCATTTTGGACTGGGGCTGACGGTGAGGCTGGAGGTCGAGGCAAAAAAGATCGCACTGGATGATGGCGTCTACGAATGGCGCATTCAACACCGCTATCGGAATCCTCTGATGGAGCACCGAGTGGTGTTGTTCGAGAACGGCGTGCCATTGCAACACGCAGAAAAGGCATCCGCCATCTCCTACCTGCGTGATGGCTGGTACAATCACTTCCGCGACGTGGTGAAGTTTGTCCCAAAGGATGGCTCAGACCCACGTACCAACGGAAAGAAGTATACACTGCTGGCACCCAAGCAATGGGAAGGAGCGGAGTGGATGGTGCCCTTTTTGGTGCTGTTGGCTTTATCGATCCGGCTGAGAAAGGGCAGGGGCGGGAAAGTAGCACTACCGGCATTTGTAGAGCGCCATGACGCTGCCGTGGTCTTTTCGGTTGCGCTCGTGGTGGCGTTCCTTCGTGTGGTGGGAGCGGGTTTGTACTCAGACGGCACGTTTTGTGTGGGTGGACAGCCTGAAAGTGACTCTGCAGGCTGGTACAACATGGCCTATGGCCTTGCAGAAGGGTGGGGAATCACCACTGGCTTTGATGGTCAGCGGCCATTCTATAGTGTCATGATGGCTCCGTTATTTCTTCTTCCGGGAGACCCAATGGACTGGGTCAGGGCCATGAATGCCGCGCTGTGGGCACTTGGAGCGCTCTCAGCTTATGCCCTGGGACGGGCCTTGGGTGGGCGAGTGCTCGGGGTGTGTGGTGCATTGGCCGTGATGATGGGTGAAACGCACTTGCCTCACGTGATGGGTGTTCTCACCGAGAGTCCAGGAATGGGATTGTGTGCTCTGGGAACGCTTGCGGCTTGGCGTGCTTTGAAAACGGCCAACACGTGGCTCATGGTTGTTGCTGGAGCACTCTATGGGTTCGCCAATATGACGTCGGGCACCACTTTGTTGGGTGTGCCGATGCTAGCGATCTACTTTTTGGTCGTGACGTGGATGAGAAATGGCTGGGTGCGGAGTATTTGGATCGCAGGTGCATTCACCGTGGGAATGAGCGCTGTATTTCTGCCCTGGCTCATCCGGCAGAAGGTGGTTTTGGGTGTGATGACGCCAAGCACGAACAGCGGCACACTCTTACGCGGAGGCGCAGATCCCGTGCATAAACGCATGTGGCCAGGGATGAATGACGAGCCGATCCTGCACGGCGGTGTGAAGCGGGGGGACTATGCGGGAGAGTATCTCTACCACATGAACCTCTTCAAGAAGACGGTGGCTGAGGATCCAGTCCGCTACATCAAGCAAGTGTCGGCCGCGTGGGTGGAAAGTTTCACCTACATGCGAATCAATGATCCAGCAGTCAGATTGGCTGGCATTTCGATGTTAGGTTGCTTGGGACTTGCCGCCGCCTGGAGGCGGGGCGACATCGCCGGACTATTAGTCGCAGCAGGACTTATTGTCGGTTGGATGGCACTTAGCCGCGACATTGTGATGTGGCTGTTCTTCGTCGCCCTGGGAGTGCTCATCTGGCGGTGGAGAAGCAGCGAGAGGCTCTGGTTGCTCTTGCTGCTAGCGCTTAATCTCGGGTCGGCCACTGTTTTGGCAGGCATGTCAGGCAATCAAACAGCAAGTCGTCTTTGGCAATCGATCGACTGGGCTCTCGTGTTAATCAGTCTGGCGGCGTTCCGAGAACTTTGGCTGCTGCTAGATGGATGGATCGTCAAGCTCATGAAATCGGAGAATGCGCCATCCACTGAGGAGCAAGAAGTCGTGGGGGTGGACCGGTGGACGACGAGCACAATGTGGGTATGCACGGCAATGGCCGTCTTCTGTGTGTTAGCTACAATCATTGGACCAAGGCACAAGCCGCTAGCACCTCTCACCCCTGGTGCGGGCGCTGAACTATTGCAGAAAGTGAAGTCCGAGCATCCTGATGATTCGATTCGAGCAGCTGCCGACAATCTTCAGGTGAGTTACCTCAAAATGACTCACCGGCGCTACTTACAGCCAGTGGGCTATGATACGGGACATTGGCTTCGGCACTACGGACGAATGCCGGTGGAGCGCTGGCAGTTTGTCGCCGAGCGCGCCGATTCCAAAGAATCGCCTGATGGCCGCTCTGCTGGTTACATGCAGGCGCGTGGAGACATTGGATCCGTCCGCCCAGGGCAGGGGTTCCTCGCCGTGTCTCTAAAACAGGACTACAAAAGCCGCATCTCAGGAGAGCCCTACCCGGTCCAAGCGACAGTAGCCGTGGTGCCTGTTTTGGACGGAAAACCTGACTGGCAAGAGCTTAAATGGATGGAAAAGCTGCCTATGGCTTACTGAAGCAGGCGCGGGCCGGACAGTTTCTTTACTTCTTCTAACTTAGCAGCGTCTTCGACCTCGTAGTTGCTGTATCGCTCGTAGGCGGCGTATCCCACGCCACCGAGAAGGACGACCACGTCAATGACGAGGATGATCACGGCGAGCGTGCCTGCTTTAACCGAAATACGCTCGTCCATAGCCTTGTTCCGATTCACAGATGGCATTTCACCCGATCGGAAAAAGTGCTGATAAAGCCGCCGCCAGCTCCGTGGCTCTTTGGAGATTCCAAATACGAGCAAAAACAGAGCGGACAGCACGATACAAGCAATGACGGCTTCTTTCGGCATGGGGGGAGGTTGAAGCCCTATGATGAACGGATTCCTCCGGGGATCAAGTGGCAGAAAAGACGTCAGTTGTGGCGGTCTCACCCACAACTACGCTCGCTTGCCCATTGGCCGCCAGATGGTGTAGGCAATGCCAGACATCCTCGGGATCAGCAGCGAGATTGGAAGCGATTGCCTCTGCTCCCGCAGGCGAGTTGAGCGACTTCAAGTGAGTGCGAACGTTCCCAAGAAGCTTGAGGAACTCGCCAGCGGCCTTCTTGCCTGCTTCGACACCGGGTTGATGGTAAGCGTTAATGTTGACGAGTGAGGCATAGAACGAGACCGCTCGTTCATAGAGCGCAATCAGCATTCCAACGGTGAATGCGTTCACCTCGGTGAGGGAAATAGTCATCGATTCCCGGCCGCTTCCTGTGAGAGCAGCGCGCGTTCCGCGGAGAAAGCCTTGCAGATAGTCGCCAGAACTCGTTTCTGGTTCAACTTCGATCCCTTTGCCGGAGCGACCTTTGCGAATCTCAATAAACGTGGCGAAGAAGTTGTTCACGCCATCACGCAGTTGCTGGACGTATGCATGCTGATCCGTTGAACCTTTGTTGCCGTAAACAGCGATACCTTGATTGACGACTTTGCCGTCGAGGTCGTGTTCTTTGCCAAGGGATTCCATCACGAGCTGTTGCAGATACTTGCTCATGAGCACCAACTTGTCTTTGTATGGAAGGATCACCATGTCCTTGAGCCCTTTGCCTTTGCCGGCGTGATACCACATCAATGCTAACATCATCGCAGCATTGCTTTCCACAGGAAGAGAACGGGTCTTTTCATCCATTGCGGCAGCTCCGTCGAGGATGCCACGAACGTCGACTCCTTGGAGAGCGGCGGCTACGGTGCCGACGGCGCTCATGACGGAGGTGCGTCCGCCAACCCAATCCCACATGGGAAATCGCTTCATCCAACCCTGGGCAATGGCGTGTTTGTCGAGTTCGCTGCCCTCTCCGGTGATAGCTACGGCGTGTTTTGAAAAATCCAGTCCGCGGGTTTTGTAGGCATTCTCAGCTTCTAACATTCCATTGCGAGTCTCTTTGGTGCCGCCAGATTTGGAGACCACCAAAGTCAAAGTGGTGGCCCAAGCGTCTCCAATGCGCGCCGCAATCCGGTCCATGCCGTCAGGGTCCGTGTTGTCGAAGAAATCAATCGCCAGAGGTGGAACCGGGGCGGTGAGGGCATCTGCAATGAGCTGCGGGCCCAACGCTGAGCCACCGATGCCAACCACAAGGACCCGCGTAAACTTTTTACCATTGGGTGCTGTGATTTTTCCGCTTTTGACGTCATCTGCAAAAGCAAGTGTCGCGTCCAATGTGCTCGTGATGGCGTCACGAAGCTCAACTGAAGGTGCCAGGGCAGGGTTTCTGAGCCAGTAATGGCCCACCATGCGCTTTTCATCTGGATTGGCGATTCCGCCAGACTCGAGATCCTTCATATCCTTGAAGGCACGATCAATACTAGGCTTCATGCTCGCAACGAAATCGCTCGCGAATGCCATCCGGCTTGTATCTAAAGAAAAGCCAAGATCTGAATAGCGAACAAGTTGGGACTGAAATCGATGCCAGGATGTTTGGGTAGAGGAACTCATGGAGGAAGCTGACTTACAGCAAGCAGCGCACCGTTCCAGTGACTATTTTGCTTTCCAAGACAGCACAATCCCACGGATGAGGTTGACTCCTAGGTTAGAGATGATTGCTTCCATTGCCTCATCTGCTGGGCTGCGGTTCAACAGCATGCAATTGGGCGTTGCCTTCATCTCACTTCCAATATGACCACCAAAAGAATCGCCGCGATCTACTTCGCTATCGCGTCTGTAGCGATGGCTTCCGATAGCACGCCACCCCTGCTGAGCATCACCCACTCTTGGGTTCAAAAAGTCGGCACGGCTCACGCGTTCAAGCTCTTGCTCGATCCGCAGGACGAGACGGGGATTGACAAGGTTCAGTACCGCTTTGTCATCAACTCCAAGATTCCCATCCCGGGCGCCACGGCCTGGACGGACCTGGCTTGGCAGCGGGATACGCCGTTGACCGTTCAGCAGGTGTGCAAATCCATCCAGATCGAAATGCGGGCACTGGATGCAGCAGGGAATGCATCCGCCATTCAAAAGCGCGAGTTTTCCTCGCCATTCCCCTTGGGCACGACACCCAACTTGTATCCCAAGTTCGTCGGCGAGAAGCTGTTCACCAACTCGGGGCCGACATTTGACTGCCGTGGGCTGTTTGGTGCCGACTTCGATGGTGATGGTCGGGATGACATCATGCAAGTGGACCGCGCCTCTGGCACCATCAAGGTGCGCAAGCAGCAGTCGAACGGCACCTATGTGAGCAATGGCTTCAATGTGGCCGCAAACGCGGTGAGTGATAGCGCGGTAGGTGACTTCAATGGCGATGGACGCCCGGACCTCGCACTGGTGCTCAGTGGTGGGCTGGTGGTGTATCAGAATAATGGTCCTGATGGCCTCGGCACCCTCCAGTTCTCGGTGATGAGCGTTGGCGGGTTGGCGACCACGGGCATCACCACCGTGGTAGGCATCGCTGCGGGAAATGTCAGTAACGACACAAAAGAAGACCTCATCATCTCCGGCACGGGCACAGACACGCGGATAGCGGTGCTCATTCACAATGATCAGTTTCAGCTCGGTGCTTCCAACTACGCCATAGCATATCCCACCTCTACGCCAGGGGCAGTGCGTCTGGGAGATGTCACGGGAGACGGCAAGACCGATGTGGTCATGATTGATGCGGCCAACAACGGTGTGCTGACTTTCTTGAACACGGGCCTGGGCAACTTCCATGGAGCCGATGACGTGAATACTGCCGTGCGCCCCATCGCCACATCCACGGGTGCGGACGCCATCCAAGCCATAGCCGTGGGCGATGTCTCGGGAGATGGCCGCGCGGACCTGGTGTTCACCCAGCATCAGTTTGGGGACTTCTATGTGACCGGAGAGTTTCGGGATTTCCTCACCGTGCGGTTTTATGATAGCCGAGGTGCCGCACCTTTCCACCCCAACGGTGGCTTGGATGGCGGGTTTGGGCCGACCGTGGCCAGTGCCACGACGTTCCGCTCAGATGTGATGCTGATGGATCTCAATGATGATCGCTTCCCGGAGATCGTGGTAGCTACACCGTTCGGGAGCGGTGAAAACCGCAGCGGCGTTCGTGCATGGCGCATGACCTCTCTTCTGGATAACACCAATCTGCTAACCTTCTCTTTCCCAGGCTCCATCTTGCCCTACAATACACTAGCAGCCGCACCGCATAGGCTAGCTTCATCACGTTTCCAGAGCAGCCGCGCGGATGTGCTGCTGGCCAGTGGAGACAACGCTGAGGCCGTGCAGTTCGTTTTGTCCAGCTACTCGCCCTCCAGCAAGACGTATGACCTCATCACGGGGGCCAGCACGGATAGTGACGCGAACGGCTCTGCTGGAACCAACGGCATCTACACCTACGACGTGGATGTGGGCGGCTTGGTGACCTACTCGCTGCACTATGTTAACAACACGGATGCCGCCGTCACCGGAGCAGTGGTCGAGTGTCTTTTGCCTTCAAACCTCAGCTTATTGGTGGCGGATGAGGGTCACACTCTTGTGCCTGCGGGTGCTTCCAAATACGTCCGGTGGACGTTAGATGTGCCAGCTGGGTCATCCGGGGTGAAAGTATTCTCCGTGCGTGTGCTCTCTGGTGCCAATGGCTCCAAACTCGCTCTCAAAGGCAACTTCAAGCGTGGCAGCACTACCTTAGTGACCAAGCCGATGCCCGTGGTGGAGTTGCAAGAGCCGCTGAGCCTGACAATCAGCACGACCACCACCAGTTCCCCGATCAACGGAGATCGTGCTCACATTGAGGAAACCATCACCTATCAGTTGGAGATCGAGAATAACGGCACCGGGACCATCAGCGGCTACAAGCTGACGATGAGTACTCCCGCCAACACCACCCTCATCGGCACCACACCCTCTCCCACATCGATCACTGGGACATACCCCAACATCACGGATTTCGTCTGGAATGGTCCCACCCTGAACCCCAACGGCACAGCGACCATGGAAGTGCGGGTGAAGGTGAAGACCACCACCAAGGACGGGACCATCATCAAGAACTCGACTGCCACCGTTACACGCGCTGATGGGCAGAAGGTCATCGCTCCACCCGATGAAGTCGTGATAGATCCGCCGTTGGAAGTCAGCGTCAGCTCCAACAAGAACATTGCGCATCCTGGTGAGACCATCCGTTACACCGTCACCGCCAAGAACTGGCTCCCGACTGCCATCACCGGAGCCAAGGTGAACAACGTTTTGCCCAGCGGCACCTCCTTGCTAGCGGCTGGAGTCAACGACGGCACAGGCGGGCCTGGCAGCAACGGCAGCTTCCGATTTGTCACCGGAACCTGGCCAGCGGCAGACCTAAACCCCACCACACTACCAGCCTATTTCCCTGAAACGCGTGAGATGTTCTTCGTTCTCGGCACGGTGGGCGGCGGCGAGTTCCGTTATATGGAATATGATCTGGTCGTGGGCCAGGACGTGCCATCCACTGTGAACGTCAATGGAGTGAGCACCCCGATGGAGGTGAGCATCACTCCTGTTTTCTGGGCAGTGTTCGGCACCAAGACCCTGTTTGCCGCAGAACCGCCGCCTGCACGCCCCCTGCTCAGTGATCCGCCACTGGCCGCGCCGAAGCTCACATTAACCAAGGAAGCTGTTGGGGACGGAGTGATCTTTAGGGCGGGAGAGCGCATCATCACTGTCATAGATGACAAGGGAATAGGCGCAAATGGCAAGACTATCAGCACGGATGGCCTCTGTGATTACAAGCTCACCTACCGCAATGAACCAGGGGGAGGCGCGGCTTTGGGGGTCGTGGTGCGCGACTACATACCTGAAGAGATGACATTTATCGGTTCACTGGAGAGGAATGGCAGCACGGTGCCCAGCCTCGTGGATTATCGCTTCTATGATGCTGCCGGAAAAGAGATGAAGATCGTCGGTGCCGAGGGCTACACCGACACTCCGTTCGACAACACACCCGGCGCTGACAACCGCAAGGCCAATGGCTTCTACGATGTCGGTGAAGTATTCAATGATGCCAATGGCAACCGCAAATACGACGGAGTGACCGCTGCCCTCGTGCGGAGCATAGGTTTTCCAGCAGGAGACTTGAACGCAAGCTCCAGCGGGCATTTTGTTTACCGCGTTCAGGTCAAAACCAGTGTTCCCACTGGACGTACCATCATCAGCCAAGGAGGTGGTGTCAGTGGGGTAAAGAATGGTCTGGCTTACACTCTAGCGAAAGGCTATCACCTCACTGCTACGAACCTGCACTTCCCCGTGGGCGACACTGAGGACGCTGTGAAAGTGCTCACCACACTTCCTGCCATCCCAACCTTGCCCGTTGGTGTGGTGAAGAGTCGCAGCACCTTGGCGGACAATGAGTCCATCACCCTCAGCATTCCCTATGAAGTCACGGGTGGTCAGGGCGTAGCTCTTTCCGGCATGAAAATGGATACCGTTATCCCCAAAGGTTTCCAAGTGGCCCTGGCTCAAGTTTTCAATACCGCAGGTCAGGTGGTGGAGACGTTTGCACCCGGAGCTACAAACAACACCTTTAGCATCAGTGCGCCCGATTCCAAAGGTGCACGGAAGCTCTCGTTCCCGCTCGGCAGCCTCAACATCGCTTTCCCCACCATCAAGATCAATCTGGATCCCGCCACTAAGGCCGCGCTCCAGAACACCAAGGGCCAGACGAGGGAACCCTTGGAACTGGATGCTACCGTTAGCGGATCCTATGTGAAACCGTCCAGTGCGAGATCGGCCCGGGCTGCTGGGGTGAATCCACTCATTGCGATGGCAAAGATTCCCGTTAAGGCCACCGTCCCCGTACAAGTTGACTCGGGAAAGGATGCAAAAATATTCGTTGGTCGCTGTGCTCCTGTTTCAGTCAAGCGCGGAGACACCTTCAGCTATACCATCATGGTGGGTAACCTCTCGAACCTCGCGCTCGACAAAGGCATCATCGAGATGAGCATCCCTGATGGTTGTGATTACATCAGCGCCAGTTCTTACCGCTACAATGCCAACTTGATCTCAACCACCACGGAGACTTACGGAAACCTTAATGTGGCGAAAAAGAAGGGATCAAAAGTCACTTGGGAGATTTATGCGCTCCTCCCGCGTGAAGGGGGTGCTGTGACACTTACCGTGAAGGTCAGAGATGACTTCACCGGCACCCGCATCAATGACAACACCTGCATCTTTGATACTGAAAATGCGATGGGTAAGTCTCCTGGACCGCTCAGCGTCTTCGTCCGCTCAGGCAATGAAGGGGCTCAGGCCGCCGATGTCACTAAAAGTGCAGCAAATGGGCTTTTGGGAGAAGGATTGCCTGCCATCCCTATAGACTTCCTCACTGGCGGCACGTTCGCTGGGCAGGCCGAGCCTCTGGTGACCTCCTTTGGAGGAGCGGACATCCTCCAACTCAACAATGGTGTCACCGTGGTCCAACTCGGTGGCGGACGCGTGCTCGCCGTTGGTCCTTCCGCCAACATACTGGCCAGCAGCATTCGTTTGGTAAAGGACAGCACCTCAGTTCGTGTCGCCGTGGGTCCTGGTGACAGCAGCAATGTGCAATTGGCTCATCTGCCTACGCTCTCCGCAGGCACTCAACCTGCCAACACCGTGCTCGCCAATCTGTTTATTCCCGCCAACAGCCTCGTAGCCGCAGGTGGCGGCAATCTGGTGGCTGCTGGCGGAGGCAATCTCGTAGCCGCAGGAGGTGGAAACCTCGTTGGCCAAGATGGCAGCACATTGTCTGCCGCCTACCTTGTTGGCCAAGACGGCAGCACCTTCATGTCCATAGCCGACCTTGTAAATGCTGGCGGTGGGAAGCTCGTCGGCCAAGACGGCAGCACTTTAGTCGCAGCCGGAGGCGGCAATCTCGTCGCTGCAGGCGGTGGAAACATCGTGGCTGCCGGAGCCGGACACCTTGTAGGAAATGATGGTGCGAGCGTAATAGCCCGCGATGGTGCTGGCCTCATAGCCAAAGGAGCAGGCAACCTCGTTGGCCAAGATGGAGCCACCCTCGTGGCTGCTGGCGGTGGCAATCTCGTAGCCGCAGGAGGCGGAAACTTCATCAATCGTGGTGGAGTGACCATCCTGGCAAATCTGAGGTGATTGCTCCAGTCAAGGGTGTGCCCTGGTCGTGACCGGGGATGCCAAGGGCAGGTGCGAGCTTGCCGGGGCCGGGTCAGAGGGCTTCTAGTTTGGTTTGGCGTCGTCGTTCGGGCATCAGCGGCGGGCCTCCTTTGGCTCAATGCAGGCCTCCTTTGGCCCAATGCAGGCCTCCTTTGACTCAATGCAGGCCTCCTTTGGCCCAATGCAGGCCTCCTTTGGCCCAATGCAGGCCTCCTTTGGCTCGAAGTAGGCCAAAACCATGGGCACCAAGGCAATCGTTAGCTTAAGCCGGTATATCGAAAGCGCCTAGGAGCCCACTGTCTGGGACGTTCCTGACCAGATTTACGGCACTATGGCTGTTTTCGTCCACCCACCCACCGCCATGTTCAACTTTCTAGCTGAGCGCGGGCTGGGTGGGCTCGACGTAGTACATCTGGATCTTTCGGCCGTGTTTGACGGTGATTTCGCCCCGTGGAACGCAGTGAAACTCTTCTTTGACGAGTTCGTAGGTGGCCTCGGAGATGTTCACGCGACCGACTTCTGCTGCGGACTCCAAGCGGGCGGCGATGTTGACGGTGCTGCCCCAGACGTCGTAAACGAACTTTTTGGAGCCAACGACGCCCGCTACCACTGGGCCGCAGTTGACGCCATAGCGGAAGAGGAAATAGGGCTTACCCTGGCGCTCCAGCTCATCTCGGCGGCGGATGAGGAACTCCTGAAACTCAAGACAGGCATGGACGGCGGCGGTGGCGGCCTGCTCATTGGGAACGGGAAGTCCGCCTGCAAACATGTAGCAGTCGCCGATGGTCTTGAGTTTCTCCAAGCCGTAGCGCTGGATGATGTGATCGAACGCACGAAAGACTTGGTCTAGCTCGCTGACTAGCTCTCCGGGCGACATCTTTTCTGAGATGTCGGTGAAGCCAACAATGTCTGCAAACACGACGATGGCTTTTTCAAAACTGCGTGGAACGGCCTGGCCAGTGCGCTGTAGCTCAAGGGCGGTCTGCCGGGGGAGCATGTTGAGCAGGAGTTCCTCACTGCGCTCCTTCTCGCGGGCGAGTTGTTGATTGCGCTGATCGAGGTCAGCAGTGCGTGCTTCCACCCTGGCTTCCAGTTCGCTGTTAATCGTGGCCAACTCATCGTGCGCAGTGGCGAGATCGCGGTAGAGTTTCTGGTTGGCCAAAGCAGCCCCCAGGAAGGCTGCAATGGCGGTAAAAATCTCCACGTGGCCCTGGTCAAACGGTGGATAAAACGGATAGGCCTCTTTGTCGTTGCTCGCCAGCAGCCAACCCGTAGTGGCACCCGCTGTTTTCACGGGAACGCAGACGAAATAGGTCAGCCCGAGCATGGACTGAAGGAGATCGATAAACGGAAACTTGGTTGTGGCCCGATTCATCACGACATGCTCCCGCCCTTCGAGCAGCGTGTCGTTGATGGCGAACATGAGTGCGCTCAAGCGTTTCACGACTTGCGGGTCGAGGCCAAGATGGTGGGCCACCGTGAAGATTCCGGGCGCTCCTGGCTTCTCCAGAAGCACCAAGGAGCGGTCTACGTGGAACACCTCATGGATGCGGGTGAGTGTTGCCTCCAGCACCGGTCCCATGTCTGAGTAGGAGTTCAGCGAGGTGGTATCTCCTAACATGGACAAGATGCGAAAGCCCTTCGTGCGCTGATCTAGCTCGCGGCGTGCGAGCGAGAGCTGTGCGTCAGCACGGATGATCTGGCCAGCATTCTCGTCAGCGAGGCGGGCATAATACTCGGCCTCGATGCGCGGATCGCTGTTTGGCGGAAGGCTCATGCGGGATAACTGAACAGAACCAGAACGCCGCTCCAGTCCAGGAGTTGCAAGCGTCCGTTGACGCGAGAGAACTCCCCGGCCTCGTAGACGCCAAGAAGAGGCACCCGCTTGCCAAGGCCTTCTGCTACATAGGCGGCTTCCTCTTCCTGACTGCCGTAGTAGGATGCCGCGCGGCCTGCACAGTTGATGTAGAGGGCGAAGAACGGTACGCTGCCGGAACTGACGACTTCATCCACCAGTGCAGCGGTGGCAGCCCGGTACTGCCGCATGTCAAAGTTCCGCCGCATGATCTGGAACTCGTCTCCTTCCGCCAGAGGCTCTGCCAACACAATGCCGCCACGTTTCTGATCTACATTGACGCACATCCGGCTAGCGTAGTGATCTTCGACGAAGTCACCCCACTTGCCGCCGTGGTTGACGCCAAACGTGAGGAAGAACTTGTACTGCTGGAAGTCACCTCGCAGTTCTGGGCCTAATATGTCGCCGATGAGGTCAAGCGCGGGACGTCCGTCAATCTCCAGCACCACAGGGCCGTCTGCTTTGGTCACGCGATGGTAGGCGCTCGTGGGGCGGCAGCCGTGAAGAACCTTTTTGTGCACCCTGAGTCCTCCAGAGAAGAGAAGCGCCACGGCTGAATCTTGCAGCAGAGCCTGACCACACCATTGCGTTGTGGGATTGAACTTCATGTCTCCCATGACCCGTGCGCCAGCCACCCGCAGGCCGGACGGAAGATGTCGCGCCATGCCCTCAAGCAGCGGTGTGGCGAGATTCATGATGAATCTGCCTTTGAGCCGGTTCACGGAGTCATAAAAAAACAAAAGGAAGTCGTCTGCTACCGTGTCCCGCAGTTGTGGCGAGATCAGAGTGCCCAGCACATCGCCGGCTTCGGCTTCTTTGAAGGCGATGCCGGTGTGATGGAAGAACTTCATCTCCACTCCAGGTAGATGCAGCAACGCAACACCAACTTGGAAGCCATCGTACCCGACGAAGTCATTGCCGATGACGCCGTTCGCATTTGCTCCGAAAAGCGGAACGTCGGGCTTCAAGACACTGCGGATGCCCTGGGTGACTGCTGCCGGATCTAACCGTGAGGTGCAAAACACCAGCGCTAGATGGGCCTCAAGGTCTGCACCGAGGTGATCTAGCGCACGCTTGGCGGCCTCGGCACCGCCAGTGAAGGCGTCCGTGACCTCACTGATGCCCGTGGCAGCTCGCGGTTTGGAGTTCAAGGAAGAAGCTCGAAGTCAGTGGTCACCTGTAGAGGCAGATGGATGGCGTTCTTGATGGGAGACTTGCGGTCAATGGTGGTCTTGCACCGCTCCATGGCTTCAGCTGCTCCTGGGCCACCGAGTTTGACTTTATAGTGAAGGCTGAGAGGGCCACTTGGAGTCTGCTTGTTGAGCCCGAGCACGCCGTGAATGTCAAAGTTGACCGCAACTTCGACTTCAATCTTGTCGAGCTGCACATCGAACAGTCCTGCGTTGGTGGCGATGCCGGCGGTAAGGCAACCGCAAAGCGCTGCGGCCAAATACTCGACTGGATTTGGCGCGCTATCCTCTCCGCCAAGCACGCCCGGCTCGTCGACGACCATCTTGAACTTGCGTGTCGGCGGTGAGATGTCCTGTCCGCCAGCGATGCACGGTCCAATCTCCACGTTGGCTTTCGTGCTGCCGCCCCATGTCGATTTGGCCTGGAACTGCACGTTAGCGAGTCCAGGGTTCTCTTTGATGCCGTTGACCAGGTTTTCGATGTCAGTGAGGTTTACGCCGTTCTTGATGTTGCTCATAGGAGTGTGGGTTGAGGTGGATGCTGCCAATGGGGGAAATCAGGCTGGTAGATCGGCTGGTAACGTCAGTGTGCCAGTGATGTAACCTGTCATTAGATCGCCATCGAAGGCACCAATGTAGTATTGAACCGGCCATGGCTCATTGGTGCGGATGGTGTAGCCAGCAAATGCTCCACTATTGACAACAATAGGTGCCATCTGAGGCGTCCCGCGGATCTCATGGATGTATAGCTGCCGCAAAGGAATGCGGCTGGCGAGGCGATTCGATAGCACAGTAGGGCCCGTGGCTTGCGTGAAGAAATCAACGGCGAACTGGCGCGACTTATAGGCTTCCGCGAGCGCTGTTTTGCCGCACGCCTCGGCTTCGGCGACCTTGGCAGCAAGCCAATCGCTCCTCATCGTGAAGTGGTCGATCGGGTCTTCAATGCCCAGCGAGTTCAGCAAAACTTGTGACTGCGGAAACCGCTGCACGGGCAAACGACGTGCAACCACGTCACCCGGTGTTTGCCACATTTGGTTTTGAGGATGATCAAAATCAAGAGGGTCAAATCGCTGCACGAATGTGGTCTTGTCTGCTGCGTCTTTGATTTGAAAAACGAATGGATTGACCGAGAACCGATCAGGATCTCCATCAGAAACGATTTGGTTTCTGCCTTCAAAAATGGGACCGGGGAAGTTCCAGCCCTTCACACCGTCCACACAGAAGCGGACTTTAGCGTTGGCGAGGACGGAGGTGAGTTTGGAGTCAGGGCTTCCATTGACCTTCACACCAGTGACATTGATGCCGATGCCCTGGGTGTTGTAGCTGGCATAATCCGGAGATGCCTGACGGATGTTGACGATGTCAAACTGCTCAAGATCATCGGCCGCTCGGTCACGATACTCGGGCGGCTTCAATCCATAAGTCTTCTGCACATCCTCTGGCTGACAGAAGATGGCTGGATTCAAAAGGGACTCGCCCGCAACGGCATAAGTGAACCCGCTGATGCCGCGTTCTTCCAGAGAGGGATCAGGATCGGTGGCGAGTCGGCAAAGGAAGAACCCCTCGAAGTCGATGTCGATGACGTGCGTGCTCATGGCCTGTTAGTTCATGTTATCCAGGTTCTGGAAGTTGGTGCTGGGCACCACGGTGACCATCTTGCCTGACCAGTAGTCACCAAAGTTGACCGCCATACGTTCCAGGTTCTGTGACAAGTAAGTAAAGTTGTCCGCATAGGACCGGCCGCCGAGAGGTTCGTAGCCCGCAGGGACGTTTGCCGCCAGATTGGCACAAACTTTGCCAAGCTCTCGGAGCTTGGCGACATACTCTTCCCCTGAGGAAAACTCTGCCACTGCAGCGCGCTTTGCCGTCTCGTTGCCAGCACCCTGAGGGGTGGCAAACTCAAAGGTTGGCCCTGCAGTTCGCTCGGGAAGCTTGCCCTTCTGTGGCTTGTAGTCGGCATCGGCAGGAAGTCGGCAAACGATCTCGCCCAGTGGCCTGACTAGCATCGTCATCATGGGGTAAAACGCTGTCTGGAAGTAAGCATTCACCACTGGAGGATGGATTCCCGTCGTCTGGTCGATGTTATATCGATCAAAGAAGCCTGTGAGCATTCGGCTCTGCAATTGGCAGATGTCATTGAGTAACTGCACCACCGCCACGGTAAACTTGTTCGTGATAGGCGTGGTCTGGCCAAGGTGGAAGATAGGCGGAAGCACGGAAGGATTGACTACCACAGGTAAGACCGGGTTTAGTTCCGGATGGTGAGATTCGAGGTCAGTGACTTCGTCAATCATCGACTGGAATGCCATGAAGTGGCTACCGAGAGGAGGAGCGCCTTGGGCACCCTCACCTTCCTCCAAGATCTGCTTCACGATGTCATCAATGTATGTTTTGCCCTCGCCTTGCACCAGGGCTTCGAGCGAAATGTTGAAGCCGAAGTGCTCATTGACGATCCGATTCGGATTCCGTGCCGTGATCTTGCGTGTATCGAAGAGGTGGTCAAACAGCCGCTGAATCTCCTCATAAGCCGACTGCACCGAGTGAACCTCCTCAGAATACTCTGGTACGATGCCATCAAAGGCGGCCCTCAAACCGTTCATGATGCTCGCCAAACGCGGGATGCGCGCACTCAGTGCATCTAGGGCAAAAGGGGAAGGGAGGTTCAGGGAATCAGGTTTCTCGTAGTAACGGAACACTTCCAGCGCATGCAGCGAGAATGGCATGAGGTGGTTCGGGATCTTCAACAGGGAAGCAGCAGCAGGAAGAGGGAAGTTTGGCCGCCACATCCATGATGGACGATTGAGGATGGCGAGCATGTTCTGCACCATGCACAGGTGCTCCATCTCCTGGCGTGCGGTGAAAAGCATCTTGGCTCCCCAACGGCGATTACGTTCCAACTGGGCCGCAATGGCTTGTTCGCCGAGTTTGGCGTCAAACTCACCCGGATACTTCTTCAGTGAAAAGCCAGCAAACAAGTACTGGCACGCGATCATGTTCTCGACGACGGCAGCGCGGGAGAGCAAATCAATCAGGGAAGCCTCCTCGGTATCAGGTGCGCTCAGCAACGGCTGGGATGGTTCTGCTTTCATTGGAATCGGAAGAGGTTGAAATGAGACCGCGGAAGAAATTGATGTTAGGGGGTGCCTGATTCAAAAGCAACAACCGATCTGTTTCTTTTTGTCAGGCAGGAGCTGATCTGCTGAACTCTGACAGTCCCGATTTGGATAACAAAATGCCATCGACAATAGAAGTCGATGGCACTTTGGATGGAAGAGTCCTGCCAGGATACGATGCTCTAGCTGCCAGCGGCAAGTTCTGCGGCTAGAAGCTCGGTGCCTCGTGCCTTTACGTCGGCAACGCTAATCTCGCCTTTGTCGACTTTGGCCAAAAGGGCTTTTTGGGCAGGGTAGTCTTTGTTGGGCTGTCCCGCGCGGCTTTGGAGCATGCGCCAGGCTTTGCGGCGTTCGACGCCAAAGAGAACCATTTGGCGACTGACGGCGTAGTATCTGGGTTTGCCATTCTGCTCGGCCTTGATGTAGCAGTCGAAGTTGGGGACGAAGCTGCGGTGGGTCGGATCAAACACACGACGGTGAGTCATGTCGTCCTGGGTGACCAGGAGGAGCATGTTGTCGTAGGCGATGTAGTTGCCAAGTTCCTCTTCCTTGATGGGCTTGATGTGCTTGCGGAAGCGGCCTTCAGTGATGGCCCAGTGAGCAACGGTGTAGTTGTATTCGCTGCCATCGGCGTACTTGGTGCGCCACCAGTCGCGGTCCACACTTGGGTTGCCTTTGACATCAAAGGCTTCGGTGAGTGTCTCGCCTTTGCGCGGGTTGAAGATGAACTCGGGCATGCCGCGGGCATCGCGGACCATCTTGGCTTGGTCGGCAGACATGTTGTCGCCGACTCCGTGTTCGGGCTGACAGGTCGTGTAGCACTGATAGAAGGCGGTGCCGCGATACTCAATCCCGTCGAGAAGTGCTTTGTAGAGCTTGGCTGCGTTCGCGATGCTGACCTGAGCGACATAGGGGCTGCCGTGACCGCCAGTGAGGGCCTCAGCCACGCTCTTCTTCTCGATGAGCTTGCCCTGGGAGGCGACTCCGAACTGGTTCATGTCATAGCCGCCGAGCATCGTGGAGCTATCACTATTTTGGCCGCCTGTGTTCGAGTAAACCTGGGTGTCGAGCATCAGCATCTTCACGTTAGGTCGATTCTGAAGGACGACCTTGGAGACATTTTGGAACCCAATGTCCCCGAGTGCTCCGTCTCCGCCGATGACCCAGACTTTGGGCAGTTCTTTGATTTCCTGCTCCGTCATCTGAGCATCATCAAGGTGAGTGAGAAGGAAGTAATCAGCCTCACTGGAAACCCTTTCCGTGCGGTCTAGCAGAGCGTCCACCAGGCGCTCTGGAACGACACTGCGGCGTGCGTGGTTCACAATGATGCTCTCTGCCATGAGCCAAGAGATGGTGCTGCCGTCTTGGAACAAGGAGTTCATCCATGGATATGGATGCGGGTTTCCTGGAGGTGTAGAGCCATACACGGTATTGCAACCTGTGCTAGCCCCCATCATCATGACCGACATTCCATTGGCTCGGCGGCCATCGATGGCTTGCAGTTCCTTGTGATTGAAAGCGTCTGTCTTCAGGACCGCGACGAGACCTTCAATGACGTGCTGATTGGTAATGGGGCCATTTGCGGCTTCGTATTCCGCAATACGCTTTGCGGTGTCCTTGTCGTTCTCGCCACCAAGACCCATGATCACGTGTGCAAAGGACTTCTTGTATAGGGCGAGTTCGTCTGCGGCGAGTTTTGAGAGCTTTTCCGCACCTTCTTTGGCCAAACGGTCTGCCTTGGCACGAAGGCGCTCTGCCTTGGCGTGGTAGAGAGGGCGCATGTAGGCCTCAGTGACGGACGCGACTGAACGCAAGACACTTTTCTCCCCACAACCGGCACAAGCACCATCACCAGAGACGAGAGCCTCGTAATTGCGGCGCACCATGAGGTGGTTGCGCAAGGCTGCTTCCCGAGATCCGGCTGGATCGTTGTCGTTGTAAAGACCCAGATACTTCTGAGGGGTGTCTGGAAGCAGGCGGCTAAACACTTGGGCCGTGGTCAACTCGGCGTTGAGTTCCTCCGTCTCACGAGTCATGCGCAAAGCATCGTGATCACCACAAACTTGGACGCATTCGCCGCAACCTTTGCATAGATCGCTCACAAAAATGGAGAACAGGCCGCCTTCACCAGGCTTTTTCTGTTCCACACTGCGGTAGATAGCGACGACGTTGCTGTAAGCGAGCGGAAGTTTGTCGATGATGGCCGTTAGCTCAGCTTTTGCTTTGTCAGAAACGGTGGCGATGGCTTGAACCTCCTCGCGGACGATTTGCTTGAAGGGAATGTTGGTCTTAGCCTTCACGCTCTCGTTCATCTTTGCTCTGGCGCTGCTTTCCAGAGCCGCCAAAGCATCCCCGAAAGCCAAGCGATCTGTCGCATCACTGACGTAGTTGTTGATGGCGGTCTTCAGCACCGTGGAGACGTCCTGGGCTGTGTTAGGAAGTGCGGTGTCGGGACAGGCGGTGATGCACTCCATGCATTGAGTGCAGTTCTCGGCGATGTAAACCGGTGTTTCGCGGCGAGCGACGTATTTGCTTTGAGTGGCACCGCTGCCTGCAGCTATCACGCCAACGGAGGCAAGTGCTCCCGCGGGCTGGTGATACCCGAGACCCGCACGGAACTCGCTATCAAACTTTGCCATCGTCTGCACCGGTGCGCGGGCGGATTGCTCCGAAGGCATCGCAATCCCCTCACATCCACAGGCACCGCAACCCGCCGTCGGGATAATGTGGTTCTTTGTTAGTGGCGCTTGCAGAGGATTGCGCATGGAACTGCGATCTTTGGCCTCAATTTCGCCAATCTTGATTTCTGTCACACGAGCAAAGCCCTCGTTCATGACTTTCATGTTCGACTCAACAACAGCATCTCCGAATCGACCGAACTTTTTCTCGTACTGCTTGCGCACGTCGTTCAAATACATCTCCTCGCTAATGCCGTATATCTTGAGGAACGGAGAAACGCGGAAAAACGCGCCGAGGAAGCTGTTGCCCTGCATCCGCAGTTGCAGTTCTGGCTTGTTTGTGGCGGCACGGGCGATATCGAATCCTGGCAGGATGAAAACACGGATATCGTTGTCTTTGACGAACTGACGGTACTTCGGTGGCACGCGCTCCCAAGCCACTTCGGGGCTCTCACTGGATTCCCAGACAAGAGCGCCACCTTTTTTCAAGCCATCCAGAGGATTGGTGTGTGTGAATGCCTTCGGGTCACAGCAGAGCACCACATCCACGTGGTTGAGCTCGCAGTTCACCTTGATGCGCTGTGGAGCTACGGTGAGGTAGTAGTTGGTAGGTGCACCTTTCTTTTCTGAGCCATACTTTGGGTTGGCCATGACGAAGAGCTTGTCCATGAGCGTGCCGTCTTCGTCATACTCCGGATTGGATTCGGAGATGAACTTGCCAAAGTCGCCGATCAACTCGCCCAAGTTTTTGCCAGTAGTGATCATTCCCCAGCCGCCGATGGAGTGGAAGCGAACGGCGATGCTGTTTTCAGGAAGAAGCGAGGGCGTATCCTTGCTGATGACGGCATAAGGGTGATCAATGCCGAGAGTAAAGTAGGTCTCGCCATCTGCTGCACCCTTTCCGTCTTTGCGCTTGGTTTGGCCGATAGCGAACTCATAGGCACCAATGCTGTGTTCGGGGCGAAAGTCGCGGCTGCCGAGCCCGTAGGTGCCGCGGAATAGACGAGGAGTCTCTTCGGGTTGCAGTGCTGGCAACGCGCCGCTACCGACCCGCGCGTTTTCATTGGCTTTGCCAAGGGTGACACGGATTTCTCGTGCCAAGGGATTGTCACCGGCCAGGGCTTCGTCGGTGCGCTCGATGATGATGACATTCTTTTTGCCTCGCAGTGCTTCGATGACCGCTGCCTCTGGGAATGGCCGAATAACGTTGATGTGGATCGAGCCTACCTTGGCATTGCGCTGCTCGCGGAGGTAGTCACATGCCGCCTCGATGTTGTCTGCCGCGCAACCGAGCGAAACGAACACCGTATCTGCGTCTTCGGTTTTGTATTCAGTGAGGAGTCCGTAGAAACGTCCTGTTAGGCGGCCAAACTCTGCGTACGCCTTCTCCAGACTAGGGAGGATGTATTCGTTAAAATTGTCACGCCGGGCGATGACGCCGTTCATGTGATGCTCCTGGTTCTGCACTGGGCCGAGCAAAATGGGATTCTTGAGATCCATCATCGCAGGCACTCTTCTGCGAGTCGGTCCAAAAAGCTCACGTTGGGCTGGGGTAGGGCACTCAATGATGTCATCGGATGCTCCTAAGAACTCACGCAACAAGTCTGCCTCAGGTGAAAGATACATGCGCTCGCTGTGCGTGGTGAGCATGCCATCCTGGATGTTCATTCCAGGATTGAGGCAAATCTCGTTCACTTTCCGCAAAATGATGGCTTGGTCAGCGCACTGTTGAGCGTCCTTGGCCATGAGCATGGTCCAGCCAGTGTCCAGGGCCGCATAGATGTCGTCGTGACCGCAATGGACGTTCAGCGCATGTTTGGTCAGCGCACGGGCGCCGATCTCAAGAACCATCGTGCTTAGTTTGCCAGGAGCATGGTAGTACTGTTCCATGGCATAGACGATGCCTTGACCGGAGGTAAAGTTGACCACTCGACGGCCGGTGACGGCAAGTGCTGTGGCACCGCCCTGAGCGGCGTGTTCACCTTCCGTTTCCACCGCCACCTTTTGTTGGCCCCAGACGTTCAGTTCACCAAATGCGTAGCTCTGCTGGTAGATCTCACCGCCCTCAGTGCTCGGAGTAATCGGATAAAACACACCACCCTCAGTGATCCGCGTCTCCACATGCTGTGCAACCAGTTGATTGCCATTACACGTTACTCGGATGCCTGGGTATTTGGGCTGGAATCCTGATTCGGTTTTGGCTTTAGCAGCAGTCTTGGAAGAGGTGGCGTTCGGCATAATTGGGAAGAGAAAAACTAGTGAAGAGCCACAGGAAAGACAATCCTTTAATCTATGGCCATTTGATCAACTTTCGTCTGAACACATCTAGACAGACCAGGCGGGCATAGGGGCGTTCCGTATTTTGGTTAAAGAGCGCGGCTTATTGAGACCCAATGGTGATGGGGCACTTTGACCCTCCCCATGCTGCATTCATCCACTCCGGCTTGTGCGCTGCTATTGCTCCCAGTCCTGACATGGGCTGCTGAGCCGGTGTCTTTTAACTTCCAGGTGCGGCCCATTCTGGCAGCGAAATGTTTTTCCTGTCATGGTTCTGACGAGGGTACCCGCAAGGGTGATTTGCGGTTGGATATCCGCGAGGCTGCGGTCGAAGCGAAAGCCATCGTTCCTGGTGCTCCTTCGGCTAGTTCGTTGATCGAGAGGCTGGAAACATCGGACAAAGAGGAGCTAATGCCTCCGCCCGATAAGCATGAGCCGCTGAGCGTCACCGAAAAGCAGACTTTGAAGGACTGGATCACGCAAGGTGCACCGTATGAGAAGCACTGGGCCTTTATTCCACCTACAAAGACGAGAAATGTGGAGTCTGCCCGAACGGCGATCGACCAGATCGTCCGTGAGGGTTGGCAGAAAAAGGGGCTTACCGGTGCACCAGAAGCAACCAAATCGAATTGGCTCAGACGGGTGACGCTAGCCCTCACCGGGCTTCCTCCAAAGCCAGAAGACGTGGTTCGATTTGAAGCCGATAAGTCACCTAATGCACACGAAAACGTTGTGGAGCGCCTTTTGAGTTCCCCGCACTTTGGCGAGCACTTGGCCGTGTCTTGGCTAGATGCAGTGCGTTATGCCGACACCTATGGTCGACATGAAGATGCAGATAGCGTTGTGTGGCCTTGGCGCGATTGGGTGATCCGGGCGTTCAACAGCAACCTCCCGTTTGATCAGTTTCTGCGCGACCAGATCGCTGGGGACTTGCTGCCAAATCCTAGCCAAGACCAAATCATCGCCACGGCGATGCAGCGGCTGCCCGTGCAATCTAACGAGTCAGGTAGTGAACCCGAGGAGTTTCGCTGGGATCAAGTATTCGACCGCGTGAATACGTTTTCGAGTGCAGTGCTAGGACTGACTTTGGAGTGCGCCCGTTGTCACGACCATAAGTACGATCCCTTCACAATGAAGGACTACTACCAACTTGCTGCTTACTTTGATAAGATCGATGAGTTGGGGCTTTTTGCACGTTACACCAACGGCGTGCCTGCCCCAACGGCCTTGGTTTACGGACCAGGGCAACGGGATGAGCACCTGCGGCTAGTTTCAGCCGTGGCGGATGCAGAACAGCGGCTCAAAAGAGCACGCGAGGGATCGGCGGAACGTATGAGGAATTGGTTGACATCGAATCGACATCCTGGTGAGAATCCTGGTCTGCTGGCGGAGCTAACGGGAGAGTGCGGTCCTCGCAAGCCAGCCTTGATGCCTGCGCCAGAGATCTATGTGAGTTTCGATCGTTTTGATTTTGGTTCTAAACATCTGCTCACCGACGGTGGGGTGAATGTCGAGAGCCTGACAGGCATTTCATATAGCAAAGAGTGGCAGGGTGTGGCTGGCCGTGCACTCGGGTTCCCCAGAGAGTCTCCAAGGAAAATCGCTTTTCCCAAAGTTGCGCACTATTTGCGGACATCATCATTCACTTTTTCTATCTGGTTTCGTGCTCACGAAGTACCGACCAAAGGGGTCATTCTTCATCGGAGCCGCGCCGGGCTTGACGCTGCCAACCGTGGCTACGAGTTGACCTTCGAAGACAAAAAGCTGACCGCTACCCTGGCAAACTTCTATCCAGGTAACGCAATAAGGATTCAGGCTGAAGAAGAGGAGAAATTTAAGGAATGGCGACATGTAGCGGTGACTTATGACGGATCGAGTCGCGCATCAGGGTTGAAGCTCTATATCGACGGAAGGCCGCTAAAGACTCGTGTAGTGAGAGATTCTTTGTATCGAGATATCGACTATAGGTCGGATTGGGGTGATCTGAACAACAAGCAAGTTGCCGATGCAGACTCCAGCCAGGAGATCACACTCAAGATTGGCGGCAGGACTCTTGATGCGGGCCTTCAAGATGCCGAAGTCGATGAACTGAGGGCATATGATCGTGAACTGAGCTCAGCGGAGATTGCAATGTTATCCGGAGCATCAGCTGAGAATGAAGATTGGCTCGCCTGGTATGAGCGCGAAGTGGATTCTGGTGTGCAGGAAGCCCTGTCAGCTTTGAAGTCTGCTCGGGAAGCTGAGAACCAGTTTTCTGCGCTATTGCCAGAGATCATGGTGATGAGTGAGAAACAGGGCTATCATCGCCAGACGCACATTCTTGAGCGCGGCGATTATCGGCAACCCCGCGAACCCGTGGGCCCTGGCACTCCTGCTGTGTTTTCCTCGATTCCATCCAAGAATGGCAATCGACTAGATCTCGCTGAGTGGGTTACCAACCCGGCGAATCCACTCGCCAGCCGTGTGGCCGTGAATCGCATTTGGTCACTATTCTTTGGGCGCGGCTTGGTTGAGACGGCGGAGGACTTCGGTGTCCAGGGCAAGGTGCCCGCACAGCCAGAGCTTCTCGATTGGCTCGCGAGACACTTTGCGGAATCGGGCTGGGATGTGAAGGCTCTGTGTCGTGAGATCGCTCTTTCAGCTACCTTTCGACAGTCTTCTGTTCCTCAGGAGAAAACGTTGATGGAGATTGACCCATCTAATCAGTCATTTGCTCGTGGGCCAAGATTTAGGCTTACAGCAGAGCAGCTTAGAGATTCGGCTTTGTTTGCCTCTGGTTTGTTAGTGCCCAAGGTGGCTGGACCATCGGTTAAGCCCTATCAACCGGCAGGTCTGTGGGAAGATAGCGGCACTCAGCATGTCTATGAGCAGGATCACGGTGAGTCTCTCTACCGCCGTAGTCTATACACTTTCTGGCGGCGGACATGTCCGCCACCTGTGATGAGCGTATTCGATGCGCCAACTCGGGAGTTTTGTCGCGCACGTAGGCTTACTACGAACACTCCTCTGCAAGCCCTTGCGCTCATGAATGACACAGGCTTTGTCGAATGCTCTCGCGTGCTGGCCGAGAACGTTCTGCTATCGCAATCGCGAGACATCGAGCGTGTCGTTGCTGCATATTGTGCACTGACAAGCTATTTGCCGTCGGACCCTCAGAAAAATGTGCTTCTCAAGCTGCTGACGGATGCACGGAGGCATTACAGCAAAGCGACAGACGAGGCCCAAAAGCTTCTGAAGGCGTCGGGAGAGAGCAAAGTTCGCGAGCAACTACCACCACAGGAGGTTGCGGCCATGCTTGTGGTCGTTCGTGCCATCATGAACACCGACGGATTCATCACTAGCGACTGATCATGGACAATCAACTTGCGTCAGCTTCATGGCATCGCAGACAATGCCTCAAAGGCCTGGGAGGAGTGGCACTCGCGTCTTTGATTGGGCGGGCCAACGGCGGACTATCGGGGTTGCCCCATTTTGAGCCAAAAGCAAAGCGCGTGATCTGCCTTTACATGAGCGGTGGGATGTCTCAGCTCGAGTCATTCGATTACAAGCCAAAACTCAATGAGTACGATGGCAAAGCGCTCCCCGAGTCTTTGTTCAAGGGGCGCAAACCCCTCGGCATGTCCAAGCTGCAGGCTAACTTCCATGCGCACGGCAGTGCTTTCCCATTTAAACAGTATGGGGAGTCACGAGCTTGGATAAGCGACCGCTTTCCTCATCTTGCCTCTCACGCAGATAAGCTCTGTTTTCTGAAGGGAATGGTGTCTGATGCAGTTAATCACGATCCTGCCATCATTTTTAGCAACAGTGGTGCACAACTTCCTGGTCGACCGAGCATGGGCTCTTGGATTAGCTACGGCCTGGGCTCAGAGAATGAGGATCTGCCGGCATTCATTGTAATGGTGACCAAGAAACCTGCTGACCAGCCTCTTTCATCAAGGCTGTGGGACAGTGCGTTTCTTCCTTCTGAGCACCAGGGCACGCCGTTTCGCGCGGGTAAGGAGCCAGTGTTGTTTTTGACCAATCCAGACGGGATTAGTGACGAGATGCAACGACGGACGCTTGATGCGTTGAACTTGCTTCAATCCGAGGAACTCCATAGGACTCAAGATCGGGAGATTGACGCGAGAATAGCACAATATGAAATGGCATTCCGGATGCAGTCTTCAGTGCCAACTTTCACGTCGCTCAAAGACGAGAAGCCAGAAGTGCTTGAGCGTTATGGGCCTCACGTCAAGTCACCTGGTTCTTACGCTGCCAACTGCGTGGTTGCTCGGCGTATGATCGAAAGCGGTGTCAGGTTCGTGCAACTTTATCACCCCGGTTGGGATCACCATGGATTCATCCAAGGTGCGTTCAAAGAGATCGCTTCTGAAGTTGATCAACCAACAGCGGCACTTCTTCAGGATTTGGAGGAGCGCGACATGCTGAAGGATACCCTGGTGTTGTTTGTGTCTGAGTTTGGTCGGACACCCTATTCTCAGGGCTCTGGCGTCAAGTCTGCTGACGAGTATGGACGAGAGCACCATCGCTATGCATTCACCTACTGGATGGCTGGCGCGGGTGTGAAAAGAGGCATGAGTTATGGAGAGACTGACGATTTCGGGTTCGATGTGGTGGCAGGAAAAACATCCATCAATGATTTCCACGCAACGGTGCTGCATTTACTCGGGATCGACCACGAGCGCCTTACATTTCGATTCCAGGGACGCGACTATAGGCTCACAGACCTAGCTGGTTCGGTCATCAAACCCATTCTAGCATGAGGTCACCGCTCAAGGATTCGGTTTTTTGCGCACTGCTGCTGGTCAGTGGCGTGGGCTGCAAACATAAAGAGGAATCGCCCAAAAAGCTTCGTCGTGAAGACATCATGCGCCAAGCGGCAAATGACAGAGAAGCGGTGCTGCGATACGTGAATGCGGTGAATAGGGTTTTCGAATGGAAGCGGCTAACTGAGGCCGCCACTCCCGACGAAGTGGTGGCAAGATTTGAGCAGATTTCGATGACGGGTGTTCCTGACGACTTGGCGGCTGCCTGGAACCACCTTTTACCTGTGATGAAGAACCTTGAACGCGGGTCGACCGTGAGCAAAGAAATCGGCTTGGCGCGTGACCGGATGAATGAAGCATTGCACCGACACGGCATACTGGACCTGAAGTTCTAGCGGACGCTCGATTCAGAAAAAAGCCACACGGCTGACGTTCCCAAAGTGGCAGTTACAGATATCCTTAGCAATCAGCCTCTTCCCCCGCCAAATAGGCCTCCGAGCAAACCGCCAAGCCCACCACCTCCCCCCAGAAGTTCGCCAAGGTTTCCTCCTTTGAGTAGGTTGGCTAGTGCGTCTTGAAGCCCTGGGCCGGATGCTGTTGTGGGATCGATTGCACCCTTTGGAGTCAGTTTGTCGATGATTGCGGGAAGGAGGCTGGCGAGCAGAGGCAAGACAGCATTGAGGTCAACACCAAGGGAGTTGGCTGCGTTTGCCATCTCAGGATTGCTTCCCAAAGCTGCTTTCAACTGGTCGGGTGAGACTTGAAGGTTCTCTCCTGTGCCAACCCACGAGGAGAACTGGTCACCGAGGCCACTTTGAGAAAACTTCTCCTGCAATCCATGAAGTCCGCCCATAGAGTCGATCACGCCGCCCAAAGTTGCAGCCATGTCTACTTTGCCACTTAGAACACCACTAATGAGTGCGCCAAGGTCTCCGTTCCCGCCTTGTCCTCCGAGTAGGCTGCCCATGGCTTTGCTAGCAAGTGAATCGAATAGTCCCATACTGTTTATCTTGTTGGTTGAAGGTTAGTCCGTTTGGCCAAAGTCGGGGCTTTGTCGAGGCGTCATAACCGGGTCACAGTTCGGACGCAATTAGAAGATGCTTCAAATCGTGCAGGGACAAAAAAAGACCCCCTGCCAAGTCTTGGCAGAGGGTCTGGGTTTTGATTTGGTTTCGAGTTTAGCCGTCAGCTCTGATTAGAAGGCGATACTGAGGGAAACGCCGCCGTAGAGATCATTGGTGTCTTCCACCGTGTTAAGCTGCTCGCGTGCATCGAGAGCGAAGTTAGCCGCGATGTAAGGAGTAAGGGTGATGGAATCAGTGATCTTGTAAGGAGCGCTGAGAGCGGTCCGGACGTGAGTCCAACCATTGTCGACGCCAGAGATTGGCTGATAGGTGTAGTAGTCCACGCCATAACCGATTTGGACGACAGGAACCAGGGAGAGCTTCTCAGTGATCTTGATGGTGTAGTCTACGCCTGCCTCGAAGTAGAAGGCGTCGATTTTGAAGTCATACCAGCCGCCGAGGTATAGGTTAGCAGCTCCCACTGGGATTGCGACCGTGAGTCCAAGGTCTGTGGCGTTCGAGATCGTTGAGTCCGACACATTTGGGAATCCGAAGGTGGAACCGCCAACGCTTCCGGAGAAGGTGTCGAAGAACTGATAGCTGGTGAACACCAAGCCAAACTTGGCAAATCCGGCGTCGTAGTTCAAGGAAGCGAACAGATCGAGTTCGGAATAGTCAAGGTCAGCGCCCACATCGGTGTCAACCGTCTGGGTGTAGAGGCCACCGAAACCGAAGCTAAGCTTGTCAGAGACTGGCACCGTGAAGTTGAGGCCGCCCCAGAAGTTGTTGTTGGAGAACCACAGACCGCGGAAATAATAACCGCTATCATAGCCGATAGAGGCGCTTCCAGTGATCCATGGATCTTCAGGGGGAGGAGTTACGGGTGCCTTTGGGCTCTTGCCGGAACCGGCCATGGCGCCAGTTGCCAGGAGTGCCAAGGTGGACAACGTGAGGAGTGCTTTCATGTGTGTGTTGTGAGGATGGTTGGTATTAGATTTAGGTGTTACTGACGCGTGAATGGTCGAAACCGAACTCGCATCTGTCAGTCAAGCAGACCCCGTGCCAACTTTTTGACCGATGTTGAAAAAAATCAACTCCAGCCCTTCAAACAGAGGAGACTTAGCGCCCCGAGAGGGGGGCTAAGGCATTTTCATCAAGTTGACAGGCTCGCACTTGTCAGATTTTTCAGAGACATGCAGAGCGGCGATTTTCCGCCGCGATCCCTGAATATTCAGGAATGCTTAGCAAGTGAATGTTCCGACGAATCCCGCCTTTGGTGTGTGGTGATTTGAAGAAATAAGCTCATAATTGACAACTTTGTTCACAGGGTTAGGATGGCGGCCCCCTTTCCCCGGGCAGAGCAGTGAGTTGCTGTGTCGGGGGCTACCTAAACGACCTTTTCCCACACACGCCTATGAGCTACAGGACCTACCAACCATCCAAGAGAACGCGCAAACAGCAGTTTGGCTTCCGTGCGCGCACCAAGACGGCCAAAGGCCGCGACATTCTTCGTCGCCGCCGCCGTGCGGGACGTAAGCGCCTGCTTCCAAAGGGCGTTGAGGTCCACTTCAGCCGCCACACGGTTCAGCACAACCACAAGTAGTCTAGTAGCGGATGGATCGGTTGGCTTTTGCCAACCGTCCTTTCGGGTCTAGTTACCGTCATGCGCCTCCCCAGCCGTCTCCGGATGAAGGCGTCCAGTGAGTTTAGTAGACTCAAAGAGGCTGGAACGACTTTCCCGGGCCGTTTTTTGGTGCTCTCCGCGATGCCCGACACCTCAGTGGTGCCATTTCGGTTCGGCTTGGTAACTAGCCGAAAAGTCGGGGGTGCAGTCACAAGAAACACCGTCCGCAGACGCCTGCGGGAAGTCATCAAGGGCGATCAAGTTCGCATCAAGCCGGGATGGCTTTTTGTGGTGATTGCTCGTTGGAAAGCGGGTGATGCGTCACTCACGGAGTTGAAACAGGACTGGTCAAAACTTGCCTTGCGGGCCGGTATGTTGAGTTCCCAGACCTCGTGAAAGCCTTGATCTGTCTCTTCCTGCGGTTCTACCAGAGAATCATTTCTCCCATGATTCACTTCATCGGTGGCCCTGGATTTGGCTGCCGCTATCAGCCAACGTGTTCTCAGTATTTCATGGAGGCAGTCATTCATCATGGCGCTTTGAAGGGCAGCTGGCTTGGCTTCAAGCGATTGTCAAAGTGCCACCCTTGGGGAGGGCAGGGGTATGACCCCGTTCCTGGCACAGAATCAGCGTCCTGCTGCAACTCACGCACCTCCAAAAACCCCTCCACACCGTAATGGCCGCCCGGAAGCTGCCGCCTATTTAATACAACTTCTCTATGGATCGCAAAGCCTGGACCGTCATCATCTTCTGCGTCATCGGCATCATGCTGAACGCCTACTACGCTGCAAAGAATCAGCCACCGCCTGCCGTTGCCACTGCTGCTCCAGCTCCGACACCAGCGGCTGAGAAGTCGCCCGTAGCGCAGCCTGCTGCTTCAACGGTGGCAGACTCAAAGCCAGTTCAGGAGCAGAGACATTCCATCACGATTGGCACGGTGACGTGGGAGTTGAGTTCAGCAGGGGGAGGTATCGCTCGCGCTGTTCTGAAGGGGAAAGATGAGATAGTGCTCAATACTCACGGCAAAGAGCCAGTTGGTGCTTTGCGTCATGATCCGTCGGGTCGGGATGGGATTAAGTATACGATGCTCGATGCCTCCTCAAAGGGCGTGATGTTTTCAGGCACAACCAAAGACGGCATTGTGGTCAAAAAGACCTACAGCATCAAAGAAGGTGAACAGTCCGATGAACATTTGCTCGCATTGAAGCTAGAACTCCACAATCCAGGAGCTACCACCTTTGCGTTCGACAAGTTCTACCTTTACGCTGGTGCAGCAAAGTCATTGCGGCCAGATGACATCCAAAAGCCTTCGTTCTTTTGGAATAATGCGGGTGATGCATACAATCACGACTCCAATTGGTTTGGTTCTGGCTGGTTCAGCAAGAATCCGTTAACGTTTCAGCAAGACTTTACAAACCTCCGCTGGGGTGGCGTGATGAGCCGATTCTACGCCCACATCATCTCGACAAAAGACGGAGTTGAGAATCAACCGGGGCGTCTTTGGTCAGAGCGTTTTCTTGTGGATCACACTGGCGACGAGTTCAATGGGACGAGTGGTGCCGACACAGATTATGCGGTCGAAGGTGCCGTGGGTCTTCCTCCAGTAGAGTTGAAGCCAGGGGAGACGAAGGTTTACGAGTACGAAGTCTATCTTGGTCCAAAGCAATATCATCGTCTGGCTGCCATTGAGCGGCAGAGATCTTTTGTCATGTTCTACGGCATGTGGGGCTTCATCAGCCGCCTGTTCATCAATCTTTTGAACTGGTTGCACACAGTGACTGGTAGTTGGGGATGGGCCATCGTGCTACTTACCATTGTCGTCCGTCTCTTTCTTTGGCCTTTCCACGCAAAAAGCCAACGGTCGATGAAACGCATGGGCAAACTGGCTCCCATCATGAAGGAGATGCAGGAGAAATACAAAGACGACCCTCAGCGTCAGAGCCAGGAAGTGATGAAGCTCTATCGTGACTACGGCGTAAACCCCATTGGTGGTTGTGTTCCGATGTTGTTCCAAATCCCGATATTCTTCGGCTTCTTTTCCATGCTAGGATCAGCGGCAGAGCTTCGGGGCGAATCGTTCTTTTGGGTAAAGGATCTTTCACTCCCGGATACGGTTACTCACTTGTTCGGTTTCCCCATCAATCCCCTTCCGCTTCTGATGGGCATTACCATGTTCTTGCAGATGAAGCTGACGCCTCAGCCGGCTACAGTGGACAAAACGCAGCAGCGCATCTTCATGTTCATGCCGTTCATGTTCTTGATCTTCTGCTATGCGTACGCTGCAGCTTTGGCGCTTTATTGGACTACTCAGAACATCTTCAGCATTGGGCAGAGTTGGATCATGAAGAAGTTTGGCACGGACGACGACGGTCCTCTGCAGAAAGTGGAACGTGTCAAACCGGGCCCAGCACCCGTAAATCCATTTGCGATGCCCGGTCAAAAGCCGAAGAAAGAGAAGAAGACCCACGGCCCGCGTTTGGGCGGCGGTGGCACTTCATCTCGCTCGAAGTAATCCCTCTTTCTCAAACATTAACCCAGCGCCTGTCATGAACTCGAAACCCGCACTAGACCAAGCTCGCCAGATCCTTGAGAACCTGCTCGGCTTTCTGGGTTTCTTTGTGACTATCGAAGAAGAAGACGGCCCTGAAGGACCAACGCTTCAGATATTGACGGAAGAACACGACAGGCTGATCGGACCACGCGGACAGGTCTTGGATGACATTCAGTTTTTGGTGAATCGCTTGCTTTGCCGAAGGATGGAAGATCCTCCCCGTATCCGGGTGGATTGTGAGTTCTACCGCTCCATGCGGGAGGATAAAATGCTGGCCCGAGCCAAGGAAATGGCAGATCGAGTACGCGCAACTGGAGGCCCAGCGGCGCTAAGCCCAATGAACAGCTACTACCGCAGGCTAATCCACAACGCATTCGCCAACGACCCGGACGTCATGACTGAGAGCGCCAAAGGAGATGCTCGGTTTAAGCGGATGTTTATCAAAAAGCGAGCCAAAGCCTAATCGCTGCTTTTGCACTAGCGCCTGATCACGACCGGGAGGGCCTTTTCTAGCGAAGAAAGCACACGTTGATGCACTGCATCGACATCTGCCGTCTCCAAAGTCTTGTCAGGTGCCCGATAAGTGAGCGAATAAGCCAGAGACTTCCGATCTTTGGGCATCCTTGTCCCAGTTGGGTCAGAGAACACATCGAAAATCTTGGTGCTGATCAACAGCGGCTCTTTGATGCCAGCAAAGAATGAGGTCACCTTCGAGTGCGGCAAATCTGCGGCCACTTCCATGGCTACATCACGGGAAACAGATGGAAACTTCGGAAGCTCCTCAAACTTAGCGATGCTCGTTCCCTGCCGGAGTGCGCTCAGCGACAACTCTGCCACGAATACGGCATTCCGCGCATCGATTTCTCGTGCACGACGAGGATGGAGTTGACCGATCCAACCGATTACACGGTTTCCAGCCCGCCATTCGCATTTGAGCATGAAGTTTCCTTCATCCTTAAGTCTTTTTAGTTCAGTGACGGAGCCATTGACTCCAGGGAGGGACTCAATGATGCCTTTGAGATCAAAGACGTCCGCAATTGCTGGATCTTTGCCATGCCACGAAGGGCTTGAGACTGGACCACTCAACAAAAGTCCCATCCGCTCGTCTTCACGCACCTGCCCGTTCGGCAATTTGATGAAAACACGGCCCAGCTCAAAGAAACGAAGGCGATTTTGACTGTGCCTAATGTTGTGTGCTGCTGTGGAGATCAAACCCGGAACAATGCTAGGCCGCAAGAACGCATGATCCTCGCTTAATGGGCTCTTGACCGGCATTGCATCCGTTGTGGTCAAGCCGTCAGCAACTTGCGCCTGTGAAATCAGACGAAGTGTCTGTGCTTCATTGAAGCCGCGATGCGCCAGAGCCTGACGCAAGTGCATGGAAAGATCATAGGCACGGTCAGCCGCGTCTGATGGTACTGCAACTGCGGTCACGCACTCTGGAACACGGTCCAGTCCAATCACACGCGAAATCTCCTCGACCAAATCGACACTGCGGACGAGGTCACCACGATACGTAGGTATTCTGAAGGTCGAATCGTCCGTGGCTTCTAGTCCAAGCTTGGTAAGAACCGCTGACATTTCATCCGGTGTCAGATCAGGCATGCCTAACAAGCGGAGAGCACGCTGTGTATCCAACTTCACTTCACGGCGTTCCAAGTGGACAGAACCAGCAAATCTAGCGCCACCATCCTCTTGGCCCCCTGCAACTTCAAGGATCAGCCGGACTGCAAGGTCGGCTGCCCCTAATGTCTGCGCGGCATCCACCCCGCGCTCAAACCGATAGCTCGAGTCACTGATTAGACCTAAACGGCGGGAAGTCTTTCGAATGGCCGGAGGAGAAAAGTGAGCTGCCTCCAGCAAGATATCCGTGGTGGTGTCAGTGACGCTGCTCTCCAGTCCACCCATCACTCCAGCAATTGCCAGGGCACTCGAAGCGTCAGCGATGACGAGATCGCCAGCCTCAAGTGAATAGTCAGCCTCATCAAGGGCTTTGATCGTTTCTCCTGCTGCCGCACGGCGCACTTGAACGCCACCAGTCAGTTTAGACAGGTCAAACGCATGAAGCGGTTGTCCCATCTCCATGAGGACGTAGTTGGTGATGTCTACAATGTTGTTAATGGACCGCATCCCGATGCTTTCGAGGCGTTGCCGCAGCCAATCAGGGCTTGGACCAACCCTGATCCCTCGGATCACACGAGCACAATACAAAGAGCACAAATCCGTGTCTGATATCGTCACTTCATCTGGTTCCGCCTGACGGACAGATGCAACGGAACGAGTGTAGTCCCGTTCACCTTTAAGCGGTAGGCCAGTGAGTGCAGCCAACTCGCGAGCGAGGCCGAGATGACTGAGCAAATCTGGCCGATTTGGAGTGATTTCCAGATCAAAAAGCACATCACCCGGCATCACTTGGCTGAATGGTGTCCCTGGTACAAGTGAGGCATCAAGGATGAGCAAACCACCATGGTCGTCGCCAATCCCTAGCTCTTTGCCACTGCACATCATCCCTCGCGAATCGACTCCTCGTAGCTTTCCCTCGTTAATCTCGAATCCTCCAGGCAAGCTCGCTCCTGGCAAGGCAAGTGGCACTTTGTCGCCAGCTTGGAAGTTCTTTGCACCACATACGATCTGGCGGAGTGAACCCGAACCGTCATCGACTTGGCAAACACTGAGTCTGTCAGCATTTGGGTGCTGCACGAACTCCTTGATTTGAGCCACAACGACTTTGTCTGAAGATACCCCTCGCTCCTCAATGCCTTCTACCTCAACTCCCGCAAAGGTCAGTAAGTCGGAAAGCTGGGCGGTCGTGTAACCGCTGAGGTCAATATGAGTGCTGAGCCAGTTGAGTGAAACTTGCATGATGATTCTGGAAATGGATTAACAAAAAGAAACGGATTTTTGCCCAATCAAAACTGGGACAGGAAGCGCACGTCGTTCTCAATGAGATGTCGGATGTCGGAGATGCCGTGAAGGATCATCGCTAGACGCTCCAGGCCCATGCCAAAGGCAAAGCCCGTCACTTTTTCTGGATCGAATAGTTTATCTCCTCGCTTTGCGCAGATCTCAGAGAACACCGCAGGATCGACCATGCCGCATCCAGCAATCTCAATCCACCGCGCGTCCTTTCCTTTCGCCTCTAGCTTGACGTCGATCTCTAAACTGGGCTCGGTGAATGGGAAGAAATGTGGTCTGAAGCGCACGGCGGTTCCGGCTCCAAATATCTCACGGAAGAAAGCAACGAGGGTGCCCTTGAGCTCGGCAAGGCTCACATTCTCAGCAACGTAGAGGCCCTCTAGCTGATTGAAGACACTGAGGTGGGTAGCATCGATCTCATCACGGCGGTACGCAGCTCCAGGCGCAATAATGCGGATGGGTAGCGTCTTTGCTATCTCCATGGTGCGGATTTGGACCGAGGAGGTGTGGGTGCGGAGTAGGCGCCCATCGTGAAGATAGAAGGTATCCTTCTCGTTCCTGGCTGGGTGTTCAGGTGGTGTATTGAGCGCATCAAAACAATGCCACTCGGTCTCAATCTCTGGACCGTCCGCAAGGATGAAGCCCATGCGGCGCAAAGTGCGGATGGCAAGATCACGGACCTGCGTGAGAGGGTGTAGGGTGCCCACACCTCCGTAGTTGCGGCCTGGCAAAGTAACATCAATCCCTTCGATGGCTTTTGCGTCTTTCTCTGCCTGCAACTGTAACTGACGAGCAACGATGGCATCGGTCATTGCTGTGCGCACTTCGTTGAGCTTTGCACCGACAGCCTTCTTCTGATCGGGTGGCACGTCTTTCATGCCTGCACCCAGCAGCGTGACGCTGCCTTTTTTTCCTAAATACTGGACGCGTAGTGCTTCGAGCGATGTTTCGTCACTAGCTGTGGGAATGGCGGCCAGAGCTTCGGTTTGGAGTGCGTCGAGTTCAGCGATCATCTTGGGTGGAAAAAGGGGCGCGCATTATGGACGGGGTTCCGCCGTGCACAAAAAGAAAAACACCCGGAACCGCACGGCTCCGGGTGTTCATTTAGCTTTTAGATGAAGGGTTAAGTTACCAGATGTAGCGAAGACCAGCTTGGTAGAAGTGGCTCTCGTCTTCGAGGTCGTAGTAGTAGCCGGCGGTCACGCCCACATTTGTGTTGATGTAGTAGACAAAGCCGCCACCCACAGCCACGCTTGTGTCACCCGCTTCTGGGAAGGTCACGGTGACATTGCCGTTCAATTCAAGTTTTGGCAGGACCATGGCGCGGAAGCCAGTTGAGACGAAGCCAGCGCTCTCGCTGCCGTCGTCTAGGTCAAAGTAGCTGTAGCCACCTTCCACAAGCCAGTCGACGTTGTTGAAGAGGGGCACATAAGCACCTACACCGGCACTGAAGTCAAGGCCGCTACCGTCTCCGCCGAATCCATAGATACGACCGAAGACATAGAGGTTATTTACGGGCGACCAGGACAGGTTAAGGTAACCGCCGTAGAAATCGCCAGCGTCGTTGCTAAGGATCGAGGCATACCCCGCTTCAACGAAGTCGTAAGCGATCGCGCGGCGGACTTCTTCTTTCGGTGGGGCAATAGGGGCTGGAGCTTTTGCGGGAGCGCCAGCATATGACGGGAGGGAAGCCGCCAAACCGAGGGCTATTAGAGCAATGGTGTTTCTCATAGGGCCTCCATGCTAGAAGCTAGTCCTCACAATGAAAACCATCAATATTGAGAAAATGATTGATATTGAGTCGTGAAAGTGTGCTTTCTATGGAAAAGCTATAATTTACAGTCTGTGCCGAATGCTCGCATCGTGATTGCATAGTGACTGCGTAGAAACGTGCAACAGATGGAGCCTAAGCTAGGGAGCTTGAATGGGCTGCCCTCATGATGAATCTGAATCATGGTTTTGCATAAATACGTTAATTTTGAGCGCCTTTGATAATGATGGTCTCGTTTGAAGCCAGTAGTGAGGTGGAAAACTAGGCGGCACATGCCGTTGGGTGAGGCTGGCAATCTTAGGAACGAGGGTTGATTGCCAGCGCACTGAACGAGTGCGTCCCCCAGGCTAGATTTGGTTGAAAGCTCTGTGCGATTCAACGGCAGTTCTCATTCAGAATGATCGAAGCAACGTCTGCAGATTCTACCCGTCCAAAGTGCTTGACCCCTGGCTTGGGTATCGCCAGTCTTAAGGCTTGCGGGATGCAGGTTGCGCCCGAAATACTCCACCCACTGAGACTCTGAGAAGAATGTTGCAAGACCATCGCTCTCCCAGGCTGCTGTCTGTTGTCCGTACTCTGCTTTTGATTTGTGTGCTGATTCCAGGAACCCTGAAGGCGTTTGATACGGTCGTGCTTGATCCTGGTCATGGCGGGCATGATCGCGGGTGTGGTATTGGATATGTCTTCGAAAAGCACCTCGCACTGGACACCGCTAGGCGGGTGGAGCAGCTTTTGCGTAAAGCGGGACTCCGGGTGGTGATGACACGCAGTCGTGATGTATTCATTCCTCTGTCTGAGCGTGCGGCAATGGGTAACCGCTATGGCAATGCGATCTTCGTGAGCTTGCATTACAATTACAATCGCGGTGGAGGTGGCGGTGTGGAGTCTTATCACCACTTTAGCGCGAGCTACTCTTTAGCTGCCTACATTCAAGCCTACATGGTGCAAAGTACTCATATGACGAATAGGGGTGTCAAAAAGGCAAGTTTCCACGTCATTCGTAACACCACAAGGAACCCTGCGGTGTTGATTGAGTGTGGGTTCGTTTCAAACCCGACCGAGCGAGCACGCATGTTGACGGGAGAGTTTAGGGCGAGGCTTGCTGAGGGGATCGCCCAAGGCATTGTTGCTTACCAGAAGGCGGCCCGATAAACGTTAGAGACGAAAGTCATGCTCGTGACGGCCGCCCAAATGCAGGAGCATGAGCGCAAGGTCATTGAGGCTGGGCTGAGTGCTGAGGTGCTGATGGAACGTGCAGCAATGGGCATCGCTGCTGCCGTCCGAGAGACATTTCCGCAGCCGGGGACACTGGTTTGTTTTTGTGGGTGCGGCAACAACGGAGGCGATGCATTGGCCGTAGGCGCGATATTGAAAAAGTATGGCTGGAGGGTGCGAACCCGCCTAGCGTGTGATGGTAATGAGCTTCGTGGACTTCCGCGGAAGCACTGGATTGCCCTTGGGGAGCCTGAATGGGATGGTTTTCATTGGAGAGGGCCGCTTGTATTGCTGGATGGTTTGGTAGGGATTGGCTCGAGAGGACAATTGAGAGCACCACTTGATGCGATGGCTGAAGAGATGAATGCGCTGAGGATTTCTCACCACGCATCAACATTCGCGATCGATTTGCCGTCGGGTCTGAACCCAGATACGGGCCAACCAACGGCGATCTGTGTTATTGCCGACGTGACTGCAACAATTGCAGTACCGAAATCCGGTCTCGTGAGCGATTCGGCTGTGGCAAACGTGGGACGGCTCATGGTTGTGCCAGTGGAGGGGCTTGAGTGGAACGGTGAATCGAATGCAGAAGTCATGACGCCTCGTCTCTTGTTACCGCTTCTGCCAAAGAGAAGTTTTGCCATGCACAAAGGGGAGGCTGGAAGACTCCTAATCATCGCGGGCAGCAAGTGTTTGGCCGGAGCAGCTTCTCTAGCATGTGCCGGGGCTATTGGGGCAGGGGCCGGGCTTATAAAATTGATCTGTGATTCTGCTCGTGATGTTCCCGTGGAAGTCATGATGGCTGATTCCGATGACTGGTGTGCTGAAGCTGCTGCCGCAGATGCCGTAGTCATTGGTCCTGGGCTTGGGGATTCTCATGATGCCAAAGTTGAGCGACTTGTGGCTGAATGTAAACGACCCATGGTGATTGACGCGGATGCGCTCAACGCTCTTTCAAGACGTGGGTTAGACGCACTACATCGTTCTTCTGCACCACGACTGTTGACTCCACACCCAGGAGAGATGAGAAGGCTCTACCCAGGTGAAGGAGACAGAAGGACATGGGCCGAATCATTCGCTGGGGAGTTTTCAGGTCACACGATCCTGTTGAAAGGCGCTCGCACGGTGATGGCCACTAAAGACAGGCCCACTCGGTTCAATACTACCGGGAATGCAGGGATGGCCTGCGGCGGTATGGGGGACGTTCTCTCCGGAGTGCTTGGTGCCTTGTTGGCGCAAAATGTGCCGCTGCACGATGCAGCGGCGCTCGGGTCGTGGGTTTTGGGACGAGCAGCCGAAGCTGCGATCTCCAGCGGTCAGCACTCCCAGGAGTCCCTGAGTGCTGGCATCGTGGCAGCTTATCTGGGAAGAGCGTGGAACTTACTCCGAGAGAGCCCTTACTGATTGGTCCAAAACCGCCAACTTACAGTTCCTTTGATGCCGTGATCACCTCATCAATGCAATCGGTAATGAAGGTCATCAGTGGTGCAGAATCGTCAGTTGGCATCGTGTTAATGACCCAGCCAAGCTCTTCCAACGCAGCACCCAATAACTCCTTTTGCTTGGCCCAGTTTTTGCCCGCTTCAGGATCAGCATCCGCCATATCTTTGGAGAGCTTGAGGCTTGAAACCTTCGTCTTGAGGGATTTCCATGCTTTGGACTCAACCACGTCCTGGGACTTCAGCGGCAGGCGGGAGGCGAACTTTGCCAGGATATCTTCGATGGTGGCTTGAGCGCGAATGGAGCCATGGCTCCACATGGTACCACCTCCGGTCAACACGTAACCCGCTGCTGAGCACTCAGAGTTCCATTTGATCAGCGCAGACCGGATGTCCGCCAAAGCGATTACGAGAGTAAGATCTTTTGCGGCGAGTTTCGATTCAGTCTCGATCCGTTTCGCTGTTGCATAAAGGTTGGCCGCATTATCGATCCCAGCCTCGCTTTGGTCGCCCAGCTGCTCCACGAGTTGATCTAGGCCGGATTTGAGGGCAGTCGCTTGATTTACAGGCTTGGCGGCTTCGTCTTGGGCAGCAACGAGCCGAATCATAAGGGTGAGTGCAGTCAAAAAGAGAAGTTTCATTGAGATGGAAAACAATTGGGCTCCTCAAAGTGACTCTTGCTATCTCGAGTGCAAGCGGAGACAATCTGCCCCGCAAATGAGTATCTCGCGCCCCCTTTTTCTCGTCGTAACCTTGCTGGCAACTCCCGCAGTCGCCCAATCGACTTCTGATCTCTTCGAGTTTGGCAGTGGCGAACCACTTCCTCGTCAAGACATGCCAGATCGGGGAATCATTACCCTGACCCACAAGCAAGGTATTTTCCGCCCGCTGGACCATTGGGAGCAATACGACTGGAAGTTTGATGCCAAGCGATGGGGACACTACGAACTTCGGCTGAACTACACATTGAACCACGCTGGATTTACAGTGCAGTTCAAGCATGGCGAGACCCGTCTGAAGAAAAAGCTCGGCGGTTCGCCTGTCGCAAAGGAGGTGGTTGTGGGTGAGCTATTCATTGCAGACGCAGGTCCCCAGGAACTTTCTCTCTATGCTCCACAGTCTTCCCAGGCCATGGGATTGGCGATTGAAGGTGTCCGACTAGTGCCCACCAACGAAGGTGAACCTCTCATCCCGCAAGCAGCCGACGGAAAAGTGGTTCTTTTGGCCAAGGACGCTACGACTTGGTCAGAAACGATGCGCTATGAGCCAAAGCCTGAAAAAAACTGCCTCGGATACTGGACGAGTCCTGATGATTTTGCCGAGTGGGAGTTCCAGGTGACGAAACCCGGCAAATATAAGGCCGTCGTCAGCTATGGATGCGGTGGCGGCAACCACGGTAGTGAGGTGGAAGTGAAGGTGGGCGACCAATCAGCCAAGTTCACAGTGGAGGACACAGGTGGATTCCAAAAATGGAAAGAAATTGAAGCAGGGATCATAGAGATCAAGGCAGAGGGCTCCCACAGGCTGATTGTCGATCCAGTCAACAAGACCAAATCTGCAGTCCTGGACATCCAGAAGGTAGTTCTCGTACCAGCGGCCTGAAATCCCCTCACTTGGCGATCTACCTACCTGATGATCATCAGGTTGCGATGCAGAACACGTTGCGACCTTTTGTTCTCTAGGCACACTGCGCTCAATCCATGACCGCAAAGCACTGTCAGCCTGATTTTGAAACGTTTCGCGCACTTTCGGCGGAAGGCAATCTTCTCCCTGTGTCGATTGAGCTGGCTGCTGACTACGAGACCACACTCTCGGCATTTGAGAAGATCAGTGATGGTCGATGCGCGTTTTTGTTGGAGTCGGCCGAGATGTCTTCTGTTTCGGGCAGGTTTTCCATTCTCGGTAGCTCACCACGTATCGTGTTCACGGCTCGGGGTAAAGAATGCGAGATCGAGGAACGCGGGAAACTGAGAAAGGTTACGGCCGAGCGTGATCCATTGGAGGAACTCGAGAGAGTGATGAAACAGTGCCGACTGCCTAAAGGGGTAAAACCTGGCGTTTTTCATGGCGGGGCTGTTGGCTATCTCGCGTACGATGTGGTGCGCTACTTCGAGCCGAGTCTTCCGCCACCACCCCCAGACACTTTGGGCATTCCTGACATGGTGTTTTTTGTCACGGACACGGTGCTGGTCTTCGACCACAAACACCGTAAAGTGAGCGTCACAGCCAATGTGTTTATCGACGAGCACCCATCTCTTGATGAGGCCTACAAATGGGCACTTGAGCAGCTCAACGGGATCGTTGGTAAGTTGGCGGCACCTTTGCCACTGCGTGCACCACGAGTTTTTCCCGCGCTTACGCAACAAAAGGTTCCTGAGTTCCGCAGCAATACAACGCAGGCGGAGTATGAAGGAATGGTAACCAAAGCGCGCGAATACATCGCTGCGGGTGACATCTTTCAAGTAGTGCCCTCTCAGCGGATGACTACCGACTACAAAGGCAGCCCTATTGATTTGTTCCGGGCTCTTCGTCACGTCAACCCATCGCCATACATGTTCTGCCTCACCTTTCCGCAGGGCTTCTCGCTTGTGGGAAGTTCTCCGGAAGTTCATGTTAAGTGCATGAATCGTCGGATTGATATTCGTCCGATCGCGGGGACACGGTGGAGGGGCAAGACGACAGAGGAGGACGACGCGCTCGCCGCAGATTTGTTGGCGGATCCCAAGGAGAACGCAGAGCACATCATGCTCGTCGACTTGGCCCGCAACGACGTTGGCCGTGTTGCGCGTTATGGCACTGTGAATGTGAGCGACCTACGAGTGATCGAACGCTACAGTCATGTGATGCACATTGTTTCGAATGTGGACGGTGAGCTTGATCCATCGCATTCGGCGTATGATGTCATGCGTGCCACCTTTCCTGCTGGAACGGTCTCTGGAAGCCCAAAAGTCCGAGCGATGGAGATCATTAGTGAACTTGAGAAAGCCAAGCGTTGCGCATATGCGGGTGCGGTGGGTTACTTTGGCTTCGACGGCAACCTCGACAGTTGTATTGCTCTCCGTACCTGCGTTCTCAAAGATGGAGAGGCGCACGTTCAGGCAGGGGCGGGCGTTGTCGCCGATTCTGACCCCACGTATGAGTACAATGAGACCGTTAACAAGGCGACTGGCATGCTCAAGGCCATCGCATGGGCGCGTGAGTTAGGTGCTGAGTAGTGCCCAGTAAATTGAGAACCCCTCTGATGGCTGAGCAGAGCCGTCAGAGGGGTCATCACCACACCTTGAGTCCCGATAAACTCGGTCTACCCAAGGAAATGTTTGCGCCTGCGGTCGCGCTTAAGCAACGGCAAGAGTGCTGCCATCGCCAGCAACCCAGTTCCAGCTTCTGGTACCGCAGCGGTCTGAATATCGTAGTTGTCTGGGTCATTTTGCCCCTCGTAGTGGGCGACTTGCCCTAACACAACAGTACCAACATCGCCAGGATCGCCCTCGACCCCGACTCGCCACTGAAGAAACTCGGGAAACGGATTGGATGTCGATGGGAAAGTCCAACTCCCAGGTATGGCATCAGTATTCGTGTTGCTTAACAATGCCCATTCGGAACCTTGTTGGTAGGCCTTATCGTTGTAGATCCACAGGTAGGCTTGGCTGCCTGTGGGTATGTTAAACGATTGTCCATAGGCAGACACGACCGAGGCAGTGGACGTTCCATCAAACTCAAAATCATCGCCGCTGCTCACATAGCCGATTCCGTGGGCGTACCCATCACCCACTGAAGCCATGTCCCAAGCGTTCCAATTGCTTGACCACTGATCAAGGTTTGAAGCCGTTGGCACAAATGAGTTGCCAAAGTAGCCCATCTCAAACTTGAACGACGTGTCAAATGGCGTGCCGTTGGACTGAATCATGATCGATCCAACTCCGGTGCCCCATGATATCGTAGCTGCTGGGCTACTCTGTGAAAAGCCAACGAGCGCTAGAAGTGCAACGAGCCAACTTTGGCGGATCAAGTTTGATTGGATGGTGACCATTGGATTGAATGAACTCTGCACGAGATAGTGGGTCATCAGAACATAGCCAAATAGGGCGACCGCAGCGGACCCACGTTTGAGGACGGGCGCTTCACATATCGGCCTGTAGGAGATTGCTGCTGCTGAGCTTCGATCTGCACAAGGTTACGGAGGTTAATGTCGTTCAGCATCCTGCGGACATGGGCGTAGTGCACTCGGCTTTTCATGATGTCGGCACTACGCGAATAGGATCCCCATTGCACAACCTCAATATCAACATTGCGCACTCCCCAGTGATTCATCATCCCTCTCGTAGGGCAGTAAAGGTCGATGGTGTTCGTGCCAACCAACGCGCTACCGTAATCATCAACCTCGTAGAGCACTGTTGGTTGCCCCCGAATCCTGAACTTTGTCCCAAGTGGGAACCGGGACCAGTCAGCTGCCGCACTTCGGATACTTCCATACCGCAGTTGTGAGCCAATCGCTGTTTGGCGTCCGTAAGCTAGGTGATCAGACTCAGAATGGGTGTAAGCCGTTGTTCTCACCGAGAGCGGGCCATTCAAGGATGCTCTTTGGCCGCCAATCATGGGTGGAGTGTCCTGCTTCAGCACAAAATACATGCTTCTCACGCCGTTTGGCTCAAAATCGCGATGAGCAGCTATGGCTGGGCGAACCTCATAGACTCGGTTGGGCTCGAGAGTCGCGAAACCCGGTTTTGCGCCACCAGTCAAAGAACAGCTTGTCAACACAAGCGCACCTGGGACACCGACGAGGAAAATGAGGTGATGGAGGCGGGACATAATATTGAAATTTCGATTATTTTATCAAAATAATAGAAACGATTCAATATAAAAATCATATTAAACATTATATTGATAACATCAAAAGATCAAAACCGGCGGATATTTTGGGTGCCAAGCGCGTTGCCTGCGGGTCTACAGAAGACCTAACTCGGCCAAATGGGTGCGGATCATCTCACGTTCAGGCTCATTGAACCTGTGGAAGGGCTCGGCCATAACATCGTCACAAATGCCCAATAGGCTGAGCGAGCATTTGATTCCTTTGATGATCGCGGACTTATGCTTGCCAACTGCGTAAATACGACTCGCCAGTTCAATCACCTGACTGTGCAGGAGGCGAACTTTCGCCAAGTCCTGGGCAACGGCAGCTTCGTAGAGGTCGACGTAAAGTCTGGGATGGAGATTAGCACCGCCGTTTACTCCTCCGTGAGCCCCCAACAAAACCGCTTCAGCAGTCAACTCCTCTGGGCCCACCAAAAGAGACCAGTCTGGACGCTGTTTTGTCAATCGGAGCAGCTTGTGAAAGTAGATCATGTCACAGGACGAGTCTTTCAGGCCTATGACCTTCTCCCATTGCATGGCTGCACGGATGACATCCTGTTCAAAGTTCACCTTCGTCAAGCCAGGCATGTTGTAGAGGAACATGGGTAGTGGCAGTTCATTCACTAGGTCGTTCAGGTATTCAATGAGCTCAGGTTGCCCAGCTGGGAAGTAATATGGAGCTGCCAAAACGACGCTGTGACAGCCGTGTTTTGATGCATGAACGGCCAAGTTAATCGACTCTGTAAACGACGTGTCAGTTATGCCAGCCAGCACCGGGACTCGCCCTGCCGCTAGCTTGCACGCACGCTCGATTAGTTCGCGCCGCAGCCGGTAACTCAGGCTTGGGCCTTCTCCAGTAGTACCAAGAATAAACAAACCGGCCACGCCACCCGCTATGAGGTGTTCGATTAACCGCTCCAATCCCGGCACATCCAGAGTGTCGCGATCAGATAATGGAGTAACGAGTGGGGGTACGATGCCTGTGAGTTGGGTTTTCATGAGATTGATAAGAAGGGAAGTGAAGGGGGCTAAGGCAGGTGGTCCAACCAAAGCAGAAATCGCTCTTTCCACACGGATGAAGCTTCATCGCGACCAAGCGAGAATCCGTGGCCGCCGGTGGGGACGATGAGGAGTTCGGTGGGGACGTTTACGGTGCGAAGCGCATCCGCGAGAAGCTCGGCGTTGGGCAGCGGGACGGCTTTGTCATTCGTGGCGTGGCAGAGGAAGAAGGGCGGCAGACCGGGGCGAGCACGTTTTTCGAGGGAGAACTCGGCGATGCGGGCTTCGCTTGGATTTGGGCCGAGGAGTCGCTCGCGTGAGCCAACATGCATGTCCTCGCCGTGCATGAGCGTGACGGCATACATGAGCACGGCGAAGTCGGGTCGCGAGCCATCGGCGGCCTCGCCGAGCATCGCGGTGCTGCCGGCGAGATGGCCGCCTGCGGAGAAACCGATGATGCCGATGCGCTTGGGATTGATCTGCCATTCGCTGGCGCGGCGGCGGAGGTAACGGATGGCTTCGAGCGCGTCCTGCTGGCTATCGGGCAGGCCTTTTTCAAAAGTGTCCGCTTTGGGCAGTCGATACTTCAGCACGGCGACGGTGAGGCCTTGTGCGGCAAAGTATCGCGCGATGGCGTGGCCTTCGCGGTCGATGACCTCCATCGCGTAGCCACCGCCGGGACACACGACCATGGCGGCGTTGCCATGCGAGGGTTTGGCTGGGCGATAGACGGTGAGCGTGGGTGTCTGGATGTTTTCGACGGTTCGGTTGAGGCCGAGTTCGTCGTAGTTGCCGACGCGGAAGGTGACTTTCTCCGCTTCAGGTGCCGGTGCGCCTTTGACGGCCTTGGCAGGCGGTTCGCGCAGCGGAAACTCCGCGTGATCGCCGGGCACGATGGTTTGCGCGTGCAGCAGCGTCGCAGTGGCGAGCAGGAGAAGAGCGAGTTTCATGCGCCGATGCCGAGTTGCTTTTGAATGTCCTCCAGCGGCACGCCTTTGGTCTCGGGCACGCTCATTTTCACCCAGACGAGCTGTAGGACCATCATGCCGGTGAAGAAGAGGAAGACCCAGCCAGGGGCGAAGGCATTCACCATCGCGGGGAAGAAGGTGGTGAGCAGCGCGGCAAAGACCCAGTGCGTGGCGCTGCCGAGCGATTGACCGGCGGCGCGGTAGCGGTCGGGGAAAATTTCGGAGATGAAGACCCAGATCACAGCGCCCTGGCCGATGGCGTGCGCGGCGATGAAGGCAAAGATGCACGCGGGCACGATGCCAAAGTGCTCGGTGAAGAAGGCCCACGCGCACAAACCGAGTGACGCGATGTAGCCAAACGAACCGATGACGAGCAGCGTGCGACGTCCGAGTCGGTCGATGAGCCACAGACCGATGAAGGTGAAGACAAGATTCGTGACGCCGATGCCGATGGATTGCAGCAGCGCGGCTTTGGCGCCGAGGCCAGTGAGTTCAAAGATGCGCGGGGCAAAGTAGAGCACGGCATTGATGCCGGAGAGCTGGTTGAAAAAGGCGATCAAGAACGCGAGCAGGATCGGAACACGATGCCGCGCGGACCAAAAGCCGTGCGAGGTGCTTTCGTCGCTCTGCGCTGCATTGATGATTTGCGCCGCAGCGGCTTCGATCTGGCCTTCGGAGGCCTGCGGCTGGATTTGACGCAAAACGGCCATGCCAGCCTCGCGGTCGTTTTTTCGCGTGAGCAGCCAGCGCGGGCTCTCCGGCAGCGTGAAGCACATCAGTGTGTAAATCAGCGCCGGAAAGGCCTCCACGCCGAGCATCCAGCGCCACGCATGCTCGCCGATGCCGCCGAGGAGGTAGTTCGAGAGAAAGGCCACGAGGATGCCGAAGACGATGTTGAACTGAAACATGCCCGCGAGCCTTCCACGACGATCCGGCGGCGAGATCTCCGTGATGTAAAGCGGCGCGGCCACCGTGGAGATGCCCACGCCGAGTCCGCCGATGAATCTCGCAATGATGAGCGACCACACCTCCGGCGCGATGCCCGACCACACCGCCGAGACGAAATACAGCACACCGACCCAGATCAGCGTCTTTTTGCGCCCCCAACGATCCGTGGGCCATCCACCGATGAGCGACCCCAGCACCGTGCCATACAGCGCCGAGGCCATCGCCACGCCATGCATGGCATCACTGAGCTTCCACAGTGATTGAATCGTCTTTTCCGCGCCCGAGATGACCACGGTATCAAAGCCAAACAAAAAGCCCGCCAGCGCGGACGTGGTGGCCCAGAGAAAGAGGCGAGGATTCATGTAGGATGGATAGTCAGTGGCGTGCAACAGGCCACACCGACTTCAGCTCATGCACATCGAGTGAGACGATTTTTGCCTCGCCACCTTTGGCGGTGAGTTTGGGGGCGAGGGGAGCGGCGGCGTTCGGCATGTGTTGGAAGGCACCGAACTTGAAGCCTTTGTCAGTGAAGATCTCGACGAGACCGTGGTCGCTGAGCAGGCGGAAGTCGATGCGGCCGTCGCGGACGGGCATGGGCATGGTGGCTTTGCCGCTGGTGAGCTTGAGCTTCTTCACGTCGATGACGAAGGGCGTGCCGCGCAGCATGAGCTGGATCTGCGTGGCCGTGCCGGGCTCGATGATGGCGTGGAGATCGAAGAACGGCGTCTGCACGGCTTTGAGCGGATCGCTTTGCTCGTTGAGCACGACGGACTCGAGGTGGTGATGCTTTGTGCGCAGCGTCTCGATCTCGCGCACGGGCTGCCAGACGAGGCGCGGGCCGCGGGCGGTGTTTCGCAGGGTGATCTCGCAGGGGATATTCATCATCTGCGCGAAGGGCATGCCGGTGAAGACAAGGTCGCTCATCTTCGCCCAGCCTTGCTGAACGACGCGGCCATCTGGCGTGTCGCTGTAGTTTTGACCGGCGTAGTAGGCGCTGCCATACGGGCCGTGCAGGAGATCCCTGGTGCGCTTGAACTCACGCCCGTCGAAGTCGCCGATGAAATACTCGCCGAGGCCGCCGTGGACGATCCACTTCGTTTTATCGGTGCCTTCGATCTTCATCGGGAAGAGGTCGGGGCATTCGGCGAAGCCGATGACGCTGCCTTCGCGCTTCCACTGCTTCAAATCGGGCGAGGTGAAGAACACAAACTCGCCCGTTTTGCGCGTCGGGTCCTTCGGATCGATGGGCGGGAGCTTTTTGCCCTTCTCGGTGCAGTGCAGGATCATGACCCAGCGCTGCGTGGGCTCGTGCCAGAAGACTTTGGGGTCGCGATTGTTGTGCGTCACCTCGGGGAGCACCGGATTGCTCGCATGCTTCGTCCAGGTGCGACCGCGGTCGTTGCTGAAGGCGAGCCGCTGATCACGCGGCGGGCCGGTGGCGGTGTAGATGAGCACGAGCGGCGGTTCCTTGCCGGTCTGAAAGCCGGTGGTGTTCTTCCAATCGACCACGCCCGAGCCGGAGAACATCATGCCTTCCGCCTCCGCATGAATCGCGATGGGCAGCTCCTCCCAATGCAGGAAATCGCGGCTCACCGCATGCCCCCAGCTCTTGCTGCCGCTTTTGATGCCGTAGGGATGCAGTTGATAAAACAAATGATGCTCGCCGTCGAAGCTCAGCAGACCGTTCGGGTCGTTCAAGCGCCCCCGCATCGAGGTGAAATGAAACTGCGGCCGCAGCGCTTCCGCATACACAGGCACGTCGGTCTTGATCGCATCATTGCACTCGATGCTCGTGATCAAAGACAAGGGTCCGCTCAGCACCGCCGTCTGGTCTTTCCACTGCCTCACATCGAGAAACACCCACAAATCAGGCTTCTTCCCCTCGGTGAACTCGATCTCCACCTCACGCACGGCCTTGCCACCGACCTCGAGCTTCACCATCTGCTTCGGTGCCCCGTTGCACACGGGCAGATTGAGCAAGTTGGCGTCCAGCGTGAGGGATCGTGTGGAGATGTGTTGTGCGTGCAGTTGGACGGCGCACAGCAACGTGATAATGACTGTGCGGACATTCATGGTGTGATTTTCAAAGCTTTTCCCGGAAGGAGGAACATTCGGCCCGCTTCATTGCAGATAAGTAGGTTCGGCCCGTGCTTGCCGAGCATCGTGCCGACCGCGCCGGTCTCATGCGCACCGCCGGGCTGAATGACGAGGCCTTCCTCTTCGCGAAACACGAATGGTCTCGTGAAGGTGTTGTTGCCTCGATTGAGCATCACAAGTGGCGTGCCGATAGTCTTCTTGGCTTTTACTGGCAACGCCTTGTCCACCAGATTGCCTAGCAAACCACTGACAACTGGGTTCTGGCCAAGAGCAGCCATTGGATAGCCGGTCTCACGATCTGGGATCGAAACAACTCGCCCGGTGCCGATGACGAAGTCGAGATGGCCATCTTGATTCCAATCGAAGAAGTCAAGTTTGCAGCGACCGCTCATGCCACCGACACCGCCGCTGGTGCCGATGAGCTTACCATCGTCGAGCTTCAGCTTGCCACCGTCCTCGACGTTGAAATCGTCGATGCGCCAGTAAAGGTGAAAGTGGTCATCGCCATCCACGATCGCGAGCGCGATTCGCTCGCCGATCTTCGCCACTGCTGGTCGGCAGCGCCACATGCCGTGCAGGTCGATCCCATCGCAATAAAGCGGATGCGCGACGTCGAGCTTCGGCTCCGTTTTCGTGCCACGGTTGAGATAGATTAGGTAATCGCCCGTGATGTCGCCAGTGATGATGTCCGGCAGCGCATCTCCGTTCCAGTCGATCACATTCGGAGAGAGATAGCCCCAGCGGGCCTCCTGCAAACCCTGCAAACTGCCCGAATAGCCCGCCTGCACTTGAATCGCGCGTCCACCGGCCTGCACACGTGTTGCGGGTAAGAACTGGGGCTCGTCATTGCTGCCGATGTTTTCAAAGAAGAGCACAAAACCTTCTGAATTGCCTGCGAGGATGTCCAGCACGCCATCGCCATTCCAATCCACTGTCGTTGGCGAGGGCAGCGTGCCTGCGTATAGATCGGCTCGCTCTTGCAAAACTGATACGGGCTCCGCAAACACTGGCGCACCGGTCTTCGCCCACTTTCCGGTGAAGCGATAAAAATACAGCGAACCCTCACCGCACGCGATCAAACCGCCCGGATAGGCCGCAACACTCGGATTGATGCTCGGATGCCGCAGCGCATTGCCATCCTCGCCAGCGACGAGGCGCTTCGTTTCGAGCTCAAATCCACTCGCGGCTGTGTTGCGATAAAACACGAGGTTTCCTTGGCGAGAGCCGGTGATGAGATCGCGCTTATGGCCTTGTCCCAAATCGATGCACGTGATGCCGTGCATCGAGAAAAACACCTCCTGCTTCGCCTTCGTGATCTGCTTCACCTCGCCTTTCGCGGACCAGCCGACGAGATAGCGATACCTCAGTTCGCCCATGGCGATGCCGGAGGAGTTGAATGGCCGCCATTCCTCCGTGTTCGGGCTGCCCTCGGCTCCTTTGCCGCCGTTCGACATCTCAAACGCGAGGTCGAAGCCTTCGTCATTCGGAAGCACGCCGAGGCTAGATGGAGATTTCAGGGCTTTCGGCAGCTTCTCGCGGTTAGTTTCGCGAAACTCGAGTTTTTCGCGATCAAAGACCGTCGTGACGAGGTGCTCCTTGGTGATCCACAAGCCGATGATGCTTCCATCATGGCGCTGAAACACGCTGCCCTTGTCCTTGAAGTCAGATTTCAACACCATCGGCTCCGCAAACACCGGCGCGCCATCCGCATCCGTATCCACCCACTTGAACAAATGCACTGCCTGCGGTCCCCCATACCCCGCCACAAAAAGATCCGGCTGCTTCCCACCAAACACTCGCGCATGCCCCAGCACATGGTGATTCAGATTCACCAGCGCCAGCGGCCCGCGACCGTTTGGAGCAGCGGAAGGCAGGGCTTTCGCGCCAGCGGGGAGATGAGGCTCTGCTGAATGACTGGTGGCGACAAGCAACAGTAGTATTAGGCGCAATTGTGGAATCTTTTCGGCCGTCACTTGGTTGAGGGCGTAAGTTTGCAGGACTGCCAGGCGAGGAAGCGCCAGTGGCCATTTTCTTCACGCCACACGGCGAGGTAGCTCAACACACTGTCCATGAGTTTTCCATCGGCCTCGGCCTTCACGTGAGCACGACCGGCCATCAGTGCGATGCCCGGAGCGGGGAAGGTGAAGGTCTGCTCTTCGTAGTCGTAGCCGAGATACTTGGTTTTTTTGCTGCCGAGGATGTCGATAAACGATGCTTTGGTATCGACGACTCCGGTGGAGTGTGCGTAACGGAGCTCGTCAGAAAAGATCTCACTCAGCTTCTCGCGATCACCAGACTGCATGGCTTCGATGCGGGCTTTGTCAGCGGCTTTGACCGCAGCCAGTTGAACAGATTCGTCTGCCAGCAACGAAGTGCCGAACAGGAGGAGAAGTGAGCAGAGGCATGCTTTCATAAGTGACTACTTGGCGTGTTGAAGGACGAAGGACAAGAGTTCGGTGCACTCGAAGAAGGACGGTGTGACTTTGTGGCCCTCGCCTGGAATGATCTTTATGTTGAATGAACCGCCTGCAGCTTCATAGCGCTCCTTTAGCAGCTTGGTGTTGTCGTCATAGGGGACCACGACATCGCTGTCGCCATGCACGGCGAACATCGGAACCTTGTTGGCAGCGAGACCGTTCAGATTGTCGATGGGATTAAACTCCTTCAGTCGCGCCACGAGATCGGGCTCGGTCATGGCAAAGTCAGCGAGCGTGTCCTTCTTCGAGTTTTTCAGCGGCCAACTGGCGAGATTGCATACTGGGTAGATACCGACCCAGGCCTTCACCTTGTCTGGATTTCTGAATGCCCACGTCAGCGTCATCATCCCACCACGGCTTTGCCCGAGCAGGATCGGTTTGGCGGAGAAGCCTCGTTTGATCATCGCGTCATAGAACCGGGAAAACTTGGCTGCACTGCCAGGAGCACCACGCACCTCTCCCAAATCATAGCCCGCGAGACTAATGCCTGCGTTCATGAAGGCCTCGAAATACATCGTCCGACCGGCTAGCGACACGCCGCCTTTCAGAGTCGGTGCATACCACACCCATGGCTTGCCTTCGGCCAGCTTTTGCGCGGTGTAGAGGACTGCTTTGTGTTCATCCACCTTGAACACCTCAGGTTTGACTGGGGTCGCTTCCTGAGAGAACAACGGCAACGTGATGAACAATGCAATTAACAATAATCCGGGTGTCATGGCTAGTGATCAGTTGGGCCATTGGCCGTTCACGATGGGCTTGGTGGTGAGTTTCGCGGGATCGAGCACGATGTGCTTCACCTTTTTGCGCTGCCAGGTGTAGGTGATGTGCACGAGGCCGTCCTTCGTCTGGATGATTGTGGGGTAGCTGTATTCCTTCTTCGGTTCGTTTTCAAAGACCAGCGCGGCTTCCCAGGTCTTGCCGTCCTTGCTCACGGCGAGATTCAGCGGGCTGCGTCCGCGTGCGGTGTGGTTGTAGATGAGCAGATGACGACCGTCGGCGAGCGTGACGGCATCGGTGCCGGAGTTGGGGTTCGGCAGTTCGGTGAGTGAAATCTCGCCCCAGGTCTTGCCGGTGTCCTCGGAGGTGATCTGGAAGACTTTGCTTTGTCGTGTGCGACCCACGGCAGCCAATTTGTTGCCACCGAGGAACAAAACGCTCGGCTGGATGGCGCTGATGGCGAGACCGTCGTGTAGCAGTTCGGTGCGTGTCCATGTTTTGCCGAGATCCGCAGTGCGTTCGAAGTAGATGGCCCAGGCGCTGGGCTTCGTGTCGGTCTCATTGCTCGTGGGGCAGAGGATGTCGCCGTTCGCGAGTTGGACGGGCTTATTCTTGATGGGGCCGAAGATGCCTTTCGGGAGCTTTTGCGCCGCGGACCATGTTTTGCCGCCATCGGTCGAGTTTTTGAGCTCGCCCCACCACGTGCTCGGTGATGGACCGACTTTGTAAAAGAGCATCAACGGTGCGTCCTTCGGCTGAAACAGCACCGGGTTCCATGTGGGATGCCGTGTGCCGTCGGCTTGCGCGCCATTGGCGGTTTCGACGCTCTCGGTCCATTTGCCATCGGGAAGCTGGCGCGAGACCCAGATGCACACGTCCGGATTTTTCTCCGCCGTGCCGCCAAACCACGCGGTGACGAGTCCTGTGGGCGTTTCGACGATCGTGGTGGCGTGGATCGATGGATAAGGGCCTTCGTCGTAGATGTATTCGGTTTTCAGGATCGCAGGATCGGCGGCGAGGCTGAGTGAGAAAGGAATGAGAGCGAGGAGTGATTTCATGCAGCGTGAGACTTGTTTTTTTATGTTCAGTTCCTAGAATAAGAGCCAGTTATGACAGCGACAGCCGAGTCACTTTTGCACCAAGCTCTGAAGCTCTCTGAGCAAGATCGCAGCGAGTTGGTTGATCAATTGGCCGAAAGCATTGAGCCCGAGGCCGATCTGTCGGATGAAGAGAAATCGACGCTGGATCGCCGATGGGACGAGATCGTCTCCGGGAAGGTGAAGTGCCGGGATGCTTTCGAGGTGATTGCGGAAATTGAGGCGCGCCTTCGTGAAAAGGTTGGAACAGCATCCTGAGGTCGAGGACGAGATTCAGAGCTGGGCTTTGATTCTCGCCGAGCGAAGTGACCGAGTGCCCTTTGAGTTTCTGAGAGCCGTCAGGGAGGGCTTGCAGCACGTTCGCAAATACCCGGAGCGCAGCCACTTCGTTTATAAGCGATTCAGACGGCATAACATGAAGCGGTTCTCCCATTCGATTATCTATCGGGAGGAGAGAGACGCTGTGTATGTCATTGCCGTGATGCATCAACGCCGAAACCCCGACTACTGGAAGAGCCGGGCGGATGAATCCGAAGCCTGACCGTTGTTTGCTCATGCCTGTTTTGATTCCTGAGGCTTGATCAAAAGAACGATGAAGATCGACAGCAGGGCGAGACCCGCGAATGCGCCGAAAATCACGTTGAGAGGCACATGGCGATCACGTAGCGCACCGAAGGCGACATCGCCGAAGCCGCCGCAACTGATGCTCGCGAGGTTCATGAGGCCGTAGCCGGTGGCACGCCATTCGGGCCGCGCGATCTGGCAGAGGATGGGCATGTTGTTGCAGTCGAAGAAGCCCCAGCCAAACCCGAACACGATCAAGCCGATGATCGCCACGGTGAGCGATCCCGCATTGCCCACACTGAAGAGCGCGGGCAGGAACATCGCCATGCCGAGCGCACTGGTGAAGATGCGGCCGCGCGTGGTCTTGCTCATCCAGCGATCCGCGAGTGTGCCGCCGATGAGCGCGCCAGCGAGTGAGGCGATCTGCACATACAGGATCGCGCTCACGCCTGCCTTGCCTTGGCCGAGGCCGAACTTCTCTTTGAGAATGTCTGGCATCCAGTCGCGTACCACCCATCCCGCGATCGCTGGCAGCGTGAAGTAAAGCACGAGCAGTATGAAGTTGCGGTTGCCCAGCAGTCCTTTGAAGGCGCTCTCGCTTGATGCATTCGTGGCTTGTGGCTCAACTCGCACCGGATTGCGCAGCATGGAGAACAGCGGCAGCGCGTAGATGACGCCGATCATGCCGCAAGTGGAGAAAGCCCAGCGCCACCCATGCTCAGGCGAGTCAGCGACGTAGCCCGCGAATCCGCCCAGAATCTGCCCGATGTAGATGCCCGTCTGATGCACACCGACGGCGAGTGAACGCGTCGAGCCCGCGTGATAATCAGCGATCAAGGCCAGCGCGCACGGAATGTAAAACGCCTCGCTGATACCCATGCACGCGCGGGCGACGACGAGTTCATGAAAAGTCGTCACATGACCCGTCCACCATGTCACCGCTGACCATGCGATCAAGCTCACACCAATGACGTGCTTTTTGCTCACGCGATCCGCGATGTAGCCACCGAACGGACTGAGGATGGCATACGTCCACTTGAACCAGCCGAGCACCCAGCCCCAGTCAGCCTTGTTCGCGATGCTCGGGATGTCGCTCACCATCGACGCCTTCATCGTGGCGAGCATCTGGCGGTCGAGGTAGTTCAGCAGTGCGACTGGAAACAGCAGGCACACGACCAGCCAGGCATAGCGCATCGGATTCGAAGAAGACATGGACGAGAAATGGGTTGGAAGCCGCCGAGACTACTTCGAGCGCGGGTTTTTCAGGAAGTAAAAACGGCCATCCTCCGCGCCACCGATGAAGTCGGGCACTGTGTCGCCATCGAAATCGACCACCGTGGGGCTCACGTCGTGGCCTTCGATGTTCTTGTCGGCCAGCGTGCCCGCGTTCTTCATCACCCAGTTGCCATCCTTCATGCCGACCTGCTTGAGGAAGTCCGCGTTCGACGAGTTCAGCAGGAAGTCGAACTTGCCATCGCCATCCCAATCTGTGACGCACAGCTTGCGACGACCGCTCTTGCCAGCCGTGCCCGCATTGAGTTGGAGCGGCTTGCCGCTTTCATCGACAAAGGCGCGTCGAGGACTTTTGAGGATGAGTTTGCCATCCACTTTCGCGCGCTCGAAAAAGGCGAGATAGCCTTCGGTGTCGAGCATCGCGATGTCGAGCAATCCATCGCTATTGAAGTCGTATAGCGCTGGCGTGGTGCGCCACTGCGTCATCAAACCTTTGCCCTCCGGCTTCAGCCAGCCCCACGCGAGCTTGGGTTGTTCACCGTTCCATTCGACGTCGATTGATTGAGGCGCGGCGAGCGTGGGTTCCTTGCGAGTGCCGATGTTCTTGAGCCACTGCACGCGGCTGATGATCGAGTTCAGCACGATGTCCGGCAGGCCATCGCCGTCCCAGTCCGCGATGTTCAGCGTCGTGTAGCCCCACTTGGCTTCAGCGGGTCCCTGGATGCTCTGATTGCCAGCCAGCACGCGGAAGGTCTTGCCGTCGGCCTTGAGGCGCACCGGTGCGGCCCACTTCGGTTGCGCGACCTTCGGTCCACTGAGGTTCTCGAAGAACTCAATGTAGCCTGCCGTGTTGCCGCTCACGATGTCGGTGTCGCCATCGCCATCCCAATCAAAGCCCACTGGCGTGGCGAGCGCACCGCACTTCATCGTGCTCGCTTCTTGTTTGAAATACTTCGGCTTCTCAAACACAGGCGACTTGTCCGCTGCGAACTTGCCCGTGTTCTCGATGAACGCCACGCGACCATCTTCATCGCCGCAGATCAGATCCATGTCGCCATCCTTGTCCCAATCGAACGCCACCGGAGCGATCATCTCCAAATCCATGCGCAGATGCTTGCCGTCCTTCGTGGTGACACGCACGCCCTTTGCATACACCGGAGCGGTGCGCGTGCCGATGTTCTGGAAGTAGGTGAAGCGGTCCAGGAACTCGCCGCACAGCAGGTCGAGATCGCGATCGCCATCGAAGTCCTCGAACTGCGGTGACGGACAACCAAAGACATCGAGACGCTTGCCATCCGCGTCGATGAACTTCGGCTTGTCATACTTTGGCTCGGCCGTGCTGCCGGTGTTCTTGATGAAGTAGATCCACCCATGCAGCGGACCGTTCTGCCACTTGCCATCGGCGCTCCATGCATCGTCCCAGCCGTAGTAGCTCCAGTCCTCCACCGCCACGATCAAATCGAGCGCGCCATCGCCATCGTAGTCGGCATAGCGCCACTGGTTGTGCCGCATCTTCGGACCCTTCGGCTGCTTGCCCTGCGGTTTGTGGAACTTCGCATCGACCGGCAGCTTCACCTTCTCTTCGAGCCCCGTCTTGGTGAAGTTCTTGTATTCAAAGCCCGGCGTCAGCACTCTCATGCCGCCATCGACATAGCTCGGCATCACATAGTGCACCGTCTTGCTGATGAACTTGCCCGGCTTGAACAAGGGCATCTTGTTCTTCGCCGTGTCGCCCGTCGTGTTCTCAAACACATACACGCCATTGCTCGGCTTGTCGGGACACGAGACGATCAAATCAAAGTCCCCATCGCCATCGGCATCACACGGCACCGGCCAGGCCCAAAGACCGACACCGAGATCCACCGCGAGGCCGGGGTTGTTGTAGGGGAGTTGCTCGAGCGCCAGCAGTTGAGCTGACAAGACGGTAAGAATACAGGCAGAGATCTTCATTTGCGTGATCTGGGTTTGCGGGTGAGTTCTGAAATAATGCGTTGGGTTGAAGCCGGGACGGATGGAGACGACATGTCGAAGTCGAACGCTTCAAGGGCTTGCTCCTTGCTGTGCAGAATGTGAGAAAGCATCGCGCTAGCGGCCATACCTTCGTTTCGGGCCTGTACAGCTGCAACAATGGCCCGATGCTGATCAAGGGTCGACTCGACTACCGCAGACGTGTGGGGTTGCCTCCGACTGTTAAATACTCCCGTGAGAAGCCTCGAATCAGACACGATTTTTAGCATCCTGCCATTGCCCGAGGCTCGCAATAGAGTCAGATGAAAGGTTAAGTCGGCCGACAAAAGACGACGCATTTGATTCTCATTCAATTGTCTAGCACCCGAAATCCCAAGTTCATCACGTAGCACTTCAATTGCCTGAATCGTGGACTCGAGATTGGATAAGTCTGATGCGCTGATGCGGCGTGCAGCCCTGGCGGTGCTGAATGGCTCGATTGCTTCCCGGAGTTCGTAAAGCTCTACCAAATCACGTCGATCAAGTTTCCGGACGACAGTGCCAAAACGGGGCACCTGCTCAAGGATGCCCTCCATTTCAAGAGTGCGGATGGCTTCCCGAACTGGCGTTCGGCTGACACCGATCTCCTCTGCGAGTGACTGCTCAGAGACTACTGAGCCGGATCGAAGTTCACCACTGATGAGTTTGCGCTGAAGATGATCGTAGGCCTGCTGCCGAAGGCTTATGGTTGATGATGCTGCCATGTGGTGTGGTGCTGGTATACCAGTAACGCACTACATGGCAAGATTCTTTCTTCACATTCAATCAACAGACTATTCTTCTAACTTCTTGGCGGCCTTCTTGGCTGGTGCTTTTTCTTTCTTCTCCCGGGGTGGGAACTCCCAAGAAAGAAGACGTTTGTCGCCTGCTTTGCAGTTCAAGAAGGCGCTGAATGGACGTCCTTTCTTGGAGATCATGCCTTCGATGAGCGCGGTGCGTCCTTCGGTAAAGAAGAGTCTGGCGTTCTCCGGTGTGATCTCCTTCTTACAGAGCACCCTCGGCAGTTTCGCATTGCATGCCTTGTAGTCGTTGGCGCTGGTGCGACAGATGTAGTTGTCACCAGTGTCGTAAATCAGGCCCTTCTTGCCCTTTTTCGCGCAAACAGGGCACTCGCAGAGAGGTTGAGCCGACTCAAAATCGAATGGTTTCACGCCATCAGGCGCGTCCTCTCCGTTCGCAAACACGAAGCTTGTCTTCTGATCCTCTTTAAGTTCGATGGCTGCTGAAAACTCTTGGCCTTTCTTGCTGCGGAACCCATCAAGGGGGCCGAGCATTCGTTTCTCAATCAAAGTTTTGGCCTCTTCTTCGCTGAGCGCCCGTGACGCAATGATTTTGTAGACTCTGAGACGGCAGTCCTTGGTTTTGCAGGCGTAGAAATCGTCCGTTTGCTTGAATCCCGTGCCTCCGCAATACGGGCAGTGTGCATCGAGCTCAGGATAGACCCGCTCTTTGGCCGCCTTTACGTAGGCTTTCGTCTTGTCGACAATAGAGGATGCCATGTCCTTGATGCCGTTCATGAAACTGAGACGGTCGAGTCTCCTGTGCTCCATTTGGCGGAGTTGGAACTCCCACTGACCTGTAAGTTCAGGCGATGAGAGAGCCTCAATGCCGATCTCGCTGATCTGGCCTATCAAATTGAGCCCCTTCTGGGTAACGACGAGATCCCGCTGATTCCTTTCAATGTAGCCGTCCATGATGAGGCCTTCAATGATGGCGGCTCGAGTCGCCGGAGTGCCAAGGCCGCGTTCTGACATCGCCTCGGCGTGATCTTCGTCTTCAACAAACTTTCCTGCGTTCTCCATGGTAGAGAGCAGGGTGGCCTCATTGTAACGAGGCGGGGGCTTGGTGGTTTCCTCGCGGAGTTCTACATCCAAAGTGCTAGCGTTTTCGCCGTCTGAATAGGGCGTGAGTAGTTTTCCACCGGACTCACCCTCTGCAGCGGCCTCTTCGGCAGCCTTTTTTCCGTAAACGGCAAGCCAGCCTGACTCCTTTAACACTTTGCCCTCAGACTTGAACGCATCCTCACCCACACGAGTGATGCGGGTAGTGACTTCAAACTCAGCTGGAGGGAAGAACACGGCGATGAAGCGCCGCAGCACCATGTCGAATATTTTCTGTTCGGCTTCTGGCAGTTCTTTAGGTGGGATCTGGCCTGTTGGGATGATTGCAAAGTGATCAGAGACCTTGCTGTTGTCGAAAATCCGGCGATTTGGGCGGATCCAGTGGTTACTCATTACCTTGGCCGCGTGAGGAATCAGATCGAAGGGGAAGGCGTCGTGTTTTGAGTCCGAATGACCCGCAAAGGTCTTCATCGTGCCGATGCAAGTGCCGAGGTAATCTTCTGGCAGATAACGCGAGTCAGTACGAGGATACGTGAGCACCTTGTATTTTTCGTAAAGTGCCTGGGCGATTTGCAGTGTACGGCGGGCGGAGAACCCAAAGCGATTGGATGCATCACGTTGAAGCGAAGTGAGGTCGTAGAGCAGGGGAGCACCCTGGCGAGCGGGTTTCGTTACTTCCGAGACCTTGCCTGGCTTTCCGACACAGCGGGCAACAATTGCCTCGGCGTGAGCCCTGTCCCAAATGCGCTCAGCCTTCTTGTGCTCGTCGGCTTCATCCTTTTGGAACTGCTCATTGAACCAGCGGCCGGGATAGCGGCCAGCTGTAATCTCAAACAAACCGTGCACCTCAAAATATTCGCGTGGGACGAAATCCATGATGGCATGCTCACGAGCGGCCAAAATGCTAAGCGTCGGTGTCTGGACACGGCCAACTGGTGTAAGGCGGAAGCCTCCGTGCCTCGAGTTGAGAGCTGTAAGTGCGCGAGTGCCGTTAATGCCGACGATCCAGTCCGACTCACTCCGGCACTTGGCTGCATCATAGAGCGGACGCATTTCGTCGTCACTCCGGAGTTGTTTGAAGGCCTCCAAAATCGCCGAGTTGGTCATGGACTGCATCCACAGACGTTTAATTGGCTTAGTACAGCCCGTTGCCTCCATCAAATAACGGAAAATGAGTTCTCCTTCACGGCCTGCGTCACAGGCATTGACGATAACTTCGATGTCTTTGCGTTTAATGAGCTTGGTAAGCGCGCGAAATCGGTCGGCCGAGGTCTGGATGGGCTGCAAATCAAAGTGCTCTGGGATGATCGGGAGGGTGGTAAAGCCCCAGCCAATCTTTTTCCCATTCACCTCAGGCATCTTGAGTTCCAGAAGGTGCCCGACAGCGCTGCTGATCACATGGGAATCGTTTTCAAAGTAGTCCTTCTCTTTATGGAAGGCTGTCATGCCTGGAAGCTTGCCCAAGGCGCGGGCTAGGTCGGTGGCTACACTTGGCTTCTCGGCAATGATAAGGGTTTTGGCCATGCTGGCGGTCTATAGAATCTGAAGGTTGGAGGAGGGGCGGTTAATCGGGAAGTCTCGCGTGTCTGTCAAGTCCGGCTAAAAAAACGAGCGGCACAGGCTCACGAGGAACCTGTGCCGCTGGCCAGAACACCCTGGAACTCAACCAAGGTTAAAAGTTATAGCGTAGGCCGAGAGACACTGAAGTCGCTTGATCGGTCATTACCCCGGCCAGGATCGTGTCGAAACGCGGATGAATGATATCTTTGAAGATCAGGGCAGCAGTGCCTGCATGATCAATGCCATCGCTATCCTCAAAGGTGTCACTGGCGTGGTAGAAAGTATTGAACTCCAACCAACTGGAGAGACTTACCCGAATACCCGTGGCCACATCCCAGCCAACGTTGTCACCCCAATAAGTGCTATCTTCGTAAAAACAGGCAGTTTTGACCACCCAATCGAAGCAGTTCATCACCGGAGCGTGAAAACCAATGCCGCCCGCGACATCTGTGAGCGTGTTGTCACCCATAAAAGTCTGACCACCGTGGAGTAGGGCGAAAAAGTGATCATTAAGCGACTTGTTCGCGCTGAGGAAGTAGCCATCACCATGGGAGCCAGAATCTGGCATGATATGGTTCCATCCGGCCTCAAAGTAGTCATAACTGATCCGGCAGGAAGGCGCTGGAATGGGTGGCGGAGGTAGGGCAGGAGCCTTGGCATCGTAGCCAGGTGGGCCGGCTAAAGCGGCTGACGTGAGCAAGGCAAAGGTGGCGAGCGTTGGGCGGATCTTCATGAAGTCTTAGAAGTTAATAGTCATTAAATATCAGATTCTCTTACATAAGTCAACAGAACCCTATCCTGAAAAGTAGAAAATGTTGGCACAACAACTGCTAAGATTCTGATCGCCAACCACACCCTAATCCAACCACATGTTATCACTGACCTCCACAGGCCGGGGATGCGCAGCTATGCTGATGACGTCCATTTTTTGTTTGTTTCTGACTGCGACTGCAAGCGCGGCAGACACACCGCCGAGTTTTAATACCGGGGACACTGCCTGGCTATTGACCTCCACGGCCCTTGTTCTCTTCATGATGATTCCTGGGCTCGCTCTGTTTTACGCAGGTCTCGTCCGTGCCCGGAATGTGCTTTCCATTTTCATGCAGTGCTTTGCGCTCACCGCGGTGATGAGCATCGTGTGGGTCGTGTGCGGCTACACCCTTAGTTTCACAGATGGGGGAAGCCTCTTCGGAAGCTTGAGCAAGACCTTCCTGGCAGGAGTAGGCCCAGACACTGTCTACGGAACGGTCGCAAACCTCCCGGAGCCGCTCTGGTTGAGTTATCAAATGATGTTCTTCCTGATTACGCCCGGTTTGTTTATCGGGGCGTTTGCGGAACGGATGAAGTTTAGCGCGATCATGATCTTTAGCGTCCTTTGGAGTCTGCTTGTTTATGTTCCGACGTGCTATGGCGTGTGGCACAAGCTCGATTTCTTCGGGATCAAAGGCATCATCGACCTCGCTGGAGGGATTGTAGTGCACATTACGGCAGGTATTGCGGCGCTTGTCGCGTGCATTATGGTTGGCCCGCGTAAAGGATTCCCAACGTCAGCGATGATGCCACACAATCTTCCGCTGACTGTCGCCGGAGCAGGCATGTTGTGGGTGGGATGGTTCGGCTTTAATGGCGGAAGCCAGCTTGCTGCCAATGGTAGCGCTGCGATGACGGTGTTGGTCACTCACTTGTCAGCATCAGCTGCATGTGTTGTTTGGTCTGCAATCGAGTGGATCAAGCTTGGCAAACCGAGTGCGTTAGGCATCGCCACAGGCTCCATTGCTGGACTTGCCGCCATCACACCTGCATCGGGCAAAGTTGGCCCCATAGGAGCGCTCTGCATTGGCAGCGTGTCAGCCGTGCTGTGCTGGATTGCCTGTGCAAAGCTCAAGCGTAAGTTCAACTACGACGACTCTCTGGATGTCTTTGGCGTGCATGGAGTTGGGGGTTTTGTCGGTACCGTCCTCGTTGCTGTGTTCGGTTCCAAGAGCTTTGCAGGCGGGCTTGGTGACTTCGAAATTGCAACCCAACTGAAGATTCAGATTCAAGCGGCGCTCGCCACGACCTTACTATCGGCTGTGGTCAGCTTTGTGTTGCTAAAAGCGATTGCTCTCACGGTTGGATTGCGCGTTACAGCAGAGCAAGAGAACTCCGGTCTAGACATTAGCGAGCACGGAGAAGAAGCTTACAATAGTTGAGGCTTTAGCCATTTGAACACGAACCCGCTGCGGCAGTGAACGCAAAAACTGCTGGTGCCAAAGCGGGTAAGTGTGCTCTGATGGAGCCATGGAGCGATGGATCAGCTTGCTTGGTCTGCTGGTGTTTCCGTTGATAGCCTGGGTGTTGTCAGCGAACCGGCGGCGATTTCCTTGGCACACGGTGATCGCAGGCTCGTTGCTCCAGTTCGGGCTGGCAATCCTCATCCTTCGAACCAACGCCGGGGCCGCGTTTTTTAAGTGGCTAGATGGCGTTTTTGGCGCGCTGTTGTCGTATGCGGACGATGGAACCAAGATGGTTTTTGGTCCGCTATCATCAGGCGGCAGTGTGGGCTTCGTTTTTGCTGTGAAAGTCGTGGGTACTATCGTGCTGGTATCCGCCCTGTCCTCATTTCTCTACCACTACGGTATTTTGCAAAAAGTGGTTAGGTTGGTGGCATGGGTAATGCAGAAAGGAATGGGGGTTAGCGGTAGTGAAAGTCTTGCTGCCGCAGCTAACATCTTTATGGGGCAGACAGAAGCTCCTCTTGTCATCAAGCCCTATCTCCATGCCATGACCCGAAGTGAGTTGATGGCCTTAATGGTCGGAGGAATGGCAACGATCGCTGGGGGAGTGCTTGCCGTCTACGTGGCCATGGGCATATCGGCGGGACACTTACTGACCGCTTCCGTCCTGAGTGCGCCCGCAGCGTTAATGATGGCCAAAATCATGCTGCCGGAGACCGAGACAAGCCAAACGGCAGCAGGTGCAAATGCTTCCGTGCCACGAGAAACCATGAATGGTCTTGATGCGTTGTGCTTGGGCGCGTCTGAGGGCGTAAAGCTGGCAATCAATGTGGTCGCTATGCTCATTGCCTTCGTGGCCCTGGTGGCGATGGCGAATGGATTGCTCTCGTGGCTCTTACATTTATTTGGCGTCAACATCGAGCAGCCCCTCCAATGGCTTCTAGGCTGGATCAACGCACCAATTGCCTGGATCATGGGCGTGCCAGCGGAGGAGTGCTTGCGTGTTGGGCAGATTCTTGGTGAGCGCGTGGTCTTGAATGAGTTCATCGGCTACGACAGCCTGAGTAAGGCTTCATTGCAGCCACGGACGGTTCTCATCACCACATTTGCACTCTGCGGCTTTGCTAACTTCGCCAGCATTGCCATTCAGATTGGAGGAATCGGAGCCTTGGTGCCTGAGCGGAGGTCAGAACTCGCAAGTCTCGGCATCAAGGCCATGCTTGGGGGCCTCCTCGCCTGTTACTACACAGCCTCTTTGGCCGGCCTTGTTGGCTAGATGTCGATGTCAAACAAGCCTGCGATTTGATCATCAGGAATGATGGTCAAATCGCCCACCGAGCTCTCGGATATTGATTTCTCAGCAGCACTGATGAGCTGTCGGTGATCAACGCCACGAAGGGTGAAGAAAAGCTCAGGTGCCCGGTCAAACTCGAGACCGACTGCATAAAGAACTGCCGCACTGTGTTTACAAAGACCTGCCCAATCTGGACAGTTGCACGAAATGCTGATGTCTTTTTGCCGAGGAAACAACGTATAATCCTCGTCCAAGATCACCCGCGTTACTCCATCGGCCACTTTACCGCTGAGAAGATCCAGCATGGAAGTGATCTGCCCCGCACACGCTTGTTTAATTGAGTCCCATTTCTCGCCGCTCAGAGTTGTGAAGCGAATGCTTACCTCATACATGTATTCGCCCGCGACTTCAGCCGTGACCAGACCACGCGCTATCTCCAAGTTGTAAATGTTTCCTTGCCGCAGATAGCTCCGCCCACGAGGGAGCCTGGACTCGTAGTCAGCCAATCCCTCAAGATGACGTTGCCAAGCCTGTCCCCAAAACTCGGTGGCTAGCTTCTTTCCTTTTGGTGGGACGAATAGCCTGATTTCCTCGCCCTTGGCTTTGCGCTGCTCCAACTGCCGTTGCAGCTTTTCTTTGGCCGCTAGGCCATCCTCATCTTTGTGCCAGGCCATCGTCAGTACTATTTAATTTCCAGACCCCTAGAGCGAGGAGTTGTTTGGTCGCTGCACCTGCCCAGTCACGATTTGCGGCTGGGCTCGCTGGGCTCGGATGGAGTACACGTCCAACTTTCAGGTCAGGTATGTGATTCCTGACTTTGGTAGCTTGGGTTTCAGCAAATCCTCCGACCCCAATCAACCACTCGGGTTTGAGTTCACGGATCATCGCGATGAGGTGATCATCGCAAACGGACTCCAAGGCGGTGGCTTCGGCTGTGGGCAATTTGTCGGGTGTAAAGTTGCGTCCCGTTTCTTCCATAAAGACCAGCGGGCAGTAATTGGCTACAAAGTGTTCAGCAAAGAAGGCGTCTGGCGTGACATACTTCTCAGCAAAGAGTCCCCACAAACGCCTGCCGCTAACTTCGGACTGCGTACATTCAAAGCCAACGATAGGTCGTTTCTTATGTTCACGCTCCGGTTTCTTTACAGCACAGTGAATGCCCATCCAGTTCCGCACTGCGTGGATTTCTCCAAATGGAACGCCTGTTTGGGCCATGCCCCACGGCCCTGGATTCATTCCGAGAAAAACAACCCTCTTTGGCGAGTCGGCAAATCGGGTCAAATAAGCCTCATGAGCGTCCCAAGCGTAGTTGAGTGGATTGTAGACGTGTGTGATAGGCTGACTGAACTTCAGTCGGTCGACTTTCTCTGAGAGTGTCTTGGCGTGGGCGATGAGGGGACTTGAGGACATGCACTATCTTCGTTTACGGGTGCGCTCCAGCCATCTACTCACGTCCGTTACGACCTGATCTCGTTGTACGTCGTGGAGCAAAAGATGATAGGAGCGGGAATACCATAAGAGCTTCTTATCGCGTGAATCGAGTTCACGAAATAGCACTTGGATCTGCTCTGGCGATGAGACGATATCGTGCGGTGAGGCAAGCACGAGCACAGGGAAGTGGATTTTGTCTGCCGCGCGAATCGATCCGTCCATCATGTCTCCTACTTCACGCAAAAGCCGGAGGCTAAAGGAGTCCACATGGTGAGGAGTCCTCTCCATTTGCTCCCCGTGTGTCGTTTGCGAGGTCACTCTGAGATTGTTTTCATCCACCCCAGCTAGATCACCAAGTGTCAGCTTAAATCTAGGCACTACATGGGACGTAGCGCGCAGGATAAACTTCTCCACTTCGCCAAGTTGCTGCCGCAGTCCGGCTATAGGTGTCGCCAACACCATCGCCTCCGGTTGTGCACCTCTTTCGCGCTTAGCTGCCGTGTGCAGCACAATCAGTGAGCCAAGACTTTCTCCATACCAAACGACGGGAACTCGCGGATGCCGTGACTTAACCAGATTGTGGAACTGTCCCAAATCGCGTTGCCAGATCTTTGCTGCGGAGATATCGCCTCGTGCTGAGGTTTGGGCATCAAATCCCTGTCCACGGAGTTCATAGCCATAGACGGCGTAACCCTGTGATGACAGCCGTTCACCAAGTAGGTGAAAGTCCGATGCAGCACCACTGAGGCCATGAACTGTGATCAGTACTGCACGCGGTTTCTGACCTGATGCGGGAAGCCAGACACGCCAAGGCATCCTTTTGCCGTCAAAAGAGGTCCACAGGCCGTCGTCCCCCAATTTTGCTGAAGGACGCTGCAGTGTGCTACAGGCTGGAAGCCAGCACAGCAGCAGCCCGATGACCAACTGCCTAAACACCACAGACGGCCTCCAAAAAACGCTTCTGTGCAGCTACCCGCAGCCCAAGCGCTAGTTCCGATGGGGTCTCAAACGTGAGGGTGGATTCACAACCAAGCTTTGTTAGAACCAAGGCCTCCGGTCCCTTGATTCCCTTGGGGATGCGCTCGCGTTGAATCACGCCTCGCTTGGCCGCCATTCCTTCAATCGTCCGTCTTGGATCGCGTGGAATGATCATCTCCGTTTCCTTCAGCGCTCGGTCTGCTCGTGAGATGCTCGCCGTTAACTCGTAAACGTAACAACCAAGTGCATCGTAATCCTCATGCAGGCATACCCCAAGTCTGATATAGCGTGCCTTGAGCCACTGAGTCCACAGCGTCATGTGCCTAGCCTTTCGCGAATGAAAGCGGCGGTTCATATCCAGTCCCTCACCGTCCACGCGGGTATTGTGCGTGAACCCGACAGGATTGAAGCAAGGCACGAGCAAAAACGGTTCAGTTTTTAGGCGGGGAAGGTTTGACTCTGCCCATTCAATAAGCGCCCAGGGTCCCGCAGCCTCGTCGCCATGGACTCCGGCAGAGAGGTAAATCGCTGATTCACCGTCAGCAGCTGATTTGGTCTCTAGCCCCCAAACCGGCAGGCCGTTGGCATCTCCAAGCGGAACTCCAGCGAGACGCGCATGTTTTGACACGGCTTGCCAGCGCTCCATTAGCTTTTTGAAGTCGTGGGCCGAGTGTTTTGCCGGGAGCATGTGAGTTTGATTCAGGGGTGCAGCTTAAAAAGAGGCCCTGATTTGGTCAATCCCTGCGTCATCAACAAGGAACGAAACACGGCACCCAGGTGGCTGGGGTGGGTCAGGGTCATGAACTGCCTCACTTTCTCTGGCGTGGGAGCCCGTTTCAACCAATCCAACGATGCGTATTGTAGAAAGCGACCCTGGGGGAGATCGCTTTCGACTTCCCAGGAGGCTTTCGTGAAAGCAGCCTTCACCGCAGTGAAATTGATGTGGGATGTCAGATCAGCCTCACCGAGCTGAATGAGGACATCTGTGTCGGAGCGATGATTGATGTAACGGCGCAAGCTGCCGCCTGCACGCTCTGGAGCATAATAGTCCTCGGCGTCATGGCCGTAGTCAGCGATCAGAACCGCGCCCTTCCAATCAGAAGTTGCAACTGCATGGGCCCAGTCGGTTGCGGCGGCGTGCCACTCGGTCGTGTAGCCATCGTGTAAGTCACATGGAAGAGCTGGCTCATCTCTCCAATCTCGCGAGACCCAGGTGAGTTGTCCCTCAATGACGTCGATAGCGAGTTCCCGCCATTTACCCCCTTCAAATCGAATGCGATCTACTGGGAAGGCATCCAGCAACTCGTTACAAACGAGAAGTCCTTGCCCAGCGAGTTCCGTCGGTGAGTTCAGCCATTCGATTGTATCTCCCAGCTTGTGCTTCTGCGCTTGTCTATAATGAGGTTGGGGCTCGACGATCACGAAGCGGCAGTTTTTGCCAAAAGCCAGATGAGTAGTGGCTGCCCGAATGTCCGCCATCAATTGACCATCGTGTGCGGCCTGTTCAGCGATCACAAAGTCCTCCGGTTTGCCGAGGGCATCCCAAACTTTGAGTGCTACCTCTGCGATCAGCTCGCCATAGAGAGAACCGACCGACACGGAGGTAAAGAAATCGCCTTTACGGCCCACCGGGCGCACCGTCGAGCCATAGTAGCCAGCTTGTGGGTGATAAAGAGCCAGTTCCATGGCCTGACGCCAGCTGATCGGACCAGACTTGGCGATCATTTCTCTCAGGAGTTGCTCAGCCAAGGTTGGCAAGGCAGAACTCCTGGTGGCGAACTGTTCATTCTCGTTTACTTTCAGGCTCCGATCCATTTTTTGACTCGAACATGCGCGACTTTAACAACTTTGGCGAGAGCAACTGGCGTGGCCCACGCCGGAAGAAGCCTCCTTTTTACCGCCGATGGTGGTTCAAGGGCTTCTGGCTGCTCGTTGTTTTGAGTGGCCTAGGCGCTTGGATCGGCTGGAAGGTGGTCGTTGAGCCGCTTCGGGAAAAGGCAGAAGTCTTTGATTTGGAGGAGATCAAGAAACTTGAGGTCTCTTCCATCATTTATGACCGAGATGGGAACGAACTGGGCCGACTTTCCCTGCTGAACCGGGATCCGGTGCCGCTCAGTGAAATCCCAAAGCACTTCCAGGAAGCACTGATTGCTCAAGAAGACTCGCGATTCTATGCCCATGATGGCGTCGATCACACGGCGGTGTTTCGTGCAGCTTATCTTGCCATTCGTCTCCAAAGGGTGACTCAGGGCGGCTCGACCATTACCCAACAGCTAGCCAAGAACGCGTATAACTTGCCCAAATACTTCGGCAAATACGAACGCAAGGTCGTTGAGATGTTCCTCGCTCAGCGAATCGAAAAATACTACACGAAGGCGGAGATTCTCGATCTGTACCTGAACCGCATCTTCTTTGGATCTGGCAACGGAAAGAACTTTTACGGTATTCAGACCGCAGCCAACGGGTATTTCGGCAAAGACGCAAACGATCTCACCCTTGAGGAGTCGGCGACCATTGTTGGGCTTATTAAAGCTCCCAACGCTCTCTCTCCCATTCGCAACCCATCTGGGTCGTTGGAGTCCCGCAACCACGTGCTAGATCGGATGGTGGAGGAAGGCTACATCACAGACGCTCAGTCTGCGGAAGCAAAGGCTAAGCCCATGATCATTTCTGCTCCCAAAGAGGACGGACGCTTGACCTATGTCTACGACGAGGTGCGGCGGCAGGTCATGAATGTCGTGGGCGAGGAGCGTGCCTCGACGGGTGGCTTTCGGATCTATACATCCATCGACTCCAAGCTTCAGAAAACGGTGGAAGAAAGCCTTCGGAAGCGTCTGAGCGAGGTTGAAACTCGTGATGGATATCAACATCAGACCTACGCCCAGTTCAAGGCCTTGGCCCATGACTGGCGGCTTAGGTTGAAGGCAAGGACGATTGATCCAGCCACTCCCAAGCCGAAGGCAGACTACCTTCAGGGGTCGGCCATCGTGGTCGACAACACCACAGGTTCGATCCTCGCGGTGGCCGGTGGTCGGGACTTCCTGGACTCTCAGTTCAATCGCGCCACGCTCGCCAACCGAGCCGCTGGTACTGCGTTTTTGCCAGTATTCTATGCGGCAGCGTTCAACAGCGGCAAAGTTTTCCCCGGCACTTCGCTTCGGGATAAATGGATCGATAACCGCTACGTGATGGTGGGGTCGATCGAGGGACTCGCAGGCGAGTGGGGTGAGGAAACGGAGCAGGCAACTGTGTTCAAAGACCACATCAGTGCCCGTGAAGCTCTGATGCGCTCAAGAATCGGTGCCACGATGTATCTTGGACGTGACCTCTATGGCAATGGAGAGATCGACAAAGTGGACATGCCCATCAACTACGGGCCGGTGGAGGAGATGGCGAAGAACCTAGGCATCACCAGCCCTCTGGAGAAACTTCCGTCGGCTTTCCTTGGCAAATCCGGTGCGAAACTGGCCGACATGACTCTGGCTTACACGACTTTTGCCAATCAAGGCAGTCGCGCCAAGCAACTTCATATCGTGAATCGGATCACTGACTTCAATGATCAGACCGTTTTCCAGATTTCCGAAGAAGAGTCGCAACCGCAGAAGGTCATGGACGAAGTGGCGGCCTATCAGGTTCACTCCTGCCTTGTTGATAGCCTAGAGCGGGGAACAGGTGCTGCCGCACGCACGGATTTTGGACTCAAGAAGTTCCCGGCAGCAGGCAAAACAGGCACGCACTACGGTTTCAAAGATCTCTGGCACATTGGTTACAGCTCAGAGGTAACCTGCGGCGTGTGGGTCGGCTTCGACAACCCAAAAGAAATCTATCCGCAGGCCTATTCTAACCGAATCGCTCTGCCTATCTGGGCAGACATTATGAACACCGCCGAGGAAAGCTACAAGCCCAAGGCCTTTCCCGAGCCAGAAGGGCTCGAACGCGTCGAAATCTGCAGATTGTCAGGTGCGAGGGCCACAGAGTTTTGCGTGGATAAGATTGTCGACAAGAAGTCAGGTGTGGAGCGGGTCGAGAGGTCCACGATCTTTGAACTCGTCAAGCCTGGCACCGCTTTGGATTCCGCCTTTTGCATGCAGCACAAAGGGGAAGGATTGGCGCGCGACATTCAGGTGTTCAGAGCGGATTTTGGACTCAGTGCATTGGGTGCCGGAGCATCATCTGCTCCAGTCGATCCCCGCTTTGCACACATCACTCCAGTGAGAATGGAAGGCCCCACCATTAGTGGCGTTGACCCGTTTGAAAGCGTCAGACCTCTCTTGCCTCTTGGCCGCAACGACGGTGAGAACGGCAGCACGGCCATCAAGCGTGCAAAAGTCACCGAGGAGCCTTCGGAAGAGGGGCTTCCTATCAAGTTGCCGCCTCCATCACCGATCCGAATCGAGTAATGACCGTTCGCGCTTGGTTGGAACTCGCGCGGATTTCTAATCTGCCCACAATCTGGACTAATGTGCTGGCCGCATGGCTGCTGGCGGGTCACTCTGCCGATAGCGCCTTGCTGCAGATCATCGCTGGCGCTTCCCTGATCTATACGGCCGGCATGATCCTCAACGATGCTGGTGACGCCTCGTGGGATCGTGTCAACAAGCCCGAGCGCCCCATTCCAAGCGGACGTGTTCGTCTTGTCACTGCCTGGACGGTTGGTTTGGTCGCCCTCGGACTGGGCTTGGTGGTGTTTTGGTCGACTCCCGGCACCCATTTGACCTGGTTGATCGCGTTGTGCACAGCCGTGGTCGCCTATGACCTATTCCATAAGCCATGGGCGGGCTCAGTCGTAGTGATGGGGAGTTGTCGGACGTTCCTGTATCTGGCTACGGGCGGCATTGCCGTGGCGAATGCTGGCACGGCTCTAGGCATTTACGTCATCGCGCTCTCATTGCTTGCCCGGGCTGAAGGGAAGGGGGGCCTCACGACCGGAAAGAGAGCTTTGCTCGTCGCCCTGTTGCTTGTTCCGGTCTGGACATCCCTTTCAGCCAATCCGTTTTGGCTGGTCTCAGCGGTGGCATTTGCCGCGCTAGTCTGGATTTGCTTGCGCCAGATGGGCCGGGGTGGTCCAGCCATCGGAAGTGCCGTGGGATGGCTCCTAGCCGGCATTCCGCTCGTGGACGCCTTAGCTCTGGCAAGCGCTGGCAACAACGACCTGTGGGTGCTCGCTCTCTGCCTAATGCCACCTGCATTGCGCTACTGGCAGCGCTTTGTCTCTGCCACCTGAGACGGCCCAAAATGCAAGTCCACTTTCCCCTTGCATCTGAGCCGGACTGACCTTTAATGCCCCCCCCCTCGCGAGTACCCCAACCGCCGTTGGTTTCCAGGTCCGTTCAGGCTCTAGTCTGGCACGGGATTCTCGCCCTGGAAGTAACCCGGCAATCCACTAAATACATGTCAGTTCGCTTAGCTCGATTCGAAATGCCAAACCGCCTCGTCCGTAACGAGGCCACCGCCACAGACACCTACGCCCAGTTTGCGGCAGAACCCTTCGACCGTGGATACGGTCATACCCTGGGCAACTCCCTCCGTCGCGTGCTCCTTTCCTCGCTGGAAGGTGCAGCCATCACTTCCGTGAAGATTCGTGGTGCTGAACACGAGTTCACCTCACTTCCTGGAGTGCTCGAAGACGTGGTGCAGATCATTCTCAACCTGAAGAAGGTCAAGTTCGCGCACACCAACGACAACAAAGAAGCTGCCATCCTTTCCATCAACGTCGAGAAAGACGGCGCTGTCACCGCAGGCGACATTAAGGAAGATCACCGCTACTCGGTCATCAACAAAGACCTCGTCATCTGCCACCTCGATCGCAAAACCAAGTTTGAAGCCGAGTTCGAAGTCCGCGTTGGCCGCGGTTTCGCATCTTGGGAAGAGAACAAGCGCCCAGACACCCCGATTGGAGTGCTGCCCATTGACGCCATCTTCTCCCCAGTCACCCGCGTCAAGTACGCTGTTGAGGCCACCCGTGTGGGACAGAATACCGACTACGACAAGCTCGTGCTCGACATCTGGACCGACGGCCGCATCAACCCTAGCGATGCGCTTACCCAAGCTTCCGCCATCCTCCGCAAGCACCTCGACGTCTTCGTCAACTACGACGACAGCCAGATCGAGTTCGAGGCAGCACCAGAGGCGCAGTCAGAAGAGAACAGCGAACTCCGCAAGCTCCTCAACATGAGCGTCAACGAGATCGAACTCTCCGTCCGTGCCGCCAACTGCCTCAACAACGCCAACATCACCACCGTTGGCCAGTTGGCCATGAAGTCCGAGGGCGAAATGCTCCGCTACCGCAACTTCGGCAAGAAGTCCCTCACCGAGATCAAAGAAAAGCTCGCCGAGCTTGGTCTCTCTCTCGGCATGAAGTTCGATTCCTCCCTGCTTGATCCTAACCCAGGCGGCATCTCCCTCCTCGCACGTAGCACTACCTTCCGCGAGGAAGACGAAGAGGCTGATGCAGACGACTTCTCCAAGCTCATCACCGCCAACCTCGGTGGTGCTGACGAAGATGACGATTAATCTCTGCACGTGACGTCACCCTCGGACACACCGTTTTAGAACTAGAAAGACATGAAACACCGCCGCAAAATCGTAAAACTCCAGCGCAAAGGCGACCACCGTGACGCGCTGCTCGCCAACTTGGCCTGCAGTTTGATCGTCCACCGCCGCATTCGCACCACGCTGGCCAAAGCCAAGGCACTTCGCCCTGTGGCTGAGAAGCTCGTCACCCTTGGTAAGCGCGCACTCGCCGCCACCGAGGCGAAAGACGCACTTCACTGCCGTCGTCAGGCCATCGCCAAACTCCGCAAGCCCGCCATCGTGAAAACGTTGATCGACGAGATCGCCAAGGCATCTGTGGAGCGCAAAGGAGGCTACACCCGCATCACCAAGCTCGGCCAACGCCGCAGCGACTCTGCTCCGATGGCATTCATCGAGTGGGTAGACGCCTTCGTGCCCAAGACCACCGCCGCCCCAGCAGCGGAAGAGTCAGCCGAAGGAGCCGCAGCCCCCGTAGAAGCGGAAGTCGTTGAGGCAGCAGCCGCACCCAAAAAGCGCGCCACTCGCAAGAAGAAGACCGAAGAGGCCTGATTCACCAGACGAGTAGAAACGATATCACACTGAAGCGCGATGGCCTAACCGCCATCGCGCTTTTATTTGGAAACTTGAGGTTCCGGAGGAACTAGGTGTGGGTGGTCGTTCTCTGGCACTTCTGCCGGACTGGGTGCTACTTGGTGGCTTTGGCTTTCTTTTTCTTTTTGCCGCCTTCGTTGGCGGCTGGGCCTGTGAAGGGCGCTTTTTCGAAGGTCATCCCATCGCCTGTGACACGGGGGTCTCCCACGCGGATGAGTTCGTCCATCAGTTGTCGTTCCAGGCTTTGTTTGATTTCAGCGTATGATGGGTCTTCAGCCACGTTTTGGGTTTGGTCTCTGTCCTTCTTTAGGTCGAACAACTGGATGATAGGCCGCTTGCCGAAGGCGTAGTCGAAGTGCCACTGCCAAGCGGGGTCTTTTCTGTGGTTAATCAGCCAGCCTTTGGTGGGGCTTGAGTCCATGTCTGGGAATGCTGCGCGGGTATCGTCCTCAAGGGTTCTGGCGTCTGGCTCACTGGTGTCTGTAACCTTAAGTGGGGAGCCCATAGGCCAGCGCTCAGGTTTGAAGTTTTTGATGAGAAGGTAGTCGTGTGTTCTGAGTGCTCTTTGCGGGTAAGGCAGAAAGCCCTCTCGGGCTACATCGACATGGCGCTCGCGCCCGGTGATGGTCCAGGTGCGATCCGCGTCGACTTGGCCTGTTTGTGTGCTGGTGAGTACGGGCATGAGGCTGCGGGCGTTCATTCCGTTGTAGGCTTTGGCCCCTGCGGCTTCCAGGAAGGTGGGGGCCAGGTCCATGAGATTGGCTATATCGTCTACGACTCGGCCACCAGGGATCATTGGACCGGCAGCGATGAGCGCAACACCGACCCCGAAGTCGTAGAGGTTACACTTGCCACCAGGGAAGCCTGGGGCGCCGTGATCGCCACTTATGACAATGAAGGTATTGTCCAGTTCGCCTTTGGCTTCCACGGTTTTTAGTAGTTCGCCAATCGCGGCATCGAACGCTTGCGCTTCTCCGAGATAGTCGGCGAAATCTTCCCTCACTTCCGGGACGTCTGGGAGGAACTTGGGCAGCTTGCCTTTGAGGTCATCAGGATTCATGCCCCAGATGGCCTTGCCAGAGCCTTTGGCCCAAGCACGGTGGACGTTGGTAGGTCCAAACCAGTAGCACCAGGGCTTGCCGGCGGTATTGGCTTGGAGAAATGCGTCAAAGTTGCCGCGGACTTGGGCATACATTTGGTCTTTGGCTTGCGAAAGGTCGCTCCCGGCAGCCATCGCTTTCATCACGTTCTCTGAGAATGAACCAAAGCTTCCTTTGCCGCCTCCAGCTTTGGAGTAGTCGTTCTCTCCCTGGCCAAACTGGATGTCTGCTGGTGTGCCGGGGCTCCATACTTTCCAGGTCTTGCCTATGTGATAGCCTGCTTGTTTTACGGGCATCGGCCAAGAGGGCACGCTGCCGTCCCAAACGGCTCCGCTAAGGATTGCAGCCCGGCCAGTGTTGAAAAAGTAACGTCCGCTGAGGATAGCGCTCCGGCACGGAGTGCAGGAGGGGGCGTTGACGAAGGCGTTGCGAAAAATGACACCTCGCTTGGCGATGCGGTCGATGTTTGGGGTTTTAACAATGTCGTTAGCAGAGGAAAATCCGTCGACTGCGGCGTAACAACTTGCATACCGCCCCCAGTCGTCTGCAAAACAAAAGAGGATGTTGGGTTTCTTGTCAGCGGCCATCATGAAGCCGGTGCTGATGGTGATGGAGAGCAACGCAGTGCGAATCATGGGCGTGGTAACGATTAAAGAGCTTGCTTTCTGGCGCAAAAGCCTGGGATCAGCGGCTGTCTGCAAGGCACTGGATGAGGCGCGGCTCTCTGGTGGCATCTAGCCAGTGCAAGACGTGAAGAAGGTCGGCCTCACTCATGGCTGTGCAACCAGCGGTGCCCTGTGCGGGACCACGCCACAGATGGAGGAAAATGCACGAACCTTTGCCGGGATGGTTTTCAGGGTTGTGTGCAACGAAAGCTCCGAAACGGTAAAGCCCATCCTCACGGAGCATGGTTTCGTGGCTGTTCCAGTCTCGCTGAACGAGGTTTGTATCCACGACTTGGTTGTAGAAGCGCGACTGAGGATCATCCACTCCGTGGTGGGTGGGAGTGAGTTGTTGGTAAGGTAGACGGATGCCTACCGGGGCCTGGGAGTAGCCAAAGGCATAGGGCAGCCGAAAGATACCTGCCGGGCTGCAACCATCTCCTTCTAGCTTCAATCGGAAACCGTCGGGCGGTGGATGGCGGTGCTCGCCGAGACCCCAAGCGAGGCCGTTTTTGCCGATGACGACCGGAATCGGAGGAGTGACTTGAACCCATGGCGCAGTTGGGCTGGTCCGCTGATGAAGGGAGAGTTGGCCTTGGCTCTCGTGAGGCGCTCGCACTTGCACGAGCACCACTTGCAGGCACTGAGGAGGAAGTTCTGCTGCTAGTGAGTCGGGCAGGTGAACGTCAGGAGGCGATTGAAAGTACCACCAGACGCCGCAGATGCCAAGAGCCGCCGGAATCAGCAGCCAAAACCAGCGGCGTTTTTGCTGGCGTGTATTCAAGTGGCTTCCTGAGCTGTTCGGCGAGGGTTGAGCCACCACCACGGGCACACCAAGAAGGTAAGAAGGAGCGTGATGTTGAAGAAAAAGAACAGGCTCATGAGTTGCATCACAGACCAGTGGAAAAAAATGAGCAAGGCTCCGATAATGACGGCAAGCTTCCGGTTCCGAAGGCCTACAAAAGCGAACAACTCCAGTGGCAGGCCAACGCCAAACAGCAACTGGCAGATGACGGGATGGTCAAGCATGAGGCGGGAAAGGCCTTCCATCTGAAGGAAGGCTGGGTCCAAGCTCTGGGCATACTTCATTTCATTATTCTTGAGCATGTGCAGAGGCACGTAACGTGCATTTACAAACCACAGAGCCTTACTTTCGATCAGTTTCGACACAGCGGAGACGACGTAGCCTCCTATAAGCACCTGCCGTCCAACCTCAGCCTCACACTGTCCTCGATTGAATCCACGCCATAAGGGCAGGCCTTTCCTTGAACGCAGAGCCCACCAAACGCTGGCCATCCAGATACCGAGCGTGACCTGATGTAGGCCTTGCGTCATGTGACCAATGGCACCCTGAGAGTTGCTCAGAGTCCCGGCCAGGATGCCGAACCACACGGGGATCGCTAGTGACCAAGCTGCGGAGACTCCTGCCACGTAGGCGATGAGGCTTACAAAAGTGAGTGCCCTGAGGGTCTGCTCAACGGCTGCGGTGGAGACCCAGGTGACGTCCATCCACATGGCGAGGCCATTGGGATGCGGCTGGGCGGTGAAGGGGATGTCCCAGGCGAATGGGCGCTCCGCCATGGCCTTGATGACTGCCACGGGATCCCACAGTTGGTTAACCCAGGCGCTGTGAGTGTCCCAGATGAGGAGGGCCACCATGACGCGCATGAAAACAAGCTCCCACCTTGAGTGTGCCATGGGCTCCCAACGCCAAAGGACATCTAACAAGCGTTTCATCAGTATTGAATCTCCCCCACTGGCTTGGATTGGCGTTTCAGGTCGCCATTCTCCAGGGTGATGTCCACCCGGTGAAGGCGCAGGCCATGCAGTGCATCGACACGGGCCTTTTGATCTGGCGGAGAGATAGTTCGCAGCCATTGGAGCACATCAATGGCTGCTTTTTGCTGAATCTCTGGCGGAAGATCGGCTTTTTTGATCTTCCCACCCGAGGCGGCTTTGGCGGCGATCAGTTTGCGGTCGAAAGCCTTCTTCACATCAGAACTGGCAATGCCAAAAGTCGTGCCGATGGCAACCTGCTGGTCCTGGGTGTCGGTGACCTTCACATAGTATGTGGCAGGCTCGAAGCTGTCATACATCGGGTAGTTGGAGAATGGGTAAAACTCTCCGGGCTTCTCCGTCTTGGCGGTGAGGGCCGGGATGAGAATGGCCATGAGCACCACGACCGCCCAGTGGGGGGCTAGCTCTCTGAAGAGGAAGAAGTCTTTGAGCCGATGCATCAGGAAGGCGTTATCACAACCGCGTCATCCGGCAGAAGCCGCAAGATGCGATCAATGACTGGATAGACGTGTGTCCCGCTCTGATTGGCAAGTGCCGTTTGGTCCTTACCAATTCCCGCCCGTTCCTTCTCAAGATCAGAAGCATGCCGCAAGGCCTCACGGGTGTGAGGACACTGCATCGTGGGCAAAAAATCGTCGATCCAATCGTCGGTCATGGTTGACCATGAGTTTGCAGCCAGGCGTCCATGCCACCTTCGACATTCCAGACATCGGAGAAGCCATTTTCCAGCAGCCAAGTGCATGCTCTCGCGCTGCGGCCACCTGCCTTGCAGTGGACGATGATGCGTTTGTCCTGAGGGATTTCATGAGCCCGCTCGGGGACCTCGGCTAGCGGGATGAGTACCGCACCGGGCAAGTTGCATGCCTGCCACTCGTCCGGTTGGCGCACATCGATGAGAAAATGCTCGTCTTTGGCATCTCTCAGTTTTTTGAGTTCAACGACGTTCAGGGTATTCATAGAAGGGGAATGTTTGGGTACGCCACAGAAGCCATCGTAGTCAATGGGTTCTGTGATGCTCGGATTGGGGCCACAAACGACGCAATCTGGATCGCGTTTGAGTTTGAAAGTGCGGAACGCCATGGCCAGCGTGTCCACGTGTAACAGCCTGCCGATCAAAGGTGCGCCAAGTCCAGTGATGAGTTTGATGGCCTCTAAGGCCTGCATGGATCCCACGATTCCAGGAAGTACGCCAAGCACGCCGCCTTCTGCACACGTAGGCACCAGCCCAGGCTTTGGCGGGATGGGGGCCATGCAACGATAGCACGGGCCATCGAGATGCGGAGCAAACACGCTGACTTGACCGTCAAATCTCAGGATGGAGCCATAGACGTTGGGAATGCGATTCCATACGGCTACGTCATTGCTCAAGTAGCGAGTGGGAAAGTTGTCGGTGCCGTCAATAATGACATCACACCCGTCCGCCAAGCTCATAGCGTTGGAAGCGGAGAAAACATCTGGGACTTGTTCGACTCTCACATGAGGATTGATCTCCTGAAGTCGAGCCGCAGCGGATTCGGTTTTGGCGCGCCCGATGTCAGACTCGCCGTGAAGAACTTGACGCTGAAGGTTAGACAACTCCACTTTGTCGGCATCAACTAGCCGCAAATAGCCCACCCCCGCTGCCGCTAAATATAGACACACAGGAGAACCAAGCCCACCCGCGCCGATGACCAGCACTCGCGCGGCTTTGAGTTTGCGCTGAGCTTCAGGACCAAAGCCAGGGATGTTGAGGTGACGAGCGTATCGCCTCACTTCCGCGTCTGACAAGGTTGGGAGATCGCTCAGCATTGGTTCCATTACGCTTTTCCTTGGCCGTAGTAGGCACCAGGGCCGTGCTTGCGCTCGTGGTGCTTGTCGAGAACGTGACCAGGAATGGAGTTAGCAGCCGGGGCTAGCTTCCATGTTTCAATCGCCATTCGAGCACACATTTCCAGTGCAATGGAGTTCTTGAGCGAGTCCGCTGCGTTCTTGCCGAACGTAAACGGCGCGTGATGATGCTGTAGCACCGCCGGAATGTGCATGGGATTGATTTCGAGTTCACGGATGCGTTCCACAATCGCCACACCTGTGAAGTGTTCATAGTCGGCGGCCACTTCTTCAGGAGTTAGAGCCCGCACGACAGGCACAGTGCCGTGAAAGTGATCTGCGTGAGTGGTGCCCAGACATGGAAGCTCACGTCCTGCCTGTGAAAAGGCCGTGGCATAAGGACTGTGAGTATGAGTGATGCCGCCAATGGCCGGAAACGAGCGATAGAGATGCAAATGAGTTTTGGTGTCTGAGGACGGCCTGAGCGAGCCCTCCACTACATTTCCCTCCAAGTCCAAGATCACGATGTCATCAGGCTTCAAGTCGAGATAATCGACGCCGCTTGGTTTAATGGCCCACAGTCCGCGCTCGCGGTCAATCTGGGAGACATTCCCCCACGTTAGGCACACCAAGCCAGAGTCGGGCAGCTCGCGGTTGGCTTGGCAGACTTGCTCTCGAAGAAGGTTCAACGACGCATCCATGAAGGGTGCATGCTTGCACATGCCGTCCCGTGGGCAAACGCAAAGGCGCAGCAGCCAAGCATCAAGTTAATCGCGCCCCAGCCACTCCCGGATGTCGCGAAGATCCTTTTTACTGGGCTTGAAAGCCGTCTCGTGCGGCTTTGGGGCCGTTAACTCACGATCTTTGCGGGCGGCAGCAGCTTTCTCGTAGTTCTCTGGCGGAGTGAGGTTCTCACAACAAGCTGGAACGTGAGGAGCACCGAGCCGGGCAGGGGGGAGGGCGAGAACCTTTAGCACTAGGGCTAGTTCACCGCGTTTGACGTCAATCACGTCGCCACAGCGCACTTCACGGGCTGGTTTGACGGCCTGGCCGCCTATGGTGACGTTGGACTTGTTGCACGCAGCCGCCGCAAGAGTGCGAGTTTTGAAAACCCGGACGTGATGGAGCCATTTGTCGACTCGAAGTGAAGTCAATGCAGGTTCGGTGCTGGCCATTCGTTGGTATACTGGTCTAGTCTCTACGCGTGTCCAAGAAGATTGCTCTCCTGCTCTTGATTTCATCCCTGCCGCTCTGGGGGCAGACGCTGGATATTCAGAAGGCGCTGAGGGATCGATACCTTGATCCGGTGAAACGACTGCACGTCACAGGCGAGTATGAACGTGCAGCCAATGCGGCTCAGGCAATCGTGGCAGACGGTGAGGCATCTGCGGACTATTTCCGTGTGCTGGTAGACTGCTTGGTGACGGTCGGGATGCCGGAGGAAGCAATCGTTGCTGCTAGGGCAGGGATGGAAGAGCACCCAGACGACATTCATTTGGCGATGCGTCACTACGATGTGTTGAAGGTGTTTGGCAGAACGCCTGACATGCCCGCAGCCCTCAATGCAGTGAATGAACTGGCAAAACGCAAGCCTGCGGCAAAGCGGACAGCCTTGGATATGGTTGCTCTTGGCCGGGCGGCACTTGCTGCTGGCGCTGATCCTCAACTGGTCATTGGCACCTACCTCAATCCAGCCCGGAAGAAGGACCCTAAGCTGCTGGAGGCGACTCTGGCACTCGGTGAGTTGGCCTTGGAGAAGGGGGACTATCAGCGGGCAGCGAAAGAGTTTGAGATAGGGCTCAAGGAGCAAGGCGAACACCCTGCTCTCCGTGTGGGCATGGCGCGAGCGTTTGCTCCGAGTGACCGACCTGTGAGTTTACGCAATGCGCGGCGAGCGCTTGAGATGAATAGCCGTCACATCGGCGCCCTAATGGTGCAGGCAGAGCATCTCATCGCTGCAGAAGGTTACGATGAAGCCGTGGAGAAATTGGACGAGGTGCTGGCGATTGACGATGGGCTTCCTCAGGCACTGGCATTGCGTAGTGCCATCTCGTTGCTCTATGACAACGACCCGTTTGGGGCAGCTAGCCATCGAACGAAAGCGCTAGATCGTTGGCAGATGAACCCTGAGGTGGATCACCTCATCGGCAAGGTGCTTTCAAAGGCATATCGTTTTCGTGAAGGCGCTCAGTATCAGCGAGAAGCGCTAGCGATGCAGAGTGGGAATCTGAAAGTCAAAATGCAACTCGCTCACGACCTCATGAGGCTGGGTGAGACGGAAGAAGCGTGGAAGCTCGCAGCGGACATCCGTAAAGAGGATGGCTACAACACCCAAGCGCACAATCTTGGCTTGCTGGAGCGCCAAATGTCGGGCTTTCATGTGCAAAGAGAGACGGACTTCATCTTGCGGATGCCTCTCAAAGACTGGCAGGTCTATGGCAAACGGGCACTGGAAATATTGCGGGCGGCGCGTTCGTCATTACCTAGCAAATATGGGCTCAATCTGGGACTGTCGCGGCCGACCACCGTTGAGTTCTTTCCCTCTCAACAAGACTTTGCTATTCGGACCTTTGGTTCGCTCGGTGGACAGGGCCTTCTGGGTGTTTGTTTTGGCACTGTGATCACGATGAACAGCCCTGGTTCACTTGCCGCAGGGCGAAACAACTGGGAAGCAACGCTATGGCATGAATACTGCCATGTAGTGACCCTTGGAGCGACACACAACCGAATGCCCAGATGGCTCAGTGAGGGAATCTCCGTCTACGAGGAAACAAGAAAGGATGCCTCGTGGGGAATGCCAATGACCTCTGAATGGAAGAAGCGAATACTTAACAAGGAAACTCCGCCAACGGCACTCACTGACCTCTCAGAGGCCTTCCTGAATGCGGAAGATGGTGAAGCGGTCATGTTTGCGTACTTCTTGAGCAGCCGAGCGGTGGAATACCTCACCGAAACGTATGGCAATGACAAGTTTCAAGCGCTGTTGCGTGAGTTGGCGTCTGGAACACGGATCAAACTGGCACTTGAACACGTCCTCGCACCGGCGGAGAAACTGAACGCGGGCTTTGCCAAGAAAATTGAAGCTCAGGCTGCCGCTTATGCTCCGAGAGCCGATTTTGAGCCGCCAAAGGAAGCGGGTTCAACCATTGAGTCACTGGAAAACTATCTCAAAGATCATCCAACCAACGTTATCGCATGGAGACGGCTCATTGCGGAGCAGATGGATGCCAAAAATTGGCATGCCGTGCTGATTGCGGCCGACAAGCTTCACGCGCTAGAGCCAGAGGCTTCCGGCAGTGGGTCGGCGCTCTGGCTGAAAGCAAAGGCCTACAACCGACTGGAGAACCACGATGAAGAACTCAAACTTCTCCGACAGGTGGCGGACGCCTCTTCGGATGCCACTCCAGTGTTTCTGAGGCTCATGGAAGTGGAGCGAGAAGCAAAGCAGTGGGTGGAACTGCAAAAGCACGCATCAAGAGTTTTTGCGCTGAATCCATTCTTGCCAGAACCAACGGAAAGTCTTGCTCTTGCGGCAGAGAACCTGGGTCAGAAAGAGGCGGCTAGTGGGCACTATGAGCGCCTCCTGATAATTGGGCCGCCCAATCCAACACTGGTTCGATACAAACTGGCTGAGCTTTATCGCGGATCGGACCGAACGAAGGCCGTGCGCTATTTGCTGGATGCACTGGTGGATGCGCCACGCTTCAAGGAGGCTCATCAATTGCTTTTGGACCTCCAACCTTTACCCAACTGAGTTAAATGATGCGTTCTCTATTTCTTGCCGTGCCACTGTTTCTATTGAGTTGCGTCCTTCACGGAGAGGATTGGCCTCAGTTCCGAGGTCAGAACGCTTCAGGCATCTCAACCAGCAAGGAACCACTGCCGGAAGTGTTCTCTTCGGAGGAGAATGTCGCTTGGAAACACCAAGTAGGAGATGGAATCGCTTCCCCCGTAATCATGAATGGAAGGGTTTTTGTATCTGCCATGACGGGTGAGCAGAAGATCAGCCTCATAGCGTTTAAGTTGGCCGATGGGACCAAGCTTTGGAGCCATGATATCGAAACAGGCAAGCTCCCAAGGATAACGCCACCAAATAGCCACGCGTCTTCTACACCAGCGGCAGATAGCGAGCGCGTCTATCTCTATGTGAGCACCGTTGGGATCGTTGCCTTTGATTCCAACACCGGGAAAGAGGTGTGGAGGTATGTCATGCCAAAGCCTGCGTATCTGATGGATTGGGGCGCGGCGGCCTCACCTGTTGTGCTCAACGGAATGGTCATTTTCTGTCAGGATGACGATCTGGCGCCATTTCTGGTCGCTGTGGATGCAGCCACAGGCAAAGAGAAGTGGAAGACTCCACGAAGTGAAATGCTGGCGGGTTATGCCGTGCCTGTTGTCTGTGAGGCAGAAGGCCGCACGGACATTGTCGTTGCGGGGAGTGGCAAATTGAAAGGTTATGATCCTTCAACTGGAAAAGAGCTGTGGACCTGTAACACCCTTTTGCGAACCATCATGACATCACCAGTGGTGAATGAGGGAGTCATTTACATCGCCGTGCAGAGCTATGGTGATGCCACGCGAACTCTGAAGCATGCGCTGCTTGAATGGCTGGATACCAACCAAGACGGAATCCTCTCCAGAGATGAGACTCCAAAAGAGTTCCATGAGCGTTTTGATGCGTCCGACAAGAATCACGACAAGCAAATCGGTCCCGAGGAGATTGATACAGCCTTCCAGAGCCCTGATAACATGGCAGCAGGCGGTAACATCATCCAGGCGATCCGTGGTGGGGGCTTGGGCGATGTCACCAAGACGCACCTTGTTTGGAACTTGGACCACAAGACGCCCTCCAACATCGCTTCACCACTTTTCTACAACGGACGCCTCTATTTGGTCAAAAGCGGTGGGATGAGCAGTTGCTATGATACGAAGGATGGGAAGACACTTTGGGAGCGGAGTCGTCTCGGTAACTTTGGCGACTACTACGCCTCGCCCATTGCGGCCAATGGACGATTGTACATCGCCGCGAAGAATGGATTCGTGGTCGTGCTAGAAGATGGTCCTGAACTCAAAGTCCTCGGCAAACATGATCTTGGCGAGGAAATCATAGCCACTCCGGCTGTGGTTGATGGTCGGATGCTGGTGCGGACTCGCGAGAGCCTTATCTGCGTCTCCAGCAAGTCAGTTCAGCCCTAAGATTTCATGATCAAGACACTCTTCTTTCTTCTGGTTGCCATCACATGGGCTGAAGCTGGGCCAAAGGTCACTGTCCTGATGGCAGGCAAGTCTGAGCCGGCGGCAAGAACTGCCGCCGAACAGCTGAAAGCAGATATGACTGGGCTTTTCGATGCTGAGGTATCGATCCTGACGGAGCGAGTAGGAGCTTCGGACAACCTCATCATTCTTGGCGCTCCAGATAGCCACCCGGCGTTCAGCAGGGCTGGTATCTCGGAGTTGGGTGAGCAGGAGATTTCGGTGAAGAGCACGTCGGAAGGGCTCTTGGTTTGCGGCGGAAGCCCCCGCGCTCTGATTTGGGCCGCTGCCGAGCTTAGTTATCGCTGGGGTATCCGCCACTTGCTCCAAGGAGACGTGCTTCCGGTGGAGAAACCAACGTTTACGCTATCAGGCATTCAATTTACGCAGCAACCCGTCATTCCGCATCGCACTTGGAGCATGTACAATGGCCAACTGAGTGGCGGTGAGTCATGGACCAAGGACTCGATGGTGAAGTTGCTCGGACAGCTCGCAAAACTTCGGTTTACTCATGTCGTCGTTCCTGATCGGTTCGGTGAAATCGCGGAGGTTCCAATTGATGGCGATTGTGGAGGACGCAAAGCGTTCGCGGGTGCCAAAAAATATGGCACAGCAGAGCACCCAGGTGATCTCAAAGCAGAGTCAGAGCGTTGGGGGCTCACTGTAGTGTCTTTTGAGCCTGTGACTCACGCTCTAGGCGCTTCGAATGGGTCTTTTTTGCCGACATTCTCTCTGGGTAGTTTGCAATCGCAAATCGCGGCCGAGGTGAAGCGTGGAAGCACCACGATCTGTCTGGGAGTTCAGATGCCAGGTGACTTGAACGCTGCGGCTCAGCTTGCCAGCAGAACCATGCTCGGTCTTCAACTCACTCCCGACTCAGCCCTTTCTGAGTTGGTGACTCCGATTTGCGGAGAGGGTGTTGCCGAGCGCTTGTCAAAGGGCTTCGGCTACATCGCTCAGGCTGCGGAGTTGGTGGGGAAGAATGATCCAGAGCTTGGCGTCCCAAAGGTCGATATGCTGAAAACACGACTCCTCTCCAAATCACCTGAACCATGGATCACTGAGCTCAAGACGCTGTATGCCAATGCAATGAACGAGATGTATCGTGCGAATACTCGAGCTAGAGAAGGGGCGAGGAGTTTTACGCTCTACCACGCTAAGCGCTTGGAATCGGCCTTTCACTTCGTTTCTGCCATCGAATCGATCAAGCCCGACATGATGGACTTGGCCGCTGAGTCCTTTTATAACTCGCTCAATTCATTTGCTGATGCCGCGCGTGACGGAAGTGACCGAGGTGCCATCGCGCTACTCAATTTGCATGCGTACAAGCCACTTTTGAAGGCTTTGGACGAGTGAGAAGCAATCACTAGGTCACTCGCTTACGCTTTGGTGGCACAAAGTAGATTTCAAGGTGCCACACCAGTGCCGCTGGAATCACGGGCACATCCAGTAATGATCGGACGCTAAGCGCAGTTGGGAGCAGAAACATTCTCTCCGAGCATGGTTTGTCACCCCTAGCTCAATCGGTGAGCAGAAGGAGTGTAGACACCCGGAAGTTTTATCGCTAGCATCCTTTCTCCTACTCATGAAAGCAGCATTCACACTCTTCGCACTCGTTGCATTGTCAGGCCTCGCTCGTGCAGACGCCACGGCATTGTTTAATGGAAATGATCTCAGTGGCTGGGAGGGGAATCCCGCCCTCTGGTCCGTGAAAGAGGGTGCAATCACCGGCACTACGATTGCTGGGGAGGATCCGAAGAAGTCGACGCTAAAGCACAACACGTTCCTCGTCTGGAAGGGCGGCACGGTGAAGGATTTTGAACTCACTTTCAAGTACCGCATTGTGAATGGGAACAGCGGAATCCAATACCGGAGCCGAGAACTGGAGAAGGGTGCAGATGGACCTATTGTCAGTGGCTATCAGGCGGATTTTGAAGCAGGGAAGACCTATTCTGGTATCCTCTACGAAGAGCGTGCCAGGGGCATACTTGCTCTCCGTGGAGAAAAGGTGGTCATCAAAGACGGCGCTGATCCAAAAAAAGCGAACAAAGAAGTAGTTGGCTCCGTGGGCAAATCCGAAGAAATCCAGGCACAGATTAAAAGCGAAGACTGGAACACCTACAAGGTAGTGGCAAAGGGTGGGCACCTTCAGCACTTCATCAATGGCGTCCAGACGGTGGACGTAATGGATGAGAGCGCAGCTGGTGCCAAGGAAGGCATTTTGGCCTTCCAGGTTCACGCTGGGCCGCCCATGACCGTTCAGTTTAAGGACGTTCTCCTTACCAAGCTCGACAAGTAACGAACCATTCGCCCGAACAGCAGCACTTCATGGCCATCAGTTGGTTCATAAACGGATTAAGGCTGCTGTTCGTGGCATTCTGCGTCTACTTGGGGGTTTACTTGGCACCCGGCTTCGGTGCTGGTCGCGTTTTGGGCGGAGGAGTCGGTTTTTTGATCGGGTCAGGCGTGGTCGGATTAGACGTGCTTTTGGCCAGGGTGAGCGTCAGGCATTTCTCCCATGCGGTGGTGGGACTTATGGCCGGGCTCTTTTGCGCCTTTCTCATCACACGACTCGGCTTGCTTCAGTTGGGCTTTTTTGAAACCAGCCTAGCCATGGATACCCTCCGCAACACTTTGGAGGTCGCCGTTTACGCAGTCCTCGGCTTTCTCGGAACGACTTTGGCCGTACGTTCAGATCGGGATCAATTTGCCGTCCTCATTCCCTACATTCGTTTCCGGCGTGATTCCTCGGAAGGCGATCCCATGCTTTTGGACACCAATGTGGTGATCGATGGGCGTGTCCCCAAGCTCGTACAGACCGGCTTTCTCACTGGGCGGATGGTTGTACCGCAGATGGTACTCGAAGAACTACAGCGGCTCGCTGATTCCAGGGATCCCGTTAAGGCGGAGCGTGGAAAACGTGGTCTGCTCGCCTTGCAAGAAATGCGCGGCATGAAGCAATTGGATGTGTCGATCCACCAGGACGTTGGCAGTGAAACTGAACCCATAGATTCTAGGCTCATGTCTCTCGCTCATGCCATCAATGCGCGCCTGCTGACCAATGATGAGAACCTTTCTAAAGTGGCACGTTTGCGTGGGATTACTGTCCTGATGCTCACTGAACTTGTGCGCGCACTGGAGAACGAACTTCATGCCGGTGATGAAGTAGAACTGTTGCTAGTCAAGCTCGGCAAGGACAAGCATCAAGCCGTGGGCTACTTGCCGGACGGAGCGATGGTAGTGGTCAATCAGGCTTCTCAGCTCATTGGCCAATCCGTGCGGGCAACAATTACCGGCACCACCCAAACATCCGCCGGGCGTCTCGTGTTTGGCGAACTTACGACTCCGTAAATTGATTAGCGTTACTCACGTGGGCTTGCTGAGGAGTTGGGTTCTGGCTAGGCTTTGGGGCATGAGATGGTTATTTCGTTGGCTGTTGGTCCTGGGTTTGATTGCCTTGGCTACGGGTTGCGCAGTGTTTCGCAAAAAGCGGAAGCCCCAACCTCAGGTGGCGATCACCGAGGCGGTGGTTGGAGCCGTAGATCTCGTGAACACGGAGCAGAACTTTGTTTTGATTCACAACCCTGATCGTCGGACCTGGCCAGTGGGCACGGAGTTGGTAGCGGAGACGGTAGACGGCATGGAGGTAGCAAAGCTGAAGGTATCACCGGAGCGAATGGGCACATTTCTGACTGCGGACATTGTTTCAGGGAATCCAGAAAAGGGGCAGATAGTCATGTGGCACAAACAGGAGCCCTTGGCAGCAGGGGCAGCACGGAGTGAATCACCGACCGCAAGCATTTCGCCATCAGGCACTTCGAGTTTCGTGGTGCCCCAACTCCCAGAAGCTGTGCCTTCGGTTTCGACCTCGCCCGGATCACCCACAGCTTCTGTTGGCGCTCCATGATGGAAGTAAATCAGGCGTTGGAGCAGGTGCTTGGGACGGTCAATCGCTTGCCTGCGTGTGGTGTGCCGCTGTTAGGGGCTCTGGGCAACGTTGCCGCGCGGGATGTGTTGGCTTCGGTGGCGTTGCCGGGCTTTGATAACAGTGCGATGGATGGCTATGCTGTGCGTGCTGAGGATGCGGCTCGTGGTGCCATCTTGAGTTGCGTGGGAGAACAAGCGGCGGGTGTCAGAAACGTCGGTCTCTCTTTAGGTAAGGGTGAAGCTGTGCGGATCTTTACAGGTGGGCAGATCCCGGTGGGTGCTGATGCCGTGGTGATGCAGGAGGATGTGAGGTTGCACGATGGTGGTGCGAGGGTTGAAGTCGCCGATGATGTTGAGCTTGGGCAGTTCATTCGGAGACGAGGCAGCGATTTGTGTCCAGGGCAGGTAATCCTGCGTTCCGGCGACGTGGTGAATGCTGCAAGGATCGGACTCTTGGCGTCTCAGGGTAGGGTGCAGGTCGATGTGGTATCTGATCCGGTGGTGGCCGTTCTAACGACGGGCAACGAACTAGTCTCTCCGGGAGTTAGGTTGGCTGAGGGACAACTTTATAATAGCAACGCGCCGATGTTGGAGGCGCTGGTTCGTGCCGAAGGCATTGCAGGGGTGTCTGCGTCTCACTGTAGAGATGATAAGTTGGATACAGTGACTTGTTTAAAGCGCCTTACAACAGAGGCGGATGTAGTCATTGTCTCTGGGGGAGTAAGTGTGGGTGATCATGATTGGGTTAAGCCTGCTCTCGAAGAGGTAGGCTTGCCGCCGGTGTTCTGGAGGGTGCGGATGAAGCCCGGGAAGCCATTTCTCTTTGCACATGGCAATGTGGGAGGGCGTGAACGGTGGGTATTCGGCTTGCCGGGTAATCCAGTTTCGTCATTTGTCACCTTTCTTTTGTTAGTTAGACCTGCGCTAAGAGCATTACGAGGCCTTTCGTTGGCGTCTGACGTTGTTGGAGTAGTGACGGAGAGGTTGGACAATGCTGGGGATCGTCCGCTCTATGTGCGTGGCCAATACTCTCACGGTTCATTTGCGCCAGTGGGTTTGCAGCGGAGTGACGCATTGTTTTCACTGAGTTTGAGTGATGGGCTTGTACGCGTAGAACCCGGCGAGGTGATCCCGCCGGGTTCCAAAAAAGCGATCTTAATGTGATAGCGGAGGCTAAGCCACGATGGGAGCGAGGTTGGCCTTGCACCACTCGCCGTTTTGCAGTGTGACCCCATCGGGATCGTCTACTGCGACATGGGCTTCATCCTCACAGATGATCCAGCCTTCGTAGTTGTGCTGGACGAGCCACTCGGTGATCTTGTGGAAGTCGAGTTTGCCAGTGCCCATTTGAGCCCATGGCTCTGGACCATTTCCGCTGAAGTCCTTGTAGTGAATGTGGTTCACCAAGTGCTGCCACTTGTTGAGTGTGGCGATCACGTCCATGCCGCCGCGGATGATGTGGCCCACATCAGGAGTCCAACCTGTGACCTTTGGATCGAGGCTGCTCAGGACAACATCATAGTCTTCCTGAGTGCGGACCAGTGATGCGGGTGGGCTGTTCGGGTGGTAAGAGCACTTGAGGCCAGCATCGGTGGCTCGCTTGGAGACGTTGTTCACGTTGCGAGCAACATTCAGACGGCGACGCTGGAGGTCTTTGTTGCGACCACTTGGCAAGGTCACCGTGCCGAGCATAGCTCCTGGGAACTGCTTGAGCAGATTGATCGTAAAGTCAGCAGCCTCTTTCTCGGCTGGTGTCTCTTCCTCATTGTCCCAGGCGCAGACGAGCGCGAGACCAGCGAGCTTCATGTTGTGCTTATCCAGCGCATCTTTGAGCCGGGCAGCATCACAGAAGTCGCCGAGCCAGTATTTGCAGCAGCCGAGGGCGCTTTCAGAGATTTCGAGCACCATGGGCTCAATCCCTGTAAAGCCGGCCTTAGCGGCGACTGCGATCATGTGATCTAGTTTGTTGTCGTAGCCCTTGCCGGTTCCTTGCATGAACCAGGTGTAGACTTCAGAGCCGAAGCGAATGTTTGCCATAGGGTATCTGGGTTTGTGGGTTGAAGATTGCGGGCGGAAATGGAGCGGTGACGTTTCTCTTGTCCAGTGTGAAAATGGAGCAATTGCTGTGGTGGCCCTATGGCCAACTTGGATCAGGAGAGGCACATTGATGGCCCAATCTCGGGCAGAAAAACACGTTGAAAAACGTCCGGGAAGCTTGTCGTTGTGCACCTCCCGTTTCGGCGGACAGCCGTAACGTCACTCATAACCAACCAAACCCCGCAACATGATCAAACTCCGCGCCGCAATTGCATCCCTTCTCACCGTTACTGGCATCGCTCTCGCTCAAGATGCTAACGTGATTGAACTCAAGCCTAGCACGAACCCAGCCACGCCGCTGGCTTATGAAAAGACGGAGTTCACTGCCAAGGCCGGTGCCAAAGTGAAGCTTGTCATTAGCAACAACGGTGGCGCTGTCCCTCAGCCTCACAACGTGGTTCTTTGCAAGCCAGGCACTGCAGAGAAGGTCATGGGCGCTGCTATGGCAATGCTCACTGACCCTGCAGGCATGGCTAAGGCTTATGTGCCCGAGACCCCTGATGTCATCGCATTCACCAAGTTTGCCCAGCCAAGTCAGACGGAGTCTGTAGAGGTGACACTTCCAGCCGAAGTGGGTGACTATCCGTTCTTCTGCACTTTCCCTGGCCACTCTGCCATCATGAAGGGCGTGCTGAAAGTCACGAACTGATTCTCCCTTCTCAAACAACTCTCTCTTTGCCTTATCAATCGAACTCTCCAATACCCGACCATGAAATCATTACTCCTCCTCTCACTTCTGGCTGCGGTTGCCGTCTCTGCTCAAGATGCGGATAAGGTGACGGTGGCAGATCTGAACTTCGCGGTGACTGCACCGTGGAAGTCCATCGCGCCATCAAGTTCGATGCGCAAGGCAACCCTGCAATACCCAGTAGATGGCCTTGAGAAGCCCCTTGAGGCCATCTTCTACCATTTTCCAGGCGGCGATGTACCCAGCAATATTGAGCGTTGGAAGGGCCAGATTCAGGGAGCAGATGCTCCAAAGGTGGAGGAAGTCACGGTCGGCACCACCAAAGTAACCTTCTTTCATGCTACGGGCACTTACACCGATCCATTCGCTGGTCTTGGTGCTCAGGAGAACTACGCAATGCTGGGTGCACTGATTCCCGTGGAAGGCAGCGGACCAGTGGCCATTAAGCTTGCTGGCCCCAAAGCCGCCGTGGACAGCATCAAAGAGGCATTCAAGAAGATGGTCAGCAGCCCGTTCCAAAAGTAATCTCTGATCTGCCCTTGTATGCTACGTTTCGTTTCTCGGCTCAGTCTGGGCCTGATTTGTTTCGGTTCTGTTGCTGTCGCAGGGCAGTTGAATGAGTTGCCGGGCCTCCAGCTCTATTCTTTGCGTTCTCAGTTTAAGCTGAGGGGCGCAGATTGGACACTGGATCAAGTTAAGGCGCTCGGCATCAAGACTGTAGAACTCGCTTCAGGCGTTCCGGATCTGACGCCACTTGAGATGAAGAAGAAGTTGGATGAGCGCGGGTTGACCGCCATCAGCTCTCACTTCAGCTACAAGCGATACAAGGACGATGTGGCGGGCATCATCCAAGACGCCAAGACACTTGGTCTCAAATACGTGGGATGCGCTTGGATCGACCACAAGGACGCTTTTGATGAAGCAGAGTGCCGGGACGCGATCAATACCTTCAATCAAGCTGGAGAGGCCCTGGCTAAAGAGGGCATCGGCTTGTATTATCACTTCCACGGGTTCGAGTTTCAGCCCCATGGCGATGGCACCCTCTTCGATCTCTTCATGAAGGAGACAAAGCCAGAGTTTGTTTCCTGCCAGATGGACGTACTCTGGATTGTCTTTCCGGGGCAGTCTCCTGTGCAACTGCTCAAAAAGTATCCAAATCGCTGGATATTGAGCCATCTCAAAGATCTCAGAAAAGGGGTCGCCACTGGATCGCTCACCGGCCACACCGATGTAAACAACAACGTTCCTCTCGGCACAGGCCAAGTAGACTGGAAATCTTTCTTTAAGGCCGCCTCAGAAGCCGGTATTAAGCATCATCTGATCGAGGACGAATCGGACTCGGTATTGAAGCAGATGCCTCAACATCTGGACTACCTTAAGACGCTGAGCTGGTAGGCACTTCATCCTCACCCGGTGGACTATCTCCCGCCACGACAGGAGCCACCGCAGCAGCCGCTTTCGTCCACACATAGCGCTGGAAGAGAACTTTCAAACATGCTGTTAGGGGCACACCCAGGATAGCACCCAGCAGTCCACCAAGCACAAGGCCCCAACCAAACAATGATAGAATCACTGTCATTGGATGAAGCCCCACCGACTCACCCACGATGCGTGGAGTGATGAACAATCCGTCAATCTGCTGGACGACCACAAAGATACCTGTGACCACTAGCGGGAAAATCCACCACGGCTCATGCGGAATCCAAGTCCCAGCCCCACCTTGCACCGAAGCAATCAGTACCGCCGGAATCCACGCAATCAAGATTCCCACATAAGGGATCATGCCAAGTGCGCACATCGACAGCCCGATCAACCAGCCGAACTCCAGGCCCACAATGGTCAGCCCCAGTCCCGTAGCGAGGCCATTGAGCAGACTGACCAGCAATTGCCCACGGAAAAACGCTACTAGATAGCCATTGATCTCAGTCAGCGTATCAACCACCTCATCGCGGAACTTCGACTCACGCAGCGGGACATACTCCGACCAGCGCTCCTTGATTACTGCGCTCTCCGTCAAAAAGTAATACAAATACAGCGGCACGATCACAAAGCTCAGCAAAAAGCCAAACACACCCAAGAAACCACCCACACTGTTCCGGACAAACGACCACAGCGCTGTAGCTACCCTCGGCACTGCCTGCTTGATCCACTCACCTGACAGCAGATCATTCAGGTCGAAGTTTTGAATCACATCCTGCTGTTTCCCAGACTCATCTAGCATGGGCGTATCCGCACCATTGCTTCCTACTGAGTTCACTGGTGGCTCTGATTTCTTGCTCGCACCGAGATAGTCGAGAACCTCGATGTTGTAGTCCGTCTTCAGCTTATCATGCCAGTGCAGGGCAAAACTTGAAACGTTCATCCGCGTTTTTTCCACCAAACTAGGAATCACCTGCTGGAAGCGCGGCCACTGATTCTTCAGCGTGGTCACTACGATTATCGTCACCCCCGCGACTATCAGTGTGGCCGTTACAAAAACCGCCCACACGGACTTTTCTCGTGAGAGCCCACGTCTCATCAGCCAAGCCACAAGAGGATCAAGCAAATAAGCCAGTACTCCTGCCACAGCAAATGGCACAAGGATGGGTTGAAGGAAGCCAACAATCTGCGTTCCCAAGTAAATCACCCCGACCACGATCGCCACAGTGATTGTGATCGACAACGCAGAGACCGCGGTCCACAGCGCGTTGAGATGAAAAGGTGTCGGGAGCTTCCGCATGAATCGATGCGACTGTAGCTGTAGAAAGCCACATCCCTCAACTCCAAACCATCAGTCTGAGTGGAATGATTCTCAGCATCTCGACATAGGCTGATACTCCTTCGAGAGTCCGGACGACAAAACTGAGGTCTAGTCGTGTGGAAGGATTGTTACAAGGCGACGAGTGAAGCTCAGGGTGGGGGTGTTTGTTTGGCGCGGACTTTGTCGGCTGTTAGGCCTCCTACGGGGAGGTCGTGGCCTAGGTTGTCGCCGTTGGGCTTGAAGCCGTTGCCGTCGATGTCGACGTAGATGGGGTTGTTGTAGGCGCAGGGGCGCATTTTGGCTTGGCTGCTGGTGCCGTATCCGCCGCTGATGTCTGCGTTGTCGTTGGTGGCGACGACGATGAGGTGGGCATCGGCCTGAAGGGGGACGTGGATGGTTTGATCAAACTGAACGATGCCTTCTGCAAAGAGTTTGGGGTGGGTCTGGCGGGTGAAGTTGAGGGTGGGCTCTTTGCGACCGTTTACGAGGACTTGGATGCGGTCGATCTTGACCCAGTCGGTGCCTTGGACTTTGACTTTGAGGTCGATGCCGCCGTTGGCGCGTACGTCTTGACCTGCGTGCTGGCCGTCTGGGCAGGTGACGCTGAGGAAGGGGCCGTTGGTGAGGATGATTTCTCCACGCTTGGCTCTGGGGGAGAGCTCGTCCCAAGAGATGTCTGGTGGGTTGTCGGTATTGCTAGGGAGGTAGGTCATCCAGCCGGCGACTCCGTTGCCGTAGACGGCGTGTGAGTCGGCTACGGCTACGGCGACGAGGCGATGGCCTTGGTTGAGCAATTGGAGCCAGATGAACTCGCGGACGTGGCTGACTTTGGCGGCAAGGGAGCCCTGGGCTCTGCTGATGACGAGTGGTGCGTCTGCGAGGATTTCTGTAGCGTTGCCGTTCTGGGTCTCCATGCCATCAATCATGGCACCGACTCCAACAAAGCCGCCGTCGGCCATGCCATCGCGATCGCGGTCGATGAACATGTTGGAGAGGTCTGGGTGGTTGAATTGGATCCAGCGGGTGGCGTTCTCGCCCTGATGACGACGGAGGGTGATGGCGGTGATGCGGGGATCGTCATTCCACTCGGGTGCGCCGCCGTCTTGGAGAAGGGGGTCTGGGGTGAAGGGGAAGGCGTTGAAGTGCTGGCGTGAGCCGGTGAGCTCCATGCCACGGACGGTTTTGATCCAAGGGGTGAGGTTGAGCTTCTTGATATGGGGCTCCCAGTCGTAGAGGCGATTGTGTTCGGTGGTGGGCGCAAACTCGATGTTCTCGGCGGCGATGTTGATGATGCGATCGTCGGTGCCGCAGATGTTGTCACCGCTTTGGGTGGAGTGATTGTGAAAGTCTGCACTGATCCAGCCGGTGGTGTCTACGACGCGCTTGAGGGTGCCGGTGAAGGTGACGGGTGCGCCTGGTGCTATGGTGATGTCTTTCTCCAGGGAGGCGTACTCCAGCCCACGAACGACGCGTACTTTGTATGAACCGGGTGGCAGGGCTACGGTGAAGGTGCCGGTCTCGCTGTGATACTGATCTTTACAACCGTGGGCGCGCATGACGGGGCCGAGGTCGGGATTGGGGGTGCCATTGATGCCCTGGAACATGACTTTGCAGGGGAGGTCGCCGCCTTTGGTGTCTGTGATCTTGAACTTGACGGCGGCGGCGGGTGTCATGACGGCGCTGATAACGCCGGGGGCGGTGATCTTCAGCGGGAGGTCGAGACGGCCAATGTCTTGAGCGATCGCCTCGTATTCTCCAGGGGGGAGCTTGAGGCTGAGCTTGCCTGCGGCGTCTGGGTAAGCCCAGACATCGTGCTTGCCGATCTTCACGGTGAGACGCCCGGCAGAGACGGGCTGGCCGTCTTTGTCGAGGAGGGCACCGGTGACTGCGGCGACTGGCTTACCGGTCTTTTCCATGGCAAGTCCCCATGCGTGAAGTGCTGAGGTGCCGACGGCCATGAAGCGCTGGATGGTGACTTCTTGCCCAGGGGGAAGGGTGATCTTGTCTGCGGCAATCTTTGAGCCTTCCACTTTGACGACGGCGAGGGCGTAGCCGGTCTTCTGTGCTGGATCGACCACGCTGGCCCAGCGTATGCCTTCAGTGACGCCGTAGTCGTTGAAGCGCTGAAAGTCATCGCGCGTGGTGACGGAGTCTGGCTTGGTGGTTTCATTGCGCAAGGTGGTGGTGATCCAGATGCCTGAGTCGCCATCTTTGACTTCATAGACGTGGCGCTTGTAGATGCCGTTGTTTTTGGCGGCGGTGGTGACGGACTCAACAGCGGCTTTTCCCTCGACGATGCGGACGTAGCTGACGGGACCGTGTCCATTGGGCCCGTAGCAGATGAGTTGATCATTGTCAGAGCCACGGAGAGCTAAGTCATACAAACAGCCTGGGGAGACGCCGTCTGGACCGTAGAAGGTGCTCATATTGGCGCGGCGATTGTGTGCATTGTGAGAGACGAGGGCCTCGATTGCATCTGAACGGAGAATAAAATCGCCACGGATGCCATCTGCTTCCTTGCCTTTGGGGAGCTCGGTTTCACGCCCGAGATTGGCTTCAAATACTTCTGCGGCGGAGAGTGGCAGAACAAGCGTGGCGAGGAGGATAGCTGGCTTCATGAATGGTGGGAGTTTGACCACGAAGCCGAAAACCTGTATATTTCAGGGTATTCATTCCGTGAGCCGATTCCTTCTCAGCTACTTCGTGCTTGTTGCCTGTTGTGTTTCACTTCAGGCTCAACAAGCCTTGCCGCAGGTCAAACTCATCCTCATGGATGGTGAGATGCAGGAGGATTGGCCTGACTTGGGCATGGTGGCGGTTCGTCGTGATGCCGCAGGTCCTCCACTGAGCGTGAAGTTCACTCTCACTGGCACTGCTTTGGTGACGCAGGACTACACGACGTCCAACACCACGGACATTCTGATCCCAGATGGAGAAAAAGAGGCGTGGGTGACCTTTGGTGCGGTGACGGATGCGCTGAAGGAACCCACTGAGAAGATCATCGTGACTCTCCTACCAGACGCGGCTTACACCGTTGCGTCATTGATCCAAGAGAAGTCGGTAACGTTGACCATTGCAGATGACGTTGGTCTGCCAGGAGCCAAAGAAGCAGCACGCTTCCTTACCCAAGCCGCCTTCGGGCCTAATGCGGACTCCACCGCAGATACGGACATCATTCCGCAGAATGTGCAGACCGTGATGAGCATGGGGTTTAGCAAGTGGATAGACGATCAGTTCAAAAAGCCCGTCGGCACCATCCAGCCTTACCTCGACTACATGCGGCGCTCCAAGCGTGAGGTGTATTCCCATCACAAGGTGGAGTCCTGGTGGCGTAGAGTCATGGGCGTGGGCACTGCTTACCCTGGGGCACCCGTGCTTCCCGCAGACCCTCTGCGTCAAAGGATCGGTTTTGCGCTCAGTGAGATCTTCGTCATCTCGGATGGTCTGGATGAACTCAGCGTTTACCCGACTGGCATGGCCAACTACTACGACATGCTGTTGAAGGGCTCGTTTGGCAACTTCCGCACTCTTTTGTTTAACGTCTCCATGCACCCCTGCATGGGCGTGTATCTCAGCCACATGATGAATCGGAAGGCGGACCCTGATTACGGCACATTCCCTGACGAGAACTATGCACGGGAGGTGATGCAGCTCTTCACCATCGGCCTTTGGGAACTGAACCCTGATGGGACACGCCGTCTGGATGGCAACAACCAGCCCATCCCCACCTACGACAATGGTGACATCACGGAGTTTGCCAAAGTCTTCACGGGCCTGAGCTTTGGCGACCCCAAAGCGCAGGATTTCTGGAGTGCACGTTCTTATTTTACCGCACCGATGAAGCCTTGGGATGAGGAGCATGACTTGGGTGCCAAGACCCTGCTCAATGGAGTGACCTTGCCCGCTCGTGTGGCTAGTGATCCAGATAAAGGTACCGCTACCATGGCAGACGTGAATGCTGCCATCGACTGCCTGTTTAATCACCCCAACACTGGCCCGTTCATCTGCAAGCAACTCATCCAACGCCTGATCACTTCCAATCCGAGTCCCGCTTATGTTCAGCGTGTATCTTCGGCCTTTGCCAACAATGGCAGTGGCGTGCGTGGAGACATGAAGGCGGTCATCCGTGCCATATTGTTAGACGATGAAGCTCGTAATCCCGCTATGCTGTTCAGCACTTCGTTTGGTCGATTGAAGGAGCCTTACCTACGTACGGTCAATCTGGCTCGCGCTTTCAATGCGCGCAGTTCCTCAGGGCAGTTTCGCTTGAGTGGCTTGCAAGAGTTGCTCTTCCAGCAGCCCTTGTCCGCCCCCAGTGTGTTCAACTTCTTCCGTCCGGGCTACAGTCCAGCCGGGCCTGTGAGTGATGCCGGGATGGTAGCCCCCGAGTTCCAAATATTGAACGCCATCTCTGCTATCTCCATCCCCAACTACTTTTATCGGATGCCCAGAGATGGCTTTAGCCGCTGGGGGCAGGGTAACTCTGCCAATGAAGTGCGTGCCAATCTCGCCGTCGAGTTCTCACTCTACAATGACATCCCCGCGCTACTGCGGCGATTGGATATGGTCATGACCGGAGGCACGCTGCCGCCTGAGCAGCACCAACTCATACGAGAGGCCGTGGAAGCCATCGACGACGATATGTGGGATTGGAAGAAGGAGCGGATCTACTTGGCGTTCTACCTGATCGCAGCATCACCAGAGGCAGCAGTTCATCATTGAGGAAAGATTATGAAGGTTTCTAGAAGGCGATTCCTTGGGCAGGCTAGTTGTGCAGCGGTGAGTTCCATCCCCGTGCTCAATACCCTGCTCAACTTGAAAGCAGCAGGGCACTTGGCAGCAGCTACACCGGGACCGAGTGACTATCGCGCCCTCGTTTGCCTGTTCTTCTCTGGCGGCGTTGATTCGTTCAATATCCTGGCACCACGCGGCACCAGCGAGTGGCAGCAATACAAAGGCATTCGCGGAGATTTGGCCATACCGAGCGCCAGCCTGCTGCCCATCACCCCCACCAACGTGTCAGGCATGGAGTTGGGCGTGCATCCTGGCATGGCTGGCTTGCAGGGTCTCTTTGAGGCAGGGAACGCAGCCTTCGTGGCCAACGTAGGCACGTTGGTCGAGCCAGTCACCAAGGCTCAGTATTTTCAAGGCACAGGTAAGTTCCCACTGGGACTGTTTTCTCATTCGGATCAAATCGAGCAATGGCAGACGGGCACCCCCGATGTGCGCTCACCGCGAGGTTGGGCTGGACGTGTGGGTGACGTGCTCAAGCAACTCAACACGGACCCTACCGTGTCCATGAACATCTCTCTGGCTGGTGCTAACATCTGGCAGAGTGGTGAGACCGTCTATGAATACGCCGTCTCAGCTGGTAGTGGAGACTGGCCCGGCGGTGCAGAGGAGTTGCAGGGCTATGACCCCACTGAGACAAGCCCGTGGAGCACCATCGTGCCACGGACAAAGGCCGTGGATGGTCAGCTTGCACTGGAGTATCAGCATCTACTCACAGAGGCGTTTGCTTCCAAGAAGCGGGACGCCATGGCTGCCTATCAGTTGTTTAACTCTGCCACTAGCACACCTCTTCCCCCTGGCGTTACCTTCCCAGGCAACTACCTCGCTGAACAGCTCAAGATGGTGGCCAAGGCTGTGGCGGGTCACGCTGCTCTCGGTCATGTCAGACAGACCTTCTTCGTTCATGTGGGTGGTTGGGATCATCATGATGAAGTCATCGCCAACATGGGTGAGATGTTACCTATGGTGAGTGGTGCGGTGGCAGCCTTCTACGCGGCTTTGGCAGCACTCGGCATGGAAGACTCCGTCACGCTGTTCACTGCTTCTGACTTTGGCAGGACACTCACTTCCAATGGAGCAGGCTCAGACCATGCTTGGGGAGGCAATCACTTCGTGGTCGGTGGTGCAGTGGATGGCCGCAAGGTCTACGGGCAGTTCCCTGAACTGTATGAAGACAATCCATTGGATGTAGGTCGTGGTCGTCTCATCCCGAGCACCTCGGTAGATGCTTACTTTGCTGAACTGGCGTTGTGGTTGGGCGTTCCCAAGTCATCCCTGCCACTGGTGCTGCCCAACATTGAGCGCTTCTACAGTCTTAGCTCCAGTAGCAATCCGGTAGGCTTCCTTCCGTGAAGCGCGCGCGAGTTTGGGTGGTGCTGCTTGTGCTGTTAGGAGCGTTGGCTCTGCTTCAGCAGACTACACCTCCAGTGGTAGATTCCAAGCTCACGTCTGCAGACGTCAAGGTCAGCCAATCACCTCCCACAGCACGCACGGCATTATTTCCAGAGGAAGCAGGCACCCTGAATCAGCCAAACGGCAGTGCTCAGTCAGATGTAGAAGCGCTTCATGCCATCATTGTTCGATATCTGATAGCACTGCAACGCCGCCCAGGGCGGCCCATTGGCGATGATGGAGACCTCGCTGCCATTCTCAAAGGAAACAACCCCTTGAGAAAAGCACTCCTGCCAGCAGATCATCCCGCATTCAGTCCAGATGGACGCCTCCGTGATCGCTTTGGTACACCCTATAACCTCCACGCACTTAGCGGACGAAGCTACGAGGTCCGTTCTGCTGGACCAGACAAGAAACTCTTCACCCAAGACGATGCCCTTTATCCGCCACCTAGGTCTGTGACAGAGAAGGAGCCATAGACCAGACATCGCCTTTCGTGAGCCCGATCTTCCCAATGGCTCAGAACCCCGTGTTAGGAAACCACCGGCTGAAGTAGTTCTCGTCCAGCCTTGTTAACGGAATGCTCAGGGGTGTTGGCGGGCCTTGTTTGGCCCAGCGGAGGAGATCATCGCGATGTCCTAGATGCCCCAGCACGTCGAAGACATTGCCAGGAGAGCCTTCCGGCCAGCCTTTCTGCACTTGTGGGTCCCAGATGGCTATGCCGGGCGCTCCCTTCACTAGATACGCAGCAGCTTTCTGACTGAGTTCCTTCGGCTTGCCGGTCTTCCATGCGATGATCATCGGATACGCCTTCGTGTTCGTGCCTTGGGTGATGCGTTGGTAGTATTCCATGTCGATCTGGCCTGGAGTCTTCGTGAATGAGGTGTGGTAGGCGAACCACGTTGTCGCCAAATCATCCACCAGACCGAGTTTGATCCACTGGGGCAAGTCCAGGCCCCAGCGTTGGTTGTCTGCTTCCTTGGCAAAGGTGCCGAGCGAGATCTTGTAGCGCTCGGTTCGGTTCTGCTTCTTCGCGGTTTCATCCAGCAGGGCACGCACCTCCAGCATGAACTCCGTCATGATCGCCGCGCGAGTGGCGTGGATGCGTGGATCATCGTCTTCCACGGATTTCGCATCAGCGTTGTGCATCTGTTTGAAGCGCTCGCAGAAGGCATCCTCCCACAGCATGAGCGGCATCCCGCGGTTGAACACAAACCCCACCCCTTCAGGTTGCAGTTCCAGAGTCTCGCGGAACACCTCCAGCAACTGTCTCCTCACCTCTGGCACGGCGTAACTCATGTAGAATGTGGGCGTGCCGTCCTTGTCATAGCAGCGCCACTCCGGGTGCTGGTAGTAGAACTTGCTGTTAAACGTCTCCTCATACGGCATGGACCCCACCCAACCGCCTGGACGCAGCATGACGTGAAACTCCGCTCCCTGGGCTTTGGCAGCGTCTCGGGCGACCTTCAGCGGGTTGATGCCCTTCTTGAACAGCGTCTCCAATGACTTCGTATAGACCCCGTAGGTTCCGTTCGGAAAATCCACCGTGCCCTCGCCGGGATAGGTGCCCACCTTGCTCGGATAGCACACCAAATCACTGCCGGTGACTTGGAACCACCACTTGCCGATGTCCGTGCCTTCAAATCCGCGAAACTCCTCCGCCAGTTCCTCAGCAGTCGTCGGACGGAACGGCCAAATCCAACTGTGCCCATCAAACGTGGCGATGGATGTGCGATGCTTTGACGGTGCCAATGCCCGCTTAACCTCTGCTTCAGTAACAGGCACCGCTTTGACATAACAAACCGTTGCGGGCAACCCCGGCAGCGGCGCTATCTCCACCGACTGCCCTTTCAACTCCGCCACGGTGAGAAAGCACTCCTGGATCACCGCGCGGCGATTCTCCAGCAGCGCCAGGTTGTTTGCCAGACGCTTGAAGACTGGCTCATCACTCAGCTTGGCTTTGATGCCGTTGCCGCCGATGTTGAAGCCGCCTGAAGTCGTAGCCAATCCCACATAAACCGCATGCCAGCCCTTTGGCGTGAGCGGTAGTCGCACCACGGGCGGGTTCGTGGCGCTGTAGATGGACAGCGCGGTGCCTTTCATCTGTGCCGTTTCAAATGGAATCATCTTCCACTTCCCCTTCAGCCGTTTGCCCGTGATCAAAGCCTCCTTCGGCTGCACTTGGGACAGATCAGTCAGCACGAGCGCCTGAGCCGCCTGCGAGAAAGAGCGCGAGTCATTCCTAAAGTATTCCTCCGCCTCCAGCAGATGGGCAGAAAGCAAAGCAGTGATCGTCAGCAAGACTCGTGTCATGCCAGTGAAACGCCAGCAGACCCCACGGTTTTGCCCGCCTTCAGACTGACCACTGATTACTGAACACTGGAGCTAAGGCACTCCCACATGCATCAAGTGCGTGCCACCCGCAGCATCCGTCACCTGCATGACCACATCACCAGCGCGGTTGAAGCTCCTGGTCTGTGCTGGGCTGCCTGGGATCACGTTGATCGCCTGGAAGCTCGCCACCTTGGAGCTACCTATCGCATCGCCCTCCTGCATCAGCTTTTGCAAGACTCCAGCACGCGTCACGGCCCACAGTCCCTTGTCCTTGGCCGCTGTCACCTTGCCGGGGCCGATGGCCAGGCTGGCGCAGAAGATTGGCCCGCGCTCCTCCGGCAGTGCCAGGGAGGTGAATGCCTTCCACTTGGCTCCGGCGGCAGCGCCTACCGGTTGCGCGCCCTCCAGCGCCACGATGCCCAGGGCACTTCCATTGTGATACCACACGCCATCGTTCGTACCTGCGGAGATGCCCGCCGCTGGGTTTGGAGCCATGCTGCCTATGACGGCAAAGGCGTTGTCTAGGCCATTGACCGGGTCTTTGAACCCAGAGAAGACCCCAGTGCTAAGTCCGGCCAGATCGCCCTTCGTCAGGCGCTTGGTCAGGGTGAAGGTCGTATCGTCCTCGGTGAAGACCGCCACGTTGTTGGCCGTCGTCACCGTGCTGCCGCGCACCGTGCCCAGCAGGCTCACTGCTCCCGCGCTGTTCTGCACCGGCACGCCCAAGCTGCTAAAGACGGCATCCGGGCTGTAGCCGGGGGCGCTGCCGTTGACCACATCTGGGAAGCTGAATGAGCCATCGGCTCTGACTATGCCCGCAGCCATGCGTCCGTCTGCCAGGGTCACCCGCACACAAAGTTGATCCATGCCGCTGTTGTTGACGACACCCCTGCCATGGCCACCCGCCGCCGTCCGGGCCACCAGGGCGCCGATCACTTTGACTGTTGAGCCCATCAGCGCATCTCCCTCTCTCAGTGTCAGCCGCCAGGCGGTGGTGTTGCGATTGTAAACCCACAGCGCCTGGTCAGAGGCCGCTGTCACCACGCTTGCCTGGAGCTTCATCTTGCCAAGCATGGCCACAGAGTTGGTGCTCAGTGCTACGGAGTCGATCGTGGCCAGCCCTGCCGTATTCACGCCTCCGGCGGTGATCGGGTTGCCTTTGCGAGCCAGCAGAGTGGGAGCGCCTGCTTCAGGGCCATCGGAATCCAGGAACAAGCCCAAGTTGGAAGTTGCATTCACCGCTCCGGTGGTGCCTGGGGCATTGGCCAGCGCTGCGGTCCAGGCCACTGCGCCATCGGCTGCCAGGAGGACATGATTCAGCGTGCTCATCACCCCATTCGTCACGCTGGGCACAGCAGCACCCTTCGCCACTACGAGGTGCAGGCCGGAGCGGGCACCTCCACTGCGGAAGATGCCGCTACCAGCCACACTTCCCGCCTTCCAGTCACCTTGGACGGCCACGTGAGCATCATCGTTGATGGATGGCACACCCAGCTTGGTCCACAGTGCCCCGCTGGGGATGCCGCTGCCCGGCTCACCAGCCCCCGGCACGGCACTGCCTTTGGAGTAGAGCACATTGGAGCCGAAGAAACTAAGCTTCCAGACACCCATCTGATCCGCTGTGCCGTAGATGTGGCCATCCGTAGCCAGCAGGAGCGTGCCCTTGGGATTGCCAGAAGTTCGACCATTAAAAGTGTATAGCCGGGTGTGAACTCCGCTCACCGTGATCTTGAAGACGGTGCCGCTGTCGTTCATACCGCCCAGGCGAGTGGTGCCGTAGAAGTCCCCATCGCTCCCTTGCACCAGTCCGCTCTGGGGATTGCTGCCATTGGTGCTATTGAAGCTGTGCAGACGGGTGTGGATCCCGCCTGGGGTGACCTGGAACACCGTGCCCAGGCCGTTCGTTCCGCCCGTTCTGGTAGTGCCGTAGAAGTTGCCATCGTCGCCCAATGCCAACCCGGCTTCGGGGAAGCTGCCATTGGTGCCATTGAAGTTGTGCAGACGGGTGTGGGTGCCGCCTGGGGTGATCTGGAACACCGTTCCCAAGCCGCTCGTTCCGCCCGTTCTGGTAGTGCCGTAAAAGTTGCCACCACTACCCTCGGTCAGCCCGGCCTGGGGGCGGCTGCCATTGGTGCCGTTGAAGGAGTGGAGCAGCGTGTGCGTGCCGCTGGCAGTGATCTTGAAGACGGTTCCCAGGTTATGCTGTCCGCCCTCGGATGTGGTGCCGTAGAAGTCCCCGTCGCTGCCTTTCACCAGCCCGGCCTTGGGGAGGCTGCCATTGATGCCATCGAAGTAGTGCAGCACCGTTTGTGTGCCGCTGGCAGCGACATTGAAGACGGTTCCCTGATTGTGGAATCCGCCCTCGGATGTGGTGCCGTAGAAGCTGCCATCGTTGTCCAACACCAGCCCGCCAATGGGGGTGCTGCCACCGATGAAGTTGAAGCTATGCACCAGCGTTGGAGTCCCACTGGCGGTGATCTTGAACACCGTGCCCGCGTCGCTTTCCCCACCAGAGGAAGTCGTGCCGTAGAAGTGGCCATCGCTGCCCTGTGTCAGCCCGTCTGCCGAGTAGCTGCCCAGGCTGGCCCCAAAGGAGTGCAGCAGCGTGTGCGTACCACTATCGCTGATCTGGAATATCGTGCCGACAGTGCTCTCCCCGCCTAGCTCACTCACACCGTAGAAGCTGCCATCAACAAAGTTCCGCACCAGCCCACTTCGGGGATCGCTGCCCTGGTTCGCGTCAAAGGAGTGCAGCAGCGTGTGCGTGCCGCTGGCAGTTACGCGGAAGACCGTGCCCTCGCCGTTCACACCGCCTTGTTGAGTCGTGCCGTAAAAATGGCCATCGACGCCCACGGTCAGTCCCGCCAGGGGAAAGGCGCCATTGGTGTTGTTGAAGCTATGCAAGAGCGTGCAGGTGCCGCTGGTCGTGATCTGGAACACCGTACCCAATGCACCTGCTCCACCTTGTTCAGCTGTGCCGTAGAAGTGGCCGTCAAAGCCCTGCACCAGAGCACCTTGGGGATAGCGCCCCCTGGTAGAGTCGAAGCTGTGCAGCACCGTGTGCGCTCCGCTGGTGGTGATCTTATACACCGTACCCTCGTCATTCACCCCGCCCGCATAGGTGGTGCCGTAGAAGTCACCATCGAAGCCCAAGACCAGCCCGGCCACAGGAGTGCGCCCACTGGTTCCGTCAAAGTGATACAGCACAGTGTAAGCGCCGCCCGCCGTGATCTTGAACACCGTGCCTTGATCGTTCGCACCACCAGACTGGGTAGTGCCGTAGAAGCTGCCATCGTTGCCCAAGACCAGCCCGGCAGCCGGATTGCGACCATTGGTTCCGTCCATGTCATAAAGCACGCTGTGGGTGCCGCCGGGGGTGATCTTGAACACCGTCCCTTCATTGCTCACCCCTCCCACCCAAGTCGTGCCATAGAAGTTGCCGTCGCTCCCTTGCACCAGCCCGCTATAGGGAAAGCCGCCGAAGGTGCGGTCGAAGGAGTGCAACACCGTGTGTACACCGCTGGAGGTGAACTTGAAGACCGTGCCAGAGTTGAACACGCCGCCATCATGAGTGGTGCCGTAGAAGTCACCATCCATGCCCTGCACCAGCCCCGCACGGGGACGCGTGCCAGTCACCTCGGAATACACCGTCTCAAAGCTCTGCGCATGGGCAGTGGTAACAGCAAGCCCCAACCAGAGACTCAACACAGTCATCAGCAAACAAAGTAGGGGGCATCTCATAGCCCCAAGCGTCTTCCCCTGCGGCAGACAAGTCAATCCTGAAATCGGAAGGCGATCAGATCAGTATTCAGCAAAGGAAGTAGTAGGCCGGATGTGTTCGGCGCGCTGGAGTCCGTTGCTCTGAGATGCAACCCGCCGAACTATCCGGCTCGTTGTGCAACCTTGAGTTAGAAGTAGCCACCTCCGGCCGGATAGTTTGGCCAGGCAGTCTAGCTTGTGGAGAGAAAAGGGGTGCCGTAGGCAGACGCAGGGGATAGCGTAGGCGCGTGGGTGGGGTGCCATGGAGGATGCGGTGGGATTGCATGGGCTATGGTTGTAGATAAGACCCACACTGGCCGTTGAGGGCATGGGTGATGGGAGGGGATACCACCCGTGAGCGTCGTGGATGCCATGGACTGTCGTAGTGGATGCCATGGGTGGTGGCTCCCCATGCTGTCCCAGTCTGCTGGGGGCATCCTTTCAAGCCGCACCGTATTACCTCACGGCACTACCACATGCACCAAATGCGTCTCACCGATCGCGCTCGTCACTTGGATCACCACATCTCCGCGATTGTTGAAGCTCCTCGTCTGCGCGGGACTGCCCGGCACCGTCGTCAGCACTTGGAAGCTAGCTACTTTGGAGCCTGCTATCGCATCACCCTCCTGGATGAGCTTCTTGATGGCTCCAGCGCTGTCGGTGGCCCACAAGCCTGTGTCCTTGGCAGTCGTGATACCTGCCCGGCCTGTTTGGAGCTTGGCGACAAAGATGGGTCCGCGCCCTTCTGGCAGAGCCACGGTGGTGAATGACTTCCAGCGCGCTCCAGTCACCACGCCCGGTGGCTGTGCGCCTTCTCTCGCGACCAGAGTGAGCGCCGTGCCGTTATAGAACCACACGCCGTCGTTACTGCCGCTCGTGATGCCCGCCGCTGAGTTGTTAGCCATGCTGCCTATGAACGCCATCTTCTGTCCACCCGCATTCACCGGATCACTGAAGCCAGAGAACACACCACCTGCTATCCCCGCGCTACCGGAGAGGTAGCAGCGCCTTACCAGTGTCAGAGTGTCGTCGTCCTCGCTGAACAGCGCTAGGTTGTCCCTGGAGGTGGCGGTGCCCGTGCCTGGTACCACCTTGGCGCGGAAACAAATAGCACCCGCCGGGCTGTTCTGTCCTGGCAGACCAAAGCTGGCCCAAGCGGCAGCGCCGTAGTTCGGTGCGCCACTACCTTGCGGATACAGGAACGTGGTACCGCCAGGAGCGGCCACCACGCCCATGGCTGTCCTGCCATTCGTCAGCGTCACTCGCATTGCCACCTGGTCCTCGCTGCTGCTAGTCATGACGCCGCGCCCCTGACCACCCGCCCTGGTCCTCGTGGCCAGGGCACCCATGAGTTTCACCTTGGACCCCAGCAGCGCGTCACCCTCCCGCATCATGAGTGAGGTCGTAGCCGTCTCCCTGTCATATCTCCACAGCCCGGTATCACTCGCTGTGCTCACCCCTGCTGCCGCAGATACCACCAGCTTGCCCAGGAAGACCACAGCGCCCTCACTCACTGAGATGGAGTCAAACGAAGCCCACTTCCCACCCAACGTCATCCCTGCTGCCACATCCCCCTCACGGGCTATCATCACCGGAGCGTTGCCCCCAGGGCCGTCTTCATCTAGGAACATCGCCGTATCATTACTCGTCTTGACCGCGCCCGTGGTGCCTGGAGCATTGGCCAGAGTGCAGAGCCATACCACGGCACCATCCGGGGCCAGCAGCGGGTCTTTGAAGGCGAGGTACACCGCATTGAACATCCCAGGCACCGCCGCACCGTTGGCCGCTACCAGTTGCAAGCCAGAGCGGGCCATCCCGCTGCGGAAGATGCCGCCGCCCGTCAAGGCATCTGCCCTCCACTGGCCAGAGAAGGTCAGGTGCGCGTTGTCATTGATGGAAGGCACGCCCAGTTTGGCCCAACCCGCCAAGATAGGGATGCCGCTGCCCGGCTTGCCAGCCCCCGGCACAGTAGCCTGGCTGTAGAAGAGGTCTGTGGAGCCAGTGAACCGCAGCCGCCAGATGCACATCTGCCCTGCTGTGCCGTAGAAGTGCCCATCCGTAGCCTTGAGCAACCCGGCCAAAGGCTTGAGACCAGGGGTGCCATCAAAGGAATAAAGAAGCGTGTGGGTGCCGCCTGGGGTGATTTTGAACACCGTGCCCACGGCATTGGCTCCACCCAGGTGGGTAGTGCCGTAGAAGTTCCCATCACTGGCCTGCACCAGCTTGCCCTGGGGTTCGGCGCCATCCGTATCATTGAAGCTGTGCAGTAGTGTGTGCGTACCGCCCGCAGTGATCTTGAACACCGTGCCGAAGCCGCTAGCTCCACCAATGGTCGTAGTGCCGTAAAAGCTGCCATCGCTGCCTTGCACCAGTCCGGCGTTGGGATAGATGCCTCCGGCACCACTGAAGCTATGCAGTAGGGTGTGCGTACCGCCCGCGGTGATCTTGAACACCGTGCCGTTGCCGCTCACTCCGCCAGCGTAAGTCGTGCCGTAGAAGCTACCATCGCTGCCCTCTACCAGCGCGGCTTCAGGATAGCTGCCCAGCGTACTGTTAAGGTTAAGCAGCACGGTGTGAGTGCCACTGGCGGTGATCTTGAACACCGTGCCATGATCAGACGCTCCGCCATACTTCGTGGTGCCATAGAAGTTACCATCGCTACCCAACACCAGAGCGTCACCCGGATTGCTACCATTTGCGCTGCTGAAACTATGCAGCACGCTCTGAGTCCCGTCCGGTGTGGCCCGGAACACCGTGCCCATGTTGTTAACTCCGCCATGGTAAGTGGTGCCGTAGAAGCTGCCATCACCGCCCTGTACCAGTCCGCCTTCTGGACTATGGCCAGCCAGGGGCAAGAAACTGTGCAGCAGGGTCAGGGTACCGCTGGCAGTCATCTTAAACACCGAGCCGCCAACGCTTGCTCCGTCCCTCGTGGTGGTGCCGTAGAAGTGACCATCCATGCCAAGTGCCAGCCCGCCTGGGGCATAGCTAGCCGTGCCGTCAAACGAGTGCAGCAGCGTGTGAGTGCCACTGGAGGTGATACTAAAGACCGTGCCATCGTCGCTTGCTCCGCCAAAGGAAGTGGCGCCGTAGAAGCTGCCATCGCTACCCTGTACCAGCGCACCAGAAGGACTTCTGCCATTGGCGGAATTGAAGCTGTGGAGCAGGGTGTAGGTGCCCCCGGCAGTGATCTTGAACAGCGTGCCGTGATCGGTCGCCCCTCCACTGAAGGTAGTGCCGTAGAAGTTGCCATCGCTGCCTTGCACCAGATCAGAGTTGGGATTGCGGCCCCCAGTGCCATTAAAGCTGTGCAATACCGTGTAGGTGCCGCCTGTCGTGACCTTGAACACCGTGCCGTAGCCACTTGCTCCGCCATAGTAGTTAGTGCCGTAGAAGCTGCCATCACTGCCCTGCACCAGCCCGGCAGCAGGAGAGTAGCCCTGGCTGAGAATGAAGAAGCTATACACCACGCTGTGGGTGCCGCTCTCGGTGATCCTGAACACCGTCCCGGTATCTATCCCTCCGCCACCGAAAGTCGTGCCATACAAGCTGCCATTACTGCCCATGACCAGCCCACCAGATGGATTGCTGCCATTGGTTTGGTCAAAACTATGCAGCACCGTGTGAGTGCCATCTGCGGTGATCTTATACACCGTGCCGTAGCCGTCCACGCCGCCATACTTCGTGGTGCCGTAGAAGCTGCCATCGCTGCCAAGCACCAAACCGCCTGCTGGACCGCTGCCTTTGTCAGACACAAAGCTATGCAGCAGCGTGTGGGTGCCATCTGGCGCTATCTTGAACACCGTGCCGTTGTCGTGGGCTCCGCCACGGGAAGTAGTGCCGTAGAAGCTGCCATCTCCCACCTGAAGGAGCTTGCCAGATGGAGACAACCCCGTCACCCGCGAGAACAGCACCTCAAAGTCCTGCCCCTGGGCATGAAAAGCGCTGAGCAGGAGGCTCAGGACCAAAACGAGGCCGTACGTGATGTGAAGGTGCATACCAGGGGGACGGTGGGGAGGTCTGAGGGGCGGGACGACTCGGAACTCGGTTCGCAGGGACGAAGAACGGTTAGAGTTTCCCGGTTTTGGGTCCTGGTGTCAATCTTTTGAGTCGTACGGCGGCAAGAGTGCCCGGTACGGCGGTCGGATTGGCAGGTACGGCAGTCAAAATGGCCGATATGGCGGTCGAATTGGCAGGTACGGCGGCCAAAATAGGCGATACGGCAGTGAAAATGGCAGGTACGGCAGCCGTACTTGCCTCTGAGGGCGCCGTACCTGCCTCCGGGACCGCCGTGCCTGCCTCTTCGGCTGCGGATTATGGGGCGCGGTTGGCTTTGGAGCGTCGGGAAGTCGGAACTCTGGCGAGTTCCGCTACGTGGGGCTTCTGCGCTCGTAGTTCGAGCTTTAGCTCGTCCCCAGCGCTTCCTGAGCGAGCTGAAGCTCGAACTACGAACTCGTAGCGGAAGCCGCGTAGGCTTCCGATGAGCGGCCCATGGCTTGTTCAGAGCGCAAAAGTCGGAACTCTGGCGAGTTCCGCTACGTGGGGCGTGGGGTGATTCGTAGCGGAGGGCATCTGCGCTCGTAGTTCGAGCTTTAGCTCGTCCCCAGCGCTTCCTGAGCGAGCTGAAGCTCGAACTACGAACTCGTAGCGGAAGCCGCGTAGGCTTCCGATGAGCGGCCGAGGGGTGGCTTCGGAGCGCTGGAGGTCGCTCACTGGCCCTCAGGACCCGTTTGCCACTCCCAAACCGCAGGTATCCGCCAGGTTTGGGCAGAGGTCGCTGGTTGAGCACGGATAAACTGGGCTGACGACGACTGAAGGATGGCGTTTTCGTTTTGGTTTGCGAGGGAGGTATCAGCCAATGCTGTCCAATATTGATAAGTGGCTCCGGCGGACATCAGCCAGTAACTCGTGAAACCAGTGCCGTTAAAGATCTGGATCTGATCTGACGTGCTAGGGTTTCGACTGCCGGTGAAGCCAGTCGTGAGGTTCATTCCCATGCGTGCTGGGCTTCCACTTATCGGCCAGGGATTGCAGACTAGGTTGTTGCCGGGATAGAGCTTCTGCTGGAAGGCGAGGTTGCGTATGCCGCCGCTAAAGACGACGGTTTTTCCGGTCGAGGGAAGTCGCAGCATCAAGCCGGTGCCGGGAGGGATGATACGGTTGTCCGCGTTAGCAAGATTGGCATCCGAGATGGCTGTCCACTGATCAAAGCTGCCAGACTTGAGCAGGAAATACGGACGGTAGCTGCCATTCGCATAGAAGAGTACCTGATCTGCCTGTGCGGGGTTGGCTGAGCCGCTGAAGATGTCCTTCCTGAACACCTGAGCCAGGGTGGTATGCGGACGGATGTAAACTTGTGCCCCTGCCAACCCCGAGGTGGGCAGAGATGGCAGGGTATTGTGAACCGCAGAAAGTTGCAGGGTGACTGAGCCATCTTGGATGCTCGCGATATCAAAGCGGTGTCCTTCGTGATCCCCAGATCTCACCTCAAGGTAATACACTGCATCAGGATCGACCGATAGGCTGTGAGAGGCGAGGTCATTGAGGATCAAGGTGTCAGCCGTATTGCTTTGGATGCTTCCTGCATAAATCGCTGGCTGTAGGTGATGCACACCGAAAGGGCGGGTCCCCACGGAGAGGTCGGTGCGTTGCCAGCCGACAGGGGCACCAACGGAGGTAGTGCCATTGTCGTGCGCGACCCGAATACGCAGCATGCCGGTGCTTGCTGTAAATCCTTGCCACGTGAGAGTGACGTTGCCGTCTGAATGCACCAACTTAATCGGTTCTGCGTTGATCTCGTTCCAGGTCCTTAGGTTCTGGCTGGATTCGAGGGTAATGCGGATGTCAGTGGGGTGACTCGGCACCGTGATGGTAGCATCCATGGTCCCGTTAGCTTGGTCGACGATGCGGAGCTCTTCACCGATCTGGATGCCTGTTCCGGGCGAACTACCGAGTGCATACTCCATGAGGCTGTCGTTGTCGTCGTTGTCCTCATTGTCTTGGGTGGCGAGTGACCGACGGTTCGACGTTAGCCACGAAGCGTAGGTGGAAGGGTAGGGAAGTCTGCCGTCTCCATCTTCATTGATCATCAACCGATCTACCGGAATAACCTGACGTGTTTGAGTATTGCTCTGCCACTCCAGTTTCGCCACAGCTCCTCCGCCATTCTCGTAATGCTCCAAGGTGATGATAACCGGCACTCCTGCCTGAAGTGCCAGTGTGCCGCTGTGGACGGTGGGGGAGTGGTCATTCCATTGATTGATGAGTTGGACTCCTCTGACCCAGAGCCGCACGCCGTCGTCACTCGTGGTATAGAAGGTGTAAGTCTCTGTGTAGCGCGGGACGATGCAACCACGCCAACGCACACTGAAGAGATCTGCAGAAAGTCGGGAGTCGGGCGAGCCTGTTCCCCAGTTGAAGTCAATGGTGTTGTCTAGCCGGGTGAAGCGAAGTTGATCGAAGTTGCGGCCAGAGTAGTAATCTGCTGTTAGCCCGTTCGTGCGCGTCTCAGTAGTGGCATTGACAGACCGGATGATGGCGTAGTTGATGCGAGTCACATCATTGGAAGCAGCTCCATTGTCGATAGTGGCACGTCCGTCAGTGATGTTGAGCCTCAAAGTGGCATTGCGGAAAGCATTCATGCCAAGACGCACAGCGTTGAACATCGTCTGGCCTTCCACGCGTATCGTGTTCGTGGTGTTACCCAACGCGTCACCCACGGATACGGTGACGTCATACTCTCCGTTGGGAACCGCTATCTCCCACACGGCACCAGACCTCATGCGGATGTGAGTGTCTAGACGCTGGTCATTGTTGTAGTTCCGATCTCTTGTGCGGTCGGTGTGAGATCTAGTCCATCCGTATGTGAGGCCGTTCTGGTCTGCAAAGATCGATCCTGAATCTGCCGTGTAACCATTTGGAATAGCAGCACCTGCGGGTTGGAAATTGATCTGAGCGTTGAGTGCACCTGGTGCGTCATAACGGACGGTGACAGTATTTGAGGCACTGGAACCATTGCCTGCGGAATCAATGGCAGCACCTGCTGGAAGGCGGATGGTGACATCTCCTGGAGCAGTGGCTTGCACGGTTAAAGAATGAACTGCGCCAGCAGAGGAGACGCCCGTAACGGTGCCGTTCGTAACGATGAAGTCGCCTGCTGTAAGTCCCTCAACAGTCTCGGAGAACGTTGCAGTCACCGAAAACGTGTTGCTGGTAACGACCGGGGCCGCCGCAGTCAACGTTACTGAAGGCGCAGTGGTATCTGGAGCATTGTAGGTCACTGCTAAGGTGTTAGACGCGGTAGAGTTGTTTCCGCTTGAGTCAGTCGCGGCTCCCGCAGCCAGACGCAAAGTCACTGGACCACTCGCAGATGGATTCACCAACAAGCTGTAGGAAGCGCCTGTGCCTGTTAGGACACCAGCGGTTCCGTTTGTGACAATAAAATCGCTTCCGGTGAGGCCTGTGACGTTCTCTGAAAACACAATCGAGATCGTGAATGTCGAGGCCACCGTGGATGACGATGTGCTCAGTGTCACCGTAGGTTGAGTGGTGTCTGGGATCGAGTAGGCGGTGGTGGTCGTGTTGGACACGAGATTCGGGACGTTAGCGATGTTTACCGCACGTCCTGCGGGCAGTGACACGGTGACATTCCCGGCCACGGAAGGACTGACTGTGAGCGTGTAGCTTGATCCAGAGCCGCTGAGAGTGGTTGCGGTGCCGTTCGTTACGGTAAAGTCGGCCGCAGTAAGGTCATTGATCGCCTGATTGGCAGTGACAGTAACGGCGAAAGGTCCGTTTGCTGATGCCGGGGCAGCGAGCGTGATGGTAGGCGCACCCAGGACTGGCGCACTGGCTTCTTCTGAATCAATCGATTCGAGATAGGCGACAAGATTGGTTAGGTCAGAGCGAGTTGGTTTTGCGGTGTTGTGTGCGTTGATCGCTGCAGCGATTGTGTTGGCGCTACCGTCATGGAGATAAGGTGCTGTCGACCAGAGTCCCCTCAAGGTGGGAACATCTAGGCCAGGAAGGGCTCCGCCAAGACGCTGTCCTGTGGAGGCTTTGATCGTACCAACGTTGGCAAAAACGTTCAGCGCTGAGTTGGTGAAGTTGGTGCCAGTGTGGCACTGTGCGCAGTTGAAGTTGGCGAACACCGCCTTGCCTGAGATGGCTGCTGCGGTCAATGTTCCATCGCTATTACGAGAGGGACTCGCATCAGTGGTTGTCAATGTTGAGAGGTATTGGGCAAGCGCATCCAGGTCGGTGCTTCGACCCGCATTGGATGTTCCCATGGGTGGGTGCGGCGTGCCTGTGGCGATCAGACCGGTTCCTCCAGCAAAGCCACGAATCTGATTCTCGAAGTCCTGAATCTCATCGAAGTTTCCAGTCCAGTGCACTGGGCCGTGCCCAGTGGCAGAAGTGCCGTTGAGTGTGATGGTGTTGCGCAAACCCTCACCGAAGCCAGTGAAGTCCCACACTCGACCATCCTGTCCGCCATCAGCATGGCAACTGGCGCACGAGATGTATTGCTGAAGATCAAGACGGTTGTCGCGTGAGTCGTAGAACAGTTGTTTACCATTTAGCACCTGAGCCGTGAGGCGCTCAGCGGCTACTGTGCGCACGGATGCGATGGTGTTGACGACCGGGGCATCAAAGCCCGCAATGACCTGGGAAACGTCGTGCACGGTGATGCTGCGATCCATAAAGTTGTGAACAAACAAGCGTGAACCATCAGGCGATAGCGTCAGACCTTGGGGAGCACGTTCACAACTGAAGCGATGAATCTCAGCGCGGTTCCAGCTATCCACAATCGCCACCTCTCTGCTTCCTTCGTGTGCAACGAAGAGGTAAATGCCATCGGGATCAAATACTGACGCCGTGGCCATGCCCGCATCATTGAAATCGACCCGTGAAGCAAGGTCTTCGGTGGCTGTGCCCATGTTGATGCGCGAAATGATGGAGCGCACTGCGCTGTCATGGGTGAGTTGTTGACCATCGCGGAGCATCCCGCGCTTAATGTTGTCTTGCTTAGAGGGAATCCATGCAAACTGGCCGTCCGGTGAGATCGATACCGCACCGAGGTAGTTGGGAATACCGCGTGAGCTCACCGAAGTGTCCGCGCGCTCGCTGTGTTGAAGAATGATGTTTCCCGCTACTGTATTGTTCGCTGTGTTGATCCTTACAACCTCAGCCCCGATCGTGGCATTGGTTGTAATGGTAGCTGTGGACTCACCAGGGAGAAGTGGCGTGATGAAACGAGACACCAGAACGCGCGAGCCATCTCCTGTTGTCGAGACATGGCGAGGATTGGGGCCGACATTGATCGTGGCGCTGATGGCTCCAGTGGACGCATTTATGCGCAAGACCTGCCCCTTTGCCTCGAGCACGACCCATGCATCAGAGCCTGAGGCCGAGAAGATGATTCCATAGGGTTTAGATCCTCGTGCGAGCAAGATCGTTTGAGTGACTGCAAAGGTGCTGTTGTTGATGATGGAGATTGAAGAGGCATCGCCATTCGTAACCCAAACACGACCATCTGGAGCGATGGCAACGCAACGCGGTGTTGCCCCAACATTGATTTCCGCGACTCTGGCGTTGGTGGCTGTGTCCATTACCGACACTGAATCGTTGTCGGGATTGACCACCCAGACACGTCCACTCGTTGAGGGGCGCGTTTCATACGCGATCTGACTTGAGTTCCTGGGCTGTGAACTTGTGCGCGGGGCAAAGACTCCCTGACGGTAACTCGCTGTTAACATCCGGCCGGTGGAGTCAGTAGCGGTTACCGTAACCAGATAACGACCCGGTGATGCGAATGTGTGGGTAACGCTCGATCCACTCGATGAAGCCGTGCCATCTCCAAAATCCCAGACAAACTGTGGATTGATTCCGCCACTGAACGAGATGCTGAGTGCCTTCGAGATGCCGGAAGCAATGGGAGCGGCTGAAAGGCTACCGATTGTCAGTGGAGTGGTGATCGTCCATGTGAATGATGCGCTGACAGCGGCAGCAATGCCGTCAGACACCGAAACAGTGACCGAGAATGTTCCAGAAGCACTCGGGGTGCCGCTGATCAAGCCGGTCGAACTGGCAATGGCAAGTCCAGTCGGCAATCCGCTGGCGTTGTAGGTCAAAGCATTGCCATTGGGATCATTCGCCTGAACTTGGAGCGTGGTTGGAGCGCCAATGATATTGGTGCGGCTGCCAGGATTGACGATGGTAGGTGGCGAGTTGCTTGCCCCTGGGTAAACCGAAAGCGCTGAGCCTGGAATCACGACTGGGGTCGTTGTTCCTGGCACCGCCCAAGCAACCGCAAGGTTGTCACCGCCTCCGCCCTCCTTCATCAGGGCTTCAATGTAGTATGATTGGCCTGCTTGTAGGGTAACAAGAGCTGATTGCTGCTCAGCAAACTTGGTCCACTCGCGTGAATTGGTCCAACCTGGAACTCGTGCAATGATGGTGGTGGAAACAGCACTGCTTGAACTCAGCATGAGGCGGGATTCATCATCTCCGGCGATCCAGAAACGATACTGACCCGTAACAGTCGGACGCAAGTAACCCCGCACGCGTTGTCCGAGATTGTCTGCCCAGTTTGTAGGCGTCTCGAAGCTGGTGAGGAAATCGGTACCAGTGGGGCTATTTGGATAAGCGGCGTTTGACGTTAGGCTATTGAGATCGGCATTGGGGATGTTTAGCCACCATTCTCGTTTGATGACGCCGGGCATCTCAGACGAGTAGATCGTCCAAGTGAAGGGAGAAGTAGCGCTGCTCGTCCCATTTGTGACGCTTGCAATCACACTGTAAGGGCCGGCGGTGGTGGGAGTGCCGCTGATGAGGCCAGTATTTGCATTGATATTCAGGCCCGGAGGTAATCCACTAGCAGCATAGGTCAGCGTGCTGCCCGCTGGGCCACTCCCAGCAAGTTGAAGGGCCGTGGCTTCGGTAACTCGTCCATTCTGAGGGCCGATGGCGCCAAGTGCCACTGACGTCGTAGTGTCCACACGCACGATAGCGGCCTCGCTCCAGACGCCAGCGGAGTTAAGTCCAAAGAGATACCAGTAGCCCGGTGTCATCACGTTGATGTTCGAGTGCGAGGTAAGTCGATATTGGCCGCTACTTGTCTCTGTGTGGGGCAACACGATTCGACGTAAGTCTGTATTGACGCTGTGGGTGATGGCTGAAAGCTTGATGAGGGCAAACTGTGTGAGTCCTGCGGTAGCGCTGACGTTAAACTGAGTGCCAACTCCAATGGTGGATGGTGCGCTGCTGATAGCTGGGCGTGTAGCAAGGGTTCCGCCCGAAGTATAGAGATGCGGGGGGGTAAAGATCTCGCCATCACGATGATCGCCACCACCGAGACCACCACCCGCAGCGAGAATGCGACCATCCTTGAGCAAAAGGGCAAGGGAATGGTAGTTGCGAGGCACTTTCATATCCTGCAGCTCTCTCCAGGCTCCTGTGGCAGGATTCCATATCTCTGGAGCCAGGACTGAGGCCGTGTCGCTGAACTTGACGCCCCCATTTCCACCAATCACCATGACCTCGCCATTGGGCAGCACGACGCAATTTGCAAACTGCCGTGCGAACCGCATAGAACTAGTGTTCGCTATCGCAGGTGTCGATCCGCGAACGTCGACAGTGTAAGCTGCTGTTGTTGAGGTGCCCGTTGTTGAATCTGATCCGCTGGTGGTCGTGGCACCGCCGCCCACGACGAGGATTCTACCCTCGTCATACATGGTCCAGCATCCTTCTTTTGGGTAGTGCGAGCCTGGGACCGTCGTGCCTGTATTGCTCATGCTGCCTGTTCCGGATGCAGACACCCAATGCATCGTGTCAGTGGGGCCGAAATGAATGAGATTGCCATTCGGAGCTAAGCTCAAAAACGGATGCCAAATGTTAATGAAGCCTGGCTCTGAGGTGATCTGACTCCATGCGATACCACTCAGGCGTGCCCATCCGGTGCTATTGTTCCAGCGTTCAGCCGTGTTGCTGCCCCCGCTGCCACTCACCGTAAAGACTTGTCCGTCTGGCAGGGCAACTGCGGTGTTGTACCACCGCGGATCATTCATGTTCGGTATAGCGGCCCATTGATTGGTTCGCCAGTCGAAGATAGAACTTAATACCGTCGTGGCCCGTCCGCCAGCAACATGAACTCGACCGTCAGGAAGCATCACGAGCGACCCGCAGAACATGTCATGCCGGTTGTTATTGATCTCGGTGAAAACGCCCGTAGTTGGATTCCACGTGGCTGCATAAGTAAACTCAGGGCCAGATGGAAAGGTTGTGCGTTGGTTAGAGGCAAAGGTCAAGATGCGTCCATCGGGTAGATTTGCTGCACTAACAGGAATATGCGGTGTCCAGGAGACGATGTTACTCCATGTCCCGCCAGTCGAAGCTGGAAGGGCGGCTTCTTCAACGACTGCGACAGCCTGTGACGACATGGATGTGCTTTCCAGGAGACGGGCGGCCTCTAGCGCTAGTTGATCGGACCCCACGTGATCCAGCGTGTCCGCATGGAGAAATGCCGGCAGGGCAAGCAGTGACAGGAGGGACTTTTTCATGGTTGATTAGCTACTGTGAGGTCTGTCGGGTGGAGAAGCTGATCGTCGGTGAGTGTTCTGAGGAAGGAGACGAGGGCTTTTTTCTCTTCAGCATTGAGCTGGATGCCAGTTGCTGGGTGCTTTGCCAGATTGGGATCAAGGTCGGGATTGCGTTGAACTCCGCTGCTGTAGTGCTCGATGACTTCTTCCAGAGTCGTGAATCGACCATCGTGCATGTAGGGCGCAGTGAGGGCTATGTTGCGCAAACTTGGCGTCTTGAACTTGCCCCGGTCTCTCGGCGAGAGTTCCTTCAGGCCGTTGTTAGTAATGCCGTGATTGGTAAAGAGCGTTCCGCCGTGGCAATGGAAGCAATCGGCACCTCGGAGTCCCCGTTCGGGGTCATGCTCCGTGATAAAGAGTTGAAGGCCGAGTCTTTCTTCTGCGGTCAGTTCCGCTTGTTTTCTCACTGCTCGATCAAACTTGGAGTCTTGGGAGACGATGCTGAGCAGGTATTGCTCCAGGGCTTTAGCCAGCGAGGCACTGGTGATTTGATCGCTGCCAAATGATTTCCGAAACAGGGCAGGGTAGCTGGAGTCGCCATTCAGACGCTGCAATACAAGATCAAGGGAGGCATTCATTTCATTTTTGTCCTGAATGGGCATGAGCACCTGATCACGCAGTGTTTTTGCACGCCCATCCCAGAAGAATGCCTTGTGCCACGCGAGATTGAAAATGGGCATGGCATTCCGGACGCCCTTCTGGCCTTCACCACCTAACGAAGTAGCCACATCGTGGGAAAAGGCGCGGCTTTCCATGTGGCACGAGGCGCACGATTGCGTCTGTTTGCCCGAAAGGATTTTGTCATGAAAGAGCCGCTTGCCGAGCGCTACGCCTTCTTTGGTCAGGGGATTGTCTGCTGGTAGTGCCGGGGAAGAAAATCGCTCCGTGATGGTAAGCCGATAGGGCGTAGTTCCGGCCGGCACGCTTTGAGGTGTAGAGCGTGCGGGTTGTTGAAATAGATCGGAGTGAATCCCTCTCACTTTGAAAACGGACCCGAATTTTTCCGCTATGGCAGGAGCAAGTGAGTCTCCCGGTCGTGAATGCGTGCTATTGGGCGTCGTTTTGAGATCAAGTCCCTGAAGCCAAACATTAGGGTCGATTTCAATCAGAATCGTTACGGGACCACCTCCCTTGAACGTGACGGGCAGTTCCACCGTTTGGATGATCTCTTTTCCGGCGAGATGATAACTGAAACCCTGATCGGCAACTTTCCCTTCGATGGCAGCGAAGACATAGCCGCCCAGCCAGCCCCAGTGCATACCGTTCAGTTCGGGATGCAGAGGATGGTTAGGTGGCCATTGAGCAGGATTTGCCCGGTTCGTCTCCTCAGGTAGTCCCACGTTAAATCTCACGGCCTTGTAGTTGCCATCGGGAACTCCATCACTGTCGGAGGTGAGTCGGTTTTGTTGCTGCGACACAAAGGCAAACCAGTCGTTGGACTCCATCCATGAGCCATCTGATCGCTGAAGAGCAAGGCGGCTCAGCAGCAGATCCAAACGCGTGAGTTGGACACCTTCAGGGGGTGACTTGATTTGAAATTGAAGGCGGACCTTTCCAGTGGGTTCTCCATGAGCTGCAAGTGGGATACCTGACGAGTAGAGCACGCAGATGGCTGCACCGAAAAACCACAATTTATTTAATAAGCTACAAACCATTAGCCCCGAACGTTCGGAGCAGTGAAGAATGGAATGATGTGCTGATGGGCTATGCACGGGCAGGAGTGCAAAATGTAAGGTATGGTATTTATAGTTCAATCTGAAAATTGCATTTGTGCTCTAAATAGCCAAAAATGATGTTCAATATTGAGATGCCAAAACATATATTCCCACCGACGGATGAGGTTGGGCCAAACGTAATCGCCTGATTTTCAATGCTTTGCGTCCGCTGATTTTGTTTAGTCTGGCTAATGTTTTAATTATCTAAAAAGCGGCATTTATGATTAGGCTTGCGCTTGTGATTCGTGTCACTGACATGGAAGCATGACCCAAGCGATCCCCCGGACCATCATTGACACGCCAAGCCTCGGAGAATGCCCTCTGTGTGGCTTGGTCGAGTTGAATCATCGGTTCGAGAAGAAGAGCCGACAGTTTTGGGCCTGTTCTGACTGTGGCATTGAGTTCCAATGGCCACTGCCAAGTCCTGGCGAGTTGGAGCGCTACTATGATGAGCAGTTTGCCGATGGTATGTATTCCGTTTTTACTTCGGCAGCTCAGATGAAGACTTTGACGGCTCGTCAGAGATTGAAGGAGATAGGTCGATGGGTCCCATACTCCGGAAGGTGGCTAGATGTGGGTTGCGCTGACGGAGTCTTCGTTCGGGAGGCTGCCGCTACGGGCGTTGCCGCGTCAGGCGTTGAACTGTCGAGTGTTGGCGTCGAAAAGGCAATCCAGGCAGGATTGGATGTGCGCTGTGGTCGCCTGGAGGAACTTCCTCACACTGACACTTACGATTGCATCACGGCATTCGACGTTCTGGAACATGTTCTCGATCCGCGGGGTTTCATTTTAGAGATCTACAAGCGATTGAACCCCGGCGGATTTGCAGCGCTGACGCTGCCTGATCTAGGGAGCATCTTTTCAAAGCTCATGGGATCACGCTGGTGGTTCTATATTCCAGAAGAGCATCTTCATTACTTCAACAAGACGACAGTTTCAGCCCTCGGACACAAAGCAGGACTCCAAACAGTCCACGTCGGAGCGACCTACAAACCACTCACCTACAACTACGGTCTGACACAGTTTATTGAGTTCAATCCGATGATCTACCGCGTCATGAAGCTTGCATCGGCGGTCTTACCGAGGGCGCTCAAGGAGTGGATCGTTCCGCTCTACATTGGTGAGATGAAGGTGATTTTTCGCAAGCCGCTGAGCGCCTAACTCAAGCTTTGTGCAAAGCACGAATCGCTAGCGCTATGGCACCCGCAACGCCCGAGTCGTCACCGAGGCCAGGTGCCACAACGTAGCGATCAATGTCGTGAAGAATGGCGGGAGCGGTTACATAGCCGTTGAGGACTTTGACCAAGTGAGACCTCACTTGTGGCAGCAGCCCTCGCATTTTCATGACACCCCCACCAAGGATGATTTTTCTTGGTGATAACGTAAGGATGATGTTGGCCAGTCCATGAGCGAGGGTAGCCGCGGTGTCCTCTACAGCTGGGTGATCGTCAGGGATTCGATCGGTGCGCACCCCCCAACGGGCCGCAATCGCAGGGCCACAGACGTAGCCCTCTAAGCAGCTTTTGTGGTAGGGGCACTGGCAGTTGGCAAATAGCACTTCACCGGATGGTGGCGCTGGGACGTGGATATGGCCCATCTCAGGGTGCACGAGCCCATGGAGTGGCTGGCCGTTCAGAATGGCTCCTCCACCGACTCCAGTGCCAACGGTAATGTAGACTAGCGGGTCAGCGCCGATGCCTTCTCCCCAACTGTATTCTCCGAGAGCGGCCGCATTTACATCAGTATCAAATCCAGTCGGAAGCCGTGCATAGGCAGCCAAGGCCGTCACAAAATCAAAGTGTTGCCATCCCTTCTTGGGAGTCGAAGTGATGAAACCATAAGTGCGGCTCTTTGGATCAAGGTCGAGCGGACCAAATGACCCGATACCAAACGCACTGACTGGACCAAACCGGCGTTTGCAGCCGAGCAAGAACTTGACTACTTCGCCTATCGTTTCCTTTGGATTCGTCGTGTTGATCCGTGCCCGCGCGCGTATGTCTTCGTGAGAAGTGCCTACCACTACGTTAAACTTGGTTCCTCCGGCTTCGATTCCGGCCACCAATGGAGGACCTGAAGAACTCATGCAGCCGTCCGATGTCTGGCGCCTTCGGTGTCACGCAATCCAAGCGAGGCATAGATTTCACGAGTAGCCTTGGACTTGTTGAGCGTGTAAAAATGGATGCCGTCCACTTCATTGTTAAGAAGATCGGCGCACTGTTCCGTAGCGTAGTGAACGCCAACTCTCTCCACTGCGGCCTCGTCGCTGCCGCATCGCGCTAGTGCCCGCAAGAGTTTTGCCGGGTAGCGCGCACCACCGGCCAAATCGGCCATCCGCCGCATACCTGAAGACGATGTCACAGGCATGATGCCGGCAATGATCGGCACATGAATGCCCGCAAGCCGACAGCGATCCCGAAAGTCCAGGAAATCGTGGTTATCAAAGAAAAGCTGGGTGCAAATATAATCCGCGCCAGCATCCACCTTGGCTTTAAGGTAGTCCATTTCCAACATGCGGTTGGGTGTGGAAGGGTGCCCTTCCGGAAATCCTGCCACGCCCACTCCAAAACCGCGCTTATCGGGGTGAGCGCCGGTCTGATTGAACTTTTGGATAAATGCCACTAGGTCTGCCGCATGTTGGAAAGCGTCATCGGCACGATTGTATCCAGCTAAGTTTCGCGGCGGATCTCCCCCTAGCGCAAGAATGTTGCCAACGCCAGCTGCCGCATATCGCTCCAATATTCCACCGATCTCCGCTTCTGAATGACAAACACACGTCAAGTGTGGCACGGTTTCGATGCCTGCTTCTGCCTTGATCCGCACAACCAAGTCATGCGTAAGCTGACGGGTCGATCCACCAGCACCGTAGGTTACGGATACAAACGACGGCTTGAAAGCGGCAAGCTCAGAGACGGCAGTTAGTAGCGCCTCCGAAGCTTCGGAGGTTTTGGGTGGGAAAAACTCAAAAGACAACGTGGGACGCTGTTGGGCAAAAATGTCACTAATGTGCATGAGGGATAATCCCGGTAAATCAACCAGACCACAGCCTATCCGGCAAGGGATTATCTAGCGGTTAGCGCTCCTCCATCTTCACGTTGTCGATGAAAAACGCCGCGTGCTTCGAGCTGAGTGCGCTGAAGAGCAGGTAGCTGGCAGAATCCCAAGTTTTGTTGCAAGGAACTGCCGGGAAGTGGTCCTTTTTTCCGTCAAGAGTCTCTAAAGTCACCGCGTAACTACCCGATCCTGTGGTCGCCGTTAGCGAAACACGGATCCACGCTCCTGGCTTAACTTCTGCAAGCTTCAGGCTGTTTGCATTGTTCGCTACAAGGGTGCCCTTCTGCCATCGAAGGTAAGGACCAGCGGCGAACTCGCCGTTTTTGCCGCGGATCTCGAAGAACCAATCCGCGCCCTCCTGCGCCATGATGTCGAACTCGATGTGGAAGCTGCCACCGTCCCAGGTGGTCGGGTAGAGATCGAGCACGGGATCGTAGGTGTGCTTCAAACCGGGCGCGTCGAGCACTTTGAGGCAACGTTTGCCGCCGGGCGTGAAGGGCGACGAGGTTTCATCGGTCACGCCGATGCTTTCGCCTTTGTTTTCGCGGTCATACTTCGCTGTGCGAATGCCGATGAGGCCGAGCGAGGTGTGCTCGAAGTCCTGATCGATCTGAAAAGGCGGCGCAGGCCACGGTTTCGCATCGGTGTCCCAGTTTGGATAGTCGTGACCCTTCGCGGCGAGTGCAGGCCATGCGGCGTCAGCTTTGCGAACTCCGGCCAAAGTGAGGTCCCAGGGCTTGAAGCCGGTCTTTTCGGCGGGCGAACCGGCTTTGAGTCGGAAGTCACGCTTCGCGAGGTCTTCAAACATCGGATTGGCAAACTGGCTGCCGGAGTCGCGGCCCATCTTGCGCCATTCGTCCCACGAGAAATGCGACTTGGTCAGCTTCGCGGGGATTTTGCCGTCGGTGGGCCAGTAGAGGTTTTTGCGGAAGACGAGGCTGTCCTTGGGATCGCCGCGGTCGATTTTGTCGAAGAACTTCCAGTTCCACTCGCCGCCATCGAGCAGCGGCGACGCGGGGTCCCACACGACGATGTTGTTCATGTAGCGGAAACGCAGGCGCGGCTCGTTGCGGCTCGCCTGGATCTGCGCGGAGTTGCCAAAGGCGAAGATGTTGTTCCGCACGGTGTTGAAGTAGCCGTAGTGCTGGTGAAAGCCCGCGTTCCAGGTGTCGTGCACGAGATTGTTCTCCATGAGCGTGTCCGTGGCACCTTCATCATTGTAGAGCCCCCAGCCGCCGTAGCGATGGCTGGCGATGTGATGCACATGATTGCCGCGAATGATCGTGCCCGGCGAGGTGCCGAGACCGTAAAAGCCGCCCATGTCGCTGAGGTAAGCCCAGCCGAGATGATGGATGTGATTGTTCTCCACCAGCGTCTCACGCGAGGCGGTGTCGCCATAGCCCCAGTTCCATCCGGCGCTGATGCCGGTGTAATAAAGATCGCCGATGTCGCAATGCGTGACTGCGCAGTGCTGCGTGTGCGTGAAGACCACGCCGCAGGCGCTCGGATGCAGCCGCCCGCCATGCTGGATGATGCAGTCATCGACGGTGATGTGATGATTCACCCGCGACTCCGCCGGACGTGCCGTTTCACCCACATACACACCGCCACCGCCGAGGTCGTGGAGATGACAATGCGTGACCGTGGAGTCGGCACAGCCATTTTTAAACCAGATCGCATGCAGGCCGGTGTGCGCGACCTCGCAATTGGCGAAGTGAATGCCGCGCGAGTCCTCGATCTCGATCGCGCCGCCGCTCGTCGTGGCCGCCTGGCCATCGTGAAGTCCTTCGGCGGGATACAGATGCTGGCAGTATTGAAACGACAGGCCTTCAAAGCGCACGTCGTGAGCGCCTTTCATCACGAGGAACTTCTCCACCACCGGCGCGATGACCTCCGCCTTCGTCATGTCCTCGCCCGGCAAGGGCTGGTAAAGGACCTCGCCCTTCGCCTTGTCGAGAAACCACTCACCCGGCGCATCGAGAGCCGCGCGGAAGTTTTCCACCCACCAGCGCTGATCCGGCTCGAACTCGACGAAGGGATAACGCGAGCGCCCTTTGATGCGCACGCCGAGGATCTCGTCGTTCAACTCCTGGATGCGGCACTGGCCCACGGCCCACGCATGCGTCACCGTGAGCAGCACGTCGTCGCGCTCCGGTTGTGGAATCGTCTTCAACATCGCGAACTGCTCCTTCGCGATGCAAAACGCGTGGAAGTTCATGTTCTGCGTGAGCCCCTTGAAGGCATCCGCCGCCACCGCCTCGGTGATGTGGAAGAAGCCCTTGTTTGGTGAGCGAGCCAGCGTGGCGCGGCGGCCATTGATCCAGAGCTGCTCAAACTTCCACGCCTTGTCCGGCAGCGTGGCCTTCCACAGCCCGCCCTCAGCCTTCTGCCATCCCGTGATGGTCTTTCCAGCCAAGAAGACCGCGTTTTTGCCACTCCAAGTCACCTGCGAGTCGTCTTTGCCCAGTGTAATTGTTTCCGTGATCGGATGCACGCCCTCTTCAACGACGATGCGCACCGGTTTCGGTGCCTTGCGAGCCTGCTCAAGCACGGCGGGAAGGTTGCCGGGCTTCAAAACGAGATCTCCGGCGAGCAGTGATGAGGCAACAGTGAAGAGGGAGGTGAATAACAAGGGCTTCATTCGTAGAAGGCTTCAAATGAGCAAGAATCGGCTGCTCGTCGTGGCGAATCGTGAGCTATTCCTGACATCGACAACGAAAGGCAGTTCTGTTATGCCATCTGACGTGAAACGATTTGTGATAAGTGGACTGAAAACGATGACGTTGGCTGGGGTTGGGCTTGTGCTCTTGCTCGTTGGCTGTCAGCACCGCTTGATCTATTATCCCCGCAGTTACTCGAACCAAGAACTGCAGACCGCACTCAAGGATGGAGCGGTGAAAATGGAGGTGAACACGTCGAGTGGTCTGCAAACCGCATTCTATTTTCCTTCACACAGTTCAGGAAAGTCCTTCGTTTGGGTTGTGTGTGGGGGAAATGGCTCCCTATCGTTAGATTACACTCAGTACTTGCCCCGGTGGGGCCGCGATACCGCGTATTTGTTTGTGGACTACCCTGGATACGGACTTTGTTCTGGATCAGCCAGTCCTGCCGGGATTCGCGAAAGCTTTTTGGCGCTTCGGGAACCCGTGAGTCGTGCCTTGGGTGTGCCAGTTGAGTCGCTTGGTGAGCACTCGGCTGTCATCGGGCATTCAATTGGCTGTGCTTCAGGTCTGATCGGAGCGGAGGTGTGGGGTACGAGGCGAGCGCTCTTGTTTGCGCCATTCACCACAATGACCGAAATGGCCCGGCTTGTAGTTGGTCGACCATTTTGCTATCTGAATCGCCATCGATTTGACAATATTGAACAGCTGAGGCTGCTCGGTGCACGAGATGGAAGGGCAATTATCATCCATGGGACGGACGACGAGGTTATTCCCGTTGAGATGGCGAGGGAGTTGTCTCGTCTCCATCCATCTACGTGTCAGCTTGAGGAGGTTCCAGGGGCCACGCACAATGATGTATTACATAAAGCTTCCGCGATGATGGGGGACGCGATGAGAGAGTTGCAAAACATGAAATGAGATTTCGCTTGATTGGCAAACTTTGTGGCACAAAGTAAAAACATGAGCCCTCAGGAAACTGCTTTTGATCATTTGCGAGTTATCCGCACTCTTTTGGAGAGATCGCAGATTTACAGGACAGTCTCAGCACCTGCGGCTCTCGTCGGGGGCACTTTGGCCGTGGTGCTGTCGGCTCGATTTGCTTTCAAAGTGGATGCATCGACCTTCGTAATCGCTTGGCTAGCCATGTTGGTCATTACAGCCAAATTGAACCTCCTGCTACTGTATCAGGCAGCGGCCCAGAGTGGACGTCCCCTGGTATCTCAGGAGTTCAAGCACGCTGTACAAGCTATGTCACCCGCATTTGTCGGATTTGGTTTGCTAGGATTGCTAACTGCCTGGAAACGAGAAGAACTGGCGCTGGCATCCATTATATGGGTAATGGGATACGGATGTGGAATGCTCGCCGCGAGTGGATTTTCGCCAAGATCGATCAAGCGACTCGGGAGTGGCTTCCTGGCAATGGGTGTTGTCTTCACCACGATTTGGTCAATGCCTGAGCGTTGGAGTTCCTACTTGACCGATGGTCAATTTTCCAGCCTTGTGATGGGTTCAACCTTTGGCGTGCTTCATATTGGTTATGCAGCGGCAGTGTTTTTGCGTCCGTCAAAGTCTGCGTTGTGATGTTTGATTTTGAACAACTGGACAAAACGATCCACGAGAGAAGCAAGCTCAGCATTATGAGTCTTCTTTCTGGTCGTGGAGCGTGGAGTTATCAGGAACTCAAGAACGAACTGGATATGAGTGACGGCAACCTTATCACACATTTGCGCAAGTTGACTGATGTTGGTTATGTCAGTGAAACAAAAGAGGATACTGGCGGCGGACGCCCGCGGACCGTTTTTGCCATTACTCGGCAGGGTAGAATCGCCTTCAATGGGTATATCAACGCCCTTGAGGAAATTGTGAAGCTCAACAAACCCGACTGACCGTTTTTTTAACCATAAACTTTGCGCCACAAAGTATACCAAACCACCCACCATCACTATGACTATCAAACTCGCAACCCATTACGGTATGTGCTTCGGAGTTAGGGATGCCCTCCGCACCACACACATCGCAGCAACTGCCGAACCTGTTACAATCCTAGGACAACTCGTTCACAACCCGGAGGTGGACAGACACCTTCGACATCTAGGCGTGGACACTGGAACCCTTGATGGCGTTGGCGAGGCCAAAACGCAGCGAGTGATTATCACTGCCCACGGTGCCTCAGATCGCCTTCGACAAAAGTGGCTAGAGTCTGGACATCAAGTAACGGACACGTCATGTCCATTGGTCAGAAAAGCACATCAAGCACTACAGTTGCTCGTGGACGAGGGATACGCGCCGGTTGTGGTTGGGCAATCAAATCACGTGGAAGTCAAAGGGCTGATCGGTGACTTTCCCGATGCCGTTGTGATTCTCAATGAACATGAAATCGCAGGTATTCCGAATGCGTGCAAAATCGGGGTCATTTCTCAGACCACCCAGCCTCTGATGAATGTTTTGCAGCTTGTTGATGCTATTAAACAACAGCGTCCGAAGGCCGATGTGCGATTTGTCGATACCGTGTGCCATCCTACCAAACAGCGCCAAGCTGCCTTGGAAGAGCTTTGTGAAGAGAGTCAGGTCGTGATCGTGGTGGGTGGAAACAACAGCAACAACACCCGACAACTCGTGGAGAGGGCGCGTGCTAAAGGCGTCAAAACATTCCAGGTAGAAAGACCAGAAGACCTCAAGGAAGAGTGGTTCAGGGGCGTCGATCATGTGGGACTGACTGCTGGAACCTCGACCCTTGATGAAACAGTTGCAGCAGTGCAATCGGCTATCCAGCAGATGGCCCTTCATCTAGACGGATCATCGGCAGTAAGTTCGGTGTGATTCTTGCCTGACATACTGATTCAAAAGCGAGGGCTATGCTGGCGAGTTTTGGCTCGCTCCACGACGGGCCAAAGAATGACAATCCGAGCGGTAGTCCTTTAACGTTTCCGCATGGGATCGTGATGTGTGGCAACCCCGCCACTGCCGCATAGGTGGAGCATCCTCCGAGTCCGCGATCACCATGGATAAAGTCAATGGTGGCCGCAGGGCCACTGGTTGGTGCTACAATCGCGTCGAGTTGGTGTCTCGCGAACACAGCCTTTAGTGAGTCTGACCATGTGACGCATTTCTTTTTGGCATCCAAATACTCTGGTGAATCCAGCGCACCACACTTAGCGGCATCAAGAAGCCTCTCTTGTCCGAACAACCACAGTTCACGCTCTGACTCGCTTTCATTGAAAGCTATCAGATCATCGATGGTCTTGATCTTGCTCTCATTCCCCAGGCGCTTGAAGTAGTCGTTCAATCCGGCTTTGTATTCGTAGGTCATGACCGTCAAATCCGCTCGCCCGAGATCGCGAATCGATGGAAGAGGCACTGATTCTACCATTTCAACTCCGCACTGTTTCAGTTTGCCAATCGCCGCAGTGAAAACTGGATCCACAAGGGGATGCATGCCAAAAAGCTCTGTGGCTATTCCGATGCGTGCTTTCTGTGCAGGCTTAAGATTGAGTAGCAACTCGCGATGTGATTCTATTTCTCCCGCATTGTTTGTGGTGGCTGCATCTTGCGGATCTGGCCCCAACATTATCGCAAGCAGTGCCGAGGCTTCCTTTACGGTGCGAGCCATTGGCCCTGCTGTATCCTGGCTCGACGAAATGGGGATGATGCCGGTTCGACTGACAAGACCAACGGTGGGTTTGAAGCCAACAATGCCACAACAAGAGGAGGGAGATACGATGGAACCGTTAGTCTCTGTGCCAACAGCATAAGGCGTATAGCCCATAGCAACGGCAGCCGCAGAACCTGAACTGGAGCCCGATGGGCTGCGATCAAGGCAATGAGGATTGAGCGTTTGTCCGCCTCGGCCACTCCAGCCGCTGATGGAGCGGTAGCCTCTGAAGTTGGCCCACTCACTCATGTTGGTCTTGCCAGCGATCACCAACCCAGCATCCCGCAACTTCTTCACTACAAACGAGTCAGTAGGTGGAATAGATTCCGCTAAAGCAAGGGACCCTGCACTTGTGACCATGCGATCGTGGGTGTCGAGATTGTCCTTGATCAGAATGGGCTGACCATGAAGGGGGCCGCGGGCTTTCTCCTGGTCCAGTTTTTGAGCAATAGCTAGCGCGTCTGGGTTGATTTCGATTACAGCCCGAAGCCCAGGACCAGACCGATCAAATCGTTTGATCTTGTCGAGGCACTCGTGTGTGCGAGCTACGGCGGATGGCTGCGGCGATGACTGATAGCGACAACCTGCGGCCAAACTTGCCGTGGCAAGGGTAGTTGAACGTAGAAACTGCTCCCGGGTCATGCCCGACAGTAGACGGGCATGACTCCACATGCTCGCAGTTTTGCTACTTCAAACTCAGAATGAATGCCCTGACGTCTGCGACCTCCTGAGGCTTCAGGATCAGGCCCATTGGGGGCATCGGAGAAACGCCAAGCTTCTCAAACCCTTCCGCAAGGCGGGCATTTGGCTGCATGAGGGCCTCGTTGATGTAGTTTTCGTCCTTGCGTGAAGCGATTCCATCCAACGCAGGCCCAACGGCGCTTCCCTGGCCCTTTAGAATGTGGCAGTTTTTGCAGGCCGCCACTGGATGGTTCCAAAACAGCGCCTCGCCTTTTTTGATGTCGCCTGCCAGGGGCTTGTCCTCTTGATTTTCGATCGGGATGACCTCACAAAGCTTCACATCATCAAAATAGCCATCTCCCTTGGCAACATGCAGGACATTGATGCTGGCTTTTGGTTTATCGACATTCTTGAAAACCACTTCGACTTCAGTCCAGTCTGCGTCTCGTGCTGTGATTTTGTTTGTTTCAGCTCGTCCGAGATGATCGTTGTAGCTGACTTTGCCGCGGAGGGCGTGAGTTTTGACCCAGCCGCTCAGACGGTAAGTTGTGTTTGGCTTAAGCACGACGTCTTGAAAAAAGCTGGTGTCTGCCTCATCACGGGTAATGCAGCGTAAGGCATGTTTGCCGCTGTGAGTTGAACTTGTCACGATAGCCCATTGGGCACCTTCGTTACCCTGTTTTTTGCTCGGCCCGTTGTAGTCGCGGCGTTTCCAGCCTACGGGGATGCCGTCCTTGGTTTCTTCAAAGCCAGCGTTTACAAGCAGATTAGGCCCTTCTTTGAAAGCGCTGACTTCATGTCTTTTGCTCAACATGCGGAGGGCCTCCGTCAACCACTCGTCTTTTGCGATCACGTTGTCGCTTTGAAGTTTCGTGATGAGAGTCTTGATCTCGGGTGTACTTTCAAACTCTCCCAACTTCACTAGAGCCGCAAGACGTGTATGCAGGTCTGGGTCAGCAAAAACACCCGTCCCAAAATAGAGTTCCTGGGAGTCCTTATCAGAACCCAATGCACGAACTGCGTTACGGCGAATGATCGCATCTTTGCTCAATAGGGCAGCTTTATGTAAGTCCTTTGTAAGCAAGTTGCAGGCTTTTGCTGCCCATAGCGTATGAGGACTATCTGGCAGTTGAGGTAAGGGCCCCTTGGTCTCGGCGATTAGACGTTGGGCTGTGAGTCTGGCCCACAATGTTGGACCCGTGAGGGAGGGCTTCTTTTCGAGTAGAGGCAGATCTTTGCCCCATACTCGGTAGATCCTACCTCTGGTGTGATCCCGAAGTTCATTTTCGTGAGCACCACCAATCCCGGTTTTCGCAACGTATCCACCACGGTCAGAGCTTGGTGTCGGGTTATGTTGAATGATGAAGTTTTGGAAGTCGGCAATCCAAACAGCTCCATCTGGACCGACCTCCGCATGAACAGGGGAGTTCCACTCATCGGAGCTTGCGAAGAGATTGAAATAGTCCAAGGCCTTGTAACCGGCTCCATCAGGGACAAGCTTCATTAGAGCGACCACCTTCATCGTTGGCTCGCAGATCATCGCACAGTCTTGAAAGCGGGAGGGGAGGGCAGGTGAGTTAAGAATATTGGCTCCTGCGGCGGCGGTATAGCCACCAAACACATCGACTTGACGGAAGTTGGGCGTGATGGTGTGGCAGAGATCTACCACATTGATCTTCTTGGCGCTCATTCCGCGAATCGAAGGTGGGAACACACTGGCGGGGATGCCGCCGTAGAAAAGGGGAGCGCCGTTTGCCGTTCCGCCAAACTGGTCGCCAGCCAAGTTCGTTCCGTGGCCCCACGCATTATTGGTAAATTGGTGCAGAAACTCCAAAGCGCTGCCATCTGGTTTGAACCGATAGGTGCCCATACCGAACTGGAGTGTCCGACCTCCTACCTGGCCATCGAATCCGCTGTATCCTACGCAACCATAGATCCAGTTGTCGAATCCGTAGTGCAGGTTGCTCGCCTGAGCGTGAGTATCGCGGATGCCCCATCCTGTTAGGATTTCCTGGCGGATGTCGGCTTTGTCATCACCATTGGTATCCTTCAAAAAGAGAAAGCGCGGGGGCTGACTGACGATAATTCCACCGTTCACAAACACTAATCCCGTTGGAATGTTGAGCTTGTCGGCAAAAACGGTGAACTTGTCGGCCTTTCCGTCGCCATTTGTGTCTTCGCATATCTTGATGCTGTCCTGTCCCTCACCGGACTCTTGCACGCCGTGTGGGTAATCGGCCGTCTCCGCTACCCAACAACGTCCACGTTCATCCCAAGCCATGGCTATTGGCTTTCCTATCTCGGGTTCGCTTGCAAACAGTTGGAGGTGGCAGTCAGCGGGAACCTGAGTGCGCTCCATACTTCCCTTTACTGAGAACGGAAGCTGAAAGGTAAGCGGTTCAGGGCGCTTCTCATAGTTCGCGACCGTGGAGCGCTTCTCTCGCTTCTCTTCTTCTCGGCCCGCCAGGAACTTTTCCCACTTGGCACGTCTCTCAGGCCGCAAGCTCTCTAGGATATGGGCCTTAGCTTTAGAAGTATCGTCGTGAACCTCATCGGGGCGAAGTATGAGATCGTATTTGGCGTCAGGCTTGGCTGCTCCCGCTGCGTAATCGAAGTAGATTGCATCTCTGCCGAGGTCTCTCATCAGAGCATGAAGCTTGCCCGGAGCCATTGTCTCAGAACCGGATTCGTCGCGATAGAGCACGCGAATGGGCTCTGCAAAGGCTGCTGTTGTGACTAGCAGTACGGTGGGGACACAGAAAAGATTCATGATGCAGGATACTACGGGCTCAGCGCGTTCTCTGGTAGACGATTTTTATGCTGAATCAGACACGAAAGACCGAACAAGAGCTGAGGACAGCGGGCAAGCTGAGAAACCGTTTTCTCAGCAGAATGGCACCTGGAGAGAGCTTTCTACGACTTTTGGACTTCATGCCCGATGTGGCATTTTTTGCCAAAGATTCGCAATTTCGTCTGATGTGCGGCAATCGGCGATTTGTTGAGAGGTTTGGCCTCAAAAGCGAAGATGAACTGGTGGGGTTGAGTGACTTCGATCTTTTCCCAGCGCGTTTAGCAGAGAGTTTCCGGCACGATGATGAAGAAGTGCTGCGTACGGGGCAGGCCAAGCTAAACATTGTTGAACTGTTCTTCACGGATCAGGGAGTGCCTGATTGGTTTGTGACGAACAAGCTGCCGGTAAAGGATCGCAAAGGCATGGTGATCGGCATCATGGGGCTGGTGCACAGTTATGAGGGCCGGAAGGAAGTTTTGAAGCCCTATCTTCAGCTTGATCGCGCGGTAGCCTACATAAGGCAGAACTTCAGGCGTGGTGTGAGTGTCACGGAACTCGCAGAGATAGTGCACTTGTCTCCACGTCAGTTGCATCGAAAGTTTGTAGAGACTTTTGGCTCTAGCCCACAAGCGTTTGTCATGAAACTCAAAATCCAGGCTGCTTGTGAAGCCCTGCAGATCGAAGGAGCGCAGATCAGCGAGGTCGCAAGGGCAGTGGGCTTCCGCGATCAAAGTGCCTTCACACAGCACTTTCATAAACACATGGGATTAACACCACTCAAGTATCTGCGCCGGTACCGACTTGTGAGAGGGTAAATGCCCGACTTTAGCGAATAAATGCAAACTCGTTGGCGGCAATGAGCGTCTGCAATAGCAAAGGCCAAGCAGAAGCCGAGTCAGGCTGCGAATGAACAAACTTCAGGCATCGCTCAGCTTCTGTAGCAGTGGGATAGCGATAATAGAGTCGCAAATAGGCTTCCGTGATGCGCTGGTCGTCTTCTTTGGGGAGGCCGGCAGTCATGCTCGAAGCTACTTGCAGAGATAGCGGTGAGTTGAGCAAGATGAGCGCTTGGGGAGCAACGGTAGTACTATTGCGTGAGCCTGTTGGCGTGGTTGGATCAGGATAGTCGAACTGTTCAAGGATATCGTAGAGGTGATTGCGAATGATCGGCAAATAGAGGGCTCGCCTCATGCTCTCATAGGTGGTGTGATCCTTGGAGGTGTGATTGAAAACGAACTCCCTATTGCGCTGCGGAATGGTCTTTCCTCCAATCGTCCGATCCAAGATTCCTGCAGCTTCGAGCATGGAGTCGCGAATCTCCTCGGCAGTTAGCCGCCTGATTGGAAAATGAGACAAAAGTTTGTTTTCGGGATCGGATTGAGGACTCTGTCCGCTCGATTGCTGCCAGACTTGACTGGTAAGAATCAGGCGGTGGAGAGCCTTCACCGACCATTCATTTTCGATGAACCAGCGCGCAAGCCAGTCGAGTAACTGTGGGTGATCGGGTTTTTCGCCAAGCGTTCCAAAATTGTCTGTTGTGGGAGCTAGACCCCGTCCAAAATGCCAGCGCCATACGCGATTGACGATGACTCGTGCAGTCAATGGATGCTCTGGAGAGGCAATCCAACGCGCCAATTGAAGTCTACCCGACTGACGAACGGGGAGAATCGGTTTGGTGAATGAGGTCCGCATCACTTCCGGGAAACCCCGCTCTACTTCTTTGCCGAGCGTCAGGTAACTTCCTCGGAGGTGGAGAGGAATCGTCTTCACCAAGTTTCCTTCGGTAACCCCCATGATTGCGGGAGGTTCTGGTGTGGCATCCTCATGCTTCATCACTTCGGTCTTCATGGCCTCAATGCGTGCCACGGTTTCGGAATCGAATGCATCGGCGTCCTTGTCAGGGATGGCCAGAAAGCCGGCTGGGTCATTGATCGCTGCTTGGGCGGCGGTGTTGGTAGGGTCCCGAAACAATGGCTCAAAGTGAGATTTCACTTCATCTGGCGACTTCAGAGCGTGCCATTTAGAGAGCACCGCCTGATGGGGATACTTATCGACATATAGCCTAGCGGCACTCAGATATCGGGGCCTCAGTTGGTGCTTCTGAGCGATTTTTGTCACGTTGCTGAAGCTATCATCTTCACCCAGTTCTTTGGCTGCAGCCAAATAGTCTGCTGCCCGGCTCAATAGCTCTGACTTGATCGCCTTCCGAGCGTTGTCCGTGATCTTTTTCAGTTCAGCTGCTTTTGCTTTAGCTGCTTTTTCGTGTTCGGCTTGCGCGGCGATTTGATTTGGGGTCGCTAGATCGTGCTCATACCAATACTTGATGGCCCCAGTCTTCTTATCCGCTAGGCTGCGAGTGCTCCGGAAGATCGCAGCCATCGCGTAGTAGTCATCCATTCTGATTGGGTCAAACTTGTGGTCGTGGCAGCGAACACAGCCAAAAGTCATTCCAAGAAACGCCTTTCCGAGGGTGTCGATCTGCTCATCAATGATGTCCATCTCGAGCTTCTGCATGTCAGGTTCGGCAAGGACTTTCGCTCCGAGCGCCAGGAACCCGGTAGCAGCCAATGCATCAAGCCTATTGGGATCATTTGTCGATGTAACAAGATCGCCCGCGAGTTGCTCGATCACGAACTGGTCATAGGGCTTGTCGGTATTGAAAGCCTTAACAACATAGTCACGATATCGCCATGCATGGCCCATGGCGACGTTCTCATCGAGCCCATTTGAGTCTGCATAACGCGCGACATCTAACCAGTGACGCCCCCAATGCTCACCGTAGTGAGGGGATGCGAGGAGTTCTGTGAGGTGCTGGGCGTGGCTGATCTGATGTGCATTTGGGGCTGGTGGCAGACCGGTAAGGGAGTATGCGGTTCGCCGCGCCAGTGTTCGCGGATCGGCTCGCGGGGAAAATGCAGGCTGCACCCCGGCGGCCTTCATGTCTGCGAGAAGGAATGCGTCAATGGGGTGGGCGGCACCCGTTTCTGCAAGTGGTGCGTCTAGTTGTGCCAAGGGTTGGAAGGCCCAGTGCTTGCGGCCTTCCTCAATATTGACTGGACGCGGCCCGCTTGTGGTGGAGCCCTCAGAGCGCGGATCAGGGAGGCCCATTTTTACCCACTGCTCAAGAATAGCGACCTCCTTGGCGGGGATAGGACTTTTCGGCGGCATCTGTAGGTCCTGATTGGTGTAGCGGACTGCCTCGATGAACCGGCTCTTTTCAGGGTCTCCTGCAACTATGGACGGACCTGTGTCACCACCCTGCAGAGTTCCAGCTTTTGTGTCCAAAGCTAGGCCACCCTTGATCTTTTTTGAGGCGCTGTGGCACTCATAGCAACGTTCTACGAGGATGGGGCGCACATGTTTCTCAAAGAACTCAATGCCCTCACCTGAGTCAGCTCCGAGAAGGGGGCTGCTCGCCAGGAAAAGGCTAAGAAATGACTTTGCGCGCATGGGGATTGTAAAAATACGGCTCCCATGTCAGTTATCTTGCCATGAGAACTCGCCCCGCCCTTAGTGCCCTCGTGCTTGCCACGTTGGTTCTTCCGGCTCAGGACAGTGCTGAGGTTGTGAAGCCTACTCATTTTGGTGTGCGTGAGGACGAAATGATCTCGGAAGACCCCCGCGAGTGGGGAAGGGGACAGTTCTCGGATTTCCCGACCTGGCAGGTGAGTAAGGAAGTTCCAAACGACGTATTCACTTTTGCCCGCCTTCGTTACCCGTCATACAACGATCACTATGGTCGGCGCGGGAACTTTGGGAAGTGGACCACCGACTACCCCGATGCAGAGTTGAATCTGTCCTATCGGCTACAACAGCTCACCTCCATGCAGACCAATCCCAATGGCGCTGTGGTGGACATCGAAGCTGACCAGCTACGTCATTACCCGTTCATTTACATGATCGAGCCTGGTGACATCGATATCACCGATGAACAAGCTAGGGTGCTCCGGGACTACATGTTGAACGGTGGGTTCATCATGGTGGATGATTTCTGGGGGACTGACGAATGGGAGACTTTCCATCTGGCACTCAAGCAGATTTGGCCAGATCGTGACTTCGTCGAACTCGAACTAGATCATGAGATATTTCACATGGTGTTCGATCTGCCAGTGAAGCCGCAGATTCCTTCCGTTGGCATCGCCATGGGCGGAAGATTCCGCGGAATGACCCATGAGTGGGGCAAGCCAGGCTCGGAGACACCTCACTTCCGCGCCATCTTCGATGATAAGAAGCGAATGTGCATGATCATCTGCTTTAACACCGATCTGGGCGATGGGTGGGAGGAAGAAGGCACTGATCCTTGGTATTTCAGGGAGTTTTCAGAGAAGTACGCATACCCGTTGGGCATTAACATCCTCATGTATGCGCTGACCCATTAGTGGAAAATGGCTACCAACAAAAAGCGGAACAAGCTGGAGTGCTTGTTCCGCCCATTGATACAGCTCTGAGTTGAGCTTTAGAAGTTAAGCCTTAGAGGCGCTTTACCTTGAAGCTGCGGAACTCAACTGGGTCGCTGTGGCCAGCAAAGCCTATTAGACCAGAACGGCGATCAAGTCCCTTTGGAGGATTCTTGATCTGACTACGATCAAATGAGTCGATGTCTGCGTCTAGAATCTTGGTGCCATTCAGCGTGACTTGAATCCTCTGGCCCTGAACTTCTACCTCTTGAAAGTTCCACTCTCCAGCAGGGCGCAAGTAGCCATGTTTAGCTCCCACGCAGTGGTAAATGCTCCCATGATACTGATACGGCTCAAGACCCTTCTTGCCAGCTGCTGCCTGCTTAGCGTTGTAGCCATCGCTATCGATCACCTGCAACTCGAGGCCGTCCGATGCGCTGTGACCACCAAGCGGGGTGCGGAGGGCAATACCATTGTTGCCAGCGGGAGGCAGCTTGAACTCCACACGGAGTTTGAAGTTCTCATATTCATCTTTGGTGAGCAGATCACCACCCTTGCCTGGCTTACAGGTAATATTGCCACCTTTCACTTCATAGCTGTCGGTTGCTCCCTGCCAGTTGGACAAGTCTTTGCCATTGTTGAGCTCCGTGAACCCTTCCGAGGCCTGGGCAGCTAGAGTGCGGTTTGCCTCTTCAGCGCTGATCTCACGGACATAAACATTCCGCCAGCGGATCTCACTGCCGTGGGTCTGAAGTTGGATGGGGCCTTTCGCGAATGCAGGGTCTTTCATCCAACCATTTGGCCTCTTCTCCTCCGCTTTGGTCTCACCCGCCTTAGGCTTGCCGTAGGCAAGGTAACCGGCCTTTTTGTTGGCAAAAAAGTTCTCCAAAACGGCATTATCAACGACGGTTTCACCATTGAAGACGATGGTGACGCGCTCACCGATCATCTTGATTTTGAATTGGTTCCACTCGCCAAGGGGCTTGTCCATTCGCTTGGAAGGGTCTTTGCCCGCAGCGCCTTTGCTGTTATTCCATAGTCCGCCAGATCCCTTGGCTCGGCCGAGGCCTTGCGGGTCTTCTTCATCTGGATCCCATATCTGAACCTGAGGAATGCCACGGAGATAGACACCACTATCGCCCTTAGGCAGTGCCTTGTATTCAACCCACAACTCAAAGTCACCGTAATCCTTGTCTGTCGTGGCGTAGAGGCCTTTGCCATCATTCACAAGTTCTCCATTCTCGACACGCCAGTGAGCGTTGAGATGTTCTCCCTTGTCGTTGCCTTTTGCATCGGTGAGTCCTCCCTCGATCGACTTCTTTTTGTAGTCAGCTTGCTGCTCTGGAGTCATCGCCCAAAGCTCGCTCGGATCCCGAGTGCTCCAGCCATACCAGCCTGACAAATCAGTGCCGTTGAAAAGAGGAGTAAAGCCTTCAGGCGCTTTGTTTGTCTCGGCATGGGCCAAGCTCGCAGCGAGCAGAGTGGATAATATCAAGTTGCGTTTCATGATTGGAGAACGGGCTAAACGCCATTCGTTGGGGGTATTCTTGCGACGATCCACCACGAATGGTTGAGACAACTTGCGCATACCGCACCTCAACCCATGCGCATTCTTCGTGCTGGAGTTTGGGAAGTCCATTTTTTCTGGCCTCGTTATCTTCCACATGAAACCTCTTTTGGTCATAGGTGTGGTGTCTGGACTGGCTTTTGCAGTCTCGCAGGCTGCGGACATAACGTCTGGAGCAAGGGAAATAGATCGGTTGGTCCAACAAGGGCTAGCCAAGCAAAAGCTGACTCCAAACAAGCCCGCAAGTGATGAAGTTTTTCTTCGGCGTGTCTACCTTGATGTCATTGGCAGAATCCCCACGGCGAAAGAGGCGGAGGCGTTCTACAGTCAAGGAGGCAACAGTCGCAGAGCAGAGTTGATCGACAGATTGCTGGCGTCTGACGGGTATGTGCATCACTTCTTCAACTACTGGGCAGACGTGTTTCGCGCACAGAGTCAAGGCGTGGGTGACAGCGCAAGCTCACAGCAGTTCATGGAGTATATCCGCCAGTCACTGCGGGTGAATAAACCTTATGACCAGATGGCGCGCGAAATGATCGCTGCTGAAGGCACGGTGTTCAAATCAGGAGCCATAGGTTACTACGTGAGAGACCGAGGAATGAACCTCGATAATGTTTCCAATACCACGCGCATCTTCCTCGGTACAAGGATGGAATGCGCTCAGTGTCACGACCACCCGTTTGATCGTTGGACGCAAATGGACTTTTATAAAATGGCCGCGTTCAGCAACAATATGAACACGACCAACTACCGGTCAAAGAACCTCGACGAGACCCAAAAGCGTATACGGGAAGACAAGAGTCTGGATAAGGAGACGCAAGACATGATGCGCCGAGCTCTGACGGACGCCTTTCGGCCACTGCAATCGACCGAGGTGGTGCAGGGAACGGGGAAGTTGAGATTGCCTCACGACTACAAATACTCGGACGCCAAGCCCAAAGATGTTGTTGAGCCAGCGGCTATGTTTGGAGCTAAGATCAAACTGACCAAGGCAAGCAATCCGATTCAGGAATATGCAAAGTGGATGACGTCTCCGGAGAATCCGCGCTTTACGACGGTCATTACGAATCGGTTGTGGCGGAAAGTGATGGGCGTTGCACTCATTGAGCCATTCGATGAGATCATGGACAACAGCGTGGCATCGAATCCTGATCTCATGAAGTTTCTGGAGCGCCAGATGGTAGCCATGAAGTATGACATGAAGGCCTTTCTCCGTTTGGTCCTGAACTCAAAGACCTACCAAGCTGAGAGCACCAAAGAGGATCTTCAGCCTGGCACACCCTACTATTTTCAAGGTCCAGTTTTTCGACGGATGAGTGCTGAGCAGATCTGGGACAGTGTGGTTACCTTGGTTAATCCTCAGCCAGACAGTCCCAACTGGTCATTGAGAGAAAGAGAGCACCGCGAGTTAGAAAATCGCCGTCAACTGGCGATGATTCTGGATGGCACGGAACCCAGCCTTCTCTTTGACGCGGCTAAGCGTGTTGCTGCGGCGATGAAAGAGCAGAACAAAGGCTTCAATCAGTTGAGAAAGGATCTGGAGGTCGCCAGAGCAAAGGATGATAAGGTCCGGGTGAAGGAGATTCAGAGCAAACTCAGCGAGAGCCAGCGGGTGATGCGCGAAACTATCTCCAGAAGCTTCTACGAAGCTGCAAAGCAGTCCAAGAACGCGGCTTTGCTGGCTCGACTTGAGAAGATCAGCAACGGAAGTCCCATGGACATGGCCATGATGAACATCATGAACGACGCAAGGGTGGATGCGATGAAGGAAATGCCGATCAGCGATTCAATGAAATCAGAAATGAGCCAGGAAGCAAAGTTGCTCAACATCAGCAAGCCCAAAGAGATGGCCAGTTACGAGCGCTATCGCAAGACGCTTCATCAGTCCTGGAGTCGTGCTGCGGAGATGCCGTCACCTGCGCCTCGTGGGCACTTTCTCCGGGAGTACGGGCAAAGTGACCGGGACATCATCGAGAATGCCAGCACGGAAGCATCTGTTCCGCAGGCTCTAACGATGCTGAATGGTTCAATCATCACGCAGATTGCCAGCGGGTGGTCGGCACTTGCGATGAATCTGCGGCAGGCAGAGAAGGCGGATATGAAAATCGATACACTTTTCCTGAGCCTCTTTAGTCGGAAGCCGACCGTGAAAGAGAAGGCCTTGCTGCTGAACACCATTGATGACGCAGGTGGAGCCAAAAACATTTGGGATGACATCATCCTGGGTGCCGTCAGCACTCAACGGTTCCTTTTCATTGAGTAACTCAACCCGAAGCCCTCACCTTTTCAATATCATGAAAACTTCCAATGAACTCGACCGCCGCCGATTCATGGCGGGAACTGCCAAGGGAATGCTGGGCGTGAGTCTACTGCCCAGCGTGGAACACATGTTTTCCAGTCGTGCATTAGCCGCTGGAGAGGGAACTTCTACCGCCAAGCAAGTGGCGACTGCCCGAAATGTCATCTTTCTCTACATGAATGGCGGCCAAAGCCATTTGGACACATGGGATGTGAAGCCAGATAACAAGGACGTAATGGGGCCGACCAAGGCAATCAAGACGAATGCCGATGGAATCATGCTGAGTGAGTATTTACCGAGGCTGGCCAAACAGGCTAATCATCTATGCTTGCTCAACGCCGTTGCCACAAACACCGCGGCACATGAGCAGGCTAACTACTTCATGCACACGAGCTTTGGCTTACGCTCTACGATCAAGCATCCAGGTCTTGGTGCGTGGCTGAGCTTCTTTCAGGGCCCAGGTAACCCAGCGTTGCCGCCTTACGTTTACATTGGAAATGATAGTCGCCATCCAGGCTCAGGGTTCATGGCAAAAAAGCACGGCCCTCTCATGGTGAATAACCCGGAAGCCGGTTTGCAAAATGTGCGCCCGCAAACTGGGGTGACTGAGCATCGGTTCGCCTTGCGGCGAGACATAGCGTCTGCCCTTGATGCAGAGTTTGTGAGCCACACCCCAAATCGCAACGTCAAGGCCTATGCCGATATGTACGACGATGCGATTCGACTCATGCGAAGTGAAGATTTGGTGGCTTTTGATCTGACCAAAGAGCCCGAGGACCTTCGGAAAGCCTACGGAAAGGATAGCTTTGGCCAAGGCTGTCTCCTTGCTCGCAGATTGGTTGAGCACGGGGTTCGCTTTGTCGAGGTCTCCCTTGGTAGTTGGGACACCCACGTCGCCAATTTCATCAATACGCCCCGACTTTGCGACACTCTAGATATGGCAATGTCATCGTTGTTGAGTGATTTGGAGCGCCGGGGCCTACTCGAAAGCACGATGGTCGTGGTTGCTAGTGAGTTTGGCCGCACACCCAAGATCAACCAGAATCAGGGTCGTGATCACTATCCTGTGTTTTCGTGTGTGCTGGCCGGTGGCGGAATCCGAGGTGGGCAGAAGTATGGTGCCACTGATAAGGATGGTGCGGCACCTGTAGATGGCAAAGTCTCACCAGTGGACATCAATGCCACCATTGGCTACGCACTGGGGCTACCACTGGACCAGGTGATTTTCTCGCCGACTCGTCGCCCTTTCACCTTGGCCGACAAAGGACAGCCTCTGACGCATTTGTTCGCCTGACGAGCGTGGATTTTTCGTTATTCTGGGGGTCCTCATGACCCCCAGTGCTGCCAATTTGTCCTACACCCCTGACTTGTTCCGCTACCAACGCCGTGTTTCTCGCGCCGTGAATGTGGGTGGGGTCGGTGTAGGTGGAGACAATCCTATCCGTGTGCAGTCCATGCTCACGTGCGACACCATGGATACGGAGAAGTGCATCGAGCAAACGTTGGAACTCGTGAAAGTGGGCTGTGAGATTGTTCGGATCACGGCCCCGACCGTCAAGGATGCTGCTAACCTTCAGCACATCGTTGCAGGGCTTCGGCAGAGAGGTTGCCTCGTCCCTATCGTGGCTGACATTCACTTCAAGCCCGAGGCTGCAATGGAGGCGGCCAAGTGGGTGGATAAGGTGCGCATCAATCCAGGGAACTATGCAGATAGCAAAAAGTTCAAGGTGATTGAGTACACTGACGAACAGTATGCGGCAGAACTTGAGCGGATTCGTGAGCGATTCACTCCGTTGGTCCTTCTTTCTAAGGAACGCGGCATCGCGATGCGAATAGGCACCAACCACGGCAGTTTGAGTGATCGGATTATGAATCGCTACGGCGATACGCCTCTGGGCATGGTGGAAAGTGCTCTGGAGTTTGCCAGGATTGCTCGTGACAACGGCTACCACGATTTCGTGTTCAGCATGAAGTCCAGCAATCCTAAGGTCATGATCGAAGCCTACCGCCTGTTGGTGGCGCGTTTAGCGCAAGAGGGTGCTGATTGGAACTATCCGATTCACCTTGGGGTCACGGAGGCTGGTGATGGTGAGGATGGCCGCATCAAAAGTGCTATTGGAATCGGATCGCTCCTCAAGGATGGCGTAGGAGACACGATTCGGGTATCGCTCACCGAAGATAGTGTCCATGAGATTCCTGTCGCAAGGGAACTCGCGGAACATTGCACTCAATCTGTGGCTGCTGTGCCGCCTGCAGCGCCGTCTTGGGATCCATTCAGCTACTCACGACGCTCCACATCAAGCATTGGCCAGATTGGAGGCGAGAACTTGGTTCAAGTTGCCATTCGGAAAGCTGGATACGAGAAGATCGCCCATAAACTCGACAAAATGGGCGATTTTAAGCCTGATTTTGTTTACGAAGAGAGCGGGGTGATTGAAGTCGATCCTCGAGATGATGCAGCCGTGGCAGCGATCAACCAATCGGAGCGGAGCCAACTTGTTGCGGTCAAAGATGAGCTTCCACTGCCAGTTATCGCAAGTTACAGGCTCTTGGCGTGTAAGTTGGACCAACGCCATCCCATCATTCTCAAAGACACGCTATTACCCGCTGTCGAAAGCCACGATTTCCTGCCCACCCTGATCACTGCTGCATCAAATGTTGGGAGCCTGCTTTGTGACGGCATCGGAGATGCGATTTTGATTCAAGGAGAAGAGGCACCAGGACAATCCATGCGATTGGCATTCAACCTTCTTCAGGCTGCGGGCTCACGGATCTTCAAAACTGACTATGTAGCGTGCCCAAGTTGCGGCCGGACTTTGTTTGATCTTCAAACGACAACGGCACGCATCAAAGCTGCTACTAGCCACCTGAAAGGGGTGAAGATCGCGATCATGGGATGCATTGTGAACGGACCAGGGGAAATGGCTGACGCGGACTTTGGGTATGTCGGCGGCGCTCCTAACAAGATCAATCTCTACATCGGCAAGCAGGCTGTTAAGTTCAATATCCCTGAGGCCGAAGCCGTAGAGCGTCTGGTGGACCTCATCAAGGAACACGGACGTTGGGTGGAGCCACCAGCGTCTGTGGCATCTGCCACTTGAGCATTGTATCACAGTGAGTTCACCCAGTGGGGGAGATCATAAAAATAGTGGGAGAGACTTACTTATTTGTTTGCCTGCTCTACGCTCACTGACTACGATTCCTCTGATATATCAACCCACGATTAACTACCTCATGCATGCTATCTCTCCCGTAATGTTGGGCACAGCAGCTCTGCTACTGTTGAGTGCGTGCGATGACGGCTCTGCCAGCCGAGTTAAGTCGATGCGTTCAGAGATTGATCAGTTGGGGAAGAGCGTGTTCGAAGCCCAGCAGACCTCCAGGCGATTGGAGAGTCAATTGGAGGCGACAAAAGCAGAGCGTGCCAAATTGGAGGACACGGTTAAGAAGGCGCAGCAAGAGCTTGATGCGGCCAAAGCGGAACTTGAGCAGTTGAAGAAGGATTTCGACAACTACAAGGCCCGTTACAAGGTTAGCCTTCAGGAGCGAGTGCCTGGGTTACCTTTGCCGGATTTTCAGCATCGTGGCACCTCTTATGCTCAGGTTACTGTGGTTGAAATGAACGCGGAGATGATTGGATTTCGTCATGCAGCAGGCTTGGGAAAGCTTGGGCTTGGTGAGTTGCCCGAACTCATAAGGGATGTCTTGGCACTTACCCAGAATCATTTGCCCCTAGTTTCTGAAGCGTCAGGCGGTGATGTCGGGCGAAAGGTATCTGCCAAGGCAGAGCGAAAGTCAAAAATCGATACGCTTCTGGCTGAGGGTCGACAACTTGACCTCGAACGTGAGCAACTCCGCAAGGTTACGATACAGAATGCAAACGCGTTGCGAGAGGTATTGACGCAGATTGAGCGATTTAGATACGCGAACAAGGAAGGAGGCCCACCTGTGACTTTGAATGATCAACTTCAGAAGCTGCAGCGCGAAGGCGCAGAGTTGAAGGCGCAAGCGACCGCACTAGAAGTTCGCCGATGGGACATCGAGCAACGTCGGCGCAATGTCCAGTAGTCCGCAAGCAGAGATGGATTATGCAGGGCAGAGAAGCTGAGGTCAATACCATCACCCGGCGGAAGGATTTCCTGCCGATCACGCAGGAGCTAAAAGAGTATTTGGGCACCGTTGGTCGTGCATCCCCACTGCCGGTCTCATACGAAGACTTACAGGATTTTCAGGAGACTTACCCACTTTTTGACAAACAAGGGCAACCAACGTTTTGGTCGACCGTGGTTTACGACTCTAGCACACAGGCTTCTTTGTGGGAGAGCCTGACCAGCATCTACTCGCTGATCAAGACGGGCGATCCTCACGCGGTCTCTCACCTCCAGGTGGAAAGAGTTGATTACTGCGAGTTTGGTAACTCGAAGCCGTTCCGCATACGGGTAGTTAACCAGTACAATGACAACTACGACCATTTCTACATCAAGGTAGGGGATGCTTCCCGCATCTATGGTCTGGAGTTGGAGCATTTGCTCTCGCCCAATCGGATGAGCTATCTTATCCATGGTGACACGCTCGTGGAGGAGCACGTGGCCGGTGTACCTGGGGATGTGTTTATCCGAGACTACTTTCCGCGCGGAGACTTGAATGAGGTTCGCATCGCCAAGGAGTTTGTGAAGTTCAGTGAGCGTTGCTTTGTGCGGTTGTTGGGTGATATGAGAAGCTACAACTACGTGGTCGACATGACTCCTGACTTTGAGGAGATGCAGTATCGTGTAAGGGCGATTGATTTTGACCAACAAAGCTACGAGGGCAGGAAGAACATTTACTTGCCGCAGTTCTTCAAAGAAAATCTGGCCGTCGTTCAACTGTGCTCAACGTGCCTCAATCAGCCTACGATGAAGCAGTATCAAGATGAGGAGCGAAGCTTGATCGCTAGGCGTTACGTTTCGGAGAAAGCCAGAATCACAGCTCTCTGCCATGTCATGCGGGAGAACGCCACTGAACCTCCTGAAAAAGTGCACCAGTTGAGGGAGGAACTGAGCGATTATCATCATGCGGAGGCCTTTTTATCATGTGAAACCATGGGCGAGGTCCTTGAGATGCACCTCACTTGTAGCCTTGCTCGGCATTTGGGCTGATTGTTGTAGCATTAGTGCACGTGGGATAGCCGATGGCATTTCATGACGTTAGTTCCGTCACGATGAATCATATCCTAGGGCTATTGGTGATGTTAAGCAGTGTATCTGCTGCGGGCGAATACTTTGGTGCAAGCAGCAAACCCGAAAAGGTATTCACCGCATATGGCGAAACAGAGGGCGTCACCGCCGCGCCCGATGGTACTATCTACTTCAGTGACATCACTTTGTCTAAAGCAGTCCGTGACGAACGGGGAGTCACTCAAGGCGGTCATATTTGGCGATTCGATCCCAAAACAGGCAGAACGACATTGTTTCGCTCTCCAAGCAACAAATCTAATGGTCTGGAGTTCGCGCCGGATGGCAGCCTCATTGCTTGCGAGGGAGCCGACTTCGGTGGTCGGCGTCTGTCTCGCACCGACATGAAAACAGGTCTTTGCTACATCCTCACCGCAACTTATGAGGGCAAGCCATACAACGCCCCCAATGACCTTGCGGTGGATAGCGCGGGGCGCGTGTTCTTCACCGACCCGAAATACGTTGGCCCAGAAAGTGTGGAGCAGCCAGTAATGGGCGTGTATCGACACGATCCCAAAGACGGCAGCACCCAACGAATCATTACAGATGCGGGAAAGCCTAACGGGATCGCTCTAAGCCCCGATGGATCGCAGCTTTACGTGGGAGTGAATGACAATGGATCAGAAGGCGTGGATTCGCTGCTCGACGCGCAGGGCAAACCACCTGCGCTTCGTCGTGGTTTCATGGGCATCCTTGCGTATGAACTCATGGACGGTGAGGTCAGAAGTGCGGCGCGTGTGTTGGTGGACTACGGGCAACAGAATGGCCCAGACGGAATGGTCTGTGATGCCAGCGGAAATCTTGTTGTAACAGCGCGCGCGGAAGATGCTCCTGGCTTGAGAGTCTATGAGGCCTCCAGTGGCAAGGAAGTGGATCGCTTGGTGATGGAGCATGCGCCGACGAATGTAAGCTTTGGAAAAGGTGACGATTCACGGAATCTGTACGTCACGGCTGGAAATGGCTTGTATCGTATTGGCAGGAGCAACTAAGTTTCGGCCTCTCATGAAAGCTTGTATTTTTGCCGCTGTAGCGATGTTCTTGCCATTGGCAGTCGTGGCTCACGATCACGGCCATGGTGTTCCCGTGGCAGATTTCCAGCAACTAGGCCAGGACTTGCCAGATCCTTCTCCTCAGCGCCTCGCGTCAGGTGCTCCGGGAGCAGGGTATTGGCAAAACAGAGCGGACTACGAGATTGATGTGAAGTTGGACGACGTTGCGCGTACAATCTCCGCATCGGCGACCATTACCTATCACAACGCTTCCCCAGATACTCTCGAATACCTATGGGTTCAGTTGGATCAAAACTACCTTTCTCACCAGGCTGACTCTCGTGCAGTGCCAAACACAAAGCGCGGGATTAGTCCCGACAAGATTACCTACTTCGCTGTGGATCGCTTACTGGCCTACGAGAAGTACGATGGCGAAATGAAGTTAAGTGGAATCACAGATGCGGGTGGCAAGCCGCTACCTCATGCTGTGGTCAAGACCATGCTCAGGCTCGATCCACCGGCACCTATTAAACCAGGAGCTGATTTTGTTTTCAAGATTGCCTGGAGTTTCCCGATCAATGATTGCAAGCGCATCAATGCGCGCACGGGTTATGAGCTCTTTGAGGAAGAGCAGAACGCCATTTACACCATCGCACAGTGGTTTCCGCGAATGGCTGCCTACACCGACTATGGTGGCTGGATCAATAAGCAGTTCCTCGGCACAGGTGAGTTTACGCTAGAGTTTGGCGACTATCTCGTACGTCTTACCGTGCCGTCCGATCATATTGTAGCCGCCACTGGTGAGCTTAAAAACCAAGATCAAGTTCTGACCGATGCCCAACGGAAGCGCCTCGATCAGGCTCGCAGGGAGGTGCGAAAACCGGTGTTCATTGTGACGCCGGACGAGGCTAAGGCAAAAGAGAAGACCAAAGCAAAAGACGAAAAGACGTGGGTTTTTGCGGCAAAGAACGTCAGGGACTTTGCCTTTGCCAGTTCCCGGAAGTTTATCTGGGACGCCATGAACGTTGAAGGCACCAAGGTGCTTGCCATGTCGCTTTATCCAAAAGAAGGCATGCCGCTCTGGGATAAATACTCCACTCACGCGATCGCTCACACGATTCAGACTTACAGCAAATACACCTTCGATTACCCCTACCCAGTCGCATGGTCCGTGAATGGCCCTGTGGGCGGTATGGAGTATCCCATGATTTGTTTCAATGGTCCCCGGCCAGAGAAAGACGGCACCTATTCGGAACGAACCAAATACTCATTGATTGGCGTGGTCATTCATGAAGTGGGGCACAATTATTTCCCAATGATCGTCAACTCGGACGAGCGACAGTGGACGTGGATGGACGAGGGCTTAAACTCGTTTGTTGAGTTCCTCACCGAAGAGGAATGGGAGAATGACTGGAAGCACCGCCGCGATGCCCGCAGCATGGTAAGCTACATGCGTGAGATTGAACGCGTCCCGGTCATGACTAACTCCGAGTCGATTGCAGATCTTGGGCCCAATGCTTATGGGCAACCAACGGTAGCGCTCAACATCCTCCGGGAACACGTGTTAGGCCGTGAATCGTTTGATCAAGCGTTTCGCACTTATGCCAAACGGTGGATGTTTAAGCGCCCAACCCCAGCCGACTTCTTTCGGACCATAGAAGACGTCAGTGGCGTAGATTTGGACTGGTTCTGGCGTGGCTGGTTCTACGGCACGGGTCATGTTGACGTTTCGGTGGACGAGGTCGTATGGCTTCAGATGGACACGCGAGATCCTTCGGTCGAGAAGCCAAAGGACAAGAAGAAAAAAGATGACCTGCCGATAACCATCACCCGCGAGCGCAACTACCCGCTTCCCAAACGCATTGATCGGTTTCCGGAGTTGAAGGATTTCTATGACACCTACGATGAAGCTACCGTGCTTCCGAGTGACAAGAAGAAGTATGAATCACTCATCAAGGAACTGCGGGAGGCTGAGATTGACCCTGCTATTCTCAAGACCCCGCATCAATTTTACCTCATTAAGCTCAGTAACGTGGGTGGCATGGTGACCCCTGTGATCCTGAAACTGGAGTATAAAGATGGTAGCTCCGAGGAAATGCAGCTTCCGGCGGAAATCTGGCGATTTGACACCCGAACGGCAGAGAAAGTTCTCTTCACCCGCAAGGAACTCAAGTCGGTTACCTTCGATCCTCGCCAGGAACTTGTGGACACCGATGTAGAGAACAATTTCTGGCCTCGTCGGTTGGTAGAGCGGGAGTTTCAAATGAGCAAAGACGATAAGGCACCCAACCCGATGAGGGAGCTTCAGAAGAGCAAGCCCGCTTCCACGAAGAAGTGACATGGATTGCCATTCACCTTGCGTCTGAAACACCTGCCTCATGAATCCCCTTCATATGGGCTTTTCAATATGAAGGATTTGGTGCTTCCATTGGGCGCTAGATGTCCAGCCTGAGTCCGATACACGTTTATTTCACCACTGAGCTATTTCTTCCGGATCTTCCGGGTGGCTTGATGCGCTTGTGGCGTTATGGGCCGGGTCTCCAGGCTCGTGGTATTCAGATGCATATCGTTACTGTCCGCCATAAGCCAGAACTGGCGCTGCGAGAACAAATAGAGGGGTTTGATGTTCACCGTTTTGATTTGCCTGAGGGAGCAGGTGCCGATTATCGTCGGATCTGGCTTTTGAAGCAGGCGTATGCTTTAGCACGCGACCAGTCTGGTTCCGTTCTACAGCCGAACATGTTAGTTCACACTTTGGCCCCCACACTCTGGAGCGCTCGCACACGAGGTATCGGTACCGTCTTTAACGTTTCTATTGCGCCAGAGAGTCCAATGCCAACAGCCCTGCTTGCCAGATCACGTCAGAAGCTCCGAATGGCTTGGATGTGCTCACCCTTGGATCGGATCGTTTTTCTCGGCCATGAACTGAAGAGAGTCTACCAACAGCGGTGGCCAATGAGATCGAAACAGGTGCAAGTGATTCCAAATGGCGTGGATTTGGACCGATTCAGGCCTGTTGCTGATTCTGAAGAGAAGTTGAGGCTTCGAGACGCTATGGGGTTACCTCAAAACGTACCAGTTGCGCTGTTTGTGAGTGGTGTGATGCCGAGAAAAGGACTTGATGTCGTTCTCAGGTCTTGGGAACGCGTGCTACAGTGGCATCCAGACGCCGTTTTGGCTGTGGTGGGAAGCCGTGGCATTCGTGCTTCTCACGCATCGTCTCACTTGGGCATCACAGATGCACTGCAGAGTCACTTGGATGAAGTGGCGGAGTTGCAATCGCGTCTCACGAGACCGGATAGCATACGGTTTCTTGGTGAGATGGAAGATCCTGCTCAAGCTTATAGGTGCGCCGACGTTTTTGTGTTTCCCTCACGGAGAGAGGGGCTCCCCAATGTGGTGCTAGAGGCAATGGCAAGCGGCTTGCCTTGTCTGGTGGCACGATTTGAGGGAATGCCTGCTGATGGTGAAGCTTTCGGGCACTCTGGAGTGCATTTTCGCTCTATGAGCCACGAGCCGGATGAGTGGGCTGCCGCATTGATTGAGTGGCTTGGTGCAGGGCCTCAGACTCGGCAGAAAATAGGTGATGCGGCCAGGGTTTGGATTGAACAAACGAACAACCTGTCCACCGTGCTGGACGACTGGGCCCAACTTTATCGTTCTGTGGCTAGTCCGTCCTCTTGATTCATCAATGTGCGGTATTTGCGGCGAGTTCCTCCTTGGTCCTGGGAAACAGGCGGATGCTGCGCGTCTACGAGCGATGCAGCAGACCATTGTGCACCGGGGACCAAACGATGATGGACAGCTTGTTCATGGTCCTTGTGGCCTAGGATTTCGCCGCTTGAGCATCATTGATCTCGAAGGCGGGCATCAACCCATCTCAAATGAAGATGCCACTGTTTGGGTGACGCTGAATGGCGAGATTTACAACTACCCAGAACTACGAAAGGAGCTCGAAGAGCTTGGGCATCAGTTCCAAACTCATTCCGACACCGAGGTCATCGTCCACCTTTACGAGGAACATGGCGTCGACTTCCCCAAGCGATTGCGTGGGATGTTTGGGATCGCCCTTTACGATCTCAAGCATAATAAGTTTCTTCTCGTCAGAGACCGTCTTGGCATCAAGCCGATCTACGTGTGGCAAGACTCGGAGCGGATCGTGTATGGCTCAGAGATCAAAGCATTATTGGCGCATCCATCTGTCTCTTCAGTCCCACATTTGCCCGGAGTGAATGAGTTTCTGGTGCTTCGGCATAGCGTCACGCCAGACACGATGTTTGCAGGCATTCAAAAGCTCCCACCAGCGAGTGTGCTGGAAGTTGGCACTGACGGAAAAGTGCAAACGCGAACCTACTGGCAGATGCGGCACTCAGCACCACCGATCCGCAATATGGCCGAAGCGGTTGATGCCGTAGAGCGGGCTCTGGTTGATGCCGTGGAGTGCCATCTCCTTGCTGACGTGCCGCTCGGGATGTTTTTGAGCGGTGGACTTGATTCGAGTGTCATCGCAGCGCTTGTTCAACAGCGTTCTTCACGTCCAGTTGTCTGCTTTACCGCTAGTTTTAAGGGAGAACAGGATGAAAGTCCTCACGCAGCAGCGGTTGCGCGCCATCTCGGGGCGGAACATCGACTTCTGCCTATCGAGCAACCTCCTCCAGAACTGCTGGAAGAGCTAGTTTGGCATCTGGATGAGCCGATTGCTGATCCAGCCTGCCTTCCTACCTTTTTGCTGTCGCGTGAAGCAGCAAAAGAAGTGCGGGTGGTGCTTACGGGGGAAGGTTCAGACGAGACGAACGCAGGCTACAGTAAGTTTCTCCGTTACCACTTGTATCAGCGTTACCCGATGGCGATGAAAGCGGCCCAATGGCTTGGATTGAAGCGCTTCTCGCAGTATCGGCCTCTTTGTGATGCGAATGACGAGTTGGAGCGACTTCTGGCGCTTGATGATGTCAGAGGACGAGTTCCAACGAACAAACTGAAGCGCGTCTTGGACAACTGCGATAGTCAAGACCCAACGATGAGGATGTTGGAATACGCGCGGTGCACTTTTATGCAGGAGGATCTGCTCATGAAAGTTGACCGAATGACGATGGCACATGGTTTGGAAGCGAGAGTGCCGTTCCTCGATCATTCCTTAGCCGAGGTCACGGCCCGCATTCATCCCAGTGTTCTATTTGAAGGGAAAAGAACCAAGGCGGTGCTGCGAGCTGTCGCCAAGAAGTTGCTCCCGGACACAATCGTGCAGCGGCGGCAGCACGGATTCATTGTTCCTCTCAGCGGCTGGTTTAGCGGGGATTTTGTGTCGTATGTCCGGGGCCTGTTAGCACCTGCTACCATCAAAAAACGTGGTGTAGTGAGCGCAGAGGATGCTGCCGCGATTCTGGCGGCGTATGAAAAGGATGGCAGCCAGGCGCGAATGGTGTGGAGCCTTGTTTTGCTGGAACTGTGGTTCCGGCGCTTTATGGACTGATCTTCATGGCACTGAGTTATTGGGAAGCATCGTTGGCAGCAGCCGCACGTGTGGCAGGCATACCGTTTCAGCGGGTACTAATGCTCGGTCGACAGACATCGCTGTTGTCAGTCGACGTGGTTGACCACGTGAATCGGGCTTATGGCACTCGCCTACAGTCGGGACTAGCCACAGAGAAGTGGGCGGAGCCCTTTTTTCAGCAGCTTGGGGCAGGGGAGGTTAGCTCACTGGACTATTCAGACTACGAGGGTGCTCAATACACTCATGACATGAATCAACCCTGGCCAAATGGCACGCCGCCAGGGCAATTTGATGTTGTTTTCGACGGTGGAACCCTTGAGCATGTATTCAATCTTTCACAGGGCCTCTTGAACGCGATGAGTCTGGTTCGTGTGGGCGGGCATTACCTCGGTGCCAGCCCAGGGGATGGCTGGTTGGGACACGGATTTCATCAGTTGCAGCCGGAGCTTTTCTTTCGGTTCTTCACTTCAGAGCGGGGATTTGTAATCAAGGGGGTATGGCTGGCTGAGTTTGGCCGAGAGCCGGAAAGCTCACATTTGTTTAAGCTAAAAGATCCCGCCGAATGTGGATGCCGCAATCTTGTGCCAGGGAGGCGCCCGCTGACCATCCTCGTCTGTGCGGAAAAGACAACGGAGGTCGCCGTTCCGCCAGTTTGGCCTGGACAAAGCAATTACACAGCGATGTGGCAGGGTAGTAGCGAGACGAGCGAAATGGCAAAACGAAGTGCAATTGGGAGCCTGAAGCATCTGGCATTTGGATTACTTCCCAAAACACTCCGAAGCACGATCAAAGCGCGACTTATTGCCAAAAAGCACGAGCGATTGGCCCTGAAAAGCTGGGAGGAGGCGACCATCGTCCAGCTTGACCGTCTGGCCTGAAACGGTTATGCCGTCAGCCTCTCCATGAGTTCCTCTCTCAAAAAGCTCAATCTCGGCTGTGGCACTGATGTGCGCGATGGCTGGGTGAACCTCGACATTGCACCTCTCCCCGGTGTCGATGTGGTTCACGATATCAATGTGCTGCCTCTACCCTTCAAAGATGGAGAGTTTGAAATGATCTTGTGCAATGACATCCTGGAACATGTCGATCTCGTTCCTGTGCTCAAAGAGTGCCATCGCATCTTAGCTCCTGGTGGAAGAATGCGCATCGAAGTGCCTCACTTCACGTCGAACAACAACTTCGTCGATCCAACTCATCGGAATCGCTTCTCGGTAAAGACCTTTCGGTTCTTCGCCCGAGACACTTTTGAGGGCAAGCGGCGTGGGAGTTACTACTTTGATTTTGCCTTCAACTCGGTGGAGTCGACGACCCTGCGATTCGTCCATGGGATCCCGTATTTTTGGAACTGGATTGTTTCACCTCTCATCAACAGCCGATATGCCTTGCAGTGTTACTACGAGGCCACGGGTCTGGCGTATCTTCTCCCCGCACAGAACCTTCAGGTGACTTTGGTGAAATGATCCGTGCACGGTTGGACGATCTTCTGCGCTACAATCCGGTTCCTCAGGGTGCATTGAGTCTCGCCCAGTGGGCTGCAGCTGCTGCAAAATCGCCACGCAACCCAGCTTGGGTAAGTTTGGCATGCGCTGCGGCTCGGTGTGCCCCCACTGACTCGCTCATGCAGAGAATAGAGAAGTGGATGCTTGCGCGTCTTGACCTGTCTTCCGCAGATGAACTATGGAGCTGGTATCCAACGCAATCCTCCATAGTCGAGGTCAAGAAGACCGCTATTCTAAAACCCGCAACGAACTCAGAGCAGGGCGTCGTCTTCATTTCCTTTGAATCTCAGTGGGAGAAGCTTCTCCAATTAGGTAGTGAACGTCTGGCTGAGTTTGTGCGCAGGTATCAACTTGTGGTGGCACCGACGTGGTCTCCACCGCACTCGGTAACTAACGTTGTGTTTCCACGCTTATTCCCTGGGTTGCTTCCATGTACGATCAGTAACCTGCTCGATCTGGAAGTATTCCCACGGTTACACCCGTCCTACAAGCCTGTGCAGCTATTTGCTTCAAGTTGGGTCAACCCTGAGCTGTATCGCCCAAAGCCGAGGGCCGAGCGTGATATTGATCTGTTAATGATCGCCAACTTCGGCCGCTACAAGCGTCACCACGCTCTCTTTCGTGCACTGTCTCAAATACCGAAGAACAATCGTCCACGAGTGACGCTTGTGGGGCAACCGCACGGAGACAGGACGGCAGAGGTTCTCGTGCGGGAGATGGAGTATTTTGGCGTGAAGGACAACATAGCGTTGAAGTCCCGCATTAGTGACCAGGAAGTGGTAGACATCTTGTGCCGAAGCCGGGCTGCCGTCATCACGTCTTTGCGCGAAGGATCGTGCGTAGCAGTCGTGGAAGCCATGATGGCCGACACGCCATTGGGACTTCTCAAAGGGGCTCACATCGGCTCGTCTGCGTTTTTGAATGAGCATACGGGTCGATGGTTGGACGGTGATCGGCTTGGCGAGGAGATTGTGCAGTTCATTCAGGAGTCAGACTCATGCAGTCCACGGCAGTGGTTGCTTGATCACGGCATTGAGTGCGCAACCAGCACTCGAACGCTAAATGACCACCTTCGTGGGATGTCTACCCGCTGGTCCAAAGACATTGCTGCTCATCATTGGCGCCCGGACCCTCAGTTGCTTACTGAGTCTGCTCGTGCGGAAGCCCTGTCAGAGGCTGAGTTGTTGAGGAAGGAGCTGGGACTGGTGCTTGCATGAGTGATCACACTGCTAGCAGAGCGCCGTCGTGGATGACGCCATTCACGCGCATCACCTCTCGGGGTGACTATGTGCCAGAGATAGATGGCCTACGGTTCTTTGCGCTTCTCGGGGTCTATCTGCTGCATCTCAATCATGCCGTCATGAACCATGGCAAGCAACTCACCGGAGTTGAGCACTCCACGATGACACGCATCTTGGAGTGCGGCTCATCCGGTGTTCAGTTGTTCTTCGCCATCAGCGGATTCATTCTGGCGCTGCCGTTTGCACGTGCGCAGATGGAGGGGGCCAAGCCGATCTCCTTGAGGGCATACTTTTTGCGTCGACTGACACGGCTTGAGCCGCCTCTGATCATCAATGTCACGCTAGCACTACTCTTGAAGACTTTGATCTTGGGCAGGGCTTTTGGCGAGCTGCTTCCCCATTACTTCGCCACCTGCACTTACACTCATTACCTCACTTATGGAGCTGTTAGCCCCATTAACGGTGTTACTTGGTCGCTCGAAGTGGAGGCTCAGTTCTACATCATGATGCCTTTGTTGGCTTCCGTCTTTAAGATTCCATCCAAGATGGCGCGGCGTTCAGTGATTATTGGTGGAATGGTGCTCTTCGGGATTGTGGGAAGGCATGTGCCATATGTCTTTCTTCCGGCTCAGCTTAGTCACTTCCTCGCTGGCTTCTTCCTTGTCGATCTGTGGTTGAATGAGTGGAAGCAGGAGCGGAAATTGACAATAACTCACGACTTCTTTGCGCTCATGAGTGCAGCGGCCTTGCTAGCCGTGCTTTATTTCAACCGGCAGATTCCATTGTCCGGTGTTTGGTTCCCGCTTCTTATCCTCAGTGGTGCGTATTGCTCACTGAAAGGTAAGTGGATGATGGCATTCCTCCGGTTCTGGGTCACCGGAGCGATTGGCGGCATGTGTTACACCTTCTATCTCTACCATGTGGTAGTCCTTGCGCTCATTGGCCGTGTCGTTTCGCGATGGATCACGGCCAACGATCAATTTACAGCCTACGGTATCTTCTTCATTATTGCCACTCCAGTGATTCTTGTCTTGAGTTTCGCATTGTTTGCCACAACGGAACGCCCCTTCATGAAATGGCGACCTCGGTGGGCGCGCTCTTGAACTTCACATGCCATCAGCCTTTCAACGACTTCTTTACATTGGTAGCACAGGCTACTCAGGATCTACTCTTCTCGAAAGCATCCTGGGAACGAATGACCAGTGCGTGAACATCGGGGAGATTTGTAAACTCGCCTCCTGGACCCTTTGCACCTGCGATCAACACACTTATGAATGTCCATTCTGGATTGATGTGCTCGAGCGTTTAAAAAAACGCAGTGGGAATCCGCAGACACAACTCAAAGAGTGGCATATTCAGCGTGGCAGAGCCGCAAAAGCCGTCCTTCCTTTCAATCTTCACGATCTATTCATCACCGCAGGAGGACCAGGCACGCTCCCTTTGGCAAGACTTTTGTCCAAAGAGATCGCGGACTTCAACGCTGGGTGCAAGAGAGCCCTGGAACTCTTTGAAGTGATAGCTGAAGGTAGCAAGGCGAGCGTTATCGTGGATTCGTCGAAAGACCCAGTTCTGCTCAAGCACTTTTACGCAGAGGACCCCTCACGATTCAAGGTGATTCACCTTGTTCGTGACCCAATCGCCACCTGCTATTCATTCTTCAAAAACTTTGCTCGTGATGGCGTCACTTACCCCTCGGAGAAAACCGGGCGTGCACCTACCATTGAAGAAACGGCGCGTTTTTGGGTGAATCGCAACCGCAAGATTGAGTTGTCGTATTACACCGTACCAAAGCATCAGCGCCTCCTGCTAAAGTACGAGGACCTCTGCCTTAAGCCCGAGGAGACCGCTCGAAAATTGAGCGACTTCGTTGGTCTTGAAATCAGCATCCCAGAGGAGATCGCCCTCAAGCAGCAGCACGCGATCTCAGGTAACCCTATGCGACTCTCTCAGAATGTGATTCGAGTGAAACTCAACGAAGACTGGGAGAGTAAACTGAGCCCCAAAGACCGTGCCACCATCCACCAAATCACCGCCACTTTAGCGCGGAAGTATGGGTATCCCTAGTTTCGTATTTTGAGTTCATCGGTGGGATCTGATTAGATGCCTTCGGCAGTGGTTGCTCTGGTCATAAGCTGGATTTGTGGAGTAGATGGACTGCGAGCGCTGTGGATACTGACCGCCGATTGGCTTTGGGGGAGCGTTTCGTGTCGTGAGGGGTGCAGTCGGCGTTGCAACCTGGGGTTGAACCGGTATGAATGGCGCTCCACATTTATTTCTCAAAAGACCTACCACGACCCTATGAATCTGACACGTACTGCCTATGGAACCTGGAGCGGAGGCCGCTTCATGCACTATGGAGAACAACTTTCCGAGGAGCATTACATGAAGTTGATCCGGGAGGCTTTTGATAAGGGTGTCCGTACGTTTGTGACGGCGGATGTCTATGGGGTGGGACGGGCGGACGCGCTTCTGGGTGAGGCTCTATCGGGTGTGAATCGCGCTGACTACTGTCTTGTCGGGATCGTCGGCCATGACTTCTATGAGGGCTTGCGCAATGGCTCCCGGGGGTACCCACGTTTCTCTGATCCGGCGCTACGTGGGCCAGAGGGCTACCTGCCGTATTTGCGTATGGCGACTGAGAAGTCGCTTGAGCGGTGCCGTGTGAGTAAGTTTGACCTGCTCATGCTGCACAACCCAGATAGCATCGGTTACACTTCAGACGCGGTTTGGGATGCATTGGTGAACTTGAAGACTTCCGGTCTCACGGATCGCCTGGGTATTGCACCTGGCCCTGCCAATGGATTCACGCTGGATATGATTGAGTGCTTTGAGCGCTTCGGAGATCGCATGGACTGGGCGATGATCATTCTCAATCCGTTCGAGCCTTGGCCGGGGCAGCATGTCCTGGCGGCTGCGGCAAAGAACAATGTGGATATCCTGGCTCGTGTGGTGGACTACGGTGGGCTCTTCCATGATGACGTGAAGCCCGGACACCTGTTCCGCGATGGAGATCACCGGACGCATCGCCCAGGCGGATGGATCGAGCACGGTGTGGAGCGTTTGGAGAAGATTAGGCCAATTGCGGAGAAGCACGGCTTGAGCATGCTGCAACTCGCGTGCCAGTGGACTTTAGCTAACACGGCAGTGAAAAGTGTGGTGCCAACGTTGATCCAAGAACACGGAGAAGGTGCGCGCACCATTGAGAGCAAGCTGGATGACCTTGTCGCGTTGCCAGCAGAGAATCGCCTGAGTGCTGAGGATGTAGAAACGATTCGCGCCATCGGCAACAACGAGGGCTGCATGTTGCTGAAGGGTGCCAGTCATCGCCATGAAGGCCAAGATCCTCGACCTGATGAGTGGCCAATGCGCCCTGAGTTACTGGATCTCGCTGTCCGCTGGGGATTGCATACCTCCTGGTAGGCTGGCAGATGCCTCACTACTTCATCACTGGGACAGACACGGACGCGGGCAAGACCTACGTCACGTGTCTGTTGCTTGATTCGCTGAGGAGACAGGGAAAGCAGGTGGCAGGATACAAGCCGGTTGCCTGTGGAGATCGAGGGGATGCGTTGGCTCTCCTGTCGTCATCCAGCCCAGAGAATGTGAATCTGGAGTTGGTTAATCCCTCCTGGTTCAAGGCACCTGCGGCTCCTTACGTTGCTGGTTTGCTGGAGAATAAGCAGGTGGATGTTGATTCATTGTTAGGCGGCTTCCACGTGCTGGCGGCGTGTCATGATTCAGTGCTGGTAGAGGGGGCTGGCGGCTGGGAGGTGCCGCTGACGGATCGTCTGACGATGGCCGACTTGGCGCAGAAGTTGGGCTTGCCGGTTATCTTGGTGGTAAACAATAAGCTAGGCGCCATCAATCACACGTTGCTCTCCTTGCGGGCCATTGAGGCGAGTGGCTTGACGTGTGCGGGCATCATTCTCAATCACGTGGCTGATGAGCGTGACCCTGCGAGTATTTCAAACCGCGCTGTGATCGAACGGTTCGGCCAAGTGCCAATCCTGTTGGAAGTGATGCATGGCGAGACCACGGTCGATTGGCCCTTAGACTGATCTATTCGGCCCTGCGGTTGCGGAACTGCTTGCTGTTCACAATCTCCATGACGGCTGAGGAAAACCTATTCTGGTTCGCCAGGAGAGCTTTCTGCATGGATTGAATCAGCGCTTTGTCGCTGAGCATGGTCTGTCTGCCGAGGCTGTAGCCTAGAAGCTTGCGGCAGAACTGGTTCATGAAGTTCGACTCATGTTTTTTGAAGTAGTCCCTGAGCCCGGCCATCCCTTGGAACTTGGTCCCGTCTTTGAGTTCGGCGGTGGTATCTGCCTCTCGCTTGCGGCCTATGGGGTCAAAGCCCTCAAGAGCAAAGCCCAGCGGATCAATACGGTCGTGGCAGACTGAGCACGCGGGGTCTTCGCGGTGGCGGAGCAGCGCTTCTCGGAGGGATGCGGGTTTTGTGGTGTCTGCTTTTAGTTCGGGAACGTTAGGCGGTGGTGGTGGGGATGAGAATCCGAGCACCACTTGGTAAATGTAGTCTCCGCGCACGACCGGACTGGTGCGGAGAGGCCGTGATGTCTTGGTGAGGATGGCTCCCATGCCCATCAGCCCTCCACGGCCATGCTCGCCCACATTCACTTTGCGGAAGTCAGCTCCTACCACATTGGGAACACCGTAGAACCGAGCTAGACGTTCATTGAGGTAAGTGTAGTCGCCGGTGATGATCTGATTGGCCGGTGCATCCTCGTGAATCATTTTCGTGAAGAACTCCGTGACCTCCCGCTGCATATCCGCACGAATCTCTGGCGTGAACTCCGGGAACTTCATCGCATCGGCAGTGCTGGTGGCATCGAAACCCTGAAAACGGAACCATTGCCCGGCAAACTCCTCTGCCAAGGCTCGCGACTTGGGGTTGCTGAGCATCCGCTTGGTCTGTGCCGATAGAACTTCGGGTTTGAGCAAGCTACCGTCGTCGGCGGTTGTCCGCAGTTCCCAGTCGGGCAACGAAGCCCAGAGGAAATAGCTCAGGCGAGAGGCGAGTTCGTGTGGGTTAAGCGCCACGATCCCAGGCTTTGCATCTCCAGCGGGGAGCGTTTCTGCTTTGAAAAGGAAGTGCGGCGACACGAGTGCCTGCACCACGACTTCTCGCGCTGCTGATTCGCGATCCAGTTCCTTGGCGAGTCCTTCGTGATAAAGTTTCTCGATCCGCGCATTCTCTTCGGGCAACAGCGGTCTACGCCAGGCGCGTCCAGTGAACGAGCGGAGATGGTTCACCATGAGAGAGTTGTATTCTTGAATCTGTTGCGGATTGAGTTTCGGATTGGCGGTGTAACCCCAGTCCTTCTTCATGTCGTCGAGCCGCTTTTTGTCCTGAGCTCCAAGCAATTGGCCCAACTGCTCATCACTGTAGTAGTAGACGCCGATGCCTTGCTTCCAGCGATAGAGGTTATTGGCCACTTCCTCCAGTCGGCGCTCAAACATATCTGGAAATGCCTGCTTCATGACATTGAAGTCCGCCATGGTGCGGCCTGATGCCTCGGTATTGCGCTTCCACACCGTCAAAACACCTGGCATGATCTTGGTCACATCCCGAGGTTGCCCTGTGGCCAGAGTCCACTGGATAGTGGCGTGATCCACTTCAGGGTTCTGCATGTCGAGCTTTAAGGTGACAGTAATCCAGTGCGCATCTGGCGGCAGCGGCAAGGTGACAACGGTGGGAGCTGCTAGGGCCAACACATGAGGCTCTATCGTGCGGCCCTGTTGTGGATGCTTGCCATAACGTGACTTCATTTCTGCATACTCCGGTGACTGCTGGGTGCTCAGCCATTGAAAGTAGTTCTGCTTTTTGCCTTTGATGTGCACTTCGATGTAAGTCACCAACGCAATGTCCCCTTTATTGCCATCTCCAGTGTCACCTACACATAAATGGATACTCTTCTGACCCTTAATGTCTCGCTGGATCGTGTAAGGTCGAATGCCATCGGAGTCTTGTTGTTGACGCTGAACGCCGCTGCCGGGCTTCTTGGCGTTGTTCCAAGAAAGTAGGTCAGATTCGATCAATGCGATCTTCTCCCTCGCTTGTTTTTCATCTGCGGGAAGTTCACGCCAACTCACGCGAACAAGATCCAGATAGCGTGATTTGGGTTCGGGATTGGTCAAAAGTTTCCACCAGTTGTTGAGGAAGTGGATGTTGAGTCCGGCCCTTTTGGCGAGTTCTTCGAGCGGCGTCTTTTGGTGCTGATGCTGCCAGCAGGCTGCCATGTAGTCGCCCTCGCGCATGTCATCGAAGTCTTTTGGCAGATGCGGTGCGGCTTTCTGCTGATACCACACATAGAGACCTTGTTGAGCCTGAGCTTTGACTTGTTCCGGTCCACGGAGCCCTATCCGTTGCGGATGAAAGGCAACTCCTGTGCCCGGCATGATCGTGGTATGCTCCGAGAGCTTTCTGGCCGCTACCAGATACTTGTCCAAAGATGATGGGCTGACGAAAAGGACATCTCCAGTGTTGGAGAACCCTTCACCCCCACCTCCATCCGCTTGGAACTCGCTCGCATATCCGTAATCATGGCCGGTAAGGTCACGGATGGTGTTGTCATACTCGGCATTCGTGAGCCTACGGATCGTCACTGGCCCAGGATCGCCAGCTTGTGCATCTGCTAGCACTTGGAACTCATGATCCACCCATCCTGTGATCGCTTCAGCCTCCTGGTCACTTAGCGGTTTTGCTTTGGGTGGAGGCATGTCGCCATTCTCGATCGTATCCTTCACCTTGGTCCACAGTTCAAACTCCGCCGCTACGTTTGGACTACCCGCCAGGACCTTCAAATCCACTTCGCCCTTGGTTTTCTCGCCGCCATGGCAGGAGTAGCACTTGGCAGCAAGCATGGGTTCCACCGATTTCCAATCGGGTGCAGCAACGGCGAACGAGGCGCTGGCAAGCAGCGTGCAGAGGGTCTTTGGGGGCATGGTTTTGGGGGCATAAACTCAACGGGCGACCAAAGGCAAGTGATGCAGCCAATATTGTGGCGGATGACGCGGATTTGGCCGGAATATGAGGCGTGCTTTTGACATCCAACACTTGCTGACAGTTGCAGGCGGCAGGATTGCCGCCACTATCCGCCCTTCACCTCTACATCATGCCTCAGTTCGCTTATCAAGCTGTCGACCCGTCCGGAAAGGAAACTTCCGGGACGATGGAAGCTGCTGACCGTGGGGCCGCCATGCGTAACCTCACGACGAAAGGGCTACAGCCGTTCAAAGTGAGTGAGGTTGCCGTAAAGGCTGCGGGCAAGGGTGCTGAAGCGAAGACTGCCAAGGCCTCTGCCAAGTCCAACGCGATGCAACCTCCCGTTGGGCCGATGAAACTTAGCGGCGCTCAGGTCCAGATGTTCACTGAGGAGTTATCCGAGTTGCTGGAGGCCGGAATGCGCCTTGAGCCAGCCCTGAAGATTTTGGAGGGCAAAGGTGAGTCTCGGAAAGTGCCATTCCGCCGAGTGGCGCATCGCATTGGCGACCTCGTGCGCGAGGGCAGGGCATTTCATGATGCCTTACGGCTTGCCTCGCCATCCTTCGGCGATCTCTTTTCAAGTGTGGCCGCCGCAGGTGAGGCCAGCGGCACACTTGCTTCAGCACTGAAGCGCCAATCCGCCTATCTCACTGCGTCTCGTGAGATGAAGGGCAAGGTGGCCATCGCCATGATTTACCCTGCCTTCCTGGCTTTGGCCGGGGCGGCGGTGATGATCCTTTTCGTCACGTTTCTCATCCCCAAACTCATGCAATTGGTGAAGAGCACACGTGGCACCATGCCCAAGGCTGCGGAGTTTTTGATGGGATTGAATGCTTTCCTCAAGAATAACTGGATCGTGATGTTGCTGATCGTGCTCGTAGTCGTCATTGCGTTTACCATTTGGGTGCGGACAAAAGAGGGACGGATGCAGTGGGACGAGTTGAAGCTCAAGATTCCATTTGTTGGCAACGTCCTGTCCTCAAGCTTTCACTCTCAGTTCCTGGAAACGCTCGCTAGTCTCGGGGCAGGGGGATTGCCGCTCCTCAAGGGCATGGAGCTGGCTCTTCGTGTCACCTCCAATGTCTATGCACAGGCTCAGCTCACGAAAGCAATCGACGTGGTTCGTGACGGTGGTGCTTTATCGCGATCTTTGGAGCGTACCACTTTGTTTCCAGACAATCTCATCGAGATGGTGCGCCTGGGTGAGCAGATTGGGGATTTGCCAGGAGCCTTACGCCGTGCGGCGGATCGTTGTGCAAAGCAGTTGTCGCGCGCGCTTGAGGCGTTGGCAGCGCTCATTCAGCCGGTTATCATCTTTGTGCTGGCCGCAGTTGTCGGCCTGATCGCTTGGCTCATGATCTCGATTATCTTTGATACCGTCACCAACCTGAAACGCTAATCACCACCAACATGAAAAATACAACGCTCGCCCTCAAACAGGTCATCCGCTCCTCTCGCCGACACGGCTTTACCCTCATGGAGATGATGCTCGTCCTTGCTATCATCGCCGTCATCGTGGGTATCGCCGTGAATGGCATCATGGGTGCGGGAGAGACTGCTGACATGATGAAAGCAAAGACAACATGCATGAGCCTCGATACGAAGGTCGTTGCCTTCAAAACTTTTGCCACACGCTTCCCAACTCAGGGTGAAGGCCTTGAAGCTTTGGTCAAAAAACCTTCAGGACTGAATAAACCGTGGGTTCAAGGCACAACGGCTGAGAACCTCATGGACCCATGGGGTGAAACTTACCAGTATCGCAATCCTGGTAAGCGCTCTGGCAAGCAATACGACATATTCTCCAAGGGTCCAGATCGGCAGGAAGGCACTTCCGATGATGTGGGCAACTGGGAGTAGCATTGATCGACTATGACCTCTCTCGCAGGCAAACGGAACCGCAGGAGCGGCTTTACCCTGCTTGAGATCGTCATGGTGCTCGCCGTGATCGCAATGGTAGTTGGTATCGCCGTTGCGATTTTCGTCACTTCCGACGAAGACGGTGGCTTAAAGGGCCCGCCAGAAGAGCTTGCGGGAATGGTCAAAAAGGCATCGCGCGGTGCGGTAGTTCTGGGACGGACCGTGGTGATTGCTTTCGACAAGAAAGGCTTTGGTGTGATTGGGGAAGGCGGTTCCTCTTCTTCGTTGCCTGACGGAATGAAAGTGAAGTATCAAAGGTTCAATGAAGGGCGTCGTTGGACTGATGCTGAGGGTTTGAACTGGCCATTTTTTGCTACAGGCCTTTGTGATCCGCTCCGTTTTCGGTTCGAGTCCCCTCAGCAGATCGTTGAACTGGAGTTTCACCCGCTCACTGGCAGCATCACCAGCCAGAACATCCTTTCTCGATGAACGTTCAGTGCCGAAACTCTCTACGAGTGCAAGGCTTCAGCTTGCTGGAGGTGATGATGGCGCTTGCCTTGTTTGCAGCGGCGGCTGTCGCATTGGTTGAGACCATCAATGAGGTTGGAAACATCACCGTTCAGGCAAGGGTCCTTCGGACGGTCGAGCAGGGATTAGAGTCGGTGCTGGATGAATATAGCAAGATGCCGCAGTTGCAGGAGATGGAGCAGGACATCAAAGAAGATGACAACGGCATCGCCTACTCGGTGGTAGTGAAGAGCCTGGATAATCTCAAGAACCAGGATAACCAAGTGCTCTCGGGCATGTTCGGTGTCAAAGTTACTGCTCGTTGGAAGCTCGACGGGAAAAAGATGGAGTCCTCGGCAGAAACGGTCCGTTATGCCGGGATGTTCCTGCCACAATAGGCGCTTGCGTGCGGGCATCCGCGCAAGTTTGTGTCCCGTTTTGCTGTCTCGCGGCGTAATACGGCAAACGTTAGCCACACTCTCATATGAAGCATGTCGTCGAACCCGATGAAGCTCGTTTCCGTCTTTTGGTGGAGAACATCGGTGACGTTCTTTGGTTCATGGAGCTTGGCCCCAAACGCTATTCGTATGTCAGCCCGGCGTTTGAAACGATATGGGGCAGAAAGTTGGCTGAGGTCACAAAAAATCCACGAGTCTGGGAGGATGCCATCCATCCGGATGATCGAAAAGGCGTAAAACGAGCGCTCCGTCAGTGGCTAACCGGTGATAAGACGACTTACGAGGCGCATTACCGAGTGTTATCTCCCACAGGTGAAGTGCGCTGGTTGGCGGACCGTGGTATCATTCTCGGTCGCAAAAACGGTAGACCCTATGCGGTGGGCGGTATCGCGCGTGATGTTACGGAAATAGAGGCTCGGGAGGCATTGCGTAAGCACCTCGGAGCTGTCGTTGAAAACTCGGACGATGCTATCATCACACTTGATCTGCATGGCGTCATCCAGACATGGAATGCCGGTGCTCAGCGCATCTTTCAATACTCAGCAGCAGAGGCTATCGGCCGTCCCGTAAGCTTTCTTAGGCCACCGCAAGCCGCTGATGACGAGGCTGTATTTCGGAGGCTGATTCGTCAAGGCAAGCGCATCAAACACTACGAGACCGTGCGGCAACGGAAGGATGGCAGCGTAATCGACATTTCGTTGTCCATTTCTCCACTCTTGGACTCCAGCGGGCGCATCACGGGCTTCTCCAAGATCTCCAGAGACATCACGGCAAGTAAACAAGCAGAGCTGACGATCAAGAGACTTAACACCGAGCTGGAGGAACGTGTTCGACTCAGAACAACTGAACTCATGAGCCAAATCGAGGCGCGGAGGCAACTCGAAGAGGAAATACTTCACATCAGTGAGCGGGAGCAACGCCGCATCGGACAAGATTTGCATGATGACCTCGGACAACAGTTGGCAGGAGCTTGGATGATGGCGGATGTGCTGAAGAGGAAGTTAGGCGCGGACAAGTCACCTCATCTTAGCGAGGCAGCGCGATTGGAGTCCCTGCTAGAGAGAGCTATGGCCCACACGCGCACTTTGGCAAGGGGGCTCCATCCAGTTGCTCCCGAGCAAGGAGGTTTTACCAAAGCGCTCGAACTTCTGGCTGAACAGTCGCGGGCACTGTTTGGCATCCACTGCGTGTTTAGCTGCAAGGACAGAGTGGTTCAGCTTGAGGATTTCGCCATGACTCCCTTATATCGCATCGCACAAGAGGCGGTCACAAACGCTGTGAAGCATGGCAAGGCAACGAGAGTGCTAATCAGTTTAACGAGCAGCTCACTTGCAGTGCGTGATGATGGGTGTGGATTTAAGAAGGATGGACTTGGCTCCGAAGGGCTCGGCATGCGGATCATGCGCTACAGAGCTGAAATGATCGGTGCCGATCTTAAAGTCGGTAATCGCCGCTGCGGTGGGGCCGAGGTTGTTTGTCGTTTCGGCCAGGACCACAAGGCGTTTCCCACCCACGGGCGAACAAAAGCCTGATAACCAATCCACCTCTCTATCCTGCTACCTCTTACCTCACTGTCTATGCCACGGAAATCAAGCCAACCATCTTCATCTTCAACCGATCCAAAGAAGACAGTATTGATCGTCGATGATCACCCGGTCTTCCGCGCGGGACTCAGTGGATTGGTGAATCTCGAGCCTGATTTATCGGTCTGCGGGGAAGCTCAAGACGGTGCTGCTACGTTGGCCTTCCTAGAGAAGAGGATGCCGGACGTGGTCCTTATGGACATGAGCCTTCTCGGCAAGAGCGGACTTGATCTAATCAAAGATCTGCGGGCAATCTATCCTTCTGTGAAGGTGCTGGTCATCTCCATGCATGATGAACGGCTCTACGCTGAGCGCGTCATTCGGAGCGGGGGACGTGGTTACATCATGAAGCAGGAAGGGCCTGAGAAGGTCATTGCAGCCATTCGCAAAGTCTTGTCAGGTGGAATCGCAGTTAGCGAGCAGACCGCAAGCCACCTGCTAGATGTCATGGCTGGCACCCATGCTATTCACTCATCACTTGCGGCATTGTCGGATCGGGAGTTGGACGTCTATCGACTGCTAGGCAGCGGTGTTGAGCCGCATGAGATTGCTCGTAAGCTCCATCTCAGCATCAAGACCGTCGATACTCATCGTCTCAACATCCGGCGCAAACTGGGCCTGCGGAATGCCACAGAACTTGTTCACCACGCCACCCGCTGGGCGGCTGGCCAGGCCTAGTTCTACTCCGGGTGATGGAGTGGCCTCAGCCGTTTGCTGAGATGTCTGCTCGCATCTTTGCCAATTGTTCCCAGATGGCAGGGCGGATAGCTGTGACGCATCGCAAGCAGTTGCTGCGATGTGTGGCTCCAATAAAACCGCACATCCAGTGGGTGCCTGCCCCTCACGACAATCGCGGGAGTGTGCTGAGGGTCCAACAAACCCGCATACAACCTGAAATGAAAACGTTCATCATCGCTATCGCAATGCCTTGTCTGCTCTTAACCTCGTGCAGCAACTTCGAAGTGAAGTCCACTAGGGGAGAAGACATGCCCTGCTACAGCACTTGGAACGAATACCCTGAGAACTCCTAGTGCTTTCTCACCCGCACTCGGTGCCGGTAGACTTCAATCGGCACCAGTTCGGGTGATGAGCAGTCATCGGTCCACCTGAACATACGTTTATGACCATCCAACTTGATTGGTTCGGCTGTGATCCCCACCCCACATGGGAGAATAGCATTCACAATATCCTCGAAGCTATCCAGCGTATGAAGAGGGTTTCTCACGCGAGTGTTAGGGTCAAATGTTTACGTGAGGCAAGTCCTCCTTTTTGCATCTCCATCTTCCTCGCCATTTCAGGCCCAGATCTTGAGATTAGCGGCTCGGGTCAAACCTTTGACGAGGCGCTTTTGAAAGCATCAGGCAGGGTGAAGCGGGCACTCGCAGACAGAGGTCGAAAGGTTCGACGCAGCACGTCTGCCGCGCGGGGCGTGAAGGCTTCGTTCCGTGGCTAACCATCGGAGGATCATCAGAAACCTCATCGCAAATGAAATACTCATTAATCTCGCTCGCCATGTATTATCTGCTCGCGCCCTCATGCTTTGGTTCAACTGCCAATCCTCCCTTCCAGCACGGCCATTTGGCACCTCTTTCTCGGGAGGAAACTCAGGTGTTAGGCTCGTTGGCCCGGAGGATTCAACAAATGATGTCTCTTTTTGGTGGGACACGGACGCGTGCCTGGCCACATGCTGTGCGGGATGAACGAGGTTACTTGGGGATGTTTATATGGTCTGAACGACCATTTTTGTCTGCTGTGCAGGGGGAACTGTCGGAGGCTGCCAAGCGCTGGGTTATTCTTGGCGTGGTTGCTGCAGCGAAGTATTTGGAAACATCTTCAACTCCTGTCGACTTCATCGCGTTTACGGATTCTCAGGCTGACAAGGGCCAGCGTTGGTATCTGGAGATAGATATTGATTCAGTACGCAACATCCATCGTAGGATTGTGAAGGGGTATTTAGATACTGATGAGGCCTTTCCGGAAATAGAACGTGCTTGGAAAAAGATTACAGCGCCGCCGAGTGTAGCTTCACGTTAATCATTCACCGCAATGAATCCCAGCGCCACCTACATCGCCCTGAATCGCGCTACCTTTGGTCCCACGGCCGAGGAAATCGCCCGCGTTGAAAAAATCGGCTGGAGCACCTGGGTGGAGGAGCAGCTCAAGCCGGACGTGTCCGCCAAAGATGACGCCGAGAAACGCATCGCCTCCCACAAGCTCGAAATCGAATACGAGCACGAGGGCATGATGGCACCCGCGATGATGATGAAGGCCGAAAAGCCCGCCATGATGGCCGCGGAGGCTCCTGATGGTAAAAAGCCCGAAAAACAGAAGTTCAAGGTGAAGGAAAAACGCGGCCTCACCGCGCTCGACAAGCCGCTGGAGCAGCTTTTCCGCGCCCAGCGGCAGGAAGAGTATCCTTATCAGGAAATCGAGCGCTGCTCCTTCGAGGTCGAGGTCGCGACGATCATCCGCGCCTGTTATTCCAAATGGCAGGTGCGGGAGTTGCTCGTCGATTTCTGGCACAACCACTTCAACGTCAACATCGACGCCGACAACACCATCCGCGCCGTCTGGCCCGCGTATGATCGCGAGGTCATCCGGCGGCATGCGCTCGGCAATTTCCGCGAGATGCTGCAAGCCGTCGCGCAGGGCCTGCCGATGCTCTATTACCTCAACAACCGCAGCAGCAAGGCCAGCCCCGCGAATGAAAACTACGCCCGCGAGCTCTTCGAGCTGCACACGCTCGGCGCGGAGCATTATTTAAATCACCTGCACAAAAAATGGCGCGACGTGCCCGGCGCGCGCGAAGGCAAAGCGGAGGGCTTCATCGACCAGGACGTGTATGAGGCCGCGCGGGCCTTCACCGGCTGGACGGCCGCCGATGGCGAGTATTACGACGATGGCAAGCGCTTCCCCGAGACCGGCGGCTTCCACTACCACGCGCCCTGGCATGATCCGTATCAGAAGCGCGTGCTCGGCGTCGAGTTGGAGGCAAATCAACCGCCGATGGCCGATGGCCTGGCCGTTCTCGACCTCGCCGCCAGTCATCCCGGCACAGCGATCTATTTGAGCCGCAAACTCTGCCGTCGCTTCATCGCGGATGAGCCGAACGAAGACCTCGTCAAACGCGTCGCCAAGGTGTGGACCGAGAACGCGAAGTCGCCGGACCAGATCGCGCACGTCATGCGCGAGATTTTGCTCTCCCCCGAGATGACGAACGGCTTCGGCCAGAAGACGAAACGCCCGCTGGAGTTCATCTGCGGCTTCATCCGTGCCACCGGCGCTGATTTGCGACCGGAGGGCGATTTCCTCTGGCGGCTCGGCGAGTGCGGCCAGCGTCTTTTCATGTGGGGACCGCCCACCGGCCATCCCGACACCGCCGACTACTGGCAGAGCCCGAACAGCCTGCTCAAACGTTGGAAACTCGCCCGTGACCTCGCCACCGATGGTTTCGATGGCGAAGTCGTGCGCATGAACCTCCTCCGCAACACACCCGCCGACAAAAAGACCTGGCAGGAAGTCGCCGAGCACTGGATCGACCGCCTCGCACCCGGCCTTCTTGAACCTCACACCCGCGAAGAACTCACGAAATGGTTCCGCGAATACGATGACGACGGCCAGCCACGCCACCACGAGCCCGATGCCGAGATCAACCTCAATGAATCCGACCTCGCCGAGCACCTCGGCGAACTCGTCGCCCTCATCGCCGCCACGCCGGAGTATCAGCTTCGCTAACCCAATAAATTCACCTCATGATCTTATGAAGCGCCGTCACTTTCTGACCTCATCGCTGGCAGCCTTCGCCACCAGCCGCATCACCAGCCTCAGCTATGCGGCCGATGCCGCGCAGAGTCGCGATCATTTGCTCGTCGTGCTTTTCCTGCGAGGCGGATGCGATGGGCTGAACCTCCTCGGTCCTGCGAATGACAAAGACTACATCGCCGCACGTCCGGAATGGCTGCGTGTCACCGATGCGGGCAAGTTTGAAGGCCTCTCGCTCAAAAACGGCTACAACGGCATCGACATGCGTCTTCACAAAGAGGCCGCGCCCTTGAAGGAACTCTACGACAGCGGCCACCTCGCCATGATCCATGCCTGCGGCCTGCAAAACGGCTCCCGCAGCCATTTTGAGGCGCAGGACATGATGGAGCGCGGCGTGGCCGATCAAAAAGACATCAGCATCGCCAGCGGCTGGCTCACACGCACCATCGAGGCGCTCTCGCCGCGTGGTTTGTTGCCTGCGGTGGCTGTCGGCGGTGAATTGCCGGACTCGCTGCTGCATTCCAAAGTCGCCGTGTCGATGAATGAGGCGCGAAACTTCACCTACGGCCATGAAAAGCAGGTCGCGCTGCTCAAACGGCTCTACGAAGGCCGCGAAAGCATCCACCGCACCGGCAAGCTCACGCTCGACACCATCACCGCCCTGCAAAGCAAGCTCCCGCGAGATGGCGATGGCAACGTGCAGGACTACACGCCCGAAAAAGGCATTAGCTACGAAAACACCGGCAGCCTCGGCGAAAGCCTGCGCAACCTCGCGCAGATCGCAAAAATGGATGCCGGCCTCCGCGTCGCCACCGTCGATTACGACGGCTGGGACACGCACGAGAGCCAGGAGTATCGATTCAATGAACTCGTCAGCGAGCTCAGCCGCGCGCTGGACACGTTTTACAACGACATGAGCCGCTTCCATTCGCGCATGACCATCGTCGTGCACACCGAGTTTGGTCGCCGGCTCAAATCGAATCAAAGCGAAGGCACCGACCACGGCTACGGCGGCGTCCACATGGTCCTCGGCCAGGGCATCAAAGGCGGCCGCCTCCACGGCGAATGGCGAGGCCTCGCCAACGAGCAGCTCGACGAAGGCGCCGACCTCGCCATCACCACCGACTACCGCACCCTCCTCAGCGAGGTGCTCGCCAAACGCGTCGGCCTCGACGACGTGAAAAGCATCTTCCCCGGCTTCGAGATGAAAAAAGCGCTGGGCATCGTGTGAGCCATTTGATCCGACTCATATGCGTCTCTTCTACCTCCTCACATGTTCCGCCTTCGCGCTCGATCCACTGCCTGAAGGCCACGGCATCTCACAAAAGCATCCTGATGACTTAGGCATCGAAAAACATCCAGCGGTGCTTCTCGCCGAAAATTTCGAAGAAGGAACGCTGGAGGCCTTGAAGCCGCGTTGGAATGAAATCGAGAACAAGGACGGCAAGGTGCTCGAAATCGTAAACGAGCATCCTGCGGCCAGCGCAGGCTCGAAATGCCTCCAGGTCACCGCTACGCTCGGCGAGAACACCGGCGGGCATTTGTTCAAGCGGATCGATCCCATCCAGACTCGCGTCTTCTCGCGCTTCTATGTGAAGTTTGCGGAGGACGCGCCTTACTTGCATCACTTCAGCGGCCTCGGTGGCTACAATCCACCCACGAACTGGCCGCAGGGCTCCGCTGGCAAGCACGCGGCGGGCGACACGCGCTTCAGCGCCCGCATCGAGCCGAATGGCAGCTACGGCACGCTCGCCGCGCCGGGCGGCTGGATGTTTTACACCTACTGGCAAGACATGAAGCAAAGCGCCGATGGCGGCTTCTGGGGCAACGGACTGTGGCCCGAAGGCCGCCCCGGCCCTCCACGCGGTCAGTGGCAATGCGTCGAGATCATGGTGAAGTGCAATGACATCGGCAAAAGCGATGGCGAGCTGGCCCTGTGGCTCAATGGCAAACTCACCACACACATCGGCCCCGGCACAAAGACCGGCAAATGGACCGGCGAAGGCTTCCAGGTCGCGAAAGACGGCGAAAGCACCTTCGAAGGCTTCCGCTGGCGCACCGTCCCCGAGCTCGCCGTGAGCTATTTCATGCTCAGCCACTACGTCACCGAAAACGCCTACCGCCAAAACAACGTCGCGAACCCGCCGAAGACCAATCGCGTGTGGTTCGACGACATTGTGATCGCCACGGAGTATGTCGGGCCGGTTTCAAAGCGTTGATGCTGTCATGTTCTCCCGGCGTGCCATCCTTCCTGCGTTTGCCTTGCTCCTGATTGGACTCGCGCGTGCCGGTGCACAGCAACTGCCACCGTTTTTCGCGCAGCACTGCGAGAAATGCCATTCCGGCGAGAAACCGAAGGGCAAGTTTGACCTCACCAAGCTGAGCACGGACTTCAGCGTGGCCAGCAATCGCGAGCACTGGCAGCGCGTGCTGGAACAGATCGAAAGTGGAGACATGCCGCCAGAGGACAAGCCGCGTCCGTCTGAGCAGGATGCCAGCACGGCCATAAAATGGATTCGCGGCCAGGTGGATGCGGTGGAGCTCGCTCGCCGCGCCAAGGAAGGCCGCGTGGTGCTGCGGCGGCTGAATCGCGCCGAGTATGCGAATACGATGCGCGACCTGCTCGGCGTGGAGGTGGACCTCGCCGACCTGCTGCCGCCTGACACCTCGACCAACGGCTTCGACAACAACGCGGAGCTGCTGCACACCTCCTCGCATCTGCTGCGCAACTACCTCGATGCCGCAGATCGCGCGCTGAACGAGGCCATCGCCAGCAAACCGAAGCCGTGGATCTTGAACAAACGCTTCGACATCAAAGACGAGCGCACCGTGAAGCCAAACGGCAGCGTGTATCGCTACGTGCCGGACGGCGTGGCCATCTTCGCTGCCTGGGAGTCGGCGAACATCCGCGTCACGATGTGGAACTTCCGCAGCCATGTCCGCGGCAGATATCGCTTCCGCATTTCGGCCTACGCCATTCAAAACGACGGCAAGCCCGTCACCTACCGCGTCACCGCTGGCACGTTGAAAGAGGTCACCGAGGAGCGACTCGTGGGCTACTTCGCCGTGCCACAGGACAAGCCGACGGTGATCGAGTTCACCGAACAGCTTGAGCCGGAGAACCGCATCCGCATTCTCGCGGAAGGCCTGCCCGCCACGCCGCCGCAGGTGCAGCAGGTCGGCGCGGAGAACTACAAAGGCCCGGGACTCGTGGTGCAGTGGGTGGACATCGAGGGTCCGCTGCTCGAGTCCTGGCCGCCGCCGAGTCACTGCGCCTTGTTTGGCGACCTCAAGCAGGAGCGCGTCGAGCGCGAACGCTACGAAGTCATGTCCGCACAACCGGTGGCCGATGCGGAGCGCCTGCTCACGGATTTCGCTCGTCGCGCGTTTCGTCGTCCAGTGTCCACAGCCGAGATCCAGCCTTTCCTCGCACGCGTTCGTGGTGCGTTGGAAGGTGGCCGCAGCTTTGAGCAGGCCATGCGTCTGGGCTTCAAAGGCATCCTGGTCTCACCGGACTTCCTCTTCCTGCGCGAACGCGGTCCCAAGCTGAACGACTTCGAGCTGGCGAGCCGGCTTTCCTACTTCCTTTGGAGCTCGATGCCCGATGAGGAGCTTCTTAAGCTGGCCGCCGCGAACCAACTGCATGATCCCGCCGTGCTGCGCAGTCAGGTCGAGCGCTTGCTGCGCGATCCGAAGGCTCGTGCGTTCACCGAGGACTTCACCGGCCAGTGGCTGAGCCTGCGCGCCATCGACGCCACGCTGCCGGACCGCACGCTCTACCCCGAGTATGACGACATCCTCAAGACCGCGATGCTCAAGGAGACCACGCTCTTTTTTGATGAGGTCCTGCATCACGACCTGCCGCTGACGAACTTCGTCCACTCTGACTTCACCTTCCTCAATGAGCGCCTCGCGAGGCATTATGGACTGACCAAGGCTTATCAGGCTGAGCTGCAAAGACTATCAGACAATGAGACCATGAGACAATCAGACAGGGAGAAGGCCGTCGATGCGGACCTCTCATTGTCTCCTCCTCTGATTGTCTCATTGTCGAACCGTCTCATCAAAGTCCTGCTGCCACCCGGCAGCCATCGCGGTGGCTTGCTCACCATGGGCAGCATTCTCAAAGTGACGGCGAATGGCACGACCACCTCGCCCATCATCCGTGGCTCCTGGGTTCTTGAGCGCATCCTCGGCACGCCGCCGCCGAAACCGCCGCCGGATGTCGAGGCCATCGAACCGGACATCCGCGGTGCCACCACCATCCGCGAGCAGCTTGCGAAACATCGCAATGTCGAAAGCTGCGCGAGCTGCCACAAGAAGATTGATCCGCCCGGCTTCGCGCTGGAGAGCTTTGATGTCATCGGCGGCTGGCGCACCCACTACCGCGCCACCGGCGAGCCACGCATCATTGATGGCCGCCGCCGCCGCTTCTGGGACGGTCCCGCTGTGGAGCCCGGCGATATTACGCCCGATGGCCGCCGCTTTGAAAACATCGACGACTACAAGCAACTGCTCTTGGAACACAAAGACCAGCTCGCCCGCAACCTCGCCGAAAAACTGCTCACCTACGGCACCGGCGCGGCCCCCACGACCACCGGTGATGCGCAGATCGCAGCCATCGTCTCCCGCGTCCGTGCCAAAAACCACGGATTCAAATCGTTGATCCACGAGGTCGTGCAGAGCGACTTGTTTCAGACGAAGTGACGATCAGACAATCAGACAATCAGACAGGGAGACCATGAGATGAAAGACACGAGCCAATCTGCCAATCGGAAGACAAAGATCACGCGCCACACGGATTTGGACGTGTATCAGCGGGCCTTTTCGACGGCGATGAACTTGTTTGGTCTGAGCAAATCGTTCCCCGTGGAAGAGATGTATTCGCTGACGGATCAGTGCCGCCGTTCCTCTCGTTCCGTGGCGGCAAACATCACCGAGGCATGGCGAAGGCGACGCTATGCCGCTTCTTTTGTGAGCAAGCTCAACGATGCTGAAGGCGAAGCCGCTGAAACTCAAACGTGGCTCCAGTTCGCTGTCGAATGTGGTTACATCAAGGCAGACGTCGCTCGTCCCCTTTACGCCGAATACGACCAGATCATCGCCATGCTGCTAACGATGCAAAACCACCCCGAAAAATGGTGTCTCACCAAGCGCTAACCTCATTGTCTCCCTGTCTCATTGTCTGATTGTCCCCTTGCCTTATGAAAACCCGCCGCCACTTCCTCCGCACCACCGGCATCTCTTTGGCCCTTCCATGGCTGGACAAGTTCTCCGTCGGCCATGCTGCGAGTGCTGCGCAGACGCCACGCCGCATGATCTGCATCTGCGCGCCGCTGGGCTTTTATCCGGAGCACTTCTTTCCGAAGCAGCCGGGCAAGGGCTACGAGCTCTCGACCTACCTCGACATCCTCAAAGATCACCGCGACGACTTCACGGTGATCTCCGGCCTGCAACACGCGGGCATGGGCTCCAGCTTCGCGCATCAGGCCTCGGCCAGCTTTTTGACCGGCGCACCTGGCGCAGGGAGGCCGGGCTTTCGCAATGCGGTCTCGCTCGACCAGTTCGCTGCCGAGCACATCGGCACGCAGACACGTTTTCCCAGCCTCGTGCTGTCGGGCGAAGGTTCCGGCGGCCTTTCTTGGACGCGCACAGGCGCTTTGATCCCGGCGGACAACTCGCCGTCGAAGGTCTTTGCCCGGCTTTTCCTCGATGGCGAGGCGAGCGAGGTGGCGCAGCATATGCGTCGGCTGGAAGACGGTCGCAGCATCCTTGATGATGTGCGTGCACAGGCGAAATCGCTCATCTCCGGCCTCGGCAGCGAGGACCGCGACAAGCTCGACGAATACCTCACCAGCGTGCGCGAGTTGGAGCAGCGCATGGTCAATGACGAGAGCTGGGCAAAGAAGCCGAAGCCCAAGATCAACGCGAAGCCGCCGCAGGACATCCAGAACGCCGCCGACCTCATCGGCCGCACGCGCTTGCTGTTTGATCTCAGTCATCTCGCGCTGCAAACCGACTCCACGCGGCTCATCACCATCATGCTCGCGGGCAACACGCAGGTGCCGCCGATTGAAGGCGTCTCGCTCGGCCATCACGATCTCTCGCATCACGGCAAAGATCCGAGCAAGCTCGCCCAGCTCCAGATCGTCGAACAGGAGACGATGAAAACCCTGCGCGACCTGCTCACGAAGCTCAAGCAGTCGCAAGAGGCCGATTCAAACCTGCTCGACCGCACCACCGTCTTCCTCGGCAGCAATCTCGGCGATGGAAGCAGCCACTCGACGAAAAATCTGCCCGTCCTGCTCGCCGGAGGCGGCTTCCGCCACGGCCAGCATCTCGCCTTCGATCCCGACAATCCGCCGCCGCTCTGCAATCTCTTCGTCAACATGCTCCAGCGCCTCGGCATCGAGGAGGATAGGTTTGGCACCAGCACCGGCACGCTCACCGGGCTGGACATGGCGTGATGCCTCAAGGTCTGGACAAGCGATCCATCACCTCACTATGAGCTGATTGCGTCGCGCCGATCCTTCCTTCACCTTTCCGACGATGAAACTGCTCGTTTTCTCCTTCCTAGCCTTCGCACTTCTTTACTCTTCGCTGCATGCGCAGAGCGCCCCCGCGTCACCTCCCGCTTTGGTGGAAAAGGCTCTCACGGCCGTCGGTGGCAAGGACAAGCTGCTCAAGATCTTCCGCATCGGCGAGACCTTTCATTTTGGCGACAAGCCCGAGCCTCCCGAAGGCAAAAAGCGCTCCAGCCGCATCTCCGTCATCGAACTGCCGAACTTCTGGTGGCTCGGCAAAAAGGAACGCGGTGAAGAACCCGCCAAGGACGATGTCCGCGCGTGGTCGCTCGACTTGCTCGTCGATCCCAAGTCGCAATTCGAGACCATCCCCGACCTCACCGACGAGGGCAAAGTGTGCGAAGGCCTGCAAGTGAGCGGCAGCGTGATGCCAGCAATGAAATTCTACTTCGACAAAGAAACCCACCTCCTCCACCGCCTCGACTGGCGCAGCGATTTCTACTGCTTCAGCGACTGGAAGGAGCACGACGGCCTGCGCTACGCAGCCAAGACAATCATCTTCAAGCTCAAGGACAGCAAACCGTGGTTCTACCACGACGTTACCTCCGTCGAACGCCTCGCCAAGCTGCCTGAGGGTCTCGTGAAGCCGTGAAAACCCTGCTCCTCATTCTTCTGACCACAGGTGTTTGCGCCCAGCAGCCCATCACCTTCCCCCAAAGACGGCGGTGTGCTTGATGTGACGGCGTTTGGGGCCAAAGCGAATGACACCGGCGATGACACCGCCGCGATTCAGAAGGCGCTGGATGCGTTTCCGAATGGGAATCGCATCGTGTATCTGCCTGCGGGCACTTTCGTCGTCACCGACACCTTGCGCTGGCCGAAGGGCGAGGGCGGGAATGGCGAGAAGCGCACCATTTTGCAGGGCGCGGGTATGGCGCTGACGAAAATCACGCTTCCGGCCGCCACGCCGGGTTTTGCCGAAAAACCGAAGGCGCTCATTTGGACCGGAAACAAGCCCGCGCAGCGCTTTCGCAATGCGGTGCGGGATTTGACTCTCGAGATCGGCGCTGGCAATACGCAGGCCATCGGCATGCAGTTCAACGCGAGCAACCAGGGCTGCATCCGCAACGTGACCCTCCGCGCGGCGAAGGACAGCGGGCTAATCGGCCTCGACATGGGCTTCACGGATGAGATTGGACCACTGCTCGTGCGAAATCTCACGGTGGAGGGCTTTGAGACCGGCATCGTGACGAAGTGGCCGGTGAACTCGAACACCTTCGAGCACGTCCTGCTGCGTGGTCAGCGCAAGCTCGGCTGGCACAACTACCACCAGATGATCTTCGTGCGCGGCCTCACGAGTGAAAATGCCGTCACGACGCTCTACAACGAAAAAGACTCCATGGGCACCGTGACGCTCGTGGACTCGAAAATCACCGGCAGCAGCAGCGACGAGCCCGGCATTCTCAATCAGCGCCAGATGGTGCTGCGCGATGTGGAGATCAACGGACACACCATTTCCGTCGATCATGCCGACAAAGGCCGCGACAAGGGCGATGTGATGGAGCCGGGCCGCATTGCCGAGGACACCTCGCATGCCAATGTGGTGTCGCCGTTTCGATTCGAGGGCGAAAAGACCTTCGCGGAAGCCGGTAAGATCACGCATCTGCCTGTCAAAGAAACGCCCGAGGTGCCGTGGGAGGGCAAGTGGGTGAACATTGAGGCCTTCGGAGCCGATGGTGAAGGCAAGCAAGACTCCAGCGCCGCCTTGCAACGCGCCATCGACTCCGGAGCGGACACGATTTACCTCGCGGCGGGCAAGGAGTTCTTCTTCGACAGCGAGGTGCTAATTCGCGGCCAAGTGAAACGCATCATCGGCCTCGAAGGTCGCTTTCACACCGAGGGAAAAGCTGTTTGGAAACTCGTCGATGGCGAAAACGCGGCTCCCGCCGTCATCATTGAGCGCATGAGCAATCGCAGCGGCGGGCACGTCATCGAGCTCCGCCATGAATCGAAGCGCACGCTCGTCGTCAGCAGCGTCATCGGTTTCGATGTCGAGGGCCACGGCAGCGGCGACATCTTCGCAGATGATTTGTGTGGCCAGTTGAACCTGCAACAGCCCGGTCAGAGCGCGTGGTGTCGGCAGCTCAATGTCGAGCATCAGGGCACCATGTGCCGCAACAACGGCGGCAGGCTGTGGATCCTCGGCATGAAGACCGAAAAGATCGGCACCATCATCGAAACCGTGAACGGCGGCATCACCGACGCGTCGGGCATCTTCCTCTACTCCAACGCCGGCTGGCGCGAAGGCCTGCCCGCCTTCCTCATCGAAAACAGCACCGTGACGCTTTGCGGCGTCAACGAACGCAACTACAACCGCCAGCCCGTCACCCTCTGGGTGCGCGAGACGCAGGGCAACGAGACTCGCGAGACATCAAAGCTGCCGTGGGTGTATCTGAGCTATCTGCGCTAAGCTGCCGTTAAGGGGGTGACAAAGCCAGCCGGGAGGCATGATTTCCCATCACGATGCCACCGCCGACAGATCATCCTCCGCATGAGCCTCCACTTGGGCAGCTATCCCTCTCCAACACATCATTGACACAGCTTGGAATAAATTGACACGCATGGCCTCTTTCACTTACCATTATCACCAGTGAAGTTTCTCTCCGCCATCATTTTATGCCTTTGGGTGTCGTGCCTCGTGCATTGCTCCTTGGAGCGTTTTGGGGTGTTGGGTGGGGCGACGTGTTGTGCGGAGCATGTTTGTCATGAAGGCGAGCATGATGAGGAGCATGAGCCGGTTTCCGATGAGTGCCAGGTGTGTGATTATCTGGAAAATGGGGCCACATTGGCGGTGAAGCTGGGCTTGGAGGCGCAGCCGGAGTTTGCTCTTCCTGTCGTCATGCAGCTTGTGTTGCCGGTCGTGGATGCGGATAGCTCTGCGGAGGTTCTCTTATCAGTTCACGGGCCGCCTGTGCGGCGATTGTGTGAGTTTCTGGCACGCACGGCTTGTCCGGTGCGCGGGCCTGATTGTGCTCTGATTTGAGCGTCCTGAGCTTGAGCCGTCACGATGCGGCCCGCTGAGCTTTCAGGCGCTTGTTTGCACTTGTGGCGTGTTCTCGCGCCCATTCACCGCTGTCTGGAATCTCATGCTTATGAAACTCACCGTTACTCTTTTGACCCTTCTCACTCTGCCTGTGCTGGCGGAGGATAAACCGCAGCCTCTCACCCTAACGCAGTTGGTGGGGAGGACTTTAGCTGCCAATCCTGAAATCCGCTTCTACGAGGCGGAAATCGCCTCCGCCAAGGCTGCTGGCAGCGCGGCGGGCAGGCCCTCGAACCCTGAACTCAGCCTGGAGGTCGGCCAAAACCGACTCAAAGGCACCGAGTCACGCTCTAACGGCCTTGCCTTTGCGGCATCGCTGGCACAGCCCATCGAATGGCCGGGGCGGCTGGGCTTGCGAAAGGCCATCGCGAACCGCGACATCGCTCTGGCGGAGCTGGGGCTGGAGCGTTTCCGTTTTCACCTCGCCTCGCGTGTCCGCGTGCTTGGTTACACGCTGGCGGCTCAGCAGGAGGTGGCAGCGGCAGCCGGCGAGGTAGCCGCACGCTATGCCGCTCTGCGAGAGGTGATGGTGCAGCGCGAGGCAGCAGGCATTGCGCCGCAGTTGGAAAGCGTGACTGTTGAGGCGGCGACATTGGTGGCGGAGTCACGCGCTGCGACGGCGGGCGTGACAGTGCAAAAGGCGTTGCTGGAGCTGAATCAGCTCATGGGCCGCCGGGCCGACACGCCGCTCATCGTGAAGCGGGATGCCTTCACGCTGAAAACAGCGCCTTCACTTGATTCACTTCTCGGCACGGCGATGAAGAACCACTACGACCTGCGCATCCGCCGTGCGGAGCTGGAGCAGCAAGGCTTCAAGGTCGAACTCGCCAAGAACGAACGCTACCCCACCTTTACCGTCGGCCCATTCGTCGAGGTGCAAAACACCCGCTCGCTCGATGACCAAACCGTGGCAGGGATCGGCATCTCCTTTCCGCTGCCGTTTTGGAAATCTGGCAAGGCGGAGGTGACCAGTGCCGAGGCACGGCAGGTGCAGGCGCAGGCCACACTGAGCAGCGCCCAGCGTGAGGTGGAGCGGCAGGTCACGGAGTCCGCGCTATTGTTCAAAACGCAGCAATCTCGCAGCGCCGTGTGGAAGGGCGATGCCATCGCCAAGTTCAGCGAAGCCGCCGCGCTGGCTGACCGCCACTACCGAATCGGTGCGGTGCCGATGAGCACCTTCGTGGAGCTTCAAGACAAGTATCTCGAAGCCGTCGAATCCATCAGCGAGGCGCAGAGCCAGGCGCTGGAGGCCGCCCTCGCACTCGAAGAACTCACCGGCGCACCCGCCAGCCTCGTCACCATCAAAAACTAACTTCTCACCACCATGAAACTCATTCTTTGCACCCTTCTCGCCGCACTTTCACTCACCCTCACGAGCTGCCTCGACTCGCAGGCCAGCCCTGGCGCTGCCACACCCGCGCCGGAGAATGGCGCTCACTTCAAGGAGGGAAAAGGCGTGGCCCTCACCGAGCAGATGCGCCGTTCCATCGGCCTGCAAACCGCCGAGGTCGCGGAGGAAAAAATCGCGGCTAGCTTCACCGTCACCTTGCAGGCCATGCAGCGCGGCACCGAGGCTAGCGGCTGGCTCACCGAGGCCCAGGCGGCACGCGTGCAGCCCGGCATGGAGGTCGTTTTTGGTGAGGAAAAGGGTAGCGTGCTCCGCGTGGAGAAGGCCCCCTTCATCACGCTGGGTGATTTTGAAGTCACCGTGCAGAGCGCGGCCACGCTGGAGGCAGGCAGCGCCCTCAGCGCCACCTTCCGCTTTGCCGCTGGCGATGCTGTGACCGCGATTCCGAAGGCCGCGCTGCTCACCACTGCCGAGGGCACATTTGTTTATGCGAAGAACGACGAGTTCTATCTGCGCACACCCGTCAAGGTCGGCGCGGCGAGCGGAGAGCACGTCGAGATCACCGACGGCCTCTATTCAGGCGATGAGATCGTCACCACGCCCGTCATGTCACTCTGGCTGGCGGAACTCCAAGTCCTCCGTGGCGGCAAAGCCTGCACCTGCGGCCACTAAACCTTGGCCATGTTCTCCACCAGCCTCCATCACCGCAAACAGCATCGCATGATCACCTGGATCATGCTCGTCGTGCTGCTGCCGTTGTTTGCGGTGCCGTGGAGTCAGGCGCATCAGGGGAAGTGCTCACCCCGGATGCCGGCGTGCGAGATGATCTGCTGCAAAGACATGCCGTCAGACAACACTGAGCACCATTCCGACTGCCCCTGCCAGGACACCAACCAAGGCTGCGACTGTGCCTGCTGTCTGCACATCACGTCCACCATGCCTCCTGTGGTGATGAGTGCTCCACAGACCTGCCCGCTCAATGCCCAAGGCATTCGTCCTTTGTCGCAGCGTGCGCCTTCACGCACCGAGCGGCCTCCTTTGCCGCCTCCAAAGCAGCCACACCACTTCCACCACGTCGGCACTCCGCCGACTTAAGTTCATTTAAACCATTCAAACTTACTCATCTATGAAAACATTGTTCCTGTCTCTTGCCCTCATCCTGACCCTCACCGGTCTCTATGCAGCCACTCAATCCAGCACGGACGCCAAGTCCAACTGCTGCCTTGCCGCTGCCTGCTGCACGGGTGGCGCTTGCTGCGCCACGGGTGACTGCTGCTGCCTCACCGGCAGTTGCTGTGAGGCTGGTGTCTGCTCCTGCGACCCAGGCTGCTGCACCGGCTGCGAGTGCTGCGCTGACTAACTAGCACACCCACGGCGTCCGCCGACTCCAGTCGGCGGACGCTCATTCTTCACCTCATGCTCGCTCATCTCATCACCCTCGCCATGCGGCAGCGCGCCGCCGTGCTGCTCGCCACGTTCATCCTCATTGGCATCGGCACCTGGTCCGCCATTCATCTGCCGATTGATGCCGTGCCGGACATCACCAATCCGCAGGTGCAGATCAATACCGCCGTCTCCGCCCTCGCCCCGGAGGAGATCGAAAAGCTCGTCTCCTTTCCCATCGAGAGCGAGATGGCCGGCTTGCCGCAGATGGTCGAGCTGCGTTCCTTGTCAAAGCTCGGCCTCTCCCAGGTCACCATGATCTTTGAGGATGGCGTGGACCTCTACCGCACCCGCCAGCTCGTCACCGAGAGACTGCAAGCCGTGCTTGATGACCTGCCGCCCGGCCTCACGCCCAAGCTCGCCCCTGTCGCCACCGGCCTTGGCGAGATCTTCTACTACGGCCTCGATTACACCGACGACGCGAAGACCAAGCCCGCCACCCGCGAGGCCCAGCTCATGGAGCTGGCGCAGATTCAGGAGTATCAGGTGAAGCCTCTCCTCCGTGCCACCACGGGCGTCGCGGAGGTGAATACCAGCGGCGGTTATCAAAAGCAGATCGTCATCCAGCCTGATCCCGCCCGCCTCGCCGCACGCGGCCTCTCGCTCGACATGCTGGCCGAGATCGTGGAGCAAAACACCCGCAATGCAGGTGGCGGCTACGTCGAGATCGGCGGTGAGCAGCTCATCATCCGCGCTGCCAGCCGCGTCACCGACATGGAGCAAATCCTCGCCATCCCGCTGAAGTTCGCTGGTGGCGTGCGGCCCATTCTTATCAGCGAAGTCGCCAGCGTCACCATCGGCAGCGCCTTCCGCACCGGAGCCTCCACCGATGACGGAAAGGAAGCCCTCATCGGAGCCACCATCATGCTTGCAGGGGAAAACTCACGCCTCGTCGCCCAAGCCGTCCGCAGCCGTTTGGCGGAGATTCAGGAAAAGCTCCCCCACGGAGTCACCATTCGCACCCTCTATGATCGCAGCGCCCTCGTCAGCCGCACCATCGCCACCGTGGAGAAGAATCTCGCCGAGGGCGCATTGCTCGTCGTCGTCGTGCTCTTTGCTCTGCTGGGGAACTTTCGCGCCGCCTTCATCGTCGCCCTCGTCATCCCGCTTTCCATGCTCATCGCCATGACCGGCATGGTGCGCTACCACATCAGCGGAAACTTGATGAGCCTCGGAGCCATCGACTTCGGCCTCATCATTGATGGCGCCGTCGTCATGGTGGAAAACATCGTCCGCCACCTCGGGGAGCGTCAGCACGCGCTCGGTCGCACCCTCACCCTGCGGGAGCGCAGCGAGGAAGTGCTCAAGTCCGCCAAAGAAGTCGCCAATCCCATGTTCTTCGGCGTGCTCATCATCACCGTCGTCTATGTGCCCATCCTCGCCCTGCAAGGCATCGAGGGGAAAATGTTCAAGCCCATGGCCCTCGTCGTCATGCTCGCGCTCGGAGCCTCGCTCGTGCTCGCCGTCACCCTCATGCCCGTGCTGTGCTCTTATCTTCTCGGTGGGAAGATTCAGGAAAAGGACAACTGGCTCGTCACCCTCACGAAGCGCCTCTACACACCGCTCTTGCAGTTCGGCCTGCGTTTCAAGCCGCTCATCGTCCTGCCCATGCTCATCCTCTTCGGCTCCTCGCTGTGGGTCTTCTCACGCCTTGGCTCCGAGTTCATCCCGCAGCTCGATGAGGGCGACTTCGCCTTCCAGCTCATCCGCAGCAGCAGCGCCGGGCTTTCTTCCTCGCTCGAATTGCAAAAGCAAAGCGAGGCCGTCATCCGCCGCGACTTCCCCGAAGTGAAGGAAATCTTCTCCCGCATCGGCACCGCCGAGATCGCCACCGATCCCATGAACCCCAACGTGGCCGACACCTACATCATGCTCGCCCCGCGTGAGCAGTGGAGGCAGGAAGACGGACACACCATCAGCAAAGATCGCCTTGGCGAACTCATGCGCACCGCCCTGCTGGATCAGGTGCCCGGCCAAAACATCCTCGTCACCCAGCCCATCCAGATGCGCTTCAACGAGATCATGGCCGGAGCACGCGCCGACCTCGTGTGCAAAGTCTTTGGCGACAGCTACGACGAACTCGAGCGCCTCGCTGGCGAGGCACGCACCGTCATCAGCAGCATCCGTGGCGGCAGCGAGACCGAGTTCGACAACATCGGCAAGAACCCCATGATCGAAATCCAGCCCGACCGCGAAGCCATGCGCAAGTTCAACGTCCACGCCGACGAGTTGAACCACCTCATCGAGACCGCCCTCGCCGGAGCGGAAGTCGGCCAGCTCATCGATGGCAACCGCCGCAGCCCCATCGTCGTCCGCCTTAGTGAAGACCGCCGCAGTGATCTCGAAGGCATCAAACGCCTCGCCCTCCGCACCGATGATGGCGGCATGTTGGCACTCGGCCAAGTCGCCAAAATCACCCTCACCCCGCAGCCCGTGCAGATCGCCCGTGAGGACACCCAGCGCCGCGTCAGCATCCTCATCAACGTGCGCGGACGCGATACCCAGAGCTTCGTCGATGAAGCCACCCGCCTCATCCGCGAAAAGGTAGCCTTTCCAGATGGCTACTACTTCGAGTTCGGCGGCCAGTTCAGAAACCTGCAAGAAGCAAAGGCCCGCCTCATGATCGTCGTGCCGCTCGCCCTCGCCTTGATCTTCGTGCTCATCTTCCTCAGCTTCGGCTCCTTCCGGCAGGCCACGCTCATCTTCATGTGTGTGCCGCTTGCCGTCACCGGCGGCATCTTCGCCCTGCACCTGCGCGGCATGCCCTTCACTATCAGCGCCGCCGTCGGCTTCATCGCCCTCAGCGGCATCGCCGTGCTCAATGGCATCATGCTCATCAGCTTCATCAACCAGCTCCGCAGTGAAGGCCGAGGCGTGCGGGAAGCCGTGCTCGAAGGCACCCTCACCCGCCTGCGGCCCAAGCTCATGACCGCCCTCGTCGCCAGCCTCGGCTTCCTCCCCATGGCCCTCGCCACCGGAGCCGGGGCCGAAGTCCAGCGCCCCATCGCCACCGTCGTCATCGGCGGCATCCTCACCTCCACTTTCCTCACCCTGCTCGTCGTGCCTGTGCTCTACGACTGGATTGAGCGCAAAACCAAGAACCCAACGCCAAACTAACAAACACACCATGAAAACACTGCTCCACATCCTCATCATCGCCGCCCTCGCCACTGGCTCCGCCTTTGCCGATACCAAAGTCAAAGCCGGCCCCCGCAAAGGTCTCCTCCTCGATCTTGGCGGCAAGCAAGCCGAGTTCCTCGTCGAGAAAGACCGCAGCATCAGCATCGCCGTCTATGACGCCGCGCTGAAAGCCCAGCCCGCCACCACGGAGGTCATCACCGCCACCGCCGAAGCCCCCAGCGGCAAAACCAAGATCGAGTTCGAGAAGAAAGGCGACCTCCTCGTCTCCAAAACCAAGCTCCCCGAAGGCGAAGGCTACCAAGTCGTCGTCCAAGCCAAGTCCACCCCCGATGCGAAAACCAAGAACTTCCGCATCAAGCTGGAACTCCACACCTGCAAAGAGTGCGGCAACCCGGAATACGCCTGCACTTGCGACGAGTGATCGAACTGCCGAAAGTCCCCTGATTCCAAGCTCTGAGATCAGGGGGCTTCAAAATTAAAGTTGAATAGTTTCAGCCCCGAGAGCATCTTAGCACCGCTCATGTCACTTTTCCGCAAACGCATCCTCCCCACGCTGGCCGTTCTGGTCGTCGCGTGTGTGCAGGTGTTTGGCGTGCAGTGTGGCTATGCCTGTGCTCATGGCGATGCGCCAGTAGAGACGAAAGCGGAGCACTGCCATCGCGTGATCGTGGATGACCACGCGGGTGAGGTGCCCTGCGAGGAAAGCTCCACCAAGGACTGTGACGACAAAGGTGAGAAAGAGCACCACACGCCTCTGAGCGTGGATATGCAGGCCGCGCCCTCCAATTTGGCGACTGTTTCGATTCCTGCCTTCGTCGCGGTGCTCGTCGCCGAGACTTGGATTCACGATTGGGTGCAGATTCAGGCACGCGCCGAGAATGAATGGATGAAGACGCCCCTGGACACCGGGGGAGATAGTCCGCCATCTGCCGCTGTGCAGGTGGCTCGTTGCATGGTGATTTTGGTTTGAGGCTGAAAGCCCGCGCCGCCGTCCACGACTGACGGCTTGAGGCGCATTGGCGATCTTTTCACTGCTCTAGGCATGGCCTGTCCACGCCTGCAAACCACAAACCACCACCCTTTCCATGCTTCGTTCCATCTCACTGACTTTCTCCTTGTTCCTGGCGGCTGTTTCATCAGCTCCGGCACTCACTCTTTCTCTTTCCGACATCGGGCCGCGTGTCCGTGCCGCTCATCCCTCGTTGAAAGCCGCCCGCATGGCCGTGGAGGAGGCCCGTGGCCGCCAGCTCGGGGCGGGGCGTCTCTCCAATCCCACGGTGGGCGTGGATACCCGGAATGAAACCTACCTTTCGCCGGGGGAGGTCATGATGTCGCTCGATCAATCGTTCCCGATCACCAGACGCTTGCGGCTGGAGAAGCAGCTCACCGCGCAGCTCGTCACCGCAGCGGAGCTGGAGGTGAGGGATGCCGAGCGCCGTTTGATTTCCGAGGCGCAGACTTTGGCGGTGCAGATTCTCGCCATCGAGCAGCAGCGAGGTTTGCGCCAGCAGCAGACGGAGCTGGCGAAAAAGCTCTCCGAGTTCGTCACCGGACGTGCCAAGGCGGGTGAACTCTCCGCGCTGGATGCCGCCCAGGCCCAGGTGGACGCGCAGCGCCTCATCGTAGAAGCCCGCAAGCTGGAGGGCGAAAGCCGCAGCCTGCTGGGCACTCTCAAGCCCATGCTCGACCTTGATCCTGATGCTGCGCTGTCGATCTCCGGCGCACTCCCGGAAATGGGTGTGCCGGGTAAAGGGGCGAACTGGATGCTGCGTGCCGACTATCAGCTCGCGGAGGCCAAGGTCATCGCTTCTCAGACCGACATCAACCTCGCCAAAGCCAACAAGTGGCAGGACGTGAGCGCGGGCATCTTCGCCGGGCCTGAGTATCAGAATGCCTCTGGCGATGATCGCCGCACCAATGGTGTGATCGGTTTCCGCGTCTCGCTGCCGCTGCCGTTTTGGAACAAGAACGAGGGCCAGATAGCCGAGAAGACCGCCGCCGCAGAGCGTGTGCGCCTGGAGCAGGCGGCGCTCGCCAAGCAAATCCTCAGTGATGCGGAGAATGCCCGGAGGGATATGCAGACCAGCTATGACCTCGCGCATGAGACCCGCGACAAGCTCCTGCCGCTCGTGATCGAGCAGACCGGCAAGCTCGAAAAAGCCTACGAGAGCGGCCAGACTGACCTGCTCACCATCCTCCGCGCCCGCGAGCAACGCCTGCAACTGGAAGCCGCCGCGCTGGATGCCGTGCGTGATTTTCATCTCGCCCGCATCCGCTACGAGGCCGCCATCGGCAAGCACGCCCCGGCCACGCCCGCACCGAAACCTACCCGCTAATTTCCACCTGACTCTCATCATGAAACGCCCCCTGGCTCACTTATTCCTCTGCCTGTCTTTGACCGGCATCACCACTGCCGCCGAAGACAACAAACGCGCGGCCAACACCGTCGTGCTGGATGAAACCGGCGTGAAAAACCTCCGCATTGAGACGGTCGAAGTCGAGGAGACCGATTTCGAGGCCACCATCTTCTCGCTCGGACGCATCGAGGCCATTCCCAGCAAGATCGCCGCAGTCAGCAGTCGCATTCCAGGCCGCATCGTGGAGCTGAAACTCACTCCTGGGGACATGGTGAAAGAAGGCGACGAGGTGGCAAAGGTGGAGAGCCGCCAGCCGGGTGATCCGCCACCCGTGATCGTGCTCAAGGCACCACTCAGCGGACTCGTCACCCATGTGGATGCACGCCTCGGCGACCCCATTGATCCTGAAAAGGCCATGCTGGAGATCACCGACCTCAGTGAGGTCTATGCGGTGGCGCGTGTGCCTGAGCACCAGGCCGGACGCATGAAGCCCGGCACCGTGGCGCACATCAAAGTGGCCGCGCTGCCCAATGAAAAATTCAACGGCGAGCTGCTGCGTTTCGGCACCAGCGCGGACAAGGCCAGCGGCACGATTGATGCCATCTTCCGCCTGCCGAATACCGGCGGCCAGCTCCGCGCCGACATGCGGGCGGAGTTCAGCATCGTGATGAGCAAGCGCAGCAACGTGGTCAGCGTGCCGCGTGCCGCCTTGCAGGGCGAGGGCGGCAGCCGCTTCGTTTATGTGAAGGACTTCGATCTCGCGAACGCCTTCGTGAAGACACCGGTCATCGTGGGCGAGATCAATGACCGCTTTGTCGAGATCACCAGCGGCCTGCTGCCTGCGGATGAGGTCGTGACTCGCGGTGCCTATTCCCTCTCCTTTGCCGGAGCCAGCAGCGTCTCGCTCAAAGAGGCGCTGGATGCCGCCCACGGTCACGAACACGCCGCCGATGGCTCCGAACTCACGCCGGAGAAGAAAGCCGCGATGGATGCCAAAAAAGGCGGCGGAGACGGGCACGGGCACGGCGAGGAAGAAGGTGACAGCCCGCTGTGGAAGTATGCCACCGGCGCTTTGGCCGTGCTGCTGCTGCTTTCCATCTTCACCAAAAAAAGCCGCAGTGAAGAAGCCGAGACTCCCGCCCCGAAACCCGCTGAAAAGGAGGCTGCGTAACCCATGCTCAACAAAATGATTCATTGGGCGCTCGCCAGCCGGGCGCTCATCATCGGGGCCGCGCTCATCCTCATGGTGATGGGCTTGAAGACGGCCACCGAGCTGCCCGTGGAGGTGCTGCCAGACCTCACCAAGCCCACCGTCATCATCTTGACGGAATCCCCCGGCCTCGCGCCTGAGGAAGTCGAAATGCGTGTGACGCAACCCATTGAAAGCGCTCTCATGGGTGTCGCGGGCCTCACGCGTCTGCGCTCAAACTCCGACGTGGCACTCTCCCTCGTCTATGCCGAGTTCGGCTGGGACATGGACATCTACAAGGCGCGAATGCTCGTGCAGGAGCGTCTGCAAGGCGTGCGCGAACAGTTGCCGGAGGGCGTGCAGCCGTTCATGACACCCGTGGCGTCTTTGATGGGAGAGATCCTCCTCGTCGGGGTGCGCTCCACCATCAAAGAAGGCGAGCCAGGCTACCTGCCGCCGCGTGAAGTGCGCTCGCTGGCCGACTGGACGATCAAGCGCCGTCTGCAAAGCGTGTCCGGCATCGCCGAAATCCTCAACATGGGTGGCGGTGTGAAGCGCATCGAAATCCAGCCTGATCCCTTTAAGATGCAGGCCAACGGCGTCAGCTTTGATGAGCTGGAAGAGGCCGCCACCGAGTCCGCCAACACCACCACGGGCGGCTTCATCAACACCGGCCCCACCGAGATCATGGTGCGCAATCTCGCCATGACCGTCGAACTCGATGACATCGCCCGCACTGTGATCAAGAAGGTCAATGACCGCCCCATCTCCATCGGTGATGTCGCCAATGTGGTCTGGGGTGTGGAGCCGATGCGCGGGGATGCCACCGTGAGCCAGTTCCCGGAGAAATCCGCCACCTACGGCGTCATCATGTCCATCACCAAGGCACCCGGCTTTGACACCCGCGCCCTCACGGAGCAGATCAAAGGAGCGCTGGAAGATTTGAAGCCCACCTTCCCGCAGGGCGTCGAAACCACGCTGCTCTTCCAGCAAAAAGATTTCATCGACAACGCCATCGGAAACCTCACCGAGGCCATCCGTGATGGTGCGATCATGGTGACGATTGTGCTGTTTCTGTTCCTGCTGAACTTCCGCACCACCTTCATCACGCTGATGGCCATGCCGCTGTCCTTCGGGATCACCATGCTCGTCTTCCTGTGGATGGGCATCAGCGTGAACAGCATGACCCTTGGCGGCCTCGCCGTCGCCATCGGCATGGTCGTGGACGATGCCATTGTGGATGTGGAGAACGTCTTCCGCCGCCTACGGGAGAACGCGGCGCTGCCGCATCCGCAGCCGAAGCTGCAAGTCATCGCACGAGCCTCCGGCGAGGTGCGAAACTCCATCCTCTACGCCACCGTGCTCATCATTCTCGTGTTCCTTCCGTTGCTGGGACTCACCGGCGTGGAGGGCAAGCTCTTTGCCCCCATCGCCGTCGCCACCATCATCTCGATGATGGCTTCCTTCGTCGTCTCCCTCACGGCCATCCCCGTGCTGTGCTCGATGCTGCTGAATCCAAAGCACGGCCATGAGCACAAGGACGGCTTCCTCACCCGTGGCATGAAATGGCTGCTGGAGAACACCTTGCTGCGCTTCGGTCTCAGCCAGCCGCTCGTCATGCTCGGCATCGTGCTGATGATCGTCATCGCGGCGTTCTCTTTGTATCCGAAGATGAACAAGGACTTCCTACCCAAGTTCCAGGAGGAAACCGCGCTCGTCGCGGCCACGGCAGCTCCCGGCACCTCGCTGGAGGAGATGAACAAAATCTCCGATGTGCTGGAGCAGCAGATTCTTTCGGTCGAAGGCGTGTCAAAGGTCGGTCGCCGCCTGGGCCGTGCCGAGCGCGGCGATCACGTCGTCCCCGTCTCCACCGCCGAGTTCGACGTGGACTTCCGCAAAGACGGGAGTGAGGGCGAAGGTCACTCCAGCGGAGGCCGTGGCCGCAAAGAGATCATCGCAGACATCACCCAGAAGCTCAAAACCGTGCCCGGCGTCTTTGCCGTGGTGAGCGGCCCGCTCGCCGACCGCATCGGCCACATGATGAGCGGCGTGTCCGCGCCCGTCGCCATCAAGGTCTTCGGCCCTGATTTGGAAAAACTCCGCCAGATCGGAATCGAGATCCAAACCATCGCCAAGACCATCCCCGGCTTCGAGGATTGCAAGCTCGACCAGACCTCCAGCATCCCGCAGCTTCGCATCGAGGCCGACCGTGACCGCGCCAAAGCCTACGGCATCGCCCCCGGCAAGCTGAACGACCAGCTTTCCGCCCTCATCGGTGGCAAGGAAGTCGCCGAACTTCGTGAAGGCCAGCGAGCCGTCAATCTCGTCACCCGCCTGCCCATTGAGTGGCGTGATTCACCCGATAAAATCGCCGAGCTGCCCATCGAGGCTGGTGAAGGGCAGCGCATCCCGCTTTCACTCGTCGCGGATGTGCGCGAGGCCAAAGGGCCGAACGTCATCTTCCGTGAGAACAGCCAGCGCCGCTTTGCCCTCGCCATCAAACCAACTGTTCAGGATGTGTCGAACCTCGTCGTCAAGTTGCGGGATGAAGTCACCGAGAAAGTGAAAATGCCCGAAGGCTACTTCATCACCTTTGAGGGCGAGTTCCAAGCGCAGCAAGAGGCCACGCAGCGCATCGCCATCTTCACCGCCGTCATCCTCGCCGTCATCGCCTTCCTCCTCTACGGCTACTTCCGCACGCCATTCTTCGCCATCCAGGTGCTCTGCGACATCCCGCTCGCCCTCGTCGGCGGCCTCGTCTTCACCTACTTCAAGCTGAACAACATCAGCATCGCCACGCTCGTCGGCTTCATCGCCGTCGCCGGAGTCGCCGCTCGCAATAGCATCATGCTCATCAGCCATTACCTGCACCTCATGCAGCACGAGGGCGAGAGCTTCACGCGCAAGATGGTCATTCGCGGCACCAAGGAGCGTCTCGTGCCCGTGCTCATGACCGCGTTGGCCGCAGGCATCGGCCTCATCCCGCTCGTTCTCGCCGCCGATCAGCCGGGCAAAGAAATCCTGCATCCCGTGGCCGTCGTCATCGTCGGCGGACTCGTCACCAGCACCCTGCTCGGCCTCGGTGTCACGCCCACCGTGTTCTACACCTTCGGTCGCAAAGCCGCGGCCACAGCCATCGCAAACGATGCGCCCGCTTCGCACTAACCCATGAATTTCCAAAGCGACGAACTCATCAGAGCCTCCGCCGCCCAGGCAAAACCAAACCAAACGATACACAAACCGAACCCATGAAATCCAAGCTCATCACCACCCTGCTCACCCTCGCCCTGGCCTTCACGGTCAATGCCGCTGACAAGGACAAGCACGACCACGAACATGCAGCCAAAGCCGGCCCCACCGGCGGCAAGCTCATCACCGAAGTGGAACCCCACGTCGAGTTCTTCGTGAACAAAGACAAGAAGGTCGAAATCCGCTTCATCGACGACGACATGAAAGTCGTCGCCCCTGGAGCGCAGGTCATCAGCGTCACCCTCGGCGACCGCTCCGCTCCCACCAAGCTGAGCTTCACCAAAGACGGCGACAAGCTGATCTCTGACAAAGCCGTTCCCGAAGGCAACGACCTCCCCACCGTGGTGCAAATCCGCGAGAAGGAAGGTGCCAAGGCCGTCACCGAGAAGTTCAACCTGAACCTCGAACAGTGCCCCACCTGCAAGAACAAGGAATACGCCTGCACCTGTGCGCACGGCGAGGAGGAGAAGAAATAACCCTCACGCCCGCGTCATGCCACAGCGCCGTCCCACCGTGAGGGCGGCGCTGCTGGCTGCGGGCAGCCGCATATCATGAAGCACTCACTGACTTTTCTCACCCTCGCCTCTCTCGTGTGCTTCTGGCTTCCCTCGACTGCCGAGGCCAGACGCCCGCGAGGCACCACCATGACCGGCATCGTTCAAAGCGTCGATCATGCCACGCGCTGGATCACCTTCGCTCAGGATGGCGGCCCCGTGCGCCGCTTTGTTTATTCGGAGTGGGCCAAATTCTGGCACGACGAGTCGGAAGCTCTCCCCGCTCATTTGAAACCCGGCATGAGGGTTCAGATCAAGCTGCACAACCCGCTCATCGGCCCGGATTTCGTCACCCAGATCGTGCTGCTTCAAGACAGCACCTCAAAGAAGCATCCATGAACCCCCGACCCACATCCACAAACAGCCGCCGAAGTTCGCTCCGCCGGATTTCCGCCCATATCGTCTGCATCCTGCTCACCACCACGGGAGCGGCGCTCGCGGACAACGTCATCAAGCTCCAGGTGGCCGCCAAAAGCGAGCACAACGACCCCAAGGGCAACAATCCGCAGGAGGTGCAGAGCCGCTGGCTCGAAATCTCCGCCACCGGCTTTCATCTCGAAAAGCCTGCTGCGGTGAAGCTCGAATGGGCGTTCTTTGGCGACAATCTCGACACGGACAAAGTGGTCAAACATGGCAGCGGCACCGAGACTGTGGAGCTGGCCCAAAGCAAAAAAGCCGACGCCAAGACCAAGCCCGTCAACTTCACCTACACGCCGCGCCACACCGTCCGCACCGGCAGCGGCAAACGGGCACGTTCAAAGACCATCGAAGCCACCGGCGTCCGCTATCATGCCTGGGGCGTGCGGGCTTTTGTGGACGGTAAGCTCGCTGGTGAAGCCTACAGCTCACCCAGCATCCAAAAACTCATGGGCGGCACGGATTGAACTGCATGAAACAGCTTTTTCCACCAAGCACAAAAAACCCGCCGGAGTCCTCTCTTTCTCCGGCGGGCTTGGTGGAATCTTTCGATCCCGTTCACTCCCTGTTAGTGGCGGCCACGGCTGCCAAAATCAAAATGGAATCCCGGCAGGCTGATGTGTCCGCCGCTGCTGCCGTGGCTGGAGCCATGGCCCGGATTCGGAACGTAATGCCGGTTGCTGCTGTGCCCGCCGTAGCTGCCATGACTTGGCGTGTAGTGGCTGCTAGAGCCATGACCGGAACTGTGCCCGCCTCCATGACTTGGTGTGTAATGGCTGCTGGAGCCATGCCCGGAGTTGTGTCCGTTACCGTGGCTGGAACCGTGACCGCT
>JAEUHM010000040.1 GCA_016795485.1 Verrucomicrobiaceae bacterium | reverse complement strand
AGCCAACGGATTGGACAGCGGCAAGCAAGAGAACAACTTCCGCCCGATGGAAGAGTACACCACCTCTGGGGCGATCCTTGAGGTCAAGGGTGTGATCAGCGGCACGGGAAGCATGGTGAAAGTCGGTTATGACACCGTGATTTTGAGCGGAGCCAACACCTACAGCGGAGGCACAACGATCGCGGGAGGCAAGCTGGCCATCGGAGCCGACAACGCATTGCCTACGACCGGCACAGTGACCACCACCGCCAACGGCGTGCTCGACCTCAACGGCCAAAACCAGACCATCGGAACCCTCAACAACGTGGTCACCACCGCAGGCGTAAGCACCACTCAGGGTTACATCACCAACAGCGCTACCTTCATTCGCACCCTGAACGTGGGTGGTGCTGCTGTCACGGACTTCAGCTATGGTGGAGTGATCCAGCACAACGTGGCCCTGACCAAGTCCGGCACGACGGAGATGGCGTTGACCAACAACAACACCTATTTTGGCAAGACGACCATCACTGGTGGCAAGCTCTCCATCGCATCTGAGGAAAACATCGGTTCTCCACCCAACTTCGACTCTCCAGACCACCTGAAACTGGATGGAGGCACGCTGAAGACCACGGCTACATTCGCGATCAATGACACCTTCCGTGGTATTACGGTTGGTGCAGCCGGTGGTGGTATTGAAACCGCTTCAGGAACCACATTGACTGTTTCGAATGTGATCGCTGGGAGTGCAGCGTTCACCAAGTCCGGTGCTGGAATACTAGCGTTGACTGCGGCCAATACGTTCACGGGTCCGATCACTGTGGCTGACGGAACTTTGGCGCTTTCTTTGGCCAGCGAACTCACCAGTTCTTCAATCGACATCACTGGGTCTGCCGGAGTCGTTGACATCTCTGGGCTCACCACCGCAGCTACTAGCTTCCCATCTCTCGCGGGCGTAAGTGCATCGCAGTTGGTGTTGGGTGATAAGCAGTTAACGGTAGGCAGTGCCAATACGGACACGACTTTCGCTGGTGTGATCTCTGGAAGCACTCTGAGCGCCTTCAATAAGGTGGGCAACGGAGTGATGACCCTGAGTGGAACAAACACGCTTACTGGCACCGCGAGCGTTTCCGCAGGTGGGTTGATTGTTGATGGCAGTTTGTCATCAGTCAGTGGGCTGACGGTGAATGGCGGACTCCTCGGTGGGGTGGGGGCACTAGGTCCTGTGATTGTGAACGCCACAGGCAGCCTCGCTGGGGCCACCGATGGCAGCATTGGGAGTATTTCCATCGCTGATCTCACGATGAATGTTGGCTCATTCCTCAAGTTGGACCTCAACACCAACTCTCTCAGCGGCGACACCATCAATGTCACAGGTGGATTGAACCTGAACGGCAATCCAACCCTGGTCTTCACGGACCTCGGAACAGACGTTCCCGTTGCATTCAACTCTGGCTTTACCATCGCCACTTATGGAACGTGGAACGGTGGGCTCTTCCAATATGGTGGCAACCCGCTTGCTGATCTCTCCACCTTTGTGTTGGGCAACAACCTTTACACAATCAAGTACGCGGACGGTGGAAACAACGTAACCCTGACCTCGACCAACCTTGCGCCGACAGACATCGCGGTGACTCCATCAGCCATTAATGAAAACTCAGCTATCGGAAGCACGGTGGGAGTGATCAGCGGCACGGATCCTAACCCTGGTCAGTCCACCACGTTGGCGTTCAGTCTTGTTGCAGGTGTAGGCGATACCGATAACGCCAGCTTCATGATCGATGCAGGAAATGTGCTGAAGACAACAGTAGCACTCGATTTCGAGACGCAGCCAACTTATTCCATTCGTCTCCGCGCTACGGATGATGCTGTGCCTGCTTTGTTCTATGAGGAGCAAATCACCATCGGCGTGAATGACCTCAACGAGGCACCAACGATCTCCAATATCACCGACCAGACGATCAACGAAGACTCGTCGACTACCGCTCTCGCATTTACTGTTGGAGATCCAGAAACCGCAGCAGGATCGCTCACCGTGGCTGCCTCGTCCGACAATACGGGATTGTTGCCTCCGGGAAGTGCGTATGCCTTTGGCGGTTCGGGTTCGAGCCGCACATTGACGGTGACTCCTGCTGCCAACTATGCAGGAAGCGCGACTGTGACCGTCGAGGTAAGCGATGGAGTCAATCAAACCACGGACACCTTCGTCCTGACCGTGAATGGCACCAACGACACACCAGTTTTCACCAAAGGAGCCGATCAGAATGTGCCGCTTACCGTCACCGCTACTCAGACGGTGCCAGGATGGGCCACTGGGATTGATGATGGTGACGGTGAGGCCACCCAGAGCCTTACATTCAACGTCAGTGTAACCAGCGGTGCAGCCATCTTCACTACGCTGCCCACAATCGACGCATCAGGCGCATTGACCTACGCTCTCACAGGCACAGGCGGCACGGCTTCGATCTCGGTGACGCTCACCGACGACAATACGGCAGGAGGAGCGGCGTTGACCAGTGCTGCCCAGACCTTTACCATCACCCAAGCAGCCAGCACCAACAGTACACTATCAGCTCTGGTGCCAAGCCTTGGTACGCTCAGCCCCGCCTTTAGCTCTGGAACGACTACCTACAACCTGACACTCACTAGCACCGATGAGAGTGTTTCAGTCACGCCTACAGGCGGCGATGCCTTCTCTACCATCCAGGTCCGGATCAATGGTGGCACCTACACCACAGTTGCTTCAGGCAATGCGAGCGCGCTGCTGCCGCTCAATATCAATAACAACCCGATTGACGTGAAGGTGACTGCCCAGGATGGCACAACCATCACTACCTACACCATCAATGCGAATCGCGTGCCCAGCACCAATACTGACCTTAGCGCGCTGGCCATTTCTGATGGTACGCTGGCGCCTTCCTTCAGCACGGGCACGCAGGCCTACACGGCCAACGTAGCCAATGCGGTTACCTCGGTCACCGTGACTCCTACACGGTTTGATCCATATGCGACCATCCAGGCGCGAGTAAATGGTGGCACCTACAGCAGCGTCACAAGTGGCAACCCATCTGGACTGCTTGCTCTTAATGTGGGTGCAAACCTCATCGACGTGTTGGTCACTGCTCAGGATACCATCACGACGAAGACTTACTCTGTGACCGTCACCCGCGCTCCAAGCACCAACGCGAGCTTGGCTGCCCTCAATCTCAGCGCGGGATCGCTTACTCCTGCATTCGCCACTGGAACCTTCAGCTATACGGCTACCGTTCCGTTCTCGGCTTCGACGATCACCGCGACACCAACTGTAGCTGAGCCGAACGCCACAGTTACTGTGAATGGTAATGCCACGGCCTCGGGTAGCCCAAGTGTTCCTCTCGCAATGAGTGTCGGATCCGGCAATACCGTCACCGTGACTACTCTGGCGCAGGATGGTATCACGACTTTGAGCTACGTTGTCAATGTGACTCGTTCTGCCGTTGAGATCGAGGATCAGGCAGATGTGGGCATCGTGAATGACCTTCTGACAAATGCCCTCAGTGTGGGTGGCACGCCGCAGGGCACATTGACCTACACGGTGGTCACTCCTCCAGCGAATGGAACGCTTCTTAACCTCGCCGGTAACGCAACTTCTCCAGAGATCGAAGATGCTAGCTACCGCTACTTGCCAAATACAGGCTTCATCGGTGCTGACTCATTCACCTACGAGGTGTTTGACAACGGTATCAGTGTCGGAACTGCCACAGTGACGATACAGATCGTCCGCAGGCCTCCAAACTGGGTTTGGGAGGATGGTTCCAACCTGACGAAGCAAAAAGGCGTTTACTCTGGCACACCGAAGCCAGGTGCACGGTCGGGCGCGGCCACTTGGAATGTAGGCAACTTCATGTATGTCTATGGCGGTCTCGGATTCGGTGAAACTGCTGGCCCGGGCAACCTCAATGACTTCTGGAGGCTGGATATGTCCACCAAGACCTGGACCTATCTGGGAGGTGCTTCAGAGAAAGGAATCAATGCAGTTGCTACTGCCTCACAACCCGGTGGACGTAACTCTGCAACGACGTGGGCAGATGCTGCTGGCAATCTGTGGATGTTCGGCGGTCTCACCTCAGCAGGTCCTATGAATGACCTGTGGAAGTGGAACGGTAGTGCATGGTCGCTGGTGAAAGGAACGACTACTGCCAAGGTGAATGCCACTTACGGCACGATCGGACTTCCTGCTGCTGGCAATATCCCCGGTGCACGCAGTGGCGCTGCTGGCTGGACCGATTGCAACGGTAAGCTCTATCTGTTTGGAGGAAATGGTGTTGTTGCTCTTGGCACTACGATTGCGTTGTTGAGTGACCTTTGGACTTACGATCCAGTGCTTAACCAGTGGGCATGGATTAAAGGCCCGAATACGGCCAAAGCTTTGGCCGTGTATGGCATCAAGGGCGTGGCCCACAGGGACAACGTTCCAGGTGCCCGCACAGGCACAGCTGCCTGGATGGGCCGTGATGGCATGGCCTATCTCTTCGGTGGCAGCGCTAACAATGACCTCTGGAAGTATGACCCAGCTACGAACAACTTCACTTGGATGAGCGGACAGAATAAGTCAGGCTCGAAGGGCGTCTATGTCACACGTGGCGTTGCACAAGTTGGCAGCGAGCCTGCCGGACGGGGTGGCGCGGCGGCATGGGTGAATGAAGAGGGGGCTCTTTGCTTCTTCGGCGGTGTCGGTAGCGGGCTGTTTGACGATGTTTGGTCCTATCAGCCAGCGACTGGTCTTTGGACTTGGGAGAAGGGCTCTAATGTGGCAGGTGCTAAGCCAGTTTACGGAACACTCGGCACGGGTGCTGAGCCGAACACGCCTGGCGCTCGCCAACTCGCCTCTGTGGCTACGGACATGAATGGCGATCCTTGGGTCTTCGGTGGCGTAAACGGTGCAAACAGCTACAGCGATGTCTTCCGACTGGATGTGGCGGATACGACCTTGGTCGACACGCTCGCAGCATCGAGCGTTGGCAACACGGGAGCTACTCTGAACGGCACTGTAAACCCAATGGGCTTCGAGACCACAGCGCGCTACCGCTACGGCACAATGAGAGATATGTCTGATGCCACACTCACCGCTGAGGTGGTGATTGGCTCTGGCTCGACCGCGATCGCCCTTCCACAGGCCATTACGGGACTTGCGACCGGTACGACCTACTACTATCAACTGGTTGCCCAAAGTCCGTTTGGCGAGCGCTTGGGCGAGTTGCTTTGCTTCACTACTACTGGAGCAACGCCTGCATCGACGGTGCAGTTTGCGGTATCCAGCAGCACGGTGCCAGAGTCAGTTGGCGTGGCAAACCTCATTGTGACACTGTCTACCCCATCCACATCGCTGGTGACGGTGCCCGTGACCTTGGGTAGCGGTAGCGCCACAGCGGCTGACTTCACCTCACCTGTGGGAACTCTGACGTTTGCTGTCGGTCAGACGGTGGCATCCATTTCCATCCCAATCGTGAACGACAATGTGCAAGAAACGCCAGTTAACGAAACGGTCGTAGTAAATCTCGGATCACCTACCGGCTCCAGCGCGGGTGCGCTGATCGTTCACACGCTGACCATCACGGACGACGACAACGACATCGTGTTCAGTGATCATCCAGACAGTGGCTTCCATGCAGTTGGAAGCACACTCACTCTGGCTGCCGCAGCCACGGGCAGCGGCACGCTCACCTATCAGTGGCAGAAGGCTGCCGTTGGCTCGACCGCGTTCAAGCCGATTGCAGGAGCTACCAGTGCTACCTATTCACTGGCAGCACTTACTACCGCAGGAGCTGGCAGTTATCGCGTGGAAGTAAAAAACAATACGGGAGTGAAGCTAAGCAACGTGGCAGAAGTTTTCGTTTACGATGGTGCCATCAAAACTGTGTTCGCCGCTGCGGGTGCAAATCTGAGCTTCACTGCAACAGCAGCTGGACCCAGGGTGATCACTTACAACTGGTTCTTCAATAACACCGCTGTTGGTGCTTTCGCGAAGACCTTGCCATGGCAGGCTGGTGCGAGTGGTGAGTTCAAGTGCGTGTTGGGCACTAACCCAGCGTTTGTTCCCGCTCTGACAGCTGATGCTGGAAAAACTCAGCTGAATGTTGGCACCGCGCCTCCGATTCTTGCGGCGATCACTGAACTGCCAGTGGGTGTGGTTGGGGCCAATTACAGCCACCAGATCCTACTTGGAGATAACACTCCAGGACGTGCTCCTAGCGGATTTACCGCTGTGGGCCTGCCGAAGGGACTCACGATCAGCGCCAATGGCCTGATTTCAGGGAAACCTTCGGCACCTGTATCGGGTGCAACCGTGACCATCACCGCGAAGAACGCATCTGGCTCGGCACCTTCCAGTGTTGTTAGCCCCACAATCTCAGTGCTGCCATTGCCAACCGGCATTGTGGGCACGTATGTTGGCTTGGTGGATCGCAATGCCAACATTGGGGGAGGGCGCGGTGCACGTGTCGACATCACTGTGCAGCCTAACGGAGCCTACTCCGCTAAGGTGATTGCAGATGGCGTGACCCGTAGCGGTTCTGGCAATGTAATTGCACAGACCCATGGTGGCATCACTCCAGGCGTGGATGGCATCACTGGCCAAGCATTCTGTGCGCTCAAAGGGAAGCCCACGCTGCGAGTAGACTTTACTCTGGGGCTTACTGACAACACCCTCACGGGAACTGTCACCAATGTCACCACCAACTTGGGTGCCACGTTGGCGCATGGCTATCGCAACTCCTGGAGCACGGCAACGCCAGCCACCACCCGAGCAGGTTACTATACGTTCCTCATGGAGATTCCGGCATCGGCTGACAACGTTGCCTCCATCCCGCAGGGTGATGGTATTGGCAACGTGACGGTGGCTGTTGATGGCAAGGTGACTTGTGCAGGTATCGCGGCAGATGGCCTAGCTTACACGTGCGCTACTTTCCTCGGACCTCAGGTGGCACCTACCCCTGGCAAAGTTATCGTCTTCAATGCCTTTAAGACTCCAGGCGGCAGTCTGCTTGGCGCTCCGGCCATCGCGGTAGCGGCACCAGTAGACAACAACACATTCACCGGAACGCTGAGCTGGAATCGTGCTCCAGAGGCTGCAACCTCGAAGAGCCAAACCTATCGCGCGGGCTTTGGCCCAATTGATCTCACCGCCATCGGTGGCAAATACAAGGCACCAACCGCAGGTGGTGTCGTGGGTGGCTTTGCGGACGTGACCACGAATAACGTTAAGGCGAGCTTCCTTGCCGGTGGCTTGAACACTGGTGAAGTTCCAACTTTCTCGTTCAGCATTCAGAACACGGGCGCCACCGTAGCCCAGAAAGTGCTCATCCCAGCCGCCAACCCCAACAAAATTGGGTTCAAGCTTCTATCCAAGCCGCTCGGACAGTTTACCGGCACATTCACTGTGCTTGGTAGCCTTGCCACTCTTAACAGGTCGGCCAAGTACAATGGAACATTCGTGTGGGATGGGACTCAGTTCCGCCGTGCAGGTCACTTCCTGTTGGCTCAGCCTCCTCAGTCTGGCCAAACCGTCACAACCTCGCCGATCTTGAGCGGTCAAGTTCTGCTGGAGCCTGCACCATAAGGTCATCTAACAAAAAAGCCCTCTCGCGATTAGCGAGAGGGCTTTTTCGTTTTAATGTCGGATCAGATTCAAATCGTTCGAGAGGGGACCATGCAAGCGCCGTGGTTCTCGTGCTATTCCCACTCAATACTTGCGGGCGGCTTGGTACTGATGTCGTAAAGGACGCGGTTGATGCCCTTGACGCTGTTAAGGATCTTATTGCTTGCTGCTCTGAGCACATCATACGGCAACTCAACCCAATCTGCAGTCATCGCATCCTCGCTAACTACTGCCCGCAGACTGATGGCCGCCTCATAGCTTCGCTCATCGCCTTTCACACCGACGGTTTTCACCGGCAACAGCGCGGCATACGCCTGCCACACGTTGTCATACTGGCCGCTGCGGCGTAGTTCCTTGATCCAAATATCATCTGCGGCACGGCAGATCGCCAGCTTCTCCTGAGTGATCTCTCCCGGCACCCTGACTGCCAATCCGGGCCCTGGGAACGGATGTCGCCATAGTGCGCGGTGGGGGATGCCCAAACTTTCGCCCAAGGCGCGCACTTCGTCTTTGAACAGCTCGGCCAGCGGTTCCAGCACCTTGCCCTGATCCTTGAGTTCCATGATGCGATCCACCCGATTGTGGTGTGTCTTGATTTTACTTGCGATGCTGCCGCTGGTCGCACTTTCGATCACGTCTGGGTAAAGCGTGCCTTGCGCTAGAAGTTCTACTTCGTCCCCTGCGGCCTTCCAAAAAACATCAATGAAGAGGTTGCCAATGATCTTCCGCTTCTGCTCTGGATCGGTGACGCCCTCGAGAGCTGAAAGGAACTCTTTGCTCGCATCGACGACCTCAATCGGCACTCCGACTTCTTCAAACTGAGTGATCACCTCAGCGGTTTCGTTCAGGCGCATCAATCCAGTGTCGATGTAGAGAGCTCGCAACTTGACCCCAGCCCGCTGTAGTAGAACGGCCAGGACAGTACTGTCTACTCCACCGCTGACTCCACAAATGACTTGGCGTGATCCAACATCTTGTTTGATCTGCTCAAGCATTTGGGCCTTAAAGGCCTGAATATCAAATCGTGCGAGATTGGCTCTGGTTCTGGTTAGGAAGTTTTTCAGAATGGCGGTTCCTTCGTGAGAATGAGTCACTTCCGGGTGGAACTGAATGCCAAAACAGCGGTCACTCCATTGCAACGCGACCGGGACCGCATCTTCGTTGGTGGCGATCACCTTCGTCTGAGTCCCACGATCTGAGCATGTGTCTGAGTGGCTCATCCACACTTGCGATTCCTTTGAGATTCCGACGAAAAGAGGACTTTCTTCGGCGAGCACTAGCTTGGCAGGACCGTATTCACGTGTCACGCCGGGTTTGACGCTCCCTCCGTGTTTGATGTTGAGCAGTTGCATGCCATAGCAGACGCCCAGGACTGGAACGTTGAAGCTCATCAGCTTCTCAAAGTCGATATCTGGTGCGTCCTTGTCCGATGTAGATCGAGGACCACCTGATAGGATGATGGCACCGGGCTGATTGAGGTCTGTTAGGCGCGCTGGCGGATAAAGGTGAGCAAGGTAGCCCAGTTCACGCACTCGACGCACGATGAGTTGGGAATACTGGGAGCCGTAGTCCAGGACGGCGACTTCACCTTGGCTTGGTTGGTTCATGGAAAAACGGTGGAGGCTAGTTTTTTGGGGAAGCGGCAGTTGAGCCGAGGATGGCTCCCGTCTCAAGCGGCCATTTTGTCCGAAAAATATGGTTTTTTGATCCCGAAAAGGGTGTCGAGCCTACGCTCCGACTTCCGCTGGCGGAACCTTGTTGCAATGTTTACCCAAGCGAGTCCGATGACATCACCCAGACATGAGTCGCAAGAGCCGTTCATCCAATTTGCCTTCAAGAAAAGAGTCCGGCACGGCCCCACAAACGGTGTCCGACGAGGCTCTCCTTAGGTGGGCGAGGCCCGTTCTGGCCGCGACAGGGTGTGCGCGACTCACGGTCTATCTACGTCATTTTTCCAGTCCTAAGTTGACGCTAGAAGCCAACCGTTTTGGTGCAGGCACAAGAAATGTCACAGCGCCATCGGAGCTCGATGCTGTAGAGTGGGAGGCCATTTTTCAGCAGTGGCAGTCGAAAGACTTTGTGGCCGTTGGCTCGAAGCACGATGCATATCCGAAACTGCAGCAGCTTTTCGCAGGCAGCGTTCTACCTGCCCAGGTCTGGCTTTTCCCATTTTGGGAAAAGAAGGCCTTGTTGGGCTGGGTCTGCCTGGAGTTTCGCAAAGCCTCCCGGCGTCTCTCTGCCGAAGATCGCGAGGCTGTCGCGCCTTTATTGAATGTGATCAACCGCCTGCTCTATGCCCGCCAGAACCAAAGCCGTGCCCGAGGTGCGTTGATATGTGGGGAACTTGAGAAGACTGAATCGACGAAGCGGTCTCTTTTTGAGAATGAGACATCAGGGGTGGCCGTGTTGGATGCGAAATGGAAGGTTGTCGCCGTCGATTCGGCACTTTGCAGATTGTTGCAGCAACCGGAAAAGGCACTTGTAGGCGAAAGTGCCTCTGACTTCATGGTGCCCGAGTCGTTTGAGGTCGTTCGTGATGCTTTTCAGGGCATTAAGCGTGAACGGAAGCTGAGTAGGCACGCTCACATGTGGGTAAAGCTCACCCTTTTGCGCAAAGATTTATCGACCGTTGATGTCAAGACTTTTCTAACGGTAATCACCGATGAGAATGCGCGGTTCACCAGAACTTTGGCATTCTTCCCAAATCTTACGCGCCTAGCGGATGAGAGAGAAAAACTGACTCAACTAAACGAGGCCGTCATAGCGAACTCGCCAACGTGCATCGTCCTGACAGATCCTCATGGCATTGTGGTTCGGGTCAATCCGGCAGTCGAAGCGCTTACTGGCTATCCGGCGCGTCATTTCATTGGGAAATGCATTTGGGACACGGGTGTTGTAGCTCCACAAGACCTTAACGCAGTGAATAATGATTGGCGGAATCGACTTCTGAAGGGCAAGAGAGTCCAGGGTTCCATTCGCGTCCTTGGTAGGGCCGGGCAGTTGAGATATATTGATGGCCACGCCACGATGGTGCGAACTCCCGAAGGCAAACCGCTTTGGGTGGTTCTCAATGCCGTAGATGTGACGGAGCGGAAGCGCTTGGAGGAAGAAGTGGTCAAAATCGCAGAGGAGACGCAGGTGCGTATAGGCCATGATTTGCATGATGGTGTTGGGCAGGTGCTCACGGGAGTCATTTCGCTCACTGAAGCACTGGAAGGTCGTCTAGTAGGGGCGGAACTAGGCGAGGCAGTCCGCATTCGAGGCTTGTTGAGAGAAGCCATGGAGCAAGTAAGGGATCTTTCTCATATGCTTGCTCCCGCAGTGGTTAAGGATCGAGGTCTGGCAACTGCACTGCATCTATTATCAAAGCAGATTAAGCACCCGGGTCTGGAGTGTGAGTTTCAGATGGATGCCGAACCCAAACTGGATGACCCTACCAAGGAGACCCATCTATTTAGGATTGCTCAGGAGGCAATTAACAACGCAGTGAAGCACGGCAAACCTAAGCGAATATCCCTCTCTCTAAAGCGTCTTTCGGGTAATTGTTGCCTAATGCTCGTACAGGATGATGGGACTGGCATTCATCCACGGAAGACCCGCCCAATGAGCGGCATTGGTGTCAGTGTCATGGGCTATCGGGCTGGTTTGGTTGGGGGGCAGCTCGAACTGAAGGCCGGTGATAAAGGCGGGACCGTGGTCGCCTGTCGTTTCCCTTGCGCTTATTAGCGGAACCGCTAGTCTAGGAAATCCTCCCATCCCAACACCAACACTCCATCAACTCCGTGAAACATAAAGTCTACATCCTCGACGATCATCCCATCGTCATTGAAGGCCTGCGTAAAGTCATAGACTCGCAGGACGACATGTCCGTTACTGGTAGCTCTGAAGATGCTACCGAGGCCCTTGACGACATCACCAAACTTAAACCGGATATCATAGTTCTTGATATTACCCTTAGGGATCGTAGCGGGGTCGATTTGATCAAAAAGATCCGCACAACGATGCCGACCACCCAAGTCCTGGTCTATTCCATGCACGATGAAAATGTGTACGCGGAACGTTGTCTTCGCGCTGGAGCCATGGGCTTCCTGATGAAGTCTGAAGGCGGCCTACGTGTCGTCCAAGGCCTTCGGCAGATTCTTGGGGGCTCGTTCTGCTTCTCGGCCAATCTTATTGGCTCAATTGTCTCCGGCGGCGGTCCTCGCACCGGCTCTCGCGGTGAACCTGGACGTCTCTTGAGTGATCGCCAACTCGAAGTGTTTGAAATGGTCGGCCGTGGATTTGATTCCCATGAAATCGCCGAGAAACTTGGTCTCTCCGCCAAGACGGTGGATGCCCACAAAGCGAACATTCGTCAGAAACTCGGGCTGAACTCTGCTCGCGAGCTGCTGATGGAAGCTGTCCGCTGGGTAGAGAAATAGGCCGTAAACCTTTCTACCACTCCAACTTTGCAACCCGCGGCAGTCAGCTGTCGCGGGTTATTTTTTTGGAGAGATGTGGTGCAAAACGATCCTGGACTCCTGCTGAGGAATGTCGGAGTATCATCGCCGTGAATCGATTTGTCGTCAGTGTGCTTGTCCTTGCCAGCTTTGTTGGCTGCTCACAGACTGCGCCTAGATCGGCTGGCGACATGACCATGATGCAGCGCATCATGAAAACGGACGAAAACAAGACCAGCCCTTACGAGAAGGCGTTTAACACGGCTGGAGCCGGTGATCGTGGTGTGGGCAGCATGCTGGGGCGCAAGAGTGCAAAAGGGCGGGACTTCGGCGGGCTGAAAAGTGTGCAGGCTGGCTCTTTCAAGACGGGCGAGTTCACTAATGGGAAGTCGGATTTTACCCCGGACCTCAAAAAGTCTCCGTTTGGAAATGATACCAGCCGTCTTGGACGCAGTTCGGTAAGTGCACGGGAGTCAAGTGCCGGAGCGTTCGGTTCTAAAGAAGGCTCGCAGATGTTCAGTGGTGCCGATGACGTTGTTAGAGGCAAGTTTTACCGCCCGGGCCAGAAATCGATTTTGGAGAACAAGCGTCCTGTCGTCTCCATCGATCCAAGTGCCGAGCCAGAGAAGGTAGCTTACACCGAAGACGAGATTAAGCGGCTGCTGGGCCGGTGAAATGCATGGGAGATTTTGAACCGCGATTCACTCCTACCGACTATTTTCGGGAATTGACTCCAGGCGAGCTTTTTCAGGCTTCCGACAGGCCACTTGAGGTCGATTTAGGGTGTGGTGATGGGACATTTCTGGTCGAGATGGCCCGGCATTACCCAGAGCGTTGTTTTTTGGGCGTAGAACGTTTGGAGGGTCGTGTGGACAAGGTTGCACGCAAGATTAAGCGTTCAGGCCTGACAAATGCCCGCGTACTTCGGTTAGAGAGTTCGTACACCGTCGGCTGGTTGCTTCCTGCGGCAGGAGTCAGCAGATTGCACCTGCTCTGCCCAGATCCATGGCCGAAGAAGAAACATCATCGCCGACGGTTAGTAGCGGATCTCGAGTTTCAGGGCGGCCTGGAGCGTTGTTTGACTCCAGATGGCGAGTTTTTGCACAAGACCGACAACCCTGAGTATTTCGAGGTCGCAACGGGCCTATTTGACCAGTTGCCCGCGTTTCAGCGCCTGGACTGGCCGGAGGATTCCTTCTTTTATCCTCGGACAGATTTTGAAAAGCAGTGGCTAGCTGCAGGGCGCACGATTCATCGTGCCCGTTGGCAGCTTAAGAAGTAAAGCTTGCCACCATCTCTGTGAAGAGCGGTAAGGTTTCAAAGTAGCGGGTGCTACCACCAAAACGACTGAGTTGCTCCGCGATCAACTCTGCATCGTCATCACGGGGCGCGGGCTGAACGTTCTCACTTGCGACTCCACAGCGTTCGGATCGGGCCTCCACAAATGAACAGCCCTGTCTGCGGGCGATATGCACTCGTGACTCAGGGCCGCGGAGCTCAAGACATTGAAGCGGGCAACCCTCGGGCGAGCCGGTCTCCAAGGTGACTTCCATGTCTGAGCCTGAAGGCCGGAGAAAGTAGATTTTGCCGCCATCAGAAGCGAGGCGAGCCTGCAGTTGAGTGCCGATCCATGCCGCGAGCAGAAGTGCGCCCGTGTGGTTGCCCGGTGCGTGAACAACGCGCAGAGAGTTCATCTGCGGCAGGGTATTGAGAAGTGTGGCGTTCTGAAATGCAGACGCCAAGGTCAGGCGCATAACGTGGGAACGCATCCAACTGAGATCCCCAAGGGTGAACCGGGAGGTGTTACTGTTCCTCGCCTTCATGAGTCGCTTCAGGCTTGTGGCAGGGTCCTTCCATTGGCTGCTGTCCACAATCAAGCCATCCAGGACGCTGTAGAGACGTTCGTCTAGCCGATTGCTGAGTTCTCCCTGCCACCAAAGCACAAGAGGAAGGTCGGACTCGACGTGAGAGAAGAGAATATTCCTGATGCCGTCTGCCTGCCCACCCTCAAGCACAAACGAAAGCTGCTCACAGCATACGGAGCGCTTTCCGTCATAAAGTTGGCAGTGGGCTGTCACCCACGAGCGTGCGGATGGGGTCGTTCCGTTAGAGTCGTTGTGAATCAAGATAGCACGGCAGGAATGCTCCCTCGTGATGTCGCCTAGCAGCCGGGTGTTACGCTCTAGAGCTGACGGATCCTCGCCGTAAATGGCAAAGTTCATCAACGAAGCACGCGATTTACCGGCTGTCTCATCCGCCCAAAGGGCACGCACGGCTTTCTCCACGTTCTTCAGTGGGACTTCTTCGCCAAGGCTCGATGTATCCAGAGTCATGAACGCATGTTTAGCGGCTTCCGTGCCTGATTCCACCTCAGGTTTGCATCTTGTCATGAATACTGGAGTCGCGCGCCTCGTCCCAGCGCCATGGTTCTCAACTCCGTTCCGCCACGTTACGTCATCGGCGCTGATCCGCCCGCCGCCCGCCCCAAGATACGGGTGGTCAATGCATCTCGTCCGGCCGCCAAGCTACCACCTGAGCCGTCCGGCGGATCAATCACCGGGATAGCGACGTTTCTATTTGCTCTGGTTTGCTTGGCATTTGCCATAGCTGCGGTCTGGCATCTCACGTTGGAGCGCGATTTGTTGAAAGCTGAGAAGGTGCGTGCGGAATCTAACGCCGATATCATCGACAGCCTGAGCGCACGACTTACAGTCATGGCAGCGGAGCGAGAGCGACTCTATCAAGCTCGTACCGAGCTATTAGACGAGGTGGATATCGCCAAGCATGAAACCAAGTCCACTGCGGAATCGGCCTCCGCATGGGCACGGGCACATGATGTGGCACGCAGCGAGACGTTCCAGGTCGCCTACCGTTGGCAAGATCACAGTTTGCGCCTTGAGGCGGAGATTGGGGACGCTCAGAAAGAGACCGCAGACGCCAACCGAAAACTTGATGAAGCGTTGGACGAAGCTAGGCGCACAGAAGAGTCACTTGCGGAACAGATTCGCGTTCTCGATCAAGAGGCTGTTGGCTACAAGCGGTTGGCTAGGCAGTTGGAGAGTGACGCTTCTGGACTGAGATCGACCATCTCCTCGCTAGAATCCTGCATTTCCTCGCTGAGGAGCGAAAACAGCTCCTTGAGCCGCGAAAACAGTTCTCTGAGCAGCCAAGTGTCGAGTCTTCAGTCTGAAGTTTCGTCTCTCCGTTGCCAAAGCCACACGTGCAGCCGATGTGGGCACCGATGATTCATCGTTGCGTCTGACCGGCGACACTCTTTGCTGCGGTCATGTCACAACGAGAAATCAAAGGAGTGCTCCCTGTGTTTCAGACGCCATGGCTGGACGATGAAACGCTGGACCTGGAGACTTTGGAAAATGAGATCCACTGGCTCTACGACTGCGGTGCAGATGGAATCGTGATGGCTATGGTTTCCGAGACGCTGCGGCTGGATTCTGAGGAGCGGGAGTATCTCGCTGAGGCAGCTTGCAAGTTCGGGGCGTCACGTGGCCCCGTGATCATTAGTGTCGGAGCGGAGTCATCGAAGGTCGCGGAACGCTATGCGCGGCATGCTGAAAGCATCGGTGCGGCTGCGGTCATGGCTATTCCGCCCGTCTCCATCGGACTTGGGGAGACGGAACTGCTCGCTTACTACCACCGTATCATCCGAGCGATCCAAATCCCGGTCATTGTGCAGGACGCCTCCGGTTACGTTGGAAAACCCATGCCGATTGCGATGCAGGCACGTCTTCTTGAAGAGTTTGGACCGGAGCGGGTGCAGTACAAGCCCGAAGCGTCTCCCATTGGCCCCAAACTCTCCGAGTTAAGAGATGCGACCAAGGGCCAGGCATGTGTTTTTGAGGGCACTGGAGGCATCGCGCTACCGGACTCCTTTCGGCGCGGCATTGTCGGCACGATGCCGGGTGCCGACCTCATCCGTGGGCTAGTACCACTTTGGCAGGCACTCCAGGCAGGCGACTCGGCGCGGGCAGACGCCATCCATGGCCCTCTAGCGGCTCTGATTTCCACGCAGACCAGCCTGGACGGCTTTTTGGCTGTGGAGAAACACCTGTTGGTGCGTCAGGGTATCTTCAAAAACACCCTGGTGCGCGGGCCTGTCGGCTTCCGGCTTGACCGTGAGACCGCCCAGGAAGTGGAGCGCCAGTTTGACCGGATGATCCGTGCAATAGAAGCTGTAGATTAGGCATCGTCCGTGCTTGCAAGCCCTCCCGCGCGCGCCATTTTGCCCGCCCCAAATCATGGCTTACCCCAACACTACCCGCACGTTCACGACTTCAGGAAGCAACGAAGGCAAGTTGACGAGTTTGCTCGCACTCAAGGATGCAGGGATTGCTCCCAACCTCGAGAAACTGCCGGTTTCCATCAGGATCGTTCTCGAGGCTCTCGCCAGAAACTGTGATGGGAAGAAAGTCACTGAGCAGGACGTGAAAAACTTGGCGAACTGGAATGCCAAGAGCCCAGGCGACTACGAGATTCCGTTCGTGGTAGCACGCATTGTTTTGCAAGACTTCACCGGCGTGCCGCTCCTCGTCGATCTGGCTGCCATGCGCTCCAAAGTGAATGAGCTTGGCAAGAATCCGAAAATGATTGAGCCGTTGGTGCCTGTGGATCTTGTGGTGGATCACAGCGTGCAGGTTGATTACGCAGGCACGGGCGATGCGCTGAGCCGCAACCTGGACCTTGAGTTTCAGCGCAACAACGAGCGCTATCAGTTCCTCAAGTGGGGTGAGCAAGCCTTCGACACCTTTAAAGTTGTGCCTCCTGGCATCGGGATCGTTCACCAAGTGAACTTGGAATATCTGGCCAAAGGCGTGCTGGAGAAAGATGGTGTCTTTTACCCCGATTCACTCGTTGGCACGGACTCGCATACAACCATGATCAACGGCCTCGGAGTCGTGGGTTGGGGCGTGGGTGGCATCGAAGCCGAGGCAGGGATGCTCGGACAGCCAGTGACGTTCCTCGTGCCGGAAGTGGTGGGTGTTTATCTGAGTGGCGAACTCGCTGCTGGAGTCACTGCTACAGACTTGGTGCTGCGTGTGACTGAGCTTCTGCGTAAAACGAAGGTTGTTGGCAAGTTTGTGGAGTTCTATGGCCCTGGTGCGAAAGCGCTGAGTGTTCCAGACCGCGCAACGATCGCTAACATGGCTCCTGAATATGGTGCCACGATGGGCTTCTTCGGTATTGATGAAGAAACGGTAGCTTACCTTCGTGGCACTGGCCGCACTGAAGAACTCTGTCAGACGGTGGAGAACTACTACAAGGCGCAAGGCCTGTGGGGCATCCCCACCGAGAAGGGCGTGCTTGAGTTCACCCAGGAAGTCGATCTCGACATCAGCACCGTCAAACCCGGTCTTGCAGGACCTAAGCGTCCACAAGATCGCATTGACTTGGATGCTCTCAAGAGCACCTGGGCTCAGCTTTTGGCCAAGCCCGCTCCTGATGGCTATGGCAAGGATCAGCCGATCACTGCTGAGGTCACTGTGGACAGCAAAGGCGGCGTCAAAGACAACATTTCCCATGGTAGCGTGCTGATCGCTGCCATTACGAGCTGCACGAACACTTCCAACCCAAGCGTGATGCTCGCTGCTGGTCTTCTGGCGAAGAAGGCCAATGCAAAAGGTCTCAAGGTGAAGCCTTCGGTTAAAACCAGCCTTGGGCCTGGTAGCCGCGTGGTCACCGATTATCTGAACAAGACCGGCCTACAGACGGAACTCGACAAGTTGGGCTTCCAGACCGTCGGCTATGGTTGCACAACGTGTATCGGCAACTCCGGCCCGCTTGATGCAGGCATCGAAGACGTGGTGAAAGCGCAGGACATCGTGGCTGCCAGCGTCTTGTCTGGAAACCGCAACTTTGAAGCTCGGGTCCACCAGAGCATCAAGGCCAACTTCCTGATGTCTCCGCCGCTGGTCGTCGCATTCGCTATCGCCGGACGCGTGGACATTGATTTGACCACGGAAGAGCTTGTTCCTGGCAGCGGTGTCTATCTCAAAGATATCTGGCCAACGAGCCAAGAGATCGCTGATGCCATGAATGCATCGCTCAAGCCCGACGTGTTCCAGAAGCTGTACACTGGCTTTGCCGATCAAAATCCGAAGTGGAACGATGTGAAAGGCAGTGCTGGCTTGGTTTACAACTGGGACGAGAAGAGCACCTACATTCAGAACCCTCCCTTCTTCGAGAAGTTCAGCATGACGCCGCGTGACATCGAGGAAATCAAGGGCGCGCGTCCTCTTGGTATCTTTGGTGACTCGGTTACCACCGACCACATCAGCCCTGCTGGCAACATCAAGAAAGACAGTCCTGCAGGACGCTACTTGACTGAAAACGGCGTCTCACAAGCCGATTTCAACAGCTACGGTAGCCGCCGTGGAAACGATCGAGTGATGACCCGCGGAACGTTTGCCAACGTGCGAATCAAGAACCTCATGTGTGCTCCAGCCGAAGGCGGGATCACGAAAGTAGGCGGTGAAACGCTTGCGATCTATGATGCTGCTGCCAAGCACATGGCGGGTGGCACATCGACGATCGTTATCGGTGGCGAAGACTACGGCATGGGCTCCAGCCGAGACTGGGCAGCCAAAGGAACAAATCTCTTGGGCGTGAAGGCGGTCGTCACCAAGTCCTTTGAGCGGATTCACCGATCTAACCTTGTTGGGATGGGCGTCTTGCCTTGCAACTTCAAGGACAAGGCGGACTACGACAAAGTGAAGGACCTTAGCGATGCGACTTTTGACCTCGTCGGCATCAGCAACGACATCAAACCACAAGCCGAAGCTACGCTCCGCGTCACCAAAGCCGATGGCAGCAGCTTTGATGTTCCAGTTGTCGTGCGCTTGGACACCCCGATTGAAATCGACTACTACCGCGCCGGAGGCATCTTGCCTTACGTGCTAGGTCAGATCATCCGGGAGAACTCGTAGCACTGGCCGCCAGGGTGGCATGGTTGCAGTTGTCAGATCCGATTGCATACTTTGAGCACCCAGGGACTCATGCATACCGCTTTCAGTTCCATCGTTGACGCACTCCCAGAGCGGAAATCGCCGCTTATGGAGCGTTTTGCTTCCTTGTTGGAGGTGAAGTCGCCTTCACAACTGGAGGCGATGGCTCAGGAGTCGCGCTTGGTGACTCGGCGGAACTTTGGGCGCACGATGCGTTTGTTCGCGCCCCTGTATTTGTCCAACGAGTGCGTGAACAACTGCAGCTACTGCGGGTTCTCCAGGGACAATCCCATCTTGCGCGTCACCTTGTCGGTGGAGGATGTGATCAAGGAAGCTCGTCATCTCGCGAGCATGGGTTTCCGCAACGTATTGTTGGTCGCTGGAGAGCATCCGCGCTTTGTGTCAGAGGGTTACTTGGAGGAGTGCATCCGAGCTCTGAGAGAGTGGGTTCCCACGATCGGCATCGAAGTCGGACCCATGGAAGCTCCGGAGTATGAACGCATGGTGCAGGCGGGTTGCGAGGGCTTGGTGGTCTATCAGGAGACCTATGATCGTACGGTGTATGAGAAAATGCACACCGCTGGGCCAAAGAAGGACTTCGACTGGCGGCTAGCCTGTCCAGAGCGTGGTTATGCGGGTGGATTTCGCCGCATCGGAGTCGGAGCGCTGTTTGGGCTGTCGGATTGGCGCTTGGAAGCTCTGCGATTGGCCGCCCATGTTGAGCATCTTTACAAGCAATGTTGGAAAGCAACGTTCACGGTTGCCTTTCCGCGGTTAAGGCCTGCCGCTGGTGACTTCAAGCCTCTGACAGACTTTCCAGATTGGGCGCTTGTGCAGACCGTGTGCGCCTTTCGCCTCACTTTCCCAGAGATTGGCATCGTCATGAGCACTCGCGAGCCCGCACCCCTGCGGGATGCGCTTGCGCCTTTGGGCGTGACAGTGATGAGCGCTGGCAGCCACACGGAACCTGGCGGCTACACCGGTGCGGGTAACAATGACTTGCATCTTACCATCAAAGGCAGACGCGTGGAGCAACAGACAACGTGTGAAGATCGTGCAGAAGGGCAGTTCGGCATCGCGGATGAACGCAGTCCGGCTGAAGTGGCTGCGATGTTAAAGAAACAGGGCCTGGACCCGGTCTGGAAGGATTGGGACCCCAGCATCCTGCAACCTGCACTTGGAGCATTTGCCCAATCATGAAAATCACTCTCAACGGAAAGCCACATGAAGCCGGCGACAGTGCAACGGTGCGCGATGTTCTGACTCAAATTGGTTTCGGTGATCGTCCTGTGGTCGTGGAACTCAATCAAGAGGCACTTCTCGTCCGGCAACACGCCACCACCGCACTCAAAGAAGGCGATGTGATGGAAGTGGTGCAAATCACGGCCGGAGGCTGAGCTTGACACTCTGCCAGCGCTCTCACATTCGTCATGATGCGTGCGCTCATTCTCTTTTTCTTTGCTGCCACCCTAGCATCAGCGGTTCCTCCCAATGTGGTTATCATGCTGGTGGATGATATGGGCGTCATGGACACCTCGTTGCCATTTTTGACCGACGAATCTGGCAAACCCAAGCGCTACCCGCTGAACGACTACTACCGCACGCCGAACATGGAGCGACTGGCAGCGCGTGGAATCCGTTTCAACAACTTCTGTGCCATGAGCGTGTGCTCGCCCACGCGAGTCAGCATCATGACCGGGCAGAATGCAGCGCGGCATCGCACCACAAACTGGATCAACCCTGACAATGACAATGCAGGACCGCAGGGCGCACCGGACTGGAACTGGGCGGGCTTGAAGAAAGGCGACTTAACGCTGGCTGGGTTGCTGCAAGGCGCTGGCTACCGCACCATTCATGTAGGGAAAGGCCACTTCGGCCCGCGTGCGATGGAGGGCAGCAATCCAGCCAACCTGGGCTTTGATATCAATGTAGCAGGTGCTTCCATTGGTGCGCCAGCCAGCTACTTGGGCACCGAGAACTTTGGTTGGAAGGCAAAGCCCAAGGGCAAGAAAGGCCGTGGCACCTCTAGCGCGGTCCCTGGTCTGGAGAAGTATCACGGGCAGGACATTTTTCTCACCGAAGCACTGACTTTGGAGGCCAAGGCGCATGTCGCGGATGCCGTGAAGCAACAGAAGCCCTTCTTCCTCTACTTCCCGCAGTATGCAGTTCACGCTCCGTTCAACTCGGATGCCAGATTTGCCGCACACTACAAAGACAGCGGCAAACCAGAGAACGCACAGGCCTTTGCCACCCTCATTGAGGGCATGGACAAGAGCCTTGGCGACATCATGGACTACCTAGACACGCTGGGAGTAGCGGACAACACGCTGATCATTTTCCTGGGGGACAACGGCAGTGACGCACCGCTCGGCCATGAGCATCAGGTGGCCTGTGCTGCCCCTCTACGCGGAAAAAAGGGCTCTCATTACGAAGGCGGTATGCGGGTGCCCTTCATCGCTGCATGGGCCAAGGCCAATGCAGAGAACGCGCATCAAAAACAGCTCCCCATCCCCGCCGGCGTGATCCAGCCTCAACTCGCTGCCGTGTATGACCTGTTCCCTACCGTGCTTGGCCTGGCTGGGGTGAAAGCCCCTGCTTCTCACGCAGTGGATGGGCATAATCTGAACACACTGCTCAGTGGAAAGGCGGATGCGGGCTATGAGCAGGCCTTCCTCATGCACTATCCGCACTCACCACACCGCAGCGAGTATTTTACCAGCTTCCGTCAGGGCGAGTGGAAGGTGATTTACCATTACTTCCCCACAGCGGTGTCTGGCGGCAGTCACTATCAATTGTTCAACCTCAAGTCCGACCCATTTGAGCAGACGGACCTCGCATCGAAGGAGCCTGGGAAGGTCAAGGAACTCATCCAGGAGATGGTCCGCCGCTTGGAGGCTCAGGGGGCCGTGTTTCCGGTGGAAAAGGACGGCAAGACACGCGCAAAACCAGTTCTTCCGCAATAATCTGGCCGGGTGTCGCAAGTCTTGCACACCCCGACCAGCGTGCTAGGCTCTCCTCCCCCGTCATTTAACCGCCAAAAGACTCACTTCAACACACGCACCATGGGCAAAACACTCTTCGCCAAAGTCTGGGACTCTCACGCTGTTCGCACCCTCGGAAATGGTCAGACCCAGTTCCTCATCGACACGCATCTGGTGCATGAAGTGACGAGCCCGCAGGCTTTTGGCATGTTGCGCGATCTCGGACTGAAGGTGGCCTACCCGCACCGCACCTTTGCTACGGTGGATCACATCGTGCCTACGGATGTGCAGACGGAGCCGTTCGCTGATCCGCTCGCTGCTGAGATGATCAAGGCTCTCCGTCAGAATGCAGAGGAGTTTGGTGTGACTTACTTTGACCTCAGCAGTGGCAAGCAAGGCATCGTCCACGTCGTGGGGCCTGAGCAGGGCATCACTCAGCCCGGCACCACCATTGCCTGTGGCGATTCTCATACCGCTACTCATGGTGCCTTTGGCGCTATCGCCTTCGGCATCGGCACCACTCAAGTGCGTGACGTGTTGGCTACTCAAACTATGGCGCTCAGCCCCATGAAAGTGCGCCGCATCAACGTCAACGGCAAGCTCCGCGCTGGCGTTTATGCCAAGGACGTCATCCTGCACATCATCCGTCTGCTCGGTGCCAATGGCGGCATCGGATTTGCTTATGAATACGGCGGCAACATCTTCGACGAGATGACCATGGAAGAGCGCATGACCGTCTGTAACATGTCCATCGAGGGCGGAGCACGCTGCGGTTACGTCAATCCAGACGAGAAGACCTTCGAGTATCTCAAAGGTCGCAACTACTCGCCGAAAGGTGCTGAGTGGGATGCTGCGGTGGCCCAATGGCGCGCAGTCGCTTCTGATGCAGACGCCGTCTATGATGACGTGATCGAGATCAAGGCAGAGGACATCCCTCCGACCGTGACTTGGGGCGTCAGTCCAGACCAAGCCATAGCCGTCACCGAGAACGTCCCCGCTCCCGAAGACGCCAAGACTGATGCCCAACGCACTTCCATCACGGAAGCACTCACCTACATGAAGCTGCCTGCTGGCAAGCCCATCAAAGGCACCAAAGTGGATGTGGCCTTCATCGGCTCCTGCACCAACGGACGCCTTAGCGACTTCCGCGAGGTGGCCAAGTTCATCAAAGGCAAGAAAGTCAGCCCTTCAGTGAAGGCTATCGCCGTCCCAGGCTCGCAAATCGTCGATGTCCTCGCCCGCCAGGAAGGCCTGGACAAGGTTTTCACCGAAGCAGGCTTCGAGTGGCGTGGAGCAGGCTGCTCCATGTGCCTGGCCATGAACCCAGATAAGCTCATCGGTGATCAACTCTGTGCCTCCTCCTCCAACCGCAACTTCAAAGGCCGTCAAGGCAGCCCCACAGGCCGCACCGTTCTCATGAGCCCCGTCATGGTAGCTGCCGCCGCCATCGAAGGAACTGTGGCGGATGCGAGAGAGGTGTTTGGCTTGTAGGAGTGGCTCTCAACCGCCTGGGATGGGTTTGGGCTCTTCTGGGCGTCGCTTCCAGTGCATGAGCGCGAATGCTATCGTCAGCAACCAAGCTGGCGGCTTCATTTCGTTTTCACGGGTGAATCACCGAATAAATGGTCAAAGATGACGAGGCTGGGTAAGGAAAGGATGCACAATCGCAGGAACTAAGAAGGTTGAAAAGACCTCCACAGCATTTTCTGCGTCACACTTTGGTCTAGCGGGTTCATGTGGATGAATGCAAGCCCCGCCAGCAGCCATGACCCCCGAACTCGTGCAGCAGATCGCTGCGGCACAGAGTGCGCTTTACGCCTTCATCCTGACCCTCATGGCGGGGCAGGATGGCGCGGCGGATGTGCTGCAAGAGACCAATGTGAAGCTGTGCCGCGAATGGCAGCGCTATGACACGAGCCGTCCGTTTTTGCCCTGGGCGATGACGTTGGCGAAGTTTGAGGTGATGGCCTGGCGCACACGGCAGAGCCGGTCCCGCCTCGTTTTGGATAATGACGTCGCGGACCTGATGGCGGAGGAAATCACGGAAGCGCCGAGTGACCGGGAACTGATCGCGCTCGAGTCATGCCTCTCCACTTTGCCCGCGAGGCAGCGGGAACTGATTTCATCCCGCTACGATCGTGGCGAGACGGTGCGAGCCATCGCCAAGCGTCTCGCGCAGCCGGAAAATGCACTCGCGGCGCTGCTCTACCGCATCCGCAAGGCGCTGCATGACTGCATCACCGCCAAACTCGCCCAGGAGGACTTCGCATGAAGGCTGACACGGAACTCATCCAATCGCTGCTCGACGGCACTCTTTCTGAGGAGGACCGCGCCGCGCTCAATGAACGGCTGCGCAGTGATCCCACGGCCCGTGCGGACTTTGCACAGCAGATGAAACTGCACGCGCTGCTCCAGTGGCGCACGGGGAGCGTCGTGGTGGACACGCCCAAAGCGCCGCGCCGGGTGGTTTACCGTCAGTCGTGGCAATGGGCCGGTATGGCGGCAGCAGCGGCGCTGGTCTTTGGCTTCACGTTTTTCATGCTTACGCCGAATCCAGCGGCAGCGGCCATTTCGCAAATCATCACGGCCTGGGGGCAGGCGCTAGATCGCAGCTACACGATCACCGTGCTGGAGGGAAATGCCTGGCAGCCGCTGAAGGACAACCGCCGGGTCAGCTACGAGGGCGCGAGGCTGCATTTGCGCGGTGGCACGCAGTTTGTGCTAGAGCGCATGCTGGATCGTGGTGGAGAGGTGATCACCGGCTCCGATGGCACGAGTAATTGGGACATTCGCGGCAAAGGCCCGGTGCGTGTCAGCACGGATGTGAGCCGCTTTCGCGGTGCCATTCCCGGCGAGTATCAAAGTGTGCCATTCCTCGATCTCAGCAGCCTGCTGGGTTCACTGACCGCAGATTACGACATCACCCTTCGCGAAAACGAGTCCGATCCCGCTTTGCAGCGGCTAACCGCTCACAAACGCCATCGTGAGAAGCGCGGCCTGCCCCGCATGGAGTTCATCTTTCGCCAAGCCACCGGCACCATCGTCAGCATGACGCTCCACGGCCTGCCGCAGGAAAAAGGCGGCCCGCGTGCCGTGAAACTCACGCTCACGAGCGAGGCTGCCTTTCCAGCTGATTTCTTCACGCACACGGCTCATCACGAAACCGACCGCGAAATCATCCACGAATCCGCACCATGAAAACGCTCCCTGCCCTTCTTCTGTTCGCGACAAGCCTCGCCGCGCATGATCTGGCCACCACCGACCGCGAGGCGCTGCGGGCGCATATTTTGGAGGAGTGGAGTGTGAAGCAGGCTTTCCAGCCTGCTCGAACGTCTCCTGACAAAACGACGCCTGCGGACGCTCGTGCTGGCTGGAAAGCCAGCAACACACTGGTGGCCTCCACGGCCTCTGTCGTCCAACTCGCCGCCGCGGCAGCAGCGAACGCGGCGAATGCGCCGCAGACTGCGAAGGCCTTTCTGCCCTTCACGAAGCTCGATCTGCGTGCGGACGGTGAGTTTCTCTATGTCGGCTCGAATGGCCTGCCGGATCACAACATGATGGTCGGCATCACCGCGTGGCAGCAGCAGGTGCCGCTGCCGCAGCCGTATTTCGATGACAATGCCTGGCGCATCCCGCTGAAGCCGGTGCCTGCGAAAGAGCCCGCCATGATCAAAGGCCGCTTCCTGCGCGGCGCGATCGCTCTGGCGGTGAATGGCATCCCGATCTTCAATCCGCAGAACAATCGCGGCGAGATCAGCTATGAAATCGGCGAGCTCGACGAGTGGGGCGGGCATTGCGGACGTGCGGATGATTACCACTACCACATCGCGCCGCTGCATCTCCAGGCGCAGGCCGGGAAGGGCATGCCGGTGGCTTATGCGCTCGATGGCTATCCTGTTTATGGCCTCACGGAGCCGGATGGCTCGCCCGTGGCGAACCTCGACGAGTGCCACGGCCATGAGTCGCCCAGCGGCTATCATTATCATGCGTCGAACAAGTATCCGTATGTCTTCGGCGGCTTCCACGGCGAAGTCGTGGAGGCGAGAGAGCAGGTCGATCCGCAACCGCGTGCGCAAGGTGTGCGCGAGGCCCTCACGGCGCTTCGCGGTGCCAAGATCACCGCCTTTGAAAGCACCGGCAAGGATAGCTACAAGCTCAGCTACGACGTGAATGGCGACAAACGCAGCGTCAGCTACTCGATCAAGGCCGATGGCACCTATCCCTTCCACTTCGACAATGGTCGCGAAGGCACCGCCGATGAAGTTTACACCGCACGTCGCCAAGGCGGTGGTGGCGGTGATCGCCCGCCCGGTGGTGGCCCCGAAGGCATGAAGGGCAAAGGAAAAGGCAAGGGACAGGGCAAAGGTGGTCGCGAAGGCGAGATGCGTCGCGGTGATGAACCGCCGCCCCGTCCCGGTGAAGAAGGTGGTCGCCCGCCGCGTCCGCAGGCCGAGGTGGAAGGCATCCGCGATGTGAATGGCGATGGCGTCGTCACCGCGCAGGAGTTTGCCGACAACGCGAAGTCGAATGCCGCGAAGAAAGGCCTCTCACTGCCCGACGCGATGGCGAAGGCCAAAACGGCCTTCACCGACATGGACAAGGATCGCAACGGCCAGCTCGAAGCCAGCGAATGGCAGTCGCCAGAGGCTCAACCAGGTCAATCCAGTCAAAAAGGTCAATCCGGTCAAAAAGGCCCCGGCGGTGGCAAAGGCGGCAAAGACACCTTTGTCGAGCGTCCGGATCAGCCCCGCAGCAGCGATGGCAAGTTTTTGCTCACCAGCCCGGTCGTCGAGGACATGAAGGAGCTGCCGAAGGAGTTCACTGGCGATGGCGAGGCCGCCACACCGCCGCTCGCGTGGACCGGCGCACCTGCGGCCACGAAGAGCTACGCTTTGATCATGGATCACGCCGACAAGGAAGGGAACATGAAGTGGTATTGGACGCAGTATGACATCCCCGCCGGCACCACGAACCTCGCGAAGAACGCTCACGACATCGGCAAAATGGGCACCGGCTTCAAAGGCGAAGTCGGCTACGAGCCCCCGATGTCCAAAGGTGCTGGCTCACGCACCTACGTCATCACGATGTATGCCCTGAACGAGCCGTTGAACGTCGCTGGCAAACCCGGGCGTGAAGAACTCCTCGCTGCGATGAAGGGAAAAGTCGTGGCGAGTTCGTCGCTGCGTGTCGTTCACGTCAGTGGCGGTAGCGTCGGACAGGTCCGACCCGTCGGACAAGTCGGACCTAAACCAGTGGAAGCACCCGCACCGCCTCCAACCGCCGCCGCAGAGCCCAAAAAGGGCGGCGGCAAAGGAAAAGGCAAAGGAGGCCCGCCCGGACTCGTCAAACCGAGCATTGCCGACACGATGAAACTCAACGTCTATGCCGACAATTGGTTCATGCTCTACGTCAACGGCCGCCTCGTCGCCGTGGACAGCATCCAGTTCACGCCGCACAACGTCGTGAGCGTCGATTTCCTCCCTGAGTATCCCATGACCATCGCCGTGCTCGCGAAGGACAACGCCGATCCGAAGACCGGCATGGAATACGGCACCAGCATCGGCGACGCCGGCCTGTGCATCAAATTCGCCGACGGCACCGTCACCAACGCCACCTGGAAGGCCAAGAACTTCTTCCACGGCCCCGTGAATGGCGACACCGCCAACCCGAAAGTCATCCAAGCGCCTCTTCCTGCGAATTGGTGGGCCGTGGACTTCGACGACAGCACCTGGAAAAACGCCAAGGAATACACCGTCGAGGAAGTCGATCCCAAACAGCCCTACTTCGAGAACGACTTCGAAGGCGCCAAGTTCATCTGGACCGACGACATCGCCCTCGACAACACCGTCATCTTCCGCACCAAGGTCGAAAAACCCGGCTGGACCCCACGCTGGAACACGAAGCCCGATTTGGATGTGAGTGGCGTGCCGCAACGATAACTCTTCTTCTGCACGAATATGAAACCGCTTTTCCTTCTGCTACTCGCAGCCTCCGGCGCCTTCGCCGCCGCGCCGCCAAACATCCTCTTCATGCTCTCCGATGATCAGGCGTGGAGCGGGCTGTCCTGCCAGATGCACCCGGACATGCCGGACACGAAAAGCAGCATCGTGCAGACGCCGAAGATCGCGCGACTTGCGGAACAGGGCATGAGATTCAGCGCGGCGTATGCGCCCGCGCCGGTGTGCTCGCCGACACGCATCAGCTTGCAAACGGGACGCAATCCGGCGGCACGCTCGGCTTGTTGGAGGACTACTACGCCTTCGAGTGGGGCGAGGCGCTCTTCATCATGCTCGATCCGTTTTGGAACACGAATACGAACCCCAACTCCGCCAACGACTCGTGGAAGTGGAGCCTCGGCAAGGCGCAGTATGACTGGCTGCGCGACACGCTGAAAAACAGCAGCGCGAGATACAAGTTCGTCTTCATGCACCACATCGTCGGCGGCAGCACGCAGGCGATCATCGGCGGCGTGCCCACGCCGCAATACGCCGCTCGTGGCGGCATCGAAGTGAGCGACAAATACGAGTGGGGAGGCAAAAACGCCGATGGCAGCCCCGGCTTTGCCACCATACGCCGTTAAATTGGCCCCAGCCTTTGCTGGCTAGATCAGGGGATGTTTGTGAGAACAAGGTGGGTTCCACCAGCCGCGTCAGTTACCTGGATGGCGATGCTGCCAGCACCATTGAAGCTTCTCGCTTGAGCTGGGCTACCCGTCACGGGCAGTAGCGCCTTGAAGCCTTTCACTGTGGACGTTCCGAAAGTGTCACCCTCTTGGATCACCTTTTTGACCTCACCGGCATAATCAACTGCCCAGATACCCGTATCGCTCCCTGTCGTTGTGCCTCCTGGTCCCACCAGAAGCGTGGCATAGAAGACTGGTGCGCGGCCGTCAGGTAAGGCGATGGATGTAAATGTTTTCCACTTAGCTCCGTCAGATGCCCCGGGAGCTTGCGCCCCTTCTCTGGCAATCAGTATGGGCCCAGCAACGCCATCATCGTGCCAGACACCATCATTGTTGCTAGTTGTGATGCCGGCGGATGAGTTTGCTGCCATCGAACCAACGAAAGCATAAGCACCCGCACTCGCATTAACTGGGTCCTTGAAGCCCGCGAATACGCCGCCACCAATCCCAGCACTCGATCCCTTGCTTGCGCGCTTAGCTAGAGTGAACGTGGAATCGTCCTCGGTAAAAAGTGCGGTATTGTTAGCGGTGGAAGAGCTACCACCTTGCACGACGCCCAAGAAAGTAAGCGCTCCGGCACTGTTTTGGCCGGGCAGTCCAAAACTCTTCCATGTGGCACCGCCGCCAAATGCGTCTGCGGAAGACGATGACAAATAGTCGAAGGTGACGCTGACATCTTCCAAGATCGTGCCTACAGCCATGCGTTTGTCTGCCAGAGAAACTCGAACTGCTATTTGATCGGACACGCCATTGTTTCTGATACCTCCGCCGTGTCCACCAGCCGCTGCACGCGCAACGAGACCACCAATAACCTTCACGCTGGAGCCCAGCAAAGAACCCGACTCGCGCAACGCGAGCGACATGGTTGAACTGCTTCGATCATACACCCACAAGCACTGGTCGCTTGCAGACGTCACTGCGCCGCTGATGACTAGTTTGCCGAGAAGGCCAATAGCACCCTCACCCAAGACGATAGAGTCAAACGAACTCCAAAGTTCTCCAGAAAGCCCAGCTGCTGGAGAACCTTTTCTTGAGACGAGCACGGGTGAAGTCGGTCCAGTTCCGTCGGCATCCAAAAACAGCGCTGCATTGTTGGTGGTCACAACGTTTCCAGTCGTTCCGGTTGCGTTAGCTAGACCAGCCACCCATGCGACTGAGCCATCTGGACCAAGAATTGGTTCCTTGAACGTCCCTATGATGATGTTCGGCAGGCCAGGAGCGGGAGAACCCTTGCTAACAATCAATTGCATATCGGATGAGCTAGTCGATCCAACGAAGATGCCCGCTCCACTGGCTGTTCCAGCCTTCCACTCACCATAAACGACCAGTTGCCCTGCTTCGTTGATCGCCGGGATGCCGAGTTTTGTCCACAAGGCTCCACTTGGGATGCCGCTGCCAGGAGTTCCTGCGCGGGGAACAGCTCCTCCTTTGCTCGCCAGGGTCGTTGTTGTGACCTCTGCGGCGATCACGGTGACGGTAAACATCGTGCTAGCTGTATTTCCTGCCGCATCTGATGCGGTTAAAGTTACGGACACGCTCCCAGCACTCTGGGTGCTTCCAGGAGCTGGAGACTGAAGCACATTCACCACTCCGACGTTGTCAGACGTCACGGCCTGAGAGGTGTAGTCCGGTAGCGCTGTCGCCGTGGTGATGGAGCTTGGTGTAAAGCCTCCAACGGGTGCTGCGATAGACGGCGGAGTTCCATCAGTGACGATTACGATTACTGTAACCTGCCTTAGATTGCCAACGGCATCGCTTGCAGACAGCGTGACGGTTGTGCTGCCTATCGCAAGTAGGGTCCCTGAAGGCGGTGACTGGGATGAACTTGTCACTCCATTGCTGTCGGTGATGACAGCTTCGGTGAGGTAGTCAGGCAACGCAGCAGTTCCGCCGACTCCCGTAGTAAGTTGGGTCGTAAAGCCTCCCACTGGTGCCGAAATCGTCGGAGCTACAGAATCTACCTTCGGGTCGGTCGCTCCGAGGTATTCCTCCAAGTTAGTGAGGCCATCATTATCGAAATCGGCGCTGTCGTCGGAGTTCGCGGAGAGGGTCCACTCGGGCTCGCCGGTGGTGCCATTGGTGCCGAGCGTGCCAAAGGTCTGGTGACGCCACTGCTCCTTCGCGTCCTTGTGAATCCAGAAGGTGCGTGTGACGGGCGTGGCGGTTTGCAGCAGCGGGGCAATGGTGCGGCCGTATTGCGTGGCGACGACGGTGACTTTGACGGGGAATTTCGTGCGGGCAGGCAGCGAGGTGAAGGTCAAAGTATTGCCGCTGACCTTCGCAGGGCCTTGGCGGACGTAGAAGTCCACGGTGGCTCCGGCGTAGGTGGCGGTGCCGGTAGTGCTGGCGCTGAGATTGATGGAAGAAGTGCCATTCAACTGATCCGCGGGCTGCGTGAAGGTGATGGTCTGCGCGGTGCCGCTAGTGAGAGGAAGCGGGATGCGAGTCTGTGATTGCTGCACGGCACGCACATAGGTGCTGTCTCCGGGATGCACGGCCATCAGCACGATGTCGCGTGAGCGGGTCTGGCCGTAGATGTTGTTGGTGCCGACACGGTCGAAGCGGATGCGGAAGGTGTCGGGCGACAACTGCTCGACGGGACCAGCGATGCGACTGATGAGGATGGGATCGGCGCTAGTGGAGTGACCAATGGCCGATCCCACGGGCAGACCTGTCCAGCCCGCGAGGCGACTGCTGGTGGCGGGCACCGTGCTGAGGAAGGCGGTGCCATACTTGAAAGTGAGACCATCGCCCGTGGGGTCGGGCACGAAGGAAGGCTCCACTTGCAGATGCGATTCGATCTGATTCACGAGTGCACCGTTCTGCGTGTAGCCGACGAGTTGATACGTGGTCTTCACCGGCAGGTAGGCGTTGTGCGTTGTCTCGGCGTGCTCTTGGTCGAAATACCAAAACGCCTCGCTCGTGTTGCCGCTGTAGGAACCGACAGCGGCGGGGCTGGCGGTGGGGCTTTGGCCTTTGCGCCAGCGATCAGCGAGATAGCCTTGAGTGCTGGTGTTGATGGTTTGCAATACAGCGGTGCCATCGGCTGCGGCCGTCGCCGGGAGGCGGTAGGTGCCGAGTTTGCGCAGATACATGCCAATGTATTCGCAGTTGCGGTCGTTCCAATCGAAGTGACCGCCGCCGGGTTCGCCAAGGAAGGAGATGATGGTGCCAGCCGTGCTGTTTCGGAAGCTCAACGTGCTTGTGGCGCGACCGTTCGCATCCGCATACTCACCCTCGATATACATGAGAGGCGTGCCGGCGAGATCACTGTTGGAGTAGGTCGGCTGGTCCGCATTGTGTCGGCCTGGATAAAACCCCTGGAGCGAAATGGCAGCCGCGCAGCGCTTCGGTTCGCCGGTGGCGACGGCATGCTGCGTATCCCACGCGGCGAAGAAATACGGCGCTTCTGACATCGCCGAATGCCCGAGCCAGACCACAGGTGTTTTGCTCAACTCCGCGTAGCCGGACTCGGCGGCAAGACCGTCCATCATCGCTTGGAAGATGGCGGGCGTGTTCGGATTCGCGGTAAAATTGAAACCGCCGTCAAACGCTGGAGTCACCCAGATGGCGGCCATGCCGGCATCAGCCAACCCTTGGCGCACTGCGTTGTGTTCCATCACAGGTTCCTCAAGCATGTTGTGCTGACCGATGAGCACGCCACGCACGGTGGTGACGCCCGGCGGGATGTAGAGGAAGGCTCGCGGGTAGTCGTTCGTCTCGGTGGAGATGCCTGCCGAAGTGAGCGGGATGGACCATTGCCAGAGCGAATCACGGGTGTTGGGCTTCGGCGTGAGCGTGATGGTCACCGTCTTGTTCGTGGTGCCCTGCACGTTCACGGCGCTGAAGATGTAGTTCGTCGTGACACTCGGCGTGACGGTGAGCGTGCCTGTGGTGGCGTAGCTCTGCGGACCGCTGCCGCTATCAATGGTGAGCGTGTCGGCATTCGGAATGGCCCAGCTCAGCGTGCTGCTGCCACCGGGCCAGATGACCGGCGATGAAGCAACGACCGAACTGAGGTCCGGCGGCGGATTGGTGACCTCGGAGGAGCTGGAGCTGCTGCCCACGCCATTCACGGCACGCACGACGTAATAATAGATGGTGCCTGCTGAAGCGGTGGTGTCGGTGTAGCTGAGTGTGGGAGCACTCACGCTCGCGAGCGGGCTGGCGAAGTTAAAACTACCCGAAGTGGAGCTGCGGAAGATTTGATAGCTCGTGGCACCATTCACCGCGCTCCAGTTGAGCGTGTAGCTCGTCGTGCTGTTCGCCGTGATGGCGAGGCTCGCAGGCGCGGCAGGTGCGGTATTGGCCGGAGAGGCAGTGCCGACGATCTGGAAGCCAGGGAACTTCAGCCGCTGCACACTGTCGCCTTCATTCAGCGCCGTGAAGGTGGCGGTGAGCGTGCCGCTGAGGCCGGTGAACTTCACGTAGTTCGCCTGCGTGTCCGCGCCGCTGTTGAAGGTGGTGTCCGTGCTCTGCACATAGCCCGTGCCGCTGCTCGTCGGCGTGCCCGCACCGCCGCGCAGGTAGTAAGTGGTGCCACCGACGGTGAAACTGCCACCGCGTGCCGCGCCATCGTCCGCCATGTAGAAATACACGTCGTAGGTGCCATAGGGGATGCCGGTGACGCTGATCGTGGCGGCGGTGCCGTCATACTTGTCATGCACCGTGTCGAACATGCGGGTGTCATTCGAAGGGCTAGAGATGCCACGGTTGAAGGTGGTGCCGCCATTGCCACTGCTCATCGTCACGCTCACGCCGGTGACCTGCGCGCCATTGCTGTCCACGAGGTTTGAGATCGAGCCGTTTCCACTCGTGACACTAAAGTTGTTCCAGTTCGCAAAACGGGCACCGCTGGCTCCGGCGACCTCCACTGACGTCATGCCGGTGTTGCTCGTGCCCTTCACATTGAAGCTCAGCGCCACCGGCACCGGCGCGTTCGGGTTGGTGAGGTTCAGCACGATGTTGTTGCCCACCAGTTGCAGGCTGGTGCTCGTGTAACTGGACAACCCGCTGCCGATGCTCAGGCCCGCAGTGATGAAGCCGCTGCCATCAGTGGTGAGCCCGCCGTAGTTCGTGTCCGCGTCACCTTGGAACAACACATACTGCCCGCTGGTCAGCAGACCGGCGGAGAGGTCGGTGAAGTTCAGCACCGTGCTGTTGTAGAAGACCTCGGTGGTTCCTGCTTTGCCGACAAAGGCCACCTTGTCATTCCCCGATGTGTTCAGATCAAACGTCACCGTGCCGCCCGTGGAAAAGTTCAGCACCGATTGATTGGACGCCGTCTGGTCGATCGTGAGCGTGCCTACTCCGCTGCTCGTCGCAGGATCGCCGGGCGCGATCTTGCCGCCGCTTTTCACATCAATCATGACGCCGCCACCCGCTGTGTCGAAGGGCTTGATGGTGCCCGTGCCGCCGAGCGTGCCGGTGTTGTTCACGTTGTATTTGCCACCCGTGCCGGTCGCCGCCGCGAGGTTGCCGCTCGCGGTCACTGTCGCCGTGTGCGTGCCGTTCATGAGGAATGCGCCCCCGTTGATCGTCGTCGTTCCGCCGCTGTAGCTCGTGCCGCTGAACTTCTGCGTGCCCGTGCCATTCTTCGTGATGTTGATGTTCGAGCGGAAGTCCGTCGAGGCAGAGCTGACATTCTTGCCAAACACACCTTGGAAATTTCCACTGTCGTTGTTCGTGCCGAGTGTGAGCGTGCTGAAGCTCGTGCTGTTGTTGCGGACATACGTGGCCGCTGCGCCGTCGAAGCCGCCGATGGTCTGGTCGCGCCCCGCAAACATGCCGAGCGTGATGGAGCTCGATCCTGTGCCCGGTGTGAGCGTGAGATGTGTCTGCGGCAGCGTGTTGCCCGTCTGCGGATCAATCGTGCCTCCATCGTTATTGTTCGCCGTCACCGTCAAAGTGCCGGAGTAGCCTGACCAGGAAAGCCCCCCGCCGGTTGGCGAGAAGACGTTTGATCCCGTGTTGATGGTCAATCCCTGCGTTCCTGCAAATGTGAGGCTGCCACCGCCGAAGGTGTAAGTCTTCCCGAACCACGTCGCCAGATACAGCGTCGGCGTGCCGCTGCTCGTTGCCCAGGTGATCGTGGAGTTCGCTGCCGTGCCATTGCCGGTGAGACTGAAGTTTGCACCGCTTGAGTTTGTCAGCGTGAGATTCCCGATCGTCACCGGAGCTGTGACCGTGATCGCGGTGGCACCCGCACCGGTCGAGCCGTTCAAATTGATCGTCGCTGTCGCTCCCGTGCCACCGGCCACGGTGCCGCCACTCCACTTCGTCGTGTCACTGTAGTTTGCCGTCGTCGCCGAGCCATTGCCCTGACCGATGAACGTGCCATCCACCGCCCAAACGGACGCCGAAAGAGACAGCAGAGCGAAAACAAAACGAAATGGCCGGTTCATGGAGTTGGTGGGCTTTGAAAAAGAGGGTTGGAAGCCTTCCCATCCTGCCAAACCGTGGCTCGATTATCTATTGAACGAATGTTCTAGAACATCCGTCTGCCCTCGGGTGCCAAGCTCCGCCCGTTTAAGCCTCAAAATCAGCGTTTGGAGCTGGCCAGGTGCCAAAAAGTAAACCTTGGCCCGTTGGGTCCAATTGCGTTTCACTGAAGCCATCTTTCAGATGAATCGAGATACATGGGGATTGTCCCTCAGCTTTCAGCCTGGTCGCTGTCCGATGAAAACCTTCATCATCAGTGATCAAATAAGCTGCATTCTGCACCACGGCTTGAGCCAGGATTTTGAGGTCATCTTTGAGGGATTCCCGCGGTGTCGAGGGATCGCGGTCTGAAAGCGGAAAACGGAATTTCGAGCATTGGATCGCGTCATCCCAATTGAATGGCAGCGTGATGCATGCCCGTGTGATCTCAGGTGGAAGCTCTTGCCTCAAATAGAACTCCGAAACCACGATAGTTGGGAGGTAGAGCGGCACGCCCTTCTCGATCAGCCAGCGCCAATAGTCCCGTGCTGCCGCATGGTGAGCGCGATCTTTGCCCGCAAGTGTTATGAAGAAGCTGGTATCCAGCACTGCGCCAGAGGGATGCATTATTCAAGCCCCCCTCTCAATTCACGAACCCATGTCCCCGAATCTGGCACATCAGCCCATGCCTTGGCTCCAGTCTCAGCAAACCGATCTAGCGCAGCGACATCAAAACGCGGCTCGTAGGGCTCAAAAGACACAAGTCTGATGCTGCGAAGATCTCGGGTCCTCCAATGTTGCTCAGCCTGAACTCTAGCCAGCACCGTGTGATAAAGGCGATTTTCCTCCTGATCTCTGAGGTAGTTCTGGCTCGACTGAGCGACGACTGTTTCACCGGTCCCATTCAGTTTGATGTGAACATTGGCTTTTGATCGACCACCCATGTCCACCACGGTGCCGACAATGTAGCGCTCGACCTTTACCCACGGCACAATCTCTCCCACTCGGTAATCGGTTTCGCGGGTTAAATTGATTGGCTTGATCGTCTGCTCGCTGGTGGTGATGCCATAGCTCAAAAAATCACCTTTCTTGGCCTTGGACTGCCAACGTTCGATGATTTCAGCGCGCTTGGGGTCTAGTTCGCCAAGGCAATCTTCTCTTTCAAGGCGGCGCAAGTCTCCCGCCAAAGATGACATCACGAGAAACGGAACCAACGTAACCAGCTTGTGTGACCCAGGCTCCACTCGGGGGCGAACTTCGTCCAAAGGCAAGCCTTCTGAACCAGCGATGAACTCTGCGATCTGACGATGAAACTCATTGAATCGCGCCAATCCAATAGTCGCAGGGGTCAGCTCGACTCCGTCGATCTGATCCCGCAGCGAAAATTCAACTGTGGTGAGGGCTTCCATGAGAACTGGCTAGAGCTTAGTTTTGAACTTGTTTGCGTGCAACAATGGCGTCCACCTGAAACTACGCCCCAAAAACGCCCCCGGCTTCAGTAACCTTGCTGCAGAACACATGTTCTAGAACATCCGTCTGCCCGCGACCCGGTCGTGGTATATAAAGAGGCAAATATCTCCCACAGATTCAGCTCACCACTGATGGAGTTCTTGGTTCAGATCATCCGTGGTGAACTGAATCTGTGGGAAACCCCTTCCCCAAAAATAATGCTCCGGTCTATTATCCTCCTCTTTATCACCACCCTCGTGCAAGCGGGTGCCAGTGCTCCCGCGCCTGTCTCTGTGAAGCTTCACCCGAAGGAGGCTGGCCAGGCCGTTCCCATGTCGTTCGCCGGGTTTTCGCGTGAGTGGCGTCGGTTCCCTTATGCGGACACAGGTCGGCCAGAGACGGTTCACCCAAAGTATCTGCAACTGCTGCGCAACCTCTGTGCCTTCAATGACAAAGCGCTCAGCATCCGCATCGGCGGTGCCAGCGCCGATGGCATCAAAGAAGTGCCTGATGCGAATCGCTGGCAGCAGATCCGGCAGGTGTATGAGGCCACACGCACGCCGCTCATTATCACGCTGAACCTTGCCCGTGGAGACGTGCAGTTTTGCAAAGACTTCATCCACCGCGCCAAGGAACACCTGCCAGCCGAGGCCATCGCAGGCTTTGAACTGGGGAACGAACCCGACGGCTGGTTTGGCCGCCACCGTCCGAAGGACTACCGTTGGGAGACCTACTTCGACGAGTTTGCCGCCATGCGGGCCGCGCTCGTCCCAGGCGAGATCCGCCAGGTGATCGGCCCCGCCTGGGCGCATGGATTGCCGCCTGACATCGCTGCCACCCTCCTCAAAATGAACCCAGGTGCCCTTTCCATGTTCACGGGTCATGCTTATTCCCTTTCGCCCAAAACCGGACCGCATCCCGAGAAACTGCTCATCGCCGATGTAGTGCCAAAAACCGTCACCTTTCTCACTCCCGGCATCCAGGCCGCCCACGAGGCTGGCCTGCCATTCCGTCTCGGTGAATGCGGCAGCGCCTGGGGAGGGGGAATTCCTGGCGTGAGCGACTCCTTTGCCTCAGCTCTTTGGATCATGGACTTCTGCATGTCACTCGCGGAGGCAGGCCTTGATGGGGTGAACTTCCACGGAGGCGGCAAAGGGCACTACTCGCCCATTCAGGATGACAGCGACGACAAAAAATTCTTCACCCGCTCCATCACGCCAAAGCCCTCCTACTACGGCCTGCTGCTTTTTGCCGAAGCCACCGCCCACCGGGCCAGATTCATCCCTGTCGAACGCAGCACGGATGAAAAGGTCCGCCTCTGGGCCACTCTGGATGAAAAAGGCACTCGTCGGCTGCTCATCATCAACAAGCACCTCGATCAACCCATCACCGTCCAACTCAACACAGAGTCCACCTCTCACCTGACGCTCAAACGCCTCACCGCTCCTGCGATTGGTGCCACCGAAGGCATCCGCATCGGTGGGCAGACCTTTGATGGCTCTACCGACGGATTGCTTGTCGGCACCGCGCATTTTGAAACTCCGCCACCCCCCCCAGTCCGGCACAGCCCAGATCACACTTACTGCTGCAAGCGCAGTGCTGGTCACGTTGAAGTGAAAAGACAAGAATGCCCCACAGATTCAGCCCACCACAGAGCTTCCAGAAGCATCACTCATCCGTGGTGAACTGAATCTGTGGGAATCCCATCTACTACCGCACCCACCATGCTGCGCATCCTCATCGTCCTCAGCCTCGCCCTTCCGCTCGCAGCGGCGGACACGGCGTGGCTTTCACGCGCGTGGCAGACGGAAGATGGCCTGCTGAACAACGACGTGACCGCCATCACCCAGGCGGGCGATGGTGCGATGCTGATCGCCACTCAGCGCGGGCTTTCACGGTTTGACGGGCTCCGTTTGCGTGAGGTGCCGTCGGATGTGCCCGGTCACAGCGGTCGCAGCGTCACAGGTATCCTCTCCGCCCATGACGGAACGCTGTGGATGGTGACGCGCACGGTGGTCGTGGCCCAAAGCCCTGGGATGCCGCAGGTCGTCCTCGAGATGCCGAAGGTGGACGCTGGTGCCGGGCATATCACCGCCTTCTTCGAGCAGCCAGATGGCGTGATCTGGATCGCGTTTGAAGGAGGTCGTCTTCATCGCATTGAAAAGGGGCGCATTGAGCAAGCGGCCGTCGCGCCGGGCCTGTCATCCGCCTTTGCCTCCTGCGCGGCGATGGATCGCGATGGCCAGGTGTGGGCGGCTGGTTCGGGCACGCTGGCGCGATGGAGTGAAGGACGATTCACCCCTGTGGCCACGCTGCCGCAGGGTAAGGTCGTGATGGCCGCATCGCGTGAAGGCGGCCTCTGGATCGGCGCGGGGCGAAAGCTGCTGCGCCACACGGAGACATCGGGCATCGTCGAAGTCTCCGCACTCGCCGAAAATCTGAGCGGGGCGCGAATCAATTGCCTGCACGAAGGTTCATCCGGCCATCTGTGGCTCGGCACCACGCGCAGTGGATTGCTGGAGTGGGATGGCACCCGCCTCGGAACCACGCCGGTCACTCACGATGTGTGGTGGCTCTGCGAAGATCGAGAATCCAGCATCTGGGCCGCCACCGCAGGCGGGGGCGCCTGCCGCGTGCGTCCGCGTGTGCTGACTTTGCTGAATGAGCCTGGATCGCCCGGCTCGCCGATCGCACGCGATCTTTGCCTGGATGCCCAGGGCAACTTCTGGACCGCCACCACGAATGGGAAACTCTTCGTGCGTCGCGCCAGCGGCTGGCAGGAACTTGCTGCGAAAAAGGACTGGCCAGGCCCCGGAGCCGCATGCGTCGCCGCCGCGCCGGATGGCCATGTCTTGATCGCCACCAGCCAGGGTGATCTCGTGCGATGGGATGGCACCACCTTTACTCCGGCGCCACTGCCACCCGATCCGCAGCGAGTCTCCATCATGGCGATGCTGGTCACCCAGGAAGGCGAGTTGTGGGTCGCACGCGGTTATTCCCTGTTCCATGGAAGGTCCGGGCAATGGCGCGAAATCGGTGTGTCCTACGGACGCGTGATTTCACTCGCCCAGGATACCGCCGGACGCTTGTGGGCTGGCACGATCAATGGCGCGCTGTTGCGGATCGCAAATGAAACGCTCGTGCGTGAGGCTGCGCAGGATCTTCACACCCAGGGCGGCGGCATCCGCGCTCTGCTCCCCACTCGCGATGGAGCCCTCTGGATCGCCAGCGAAGGCGGCGGCATCGCGCGATTGCTCAACGGGCACTGCCATTCCATCACCACCGCCCACGGACTTCCGCACAACGCCATCTCCCAGCTCGTGCTCGATCAAAAGGACCGGCTATGGGCTTGCAGCGATCTCGGCATCTTCATGGTTCCCCTGTCTCAACTCGCCGCGGTCGCCGACGGGCACGAAACCCGGCTGCATGTCCCGCTGTTCGGAAGCAATGAAGGCGTGCCCGGCCTGCAAGGTTCCGGTGGCGGCGCGATTGCCACACCTGACGGACGAGTATGGTTCTCTACCAACAGTGGTCTAGCGTACATCGACATCAACAAAGTCGGCATCAACACCGTGCCGCCAATGGCGAGCATCGAAGCTATGACGGCGAATGAACAGACGCCCTTGTTGCTAGGCGGCGTGATCGACCCTTCATCTCAAACTGGAAACGCGACCCTCTTCAATGCCTCTCTGATTAAACTCCAGCCCGGCGTCCAAAGTCTCGCTTTCGAGTTCGGAGCCAGCAGTTTCGTGGCACCCAAGAACGTGCGCATTCGCTACCAGCTCACCGGCATCGACAAGGAACTTCGCTACGCCGATTCCGACCGCCGCGCCGTCTATGGCCACCTTCCACCCGGCGACTACACCTTCAGCGTCCGCGCCGCGAACAACGACGGCCTCTGGGGCACGCACGACACCGTTCTCAACCTCCGCGTCGCACCCGTCTATTACGAGACCACCTGGTTTCGCGCCCTCGTCCTCCTCGCCGCTATTGGCCTCATCATCTTCATCAGCTACCGCGTCGCCCGCGCCCGCTACCGCCGCCGCACCGAGGCCTTGCGACGCGAGGCCGCCGTGCAAGCCGAGCGCACCCGCATCGCCCGCGACATGCACGATCAAGTCGGTGCCAGCCTCACGCAGATCAGCCTGCTCTCCAACATCGCCCTCGCGCACGGCAGCGACAACCCGCAGCTCAACCGCCTCGCCGAAACCGCCCGCGAAGCCGTCACCGCGCTCGACGAGATCGTCTGGGCCGTCGATCCCAAACAAGATCGCTTCGACAGCCTCCTCGAATACCTCGCCCCGCAAATCACCGACCTCGCGCAAGCCGCCAACCTCCGCTGCCGCCTCGACTTCCCCGCCCACGCCAGCGACCGCCACCTGCCCGCCACCTTCCGCCATCATCTCTTCCTCATCATCCGCGAAGCCGTGCACAACACCATCAAGCACGCCCGCGCCACCGAACTCAAACTCCGCATCACCCCCACCGACACCCACCTCACCATCGAGATCACCGACAACGGCACCGGCTTCGATACGAAATCCACCACCGGCAACGGCCTCACCAACATGCGCACCCGCACCCAAGAACTCCACGGCACCCTCGACATCGAAACCACCACCGGCACCCGCATCACCATCACCGTGCCTTGGCCCAAATCATAAATCATCAGTCGTAAATCAAAAATGATCCGCGTCTCCATCGTCGAAGATGATCAAGTCACCCGTGAGAGCCTCGCGGAGCTGCTGCGACTCGCTAAAGGCCTCGAAGTGCTCGCCACCTATCCCGACGCCGAAAGCGCCCTCGCCGCCGTGCCCGCGCAGACGCCCGATGTGATGCTCGTGGACATCAATCTGCCCGGTCAAAGCGGCATCGAATGCGTCACCCAGCTCAAAGCACAGCTTCCCGCGCTGCAGGTGCTCATGCTCACCACCTACGACAACAGCGACGCCATCTTCGACAGCCTCCGGGCCGGAGCCGGCGGCTATCTTTTGAAGCGCACCCGCGGCCCCGAACTCATCGCCGCCATCAAAGAAGTGAATGAAGGCGGCTCGCCCATGTCCGCCAGCATCGCGCGAAAAGTCGTCACCTACTTTCAGGCCCCGCCAAAGCCCGGCAGCCCCGAACTCGAATCCCTCACCGCCCGCGAGCACGAAATCCTCAAACACCTCGCCGACGGCCTCCAATACAAAGAAATCGCCGAGCAGCTCACCATCAGCACCAGCACCGTCCGCGCCCACCTGCACACCATCTACGGCAAGCTGCATGTGCAGACCCGGACGGAAGCGGTGGTGAAGTATTTGAAGCGCTAATCCTGTGGGATCACCGCAATCTCGCTACCCAGATTCTCCTTCACCGCACCTCGCGTGATGATCTGACATTTTTCTGCCTTCACGCCGATCACGACAGGCATCGTTGTCAGATTGCGCAGAATAAGGCCGCGAACGTTCCGCTCGCCAAAAGCAGTGGCATTTTCGCCCATCGCCGGAGGTGTGAACCCCACCAAAATCGGCAGCTCATGCACTCGGCGGCCTTTCGCCGTGATCGTCACCTCATTATCGATGCCGTAGAGGGCGGCGATGGCATGCACCATTCCCTTGTTCGCCTCCGTGGGCAGCAGTTGCACATCAACCTTGGCCTTGTCCCCCTCCACATAGAGCAGCGGGCCGAACTGGACATCTCCCTTGCACTTCGTCATCACCGCACCGGTCGAGACCCAGAACGCCCGCTCACAACCGATGGCGGTGCAGTTCTCGAGCTTCGGCGCTGTCTTTGTGCGTAGTTCGAAGCCGCCGCGCATGTTCTTCGCGGTGCAGTTCCGCAGAACGAGGTTGCGATGCGTATGGTAGGTGCGGAAGCCATCCTCGCTCAGCGCCTTCGTATAGCCCGGCTGGATGCGTTTGGTGCCGCTGCGGTTCATCACCTCGCTCATGAACTTGCGCTCAAAAGCCATGCCGGAAGTTTCGGCCAGGATCTCATCCGTGCGGCGCATCACACCTTCGGCGTGGCAGTTTTCGAACAGCACGTCGTCACAGTTTTCCTGAAGGTAAAACGCGTGCCCGAAGGCCTTGGTGAACACTTTGCAGCCGATGATCCGTGAGCCGCTGCCCGTGATGTGCACACCACTATGTTTGAATCCACCTTTGCCAAATAAATCACCATACCCGTAGGGTGCCGAACCTTGCACATGGACGACGCAGTCTTTCAGCGTATTGCCCGCGCCGCTGACACCGAGCACTGCACCGCCAAAGGCCCTGCCATTTCCAACGCTGGTGATGGTGAGTCCACGGACTGTGTTTCTGTCACCGGTGATCAAAAACTCATCGGTGTGAATAGGCGAGCGCAATGCCTGCCGGAGTGCCGTATCCAGTTCGATCGTCACTCCGGTGAGGTCGAAAGTATTGTCACTGCCGCTGAAAGTAAGGAACTGCCACTTTTGCGCCTTCCGCCGTTCGGGAATGCTTTCTGGAGGGATGTAGTCGCGCAAGCGATACAACCCTGGTTTCAGCTTCACCTTCTGGCTGCTCAGCGCGGCGGCCTTTGCCAGTTCCGCCAGACTGGAGAACGGTTTTTCAACGTTCGCTGCATGGAGGAAGGAGAGCGAAGCGACAAGGCATACAAAAGTTCTGAGGAGCTGCACAGCGGCACAAAAGCGTGCATTCGAAGGCGGTGCAAGACCAGCATGGCTTTCGACGGCCAGGCGTTCGGCACGAAAGTCCGATCAGTCATCCATCGCCAAGCAACCCACATCAACACCAGCACCGTCCGCGCCCACCTCCACACCATCTACGGCAAACTGCATGTGCAGACACGAACGGAAGCGGTGGTGAAGTATTTGAAGCGCTAAACCGAAGAAAGTGAGCTATACGCTGTGTGGAGGGTAATGTTGGGTTCTAGTCCGCATACGCTCGGTACTAGCAAAAATCCGCAAATCGGACTGTCGCACCTCTACAGGCTAAAGCGCATAACACCTTTTTTCAAGCCGCTCGTTGGCCCTGCCAATGAGCGTGGATTTCTTGACCCAATCCTGACAATCTCGTCTGCGATCCTTGAAGCTCCGCTGACAGTTTCTGTGTCATACTTCCAGAGTTGCCGCTCATCTTTTGATCATGAAACCTCTCCGCTACGTCTGCTTTCTCCTGTTGGCTCAAGCATCAATCGCCGCCGCGCCGCCGAACATTCTCTTCATGCTCTCCGATGATCAGGCGTGGAGCGGACTGTCCTGCCAGATGCACCCGGAGATGCCGGACTCGAAAAGCAGCATCGTGCAGACGCCGAACATCGCGCGACTCGCGGAGCAGGGCATGAGATTCAGCGCGGCGTATGCGCCCGCGCCGGTGTGCTCGCCGACACGCATCAGCTTGCAGACGGGACGCAATCCGGCGGCGCTGGCTTGGACCAAGGCGGCTCCGGCGGAGATGGGGCATCGTTTGATCGAAGGCGACAATCGCAAAAGCATCCGCGACGACGAGGTCACGATCGGGCAGATGCTGAAGTCCGCTGGCTACGGCACCGCCCACTACGGCAAATGGCATCTCTCCGGCGGTGGACCCGCCGCGCACGGTTACGACGAGAGCGATGGCGACACGGGCAATCAGGATGCCGCGCCGCATCTGCCACCGAATCCGGTGGACATCTTTGGCATGGGCACACGAGCCGTCGAGTTCATGAAGAAGAGCCAGGCGGCCAGGAAGCCGTTCTTCATCCAGATGAGCTACAACGCGCTGCATTATCCCGAGAACGCGACTCCCGCGCTGATCGAGAAATACCGGAAGCTCGCCGGCGGCAGAGACGACAAGGAAGTCGGTCGCGCAGCCATCGCGGAGGATCTGGATCGCGGTGTGGGCGAGTTGCTGGCCAAGCTGGATGCCATGGGCCTCTCCAAGAACACCATCGTTATCTACATGTCCGACAACGGCGGCTCGAACCGTCGCACCCTGAACGGCGGCAAGGGCGATGTGTGGGAGGGCGGCATCCGCGTGCCGCTGATCATTCGCGGCCCCGGCATCGCGGCAGGCTCGTGGTGCCATCAGCGCGTCGTCGGCTACGATTTCTTCCCGACCTTCTGCCGCTGGGCCGGTGTGAAGTCTCCACTGCCAAAACAACTCGAAGGCGGCGACATCACCCATCTGCTCATCGGTTCATCCGATCCCGTGAAACGACCCCGCGAGCCGCTGGTCTTCCATTTCCCGCATTATCAAGGCGACTCACCGCACTCCGCGATCCTCAGCGGCCACATGAAGCTCATCCACTTCTACGAAACGGGCGAAAACCAACTCTTCGACCTCCAAGCCGACATCGGCGAGACGAAGAACCTCGCCTCCAAACAACCCGAACTCACCGCCAAGCTCTCGAAGCAGCTCGCGGACTACTTGAGCGAAGTAAGAGCCGAAATGCCGAAACCGAATCCGAACTACGATCCGAGCAAGGAGCCCGCAAGGAAGGGCGGTGGCAAAGGTGGGAAGAAAGGAGGCAAAAAGCCATGAAACCGATTTTCGTATCCTTTGGTTTTGCCGCGCTCGCCTTGTTGCTGATCGCCGCTGCCCCGGAAGAAAAACCGAAGGGTGGAGGCAAAGGCGGCGCAGGCCAAGGAGGGCAGGTCGAGCCTGCGGTGGTGCCGCCGTATCTGTTCAATGTGTGGCTTTGCAGGCCGGGCGCGGAATCCGTGACGGTCAGCGTGCTCGCGTGGGATGATTTGGACGCTTTCATCGAGTATGCCGACGGATTGAAGACGCCAGCGCTGAAGCTGAAGGCAGGCGAGCCACAAAACATCGTGCTGAGCGGTCTGAAGCCCGACACGGCTTACAACTACCGCCTGACCTATCGCCGCGCGGGTGGCGAGGCGGTGCAGGATGCGATGCGCAGCTTTCACACGCAACGGAAGGCGGGATCGAGCTTCCGCTTTGTCATGCAGGCAGACTCGCACCTCGACAACAACACGGACGTGCGTGTTTACCAGCAATCGCTGGCGAACATGCTCACCGACAAGCCCGACTTCATGATCGACCTCGGCGACACGACGATGGTGGACAAGTTTGGACAGTTCTTCCGTCGCTCGGAGTCGCAATACAAAGCGCAGCGCTATTACATGGGCCGCATCGCGCACAGCGTGCCCATTTTCATGGTGCTCGGTAATCACGATGGCGAGCGCGGCAGCGATCCAGACATGTCCGAATGGTCGCTCGGCATGCGTCACACCTACTTTCCGAACCCGACGGATGGGAACGACAAGCACAGCTACTTCGCCTTTGAGTGGGGAAATGCGCTCTTCATCGGCCTCGATCCGTTTTGGTCCACCATGCGGCGAGGAGCGTCCGGTTGGGACATGACACTCGGCGAGACGCAGTATCGCTGGCTGGCTCAAACACTCGCGAGCAGCAAGGCGGCGATGCGTTTTGTGTTCATCCATCATCTCGTCGGCGGTCTCGGCCGCGATGTGCGCGGCGGAGCCAAACCTGCGGCCTACATGGAGTGGGGCGGCAAAAACGCGGATGGCACCGAGGGCTTCAAACAGAACCGCCCTGGCTGGGAACTGCCGCTGCATCAGCTTTTCGTGAAACACGGCGTGAACATCGTCTTCCACGGTCACGACCATCTTTTCGTCAAAGAAGAGCTCGATGGCATCATCTACCAAGATGTGCCGCAGCCCGGCCACCCGAGCGGCGGCACCCGCAGCGCCGAAGAATACGGCTACGGCGGCGTCATCCTCGGCAGCAGCGGCCACGTGCGAGTCACCGTGGAGGCCAATGAAGCCAAAGTGGACTACGTGCGCAGCATCGTCCCCGGCGTGACGCGTGCCGATCTGGAAAACGGCGCGGTGGAGCATAGCTATGTGGTGAAGCCGAAGTGATTGGAGCGCCTACCGATTTCTCACTGCTGTTTTCGGCCTTATTGCTCCGCATTTCTTTTTGCCAAACATGCGCCAATTCACATCATAACGAAGCCATTACCGCTCTCTGGACTGCTTTGGTCTTAATCAGAATAGCCTGTGAACTTTAGTGGTAAGAAAACCAAAGTCTTGGGTAGGCCCAAAAAACCGCTCATTCTCTACTCGTGGGGTCGTCTTTCACGGCTTTAGGCTGTCTTTTGGGTATTCCAGCGGTTTAAGGGGGTGCCTTGGGGGTGGTGATCGGGTGCTCTGGGGGTGGGATACCCTACCCCTGAGGCAGGGTATTTGCACCCCTCGGGCAGGTCATCGGCACCCTTCAAGGTGGTGCTTGGGGGCCTTTGGGGTAGTTAGCGGGACCCCTGTGGGTGGTTTATCGATGCCCTGGGGCTGGTCATCGGAACCTTCCAGGGTGGTGAGTCGATGCCCTGAGGGTGGTGAGCGGTGGCCCTTAGGGTCCCAAGAGCCACCCCAAAGGCTCCGACGGACCACCTCGGAGGCTTCGGCTTGGGTGCCTGGGGGGTATCAAGGCGGGGTGCTGATGACGACTTTGCCGCTGAGGATGGTGGTTTTGTTGGGGTTGGTTTGCGAGATGCTGGGGAGTTGGGCGAGGTTGAAGTGGCCGTGGCCTTGATTGAGGCGCTGGACGATGACGCCGTAATACGGTGCGGTGCGGTTCAAGAGTTGGGTGCCGGTGATGACGGGGTTGTCATCCTTGGTGGAGAAGCGGCCACTGAACTCGCCGGTGGTGAGGTTGAGGGAGAGACTCAAGCCGCCAGGGTTCGGGTTGGGCAGTCCAATGCTGTTGGCAGGAGCGGATTTAATACGAAATGGCGCGGTGTAGGTGCCAGCGGGAGCCAGGAAGCTCGTGTTGATGAAAGCGCGGGTGAAATCGCACTTGGCATTGTTGCTTCCTGTATCGGTGACGCCGAGCAGGAGGGTGGGTGAGGTAGGCTTTACCCAAGGGCCGCCTGTGAGAGTCACGGTGTGAAGAGGTACGCCCGACTTGTAGCTGCGTGTGCTGCTGCCAGTGGGTTGTGAGGCCTTGAAAAAGGTGGGCGTGCCATCCAAGAAGCCGTTGGTGCGGTTCAGAGTGGCAAAACCATGCAGACTGCCGGTGTTGGAGTAACCGGAGATGTGAAGAGGCACCTCGCACGTCATGGGAGCAGCACCAAGGCCAGTGACTGTGGTGCTGTAAGTGTAGCTGGTGCCATCCGCAAATCGCACGGCTCCTGCAAGCTCGCCGAGTGAGTTGAGTTTTCCACGCAACAGGTAGCTGCCCTGCGGATAGGTCGGCTCCGAGCTCAGGGTTGACACCAGGTGAGCGGTGTATGCCCCTTCAATATCAGTGGCGAGGTAGCTGGGGGTTTTATTGGTCCATGGTGCGCGCTTGGCTGTTAAGCTGCTGCTGTAGTAACCTCCCTTCACGAAGCCTGAAATCGTGCCAGTGATTGCGCCAGTGGTTGTTGTGATGGTGAGGCTGACGTTTAGCGGGGTAGAGAGTCCGCTGGGTGCTGTTGCTGACGCGAAGAAGGTGCTGCCGGTAGTGGATGAGTCATATGAGACGAACTTCAGTGGCAGAGACTTGGTGCCGCGACGGATTTTTCCAGTGATGGTGCCCACGTTGCTGATATTCATCTGAATCAGACTGCCGAGGTTGGAGTTGCCAGTGCTTGAACGGTTGATGAGCCCGAAGAACTCGCCGTAAGCCAATGCAGGCAGGCTCATGAATGGGACGGTGACGGTAACGGTGCCAGATCCTGCGGCGTTGGTGGCACGAATCGTCAGCGTGACGCTAGTAAGCCCCGTCACACGTGCATAGCCCGTGATGTATCCCGTCTTGCGGTCATAGGTCAATCCGCGTGGCAACCCGCTGATGGTGTAGCTGGTGGGAAGATGCTGCACCTGATTGTTGGTCTGCGTGATAAAGTTGCTTATGGGCCGGGACACGTAGTCACTGGTCATCAGTGTGGGCGGCATTGCCACAGCGGCTAACACAGGGGCGTCACGCACGCGTGCTTCGAGATTGCCAGTCGTCAGTTGAAGCATTCCTAGATTCACCTGGCACTGAAACAGATTGCCAGCGGCAACATCGGCAGCGGTGAATCTTGCGATCTTCAGCGTGGGGCTAGTCGCACCTGATACGCGGCGATTGAGGTCTCCATTGGTGAGCGGCGTGCCATTTCGGAGCCATTGGAAGATCAAACCTTTGCCTTTGTAGGGGAAGTTGACAGTGAGGGTCGTGCCGTCGTTGAAGGGAATCACTCGGCTAGCTGTGTTCACCACGGCGAGTTGGGCTGTGGTCGTGGTGGTCGTGCCAGCAGGGTTGGTGAGCTTTGCTTTGTAGGTGCCGGCATCGATGAGGTCAGGGAATCCAAGATTGAGCGAAGATGCTGTGGTGAAGAGTCGCTTGTCGTCTTTGAACCACTGGAATGTCATGGGCTTTGTACCCGTGAAGTTAATAGTGAATGTATGACTCGGAGAGGTGCCCTCAGCCCGAAGCGCTGTGAGCGGTTGGCTTGTGATGACTGGCTTAGCGTTGAGATTGAAGATGAGCGGGCGCGCTTGGGTGGCACCTGTGTTTGTATCTGTAATGGTCAGGATGTCGTGCTTCTCGCCCGGAGGGAGTGCATCAATGTCCGAGTTTAAGCTCCAGGTGATCTCCACCGTTCTACCTGCACCAAGAGTGCCAGAGGTGGGTTTCACCGTGGTCCAAGGTTGAGTCTTGGACGCAGTCCATTGCAATGATGTGGTGCCGTTGTTCTTGAGGCGATAAACTTGCTTGGCTGGAGTCGACGAGCCGCCTAGGGTTGCCTTTGACTGAAAGGCAATGACGGGCGTCATGGTCATGTCGCCGGGAGCGTCATACGCTTCCTCCACATTGTCAGTGTCATCATTCGCAGGAGTCACCGCGCTCTCGCCCAATCCACGCTTGGCAAATCCAGCCCACAACTCCTGTGCGTTCGTCCCACCAGACAGAACGAGGTCGGCTTGGATGATGGCATCTCTGGCTTCAACAAAAGTCGGGTCAACGGGTGAGAGCTTCATGCCATCCGTGACCAGTTGCAGAACCAAATCATTGCCAGTGTTGTAGCCATGTTTCTTGATCAAGAGGCGGCGCACTTCCATAAGGGTATTGCACCAAATCTCTCCCATGCGGTGAACCTGACTGGGGTCATCATTCGAGGCCGTGTAACGCTGACTGAGTGGAACACCGTCGTGAAAGCGAGCGGTGAATGAATTAACATCCTGAAAAGTGAGCGGATTCTTGCTCTTGTCGGGGCTGTATGGATAGCGGCGGATTCCAAAGTAGTAGTTTGTCTCCTGATCGCTCAACAGGAACGTCGAGTATCCGCCCATTGCCACTGCGTCATCCTCGCTGCTTGTGGGCTTAGACAGCAGGGCCAAAGCATAGAAGTCAGACCAGCCTTCACCCATGCCGCGCGGGACCTGTTCAACGATTCCTAGACCTCCGCCGACCAGACGATTGCTCAATCCATGGACATATTCGTGAACAATGATCTGGGCATCGAACGAACCATCTCGATCTGGGCTTGGGCCATCCCACAAATACATTTGCATCCTTCCTGGCGAACCATCTGCGGGAGTGAAGAAGTTGGCATTGTCAAAGCCCCCACCGTCTTGTGCATCTGCTAGCACTGCGTCACTTCCAGAGCCGCCCTTGCCAAAGTTGTTGGTCTGGAAGTTCCCCGCAGACTCCGTGAACCCGTAGCCATAGAGTTTGTCATGTAGCCAGTTGTTAACGTAGAATAGATTGACGATGGCGGCGCTACGATATGTCGAAGGTGCCTGTGCCAAATCCATGGCAAAGTTGAAGTTCCTACCGCTACCACCGTTGGGCCGGGGCAAGTCTGCGATGTTGTCATTCGTCACATCGGAGTGAGCAGCTACGTTGTTGCCAATCGTCTCGGGATTGGCACCATCGGCTACCCAACCGTTCGGAGACGCCGTCGTGCTCAGCGCCTGTGTCGTGACAGATTGTCTCGCAACCACTGGCGGCTGGCTCGTGAGAGGTTCCTGGTGACTTGGGCTCATGGGAGCCGGGCTGTCGAACGGCTGAATCGTCGTGGCATCGCCATACACGTTATAAGTGGCATTGCTGATGGTATTGGTGAGATTCGTCCGCACCAACGGTTCACCCGTGACGGCATCTACCACAACCCGATGCATTTCATTCCGAGCTAGACTCGCCAAAGTCACGTCCCAGCCGAGTCTCACCTCGCTGTCATTCATCGGAAAGTAAGTCAACAACGCAAAGGTATCGCTGATGCCCTGTGCCTGAAACTTCTGCTTCCGCTCTCTGCCTTTTGGTTGGTCCTGTGCCTTCACGCTAGCGGCTGGGATCGTATCGCCCAAGACTCGTGCAGCCCGCGAGACAGCTTCTGCCACAGACAAGGTTGGAGTTGACGTGTTCGCTCTTGGAGAAGCCAGCAAACGACTGCTTATCGTGATAATCTCGCCGTTGGCAGCGAGGTTGGCCTGAAAAGTGGTGCGATAGAGCGGAATACCTTCCACTTCCTGATTCCAGACCAATGTCTGCATCTTGCCGTGACTCGATTTGTCATCCCGCTGCACACGAGTCTGAGCCATAACTGCAGGACCATGACCAAACACCAGCGGATAGCGCTGAATGAACGACTCAATGATCTCTCGTGGAGTCATACCAGCCGCTGCTGGCCCCGTGAGGAAGCGCCCAGTGGCTTGGATGCGTGAGGGAGAGCCAGTCAGCTCATCAAAGCTCACCTGTACTCCAGGAATGTCATTTTTCATCTGCTCGACCTCAGCGAGTCGGTTCGCCGCAAGGGTCTTGAGTTGAACCACCGCGTCTCTCACATCCAAAGGCTTCAGTAGAGGCCTGGGAGGTCGGCTCGGCATCTTCACACGTGACGCTGTGGCGTTGGGATTCACGCTAGCCGCCTCAGGAGCCATTGCCGAATCCTCGCTGCCGAGCCAGATACCAGAAATCACCATCAGCACCACGAGAATCACCGCGGCAACGATTGAGGCCCAAAGTGTCATGCCTGAACGTTTCATAGTAACGCAGATGATGACGCAAATCCGCGGCGTGTCCATGGCTCAGAGCGGCGAATCGCAGGGTAGTTATCGCCAAATATTGTTAGGATGACTTAGATTTCTAGGGCAGTGAGTGCGGCGCACCCTGACGCTGGTGGGAAAACGTGTTGAAATCACGGCCCGCCATGGGACAAGCTTCTGCATGTCGAGAATATTGTCCCAATGTCTGTGCGCCCTATGCATCGCGTGCCTCGTGTCTTGTGCGGCTTCCACCGATCCCGCTGCTTTTGGCCGGATGGCGCAGACTCAGGTCACACGAGGTATGACCAAAGCGCAAGTGAGGTCCATTCTTGGAGCGCCCATTATGTCTACGACTCTAAATGGCACAGACACTTGGCATTACCAAAAGAACAACATTCTGAAAGCGCTCATCCCGCTCCGCTTGGGTGGTGCAGAAACCAACAACGTAGCAGTCATCTTTGGTCCCAGTGGAACAGTGACAAAGATCACCAACGTCGGTTACGGCTTCACCCCCGGCCTGTTTGCACGATAGACATTGATACGCGCCAGAGAGTAGTTGTAGCTTAGTAGACCTTGATACTACTCCGGTTTCTGTGAAACTTAGCACAAGAACGCACTTTCTGGGGTTCTGTGCCCTGAAAATGCAGGAAAGGAAAAACCATCAACGGGGTCACGTGAAGGATCGACTACTGTGTCGTCTTGGGTGCTGAGTTTGGCCTCATTCTTTCTTGGCCAACTTGGCAAACTCGGTTAACGCAGACGGTAGACTTGAAAACTCATTTGTCCCTGACGGCAAGAACCCTGTGTTGTTGTGAGCAAAGATTGACTGGGCTGCTTGAATGACCAATTGCTCCTTGCTACCTGCGTCAGCAAGATCGATCGACTTGTAGAGACTCATAAACGAGACCCAGGCGATACGTCTCTGACGATTGATGATAAGATTCTGCCAATGCGCTTGATACATCCGAGCTGTGGTAACGCATAAGCCAAATAAGAATGACGCCAGGAGTATCTTCGTGATCATATAGCTCGCAATCTCGCTCAATTCGCTACTTGCGCTTAATGGTCTAAAGATGGGCCCGAAGCAGAATCCAAACTTATCATTTTCGGCGACGATCCAGACTAGCATTCTCAGGGTTGCGATTGACACAATTGCGAACGCCCACGCCCAAATCGTCGTGGATGTTTCGTAGTTCGTAATCACCTTCTCGAGTTCAGTAACGTTTTGATGTGTGAGAACTGAACGGGACGCCTCCTTTGAAAGAGCATCGAGGTTCTTTGCAGCATCTTCCGATGCTTGTGCGATCAAAAGCTTCGCATCATTTATGTGAGTGGTTAGCAGGACACTATCAACCGTCGCGAATATCGATTGGAAACTCATATAAAGATCGCCTCTTATCGACTCAACTTCACGCTGGTACCGTCGCGCATCGCCTCCAATTGATGACTGGTATGCTTGTTGGCTAGCGGCGGCCCCAATTTTCTGGAGCAGGTCAGACTGTAGGTCCGAAGTGAGCTTCTGAAGTTTACCCTCGATAGCCAGATGAACCGCTTCAGGAACTATTTCAAGCTGTTCGCTGACTGAGGGCGAGCCAAGCTTATCAAGATCCGCGACCAATTTTCGGAGCGAATCAATTAAGCCACCCGTCTCTCCCACTTTTTGAGCATTGTAACCTTGTGCAGCTAAATCACTTGCTGAGGTCGACGGATCCGGGAAAGTCGCAACAAACGCTTTGAACGTCTGTGCAGCTTGGCGGATTCTAATTGGATCCTTTTCCATAAGTTACAAATGGCGAAGTGAATGATCCGAGCAAGGCAAAGTATCATTAGTAGACTAAACCATAGGTTCAGCTCCCTCCTTAAACCATTCTCAGATTAGACTCGTTGTTTACCTTGGAGGTTGCAGTTTAGATCGATACTCTCCCAAAGCTGTGAGCAGCCGCGTTTATGTCAGTCTCGTGAGCTCGGGATCACCTTCATCTCCACTTCTTTGCCCTCGCGTTGGACGATGATGGAAGTTTGGACGCCGACTTTGAGTTCGGCCATGATAGACGTGTAGTCGTAGATGTTGAGCACGTCTTTACCGCCTAGCTTGATGATGATATCACCACCTTTGACGCCAGCTTTGGCTGCTGGACCTACTGGAGACACGCCACTGAGCTTCACGCCTTTGGTGTCACCCTGTGAGTAGTCTGGGATGGTGCCTAAGTATACGCGGAATCCTCCGCGTGCTTGGTTTTTCGGGGCTTCCATCGCCACGTAGTCAGGTGCTTTGTCACTGATGACTATTCCGCGCGCGATCAGGCCCATGAGCTTACTGACTTGGGCTGCCTTTTCGTAGTCGAGCTTGTCGGCAGTGTCACTGGGCATGTGGTAGTCGCCGTGGTTGCCCGTGAAAGCATTTAGAGTTGGGATACCCCGTGTGTAAAAAGTGGTGCTGTCAGTTGGGAGATGAGCATCCGTTTGGATGGTGATGGGTAGACCGATGGGTGCATTCCGCTTCTCGATTTCACCGGGCCACCAGGTGCTAGAGCCAACTCCTTGAAGCACAACGGTGCGATGGAAGCGGCCAATCATGTCCATGTTGAGACAGGCGGCGAACATGCCCTTCAATTGGGCATCTGGTTTGCCAGTGATCATTTTAGCAAAGCTCTCCACAAAATGTCCGCTACCCAAGAGCCCAAGTTCCTCGCCGCTCCAGGCTGCAAAGATGATGTCCCGCTTCATCTGTAGCTTGCCAGTGGCCTTTTGGTCAGCCAGCCACTGAGCGATCTCCATCATACCTGCCGTACCACTAGCATTGTCGTCGGCACCATGGTGAATCTTGTCTGCTTCATCACCCTTGGCGCGTGAGTTTGAGCCTCCTTTGCTGCCGAGATGATCGACGTGAGCACCAATAATGAGCGGTGGGATGTGTGGATCTGGTTCGGCCTTTGCTGGAAGAATGGCCAGGACATTGCGGCCCATCTTGCGTTCTTGCTTGATGGCAATCTTGCCTCCAAGGGCGACTCCGGCAAGTTCAATGCCGCCCATGAGATCACCCGTGTCGAGTTTGTCCTGGAGGCTTTTCAGGTCCTTGCCGACGGCCTTGAGCATTTCGTTGCCGATTGCATCCGTGACACTGATGGCTGCGATTCCAGAGGACGCGAGAGATGCGTCAAATGCCAGCGGAACGAGCTGATCTACCACCTTGCTGTTAGGTCCACTGACCACAATGATACCGCGCGCACCTTTTTGCCGCGCGATGAGCGCCTTGTGCCTCAGGCTGGCATAGCGATTGAGTTCGTTGCGCCGCTCGCTGGTGATTCCCTCTGGCAGGTAGCGGAAGACGAGCACCCACTTGTCCTTCACTTCCAGGTGAGCATAGCTGCTGTACGTCTCAATCTTCTTGCCGTCGGCATTCATCGCCTCCTCTGGGGTTTCAATGCCATAACCCGCAAAGACGACACCAGCAGGTTTCAACTCTCCTGTCTGGGAGAAGCTCAGAGGTCGCCAGTCGGCATCTGTCTTCAATGACTTGCTGCCGAGCGTCAGAGTGTTCCCGTCATCGAGCGCGACTCCGGCAGTGAAATCAAAGTCATCGAACCATGTGTCTTTGTCCCCCGCGGGTACGAGTTTGAGCGAGGCAAAAAAGTCAGCAACGTACTGTGTGGCTAGCTTTTCGCCTTCGGTGCCGGTAAGGCGGCCATCCAGCTTGTCGGATGCGAGGTATTCCACGTGGGACCGGAGGTCTTCTGCTTTGACCTCTGGGCTACTGGACGACTTCAGCGCCTGCAGAGCAGCTTCGTGATTCCAGTCTGCCAGATGAATCTGCCCGGCTTTGTTGTTGGTGCGATCTATGGTCCACGCGAGTTGCTTACCATTAGGAGCAAACACAGGCAGGCCATCGAATCCCGGCTCGTTGGTGACACGCACGGGTTTTCCAGTTCCCTGTGCATCTACGATATAGAGCTCAAAGTTATCGAACCCGTGCAAGTTGGTGGTGAAGATCAAATACTCACCGCTGGGGTGGAAATACGGAGCCCAACTCATCGCGCCGAGCTTGGTAATCTGCTTTTGATCAGTGCCATCGACGTTCATCGTCCAGACCTCAGCGATCATGCCCTTCTCGTCGAATCTCCTCCAGCAAAGACGGTTGCCATCCGGGCTGAAAAATACACCTCCATCGTAACCGGGTACGTTGGTGAGTCGCTTGGCGTTCGAGCCGTCAGCATCGGCAATGTAGATGTCCATGAAGTAGGACTTGTCTATTTCCATCCGCTTCTGGTCTGCTTCAGAGAGTTTTTCCTGATAGGCAGCACGATTGGACGCAAAAGCGACCTTGGTGCCATCGGGTGACCAGCAGCCCTCAGCATCGTAGCCGCGCTCTCTTGTTAACTGACGAGTGGTTTTGTCTACCAGTGAGTACTCAAAGAGGTCGTAGTGCTCATCATAGTCCCAGGAGTATTTCCGCACCCGGTTAGATTTGCGGTCCGCAATCTCGGCCTCTTGAAGTGCCTTGGATTGCGGGTCCAGATGAGTGCTGGCAAATAGAACACGTTTGCCGTCTGGATGAATCCAAGCGCAAGTGGTCTTGCCCATTCCAGGCGAGATACGCTCCTGGTCTCCGGTCTCGAGGTCCATCAGGTAGATTTGGTAGAAGGGATTGCCCTCTTCCCGCTCAGACTGGAAGATCATTTTGGAGCCATCCGCACTGAAATAGCCCTCACCGGCGCGCTTTCCATCAAAGGTGAGCTGCCTGATGTTTGAGAGAAACCCTCCTTCGGCATGAAGGAGTGAGGTAGAAGCCAGGAAAAAGGGTAGCAGTCGGTGCATGTGTTCCGATAATACGTGCGAGACTTGAGCACAATGACACGAGCTTGACCAATCGGCTCCGTGACCGCACTTTGGCGGGATGAAGTTTAATTTCCACATGGGGCTTTTGGCTTTGGTAGGCTTAGCCGCTTACTGGGCACCGGATTTGACCGCCCAGGTGCCAAAGGCTGTTCCTGTGGAGGATGAACCCACGCCACCACCAGCGGCTCTACCCGTGAAGCCCCCAAGGGCAGAGCCAGTGGAAGATGAGCCCACTATGGTGCCTAAAGCTGTGCCTGTGGAGGAGTCTGAGACAAAACCCACCACTCCGGCTCCCGAAGAAAAGCCAAAACCGAAGCCTAAGCCGATCGTGCCTCTAGTTGAGGAGCCGCCGCCGCCCCCGAAACCAAAAAAGGACATCTTCGCTACCTGGCAGGTTCAAAAGGACGCCCGTCCGCTTCGGCTGGAGATTCCTGCACCTCGTGGACAGATTGTGGATCGCAACGGGAAGGCTTTCGCGCGCAATCGCGTGGTCTATTTTGCGTCTCTCAACTTTCCGCTGCTTCAGCCTGATACGCCAGAGGCGATCCTGAGCTTTGCCAAGGAACGCATTGACGAGGCTAACAAGCTGCTGGGCAAGACATGGAGCTTATCAGATGAGCGCATCCTCAACCACTACAAATACCGTCGGTGGCTTCCGCTCATCTTCTCCACCAGCAACGACATGAATGTTGAGCTAACCAACTCGGAGCAAGAGAAGCTCAAGCCACTGTTTGCCAAGCGCGTGATGTTGCATCCCACCTACCAACGCGAATACCCGCTTGGACAGACGGCGTGCCACATCATCGGTTATACCGGTAGAAGGCAACCTCTGCCGACCAAAGAAATTGTGGAGGGCGAACCCTTTGCGGAGGAGCCAATGGGGCGTTCTGGCTTGGAGTTTTCGTTTGAGCAGCAACTACGCGGTACACCTGGGGCTATCAGTCTCGTGTTTAATGCCACGGGTGAGTTGATAGAGGACGAGATTCTCCGCAAACCAGTGCCTGGGCACAATGTGGTCACGACCTTGGACTACAAAATGCAGCGTTATGCAGAGAGCGCACTTCGTTCCCATGCACGCAATGGTGGAGCCATGGTCATCATGGATGTGCGTAATGGTGAGATCCTAGCCATGGCGTCCAATCCTGGCTTTGACCTCAATGAGTTCATCCCCGGCATCTCCAACGAGCGGTATGCAGCACTGCGTGATGATGAGAAGTCGCCGCTCTTCGGGCGTGCCTTTCAGTCAAACTACTTCCCTGCATCGACGTTCAAGGTCGTGACTGCGCTCGCTGCTCTTGAGAGTGGCACCGTCACCGCTGGGACGACCTACGACTGCGATGGCTACTTTAACATCGGCAAAGAGAGTTTCCGCAACTGGCACTCCGAAGGGGAAGGCCCGATGACCGTCGTGGATGCTATCAAGCGCTCCTGCAACACATGGTTCTATCAGGCAGGTCTGGATACAGGCTCGAACAAGGTCATCGCAATGGCCGAGCGCCTAGGCTTTGGCCAACCAACTGGCATTCCCATCAGTGGTGAAGCACGCGGATTTGTCCCAACGGACGCCTACTACATGCAGCGTTTCGGTCACAAGATCCTCCCTGGTTTCCTCTGCTCGATCTCAATCGGTCAAATTGTGACGTGCAGCCCCCTTCAGGCAGCTCAGTGCATGGCTGCAGTCGCGGACGGTCAGAACATGTCCCAGCCACGTCTTGTGAAGCAGATTCAAGACCTTAATGACCGTGTTGTGCAAGCATGGGAGCCTGAAGTAAAGTCCAGGATCGCCTTGGATCAGAAAGCCCGAGATACGGTGGTGCGCGGCATGATCGCCGTCGTGAGTGGTGACGGCGGCACGGGCAAAGGCGCCTCCATCAAGCACGCTCAAATCGCCGGAAAGACCGGAACGGCCCAGTGGAAGATCTACAAGGACGACAGCAAGAACCGCAACCTCGCCTGGTTCACAGGTTTCGTTCCTGCTAACAATCCAGTGTATGCCTTTGCTGCGGTGTACGAAGGTGCCCCTGGCGAGAACGTTTCCGGTGGACGGGTAGCAGCGCCTATTGTCCAGGAAGTGTTCAACAACATCTACGAAGGAGCAGCCCCCGATGACCCGCTGCTCAAGGCGGCAGAGGAAGCTCCCAAAGCTCTGCTTGCAGACGATTCCGACGTTTCTGCCGGAGACCAGGTTGCGAAAGCCAAACCCGCTGAAGAAGCCCCTCCAGAGCAACAAGCCCCGCCACCCTCTTCAGAACGTGGTCTGCGTGGCATGTTCCGCCGCCTCTTCAGGCGCTAAGGGGTGCTGCCTGGAGGAAAAGGGGCAACGCTGGACAGAAGTGTCGGCGGATGGCGTTCACGCTTCCGCATGAAGTATCTTCTCTTTGTTCTTTTGATGTGCGCGTTGATGACGGCACAGGCTGCGTCACGCCCCAATGTTCTGGTGTTCTTGGCGGACGATGCTGGCTGGGGTGACTACGGTTACTCGGGCAACAAGATGGCTAACACGCCCAACATTGATTCGATAGCGCGTGGTGGTGTTTCCATGGATCGGTTCTTCGTGTGTCCCGTTTGCAGTCCTACTCGTGCTGAGTTCCTGACGGGCCGCTATCATCCGCGTGGAGGTGTAAAAGGGGTATCCACAGGCCAAGAGCGGCTCGACTTGAGCGAGAAGACAATCGCCGATGCATTCAAGGGAGCGGGATATGTCACGGGTGCTTTTGGGAAGTGGCACAATGGCTCGCAGTGGCCGTATCATCCGATGGCGCGCGGATTTGATGAGTATTTCGGACACACTTCGGGTCACTGGGGCGAGTATTTTGATCCGCCGCTGGAAGAGAACGGACGTATGATCGAAACGAAGGGTTACATCGTGGATGTCTGCACGGATAAGGCGCTAGCGTTCATTGATCGCAATAGAGACAAGAACTTCTTCTGCTACGTCCCCTTCACGACGCCACACTCGCCGTGGGCAGCACCGGAAAGCAACTGGTCCAAGTTCAAGTCGATGCCGATCACCCAAACAGCCACAAATGCAGCGGCAGAGGTGGCGGATGAAACCCGTTGTGCCTTGGCGATGTTGGAGAACCAGGACATGAATGTTGGCCGCGTCTTGGGCAAACTGAAGGAGCTTGGGCTCAATCAGAACACCATCGTCGTCTATTTTTCTGATAACGGACCCAACAGCAATCGCTGGACGGGTGGGATGCGCGGGAAGAAGGGCACTGTGGATGAGGGTGGTGTGCGTTCGGTTTGTTACGTCATGTGGCCGGGAGTGTTGCCAGAAGGACGCACCGTCACACAGATCTCTGGTGCGATGGATTTGATGCCCACGCTGACTGCTTTGGCCAGTGTGCCTAGGGTAGGGGACAAGCCGCTGGATGGACGCGATCTGACGCCTCTTCTAAAGGGCGAAACGAACGATTGGCAGCCGAGAACGATCTTCTCAACCTGGGCTGGCAAGGTGAGTGCGAGAACTCAAACTCATCGACTTGATGGCGAAGGACGCCTCTATGACATGGTGGCTGATCCAGGCCAAACGAAGGCCGTAGACGACGCAAAACTCACGGCGGAACTGACTGAGGCGGTTGCTGCATGGCGTAAGGATGTCGGTCTGGCGTCTGTGATAGCGGGAAAGGGCAAAGGGAAGGCAAAAGGCAAGAAAGACGGCGGCAATGCCGTTGATCCGAGGCCGCTCACCGTGGGGTATCGCGAGTTCCCGATCACGATGTTGCCCGCGAGAGATGGCGAGCCAAGGGGCGGAGTGAAGCGCAGTAGCGGTGCACCGAACTGCTCTTACTTTGTCGACTGGACAACTACTGATGACAGCATGGTTTGGCTCTTGGACGTCCACACTGCTGGACGCTACGAAGTGATGATCGACTACACCTGCAAACTTGCTGACGTGGGCTCTACGATCGAACTCAGTTTCAATGGAGCATCACTAACGGGCAAAGTAGAGCAAGGCTGGGACCCGCCGCTGAACACCAATCAAGACACCCTCCCTCGTCCCGATGGAGAAAGTCAGATGAAGGAGTTCAAGTCTCTGAAACTTGGCGAGATTACGCTTCCTGCAGGGCAGGGACCGCTGACACTGAGAGCATTAAAGGTCCCAGGCCAGTCTGTCATGGATGTGCGCCGTGTGACGCTGACTTTGTTGCCGTAACTCCCTCCTCTACGGAGCAGCTACCCAGCGGGCGCGGTAGAAGCGGCGTTGGTTGGCTGGTGGGGTGTCCGTGATGGTGAGTGTGGTGTCGGTGGCTTGAGTGCTGCCGGACATCGGAATCCAGGTTTGGAGGTCGGTGGTGTATTCCCACTGATAATAGAGGCCACGGCGGGCAGAGGTGCGGACTTGGACTTGCCCGCCGCCAAGCATTACCAATTGCGGCTGCACGCTCTCGGTCATGATTTCACCCGTCCAATACCTATGGGCCAGGGTATAAGCTGAGACACCGGCTATGGACCCTATGTAGCGTCCGTCAAAGTCATCTTCGCTCGGATGAATGCCGCCAAACCGCCGAGATTGACCCGCTTGATCAGCTGCATCGTAGTAGGTGCACCATTGGAGTTGGACGTTGGTGCTTGGGCCGAGGTCCATTTGAAGTGAGTTGGCGGAGAAACTGTGATAACCGAAACCTCCTGGGAAGTATGGGGTGCCAGTGTGGCGAGTGAGGGCCTCGGCAGCAGCTCGTGAGAATGTGGAGTGGCCTGAGACGTAGCCTGGGAAAGCAGGAGTGTTGAAGGTTTTGCGCTGGAAGGGCAGCCAGTCTTTGGCGAGCATCCAGCGCACGGTGCTCTGGTGGGTGGCTGCTACTGGAGGCAGTTGCTGTGGCGGATTGCTAGGGTGCTCGCCCGGCCACGAGTAAACGGCGATTTGGCCAAGATAATCTCCTCCCGGAGCATAGTCGTTGAGCGCAACATCCCAGATCTGAGCGTGGTGCGCTGCGACACTGGCTGAGGTGATGACTTCCACCACACCGGGCTCTAAAAGCAGGCCCTGAGTGTGATAGGAAGGTCCTGCGGGTTGAGATGATTGGCCTTTGCTACCCATGTAGCGAATCATCGTTATCGGCCGAGGTCCTGAGTAGTAGCGCTTGAGCGACCAAGCGGCACACGCTGCATCGTGAGTGGCAGCAGAAAGTCCAAAGTACGTCTTCACATCCCACTCCAAGTCACTAACGACGGGTCCTGTACCACCAATCCGTTTCTGAGTGAGTGGGTGATCGGATATTTGATTGGCTAGGACGTGCCAGTGACCGGGAGGTGTCTCGGATTTTGGACCATCTGCCCAAAACTCTGCTAGCACGCGGCTGTAGTCTCCTCTTTTGACCATGTTGGCCGCATAGGCTCCACCTGTGATGGGGTTGGTTGGAAAGCCGGTGCCGCTGTCTTGTGCAAGGGGATTATTGCCAATGGCACCAGGAGAGATATCGATGAGCGTGTTGTCGTTCAGTTGGCTGCTAGCCCGGAGAACGCCGAGAGCTTGCTGCTTATAGTCTTCGTCCGTGGTACTCGGATTACCGGGAGTGGAGAGTTTGGACGGGCCACCAAATGGATCGAGCCAAGGTTTGGTAGGATCCGTGCGTGTGAGGCTGAATGGGAATGTGGAGAGTCCCTGGACGCCAACGAAGGTTTGAGGTCCACCCGGTAGGGGGAGTCCGTTTTGTGCAACGCTTGTAGAGAGGTCAAGTGGTTGCCAAAAGTTTGGATGGGTCTCTTCTGGAATGCCGTATCCGAGCGGCATAAAGCCTTGGAAGGCTAGGTTGGTGCCAAGGACACTCAATGGGTAGTCCATGTTCGGGTTCACCAAAGAGTTGTAGGGCTGGGGGTAATTGACGTTGGAAAATCCATCCGTGCTACCCCAGTTGAGAATCGCCTGTCCGATGCGTTTGCCCAGTTCTGCGGGGGAGGGGTCATTGGTCAAGGCCGCTTGCCCGATAGAGGGCGAGTACCCGAACTGCGTCATTTGAGCGTCCAGTGCCGGCAGGGTGGTTCCACTGCCCGCACCCGAAGCAAAACGAGCACGCAGAATGCGGTACGCTGCATAGCTTACAGCTTCATGCCGCGCTGACTCAACGTCGGGCGGCAGCGGGCTGACTTTTTCATTCCGCATGTAACCCACCGCCACGGGATCGTAGGCAGCCCAAGCGTCATACATCGCAGCCGCGGTGTGAAATAGATTGCGAGCGTGAGCGGGTGGGTTCGGCACATTGAGCCGGATGGCTTCCATGAGTTGCTCATTCCAGACTCGAGCCGCGGAGGGTGTGGACTCAATCACCTGATAGAATGTGCCCGCAGATGGACCCACGTCTGTGTAAGACTCGGTGGTACGGTTAGCAACGATGCCGTAACCAGTTGGCGACCACGACGAGAGGTTTGTAGATTTTTGAATCCGATAAAGTTTGCCGAGAGTAGCAGGGAACGAGATCACCGCGTTACCGGCCGCATCATAGGTTACGCTTGGCTGGATGGCTTCATTTTGAATGGATGCGTTCCAATACTTCTGCGCCTTTTGGTAGGCGGAAAGTCCTGCGGTGGAACCAATGACGCGTCCGTGGAAATCGTCCTCATACGGGTGAATGCCTCCCCAGCGGCGGCTTTGGCCAGCCTGATCTGCGGCATCGTAGTAGGTTGCCCACTGGAGGTCCACGGGGTCATTCGGGCCTAAGTCGATCTGAAGTGACTCAGCATCGACGGTGTGATGATGGAAGCCATTGGGGAAGTAAGGGCTGCCAGTGATAAGAGTGAGGACTTCTGCTGCGGCGCGGGAGAAAGTGGAGTGACCTGACACGTAGCCGGGGAAAGCTGGTGTATTGAAGGTTTTGCGCTGAAACGGCAGCCAGTCCTTGCCCAGCATCCATTGAACCATGGATTGGTTGGTGGCGATGGACGGGGCAGGCTGGTTGCTCGGGTGCTCTCCTGGCCATGACTTCACCGCTATCATGCCAATATAGTCTACTCCCGGCCGTTGCCCCCCGTTAGCCACGTCCCAGATGAGTTCATGCTTGCCGCCCGGAGCAGCCGTTGTGGCCGTGATCACTTCCACCACATCGGTTTCCAGCGGGATGCCTTCGACATCGTAGGATGGCCCAGCTGGATTGCTAGACTGGCCTTTGCTGCACATGTAGCGAATGGCAGTAATCGGGCGTGTGCCTGAGTAGTAGCGCTTTAAGCTCCATGCCGCACACGCTGCATCATGCGTGGCGCTGGAGAGTGCTAGGTAAGTCTTCACGTCCCACTCCAAAGGGGTAACCGTGGGACCAGTGCCGCCAATGCGCTTGTTCAGTGCAGGCATGTCCGCAACTTCGTTTGCCATCACATGCCAGTGGCCTGGAGGTGTCTCGCTGTGCGGGCCATCTGCCCAGTACTCTGCCAGAACTCGCACGTAGTCACCGACTTTGGCCGGGTTGGGTGCATAAGTGCCCGATGTAACTGGATTGGTGGCAAAGCCAGTGCCGGTGTCCTCACCGAGGGGATTGTTCCCGATACTCGCCGGGGAGATATCGATCACGGTTTGGTCATTGAGCCTGGCGCTTTTGCGAAGGACATCCATGAAGTTGTCTTTGTAGGCTGCGTCAGTGGCGGTGCCGAGTTTTGATGGACCACCAAAAGGATCAAGCCAGGGCTTGGTGGGGTCTGACCGTGTGAGGGCAAAGGCTTTGGTACTTAAGCCTTGGACACCGACGAATCCTTGAGGTCCACCCGGAAGGGGCAGGCCATTCTGGCTGACACTCGTAGACATGGCCAGCGGTTGCCAAAAGTTTGGATTCGTCCCTGTCGGAATCCCAAAGCCAAGCGGCATATTGATTTGAAACGCGAGGTTAGTACCAAGTGCCGGAAGTGGCACCGCCATGTTAGGATTGACGGCGCTATTGTAGGCTTGGGGGTAGGTGGTGCCAGAGAAGCCGTCCGTGGTGCCCCAGGTGAGTATCATCTGGCCGATGCGGCGTCCTACTTCAGCCGGTGAAGTGCCGTTAGTCACAGCATCTTGTGCGATGGTCACATTATAGCCAAGGCTGACTAGCTGGTTGTCCAAAGCTGGGAGCGTGGTGGCTGCACCCACGCTGGAGAGAAACCTTGCACGAATGACGCGGTAGGCAGCATAGCTGATGGCTTCATGGCGAGCAGCTTCGATGTCGGGCGGGAGTGGGCTGACTTTCTCGTTGAAGATATACCCCACTGCGGTGGAGTCATATGCCGCCCATGCGTTGTACATGGCTATGGCAGTATGGTGTAGGTTGCGCGCATGACCCGGCGGGTTAGGCACATCTAACCGGATAGCACCCAGCAGACGCTCATTCCAGGTGCGGGCGACAGACTGCTGACCCTGGAGAGCTGGTGCTAGACTTCCGGCAAGAAAGAGAAGAGCTAGGAAGCGGCTCATGGCTCAGGATTCCTTTCTGCGGCGGCGGGTGACTAAAGCTAACGTCCCAGTGAGCAACAAGAGCGAGCTGGGCTCTGGCACTACTGAGATTTGGGCCAGTTGAAGCTGCTGAGTGCCGCTGTCGTATCTGCCGCGAATAGCCTCGCTCTCACTCTGGATTGCCATGGTGCTGACGGATGCTGTCCCAAGCGATGGTGGGTATTCCCAGCCTGAAGCCGCACTGAAGATTCCCCATTCGGTCGCTTTCTCTGGTGAGGAGTCGTTGAACACCCACACTGAGAGTCGGGCGTCTTCTGGAATGTAGTCGTCCTGAGCGTTAGTAATCGCACCAAAAATGTGTCCAGTGCTCCCAATATCGTTGATGAATAGCGTCTGGCTGGAGTTGCCTGCCTGACTTACTTGCCCAGCGTCAGCAATGCCTTCGGCCAGGGGCTTGAACAGGGCATTTACCTCCAGGAAGTTGTTGGAAGTCTGTAGAGTGCTCAGAACAGCAGAGTCTGACAAGTTAAAGTAACCTACTCGCACCGTGGAACCAAAGGCGAGTGCCTGACCTGAACTGGTTGTATACATGAAGCCTCCGTTGCTATTGACGGCAATACTCACCGTGGCTGCTTCGGCGCGCTGGCACAGACCACATGCCAGTAGGAGTATTGAAAGAAGACTTGGGATAGTTCTCATAGCGTGTGGCGTGTTAATTGTTTGCTGCGGATGTGAAAATGACCCGCCAGAAGCATTTGGTTCCAGCGGCTGCGGTGCAGGTATGGGTGTCAAACTCGGCATTTGATGACGTGACTACAGAAGCGGCAGGCACCCAGGTCTGGAGGTCGACCGATCTTTCAACGGATACAACCACGTCGGGCCGCTGCTTGGGCACATCGAATGAGAACGAGGCGCCTTGGCCGGGCACCGAAGATGGATTCACTGAACTTCGGGGTGTATCCCGTCCCGCAGCATTCAGACCCCAGGCATATTCGGCGAGATTGGGGATATGATCGCCATCGTTATCGGCGGAGTGAGAAGTTTGTTCTGGATTCGCATGGTTAGGCCAAGTTTTCCATGCCCAGTTGGCGAATGTTGGTGGGATGGCCTTTAGTTGCAGTTGATTGAGAGCCGAGGTCCCATGGAGAGCACGCACTGTAGATGCGGTAGAAAGGGTATTGTTCCCTAGTGATGGAGGCGCTGTCCATGTGTCTGCCGTGAAGATGCCCCATTGGTCGGAGGCCTCCGGCGTGCTTTGGTTGAAAACCCAGACAAACAACTGCGTTCCCACAGGCAATTGAGTTTCATTGATGCTCTGAATCGTTCCAAATACTCCGCCGTCTCCAGGCAGGTCATTGATTCGCAAGCCTGAGCTTGTTCCTGTCGTTCCAGCTTGGAGGACGCTCCCTCTGCCAACTAGACCCTCTCCCAGGGGACGAAACCACGCCTTGAGTTGGTGATAGTCCTTGGTGGTCGACAATGTCGCTTCTCTTGTGGCTGATGGCAGATCGAATGTGCCCACGCGCACCAGCGCTCCGCTCTCGAGGGTGTTCCCGGACTTGTTGGCAAATTGGCTACCACCCGCGCTAGATAGTGTCACGGTCCCGCCAGAAACTGGGTGGCAAACGAAAAGGCCCACAGCCGCGATGAATGAGGAAATAGAAGTTTTCATGATCTCGGGAGTCATGGGCTTACTGTCACTGGGCTGAGCGAAATGTTTTTGGCAGCGTTCACACCGATCACCACACCTGATCCTGCTGGTAAGGTGTGCCCCTCACCGTTCTGTCCCAGACTGCTCATCAAGTAAGACCCTGTGTTGACGTATAGTCCGGTCTGAAGCAGCGAGCCAGGTGCCAGAGTCACAAGCGTATCGCTCCAGGCCAGAAGGGAAGTGCGGACGCCAAGTGCTCCGAGGGTGGTGTTATTTCCCAAAGGATTGATGGGTCCAAGGATGTTCGGCACACCTGGATAAGCCCGAGTCTTCGACGGGGTTGATTTCACGTGGCAGACCTCTCCGGTGCCCAGCATGAGAGTCTTGGCGGTATTTACCTGGATGATCATCCCTTGACCTGGTCGGATCACCGCATTGGTGCTGTTGACGTTCGCTCCTGTGATCCAGTAACCCGCAATGTTGTTGAAGTAATAAGTCTGCTGCAGCCCGCTGGAGTTGATGATGCTGATACTGTCGGAGAAAGGCGTTAACCCTCCGCTGGTGGGCAGTAATCCACCGATGGTTGCGTGCTTTCTCACTGTCAGAACGACCGATGTCGACAAACCTGCTGCGGCGGGGGTTGTATCGAGAGTGATGGAGTTGGCAGTGTGGGACAGAATGTCTATGGCCAAGCCTTGGCAGATCCCAGATTGCGGCTCCGCATAGTGAAGAGGAAATGTTCCAACTGCCCAATCGACGTCGGAGAAGGTCACTACAGCTTTCCCGTTAACGTCCGAAGTTACAGTTGTGGGGGCACCCACGAACGCTTCTTGAGTCACCAAGCCACATACCCAAGCGGAGTTCCCTGATGGCAGGGACACAGGGTAAAAGCCGACAACGCCCGTAGTGGAATCGGCCTTTGCGCTGCTTCCTGTGAAGAAAGCGGCGAGACCCAGGACCACGAGATGGGCAGTGGCCAATCCTAGCCCTCTGGTTCGAGGTAGAAATCGCGGGGTAAACATAAATAATTAAGTAATCTAAAGCAATCCCAGGTTAAATCAAAAGGATTTTCTAAAAATACCATATTTAGAATCATCTGGCGCTAAAAAGTTCAATGTTGACTATTCGAGAGGTCGGTTTAGCCTCTGCGCCCTTTTTCTAACCCCATTTAGCCAGCTACAGCAGTATGCCCGAAGTTTCCGTCCGCAAAGGTGAGCCCGTTGACCGTGCTCTGAAGCGTCTTAAAACCAAGCTTGAGATGGAAGGCATCCTTGAGGAAGTCCGCCGCCTGCGCGCCCACGAAACTCCGAAAGAGCGTACTCGCCGTAAGGCCCGCGCCACTGCTAAGCGTGGCAAGATTCGCTTCCGTTACGTGGCAAATAAGCCTGCTCCCGCTGAAGGCGCTCCAACTGCGGAGTAGTCCGGCAGCCGTTTTGAGTTTTAGCCCGTGGTGCCCCCACGGGCTTTCTTTTTGTACATCTTTCCGCCGCACAGTTGCCCTAAGTTTGGTTTTTGCGTTGGAACGCGCGGCGACAGACGTTTAGGTTTTATATGATGAACCGTTTCACTCAAGCCTTCTGCCTCCTTGTCGCTGTGTTTGGGGGTGCTTTCTCGACAGCATTTGCCCAGTTTGATCAGTTTGGTGTCGATGATTCGGGCTTGCGACAAATGGCGCAGAGTGGAGACGCGGAAGCTCAGTTTCAGCTCGGACTGAGGCTCACGTTGGGCGAGGGACTCAAAAAGAATGCAGTAGAAGGCGCCAAATGGCTGGAGAAGGCTGCCAACTCAGGGCATGTGAAGGCCATGAACGTCCTCGGGTCGCTTTACGACCAAGGAGAAGGTGTGGAAGAAGATCCGGCCAAGGCGGCAGTCTGGTATCAGAAGGCAGTCGATAAGGAAGAGAAAGACGCCATGTTCAGACTCGCGCTATTGTATCAAAATGGTCGGGGAGTGAAAAAAGATCCGGTTAAGGCTACTGACTTGGCCAAAGCCGGTGCTTCGTTAGGCTATGCGCCTGCTCAAACGCTTTATGCCTCCAAACTGGTCCAGGGTGACGGTGTGGACAAGAACGCGGCCAAAGCTGCACTCTGGTTCCTGAAAGCTGCCAAGCAAGACAACCCGTACGCTCAGCGCCAACTCGCTTACCTCTACTACACTGGAAATGGAGTTCCGCTCGACTATGAGCGTTGCCAAGCTTGGTATCAGCGCGCTGCTCGCATCTCAGAAGATCCCTGGGCTATGAATGACCTCGCATGGTTCCTTGCCACGTGCCCAGACCCCAAGTATCACCGCGGAGAAGAGGCGGCGGAACTCGCAAAAGCGGCAGTCATGGCGCTGGAGGTCAATGCCGGCGAACAGCGGCATGAGATTATCGATACCATGGCCGCAGCGCTTGCCCGCAATAATCAGTTCGCCGAGGCCCTCGTGTGGCAAAAGCGATGCGTGAAGCTCCTTGAGGAAGACAAAGACATTGCCGCAGAGGAGCGAGATAAACTTTCCAAAGAGTTCGCTGAGCGACTCACTCTCTACAAGGCTCAGAAGGCCTATGCGGACAAGCCATCCAAGCCCAGCCAGGATGCTGAACCCCTATACAATGACACCATTCTCCAAGATGGAAATCAGGGTGAGAAGGACGATCCCCGCACCCCTCAGACGCCGCCGCGCTCCAACAAGCCTAGCAAGAACAAGAAGGACAACGCTGCCTGAGCCATGAGGTTCTTCTCTGTCATCCTCAGTGCGCTTCTGATCGTCTTTCCCAGTTATTCCGCAGAGCGTGGTCTTATCGGAGCCTCTTTGCTCACCTTGCAGAACCCATTCTTTAAGGTCATTGGCGATCAGTTGACCGTGGAAGCAACCAAAAAAGGCTATGAGACGCTCGTCGTTAGCGCCGACAATGATGTGGCTCGCCAGAGTCATCAGGTGAAGGACTTCATCGTCAAAAAGTGTGTGGCAATCGTGCTTTCGCCTGCTGACTCAAAGGCAATCGTGCCTGTCATTAAGGAGGCAAACGCAGCTGGCATCCCAGTGTTCACGGTCGACATTCCCTGTAACGAACCGGGAGTGCAGATCGTCACCCAGATCGCCACAGACAATTACGGTGGAGGCAAAGAAGCAGCCGCCGCCATGATCGAAGCCTTGGCAGGGCGTCCTTCCAAAGTAGCGATTCTTGACCTCAAGCAGGTCGAATCATGCATTCTGAGGGTGAATGGATTCAAAGAGGTAATCGCCGCTCACAACTCTGCCAAGCCGGATGCAAAGATCGACATCGTGAGTGAGCTAGATGGCGGTGGAGCCAAAGACAAAGGCTTCAAGGCCGCCGAGGACATGCTTCAGGCCCATCCTGATCTGCGAGGAATCTTTGCTATCAACGATCCTTCAGCCCTGGGTGCTCGTGCGGCCCTCGAAAAGGCAGGAAAGGCAGAGAATGTCGTGCTGATCGGGTTTGACGGTCAACCAGAAGGCAAGCAGGCTATCAAGGAAGGAAAAATCTACGTCGATCCCATTCAGTTTCCTGACAAGATGGGAATCGAGATCGCCAAAGCGATTGCCGCTTACTCCGAGGGCCTCGATGTGCCGCCTCAGACCCTCATTCCCACCAAGCTCTACCGAAAAGCAGATGCTGTGGCCGATCCTGAGCTAAAGTGAAGATCATTCACTTCGTTTCCAGTCGGGAAAAGATCCCAAGTGCTGCTTTTTGGGAGATGCGTTGGTTTTTGGCATAGGCTGCGGCTGCAGCAGATCGGGTCGCGGACAAATCACCGCCAGTGCGCCATGCCTCTATGCCCTCGTGGAGGATGAATGATCCCGGGTACATAAGTTGGGTGGTCATTAGCCAAGGTTGCCCGCCCTGTTGGGTGATGCGGTCTTTGAACCACGCTTCACTCATGCAACACAGGACTGCCACATCAGCCTTCCGTGCAGGACTTGCAGCCTCATACGGCAGGGCAAAATCCATGAGTCCGTTGTGACCGATGAAAGCGATGAGATCTTCTTTGCCTTCACGCACGCATGCCTCAAAGGCGGACAGGCAATCCTTCATGCATGAGCCACGATATGCCTCCGCCTTCAATCTGATGTCAGTTTGTGTGTGGGTAAACTCCAGCGTTTCAAGCACCGGACCTGGTGATGCGCTTTTGCTGATCAACTTCCACTTCTTGCTCTTTCCGAAGTAACGCTTCAGCCCATCATCACAACCCCAATAGAGATTCTCATCCGGCTTGTCACCATCGCCAATCCGCGCACCCACTTTCACAATCCCCTGAGTGGCATTGTCACACAGCGCGACGAACACACGAATCGACTTTGGTGTGGCCTTCAACGTGTTCATGCCGAACACCAGGATGAAAGTGAGACAAACCTTTATGAGCATAAGCAACTAATCTCTGTCCGCTTCTGGGTCCGTCAAAAGCTTCCGCGTCATTCCACTCGGATCACGCAAAAAGTTTCGCGTCACCTGGAAGTGCTCCGTGTCCTCATACGCTATCCGTTCAATGCCCGTCTCGCTGAAGTGGTAAATGAATGCATCAGGATACGCCATGATCAGTGGCGAGTGGGTAGCAATGATGAACTGCGAGAACTCAGCCACCAGATCGTGAATGCGCACCAGCATAGAAAGCTGCCGCTGTGGTGAAAGCGCTGCCTCAGGCTCGTCAAACAGGTAGACCCCATGCCCGCCCAGCCGATGCACCAAGGTCGCAAAGAACGCCTCTCCATGCGACACCTCATGTAAGCTCTTGCCCCCATAAGATCGCAACGCCCCATCACAAAACGGAGTGCGCTCCAGTTCATCCAATTCAGAAGCATGATTGAAGTAACTTTCTGCACGAAGGAAAAACGCATCCATGGGTCGATTGGGCGTCCTCCGAAGAGACAGGTAGCTGGCTAGCTCTGTCTGATAGCCATCGAGCATCGGGTTCTTATTCCTGCCGCCGCCTTGGAGAGAGAAGCCCAGTTTGTCCGCAATGGCTTCCAATAACGTGGATTTGCCAGAGCCATTCTCCCCAACAAAAAACGTCACCTTTGGGTGTAACTCAATCGAGTCGATCGAACGTATCGACGGCACCGAAAAAGGAAATCGCTCCCCAATCTGGCCCTCAGGGCGATCAATGGTGATAGAGTTTATAAAATGCGAGGCATGAAGCGATGATCCCACAGCGAGAGATCATCCCTCACCCCATCACGAACCTCAAGGCCAGTCTTGTGAATCGATCACGTGACAAGTGCTGAGGCATCAAACACCTCAACCCGTACTTTGGGGTACTTTGTTGCCAGTGCACAACGCTGCCACTTGTTCTCGAGTTGGCTTTGAATCTGACGGCGCTCGGACGCGGAGAGCTTGTGCCATTTCACCTCAGCCACCAGTAGGTGCCTTTCATGCTCGGGGTCCGGAGCCACAAGGTCCAACTCAAAGTTCTTCTCCCAATAGCGACTAGCCCCTGGATAACGAGCGCGGCACATGTCCTCAAACACCGTGGACGCATGGTCGTGAATCAGCTTCTGCTTTTCCTCCTCCGTATAGGTCATCCAACGGCTCCTGTGAGGTGAATACACGCGGAACCAAAAGCGCATCGTAGGGTCCGCTATCCGGTAAAGAATCTTCTTCGTAGTCCGCACACTTTCGCCATAAGGCAGCTCACGCTCCAGCACCGAAGCATCAAGCAATTGTTGCAGCAGGCGCGAAAGGTTTGTCTGCGCGGTACCTAACCGCATAGCGATCTCTGACGGGCGTTCAGCACCACGGCCCACGGCCTCCAAAACAGACACTGCATTGGCACCGATGACCCCTTCATCCCGTAGAATGCGCTGCGGCTCCTGCTCCATGTAGGGCGCAAAGTCAAAGTAGAGCGCCTCTGCCAGCGCTATGGCATCCGCGCCCTTCTCCACGAACTCCCAGTACTTCGGAATCCCTCCAACAAGAGAAAATTGATCAAAGGAAGCCATGGCAGCAGCCTTCAAGCCACAGGCTTGGCAAAAGGCTTCATAGTCCATCGGCTTCACCTGCAAAAGCTTGTGAGCGCGGCCATACAGCGGTGCGGACCGGTTCAGAAACAAATCATTCATCATCCGCGTGCTCGAACCAGCCAAAATGAGCAAGCAACCCTTTGGCAATGCCTGGTCAATCCACCGCTGCAACTGGCTGGGCAGAGAGCCATCCGTAGCTGTGAGATACGGGAACTCATCCAGGCACAGCACCCACGGCTTCTTTTGCAAAGAAAGCACCTCAAACATCTCCGGCCACGTCTTGGGCATGATCTGAGTGCCCAATTGCCCTTTGATGTCCTCAAACACCTGCTTGATCTGCATATCCTGTGGACCCTCAATCGCCTGACTGTACATCCCGCCATTAACAGCCAGCCACTGCCGTAACAACCGGCTTTTCCCCACCCGCCGACGGCCAAAAATGACCAACAGTCCGCCCTTCCGAGCCGCCGCAGCCAGCTCCTCTTGCTCCTTGACGCGATTCACAAAGTCCAAGTTCATTCCTCAGAAGGATACCCGCCATCTTGCATCACTTCAAACATTATGTTTTACAAACATAATGTCTTCAAATCATCATCCTGCCGCCCCAATCGGGGAGCCATGGCAACAATGGGGTGGGCTGACAAGCCCAGCTGACTCCCAAAGGATACAAATATGTCTCAGCCAAAGAATAAGGCGTGGGTAGGTCACAGTCTGCCGATCCGGATCTGACTCTGGCCGTGAGAAGCCTTGGGAAGCGGCAGCCTGCCCAACCAAAAGCTCTCCTTGCCAAAGGAGTCCTAAAACTATGCCAAACGTCAACTGGGCCTGATCGCAATTAGCATCAGCGCCCAAGGGGAACTGCCAGACCGCCTCACAAAAACCGCGCTGTCCTGCTGTTTTTCACTTTTTTCACTTCCTCCGGTGTTCCTGCTGCGACGAGTTGGCCTCCTTCTTCTCCGGCTTCTGGGCCGATGTCGATGAGGTAGTCAGCTTCCTGATAGATGTCAGGGTGGTGCTCAATCACGATGACGGTATGACCTTCATCGACCAAGCGATGCAGAACATCGATCAAGCGCGCCACATCCCGAATGTGGAGACCGATGGTGGGTTCCTCGATGAGGTAGAGATTCCTCTTTCCGGCTTTGGTGATGCCTTTGAGCTGCTCTTTCACTGTGCGTCCAGCACCTGACCTCAACTCCGTCACTAACTTGATGCGTTGGGCTTCCCCGCCGCTTAGAGTCGGACTTGGCTGGCCGAGTTGAAGATAACCGAGCCCCGTATCCGCTAGCAACTTCAGCGGTCGCGCTATTTTCTGTACCGACTCAAAGAACACAGCGGCTTCGTCGATGCTCATGCGCAACACATCCCCGATCGTTTTGCCGTTGTACTCTACTTCGAGCGTAGCGGCATTGAATCGTGCTCCTTTGCAGGCCTCACAAGGCACCGAAGTGGTGGGAAGGAAGTTCATCTCCACTTTGATCTCTCCGTTACCCTGGCAAACCTCGCATCGGCCCCCTTCGGTATTGAAGGAGAATCGGCTTTGCGTGTAGCCGCGGGCACGTGCTAGCGGCACTTGGCCAAACAGCTTTCTTATGTCATCAAAGATCCCCACATAAGTGGCTGGACATGAGCGCGAGGTCTTGCCAATCAGTGATTGATCGACTTCGTGAATGTGCTCAATCGATTCCAGTCCACTGATTGACTTCCAAGTTGGCTCTTTGGCTTTTTCCTTCTTCACCACGGATCTCGCTGCGGGCAGCAAGCAGCCATGCATGAGAGAGCTTTTGCCGCTACCGCTGACACCAGTGATGATCGTCAGCCTACCGAGAGGGATTTTGACATCGATGTTCTTCAGATTGTTGGCCGAGGCACCTTTGAGCATCATCCACTCTGCTTTGGGAAGAGGACGGCGCTTGCCGCGCACTGGATGAGGAATGCCTTCCTTGAGCGAGATGCCAGTCACGCTCTTTTTGTTCTTTAGGATCTGCTCCAAGGTGCCTTTGGCGATGACTTCTCCTCCGAGTCGGCCTGCACCAGGGCCGAGATCGAGAATCGTATCCGCACGCCGCATGGTTTCGTCATCGTGCTCCACGACGAGCAGAGAGTTTCCTTTGTCACGAAGAGCCGTCAGTGTGTCCAAGAGCTTCTCGTTGTCGCGTGGATGCAGTCCGATGGTCGGTTCGTCGAGCACATACAACACCCCGCGCAGATTGCTGCCAAGTTGAGCTGCGAGCCGTATGCGTTGAGCCTCACCACCGCTCAACGTGTCGGCGCTACGGTTGAGTTGCAAATAGCCAAGTCCCACCTCCTGCATGAACTTAAGTCGCTGAGTGATCTCAGTGGTGATGTCTCGTGCAATGACTGCCTCAGTTCCGCTGAACTTGAACTTACTCATCAAATTGGCCGCACTGGCAGCGCTATGCGCCCCAAAGTCGGCAATCTTCACGCCCTGTAACCTCACTGCACGGCCCACCTCATTGATTCGTGAGCCATTGCAAACCTTGCACAACTCACGTGGACCAGCTTCGTCATCGTCGGAGCTAAATCGGCGCTCCTCTAGCATCTCCATCTCCAGCATTGACACATCGCTGCTGCGATCTGCCTCTGCGGGTGCGTTTCCGGTCACGACACCGAAACCACGGCACGTTTTGCACCAGCCGTGAGGGCTGTTGAAGCTGAACAATCGCGGGTCCAGTTCCTCGAAGCTCCAGCCGCAACTTGGGCAGCTCATTTCCGTGTTCAGCACGTGGATGGATTTGTCACGCATGAGGAGCCTGAGCGTGTTTTTGCCCATCTTGAGAGCCCTCTCCACCAGGGGGCGTAGAGCCTCCGGTTTGGTGTTCTTCTCCACCTTCGCGATCACCGCATCAATCGTGTGCTCTTTGAATCGCTCCAGGCGCTTAAAGTTCGCCGTGTCCTTGAAGGCGCCATCGACTAGCAGCGTCTCAATGCCTTGTTTACGTGCATGCTCAGCGACCTCGTTGTGAAATCCCTTCCTGGCTTTGATCAACGGTGCCATCAGGTGGAAGCCTCCGTCTTTGGCGAGCTCGGCCACCGCCTGGACAATAGCTTGAGTGCTCTGTTTTTTCACTGGAACATCGCATTTGGGACAGTGCTGAGTCCCCAGCTTAGCGAACAGCAACCGCAGGAAGTGGTAGACTTCGGTCACGGTCGCCACAGTGGACTTGCCACCCCCACGCGAGATTCGTTGTTCGATCGCAACGGTCGGCGGCACGCCAGAGATCAGATCCACATCAGGCTTCTCCATTTGCTCCACAAATGTCCGCGCATACACCGACATGGAGTCCAAGAAGCGCCGTTGGCCCTCGGCAAAAACCAAATCAAACGCTAGCGAGGACTTGCCGCTGCCACTGAGTCCCGTCACAACCACAAACTCATCACGAGGAATCTCGACGGAGATGTTTTTGAGGTTGTGTTCACGCGCTCCTCGAATGCTGATGCAGGATGCGCTCTCTATTTCCTTTTTCTGTTTTGCGTTAGGCTGCTTCTTCGCTGAGCTCGTAGCGCGCGATGTGCTTGCACCTTCTTGAAGAAACTTTCCTGTGTGGGACGCTTCACATGTCTGAATGTCTTCTGGCGTTCCTGCAAAGACGAGCGCTCCACCTTGTTCGCCGCCTTCGGGACCGAGATCAATGATCCAGTCGGCACACTTGATGACTTCTACATTGTGCTCAATCACCACAAGGCTGTGGCCCTCATCGACAAGCCGCTGCAGGAGCTTCACCAGGAGCGCAATGTCGTCAAAGTGAAGTCCCGTCGTTGGTTCATCCAACAAAAGCAAACTTTTGCCGCTTGGCTCTAGCAAATGCCCCACGAGCTTGAGACGTTGTGCCTCTCCACCGGACAAGGTGTTCAGTGGTTGGCCAAGTTTGAGATAACCGAGTCCCGCTTCTGCAATAAGCTCAAGCGAGTGAACCACGCTGGTCGCTTTTCGTGACTCTACTGTGCGGAAGAACGCGACTGCCTCTTCGACCGTCAAACCAAGCACTTCGTGAATGTTTTTGCCTTGAAGCTGATACTTCAGCGCGTGGTTCTGGTAGCGCTTCCCTTCACACTCCGGGCAGGTGACGTAGAGATCACTGAGGAACTGCATCTCAATCTTCTCGAAGCCGTTGCCCCAGCAACGCTCGCACCGGCCATCTCCGCTGTTGAAGCTGAAGAAGCCAGGCGTCACGCCCGCTGCCTTGCAGTCCTCTGTCTCCGCAAACATTGCGCGAATCGCATCGAATGCTCCTACGAACACAGCGGGCGTGCTTCGTGGTGTGCGTGCCAATGGTGACTGGTCCACCATGACCACGGAGCCAAGTTTTTCATAACCAGTGATGCTCTTTACGAGCCCCGGCTCTTCCTCGCACACCTCTCCACGCAACCGCTGAAGATTGCGGTACAACACATCATGGACCAGAGTGCTTTTCCCGCTGCCGCTAACGCCGGTGATGCATACAAAGCGATCGAGTGGGATGTCCACGGATAGACTTTTGAGATTGTTGTGACGGGCACCACGAATCGACAAATGCCTCTTGGGTGCGCGTCTACTGGCCGGCACAGGTATCGATTTCTGCTTGCTGAGATACTCGCCAGTGAGAGAGCCCTTTTGTTTCAAGAGTGCGCTTAGCTTCCCGCTGAAGACGAGTTCGCCACCTTTTTCGCCGCGACCCGGCCCGATGTCGATGATGTTGTCTGCGGCACGCATCACACTCTCTTCGTGCTCTACTACTAGGAGGGTGTTGCCTTTGTCTCGCAGGCCTTCCATCACGCCGATGAGCTTGCCGATATCTCTGGGGTGCAATCCGATGCTAGGCTCATCCAATACGAAAAGCGTATTCACCAGAGATGCGCCCAGGCACGTCGTGAGGTTTACGCGCTGTAACTCTCCTCCGCTAAGGGTTCGGGTTTGACGATCTAGATTCAGATAGCCCAAGCCTGCTCGTTCCAAGTAGCTCAAGCGAGAGACGATCTCCGTTTGGAGCAGTCGTGCAGCCTGGTCCTTGGCGTTTACAGGCCAGCTTTGTACTTCTGGGAGCAGCCGCGTAATCGGTAAGCGCCACAGATCGTGAATACTGAGCTCGTTGATGCGAAAATGAAATGCCTCTTTCTTCAGGCGACCTCCCGAGCAGTCCGGACAATCGGTGTAGGCTCGGTAGCGGCTTAGAAACACCCTAACGTGCATCTTGTACGCTCGTGACTCCTGCCATTTGAAGAAGCCACGCACCCCATACCACTCACCTGCTTTGTAGGCGGCTTCTGGATCATCCCGCGTGCCTTCAATCAACCACTTGCGATCTTTTTCACTGAACTGATCAAACGGTTTGTGGATGTCGACACCCTTCTTGATTGCTGCAGTGATGAGGTCGGTCTGACACTCCGCATACGTATTGCCACCAAAGGCACGGACGAGACCATCCGCGATACTGAGTGACTCGTCAGGTATCGCTTTGCGCATGTCGAGGCCCAGCGTCTTGCCAAAACCACGACAAGTCGGACACGCGCCGATAGGGTTGTTGAAACTGAAGAGTCCAGGCGTGGGTGAAGCGAGCGTGATGTCGCAATGAGCGCAGTGCCATCCGGTGCTGAAGTTCTGCACCTTTGACTCTGGCTTTTGAATCTGCTCAAGCACGGCAGTCATCTTGCCCTTTCCAAGTCGTAAAGCCGTCTCGACAGACTCAGAGAGTCGAGCGCGATCTTTTGCTATTAGAGTGACGCGATCTTGAACGACAGAGACCTGAGCCGGCAATTTGCGGGAGCCCAGTTCATCCACACGAACGACTTCACCGTAAAGCCACACCCGCAGAAAGCCTTGGGACTGAAGGAATGAAGCAAAGTCTTCGGTGACGGCACTCTTGGGCACAGGAACGGGGAAGACGATGAGCGCTTTCTCGCCTGAATGCTTCTCTATCAATGACGTGACGATGCTCTCAGCAGTGTCCGGTCGCACTGGTTTCCCACATTCTGGACAATGACCTTCCGCCAGCCTTGGGAAGAGCATCTTGAGGTAATCATTGATCTCTGTGATCGTCCCCACGGTTGAGCGTGTGCTGCGGACGTTGTTGACTTGTTCGATGGCAATCGCTGGTGGGATGCCTTCGATGGCGTCTACTTTTGGCTTATCCATTCGTTCGAAGAACTGCCGCGTGTACGGAGAGAAAGTCTCTACGTAGCGCCGCTGGCCTTCAGCGTAGATGGTATCAAAAGCCAACGAAGACTTACCACTTCCGCTTGGTCCTGTGATTACCGTCAGTTGATTGAGCGGCAAATCGACGCTGATGCCTTTGAGGTTATTTTGGCGCGCGCCTTTGATGCGAATAATATCGGATGACATTGGATGGGGGAAGGAACGGTCCTTAGCCATGCTTGGACGCGAGTGAACACCAAAACCGGATAGGGCCACTTTCTGGAGCTTTATCTAGTGTCCAAATGAAGTCTTAATGCTATGATTTCCCTGATTTTTAGATTTTTGCTCGATTTCTTCGAGCTGTGCCCATCGTTATTACCCATCATGAACCTGTCCCGGTCTCTTCTTTTTTCTGGTGCTCTCGTGGCGACCTCGCTGACGCTCAATCTCCACTCTCAGGAGGCAGCTCCGGCCCCGGCCCCAAGACCTCCCAGGTTGAATGGCACTGCGGACGCCATCGACCTTGCTTCCGGTGCGTGGGATAATGTGATCAACATTGAGGTATCCGTTCTCTTTCCCGACTACCGGGAGCCATGGAACGCTGGGCAGCCGTCCGGTGGTAGTGGCACGGGCTTCCTCATCGCACCCAATCGTTTCATGACCAACGCGCATGTGGTGAGCAATGCCACAAGGGTGATGATCCGGACCACGAACGATCCTGAGCCTCATCCTGCAAAGATCGTATTCATCGCGCACGATTGCGACTTGGCCATCATCGAGGCCGTCAATCCAGAGCACTTTGCCAAATTGAAGCCGCTAGCGATTGGAGGAGTTCCAAAACTGAACACAGAAGTCAATGTGCTTGGCTATCCGATTGGAGGAGATCGGATTTCAGTAACGCGCGGCGTGGTTTCGCGGATCGATTTCAGGCCTTACAGCCACACGAGCGTGGATTCGCATTTGGCTATCCAAGTCGATGCGGCGATCAACCCTGGCAACAGCGGCGGCCCAGTATTGCAGGATGGAAAGGTCGTAGGAGTGGCGTTCCAGGGCTACTCCGGTCGCGTGGCACAGAACGTTGGCTACATGATCCCGACTCCTGTGATCAAGCGCTTCCTGAAGGACGTGGAAGACGGCAGCTATGACTACTACGTTGACTTGTCGGTCGATGACTTCCCGATCGAAAACCCAGCACAAGTGAAGGCACTCAAGCTTGAGGAGCCAGGAGTGGGCGTCATGATCGGTGATGTGTCGATTTCCGGTTCGGTATCGGACGTGCTGAAGCCAGGTGACGTGCTTCTAAGTTTGGGAGGCAATCCTGTTTACAACAATGGCCTCATTCGTGTGGATGGTGATCTGGTTGACATGAATGAAGTCGTCGAGCGCAAGTTCGCTGGCGATAAAGTAGCGCTTGAGTTCATCCGCGATGGAAAAAAGCAAAAGGCCGAAGTCACGCTCAAGCGGTTTGCACCATATGTGAAACTTGGGGCTACGTATGATGAGAGACCGCGTTATCTGATGTATGCCGGGTTGCTTTTTCAGCCGCTGGATCGCAATCTGATGGATGCTCACCGCATCACTGACCGCACGGTGGTCCATGTTTTTGACAACTACCTCAACAGCAAGTTCTACGTGGATATTCCTGAGCCAGTGGTGCTCACGACCATCCTGCCGGATGAAGCGACGACGTATCTGCAAAGCACATTCCCCGGCCTGGTGGAGGAGATCAACGGAGTGAAGATCAAACGATTGGCTGACGTGGCAGAGGCGCTCAAGAAAGACGGCGACAAGCCAGGCTTCATCGTGGTCAAGCTGCTCGACAAAGGGCGTCCGATCATCCTCAAGCGTTCTCTCGCAGACGAAGCACATCCGCGAATCATGCAGAACTACAACATTCAAGAGGCTGCCTTCATCGGTCAGGAACTCAAGTAACCTCTCACAGCCTCTTTTCAGCCATGAAGACGATTTTCTTTATCCTCAGCCTCACCGCAGTAGCTCTGCAAGCTCAGGCACCTAAAGCACCAGCGACCAAAGCGCCTCAGCGTCCAGCAGTTATCCGCACGGATGCGTTGGTGAAAGTGAATGCCACGATTCAGCAGTACAACCCTTACCTTCCATGGCAGAAGCAGAGTCCCGGTGGACGTCGAGGTCTTGGTGTGGTCATGCCCGGTCAGCGGGTGCTCGTCACGGCTCAGATGGCTGCGGACGCGACCTATTTGGAACTTGAGATGCCAGATACGGAAGCAAAGATTCCCGCCAAAGTGGTGGGCATCGACTATGAGGCCAACCTCGCGCTGCTGGCAGGAGCTGCCGATGAGAAACGCGTCACAGCCTTCTTTGCCGGTCTGAAGCCGCTGGAAGTTGAGACGAACGTTGCCAAAGGCGATAATCTGAACATTTGGCAATCAGACCGTGTGGGCGATCTCATTGTGACTCCATTGAGAGTTAGCAAGATCATGACCAGTGCCTATGTCGTGGAGGGCAGCAACTACTTGGTCTACGAATGCCAAGGCATCCTCCGCTCGGAAGGTAATAGCTTCACGCTTCCATTGGTGAAGGGAGGCAAGCTCGTTGGCTTGCTTCTGCGTTACGATCAAAAGAACCAAGTGACCACCGTGCTCCCTGGAATGATCATCGAGCACTTCCTAAAGGACGTAGCAGACGGAAATGTCGAAGGCTTCCCGAGCCTTGGAGCACAGTTCCAGTCGACGATGGACGATCAGTTTCGCGATTACCTGGGTCTCAAGCCTGAGCAAGGCGGCATGTATGTCAGTGCCGTGGTAAAAGGAAATACGGCCGATAAGATGGGCATGAAAGAAGGTGACATCGTGCTCTCAATGAATGGATTCGAGATTGATTCTCGTGGCGACTACCTGGATCCGCAGTATGGCCGGTTGAACATGAGTCACATCGTTCGTGGACGTGCCTACGTGGGCGACTCGCTCGAAGTGAAAGTCCTCCGCGATGGCAAAGAGGAGACTTTGAAGGGCAAGCTCATTCGCAAACTCCCTCAAGACAATCTCGTGTGGCCGTATCTGTTCGATCGCGGCCCGAACTACCTTGTTCACGGTGGACTGGTCTTCCAGGAGCTCTCCAAGCCCTACCTTGAGGGATTCCGTGAGAATCAAAACGCGGATGTCTCGCGTCTATCCTATCTCGCTGAGCACCCAGAGGCGATGGAAGAGCAGGGCAGGAAGAAGTTGGTGTTCCTCAGCATGGTCTTGCCCACGCCCAGTGCTCAGGGTTACACCAATCTCGGCGGCAATGTGATCAACAAGATCAATGGCAAGCCTATCCTGCAACTTGCTGACGCAGTGGAAGCCTTCAAATCACCGAAGGATGGTGTCCACACCATCGAGCTGAATGACTTCCCGCGCTTCCTTTACTTGGACGCAGCTCAGTCTGACAAGGACAATGCTGCCATGCGCGCTGGAGCTTTCCGCATCGGTAAGCTCAGTCGCATCGAGTAACCAGTAAACGCTTAGACCGCCCCGTGAAGGAGTTTGCACGCCTTCACGGTGTTAGCCATCAGCATGGCGATCGTCATAGGGCCCACGCCTCCTGGCACAGGTGTGATGGCCTTGCACAAAGGCGCTACTTCATCATAGGCCACATCGCCCACGAGCTTGTAGCCTTTCGGCGAGCTTGAATCATCGACGCGATTGATGCCTACATCGATCACCACCGCGCCTTCACGCACGTGCTCCTTGCGTATGAACTCAGGACGGCCAATCGCTGCGATGATGATGTCAGCTTGGCGAGTCAATGATGGCAAATCACGAGTGCGTGAGTGCGCAACGGTCACCGTAGCATCGCCTCCCACACCTTTTGCCATCAGCAACAAAGCCATTGGCTTGCCAACGATCATGCTACGGCCCACCACGACGACTTTTGCGCCCGCCGTCTCCACTCCGGCAGCGAGCAGCAGCCGCTGACATCCGAGTGGGGTGCAAGGGACGAACCCAGACGTGTCTTCCAGCGCTAGCTTGGCCACATTGACCGGGTGAAACCCATCCACGTCTTTGGCGGGGTCAATTGCACGCACGACAGCCGCTTCGTCGATGTGCTTGGGCGGAGGACTTTGCACCAGAATGCCGTGGATCGCCGGATCGGCGTTAAACTCACGGACTTTAGCCAGAAGTTCTTCTTGGGTGGTAGAAGCTGGAAGTTCTAGCTTCACCGAGTGCAGACCCAGCTCTTTGCACTTCTTGTCTTTGCTTCTCACATAGGCTTGTGATGCTGGGTCACTGCCCACGAGGATCACAGCCAAGCCTGGCTTTAATCCACGGCTGGCCAGTTGTGCGATGTCCTGGCGGCATTCTTCTAAAACTTGGGCGGCGACTTTTGCTCCTTCGATGATCTGCATGACTCCCTCTCAGAAAAGCAGGCGCGGCAGTTCTTCAACTGAAGATGCACACGGAATCAAGCGCCCCACTCCCTGAGACGCTCAGGGAAGGGGCAGTCGGCACAATTGGAGTCATCTTCCAGGCAGAAATCCTCATACAGCTGCAGCAGGCCCTGTTGTTGATGCAGCTTGCGTTGGAAGTCTTTTGCGCGCGGCGTGAGTCCAAACAATCGCGTGGCTGCTCTGGTGACTTTTTCATTCTCCAGCAGCGTGGGTAGCTCCAGGTACTCTTGCCAGAGCACTTCATGATCGGGTATCAGCAGCGGGTAGACCACATTCGCCAGCATCTCTTGAACACGTGTGCCGCCCAGCAGTGCCAGCGGACGTTTTGCCGGATCAGCCAGCAAAGTGTAGCGCGTGTCCCAGTAATCGTCACTGAGTGCATCCAAAACCTTCCGCCAAGACTTAGCGTTCCACGTTTGCGGCTTCACAAGCGGAGCAGAGACGGCCTTCCACTGCCGCAAGATCGCGCACAGGGCTGCTAGTCTTCGCTGAGGGTGATTTCCCGGACGTGTTCCAGCGAGTTTCCACTTCAGGGCGTAGGCGGGCGCTCGCCAACGGGCATACTCCTCGCGGAGTTTCCACCAGTTCTCCCACAGCCCGCGCAAGTAGCCCCGCGTGTCGGCTCTCGTTTCATCGAACACCACTGACTCAAGAAAACCACTCGCCCCGAATAGCAGTGCCTCCCGTTCATCATCGGTGTGCTTGAGCAGAAACTTCAGCGGCAGCCGCTGGGCCAGCATCAGAAACGGCTGGGCATTCCTGCGATAGCCGAGCGTTTGGGCAAGTGCCTGAAAGATAGCCTGCTCCCAGCCATGAGCCTCCACCCAGCGATGCAGCCGCACGGACTTGCGCTTCAATCGAAACTGGGCCGCAGACTCTAGCAAAGTCCTCACCGCAGCATCAGACATCTCGGACAGAGGTGTCGAGCAGCGCCCCAGTCTCGCAGCGGCTTGACCGGACGGCCTTCCGAGCCCGGCATCCAGCATGCCATCTACAAGTTGCACCTGTGGCACCTCACGATGTTCAGCCGTCCTTGTGTAGAATCGCGCGTCCTCAGGTTGGCGAACAAATAAGTGAAGGATCACGCCGTTGTAGTCAGCGTTCGTGCCATGCGAGTGTCGCTCCCAATCTCGCACATCAGGATCAAGTTCGATGTCGCCCTGGATCGTTTTGCCATCCAACTCTATGGCACACTGGAGGAAGTCTGGGCCCGCTCCTGAGTTCCAGATGCCCCAATCACGCACCTTCACTCGTCCGCCATCCGACGTCACGAAATCGGTGCCAAACTCGCCTGCATACCAGTGACTTTGGAGTTCCAGCTCTGGCCAAGAGGCAATCCCGGACTCCAGCGGCAGCGGTTCTTCCAATGAGGTGAACACCGAGGCGTGAAAGCTCTCGTAGCGGCCTGCCAGAGGAAGCTTGTGCTCTGCGTTCATGCGAAACTCTCGTGTAGCTCGATGAGTGCGACATCGGCGAGCGAGTTTACCCGCCGCCAGGATGAACTCAGATCCAGATGCCGCGTGAGTGGCCCTGGGGCGGTGATGCACCGCATCCCGGCTGCGTTTGCTGCTCGTAGTCCGTTGAGTGAGTCCTCAAAGATGACGACCTCGTCTGAAGCGGCTCCCAGTTTCTTTGCCGCATCCAAAAAGAGATCGGGAGCAGGCTTGATGCGCTGCACGTGGTCTCGGCATGACACGTTAGCGAAGTGTCCTTTGAGGTCGAGATGGTTTAGCCAGCCTTCTACCCAAGACAAAGGGCTGCTGGACGCGACAGAGCAGGGCAGACCTGACTGCAACGCATCCGAGAGCAACTCACGAACTCCAGGCAGTGCTTCGTAACCGGTGAGTAGCTCGCGCACACGTGCTTCTAACTCGCGATCGATCTTCTTCCAGTCGAAGGACTTTCCCGTGAAGCTCTCTAGCTCTGCCTTCGGGTCATACGCGCCAAAATCCGTGCCAACGCACTGCGCCCAGGTCGCCATTTCCAGCTGCTGTCCGTGGCTTTCATAAAACTCACGCCACGCATCATAGATCGCGCTTTCGGTGTCGATGATTAAACCGTCAAAATCAAAAATAAGGGCACGCAGAGCCATGGATTCTTCAGTTTAAGCGCGGTCTTCTCCGCAGCAACAAGCCTCATCTTCTGGCTCCACGGTCCGGATCGTCAAGTAGGTCATGCTTGGTGAGAGATACGTGATCTCTGCGTGCCGGACCCCAGAGGGAATGAATACCGTCTCACCCGGTCCCGCAGTGATCGTCTTTCCGCCGAACCGATACTCTGCACGCCCCTCTAGAATGTAGAAGACCTCCTCAGACACATGCTCATGCTGATACGGTGCATGAGCGCTCGTGTCAGGGATCACCGTGCGATGAATGTGCAGCCTCCTGGCACCTTCTTTGTGGCCAACGAGGGACTCGTAGTGATTGCTCATGCTCGCACGAATGCAAGCGGCGGCTGGATTAGTCAACAAACATGAACTCGTTGCTCATTAGTAGCACTTGAGCCAGTTGCGAGAGAGGTTGTTGAGGTTTTGCGCGGTTGAACGGCCAGCCTTGAGCATCACAGAAGTCGCGATCCGCTGCGGTGATGAGCTCTCTTTTGCCAGACTCATCCACCTGATCAATTCGAGGCACCCACGAGTAACCGTCGTTGTTGGTGTTACCGTCATTAGCATCCACCACAAAGCTGATCACCTCGCCACGCTCCACGTTCAGGGTCGCATTGACGGACACTTGGTCGTTCGGTTTGGTTACGATCTCCTTCACCATGCCTTGGCGGCTGCTGAGGATGAGAACGCGGACGCCATTCCCTTGATCGCTATCGCGCTTTAATTGTCCTGAGATGGCTATTTTTGCCGAGAACGGGCTCGTCCACTGCATCACTGCTGCCGCGTTGGCACCGGGATGGCCGCCATTTGGCCTGATCAACAAGTGACCCCATGGCTTCATGGGCATCTCGGGACCAGGTGTCCACATTTGGCGCTTGTCGTTGTAGTGGCTCATGGGTTTGAACTCCTGGAGCTTCCACGCGTTCCCTTCCTTGATCACGGGCGACCACCCATAGCGCCAAGAGACGGCGGATGGTTCCTTTAGCAACGCTTCCGACTGGGCGATGAACTGCTCCGCTCTAGCGCGCTCTTCGGGCTTGGGATTTCTCAGCAGGATGCGCTGATAGAGAGCTTCTACCGTTTGGGACTTCTGAGTGATCCGCGCTGCTTGAGAGGCCATGAATGGACTGTTCATCAAGAACAGCGCCTGCTGCGGCACAGTGGTGGTGTAGCGCTGTGGACTGTGTGAGTCGGGGTTCGCAAAGTCGAACATCGCAGGCACCGTGGGCTGCTCATAGCGATCCACGAAGTGATAAACGGTTCGCCGTGTGTTTGCGGCCTCAGTCTTGAAGTCCACAGGCCTACCGCCCACCGTGCTCAGGTCCAGAGTGCCAGCCGTAGCGTTCACCGCATCACGCATGCTCTCATAGTCGAGCCGGAGACGCTTGAAGCGGCTCAGCAAAGCATTCTCAGCGTCCTTGAGTTCCTTCTCTGGAGTGGTGGCAGAGCTTTGGGAGTAAGTGCCGCTGGTGACGATGGTCTTGATGAGCTTCTTCACACTCCAGCCTTCGTCCATGAAACGTGCAGACAGGTAGTCCAGCAGCTCCAGTTGCTCAGGTGATGGTGTTTGCACACCAAAGTCACTCGGCTGATTCACCAAGGGCGCTCCAAAGAGCTGCATCCACACGCGGTTCACAAAGACCCGAGCGGTCAATGGATTGTCTCTGCCAGTTATGGCCCGCGCCAGTTCTAGGCGACCACTGCCATCATTGAAACGTTGTCCGCCGAGTGCTGTAAGGTTGCCACGGGGAGCCGCAGCACCGCGTCTAGCCGGATTCCCACGAATGAACACCGAGACGTCGTCTGGCTTGGGCTTGTCATACATCACCATCGCACGCGGCGGTGCGCCTGGGGCCGTCACGTCCAGTTTCTTCAGCTCGTTGCGGAGTTTCACCAGAGACTCTGCGTCTTTGCGGGTGAAGAGGTCGTCGATGTTGTCCACTTCCAGGCTCATTGGTGAAGTAGGGCGCTTCAGATACGCCTTCACTTCGTCCCACGCGGGATTGTTTGGCACCTGGCCACTCAGGGCTGCTGCAAACACGTCACCGTAGATGCGAGCGATGTCGTTGAAGGACTTTGGTGCGCCCCGCTTGTCGAGTTCGTTTCGCACAGCATCGTTAACCTTCACGCCAGGGCTTAGCAGAGCAGCGCGCACCTCCGGTGCCTTGGCGCCAAACTCAGCATCCTTCAGTGCGGCCATGCGAATCAAGGCAACACTCACTGGTGACTCTTGTGCGAGCAGCCGCTGCCAGCGTGTGGCAACGCGATCTCGCAGTTTCGCCTGCCCAGCTTTCCCTCGGAACTCATTCTCAGGCCAGTTTTGCTGTTGCGCGTCACGGACGAACTTGAGATAGGCCACGATCGCGTCCGATGTGCGGATCTCGCTATGGACCTGTGCCTTGAAGCCCGTGATGCGTGCATGGATGTCCCCCGCAGCCTTGTCATAAGCTGCTGCTGCCGCTGCATCCTTGGATCTGCCGATCACGGGGAACTCATCGGGCATCTGGCTGCTGTTGAAGACAGAGTAGAGCGAATAGTAGTCCTTGCTCGGGATGGGGTCGTACTTGTGATCGTGGCAGCGCGCACAACCCACGCTCAGACCCAAGATGCCGCGCGTCACGACATCAATACGGTCGTCGATTTGCAGGTCTCTGCTGCCAATAAATGTATCTCCCACCGTCAGGAACCCGAGCGCGGCGAGATGCGGAGAGTCCGGTGAGCCCTCCAGGCGATCCGCGGCGAGTTGCCGGGTGATGAACTGATCATACGGCATGTCATCGTTCAGCGCCTGGATCACCCAGTCGCGATACGTGTAGGCGAACGGATAACGAATATCCTTCCCCGCCACCTGATAGCCCTCCGTGTCCGAGTAGCGGGCCACGTCTAGCCAGTAGCGCGACCACCGCTCACCGAAGCGCGGCGATTTCAGCAGTTCATCCACGAGCCGTTGCGTGCGGTCAGGAGCCGCATCCTTCACGAACGCCTGCATCTGTTCCCACGTCGGGGGCAGTCCGGTGATGGCAAGGTAGATCCTGCGGCAAAGCAGGTCGGCAGGCGCCTGCTCTGCCCGCTTCAGGCCAGCCTTAACGAGTTTCGCATCCACGATCCCGTCCAGCGTGGTGCCTGGTTTGACGGGCGGCACTTTTTGGAACGCCCAGTGCGGTTTGTCAGATTTCGCTGCTACTACCGCCTTCTCCTCCGGCCATGGCACGCCGAGCGTGATCCATTTTTCCAACGCCGCCACTTCAGTGGCATTCAGCTTGGCACCCTTTTTGGGCATCGCCTCCACACCCGCTGCGTGTTTGACCGCTTTGAGGAGCTTGGAGTTGTTTGGATCACCCGCTTTGACCACGGGGCCATAGTCTGAGCCACGAATCACGCCATCGCGGGAGTCCAGACGCAGTCCGTTCTCATGGCGGTGGCTGCCGTGACAGTCGTAGCAACGCTCGGCGAGCAGCGGGCGGACTTGTTTCTCAAAGAACTCAACTTGATCAGGCGGGAACGGGGCTGCCGAGGCCAATGCCAAGGGCAGACCGGCCCACGCGATGATGGAGCGGACGAACATGTGGTTTAAAGGGGTTTGTGGGGGGGGAAGAGAATAACGCCTCAAACCGCTCAACCTTCCAGGACAAAGGCTAGTCGAGCCCACCAGAATGCGCCACACCTCAAACGATTGGAAATCAGCTCGCACGGAAGACGCGGAGACCACGGAGATAGGAATGACAGAACAATGGTGGCAAAAGAATGACTCAGAGGGGGGCTCGGTCAGGACATCGGTAACACCTGCGCCGATCCCGACATGGAAACTAGCCGCTTGAAGCTCAACGAGATGATTCTGAATGGGTGGCATCCGCGCCTTGTTCGCTTTGGATTTGTTCTCTGCTGAGGAGGTCGAAGTCGCCCTCGAATCCAACGATCTGGGTCTTATCGTCTATAAGCCATCCTCCGAAGTATATTATCCCGTCGGCCTCCTCAGCCTGAAAGACAACGGCTCGCTTGGACTCGTTCGCATCTTCGTCACGATAAAAAGCGAAGCAAGGAAGGGGCATATTGATTGGTGTTCCTATTCTGACTCCATCGACTTCCAGAAGAAATGAAGCCCGATTCGCGCGGGTGTCTTCTGCAGTTGCAAGGCGACCAACAGTTGCCTCAAAGGATGCGAGATCGGGCCATTTCATTTTCCAGAGTGAACGTGGTCACAATAAACTGTGGGCTAATCTGACTCGTCCACAGTTTTCTGTGGACGAACCCGCCGGAGCCTAGCCCACCCCCGAGTTTTCGGGGGTGACTCAGCGCTAAGGATGGGGGCGGGGTGGCGTAGTTATCGCCGTCATCATGCTTTCCTGTTTTCGCTCCCGGACTTTGTTTGCCTTTGCCAGCCTGCTCACTGCCGCTTCCGCTGCGGCGAAGGAGCCTTTTGAGGCGTTTTTGAAAACCCACTGCCTCCGCTGCCATGGGCCGGAGAAGGAGAAGGGGGATCTGCGCATTGATGAGCTCTCGCGCGATTTCCAGCTCGGCGCTGACACGCATCATTGGGCGGAGGTGATCGAAAACGTGAACTCGGGCGAGATGCCGCCGAAGAAGGACAAGGAGACGAAACCGACGCAGGCGGAGATCGCGGCCTTTGTGACGAATCTGGACGGGCTGATGAAGCAGGGCCGCGCGGCACGCATGGCGCAGCGGCCGGCGGTGGCGCATTACCGGCTGAGCCGGAAGGAGTATCAAAACACGGTCTATGACCTGCTCGGCGTGCGCTACGATCCCGCGAAGCCGGGCGAGTTAAACGAGGACAACCTGTGGCATGGCTTTGAGCGCATCGGCTCCGAGCTGTCGCTCTCGCCCTCGCATGTGGACCGCTACTACCGCGCGGCGGAACTGGTGCTGGATCGTGCGTTTCCGACGGCGACGAGCGAGGCACGTAAAGTGCGCATGAGCGCGGCGGACCTGCGCTACGGCGGAGGCAAGGAGCAGCAGGCGGCGCTGGACCGCTTTGGCATCAAGCGGCCGCTGCGTTACCTGATGTTCCCCGGCACGGTGCAGAATGCTCTCGCGCCGAATTGGTTTGGCAAGACGGGGCCGGAGCACAGCGGCCTCTACAAACTGCGCATCCAGGCCAGTGGCACGCGTCCACCCGGCGGCCAGACGGCTCATTTGAGCATCGGCACGAAGACCGGCGAGGAGACGGTGGACGGCATGATCGAGTTCGACATCACCGCGCCGGAGGACAAGCCGCAGGTGTATGAGTTTGAGGTCTTCCTCGAAATGCCCGCGACACTGCACTTTTGCGTGGTGGCCACGGATGTGGTGGATCGCCGGCAGGGCGCGGCCTTTCGCAATGCGCTCGGCAGCCGCGGTGGCTACATTTTCACGCACAGCAGCGAGACGATGCTGCTCAATCCGAACGCGCCGCAGATGTTCGACGAGAAGGGCAATGGCATCTTCTCCACCGTGCTACTGGACTGGATCGAGTGGGAAGGCCCGCTGGTCTCCGACGCGGAGAAAGCACAGCGCAAGGACGTGGTGCCGCCCGATGATGCCACGCCGGAGGTGGTGGCGGCGCATTTGCAAAGGTTCTCGGAGCGGGCGTGGCGTCGCCCGGTGAAGCTGGAGGAGCTGGAGCAGTATTTGAAGTCGTATCGCGAGGAGCGCGACGCGGGCGAAAAGCTCGTCGATGCCTATCGCGTGGCCTTGCAGGGCGTGCTGACCTCGCGCCACTTCATCTACATCGTCGAGGGCGATCCGGTGGCTCGGGAGGAACTCACGGACTCCGAGCTCGCCACGCGGCTGTCGTATTTCCTGTGGAGCTCGATGCCGGATGAGGCGCTCTTCACCGCCGCGAAATCCGGCACGCTGAACGGCGATGCTTTGAAGAAGGAGATCGACCGCATGCTCGCCGATGGCAAAGCCAGCCGCTTCATCGACGATTTCGCGCGTCAGTGGCTGCAACTGAACCGCGTGGGCATGTTCCCACCGGACAAGAAGCTCTATCCGACCTACGACGCGTGGCTTGAGGAAAGCATGCGCAACGAACCGGTGGAGTTCTTCCGCGAGATGTTTGCCAAGAACGCCCCCATCGACGGCTTCATCGAATCCGACTGGACCATCGCGAATGCTCGCCTGTGCGACTTTTACGGCCTGCCAGAGCCGCAGAAGGGCGGCTTCCAGCGTGTGTCCTTGAAGCCCGACCATCATCGCGGCGGCCTGCTCACGATGGGCGCCGTGCTCGGCCTTACCTCCGATGGCACGCGGCATCGTCCCGTGCATCGCGGTGTGTGGCTGAGCGAGGTCGTGCTCGGCAAGCCGCCACCTCCACCGCCTGCGAACGTGCCCGCCATCGAGCCACCGACGCCCCAAAGCCCCAAAGCCACGCTGCGCCAGAAGATCGAAGCCCACCGCGAAGACCCGAACTGTGCCGCCTGCCATGCCAAGATCGACCCGCTCGGCCTCGCCTGGGACAACTACGACGCCATCGGCCAGTGGCGCACCCGCGAAAAAGTCGCCGCAGGTGTCGGCGAGGACCCCGTGATCAACTCCAGCGGCGCGATGCCCGACGGCCGCGCCTTCAAAGACGTCAACGAGTTCAAACAACGCCTCCTCGAAGACCGCGACAAACTCGCCCGCGCCTTCATCGACCACCTCTGCACCTACGCCCTCCGCCGCCCCGTCGCCTTTGATGATCAAGATGATCTCCAGGCCATCGCGAACGAGGCGAAGAAGAGCGGTTACCGCATCAAGGACATCGTGCGTGCGGTGGCGGCGTCGGAGCTGATGAGGAAGCGGTGAAGTTCTTGGTTCCTTGTTCTTGGTTCTTTGTTGCCCAGCAAGAAGCCAAAACCCCGAACCAAGCGCCTAAACCAGGAACAAAGAACTAAGCACCAAGAACAAAGAACATGAAAATAACCCGCTTCGAAGACATTGAAGGCTGGCAGTTAGCGAGAGAGCTGACGCGGCAGGTCTATGCCGTGGCCATGCGCGGAATGTTTGCGAAGGACTTCGGACTGCGGGACCAGATCACACGCGCATCAGGCTCTGCCATGCACAACATCGCGGAAGGCTTCGATGGCGGAAGCAATGCGGAGTTCGTCAAGTTTCTGCGCTACTCCCAGCGTTCATGTTCAGAGGTTCAGAGCCAGCTCTACATCGCTTTGGATCAGTCCTACATCAGCCCGGAGGAGTTTGATGCCATCTACAATCAAGCCGCTCTCACTCACGCCAAAGTCGGCGGATTTATTCGTTACCTCCTCAACACCCCAAATCCACGCTGAGCGCCTTCAACCAAGAACAAAGAACCAAGAACAAGGAACTTTCATGAACATCCAAACTCAATCCTGGCTCCTCAATCGCCGCCATGCGCTCAAAGCCCTCGGCAGCTTCATCTCACTGCCGATGCTCGAGTGCATGGTTCCACTCCGCGCGGCTGAGAGTGCGACTGTGACGCCAAAGCGCAGCGCTTTCATCTACCTCGCGAATGGGGTGCACTCGCTGAACTACCAGATTTTGAAGGAAGGCAAAGGCTACGAGTTCTCCCGCTCGCTGAAGCCGTTGGAGAAGCATCGCGATGTGATCACGCCGATCAGCGGCCTGCATCACCCGGGCAGCCTATCACATCATCACAACTGCATCTCCGTGTGGCTCACGGGTGGGAAGCTGGGGCCTTCGGATCGCAACACGATCTCCGTGGACCAAAAAATGGCGGAGATCACCGCGCCGCACACGCGTTATCCGTCGATGGAAGTCGCGCTCACGCAGGGTTCGCTGGCCTGGACGGCCGATGGCGTGCAATTGCCCGCGCTGCGTCGTTGCAGCGAGATTTTCGCCTCGCTATTTGAAGAACCGAAAGGCGGCAAAATGGCCCAGCGACGTGCTTTGCGTCGCAAGGGCAGTGTGCTCGATGCGAACCTCGCCGAAGTGCGCAGTTTGGAGAAAAAGATGGGCGCGGAGGACAAAGGGCGCATGGAGCAATACCTCACCTCCGTGCGCGAGGCGGAGATCCGCACGCGCCGTGCGGATGCGTGGCTCGACACGCCGCTGCCGATCATTTCCGATGCCGACCGCAAGCGCACGAACCGCGATGTCGCGCAGACGATGGCGGGCGATTACTTCCGCACGGTGTATGACCTCATGGTGCTCGCGTTTCAGACGGATGTGACCCGCGTGGCCACCTTCAGCCTCGGCGGCGAGGGCGATGCTTTTTCCATCCCCGAGATCGGCATCACCGAATCGCGCCACCAGCTCAGTCATCACGGCGGCGATGCCGGTTACATGGAAAAGCTCACGAACTACGATGCCTTCGCGATCGAGCAGTTCAGCTACTTCCTCACGCGCCTTTCGGAGACGAAGGACCTCGGCGGCAAGCCGCTGCTCGACACCACGATGTCGCTTTTCGGCAGCGGCATGTGCTACGGCCACAGCCACGGCAATGCGAACCTCCCGCTCGTGCTCGCCGGCGGCTCCGGCCTCGGCTTGAAGCACGGCAGCCATCTCGACTTCAACAAGCAGGCCAAAGGCTTCGCAGGCTACTCGCTCGGCCAGGACGGCGCCCTCACCACGGCCCACTATCAAGTCTGCAGCCGTCCGGTGAACTCCGACGCCCACATGAGCAATCTCCTCCTCCTCATGGCCCAGCGCATGGGCGTGGAGACGGACAAGTTCGGCGATAGCAACAAGGTGATCGCGCTATGAGGTTCTTTGTTCTTGGTTCGTCGTTCTTTGTTTGGCCTCCATTGGCAGTGCTCGCGTGCTCCTTTGTCATCCTGGCAAACGCGGCCGCCGAACAACCAAGCACCAAGAACAAAGAACCAGGAACAGAGGTTTTTCGCCCCGAACCCGGCAAGTTCCCGCCTCTCGAAAAAGCGCACACGTATCGCGGCGAGCTGGTCTTCGTCGATCATGCGAATCGCCGTGGCAGCGTTCGCGTGGCGGGATCGGGCATGTTTCGAAAGAATGATCCGCATCCCTTTGCGATGCTGCCGTATGGCGTCGTGAGGTATCACGGAGCGCCGGCGGATTTACGCGACATCCCGCTCGGCACGGTGCTGCATGTGCATGCGTTTCTCCCGCCGGACCCGAAGACCTCTGCGGTGCCCGTGCTGCCGGTGAACAACAAGGACAAGGACGCGAATCACAATCGCGGCGCGGGCATCTTCCCCGCTGAAAACCACGTCCTGCTGCTCGAAGACGAAATCAGCCGCTGTCAGCGCGTAGGTTTGAGCTGGAAGCTGAAGGAAGTGGAGGTCAAAAACCGCGAAGGCATGCTCATCGCGACGTGCGAGGCAAAATCAGGCTCCAAAGGCAAGACCGAGGACGAAACGCTGGCCTTCGATGCCGCCACGCGCGTGTGGCGTGGTCGCGAATGCCTTCTCGTTCAACATCTGATCGACGACGGCGCATGGCCTGCGGAGGGCAAAAAGGCGCTCGGCGGGCAAGCCGTCATGCTCGGTCTCACCTGGAAGCCCACGCTCGGAGGTGTATTCACCCGTTTTCATGTCTCGGACATCTGGCTGGACGATGCAGCGGTGCAAAACGCCGCGCTGCGCCAGACGGAGACACACAAGGCCTTCATGCGCAGCCGCTGGTTGCCCGCATGGGTCGATGCGGTCGAGTATGGCAAGTTCGGCCGCGCCACCGTGACCGCGACGCTCTTTGGCGGCATGGATGCCACGCTCTACGCGGAGTTTCGCAAGGGCGTCCCCGCCGTGATGAACAGCGTCGAAAACACGCTGAAGCATATCGAAGGCGGCAGTGCCGGTCCCACGCAGATGGCTGCACGCGGCACCATTCACGAGGTCATCCAGACATCCGGCAAAGCTCCGCTCGGCAGCAGCGGCATCCAGATTCGTTTCGAGACCGACCTCATCACCGAAGGCATGCGCCCCACGCGCATCGTCCGCGTGCGCCCAGCGAGCTGGCCGGACGTCCACCTGCCACGCGAGGAATACATCAACCAGGGCAGCATCGAAGAGCGCTTCCCAACATCCGACATCTTTCCGAAATACTGACACACTTATGAAGCCGTTCTTTGTTCCTCGTTCCTGGTTCTTTGTTCCTTCAGCATGCCTTGCTCTTTCGTGTTCGTTCGCCATCCAGGCAAACGCCGCCAACAACGAACCAAGCACCAAGAACCAAGAACAAGGAACCACCCCCTTCCGCCCCGAAGCTGGCAAGTTCCCACCTTTGGACAAAGCCCACACCTACCGTGGTGAACTCGTCTTTGTCGATCATGCAAACCGCCGTGGCAGCATCCGCGTGCAGGGCTCGGGCATGTTTTTCCGCAATGATCCGCATCCCTTCGCCATGCTGCCGTATGGCATCGTGCGGTATCACGGCGCACCGGCGGACCTTCGTGACATCCCGCTCGGCACCGTGCTGCATGTGCATGCGTTTCTCCCGCCAGACCCAAAGACCTCCGCCGTGCCGGTGCTGGCACTCGATAGCGGTAAAAAGGACGCGAACCACAATCGCGGCGCAGGCATCTTCCCGCCAGAAAACCACGTCCTGCTCCTCGAAGACGAGCCCAGCCACTGCCAGCGTGAGGGTTTGACCTGGAAGCTCAAAGAGATCGAGATCAAAGACAACGCGGGCATCATCCTCGCCACGTGCGAGCCGAAACAAGGTGGCAACGCCAAGGCCACCGAGGAAAAGCTGACCTTCGATGCCGCCACCCGCGTGTGGCGTGGCCGCGAAAGCCTCAGCATCGAAGACCTCGTCACCGAAGGCGCTTGGCCCAAAGATGGCAAAAAACCGCTCAACGGCCAGTCGGTGCTCCTCGGCATCACTTGGAGGCCCACACCGGATGGCATCTTCACCCGCTTTCACATTTCCGACATCTGGCTCGACGACACCGCCATGCAACGCGCAGCCAAAAACCAGACCGAGACACACATAGCCTTCCTCCGCAGCCGATGGATGCCCGCGTGGATCGACGCGGTCGAGTATGGCAAGTTCGGCCGTGCCACCGTGACCGCCACTTTGTTCGGCGGCATGGACCCATCGCTCTACGCCGACTTCACCAAAGGCACCTCCGCCATGATGAACGCCGTCGAAAACACGCTCAAGCACACGCACGGTGCCTATGGCCCTGCGCACATGGCCTCGCGTGGCACCCTCTTTGAAGTCATCAAGGCACCCGGAAATGCCCCGCTCGGCAGCAGTGGTATCCAGATCAAGTTCGACACCGATCTCATCATCGAAGGCATCCGCCCCGCCCGCGTCGTCCGCATCCGTCCCAGCACCTGGCCACAAGTCCAAGTCCCCCGCGAAGAATACCTCCAAGACGGCGCCAACATGGACGAACGCTTCCCCACGCCCGCCATCTTCCCGAAGTATTGAACCAGGAAAAAACATGAGACTCCTCTTCGCCCTCCTCCTCGCTTCGCTCAGCATGTTGCATGCTGCCGCGCCCGATCTTTCCCGGATCACCTCGCGCGCCGATCTCGATGCCGTCATCACGGCCACCAGCGATGCGGCATTGAAGCAAGCACTCAGCGACCATGCGGCCACTATTGTCACCACCGCACAGCAGCATCCGCATGTCGCAGCCGTCATCCGCACGATCGAGAGCGCACCGGGCGCCTTCACGAAGGTCAACACCACGCCCGATGCCTTGAAGAAGGCGGCTGGCGGTGACATCGCGATCTTTGACACGCTCACCCAGGTCAGCACCAACATTTTGGGAGGCAAAGCTCACGATCACCGCAAGGAGAACGCCGATCCCTACAACGCCGCATTCATCGAGCACCTCGGACACATTGCGTCGCTCGAGTCGGTCAAGCTGGAGGCGTCGGGAATCGAGGACGCTTGGGTGGCTTCGCTGCTCAAGCTCAAGAAGTTGAAGAGCCTGAGTGTGAGCGGCTTTGGCAGACTGGGCGATGCCAGCCTGGCCCAACTCCAGCAACTCACCGAGTGTCCTGATCTCACCAACCTCGAACTGGCCTATTTTGGCAAAGCCACCGATGCAGGCTGGGAAAAGTTGGCGGGCCTGAAGAACCTGGAGTCGTTCACACCACGAGGTGCCGGGTATCCAGGTCACTTCTTCGCGAAGTTCGATGGGTGGACGAAGCTGAAGCGCATCAACTTCCACAGCAACAGCCTCGATGACGAAGGCCTCGGCTATGTGTGTGAACAGTTCCCCAATCTCGAGTTCATCAAGCTTTGGCACTCGAAGCAGCTCACCGACGCCGGTGCGGAGCACTTCAAGAAGCTCAAGCACCTCACCGGCATCGAAATTAGCTGCGCCAAGGCCACCGCAGGCCTCATGAAGCACCTGCGCGAGCTGCCGATGGAATACGTGGCACTCGAGTATGGCGTGTGCAGTCCGGCCGCAGAAGCCATCGCCACCGTCAAAGCCATTCCAGCCCTTCGCAAACTCTCGCTGGATGCCAAAGCCTTCACCGACGCCGATCTCACCGCCGTGGCTGGCGTCACTCAGATCAAGGAACTATCCCTCTCGAATCTCGAGTTACCCGATGCCCACCTTCAGCAGTTTAAAGCTTTCACTCATCTCAAGTCGCTCGCACTCGTCCGCTACGGCAAAGGTTACCCTGACGAAACTCAGGCCAAAGTGAAAACGCTGCTGCCAAAGGTGGATGTGAAGTTTGTGAAGTGAAGGCCGTAGTGGTCTCCAACGAGACATCACTATGCCCAACCACCGTTTCAACCGCCGGACTTTCCTGCGTGGCGCAGGCGTCACCATGGCGCTGCCGTGGATGGAATCCGTCAATGTCTGGGGCGATGAGCCGAAGAAAAACAAACCGGCCAGCGAGGCACCCGTGCGCTTGTGCGTGACCTTCTCGGGCAACGGCTTCCAATCGAAGGAATGGTGGGCGAAGGGCGAGGGCAAGGCGATGGAGCTCGGTCGCGTGCTGGAGCCGCTGAAGGACTTCCGCGAGCGCCTGCTCTTCGTGCGCGGCCTGTATCATGAGGAGGCTCGCAAAGGCAACATCCACTCCTCGCAGACCGGCAACATGCTCTCCGGCGCACCCATCGCCTCCGGTGGCGAGATTCGCAGCGGCACGAGCTTCGATCAAATGCTCGCGCAGACCTACGGACGATCCACAAAGGTGCCCAGCCTCGTGCTGGCCTGCGAGAAATCGAACCCAAGCGTGCACAAGAACTACTCGATGCTCTACAGCTCGCACATCTCGTGGTCTTCGCCCACCACGCCTACACCGCTGGAGCTATATCCCGCGCTCGCGTTTGATCGCCTCTTCAAAGACGAATCCTCGCCTGCGGACAAGAGCGTGCTTGATGCCGTGCTGGCCGATGCGCAGGACCTCCGCCGCGACATCAGCGCCAGCGACCAGCGGAAGCTCGACGAGTATCTCGACAGCGTGCGCGAAGTGGAGAAGCGCATCGAAAACGCCGGCAAACGCGGCGAGCTGCAAGGCTGGCGGCCCACGTTGGACAAACCGAACATGCAGCGCCCCGCCGACGGCATCCCGCAGGACATCGCCGAGCACATGCGGCTCATGTGCGACATCCTCGTGCTCGGTTTCCAGACCGACACCACGCGCATCACTACGCTGAAGCTCAACAACGACCACAGCGCCCTGCGTTTCCCGAATCTTTCCAGCGTGCAGCAGCCCGGCCACGGCATCGACTACATGATCCACCACCTCCTCAGCCACAGCGACGGCGAGGACTATCTCAAAGTGAACCAGCTCTTCATGGAGCAGCTCGCCTATCTAGCGCGGAAGATGGACAGCATCCGCGAGGGCGAGCGCACGCTGCTCGACAACACCATGCTCATGCACTGCTCCAGCATGATGGTCGGCGCGAAGCACAACAACGAGGAACTGCCCATCATCGTGCTTGGCGGCGCGGGCGGTCGTTTGAAGAGTGGTCGCGTGCTCGACTACAAAGACAAGCCCGAGCGCCAGCTCTGCCGCCTCTTCATGTCGATGATGGACAAGATGGACGTGCGCCCGAAGACCTTCGGCGATGCCAAACTCATGCTGGAGGAAGTGTGATGCGTTTTCTGCTTCCGCTCCTTTTCGCGGGTTCTGTTCAGGCCATCGAGACTCGCGCCATCCTCCAAACCTACTGCCTGAACTGCCACTCGACCGAAAAGCAGAAGGGCGACATCGATCTCGAAGCCTCAGACATTCAAAAAGAGCCTCACGTCTGGGAAAACGTGCTCGACCAGATGCAACTCGGCGAGATGCCGCCGAAGAAAGAGAAACAACTCCCCGCGGCGGAGCAAAAACAACTCACCGACTGGGTGCGCAGCACCTTGGATAAGATCGCGCTGGCGAATGCGGGTGATCCCGGACCCGTGGTGCTGCGGCGGCTGTCGAACATGGAATACACCTACACCCTGCGCGATTTGACCGGCGTGGAGTCGCTCGATCCCGCGCGTGAGTTTCCCGTCGATGGCGCGGCTGGCGAAGGATTCACCAATGCAGGCGCGGCGCTGGTGATGTCGCCTGCTTTGCTCACGAAGTATCTCGACGCGGCGAAGGAAGTGGCCGCGCATGCGGTCTTTACGCCGCATGGCTTGCGCTGGTCGGCGAGCACTTCGTCACAGGATTGGACAGATGAGGCCCTCGCACGGATTCGGGGCATCTACGCCAAGCACACGACCAAGGGCGCGGCCTCGCAAACGGTCGCGCAAGGCATCAAGCTCGACACTGGCACAGGTGGCGGACGTTTGCCGCTCGCAAAGTATCTCGATGCGCTGCAAGGCCGAGGCAGTGCTGACGGCTTGAGCCCGAAATACCTGCAAATCCTCCGCGAAGCACTCACGAGCACGAAGAAGTCCGTTTTGCTCGATCCACTGCGTGCGAAGTTCCGCGAGAACAAGCTCACGGCGGCCGATATCGAGCCCTGGCAGCAGGTTTTATGGCGTTTCGCGAGTGTCGGCCACATCGGCAAACAAAACGGCCCGAAGGCGTGGCAGGAGCCCGTGACGCCGCTCGGCACGCAGCATGAGTTGCGGGTCAAACTCACACCTGGAGCAGATCGTCGCCTATTTCTCGTCGCCACGGATGCAGGCGACGGGAGCAATGGCGATGCCGCTTTCTGGCAAAATGGCCGCGTCGTCGCCAAAGGCCGTCCTGACGTGAAACTGCTCGATCTGGCGATGACGAAAACGCCGCAAGTCATCGAAATCACCGTTCCAGCGGCCAGCATCGTCAAAGACGCCGAATTTGTCGTCACGGCGAAGCTGAACGCGGGCAGCGTGCAGATCCAAGTGCTCGATTCCGCACCTTCGGTGCTCACAGGCCTGCGAAGCGGCCATGCGGCGGCTTTTCAAGTCACCGGCCAATGGAGTGACAACAATCTGCGCACCTCTCACAGCGCGCCGATTCTCATCGCGGATGATTCGGCGACGACAAAGCAGCTCGAAGCTGCCTTCGATGAGTTCCGCGCACTTTTCCCCATCGCGTTGTGCTACGAGCGCATCGTGCCGGTGGATGAGGTGGTCACACTGACGCTGGTTTATCGCGAGGACGAGGTTTTGCGGCGTTTGATGCTCTCCGAGGCCGAGACACGCGAACTCGACCAAGCTTGGGACGAGCTGCTGTTTGTGAGCGAGGCACCACTCAAGCAGGTCGATGCCTTTGAGCAGCTTTATCAATTCGCCACGCAGGATGCGAAGCCCAGCGCCTTCGAACCGATGCGCGAGCCGATCCTGCAAGCCGCCGCCAAGTTCAAAGAGCATCAAAAAGCCGCCATCGAGCCGCAGAAGGCTGCTGTGCTTGCTTTCGCCGAAAAAGCCTGGCGACGACCGCTCATCGAAAAAGAGCAAGCAAGCCTCCGCGCCTTCGATCCGCGTTTGATGCTCGTTCGTGTGCTTACCTCGCCCGCGTTTTTGTATCGCGGTGAGAAAGCACTGGCGAAAACCGGCCCCGTGAGCCCGCAGGAGCTTGCGACGCGGCTTAGCTACTTCTTGTGGTCTTCAGCGCCGGACGAAGAACTGCGATCCAGCGACCTGAGTGACCTTAATGACCAGACTCGCCGAATGTTGAAGAGCGACAAAGTGCGCCGCCTCGCTCTCGAGTTCGGCTGCCAATACCTCCACGTCCGCGATGTCGCCATGCTCGACGAAAAGAGCGAGCGCCACTTCCCCACCTTCCTCGATCTCCGCGATGACATGCAGGAGGAAGTCACCCGCTTCTTCATCGACCTCATCCAGAACAACCGTAGCATCGTCAGCCTGCTGGATGCCGACCACACCTTCGTGAACGCGGAACTTGCCAGACACTACGGCTTCGAAAGCAAAGGCGACTGGCAACGCATCGCTGGGCTGCATGAAAAAGGCCGTGGCGGCATCCTCGGCTTCGCGGCCACTCTTGCCAAGCAGGCCGGAGCTTCGCGTAATAGCGCCATCCTGCGCGGAACATGGCTCACGGAAGTCATACTGGGCGAGAAACTTCCCATTCCACCTAAAGGCGTGCCCGTTTTGCCAGAAGAAGCCCCAGCGAACCTAACCGAGCGTCAGCTCGTCGAGCGACACAGCCGCGATGAGAACTGCATGGGCTGCCACAAGCGCATTGATCCTTACGGCTTCGCGCTGGAAGGCTTCGATGCCATCGGAAGAGCACGCAAAGCCGACACGAAGACCGTTTTGCCCGATGGCACCGCCGTCGATGGCCTCGCTGGCTTGCGTGATTATCTGCTCACGAAGCGTCGCGATGATTTCACGCGCCAGTTTTGCCGCAAACTCCTCGGCTATGCTCTCGGACGAAGCGTGCAGCTTTCCGACAAGCCGCTCATCGAAGCGATGATGAAGAGTGATCTGCGTTTTGGCACGCTGGTGGAGCTTGTTGTGCAGAGCAGGCAGTTCCGCGAGGTGCGTGGCAGATAGGCGGTACTATGATTTTCCCTCTTCCTGCATGCGAATGAGGGGCTTCAGTACGAGGAGCAGCAGCGGAGCCATCAAGACGAGGCCACCGACGATGCTCCACATGGTCACGGTGTCGCGTGGGCCTTCGGCGGGGCAATAGCGGGTGAGCAGCCAGCTGAATATGGCTCCGGTGGTGATCTTTCCCATCAGCAGGGGCACTGCGGAAAGGGCCGCGTAGCTGGCCTCTTGGCCTTTGGGAGCGATGGAGACGGCGTATTCATAAACACGTGGCGAATAGAAGGCCTCGCCAATCGAGAAGACGACCTGCCACAGCACGACGGTGAGGAAAAGAGGATGCGCAGTGCCCTGCCAGTCGAAGTAGCCACGGATGATCCACTGGCCGAGCGGCCCATCGGCCAGACCTTGGAAGGTGGATTGCGGCAGCGCGAGAAAAACAAATGACAACGCGGTGATGAAGCCGCCGAAGATGACCATCGGATACGCGGGGATCTTTCGCGTCAGGATGCCCGCGATGGGCGCGAGGATGAGGATGAGCACGCTGTTCACCGCATTTGCGCGACCGGCACGTTTACCGCCTTCCACTCCGAGTTCACGCTCAAGGAAGGTGGGCAGCACGCCGTCCATGATACTGAAGACGATTTTTAGCAGCCCGATCACCGCCAGGAACATCAGCAGCCGGTGAAAGCCCGGGTGACGCAGCAGCATGGAAAACAGCCGCGCGGATTCTTTGATGGCACCACCCACGGTGAGATTTTTCTCCGGAACGGCGTTGTTTTGAGCATCGCGTTCACGCAGGAGAAGCAGTGTTGGCAGCATGAAGAGCTCAATTCCAGCGCTGACGGCGAAAAGCACCTTCTGCGTACTCCAGTCACCACCGAGGAGATGAATCGTGGCACCGCCACCTCCGCCTTGCTTGATGCCATCGAAGATGAAGTAGCCGGCCATGAAGCCGAGGTTTAGCAGGGCGTAGAAAACGGAGAATGCCACGCTTCGTTGCTCGGACGTACTGAACTTGCGTGTCGCGGCGACGAGCACTGGTGTGCAGAGTGCCTCGCCCACCGCCACAGGGATCAGGCCGGCGGTCAGAGCCAACCACGGGCTTGAAACGGAGATCATGATGATGCGAGCGAGCACGCTGAGTGTGACGCCGATGGCGAGTGTGCGCCGCAATCCGATGGCGTCGGTAATTGAACCGGCCAGCAGCGTGCAACTCGACATCATCAGGCCTAGCAACAAATAACCAAACTGCGCATCGGAGTCGCTCAGGCCACAGTCCTTCATCAGATAGGACACCATGACGACCATCATGATCTTGTAGCCGGTGACACTGAGCAGTTTGAGCCCAAAGGTCACCCACAAGCCCGAAGGAGCACCACGAAGATTCGCTATGGCGTAGAGGCCTATCCCAAACGTCGCACCACCGATGACCCAGCCTGCCACGATGCCCAGACCGAGCTTGGCCATGGCCATCCAGCCCACTGCCCAACAGAACAAAGCGAGCACAGAGCCGCGCAAAGCCAGCGGCATGGGGGAAGGTGCGGCGGATAAGGAGTCTGACATAGCGAAAGGGGGACAGCTTTTGTGCGGTTGGGTCAAGCCCATTGGTTTGTATCCTTGGAGTGGTTTTTTGAAGTCGTTAGCTAGCTATATAGCAGCGACAGCGGCACCGTAGTCGAAGTTGCTGTCGCAAAAAGATATTTGGTGCCATCAGATCTTCGCTGGAGAGAGTTGGACCATGAAGGTAGTACTTTTGATTCTCTCCGCTTTAGCAAGTCTCCCCCTACAAGCACAGACAGGATTTGCTAAAGTACTTTTCGTTGGGAACAGCATTACTAAGCACGGCCCAAAAGCCGACATCGACTGGTCGGGCAACTGGGGAATGGCAGCGAGCGCAGAGTCGAAAGACTACGTTCATCTTTTCACGAGAGCGTTGGCTGAGAAGCAGGGTTCCGAGCCAGAGATATTGGTCAAGAATGTCGCTGACTTCGAACGGTCACATCAGGGCTACGACATTGCGGCCAAGCTCAAAGATGCCATCGATTTTCATGCGGACCTCATCGTGTTAGCCATCGGGGAGAATATTTCCACACCGAAAACAGCTGACGAGACAAAAGACCTTCAGGCTAATGTGATCGCGCTTCTGAAGTCGCTTCAAGGTAACCGCAAGCCGGTGATCCTTGTGCGCAGTTGCTTCTGGGCAAACGCGGCTAAGGACGCAGTTCTCCGAAGCGCTTGTGGGGAGGTGAGCGGGACTTATTGTGACATCAGTCACATGACCACTGACAAGACTCTGTATGGCAAAGCGGAGCGAGAGTTCAAGAATGCGGGAGTGGCGAATCATCCAGGCGACAAAGGCATGGCGGCTATCTCACTGGCTTTGATGAAGGCGCTTAGCCAATAGTCAGACGTCCCTTTGACTACATGCTGTCTGGTATCCACGGCTCCAGCTTGGTCACTTGCGATCTGGCGCTGCTGCTAACTGGGATACCCCAGAAATCAAAAAGTTGGGATAGATCCTTCCCGACAATCTGGGAATAGCGGACGAGGAACTGGTCTCTTGCTGCGTCACTATTTGCAGGTTTGGGGCCGAAGGCTTTGTCATCGAAGCTATGCAAATACTTGCGCCAAGGTTCCCAGCCAAACTCGTCGATCAGTTGAATGTAGATGGTAAGAGCAAGGAATGGGTCGCTCTTCCAAAGGTCCCACTTGTTGGTGGCTTCTTTAATCTTTTGAATGTGAGTTTTCTGGTGTTCTTTGGTTACGCCATCGTGACCAATCTCCTTGGCCTTCTTCAATACGGCATCGTAGCAGTAGAGTGCGAGTACGTTGTTAGTTACCTCTCCAGTTCCCTCGAAGGTGAACCAGGGGCGCTGGTGATTATGACCGATCTCGTGGTAGAAGCCCCAACCAGGGAACTTGAGTCGGGTAAATGTGACCATTTCCATGGCTGCACTTGTTGGAACCATAATGGGGTAACCACTGTGCATGTAGCCCGCGCTAATCTGAACATCTGCCACCATTCGTTCAGGTCTGCGGCGCTCCAATGCTTGATTTGAGATCTCGTCCTGAGCCTCTACAACTGATTTCCAGAAGTGCATGAGCTGGGTGGGGTTGTTAATGGTGCGAGCGGCTTCTGAGGGGCAAGAGATGACTATTTTGTCACATGCCAACTCTGCCCATGGAGCCGGACGCTCGCGTATTTGCTTCCAGGTAGTGTCATCATCGCGACCAAGAACAAAGAGTGGTGCAGGCACTGCGTTCTCCACCTTGATATTGAAGCTGGTAGCGTCTTTTGTCCTGGAAGGAACGTCAAAATAGATCAGTCCGCCGAAGGCGCTGGCTGTTCTGGTTTTGACAGCCACGATGGAATCCTTGCGAGTGATCTCGGGTGCCCTCTTCCAAGAGTCGAGATGATAAAGGCTGTCGGTATGGCAGCCGATTCGAACAGCGTAACCTGCATTGACCGCCGATTCAGGAACTGTCACAGATATGATGTCTCCTGCAGCTGCATACATGCCGGTGCTATGCCAGCCCTGAACGGATGGATTGATCTCAATCTCAACACTCGTCCGCTGTGCGTCTGCCGCAATCTTCCCAGGAAAAGCTTCGTGAGCTGGATGCGCTTTAATCTGATCGACTGACATAAGGCGTGCACTGCGAGTTTCCATGCCAAGACGTAGGCGCTGCGATTGATGCGTAGCGGTGGTGAGAGGCGACGAGGGGCTGGGAACTGTGGTGTCCAGGCCCGAGTTGCCGAGAGCCGCATAAACGGCAGCTTGGAGACCAGTGCGGCCGGGTGGTTGAACAGCAAGAGCCAACTGGATGGCATTCATCGCCTGCTTGGTTTCCTCAGGCTTCAACTGGCGTGTTCCTTGAGAGTTTGCACGAATAGCGTTTATGGCCACTGCGGCATTAACTAGCGAGGGGATCTCCGTTCTTGCCTGAAAAGAGCTAACAGAATCAAACGCACTTAGATCGGTAAACGCAATGCCAGCTGTAAGGAGCGCCTGATTTACACCGTGGGAGACGACGAGGTTCTTTCCTCCGCTAGTTGATTCAAAAGCCCAGCCGGTCATGCCGCCAATGATACCGCCGCCTTTCTTTGCAAAATCGAGGAGTGCTGCCCCCATGTCCGGTTCCAAGGTCCCTTGCATATTGATGACCACCACGTCGAAGCCATTCAGGGATCTGAGATTGATTTCAGGAAGTTTCTCGACGCGAACTCTTGCTTTTGGAATTGTTTCCAAACTGACATCAAAAAGACCAACTCGCGGATTGGACTTTCCACCGGACGCCCACAGCATGCAGTTCTCCAGTAAGCGTTCAGTATCCTTGTTAGTGCTTCCTTTAAGATAACCATTCTGACCGAACAAGATGATGCGGCCTTGCCCATGTCCGGCTGCCGCGGCCAGAGGAATCTCTACGCCATCTTTGTCAGGAGCAGAGAGTATTGGGAATGCAAACTCGCCCCAGATAGCGACCGGACCAGGAGAGCCAATCTTTGGAATGGAAGTCACTCCACTGAGAAGTTTGGCGCGTTCAGCGCTCGCCAGTTCATCGGGCATCTGAGCGGATGCTGTCGAAACGGCGATCACGCCGAGAGCAAGGTTGATGAGTTTCATGGTGGTAGTAGTTTTCAGCGGTAGATCACGACGAGAAAAGCGATTGCCTCGCCCTTGCCTGTATTGATGATGGCATGAGGCACGTCAGCACGGTAAGTTCCGCTATCGCCTTTGGTCAGTTCACTTTGATCTGAGTCTGATTCGATGCGAACGCGACCCTGCTCGATGACAATGAACTCGCGGGTGCCATCAAAATGGGCCTGACTTTTCAACGAGCCACCCGGACGCAGGGTGAGTTGATAGAACTCGACGTCTTTTTCGAGATTGATGGGCGAAAGGGTGCGTATCTCGCACTGTTTATCACTGCGGTAGACTTGTGCGGGGTCGTCGGCGCGGATGACTTGAATCCTGGAGACGAGACTTTCTGCGCTTTCGATGATTTCTTGCAGGCTAAGGCCAAAGGCCCGTGCGATGCGGAAAGTCACCGTCAATGTCGGGTTTGCCTTCTCCCGTTCAATTTCGCTTAGCATGCTTCGGCTTACACCACTGGCCTGCGAGAGCTCCTCAAGAGACCATCCGCGATCGGTCCGAAGCTTCTTGACCCGTCTACCGAGGTTTTCGTTGATCGAGTCTGGATCCGACACGGTGTTTTGAGGTTGTGGGCGTTTGGTGGGCATGTCGGGAACAATATAACGGACATGAATCCGGTAAAATAGAAAGTTTCGTTTGTCATTTTACCGGAAGTGCGTCCATTATGGTGAACGATCATGAACAAGAAGTTCGAGGCACACGTAAAATCTCAGCTTGATGCGATCCGCTCCGCCGGAACCTACAAGAAGGAACGGACGATCACCACGCCTCAAGGAGTGGTGATTCGAGCGAATGGCGGCAAAGCGACCCTCAATCTGTGTGCAAATAACTACCTTGGGCTGGCCCAGCATCCCAAAGTCCGACAGGCTGCTCACGAAGCCTTGGAGCACTGGGGATATGGCATGGCTAGCGTGCGCTTTATTTGTGGCACGCAGGATGTTCACAAGGCTTTGGAGAGCAAACTATCGGATTTCCTTGGGACCGAGGACACGATTCTCTACGGCTCGTGTTTTGATGCGAATGGTGGCTTATTTGAAACCATCCTCGGCCCTGAGGATGCAGTGATCAGTGATGAATTGAACCACGCATCGATCATTGACGGCATCCGGCTATGCAAGGCCAGACGCTATCGCTACAAGAACTGTAACATGGAAGAGCTTGAGCACAGACTCAAGGAAGCAGATGCAAATGGAGCGAGGCACAAGCTCGTTGCGACCGATGGGGTCTTTTCGATGGATGGCTATATCGCTCCGTTGAGGGCTATTTGCGATCTCGCGGACAAGTATGATGCGTTGGTGATGGTGGATGATTCACATGCTGTTGGGTTCGTGGGGCGGACCGGGCGTGGCTCACACGAACACTGTGAAGTGATGGGGCGCGTTGATATTCTGACAGGAACGCTGGGCAAGGCACTTGGTGGTGCCAGCGGTGGATACACTAGCGGGAAGAAGGAGATTATTGAACTGCTTAGGCAGCGGTCACGCCCGTATCTCTTCAGTAACACGCTTTGCCCAAGCATTGCCGGCGCTTCCATTGCTGCGTTGGATCTCATCTCCGCCTCGACGAAGTTGCGAGACCAATTGGAAGAAAACACACGGTATTTTCGTCGGGAGATGGAGACGGTAGGCTTTGATATCTTGCCCGGGCAGCACCCCATTGTCCCTGTTATGTTAGGAGATGCGGCACTCGCAGCGAGATTTGCAGATGCGATGCTGGAGCGTGGGGTGTACGTGATCGGGTTCAGCTATCCAGTGGTGCCAGAGGGAAGGGCACGCATCCGGACACAGATAAGTGCTGCCCACACGCGTGAAGATTTGAAGCAAGCGGTCGATGCTTTTGTCGAAGTGAGCAAGGTCGTGTCGTTGTGATCTTTTTGGAGTCTGATCTTTATGTCTAACCACTTCAGCAACTCACGTGAGGACAAGGCCTGTATCTCTAGTGCTGCGACTTCCTCTGAATCTTCATTTTGTTTCTTATGAAAGCCCTAGTTAAAGCAAAGTCGGAACGAGGACTGTGGTTACAAGATGTGCCTGAGCCCGAGGTTGGTATCAACGATGTCCTCATCAAGGTCCGCAAAACTGGAATCTGCGGTACTGATCTCCACATCTACAAATGGGACACCTGGGCGCAGAAGACGATTCCTGTTCCAATGGTCGTCGGACACGAGTTCGTAGGTGAAGTCATCCGAGTGGGTAGCAATGTGAACGACTTTCATGCAGGTGAGATCGTCAGCGCAGAAGGTCATGTGGTTTGTGGTCGATGCCGGAACTGTCTGGCAGGTCGTAGACATCTATGTAAAGACACGGTGGGAATAGGAGTGAACCGCACCGGAGCCTTTGCCGAGTATATCAGCGTGCCAATGACAAATGTTTGGCATCACAGAGACGGTGTGGACGAAGAGATGGCGAGCATCTTTGACCCATTTGGTAACGCAGTGCACACTGCATTGGCGTTTGAGTGTCTAGGTGAGGATGTGCTTATCACCGGAGCCGGACCGATTGGCATTATGGCTATTCCCGTGGTGAAACATGCAGGCGCGCGGCATGTGGTGATCACCGATGTGAATGAATATCGTCTTGAGTTGGCACGCACGATGGGTGCAACTCGCGCGGTGAACGTTAGGACAGAGAGACTTGCCGATGTTCAGAAGGAGCTAGGGATGAAAGAGGGGTTCGATGTTGGCCTAGAGATGAGTGGCAATGCAGGGGCGTTCCGGGACATGATCGACAACATGTGCCACGGCGGCAAGATCGCTATGTTAGGCATACCGAGTGAGCAGATCGCGATCGACTGGAACAAGGTGATCTTCAACATGTTGACGATCAAGGGCATCTACGGCCGTGAGATGTACGAAACCTGGTATCAGATGAGCGTCATGCTGGAGAGCGGGCTCAACATTAAGCCGGTCATCACGCATCGCTATCACTACACCGAGTTCGAGAAGGGATTTGAAGCCATGGAGAGCGGAAGCTGTGGCAAAGTCGTGCTCGACTGGGGCTCCTGATTCGTCTTGGGCGCTACGATCTATTTCCGGGATGAATGTTTTACAAAAGCTAGACACCTTCATTCATCCAAGCCTTGCCAAGGTGTCGTAATCCTGATTGCATTCCCATGATGAACACTCCAACTGCCCTATCACGTCGTAAGTTCGTAGGTGCTGCCGGTCTTGTGGCCGGCCGCATGATTACCCGGCCTTTGTTTGGCCAAGATGCTCCGAGCAACAAACTCAACTTAGCGCTGATCGGCGTTTGGGGAAGGGGACTTGCTCACTATGACTCCATCTCTGCGGAGAACGTTGTTGCTCTATGTGATGTGAACGAAAAGCGATTCCCTGACGCGCTGAAACGATTCCCCGGAGCTACTACGTATGTAGATTGGCGGAAGTGCTTGGACCACAAGGATTTGGACGCAGTCGTTATTTGCACCACGGACCACACCCATGCATTTATCGCCAACTGGGCACTCAAGCGTGATCTCCACATCTATTGCGAGAAGCCCTTGGCCATCACGGTGAATGAAGCTCGGACAGTGCGTGCTACTTGGGAAACCAAGAAAGGAAAACTGGCCACTCAGGTGGGAATGCAGCGCCACGCTCATGCTAATTTCAATCGTCTCCGCGAACTTGTGCAAGATGGTGCGATTGGCGATCTCAAGGCGGCTTATGCTTGGGGCAATCGGCAGATCCGCAGACCAGGTTATCTGCCGGGAGAAGGTGAGCCGCCTGCCGGATTCAATTATGACCTCTGGCTTGGGCCTGCTCCGTTCCACCCATACAATCCCGGCTACTTTTCCGGTGGAGCAGGTGCGAACTGCCTTTCTTGGAACATGTTCTGGGACTTCGGAGCGGGCCAAATCGGCGACATGGGCAGCCACACCATGGACATCGTCTGGAACGTCGTTGATGCCAAACTTCCAACCTCCGCTGAGGCTAAAGGTGAAGCCATGAACTCGGATGTCACGCCTGTGGAGTGCGAGTCACGCTTTGAGCATCCAGCCAATGACTGGCGCGGCCCCATCACGGTGAGTTGGTATCAAGGCGGGCCCATGCCGCGCGCGCCCAAACCTTTCATCGACCTGACCAAGATCGGCCATGGAGCGATGTTTACCGGCAGCAAGGGATTCATTATCGCTGACTTCGAGTCGCGCATGATCTTGCCCTTCGGGGACGAAGCGGACATGACCTATTACAAGCCAAGGTCCAAGGACAAGCTTCTGCCGCCCGTGGGGCACTTCCAAAAGCAATGGCTCGACGCCTGCCGCAATCCAAGCATGAAGACCGCGTGTGACTTTGGCTACAGCGCCGACATGATTGAGCAGATGCTGCTCGGTCTGGTGTCCTATCGCGTTGGGAAGAAGATTCAATACGACCCAAAAACAGGTACAAGCCCGGATACGCCGGAGGCAAACGCGTTCATGGGCAAGCAGTATCGCGAGGGTTGGTCGCTAGACGGCTAGACTTTGTTCATCCTGTGGCGCACTCACTCGCCGAACGGGTGAGTGCGCTCTTCAAGGGGAAGTTTTAAGCGCTGTCCGGCCAATGCGCTGGCGAATGCAGCTTGGACCATTTCGTTGCCAATCGCTGCACTTGCCCCACTGCTCTGAGGCCCGCGGTTTTCTTTGATCGCGGAGATGAGATCGTCAATCGTCAATCTGTTGCCCACGTGAGCTTGATCACCCTTGGTTGCGTCAAGGAGGTGAGCCGATGGATCGTCCTTCCAGTCGTTCCACTCGTGATTCAAGCCGTTCTTCGTCAGCACGAGAATGCGCGGCTGAATATTGGCAAGGATGCGAACCGAGCCCTTGCTGCCGACAAGTGTGATTCCGTAGGGGCCTGTGGATTCCTTGAGTTCGGCCCGGCTGCAGAAGGTGCCAACGACGGAGTTTTTGAACCCGTACGAGGCAAAAACTCTTTCTCCGGCCATTGGACCAATGTTTTCTTTCAGGGCACCGCGTTTGTCCGCGAGTGTGATCGGACGCCCATCTTTGGTTTCGATCTGAGCATGGCACCACAGTGGATCGCCAGCAAAGAACTGCATGAGACCGTAGAGATGGCATGCCAGCACCACCATGTCCTCGGCACCTGCTCGGTGGTCCTGTTTGCCTACTCCGTGCATCTCGCAAAGGTCTCCGATGAGTGAGTTTTCATCCAACTTCTCCTTCAGTCGAAGAATGCCGGGAGTGGAGCGCATCTGATGAGCAACTCCGATCTTGAGACCTTTTTCGCGTGCAAGCTTGAGGAGTTCATCGCTTTCCGAAGCCGCACGAACGAAGGGTTTCTCTGAGTAGACATGAGCTCCAGCCATTAGCGCGGCTTTGGTCATGGCATGGTGCTGGTCATTCCAGCGCGGGCCGATAGAGACGATCTGAGGCTTTTCCTTTGCGAGCATCTCTGTGTAGTCAGCATAGGTCTTCAGGGCGCCGCAACGTTTCGCCGCCGCCGCTCGGCCCGCTTCATCTGGGTCAGCTAGAGCCACGACTTCGATGTCCTCTCGGTGGGCGAATACCATTTCCATCCCGTGTCCGTAGTCGCCACGGCCTGTATGCCCGATGATGGCAGCTCTCATGCGGGCGCCACTTTGAACGAGTCCAAAAGTCGATCCAGCCAGTGAAGCTGCGGTGAGTGTGGAGAAGTCGCGTCTGGTCATGCGGGAGACTACGGCTGGAAGATAGGAAGTTATCGGGATGCAATCTCACCTTGCCGATTTCATTTCCGGTACCATTTTGGCGCGACGACATGCCAGGCGCGCGCTACCAGATACCGCAACATCCCACGTTGGGGGGGCCGCATACCAAAGACGAGCTCTATTTGCTCGTGGAGAGGGGCTCGTTGGGGCGTGGCGAGATTGTCACAGACAGGACCACTGGCCGGTCACACAAAGTCGGAGAACTGATCAGTGGCATGAGAGCTCCACGGCTTGCCGAGCCCAATGTGCGGATCGAGCGACCTGCCTATCAGGAGTTTAGCGGGGACACGCCCTGGGAACTCCCTGGACAGCCTGGGAGCGAAGAAGATGATGAAGATGATGACGGCGAGGCAGACATGCGCCCAGTGGAGGGGCAGGAGTTCCCGGGTGGAGTTTATGACGATGAGACCGGCCAAGTAGTGTTGTTTCATGGCCATCCATCATGGTTTTCATTCACACGTTGGATCGTGTTAGCTGTGATTTTGCTGGGCATGGGGGCTCTCGGGATGTCCGCTGACTGGCGTTGGATGGCTGCTGGTGCGGTGGCAGCTTCGGTGACGATTTGTGGTGTAATCATTGCCCGACAGCACCGCGATTACACCATATCCACTGAACGGATTGAGTGTGAGTGGGGCATTCTCGGCAGGAGTTCAAAGGAAGTGCGCATCAAAGATGTGCGCTCCATTGATGTCGATGCCAGTGGGCTGCTGGGAATGTTTGGAATCGGCAACGTAAATGTTTCGTCTGCTGGTTCCGATGACATCGAAGTGCAGTTCAAGAACGTCTGGCGTGCGCATAAGATCAAGGAGCTGATTCGGCAGATGCAGGCTCGCAGTGGCGGCTGAGTTGCTCAGATTGGACGTTTCCTGCTTGCTATGCAGGCTCCAGACGGCCTTAATCGGGGCCATCAAAGTTCAAAATGAGCATACTATCTCGTGAAGCAACAGTGGCCGGGCCGGGATTTAGCCGGTGGATGGTGCCACCGGCCGCACTGGCGGTGCATATGTGCATTGGCCAAGTGTATGCCTTCAGCACGTTCAACATCCCGCTGGCTGGGGAGTTCGGTGTGGACAAGAGCACGTTCTCGTGGGCTTACTCCATCGGGCTGATCATGCTCGGTTTGTCCGCAGCGGTGTTCGGGAAGTGGGTGGAGCGCAGTGGCCCACGCAAAACGATGCTGGCTAGTGCTGCCTGCTTCTGTGGTGGGCTCGCGTTGGCTGGATTGTTTGTCAAAATGAAGCTGCTTTGGCCGATGCTCCTCGCCTATGGTTTTATAGGTGGCATCGGCCTTGGACTTGGCTACATCGCGCCTGTCTCCACACTGGTGAAATGGTTCCCAGATCGTCCTGGGATGGCCACGGGAATGGCGATCATGGGCTTCGGCAGTGGAGCGATGATTGGTGGGCCACTGTCGGTCATGCTGATGAAGCATTTCGCTCCAAGCGAGACCATGATGATCATGGCACTGATCTATGTTTGCTTCATGATCTTTGGTGCAATCATTGTTCGTGTGCCTGCCGAAGGATGGAAGCCTGCAGGCTGGGAAGCTGGCCCCAAAGCGGCATCTGCGGTGCAAGTGAGCGTAGATGTTGCGTGGAAGACGCCGCAGTTTTGGCTGCTTTGGGTTGTGCTTTGCATGAACGTCAGTGCCGGAATAGGTATTCTGGGAAGAGCTTCAGACATGTTGCAGGACATGTTTCATCTCACGGGGGAAGAGGGCGCTGCGATTGGTGGCGGGTTTGTGGGGTTGATTTCACTGTTCAACATGGGCGGCAGATTCCTTTGGTCATCGGCATCGGATCTCACCGGCAGAAAGACGGTTTACTGCATTTACTTCATCTTGGGGGCCATTCTCTACAGCTTACTGCCCATGGCACAGGAAGCTCAGAGCCGACTCGTTTTCGTGCTGATCGCATGTGTGATCATTTCAATGTATGGCGGCGGCTTTGCGACCATTCCGGCCTACTTGAAGGACACGTTTGGCACCTATCAGGTGGGAGCTATTCACGGCAGGCTCATCACGGCATGGTCTGCAGCTGCGGTGATTGGACCTTTGCTCATCAACAAGCTCTCGGACGCTGCCAAAGCGGCCGGAGTGCCAAAAGATCAGGCGTATAACGGCACGTTGCGCTTAATGTGTTTGCTGTTGGCGGTTGGATTGGTCGCCAATTTGCTCATGAAGCCAGTTGCTGAAAAATATCACCTCAAACTGTATGCGGAGGACAAAAAGTAGGTCATGAAGATGTTCATTTGCTGGATCGTTGTGGTCATTCCCTTGGCGTGGGGCGTGTATCAGTCACTCATGAAGTCGCTACCGCTTTTCACCTTGTGAAGATCAGGGTTCTCTTTTTCTCCTTACTGCAAGACATCACCGGCACGGCGTCTGTGGAGTGGGATTGTACTGGAGTGACTACTGTCGCGGATGTTCTCGGCCTAGCGTTTGCGCGGTGGCCAGCGTTGGAAGCCTGGGATAACTCGCTGCTGGTGGCGGTGAACCAAACCTACGTGAAGCGAGATGCCGTGGTAGAAGACGGAGCGGAAGTGGCGCTCATGCCGCCCGTGCAAGGTGGTTGAAGCTTATTCATGAGCGAGCTGTTCATCAATGAACCATGCCCTCTGCTGCCGGAAGTGCAGCGTGTGTGGCGTGCAAGTGATGTGACACGATTTGGTGATGAGCGTAGTCCCACCTTTTATGAAGCCTCGCTCTGCTATGCACAGTCTCAATGGCGTTGCGGATTTCCAGCTCAGGCGATTCTGCAAATCAATCGCTCTTTCGCCTGCACGTTGAGTAAGCAGCAAATGACGTGGCCATTGGCCTATGATGCGATTGCATGGTTGATCACTCACCGGCGAGAAGGTCAGTTTGTAGGCAACCCGACGAGGCACTTTCAACATCTGGCTACCAGAATGGTGGAGCCAAACAAAGAACTGCGTTCATGGAGGGCGTGGGCGTGCTGGCATCTTTCACGTGCGTTGCTCCCGCAGGACGTGTTTCCCGGAGATGCCGTTCAGATTCGCAAAGAAGGCGTTGTGGAGCCAACTCGCGAACAGATTCGTGATGCACTGACAAGGTTGTCTCCCGCAGACGACGTTGAGCGCTGGGAAGCAGCTTATCCGCTGCCGTTCGCGCCAATGACGAGCACTGCAGTGGAGTGGTTGAAGGCCAGCCGTGAGGATTTGCCAGTCATTGAGATGCTTGCTCGCAAGATCTGGCCAGCAGTGTATCCCGGCATCATCAGCCAGGAGCAGATTTCGTACATGCTTGAGTGGATGTACTCTCAGACACAACTGGAAGCTGATCTTGAGCGAGGAGTTGAGTTCTACTTGCTTCTGCAAGGCGAAGTGACCTGCGGATTCGTTGGGCTGGAAGTGAGTGAGAGGGTTCTCACTCTTCATAAACTCTACCTGCTGCCGGAGAACATCGGCAATGGTCTGGGAGGAACTTGTTTACAGAGGGTCGCTGAGATGGCCAGAGCGCGCGGATGCCGTTCGGTGATTTTGAGAGTCAACAAACACAACTCCAAGGCAATCCGCGCCTATTTGAGGCAAGGATTTGTCTTCGAGTCTGAGTTAGTGGCAGACATAGGCGGTGGATTCGTCATGGACGACCACGTCATGCGAAAGGATGTGTAACGCGGGTGGCGGTGATGCGCCGTGGACGCCTCTTCAGGCGAACAAGCTCATCACCGACTTTCCTTTGCCATCTTCCGTGGCGTAAAATGGGCGCTTCTCGATCTCGTAGACCGTCTTTGGGCTGATACCCATGGCAGTGAGCACCGTTGCATGCATATCGGTGATGGTGACGGGATCTTTGATGGCCACGAGGGGTCGTTCATCGGCGGTGGCACCGTGAACATGACCTTTCTTCATGCCTCCGCCAAACATGACCACACTAGTGCCGCCAGTGAAGTGACGATGCAGCCCGTAGTGTTTCATTTCGGAGAGTTTGTCGACCTTGGCACGGCTCTGATCTCTGGCGGCACTTCCAGGCACACCTTCGATCATCATGTCGCGGCTAAACTCGCTCGCGACTATGATCAATGTGCGGTCGAGCAATTTGCGTTCTTCCAACTCCCGCACCAATGTGGCGATGGGTTGATCAATTTCCTTTTTCATCCGCACGAGCGTGTCGTGACCGTTTTCATGAGTGTCCCAATGCAGGAAAGGCACGTATTCCGTGGTGACTTCGATGTAACGAGCACCTGCTTCTGCGAGTCTACGCGCTAACAAGCATCCTTTGCCAAAACGGCTGTCACCGTACTTGGCTTGAGTTTCTTTGCTCTCAAGTCCGATATCGAATGCATCCTTGTCTTTGGATGAAAGCAATCGATGCGCGTTCTCCATGCTTCGGAGCATGGATTGTTGCTGGTGATCGCTCATGAACTCGCGTTTGGGTGATGCATCAACGAGCTTTTTGAATGCAGCATAGCGGCTACTGAAACGCCCTGGCTCCATGCCTGGAGGTGGTTTTACGGAGCGTGCGGCATCGTCAGGATAGGGGAGATTGAACGGGCCAAACTCGCTGCCAAAGAAACCTGAGGTGGTGAATGCCTTGAGTTCCTCCTGCTCACCAACGCCTTCAAGACGCTGTCCGATATTGATAAACGGAGGGATGACAGGATTGCGAGGCCCAAGCACCTTGGCCATCCAAGCGCCAATGTGAGGAGCGGCGACCGTCTGTGGAGGTACGTAGCCTGTGTGCCAGTGATATTGATGTCGGCTGTGGAGGATGCTGCCTAGATCTGGCTGGATATGGGAACGAATGATCGTGGCGCGGTCCATGACCTGAGCGCAATGCTCAAGGCCTTGGCTGATTTGCAATCCTGGCACCACGGTATCAATGGCGGGAAATGTGCTGAGAATCTGGTCCACGGATTGGCCCACTTTGAAGGGCAAGTAGCGTTTGGGATCCCAGGTTTCTGGAGCGGCCATGCCTCCTCCCATCCAAAGAAGGATGCAGCAGTCGGCGGTGGGTTTTGGGTGCTCTAACTTGGAATGCTCTCCAGTGCCTGCGGCAAAAAGTCGCGGCTCACCGGAGGCTAAAGCCGCGATGGTTGAAGCGGAGAGCGCCTTAATGAAATCCCGTCTTTGGACGAACTCTGGCGCTGATGGATCGGTCTCAAAGTGCATGGCCAGAGAACTGCTTTGCAGGGAGATATCTTGCGCTTGAAGCGGGACTCAGCGGCCAAAAGCGTCCACCGCAGCTTTTTGGAGCACACGGCGCATTTCACTTTGGTCAGAGTTGGGCAGACCTGCCCGCTGAATCAGCAACACGATGCCCAGTCTACGCACCGGATCCATCCACGCCTGAGTGCCATACGCCCCACCGTGACCAAAGCTCCCCTTGCTCAGAGATTCCGTTACACCCTGAGGCTCATTCACTATATGAAACCCAAGTCCCATGTGCATCCCTGGGGCGAAACTCACCTTCTCCATGTCACCCAGTTGATTAGTGGTCATCAGCTTCAGCGTCTCTGACTTCAGGTAGCGCTTCCCATCCAGTTCACCCTCATTGAGCAGCATCTGATAAATACGCGCCAAGTCAGGAGCACAGGAGAAAAGCCCACCCGCTGGCAGAGGCATACGTTTTTTGTCGCCCAGAATAGGGCTGAGATAAGTCACCGTCGTTTTCTCTAGGCCCTTGCCATCCGCAGCCGGTTTGTAAGACGTAGCCATGCGCTTCAACTGCTCATCATTAGGCCAGAAAGTCGTGTCGTTCATATCCAGTGGCGTGAAGAAGCGCTCCTGCATAAAAGCAGCAAAGTCCTGCCCACTCGCCACTTCTACCAACCGTCCGAGAGTCGTTATACCAGGATTGCAGTACGACCATTTGCTTCCTGGCTCGTATTGGAGAGGAGACAGGGCATAAGTCAGTACAGCCTCACGAAGAGTGAGCACGTCCAGAGCTTGAGCTTCAAGAGGTGACTTGCCCACCAGTCCGCTGGTGTGCGTTAGAAGATCTTTGATGGTTATTGAGCGCTTGGGCTTTTGTAGCGTGACTTTTCCGTCGTTTCGTGACACGATCACCATCTGGCTTTTGAACTCCGGCAGATGTTTCTCCACCGGATCGTCAATGCTGAGCTTACCCTCCTCCACCATCATCATCACCGCCATGGCAGTCATCGGCTTCGTCATGGAGGCGATCCAGAACATAGCGTTCTCTGGCATCGGGTCCTTCGTTTCGAGATCACGCACGCCCCCCGTCTCCAGCGCCTTCACTCCGTCCTTCCCAACAACGAGCGCCACCGCGCCCGCGATGGTGCCATCTTCAACGAAAAGTTTCAGAGAAGGCACCACTTTCGTCCCCGGCACATCCCGAGCAACGAGTGGAAGGCCAAGCGCAGTAATAAGCGCGATGGAAGGAATGAAGTATCTCATGAGAAGAACGAAAAACTAAACGTCAGCAAAGCGCAACTCACGCAGAAGGCGTTCCCGCAGCGTCCAACCTCAGCTTCACACTACCAAAGTCCAAAACTCGCCCGCCATCCGGCGTCACGGAGCGGAACCGCTCTGGAATCTGGTAATACTTGGACCTGCCATCTGAGTCATTCCCGTCTCTCACCCGCACCACAAGGCCAGCCTTTTGCAGGAGCTTCAGATGACGGCCCATCAGGTCAGGATTCGCCCCCAGCTTCTTCGCCAACTGGATGACCGCAGGGTAACTTCCGTCCGCCAGCTCCTTCAGCACCGCATACCGCTTGGGCACCGCCACAGCCTTTAGCACCTCCAACGCACCCGCCACCCTCGGCGGAGGATTCACAGGCTCAGAAACAGCGGTCGGAGGAGCAGAAACATCGTCACTCATGCTCCCATCATGCCAGTCCACCCCGCGCAAAGCAACCCTCCCGGCACCCAAGCCGAACCCCTTGGGCATCGAAACCAGAGCCCTGATGCAGGGTATTCCCACCCCAAAGGCTTCGATACCCTACCCCACCAGCAGGGTAATTGCACCCCAAAGGCTCCGATACCAGAGCCCTCGTGCAGGGTATTACCACCCCTAGGGCACCGATACCCCACCCCTCAGGCAGGGTAATCGTACCCCCAAAGCTCCGATACCCTACCCCTCACCCAGGGTATCACCACCCCAAGAGCTCCCGATACCCGACTCCAAGCTCTGGCATCGGACGGAAAATGGGCTTTCTAGGAGCCTTTTGGCTTTTCTTGTGCCCAGCTCCCTCGAATCACGGAATGCCAATCTTTGCCCGCCACATCTCAAATATCGGCCCACACCACTCACTCTCGGATGGACAGATGGCCCCACTTACTATTTGATCGAACAGAATCGATTACATGAGCAAACGAACACTATGGCTGGCTGACTACACAAACGGCATTGCCGTTGATGGACTCGTGCCTGTCATGGGATTCAATCCCGCTGCTCAACAGCCAGAAACCGTGGCTGTGATGGAGAAAGCCAAGCATTATGGGGCTGACGCCGTCTTTTTTGAGGCGTCCCAAGAGGGTAAACCACCAATAGCGCAAGCCTTTGTTTATCGTTCTGACGGACCTGTAAAAGACCCCGAGTTTGCACAACGTCACAAAGAACTATGGAGTTGGGGTGGCGTGCCCCTGTTATACCGGGTCACCAGCGGGGTGGTTCAGCTTTTTCGCTGCGCTCACAAGCCTGACTTCGAGCAGGGTGCTGAGATCGTCTGCAAGCCTTTCAAAACACTAAAACTTGCCACACAGATAGCCAGCGATCCTTGGTGGGACGCCGAGCGCCTACGCAACGGAACACTTTGGGATGATCCCGCCGTATGCAAAAAGCTGTTGTCCAGCAAGCTGGCGGCTCAAAAGACACTGATCAATGCTGTCAGAGAGCTTCACGAAGAGTTGAACGCAGAAGGCATCTTGCCGAAGCCGCTTCGTCGAAAACTCCTGATTCTATCTGTGCTAGTGGCTTATCTCGAAGCCAGACAAGTGTTTGAGGACGACTTCTTCGGAAGGTTCAAAAAAGGCGCGAGCAAGTTCTTTCAGGTGCTTGCAGATGGTCCTGCTCTTGTAGCTTTGCTAGAAGCATTGGAAGAGAGGTTCAATGGCCATGTTTTTACGCTTAGTCGTGACGACTCTGAAACTCTACGAACGAGCAGACAGCTCCCACGGTTTGCACGCTTGATCGAAGGTCGTCAGGAAGCAGGAGGACAGCTTACCCTTTGGCAGCGTTACTCCTTTGCCGACCTTCCTGTCGAACTCATCAGCCACATCTACCAGCTCTTTGTCAAGGACTCGTCAGTGGCTGTCTATACGCCCCACTTCATGGTGCGCATGATGCTTGGCGAGGTATTGAGTTGGGATCGCCTAGACCGATTGGAGAAGAATAACGAGGTCATCCTGGATGGTGCCTGCGGTTCGGGAATCTTCCTTGTGGAAGCCTACAAGCGCCTCGTGCTCCACTGGCGTTCTAGGAACAACTGGGATCGTCCAAAACAGATGGTGCTCAAAAGGCTCCTCACCTCTCGCATTCGTGGCGTGGACTTGGAAGAAGGCGCGGTCGAACTCGCCTCCTTCAGTCTCTGTTTGGCGGTTTGCGATGCCTTGGAGCCGATGGAGATCAGAGCCAGTGTGAAACTCTTTCCTGAACTAAAGGAGAAGTTCATTCACACGGGTTGTTTCTTCGAGACGCTGGAGGCAGGCACGATCAAAGATAAAGTCGGCGTGATTGTGGGCAATCCACCCTTCGCGTCCAAGCTGGGCACTGAAGGTGCTAAGCGCGCTTATGAGTCTTATCAGAAAGAGCATGGAGAACTGCCAGACAAGCAGGTCGCCTATTTGTTCCTTCATAAGTCCATGGAGTTGCTGGCTCCTGGCGGAGTCCTGTCGATGCTCCAGCAATACAACTTCCTCTACAACCAGCAGTCTCTCGGCTTCCGCAGGAAGTTCATTCAGCGCTGGGATGTGCGAGAGATTCTCGACTTCATCTCCGTGCGTGGGCTTTTCCAAAAAGGAGATGCAGACACGAAAGTCATCGTTGTGGTTGCCGAAGCTCAGGATGCACCGCTCGATAGACATATACTGCACGCCACTTTTCGTCGCAGTGGACGCACGGATGCCGAACAAGGTTTCGATATCGACTACTATGACATGCACTGGCTCACCCGTGATCTGGTGATGAGCAATGATGGTGTTTGGCGATGTAATTTGCTCGGAGGCGGGCGGACACTGGGATTTGTGGACCGTCTTCGAAAGTTGCCAACGATAGGTCAATATGCATCCAGTTTTGGATGGGATTGCGGAGAGGGTTTTATTGTCGGCAAAACCGGAAAGAGACTTCCAGCCGAACACCTTACAGGTAAACCGCTGCTTCCATCAGGGGCAATAAGCGGAAACAGCATCGACGAAAATGTCATCAGCGTGGTTACTGATAAGCTGTTCAAGACGGCATACACCAAAAGCAGATTTTCCCCTCCGATGCTTCTTGTGCGTGAACAAATGGATATAGATTCTGCTGTTTGGTCCAAGAGTTATCTCACATACAAAAATAAAGTCGTTGGCATTTGTGGGGCAAAAGCAGGGGATGTCACTGTTCTAAACGACATTCAGAATTGGTTGAATGCTGAAAGCACTTCACTCCGAGCATACGTTGCGGCGATTAGCGTTAGGCTCTTTACTCAAAAAGCGACGACGCTATCTGAAATTGATGTTCTTTCCTTACCATTACCGGAATCACGAGATCTCAAAATCTCACCGCATGAACGCATTTTGATTTCTGAAATCGTCAGCCATTACCGTGATCTCATCCGCTTGGGAGAAGACTCTGCCGCGATGAAGGACGCTGGGTTGCCTGCATTGCCAGCATTCAATGAGACCTTCATTGCCCGCATCAATGCCGTATATAAGAAGAACAAGCTGCAAGCTCTACCAGAGCAAGTTTGGCCGGGCGTCATTTGCCAGCCCTATGTGTTTGGCAAAGGGAAGGTGGACTGGAACAATACCAATGAACTCAAAGACAAGGTTGATGCGCTTCTTCGCGAGAAGCGCGGAGCAGGTTTGAAGGTCACTCGCATTGCCAGGGTATATGACGGCCCATGCATCTACCTGCTGAAGCCTGATCGCTTAAGGTACTGGCTGCGTTCCATTGCTCTGAGAGATGCGGACGAAACACTCGCTGATTTGGCCGAGCAAGGATTCTAAGGACGCGAGAACATGTTGGCCGATAGCATACCTCAAGTTCATTCAGGTCGTCTTGATGCCGACATTCATCTGCCATCCACCGCAAAGCTGGAGTTGATCGATTTCATCGCCCGAGAGTTGCCCATGTGGAGAGATCATCCAGATCGTCCCACCAAAACAGCAGAAACAGCGCTGACCGAACATTTGTGCGACCACCTCAACAGCGCCAGCTACTACTCCGAAGAATGGAGCCATGTCCAGTTTCGCACTGAAACAGGTGATGAAGCCAAAGCCGGACGTAAGATTGATCTAACGGTTAAACCCAGAGCTGCCTCACTTATCATTGAAGGCAGGCGACACAGTCAGTTTGACTCATTGTTTCCCATTGAATGCAAACGGCTGCCCACTCCAGCCGAAGGAGATAGAGACAAGCGTGAATATGTGATCACCGACCCAGGCACCACAGGCGGAATCCAAAGATTCAAGTTCGGGCTTCATGGTTCTACTCATTCATTTGCGGCCATGATCGCTTTCGTTCAGGAGAAGCCTTTGGAGAACTGGCTCGGTGATGTAAACGGCTGGATCACTACGCTCTCTGAGGATGATGGCTCCTCATGGAGCGCATCGGATTTGCTCGAACTGGTGAACTCAGATGCAGTATCCAAGCTCCAGGTGCTCAAGTCAAAGCACGCTCGCTCCGGGGGCTTGGTGGATTGCGATTTGCGACACCTTTGGATCAGAATGAACTAGAAGGCGGCTGAGTGACCTCAGCCGCCTTGGTTATGTGGGATTTATTCTTCAGCGCGCCTGGCACTCTTCTGCTGGCTCCGTTGCAAGCGGAGCAAGCCTTCCTGAATCCATTGACTGGCTAGTGTTGTCATGGGTATGCGTGCCGCCTTGGCCGCATGATAGAGCGGCGAAATAAGCTCGCGCTGCAACCGGGGAGAATAGTATTTGGATTTCATCGACTCATTAATACCCGCCCAGCGACGGTGAACTCACCACATTGGGTGAGCCACACCCAGGTGACTGATGCGCGCAGTGATGACTGCTGAAGAGGTCAAGAGTAGTCACAGACAACTCCAGGTTAATCCTCTCTATCGCCAGCTTTACGAGCCAATAGCGTGCGAAAAGAAAAAAGGCTGTTTAACAACCAGCTTCACCCACAGCTTGGCAATAGACTTCCCACTGCCGTTTTCTTCAGAAGCGATAAGACAGAACTTCCTGCCACTCGGCATTTAAGTGCCATTCGCCAATCAGACGCTCCAGCGTCTCTCGTGGCCATTCTTCTCCCAAGCCAATCAGCATCCGGCTGATGTCGCGGAGGTGTTTCTCGGAACCTCCTTCACGATAGAACTGTAGCTTGCGTACGATGACGTATTCGGGCGGGGCAAAAGTCACCACTTCACTCTCCACCATGGCTGGTTTAGCATTAGCCATACCCCATGAATGAAGATCATCGCGACCTGTCAGGTAGATGTCTGCCTTAAAGCCCGTGTCATGATGGATCAGATTGAAGTGCCCGCGCTGATCCCTGGCACGTTCGCCTTCAATAACTTCGACAGGTGGGCAATAGAAGTCATCCGTTGGGAATGCCTCAACCAGTCGGCGCGCATCTTCTCGCTTGAGGAACATGACGATGTCCACGTCGTTGGTCATGCGCGGCTCACCGTAGTAAATGGCCGCGACACTGCCGGTCACCATGTAATGAACGCCGACTTCGTTGAGCCTGCGAGTGAAAAGGAGAAACAGTTCAGGCGAGTCCATTCATGAATATCTCTTTCACGCGCTGCTGCACCTGCACTTCACTCCAATCCGGATGTTGCTCACGCACGCGAGCGGCCTTGAGCTTGCGTGCGCCCCAGTACAACTGAAACGACGTGCGGAGTTTTTGCTCGCCGGTTAGCCGCCTGAGTGTGGCGATGTATTCTGGCGTGAGTTCAGAGGCCATAATGAAAAACCTCCCGCTGGTTAAGCCCCCACCCAATGCCAAATGATGGGCTTGTCGATGTCTGGGTGGACGCTTTGGTGCACAGGGCAGCCTCTGGCGGCGGATTCTAGGAGGGGACGATCGGGGTGCTCGGGGGAGAGGGGTAACGTAATCTCAATGGGCAAGCGGACGATTCGTCTCGGTGCGTCTGTGCTCATGTGCTTCTCCACGCGTACCTTCATGCCGGTGAGGTCGATGTCTTTTCTTTTGCCGATAATGCCGATAACCGTGGCCATGCAAGTAGCCAGAGCGGTGGCAACGAGGTCTGTAGGTGAGAAGGACTCGCCTTTGCCATTATTATCTACCGGAGCGTCGGTCAGCAGTTCGTTTTTGGACGGGCCGTGCACTGCCCGGCAGCGCAAATCTCCTTCATAGTCGACGGTGATTTCAATCATGGTGCCGCACCTTTAAGCGCGGATTTGAAATGCGCCAGCCAGTACTCTCCGAGAGCCTCAGCGAGCGCCCGGGCAAACTTTCTCTGGTTCTCGGGCTTGTCGCGCACGCCCTTCCAAGGGCACTCGATCTGCAAGCCGCTGATCGCACCACCGTGGAGTGAACTGTGCATAGCTGTGTTGTAGCCGCCGCTGTAGTATTCCTCGTTTGCGAGTGGTGCGGGGCTAACCGGGCTTGGAACACTGGCGAAACCACGTCGCTCAAGCATTGCACCAAGACTTGTTGGACCGCGAATCAAATCCGCAAAACTGACCGAGGTGCGCATCGTGAGTTCGCGGACACTGGTCTTGATTGCGAGCATCTTGTCGCCATTCAGATTTGCGTCCGGCAGTCTAAGCTGTTCAGCTGTCAAAAGGTAGCCGAGCTCCACGCGATTCTCTGGATGACGCTGACCATGCAAATCAATGTACAGCCCGTGGCCAAACTTCTTGTTTACGGATTGGCGCGCACCCTTGATGAAACCCTGAAAGTCATTCCAAGCCTGCACAGCTATAGGGTTGTCTTGAGCTGCTTCTTTGATTTCACGGTTCGCATCCATCTTCATGCGATGAAGGCGGCAGATGATGATGTAGGGAGGCGCGCCGTAGCGGGCAGCGACCTCCTCTTTCAGTAGTCTGGTGATCTCCTGTGTGTTTGAGTCTTGTGCAATGCGTCCAAAGCTTCGATTTGGCATGCCTTCAGGGCGAATCGTCCCGCCATGAGGCGCAGAAATGATCAATGGAAGATTTCCCGGTTGGTATTCAATGAGTTGTTGATGACCAAAGACGACGGATGGCCCCTGACCGAGGCTAGCTAGAGGCAGAGACAGAGCAGAGACGCCGAGAAGGAGTAGGAGGGACTTCATCCCTGTGGATTGGGTTTCAAAATGAGCCAGCCTTTGCCTTCCACGCTGGCGATGTGGACTTGGTCACCACTTTGTCCCTGTGAGGGAAAAGCTAGGCGCAAAGTTAACGGAACCTCACGCCAGTTTCCACTTTCGAGTTGTTCGACGAGTGTCGCAAACTTGGGGTCTGTGTGGTCAAAGTGCCCCAGGATGGTGCCAGACTCGGCGGGGTGCCGGAGTTCGAGCCACTCACCTTCACGGCCGGCCAATGCGCCTGTGATGGGGCGTGAGAGGGGCTTGGAGGCGATCAGTCGCATCAGAGTTGGCTTGGAGGGGCGCAACTTGAGAAAGTCATTCCAGGCTAGTTCGCCGTAGCGAACGAGACACTCCCAATCAACAAGGAACTGACCGTCAGAAGTTTCTTCAACCACAAGGCTGGACGGTGTGGCATCCTCAAACATCGCCTGAACGAAAGCTAGGCTGTGACCCGGCTCGTCCACGGGGACTAACCAGCCGAGGTTTCTCAGGCGAAAGCGTTCCACCGGACGCTTCTCATGGTAGGAGGTCATCAGAGACTGCACCCGTGATGCGTCTCGCACGTGTCGGAGGCGGGCTTGGACGCTATCTGCATCAAAGAAGGCTTTCACCGCAGAGGTGATGGCGGTTCTTTTGGTCTCAAGCGTCTCGTCTGGTTGCTGCTCGGACTTGTCTTCTGCCTTCACTGCCGGTGGAGAGGGCATTTCACTTCGGTCTTGCGGTTCAGGGACGGATGTGACCGCAGGTAATGCAACAGGCTCAGTGTCCCTCGCCTCTGATGCCACTTTCTGCTCATACACAGGACCCCGAAGAGCACTTTTGCTGAACTTAAAGATGACCGCCGCGATTGTCACAGTCAGCGCCACGGAGACAAGAATCAAACTGGCCGCACGCCAGACGACCTCTTTCTTTTTGGTCCTCGACAGCTTGCGTGGTTGGGGTGGCGGCTCAGTCATGAGGGTCGTGTGTGGAGCCGAAGGCGGGAATTGAACCCGCGACCCGCGCATTACGAATGCGCTGCTCTACCTCTGAGCTACTTCGGCAAAAAACACAGGGAGGAAGGGGCGTTGAGTATATGCCCCTCGACTGAGTTGTCATATTGTTTCTTCAGTCGCCAACCTAACTGGAACCGCCCTTTTTGACGGTGATTTTGCGGACTTTGAACCACTGATCGGGGCTTCCTCCGCCGGGCGGGTCCAGCCGAAGACGCACGATTGAGCCCTGGTATGCTTCCGACTTAGAGAGATCGAATCGGACTGGATGAAACTCCCCGTCTGCGATGACTGACGCGGCTGCGTGATTCGCGGAAGGGATCGCTTGGTCACCCAGTCGCTGCCACATCAAGATCATGCTGCCGTTGGGAACATTGGTAGCGGCCTCGACCTCAACTTCTGGCGCATCGTCGGCATTCCAAAAAGTGTACGGGCTAATCATCTGCGGGTCGGCCCCCGTGAGCTTCAGATGGAGGCCATCTTTCACCGGCCAGCCTTCATCCTCCACGTTTTGGTGATGCCAGCCCTGTCGGTACTGTGAGAATGACCACTCTGGAAGCCCATTCGGGCGATAGATCGCTGCACGCTGCCGAATCTGATCCACCGAACCGAGAACGAGCTCGTAACCGAAGTCGAAAACGATGTTGTGGTCGAGAATGTCCTGGCTTTGACCAGCCAAGTAGCCCGTGCTGTTCGCCATGGTGTCATTGGGGCCAGCTTTGCCGGCAAAACCGCCGGTGAAGTGAACTCTCCCCGGCGTGATGAGCCCAAGTCCTACGTCGTTTTCATCGAGCAGGGCTGCCCAGCCCTCCGTTCCCAACCAAAACGACCAAGGATGCTTCCCTGATGGTTCAGGCGCGGCGGAAAAGGGCTGCCCGGAGAATGGCTTTGCCCCCTGGTAGCTCACAACGCGGTGAAAGCGCGCATTGGCATACACTGCGGGGAGTTCTTGCAGCCTTGCTGGGTATTGTTGGGTGTCAGATCGCTTGTTTTGCAGTCGGGCTCGGGCTTTGACCGCTGCTCCGTCAAGCTCCAGCCAAGACTCGAACAAGCAGTCGCCTGGGACGTTGTTCAGTGGCCATTGGAGAGGTTTGCACGTGAGGTGGATCGACTTCTGGTCGTTTGTATGGGTCAGCGTTTCCCCCCGATTTCCAAAATCATCTCCCGCTTGAATCGGATTCCAGCCTATGTGGTTCCAATGTTCGGCAGGATTGCCGAACGGGACCGGACCCGAGAAGAAGGAAAGCTGGACCTGTCTCCCAAGGTCGAAGTTATTCACAACGTTCTGCCCGCCTTTGGGCGCGAGGTAGACGATGGCACCACCCCGGTTCAAATCGACTCCAAGCTTGATCTTATCGTTCTCAAGCCAGCTCATCTTGGTTCCGGGCGGAAGGTCGGACTGGGCGAGCGCACTAGTCCAACACAGAGCCAGAGTGAGCGGGAGGACCAAAAGTTTCATAATTGCCGCTTATTCAAACATCGACCTTCGACTTGTCCCCCCAAACTTCCTTTGTAGACTCCGCCTCCCCTTTCATGAAACGCTACAAAATCCTCGTCGCTGACCCCATCTCGGAAAAAGGCATTGAACTGCTTAAGGCAGAGTCCTCCTTCGATGTCGAAGTGAAACTGGGTCTGAAGGCTGAGGCCGATTTCGCCGCTGCCGCTACAGATGCCAGTGCCATCATCGTCCGCAGTGGAGTAAAGGTCACCGCCAAGGTGATTGAGGCCGCTAAAGATCTCCGTGTGGTTGGTCGTGCGGGTGTGGGCGTGGACAACATCGACATTCCGGCCGCTAGCAAGCGTGGCGTGGTGGTGATGAATACCCCGGCAGGAAACACCATCTCTACTGCCGAGCAGGCATTCACATTGATGATGAGCTTGGCTAGAAAGACGCCACACGCCCATGCGAGCATGGTAGCGGGCAAGTTTGACCGGAAAAGCTTCAGCGGAACCGAAGTCTATGGCAAAACCCTTACCGTGCTTGGCATGGGCCGCATCGGTGCCGAGTTTGCTAAGCGTGCAAAGGCTTTCGGCATGCGGGTTGTGGCATTTGACCCCTACCTTTCAAAGAGCCGTGCAGAGAGCCTTGGAGTGGAGTTGGTGGATGATCTGGACGATGCAGTGCAGCAGGCCGACTTCATCACGATGCACATGCCGCTTACGCCAGAGACGAAGCACATGATCAATGCGGAGCGTATCTCGAAGCTCAAGAAAGGCGTCCGTATCATTAACTGTGCTCGAGGTGGCCTTATCGACGACAATGCTCTCGCTGCGGCCCTGGAGTCTGGCCAAGTGGGTGGTGCAGCTCTTGACGTTTACGAAGTAGAGCCTCCTCCTGCGGATTATCCTCTGCTGAAGGCCCCAAACACCGTCTTCACACCTCATTTGGGCGCTTCCACTGAAGAAGCTCAAGAGAACGTTGGCACAGAGATCGCCGAGGCGGTGCGCAATCATTTGTTGGAAGGAACCATAGTCAATGCGGTGAACATGCCCAACGTCGATCCGAAGGTGTTGGCTGAGATTGGCCCGTTCCTCAAGTTTGGTGAGTTGCTTGGTCGTCTCACAAGCCAACTGGCACCACAGCGCGCAAATGTGGTTCGCATCAACTACTGTGGGAAAGTCGGCGCTATCGACACGACGCTCATCTCACGCGCGGTGCTCAAAGGTTACCTTGAGCGCCCCGTAGGAGCCGATAGCGTGAACTACATCAATGCCGCTGGCGTGGCAGAGAACTTGGGCCTGCGCTTTACCGAGAGCCGCTTGGCCGAACCGACTGAGTTCAATGATCTCATCGAGATTGTGACCCGCAATGAAACGGAAACGGCATCTATTTCCGGCACCTTCTTTGGTGGCGAGGCACGAATCGTCAAGGTGAACGGTCGCCGCATTGATGCAGCGCCTCAAGGCACACTCTTGCTCATCGAGAACCAGGACCAGCCAGGCATGATCGCTGCCTACAGCACCATCCTGGGTAAGAATAAGATCAACATCGCAGATATGTCGCTGGCTCGTGATAAGCAGAGCGCCACGGCGTTGACCATTCTCACCTTGGACACCATGCCAGCTGCGGAAGTGATTGCGGAACTCGAGAAGATTCCGGGCATCAAGCGAATCCACTGCATCGCAGTGGCTTGATCACCCCTTCTTCTTCTCGGTCGCGAGCTTCTTGAGTTCGCTCTCAGTCCACATCATCACGCGTGAAGGGTCTGCGGCTCTGACTTTGGCGACAAAGTCAGAGGACACAGGTGAGCCCGTGTGGTCCCACTCGCGGCGGATGAACGTAAGCACGTCGGCGATGTTCTCGTCGGTGAGCTGCGGCAATGGTGGCATGGCCAGATTGTAATTGCGGCCGTTGACCTTCACTGGACCAGCAAGACCATGCATGACGATGCGCGCGAGCACTTCTGGTTTACCCAGCACCCACTCACTGTCCACCAGCGGTGGGGCTAAGCCATCTAACCCGTAGCCGTGAGGCTGATGGCACGCAGCACACAAGGTGTTGTAAGTGAGTTTGCCTCTCTCAAACGCAGCTAGCTGAGTTTCATTGAGCGGAGCGATCTTTGGAGGAGGGGGAGCACCAGGTTTGCCGGGCCAAGCGAGTCTTTTCTCAATCAGCGAGAGTGTTTTGTCGCGCTTGAAGGTCTTTAGCGCTGCAGGTTCAGATTCCAACCAGAGAAGCTTGGGAGTCTTCGACTTCGACTCAGTGAAGGACAAGCCCTTGAGAATGTCAGTGCGCCCTGTCGATGCAGTCGAGGCTAGAGTCAGCATTTCATTGAAGGGGTCGGCTTTGCCTGCTTGAGCGATGAGTTGGGCGAGCGCGCCCAGGGCTTTTCCGGTGCCTGGGCCGTTAGTGGTTGCTAGGAGCTTGGCAAACGAGGCTTCTTTGCCTCTCAGACCGGTCAGAGCAGCTTCAACGACAAGTGGCGATGTGCCATGAGTGGCCAGGAGTTTGGCAAGCTGTGCATCCGCATCGGGAAGGTTGAGCGTAGTGAGCTTGATCGCGAGGTTCGCAAGCACCAGAAGATCCGTTTCGCCGCTCATCTCTGGTGGGATGAAGTCCCGTGGTGAAATACGAAGCGTGGCTGCTCTTACTCGGGCATCGGAGTCAGTCAAAGCAAGCTTGAGGACCTCATGGGAGGCAGAACCGAGGCCATCCAGCGTCCACAGAGCGTGAAGACGTGCTACGGGCTCGCCATCGGTGAGAAGTTGTTTCAATGCGGGGGCAGCAGCAGCGTCTCCTGACTCCACAAGAAGGCGCTGAGCGGTGTCGCGCACCCAACCGCTAGGATGTCGGAGCGACTTGATGCGCTCTTCTGTGGTTGTGTGCAGCTTGGTTGCCTGAGGCTTCAGCTTGCCCTCGTGAACGATGCGCCAGATTCGACCTTGGTTCACGGGTTGCTCAAGTTTACGATCCTTGATGTTAGCGATGAGGTAATGAGTCAGGAAGCTCTCGTGCTGAATGATGCCACGATACATGTCCACGATGTAAAGAGCACCGTCTGGACCATCCATAGCTTGAACAGGCCGGAAGCGCTCATCGATGGAGGTCAGAAACTCATTCTTTTTGCTCGTATTGGTCGCCTTCAGCGCGCCGCCTTTTTCCGACATGGTGAAACGCTTCACCAGATTTGCTGATGGCTCTGGCACGAAGGCATTGCCCTTAAACTCCGTGGGGAAGGCGTCTCCACGATAAATCAGCGCACCGCAGGTGGCTGTGGGTTTCGTCAGAGTGCCATCGCTACGAAGTGATTTTGTGTCGTAGCCACGGTTAACGCCTGGAGTTGGGTGAGATGGATAGAGTGTCTGATCCGCCGCAAGCTTGGAGTTGATGCTGGTGGCGTTCCGGAGCAGGGGATTGCGCGCAAAGGCTTCTGTTGGAAGCAAGTCAGCACGGAGCATGTCCGAGTTGTAGTTGTAGTACAATCTACCGGCGTCATCCTGACACAGGCCCCACTGACCGCGTGACAAGCCAACATCCTTCAGCCAAGCGCCACCACGCAACTTGAAACGCGAGCCATAGCCGGCACTCCAAATCGAGTTGTCCAGTGTCCAGACAGGTGTGTTGGGCATGTGTTCGGGCTGGCCACCCTTGGTGCCGTAATCGGTGGTGACGATCTCCTTCTTGTCCGCCTTGCCATCGCCATCGGTGTCTTTGCAGAAGTACAAATGGGGCGGCTCAGCGACAAGAGCACCGCCATTGACTGCCATCACGGAGCGCGGCATGACAAGACCGTCGAGAAACACCGAGGCCTTATCCATCTTCCCATCGCCATCTGTGTCTTCCAGCAACGAAATGCGCCCCGTGGGCTTGTCCTCACCTTCCCCGGAGATGTCGTGCATGTAGCCACGCATCTCGACCACATAGAGACGACCTTGATCATCAAAACTGATCGCTACGGGTGTCTCGATCATCGGTTCGGACGCGACCAATTCGATCTTGAAGCCCTTTTCGAGCTGGAATGAGCCAAGCGCCTGCTCCGGAGTGAGTGGGGCAGGAGCCGGAAGTTTGAACTTCAACTCCACGTCTTCGGGGCCGGCGTTCTTTTTGTGAACGGCCAATGCTGGAAGCGTGAGAGCGAGTACGGCACAGAGTGGGGTTTTGTGGCGCATGGGGAAGATAACGTTCTGCCACTGATCTTGTGGCAGTAAAGCATTAGATGATTCGCCAATCAGGCCAGGATGGGTTTCACCACGTGCCCGTGGACATCGGTGAGGCGGAACTGTCGGCCTTGGAAACGAAAGGTGAACTGTTCATGGTCGATGCCCATCAGGTGCATGATCGTGGCCTGGAGATCGTGGATATGAACAGGATCGCGCACGGCATTGAAGCCAAACTCGTCGCTCTCTCCGTGGGCGTAGCCTGATTTGACGCCGCCGCCGGCCATCCAGATAGTGAATGCATAAGGATGGTGATCGCGCCCCCACTGCTTGGTGTTGTTGATATCACCTTGCAGGAATGGAGTCCGGCCAAACTCCCCACCCCAGGCAATCAAAGTGTCTTCCAGCAGACCCCGCTGCTTCAGATCCTTGACCAAAGCCGCACTGGGGGCATCCACGTCCGTGCACTGGATCTTCAATTGTGTGTTCAGATTGCGGTGTTGGTCCCAACCTGCATGCATGAGCTGGATGAAGCGCACGCCTCTTTCTGCGAGCCTCCGAGCCATGAGGCAGTTGTAGGCATAGCTGCCTTGGGTGAGCACATCTGGACCGTACATGTCTAGGATGTGCTGTGGCTCCCTGGACAGGTCAGTCAGTTCCGGCACGCTGCTTTGCATCCGAAACGCCATCTCATACTGGGAAATGCGCGTGGCGATCTCCGGGTCACCATAATCTTGAAGCTTCAGGGTGTTTAGCTCTTTCAGCCCGTCCAGCATCGTGCGGCGCGTAAGGCGGCTCATTCCATCCGGGTTGCTGAGATAAAGAACCGGATCACCGTTGCCGCGAAACTTCACACCCTGATACTTGGAAGGAAGAAAACCGCTGCCCCAGTAAAAGTCATAGAAGATCTGGCCGCAGGACGCTTCCTTGTCCCGGCTGGTCATCACGACAAATGCTGGGAGATCCTCACTCTCACTGCCAAGCCCGTAGCTCAGCCAGGCTCCTATCGCGGGACGTCCGGCTTGCTCCGCACCTGTCATGAGAAAGGTGATCGCAGGCGCATGATTGACCTGTGTAGTGTGCATCGACTTGATGAAGCAGAGATCATCCACCACCTGGGCCGTCTTCGGCAAAAATGAACTCACCGTTGCTCCGCACCGGCCGTGTTTTGCGAACTCGGTGATTTCAGCCAGACATGGGCGAGCCGTCTGATTGCCAGTCATGGTGCTAAAGCGTTTTCCGCCCGCCACGCTGTCCGGAATCTGCACGCCGTGCATCTTCCGTAGCGTTGGCTTGTGATCAAACAAGTCCACATGAGATGGAGCACCATTTTGCAGCAAGTAGATGATGCGCTTAGCCTTGGGCGCAAAGTGCGGAAGCACTGGAGCCAGCGGATCGGGCTTCTGAGCCCCCATCAGCGAACCAAGCGCCAGCGAGCCAATGCCAGCTGCTCCGTGGCCGAACAATGCTCTGCGATTGAGCGTGAAAAGTTGTTTCTGGGAATGACTCATCATCTACCACTCTTGAGTTTGCCCAACACGGCGACCATCACCCGAGCGAAGATGTAGTTCTTCAGTGGGCGATCCCTGAGGCTTTGCACTTGGTCAGCCCAAGTTTGCTCAAGCACCTTAACATTAGGTGCCGTTGGATCTGCCATCGTCCGAGTAAACTGAACTGTAACCGCATCGATATCCCTGCGGATGTTGACTTCATTGAAGTTGCCAAACCTGCCAATGAAAGCCTTTGCGAGTTGGGTTGATTCTTGTTTCTGACCTGAGAGATACAAGCAAGCTAAACGGGCGTATTCCTCGTAACTGATCCATCCAGTTCGGTTTGCCGTAGTTGCATGTTTTAGCGCTGCTTCATAGTTGCCGAGAGCCACGCATGCGAATGCTAGCTCCCACCGGTCAAAGTCTTTTCCTCCAGTGTCTTGGGACTCTTTTTCATCAAGTGCGAGGCATTTCTGGAGGGTCTCGTTGGCTCCTTTGATGTCGCTTTGTGCGATCTGGCAGGCGAGAATGCCCAATAGGCCCGACATGCCATAAAACTTTCTGCCCGACTCGCTCGCGCGTTGAATATTGGTCATGAAGTGCGAAGCCGCTGATGAATAGGCTTTAAGACCAAACTCTGCTTCTGCCAGCGTCCGGTAGTAAGTGTAGGCACCCAGGAAATCGGAACCGTCCTTTGGCAGCAGAGATTCGACCGCGGCCAATTGAGCTTTTGCGCCCGCAAAATCTCCTGAGTCGCAGAGGCTGCCTGCATAATCGACGGACAGTTGCAGGAGTCTTGCGGTGTCCCTTGGGAAGTTCTCTTTCGCATGCTCGACTGCTTTCGCGTGAAGAGGAGGGGCCTTTTTGTAGCTTCGAGCCCAACCACGCAGAGTGCCCATTTCATTCCAAACTTTTCCAGCGTTCTCGGAGGTGGGTCCGTAACGTTCTTCCACCAACACCGCAGAATACTGCTCTTGCGCGGAGGCCAGGGGTTCGGCCCCACCTTGCAGCAGAAAGTAGTTAAAGTGTGCTGAGCGCTGATCGAAGCCGCTCAGATTTGACCGGACTAGACTGCGATAGTAGCCGGATCGATCAACTTGTATGCCCGTCCCCAAATGATTGCCGCTAGCATACCATCCACCGGGCCTGGACCGAGCTCGCGCAAGCATTCCCTTGCCCTTGTTCGGCAGCAGGAATCCTTGAATCCTGTCTGTGTAGTAAATGGCAGGATTGGTGGCAAATGGGTTACCGGTGCTGTCCAGAAGTTCCATCTTCTCAGGCAGGACCCGAGCCGATTTCCAGTCAGGGTGGGTCTTGAAGGCAATCAACTCCGGTGAAGTCGCGTCATACTCATGCATTGACGTCATGTTTCCGATCACAAAGCCGCTGAGGTCATCGGTAAACGCTATGAGCCAGAGTCCGGAGTTGAACGAGACGCGAATAATCCCTGGCTCAAGGCACTGGACGGACGAGTAAGTGGCGGCAATGCTGTTGTCTGCGGCCAGTGACTCGACCTTAGTCGCTGTGAAACGTGCACGTGGAAGCGCCGTGAACGAGCACTCGAAGATTTTGCCCTGAAGAGCGGCGAAGAACGACATTTCGTTCTCCAAATCGGAAGCACCTTCACTTACCGAAGTGCTGAAGCTGAGGCAGATGGCGAGAATTTTGAATAATGGATTTAAGCGATTCATTCCTTCGTTACAACTTCGTCCAGGTTGAAGAGCATCAGGCACAAGCTGGTCCACGCAGCATGCTCAACGGCATCAAGAGTGCCATCAGTTTTTGATTCTCCGACCTGAATGAGGCGCTTGGCTTCTGCTGGGTCCTGTTGTTTGAGCGCCGCCAGTTGGCGGATCAATACGTCCTGCTCGGCTAACGTTGGATGGCGATTCGTCACGGTATGAAACGCCACTTGTAGGCGTTCCGCATCGGGTTTGATGCGTTTGAGGACATTGGCGGCCATGACGCGGGCCGCTTCGACATAAGTCGTATCATTCAGTGTCACCAGAGCGTGCAGCGGTGTGTTAGTGCGGGCACTTTTCACCGCACAGACCTGGCGTGTGCTGTTGTCGAAGAGCATCGTGGGTCCCACGATCCTGCGCCAGAACACGTAGAGCGTGCGGCGGTAAAGAGCATCTCCATGGTCCTGCTGGTAGGTTTTCTTCCCAAAGGTGGCCTCTTCCCAGATGCCTTCGGGCTGATAGGGCTTTACCGATGGTCCGCCAAGAAGAGGGTTGAGCAGGCCAGCAAACGCCAGTGCCTGATCCCTCAGCATCCAAGACGGCATGCGGAAGCGCGGGCCTCGTGCTAGCAACCGGTTCTCAGGATCGATTGCCGCCGCTGCATTCATGCGGCTGTCCTGCTGGTAGGTCTCGCTTGTGACGATGAGACGCAGCAGCTTTTTTACGTCCCACCCGCTGTCCATGAACTCTGCGGCTAGCCAGTCGAGCAGCTCCACGTGCACCGGCACTTCTCCCTGCACGCCGAAGTCCTCAGCGGTCTTCACAAGACCCACTCCAAACAGTGACTGCCAGAAGCGGTTGACCGTGACTCGCGCAGTGAGTGGATTCTTTTTGTCGATAAGCCAGTGGGCAAGGCCGAGGCGATTCTTCGGCGCGTCAGAAGCCAGTGGCGGCAGCACTGCGGGAGTTGCAAAACTCACTTTGGCCGTGGTGGGCTTGTCATACGCCCCCTTGTCCAAAATGAAGGTCTCCCGCGGCTTCGGCAGGGTGTCCATGATCATGACCCGGGTCACGCTGTTGCTCGCAGCGGCCTTTTCTCTCTGAGCGGCGAGCAGTCCCTGCAGCAGCTTGGTGTATGCCCTGTCTTTGTCCTTAAAGTAGCCTACCGCTTCCAGAAGTGCATCCACTACGCGATTGGCCGGCGGTGTTTTGGCGATGTAACTGGGGAGGTTTCCCGGCAGGTTGATGGCTTCACTCTCTTCTAAAGATTTTCCGGCAGGTCGCGGGAACTTTTTCAGCTCAAAAGCCTCTACCTCTTTCGCGAGTGCTTCGATTTTTCGCGATGCAGCCGTGACGCGCTCCTTTTCCGCTGAGGTACTCATGTCCATGGCTGGGGCGGCTTGTCCGCTGCGGCCTTTTCCATCTTCACTCGTTTGGTTGAAGACATCATACAGCCCGTAGTAGTCCCGCATGGTGAGCGGATCAAACTTGTGGTCGTGACACTTCGTGCATTGCAACGTTAGGCCAAGCCAGACAGTCCCGGTAGTCTCCACGCGATCCATCACATTCTCCACGCGGGTCTCTTCAGCGATGCGTCCGCCTTCACCATTGATCATGTGGTTGCGATTGAAGCCACTAGCCAGTTTCTGCTCTTGCGTGGCACCAGGGAGCAGGTCGCCTGCAATCTGCCAAATGGTGAACTGGTCATAAGGCATGTTGTCGTTGATAGCCTTCACCACCCAGTCACGCCATGGCCACATAGTACGCTCAGGATCGCCCTGGTACCCGTTGGAATCCGCATAGCGTGCCGCATCCAGCCAGTCCCAGGCCCAGCGTTCCCCAAAATGAGGGCTGGCCAACAACTCCTCTATTCTTGAGTTAATATTTTGGGTTTTGGACTCGGCTGGTGGCAAGCCTGTGAGGTCCAGACTCAGCCTGCGGACGAGAGTTTCAGGACTTGCCTTGGGGGCTGGCTTCAAGCCCTTGGCGCTGAGTTTCGCACGCACAAATGCGTCGATAGGGTGTGTTGCCCCAGCAGGAACAGCCGGACGAGTCACTGGCTCAAAGGCCCAGTGCTTTCCCCACTTGGCACCTTCGGCTACCCACCGTTTCAGCAGCGCCTTCTGGGACTCGGAGAGCTTTCGTTTGCTCTTCGGTGTGGGCATCACTTCATCCGGATCGGTGCTGTAGATGCGCTTCACCAAATCCTGAAGCGCATTTCCGCTGCGGGCTGCTTTCTCGTCGTCAAACCGCACATCGCCCTTTCGGTTCGCGGCATCTTGGCCATGGCAATGTAAGCAGTTCTCTCCAAGTATAGGCCGAATGTCGCGATTGAAGTCAATCGGAGCGGCGGCCGCAGAGAAGCTGATGCAGAACAGTGCAATGAGGATTCGTGACACGGACCTCACAACGTCCGCTAGCATCCCGCTATTGCTTTCCAGCACGGCGCACAGCCTTCTCAAAATCCTTCCCCGTTGGGCGGCCGTGGTAGATGAGATTGCCTGATGGATCGAAAACAAAAGAGTATGGTAGGCTCGACCACTCAACCGGCCCTTCCACTCCACTTTTGGTGATGGTGTAGGAGAGGCGATTTTTTGTGACGAGCTTCATGATAGCTTCTGTCTCCGATCCTTGGCACTCCGCACCGATAAAGATCGTGTCCTTGGAGTTACGAGAGGCGAGTTTTTCCATCTCTGGCAAGAGGGCGATGCAGGGACCGCGATTGACGCCCCAAGCGTCGATCACAACACCCTTCCCACCCGTGTTTTTGAGGTCTACCACAGGTCTGCTGACAACGGAGCCAATCTTGAAGTCAGAGAGTTTCAAATCCGGGAGCTTAGAGTCCTGACCCGTGGTGAATGTGGAATCGGCAGCGAACAACATGATTGCTAGAGCGAAGCAGAGTGGCTGTGTTTTCATGTGATCTAAGATGGAGAAAACCGAAGAATATTCAACCCTGCGGGGTGCATCTGCTGTTCCAGACTTGACGCTGTCCGAGTTGATGATGGGAAGATTCGACATCGGTTTTGCGTTGCCAGAGGGTTCCAAACCATGAGCCGTTTTCTCGCATTCCTGTTTTTCCTGAGCCCCGTTCTTTCAGCAGCGGACAAACCGAATATCGTCTTCATCATGGCCGATGACTTGGGATACTCGGACTTGGGATGCTATGGGGGCGAGATTGCGACCCCAAACCTAGATGGGCTCGCGCGTGATGGTTTGCGCTTCACGCAGTTCTACAACACGGCGCGGTGCTGGCCCAGCCGTAGTGCGCTGCTGAGCGGCTACTATGCACAGCAAATCCACCGTGACGCATTGCCGGGACTCGGAGGTGGAGGGCAGGGAGTGCGTCAGTCGTGGGCACATCTGTTACCGGAACATCTCAAGGCAGCGGGATTTCGCAGCTATCACAGTGGAAAGTGGCACATCGACGGGAAAGTACTCGATGGTGGCTTTAACCGCTCCCTGGACATGAAGAATCAGGGCAACTTTTTCACTTCCAAAGGTAACTCGATTGACGATGTGCCGGTTACGCCACCAGCGAACGAGAAAGGTTACTATGCAACGATAGCCACGGCGGATCATGCGATCGATTGCTTGAAGGACCACGCGGCGAATCATGCTGACAAGCCCTTCTTTCATTACATCGCTTTCATCGCACCTCACTTTCCGTTGCATGCGCTGCCACAAGACATCGAGAAGTACCGCGACAAGTATTTGGCGGGCTGGGAAGCGATGCGTGAAGCTCGGCATCAGCGGCAGAAGAGTGAAGGTATCACCAAGACTTCACTCTCACCCCTGGAGCCTGAAGTCGGTCCACCGTATCACTTTCCCGAGGCGCTAGAGAAGCTGGGTACGGGCGAAGTAAATCGGCCACTTGCGTGGGACAGTATGACGGATGAACAACGTCGCTTTCAGGCGACGAAAATGGCGATTCACGCAGCGATGGTGGATCGCATGGATGTCGAGATTGGGCGGATCATTGAGCAATTGAAAGCAATGAACGCTTTTGAGGACACGGTGATCTTTTTTGCCTCGGACAATGGTGCCAGTGCAGAGATCATGGTCCGGGATGGTGGTCACAATCCAAGTGCGCCTGCTGGAAGCGCCGAAACTTATCTTTGTCTTGGGCCTGGCTTTTCAAGCGCATGCAACACCCCGCATCGGCGGCACAAAACGTGGGTGCATGAGGGCGGTATTAGTACGCCGCTGGTCGTTCATTGGCCTGCTGGCATCAAAGCCAAGGGCGAGTTGCGTCAGAGCCCTGCCCATGTGATTGATTTTGTTCCGACAGCTCTGGAGCTTGCGGGCGTGAAGCCGATGGACGCCACGGCACCTCCTCTGCCTGGCAAGAGTTTGCTGCAAGCATTCAACCAAGACATTGAGATCCAACGCGACAACATCTGGTGGCTTCACGAAGGTAACCGCGCCATTCGAGTGGGAAATTGGAAGCTCGTAGCTGCTGACGGCGATCCATGGGAACTCTATGATTTGACGACTGATCGTGCTGAGCAGAACAATCTGGCGAGTAAGATGCCTGAGAAGGTAGATGAGCTTTCCACCGCTTGGCAGGCTCAGACGGATTCATTCTCTGCACTTGTTCGCAAGACAATGGATCAGCAGCCAAAGCCGAAGGGCAAAGGAAAGCGCGGAAAGGCAAAGTAGTCGCGGCGATTACGGCTGAACGCCAAGCATCTTGAGCGCGGCAGCTGCCACCTCTGTGGATTGGATGCTGGTCATACATTCGTAGTGGCCGAGCGGACACTCCCGCTCAAAACAAGGACTACAGGCTATCTTTTTGCGGATGACAGTATGATTCTGTCCTAGTGGGCCCGTGGCATCTGGCTCTGTGGAACCAAAAATCGACACTGTGGGTACGCCGAGCGCTGCTGCCAAGTGCATGGTGCCTGTGTCATTCGTGATGAGCAGTGTGCAGCGCTTCAAATGAGCGATCAACTCGGTGAGAGTCGTTTTCCCAACGAGGTTGTTGCAAGGCACCTGCACGCTCGCGGCCATTTTTTCGCCCAGTTCCTTCTCTGCGGGAGCACCATAGAGTTCCCAACGAGCGTCAGGCAATTGTGCGGAGACGAGTTTGATGGTTTCGGCAAAACGGTCAGCTGGCCAACGTTTCGCCGGGCCATACTCGGCACCGGCACAGATTCCCAAGATCTTCTCGGTGCCTAAGTCACCTCGTTCAGGGGCAAACAATCCAGCGGTCTCTGCGGATGCACCGCAGTTCGTGGCGATGCGCAAGTATCGCTTGGCGTGATGCTCAGGCTTTTTGCCGGGTTTCCTCAGCTCAGGAGTGATCTGGCCTAGCATCCATTTGCGGATCGAACCTTTGTAGCCGCAGAGTCGACCGATGTCTGCAAGCCACATCTCCAGCGTCGAGCGCGTGGAGTTGGTGAACAAAATCCCAGCATCGTAGTGCCGTCTCGTTTGACGGATTCGTTGGGCGACCTTGAGAACGCCATCATGGCTCTCTTTGGGGATGATTTCGTCAATGATGCCGAGTGATTTCCACAAATCTGCGAGCTTGGATGGTGTTAGCACGGTCAAACGCAAGTCTGGTCTGCCTTGGCGGATAGCGCGCACTGCGGGAAAGGTCATGCAAGCGTCTCCAAGCCAGTTCGGAGAGCGCAGAATGACTTCAAAGGGCTGCAAGCGCATCCGGTCATAGCCCGATGGAAAAGTGATACCGCGTTTGTAGCCTGAGAGTAGAAAATCAGGCTTTGGTGTCTTCCAGCGATTGTGAACCCAGAACCAATTGTGTGGTGCTTCACGGATGATGGCCTCCACGACGAGATTGAGCGCTGCGGTGATGCCTTGTGGAGTCGGTTTCGCTTCCTTGGAATCGATGGGCGGATGAACGGTCATCTTCCAGCGAGCCAGACCAGCATCCTGTACGGTGATGGGCAGTAGCGGGGTGTCACAGCGGATGGCCATCAGAGCTGGAAGAGGTGTAGTGGAGGCTAGGCGATCAAAAAATGGGCACCAGACGCCCCCATCCCCAGCATGCTGGTCTACCAGAACACCGAGGGCACCCTTCACATTGCTTCCACGGAGGAGCTTAAGGGGGCCGGTGAAACCATCTTTGCGGTCAAACAGAGTATAGCCCAGATGCTCACGGCGTTTCTGCACGTGATTGTTGAGATAGGGATTGCCCAAAGCCTGAAAAATGCTGGCTGGCTTCATGCCAGACGGAATGAACAGAGAGGGCACCTGAGTCAGGAGTTCCCAGCAGCTCAGATGGCAGACAGCGTATAGGATCGGGCGACCCTCAGCGGCTAGTTTTGTCGAGTGTTCTAGGCCACTAATGCTGACTCGCTTCGTGATGGCACTCTCAGGCATGAGTGGCAGTTTCAGCCCACACAGGAAGTTTCCTCCCAGTGAGCTGAAGTGCGCCCGGGCGATGGCTCGCCGCTGTTTTGGCGACATCTCGCGCCCGAATGCGATCCGCAGGTTAGCATGCGCGAGCTTACGATATTTTGGGGCCACCAAGTAGGCAGTACAGCCCAAGGCGCGGCCAAGCAGTGCCACCATGGGCAGCGGTAATGCCCAGAGCACACACTCCAGTCCCCGCACGGCGAGGTAGACTGCGTACTGCCCGCAGCGCTTGAGCACAGTGGCGGGCAGTGACGAGTTTTTGCGCCCCATGGGCCTAAGGCACCTTCAGCTTTTGACCGGGCTTGATGAGGTCGCTCTTCAGTCCGTTGAGCGACTTCAGCTTGGCTACACTGGTCTTCTTTTTGGAGGCAATCTTCCAAAGACTGTCGCCGGAGGCCACGGTGTAGGTCGAGTAGCTTGGCTTTTTCGGAGCAGGCTTCTTCTTAACTGCAGGCTTAGGCTTATAGCTGCTACTAGAAGATGAACTGGTGCTGCTGGAAGAGGTGACTGGCTTGGGTTGCTCGTAGGATGTGATTGGGGCTTGTTCGTATCCAGTGGGAGGCGGTGGTACGTTTTGGCCATATTGGGTGATGTGTGTCCCTGGCTCATAGTTCCCCATGGGTTGGGCTCCACTGCCATCTGGATAAGGATTGAAGCCACCGTCCGCGCTGTTGGACACATAAGGATCGTTGGCATTCTGGAGCTGGGACTTGGTGCTTTTGCAGGAAGGTAGCGCCAGAACACAAGCGCTGAGCGCTAGCAGCCAGGAGGTGAAAGTGGAGGTCTTGGAGGCCATGGAGCTTATTATTTCTACAGTGTGCAACGCTTGTAAAGGGTTTCTGCCATCGTCTGCTTGCCCAAGGGGGTTGGCAGCCTAGCATCTCCGCCATGACTCGTAGAAGACTTGGCCGTAGCGGCATCGTAGTGACGGACATTTGCATGGGAACCATGACTTTTGGCCTTCAGGCGGATGAGAAAGCCTCGTTCGCCATGATGAATCGGGCGGTTGAGGCCGGGATCGACTTTTTTGACACCGCAGAAATGTATCCGGTCCCGCCGAGTGCAGCTAGATTTGGCATCACCGAAGAGATTGTGGGCCGCTGGCTGAAGACCCAACAACGCGAGCAGATCATCATCGCCACGAAAGTCACTGGCCCAGGCCACGGGTGGTTTCGGCCACCTGTCCGGGGTGGATTCACCGCCCTAGATCGAAGGCAGATTCACCGAGCTTGTGAAGACAGTCTGAAACGCCTCCAAACGGATTACATCGACCTGTATCAGACCCATTGGCCGGATCATGGTGCCAGACAGGAGGACATCTTGGAGGCTCTTACCGAGTTGGTGACCCAAGGAAAGGTCCGTGCCATCGGTTGTAGCAACGAAACATCGTGGGGACTCATGAAGAACCTCTGGGAGGCGGAGAAAAACGGTCTCCAGCGCATGGACACGGTGCAAAACAACTTCAGCCTGATCAATCGGCGTTGTGAGAATGAGTTGGCGCAAGTCTGCCGCAAAGAAGGGGTGAGTTTGTTGCCCTATTCGCCGCTGGGCGGAGGCGTTCTCACGGGAAAGTATCAGAACGGTGCTCTTCCAGATGGCGCGCGGTTTTCTGACTACTTCAAACACGGCCAGGAACGCCAAAAGCGAATGGCAAGACGCTTCTTGAATGATCGCACACTCGCCACAACGGCGCGACTCATGGAAATCGCCAGGGACATAGGAACTAGTGTCACCGCTCTGAGCGTGGCGTGGAGTCGCCAGCATGATTTTGTCGCCAGCACCATCATCGGAGCCGTCTCGCTTGCCCAACTTGAGGAAAGCCTCAAGGCGAGGGATTTGATTCTCGACCAGGAGACGCTCAATCGCATCAATGCCGTAGAGGAAGACATCCCGTATCCAATGACAGAGGATGGGCTTCGGCGGCTCTAGGCGCGGATATTAGTGGGCTCAATGCCCCTGAATAAAGAGTCTTGCTGCCGCCGTGCTGATCGACTACAACGGGCACCATGAAATCCTTGGTGCTTTCGTCTGCCTTCTTGTGCGCGACTTTTTCTGGCCTCTTGGCTGAGGAGGAGTTTCGGGTGTTCACTAACACGCAGGGCCGACAGGTGAAGGCCAAACTTGTCAGCCTCAGCGGGGATGTGGCTACGATTCAAATGGAGAACGGCCAAAGATTCCCGCTAAAGCTCGAAACCCTTTCTCCTGCGGACCAGGAATACATTCGGAAAAACGGCAGTTCTACGTCAGGCGCAGACAAACTTACGCCTGAGGAGATCAATGCAGTTGCTGGCCAACAAGTATTTGCGCAAGCTCCTCTTTGGGACTCAAAAGCAGACGAAGTGGCCCAGCGTTTAGGGCTTCAGCCAGAGTCGAAGACCAAACTACAGAGCAGCTTCCGGTCGTATCCGAACGAAAGCTTCAAGCTCTTTGGTGCGCGGCCTTTCTCAGCGGCCATGTATGCTGCCGAAGATAAGCCCACTGGCATTTCGCTCGTTTACGCAAACAAAGGAGACCTCTTTGGTGCCAAAGGCAGCGGTGAGATGCACTTTGACCGTGACGAAGTGCCCAAAGAAGCACTGGAGATGCTCGCCAAGGCAATGACGGCCGACGTGGAAGCCATTACCAAGACCCTCAGCGCAAAATTGGGTGAACCCTCAAAGATGAGGTTCGGTGAAGGAGCTGGGCGCGAAACTGTGCAACGTTGGGATTGGCGCGGGCATGCGATCCTGCTGAAGGAAGTAGAGGCTGAGTATGTTGGGCTAGAGATCGTGACCACCGCGTTTGCGGACAAAGGTGGAGCTGCGGACAAAACCTCCGAGACGGTGATCAGAGATCGGGTGTTAGCAAATCTGGAGAAGCGAGAGAATGGCGATGTGGTGATCGGCGACCTGCCGATGGTGGACCAAGGCCCTAAAGGCTATTGTGCGCCAGCTACGGTCGAGCGCGCTATGCGTCATTTGGGCCTCACCGCAGACATGTATGTTCTGGCCAATGCTGGTGGCACGAAACTGGGTGGTGGTACCAGCATGCGAGCCCTTTTTGAAGGCGTGGGCAGATACATTCGCCGCAAAGGGCGGAAGTTTGATGAGTGGAATGGAGAGATGAAAATCAAAGAACTGGCTAAGTTCATAGATCGTGGAGTGCCAGTAATTTGGGGGCTTTCCAGCACTGATGAGTTCAATGACACGGCAAACAAGCGCACGGAGCAAAGAAAGTCCGTCACCAATTGGGCCGAGTGGAAAACAAAGGTCGAAGCTGAGGCTGCTGCCTCTGGATTAAGGCCCGATGATGAGTCAGCTCACGTGGTGCTGATCATTGGTTACAACAAAGACACCAACGAAATCGCTTTCAGTGATAGTTGGGGAGAGCGCTACAAGGAGCGGTGGATCAGCATCCCTGAAGCTGAGAAAGTTTCGCAGAAAAGCTTCTATCTGGTCAACTTCTAGCCCATAGCCTCAAGCTCACCAGCTTTCGTTTCCCATTCTCTTGTTAGTGAGTCTATCTCTTCTGCGATCTTGTCGTGTTCTCCCTGAAGGGCCATGGCTTTAGCTGCATCTGACCATGCGTTAGGGTCCTGCAGGAATGCGACAATCTCGGTCCTTCGCTTTTCTTTGCCTTCAAGGGTGGATTCGATCTGACTGATCCGGCTCTCAATCTCTTTTTTTGCTCGGCTTTTCGCCTGACGTGCCTCTGCCTCAGCGCGCTTCTGTTCTTTTGACTTGGAGGAGCTTCCTCGGTTTTCTGACGACTGAAAGGCAGGATTCTCAGGCTGGTGATTGGTGAGTGAGGCCGTGAGCGCATCTCTCGCCGAGGCCGCTCGGGTCTTGTCCAGGTAGTACTGATAATCTCCAGCGTATGGCGTGAGATTGCCCGCATCCACGTGCAAAACAGTCGTCGCCATGGCTCGAATAAAGTGCACGTCGTGACTGATGAAGACCAGTGTGCCTTCGAACTGCTCCAGGGCACCGATCAAAGCATCAATGCTGCCCATATCCAAGTGCGTGGTGGGCTCATCCATCAAAAGGAAGTTTGGTGGATCTAGAAGGAGCTTTACCAAAGCAAGCCGGGTCTTCTCTCCACCACTGAGCACACCGACGGGCTTGAACACATCATCGCCGCGAAAAAGAAACGATCCCAAAAGAGTGCGAGCGGTTACTTCAGGCACCGGATCAGGGAGATCCATCGCACTTTGGAGCACGGTGTGGTTTGGATTGAGTGTGTCCATCCGGTACTGGGCAAAGTAGCCAAGTTTGACGTTATAGCCCAGTTCACGAGTGCCCCCCTGCGGCTGCAAAACACCCGCAAGCAGCTTGAGCAGGGTTGATTTGCCCGCGCCGTTTGGTCCAACGAGCACTGTTCGTTGGCCGCGCTCAATCTCCAGATCCAGGCCATTATAAACCTGGGTGCTCCCGTAGCTAAAGTCCAGGTTCTTTAGATTGATGACTCGCTGACCGCTTTTCCGGGGCTGTGGAAACCGAAACTTCACGGTCTTATCGGCTGTTTCTGGGGCGTCTAGCACATCCAGCTTCTCAATGAGCTTCATTTTGCTCTGTGCACTGGATGCCTTACTAGCCTTTGCCTTGAATCTGTCGACGAAGCGCTGAAGCTTTGCGATCTCGCGCTGCTGATTGGCAAATGCGGCTTCGTGTTGGGCTTCACGCGCGGCTTTCTCGCGAACGTAGTCGTCGTAGTTGCCGCGGTAGCGATATACGCTGCCTCTGGCGATCTCGAAGATGCCGTCTGTGAGAGCGTTCAGAAACTCGCGATCGTGGGAGATCATGAGGATCGCTCCAGGATAGCCCTGAAGGTAATCCTGGAACCAAAGCAGGGACTCAAGGTCCAAATGGTTGGTTGGTTCGTCCAGGAGCAGCAGGTCTGGTTCTTGAACAAGCAAACGGGCGAGGTGCGCGCGCATCACCCATCCGCCGCTCAGTGTCCGAGCGGCACGCTCAAAGTCCGATTGCCTGAAGGCTAAGCCACGGAGGATCTTTTTTGCCTTTGGTTCAGCTTCCCATCGCAAGTTGTCAGGAATGTGATCGAGGGCGAGTTCCAGCACCGTCTGATTCCCGACAGGAGCGCTTTCCTGGGGTAGGAATCCAACGCTTGCACCCTTCTCCCACATGACCGCGCCTGCATCCGGCGTTCCATCGCCTAAGAGAAGACCAAACAGTGTGGATTTGCCGGCCCCGTTAGGCCCGACGAGGCCGATACGCTCGCCGCGCTGAAGGTGAAACGAAACGCCGGAGAACAGGGTGCGGCCAGCATAGGTTTTCTCGATGTTGGAGACAGAAAGCATTGGAAGTTGATAGAGTTGCTTTTGCCGGGATTACCCCTCTGGACAAGGAGGAAGTTCAAGAGCGTGCTTGGCAATGACCTTTCCCCGATGTTGGTTCTCCCATGAAGTCCTGGATCACACGCATGCTCGTCCTCGCCCTGCTGGGTGGCAGCGTTGCATGGTTTCATCGTGCTCGGCAAACAAGGGAGACACGGGTGGCAGCGGCCACTCGCAACAAAACGCTGCTCATCGGCAACAGCACAGAGATTGAGACCCTGGACTGTCATCTCGCTACCGGAGTGCCAGAGCACCATGTCATCAGTGCACTCTTCGAGGGATTGGTAGCCCCAGCCGTGGACAATCCTGATGCAGATGCGCCTGGCGCTGCTCTGTCGTGGACACATGAGGCCTTTACGCGTTGGATATTCAAACTTAGGCCCAACGGGAAATGGAGTGATGGCACGCCCGTGACCGCGGGTGACTTTGCCTTTGCTTATCAGCGTATGCTTACTCCAGAGACTGGCAGTGATTATGCGCCGATGCTGTATCCACTGAAGAACGGAGAGGCTTACAACAAAGGTGAAGTGAAAGACTTTACCCAGGTTGGTGTGAAAGCTGTCGACGATTTGACTCTTGAACTGAACCTGAAAAGTCCAACGCCGTACCTGCCCGGTTTGTTGAAGCACTACTCATGGTTTGGAGTGCCCAAGCATGTCGTTTTGAAGCATGGTTCCATTTCAGATCGGCAGAATCGTTGGACGAAGCCGCAGAACATTGTTAGCAACGGGCCGTTTAAGTTGAAAGAGTGGAGATTCACTCACTATCTGGCAGTGGATCGTAATCCGCACTATTGGGATGCCAAAGCCGTGAAATTGAACGAGGTCCATTTTTTCCCGATATCCGCAGACACAGCTGAAGAGCGGGCTTTTCGGGATGGTCAACTTCATGCGACCTATCGAGTGCCATTGTCCCGAGTGCCTTATTATGCATCCCAGAAAGATGGGTTTTACCGATCCCATCGTGCGCTTGGAGTGTGGTTCTTGCGAATCAACACCACCATGAAACCCCTGGATGACATCCGTGTGCGGCAGGCGCTGTCACTGGCTTTGGATCGGCAGAGCATCGTGCAGAATGTCATGCGTGCAGGGCAGGAGGCCGCTTTTGGTATCACTCCTCCCGGTTGTGCAGAAGGCTACAAGACCCCAAACTTGATGAGATACGATGTGGCGCGCGCGCGCCAATTGCTGGCAGAGGCCGGTTACCCGAATGGCAAGGGCTTCCCGCGAGTCGAGTTGCTGATTACCCAATCAGGTGCTGCAAGGGCTCTATCTGAGACGCTGCAAGAGATGTGGAAGAAAGAGCTTGGCATTTCAGTCGGAGTGTTGAGCCAGGACTGGCAGGTCTATTTGGATGCGATGAGAAAGTTAACCTATGGAGTCGCCTTTGCCGGATGGGTGGGTGATTATCCAGATCCAACGACGTTTCTTGGCTTGTGGCGAACCGGGGACGGCAACAACAACACCGGTTGGGGCAATCCAGATTATGACAGACTTTACGCCGAAGCAGAAAAGACGGCGGATTATGCCGAACGCATGAACCTCCTGCAAAAGGCCGAGTCCCTTATGCTTGAGCAGGGTGCAGTCGCTCCCATTTACTGGCATGTGAACTACTATCTCCAACAACGCGGTGTGTTACATTTCCATTCGTCTCTGTTGGAACATCGTGCCTACAAAGCCATCGATCTTGAATAGCGCTGCATGACTCCGTCCACTCTCCTCGACCTAAGTCACACCGATCATTCTGACTTATTTGATGAAACACAGCCTGTTTGGGCTGCCATCCAGCGGATTGCAGATTACCTCCAGCGCCACTTGGAGCCCGGTGGGAATGGCACGATCCTTCCCGGTGCTCATGTTGGAGCCGAAGTTTATCTTGGAGAGGGGACTGTCGTTGAGCCAGGGGCTGTGATCAAAGGCCCAGCTTGGATCGGGGACAATTGTCAGGTCAGGAGCGGGTGTTACATCCGAGAGAATGTCATTGTCGGAAATGGTGCTGTGCTCGGCAACTCATGCGAGTTCAAGAACTGCATCATCTTCGACAAATGTGAAGTTCCGCACTTCAATTATGTGGGTGACTCGATCCTTGGCTACAAAGCTCATCTGGGTGCAGGTGTGATTCTATCAAATGTCAGGCTCGATCGCGGTGAAGTGACCGTGCGCACAAACAAAGAGGTCATCGCGACAGGGATGCGGAAGTTCGGAGCGATCATCGGCGATTACGCTGAGATTGGCTGCAATAGTTGCATCAACCCGGGATCAATCATTGGAAGGCGATCCGTGGTGTATCCTTTGAGCAACTTTGCCGGAGTCCTACCCGATGACACGATGGTTAAGACTCGTCAGACACAGATGATTGTGCCGCGAGTGAGTTGATCACTCAAAAGCATCTATTACGGGCTTTCCATCCCATTCCGTCGGGATGGGAACATCAAGCAACCAAAGTGCTGTGGCGGCTGTGTCATAAGTGGTCACTTGTTGGGTAATAGTGTGCCCTTTTTTGACACCTGCACCCCAGGCGACCCAAGGAATGAGCATATCGTCGGGGATATTGAGTCCATGGGTCTTGTCGTGTCCTCCATGATCGGCAGACACAATCACGGTAGTGGTCGAAGCAAGATTGCAGTCCTCGATTGCCTTGCGCACCTGTGAGAGGGCTTGATCCGTGACCTTAATAGCTTCCTTCTGCTGGGGACTTCCCCAACCATCTTTATGGCCTGCACTGTCCACATCAGGAAAATGCACAAAAGCGAGCCGAGGTTTGTTAGTCTTTAGCCACTCGGCAAACTGTTTGGCCACAGCTTGGGACGGTATCTTGCTCTTCTCGACCTCAGGATTGCTGGCGGCTGGAACAACTGGCTGAGGACCACCAAAATCAAAAAGTGTCAGTGAGTTCTTTTGCCAAAGATGCCTAAACTTCATCTTGCCTGCAAAGATCGCAGTCACCGCTTCTGGCTCTTTGGCTCGCAGCAAACTGAAGACCGTGGGAACTTTTGCAATGCCACGGATGGGCATGTAATCGTTCCACAGCACTTGATGTTTGTCCGGTCCGACACCTGTCAGCATCGACGTATGAGATGGCAGAGTTTTGGAAGGGAAAATCGTGCTGGCCTGCCAGGTAGCAGCGCCTTCACCAGCCATTTTCTTCAAACTTGGAGCCTCGCTTTCAAGCAGCACCGCAGGCTTGCCACCATCAATGCTTACAATCACAACATGCTCAGGTCGGGGAGCGGCTGAGAGGCTTGTGGCGATGACAAAAAATGAGGTAGCAAAAACGAGGCGCATTGGGGGGACAAAACAAACTCAATCCCGGCCCATGTCTTTCGCTTTTGCTGGGCCTATTTTGCACTTTATCACCTTGGCTTCAGTGGCAGCACGATCTGAGATGGATGCCCGACATCATGCCAAATCGTGTTCATTGCTGTATAGGCTGTGCGGTGATCATTGAGCGGTTCCCCGGAGTTTGGGTTCACATCAAACCGAGGGAAGTTGCTGCTGGAGATGTCCACGCGAATGCGATGACCCTTTTTGAAGACATTGCTGGTGGGGTAAAGTCGCACGGTGAGTGGATAGACTTTTCCAGGCTCCATGAGTTTCTCTTCGGTGAGCGAGTCGCGAAAACGCGCGCGGCAAATGCCATCCGCGATGTTCAAATCAAAGCCACCAGGCCAGTATTGGCTTGGCGGATACACGTCGATGAGTTTGGCGGTGAAATCGGTGTCCACTGCACTTGAGGACACCCACAGTTTAACCTCCAACTCGCCTGTCACTTCAATATCCTGAGTCAGCGGCTCAGTTTGGAATACCAGCACGTCATTGCGGGCGCTTAGGGGCAGTGGTTTCTGCCAGTTCCAGACGTGGGGGCCACCTTTCTGATCCCAAGCACCTTGCAGCATGATGCCATCACCACTGGAGATGTTTCCGCCTATGGTTGGCACAGGATTCGATGGGCTAAAATCATAGCTGGAACTGCCTTCACTCCCTTTTGTGCTGAGGGTCCCATCTTTACCGAGGTAGTAACTCGTTTGAGTCGCGCCTTTCGGCGGCCACTCTTCAGCATCATGCCATTCACCTCCGTGGTAGAGCATTCCGGTGTCTGTTTTATGTCCGTCACCAGTTCCCATGGTGAAATACCTCACTTTGGAAGCGAACGAGAGGGGCTTGTCTTTGAGCGTGTGGTCATACCACTCCATTCTCCACGCTAGCTCATCCGCGATGGCTGCTTCTGTGCCGAAATCCACCATGCCGTGACTGCTCTTGGACTGCTGCCCGTGAATCCACGGTCCCATGATCAAATAAACGTCACTTTTCAGCACGGGAGTTAGTGCTCGGAAGTTGGCAGTCGTGTTGCCTGCCCAAGAGTCATACCAGCCGCCAACGAGATACACGGGGATGTCTTTGTAGTCACTGGCGTGGTCGATGATGTTGTTTTGCTTCCAGAAGTCATCATTGGCACCGTGTTTCATCGCTTCCACGAGCCAGGCTTCGTATTCAGGCGCCAACTTCAACGGTGTGGTTCCAGGTCGGAGAGGAAGATGATTCAAGTAGTCCAACCGATGGTCCGCCATCTCTTTCAGGACGGCTCCGGTAGCAGGATCTTGAGCAGCGTTGCTGCCCTTCCCACCATTGAGCATGATCCAGTTCCAGAACCGCATCTCAAACGCGCCTGCATTGCGCATGGATTGCACCCCGCAGTTAGAAACCGCATCTACAGGTATGACTGTGGCCAGTCCAGGAGCTTTGGCTAGCGCCATGGCGTGCTGTGTCCCGCCCACGTAGCTGGTGCCGATCATGCCGATTTTTCCGTCACACCAGGGCTGCCTGATGATCCACTCAGCACAGTCTGAGCCATCGGCTCCATCGTCTGTCATCCAGTGCCACACGCCTTCACTCGCATATCGCCCACGCGTGTCCTGTGCCACAAACACATAGCCCTTCTGCGCAAAGTATTCGCCGTGTTTTTTGGAGCCTGCTTTGTTGTAAGGCGTGCGTGTCAGAATCACCGGCAGCTTCCCCTCCAGCTTGGTAGGCAGATAAACGTCTGTCGCCAGTTTCACACCATCTCGCATGGCCACCATCACGTCTTTTTGCAGCGTGACGGGCGCAACTGGGGTCTCACCCCAGGAGGCGAGAGTAAATAGAATCGAAAATGCGATGATCGTCTTCATTGGAAATAACCCATGCTCATCATCCACTCTGCTGCACGCTGTGGCCAGCCATCAATCGGGTGTCCGGTTTTTCTCATGCCAAAACCATGGCCTCCGCGAGAATAAACATGAAGCTCTGCGGGCAAGCCGAGTCGCTTGTATTCCAGATACAGTCTTGTGGCCTCTTCTGGATTGGATTTGTCATCATGCGCCACCGCAAAGAACATCGGGGGTGCGTCCTTCGGCATGGTGAAACCCGATTTGAACTTGGTCTTGTCATTGTAGTCCAAAAAGCCACCACCGTAGATCATGATGCCGAAGTCAGGCCGTTCTCCAGCGTCCCAAGCAGCATGTCCCAGAAGATTTCCACCGGCAGAGAAGCCAAGCAGGCCCACTCGTTTCGGATCAATCTTCCACTCTGCAGCTCTTTGGCGCACGATCTTCATCGCCTGCCGCGCATCTTCCACTGGCATGGCAAACGGCTCCCTTTCATCACGAGTCGGCACGCGATACTTCAAGAGCACTCCTGTCACTCCGATGGTGTTTAGCCACTCACAGACCTGACTGCCCTCTGTCTGATAGGACATGAACATGTAGCCGCCCCCCGGAGCAACAATCACGCATACACCATTTGGTTTTTCCGCACGATAAACGGTCATCGTTGGCTCCGAGACATCCATGACATGATTTGGACCCGGCTTGCCGTAGCTAGCAATCAACTTAGCCGTCTTCTCCGAGACTGGAGCTGGTTTGGCTGGCGGGGTGTCAAAGAGTTTAAGCGTAATCGGTTCGGCGGACACGGCACCTGCCGCCGCAAAGAGCATGATGAGCAATCGAAGCATTCATCATGAACGCACCGAAGCTCGACTATTTCGCCGTGTACCCGCCATCCACCGCGAGATTCGCCCCAGTGATGTATTTGGATGCGTCACTGAGCAGGAAGATGACGCTGCCGCCGAGGTCTTCCGGATCTGCCATGCGATTGAGCATCGTGTGCTCGTTGTAGCGGGTTAAAAACGGCTCTGGCTGATTGTTGAAGAAGCCGCCGGGCGAGAGGCAGTTCACACGCACGCCCTGTTGGCCAAACAACGACGCGTAATAGCGCGTGAAGTTGATCATCCCACCCTTGTGAAAGAAGTAATCCGGTGGCGGCACTCCCATGTTGGTCCCCGCATACAGTTCAAAGCTCGGCCCGATCATTCCCTGCATGGAACCAATGTTCACGATGCTGCCGCTGCCTTGCTGACAGATCACTTTTCCAAGAATGTGCGTGATCAAGTAAAGCCCAGTGGCATTCACCCGCATCGACTCCATCCAGCCCTCGACACTGTCTGGCGATTTCATTGGGCGAGCGACCGCATTGTTTACCAACCCGTCAATACGCCCAAACTTTGCCAACACGGCATCCCGCAGCGTGACAACGGATGCCTCATCCCCCTGATCCAACTGAAAAGCTGTCACCTTGTGCCCAGCAGCCCGTTCCTCCTCCGCCACCTTCTCAAGAGCCTCCAAGTTGCGAGAAGCAATCACCAACTCCGCTCCCGCCGAAGCCAAATCCCGGACCAACCCCCGCCCATACAACCCCGCGCCACCAGTTAGAAGAACGACTTTGTCACGAAGAGAGAAACGATCGAGTGAGGACATGCTCAGTGGCAACGTATGCCAGGCATAGAATCTATGAAGATGTCGATGCTTTTGGGCCTGTTTTTGTTTGGAGACTCGTGTTGGCTTCTCGGAGCAGAAAAATCCGAGACACTCACCATGTACATCTCCGGCGTGGAGTGTCCTGCGTGCATTTCGATGGTGAAGCTCTCTGTCGATGAGGTCAAAGGCGTGTCCGAGCTGAAGATCGAGCAGCGGCTGGAGGGTGTGGCGAATGTGACGTTCGACCCGAAGTCCGCCACGGTGCATCAGGTAGCTCAGGCAGTGACGGATGCTGTAGCCATTCATGGGAAGCCTTACGAGGCACGAATGGAACTAAAAGTCCCCGCATATGCCCAACACAAACCCGCTGTGGATGCGGTGTTTTCCCAGTTCAAGGACCTTATCGAAGTAAATGTGATGGATGCCGCCAGAGGAGAGTTCACCCTTCTGTTTCAACCTCTCGAAAAAGGCCAGAAAGGCCTGGATCACACGCAGTTTGCCGAGGCGCTCAAGAAAATCACACCGTTCACCTTCGTCTTCGAAAAAGCGGAGGGTTATTGATCCGTCAATACCCCAACCACGAACTCAACCACTTCTCGGCTTCAGTAACGCTCATGCCTTTGCGGGCGGCATAATCTTCGATCTGGTCTTTGCCTAGATCCACGCTGATGCCGAAGTAGCGGGCTTGAGGGTGATTGAAGTAAAGGCCGGAAACGCTGGCTCCGGGGTGCATGGCACAGCTTTCGGTCAACTCACAGCCGGTGTGAGTGGTCACATCGAGAAGTTTGAATAGGGTGATTTTCTCGGTGTGGTCCGGTTGGGCAGGATAGCCGGGTGCGGGACGAATACCGCGATACTTTTCGCGTATGAGATCGTCATTGCTCAAGTCTCCCGGCTTCTCGATGCCGCAGTCGAACCTAGCCTGCTGATGCAACCACTCGGCAAACGCTTCCGCGAAACGATCTGCCAGCGCTTTGGTCATGATGCTGTTGTAGGGGTCTGCTGCGGCATCAAAGGTCTTGGCAAACTCATCTCCGCCTTGAATCGTGACCGCAAAACCACCGAGGTAGTCGGTACGCCCACTGTCTTTGGGCGCGATGAAGTCAGCTAGAGCGAAATTGGGCGTGTCTTTCTTGATCTGCTGCTGCCGCAGCGTGTGGAACTTGCTGCCGTTGGCCAGGTGGATGTCGTCGCCCACACTGTTGGCCTCAAAGAAACCGTACACTCCCTTCGGTGTGAACCGATGCTCGGCAATGATGCGATCCAGCAGCTTGTTAGCATCTCGATAGAGTTTGGCGGCTTCTTCTTCTGCCTCAGCTTTTCTTTGTGGGTCTTCCTGCGCGCTGGAGAAGCGTTGTTCTTTGCTGTTCCAGCGTCCACGAAGCTCCCAAGTGTGGAAAAAGGGCGACCAGTCAATGAATCGACGCAACTCTGTCAGAGATGGCAGGACGGTATGAACACCGAGTTTGGTGGGAGTTGCGATGTCGATCGATGCCCAGTCGCAGGTGAAGCGATTGGCGCGCGCTGATGCGATGTCCAGCACGTCGCGCGACTTCTTCTGGCCGTACTTTTGACGCATCTCGTCGTGACGTTGCTCATTGGACGCGATGAATGCAGAACGTTGTTCGACGCTCAGAAGTGCCGTCGTCACGGGAACTGAGCGGGAGGCATCCAGCACATGAACCACGCTTCCGCTGGGGTAATGAGGCGCTATTTTAATGGCCGTATGAGCCGCGCTGGTCGTAGCCCCACCGATGAGCAGCGGCACCTTGAAGCCCTGGCGCTCCATCTCGGCTGCTACGTGCATCATTTCATCCAACGACGGCGTGATTAGGCCAGAGAGACCGATCACATCCGCGCCGATTTCGCGCGCCTTGTCTAGAATCTTCTCACACGGCACCATAACGCCCATGTCAGTGACTTCGTAACCATTGCAGGCCAAAACAACGCCCACGATGTTCTTGCCGATGTCATGAACATCGCCCTTAACGGTGGCGATGAGAAACTTGCCAGCGCTTGAAGAGTCACCTTTCGCGGCTTTCTCTGCCTCCATCATTGGAGTGAGCACTGCCACGCTTTGCTTCATGACGCGGGCGGATTTGACGACCTGCGGCAGGAACATTTTGCCTTCACCAAAGAGATCACCCACGACCTTCATGCCATCCATCAGCGGCCCTTCGATTACCTTGAGCGGCACGCCGTATTTTGCGAGTGCTTCTTCCGTGTCGGGCACGATGAAGTCTGTCAATCCCTTGAGCAGCGCGTGTTCCAGGCGTTTCTCGACGGTTGCATCACGCCAAGCGAGGTCTGCCTCCTGCTTCTTGGCTCCGGCTTGGCCTTTGAACTGCTCGGCGTAATCCACCAGGATTTCCGTGGCATCGGGACGACGATTCAAGAGCACGTCCTCGACTTTCACGAGCATCTCTTCTGGAATGTCCTCATAGACTTCCAGCATTCCGGCATTCACAATGCCCATGTCCATTCCTGCCTTGATGGCGTGGAAGAGAAAGGCGCTGTGCATGGCTTCCCGCACCTTATTGTTACCCCGGAAACTGAAGCTGATGTTGCTCACGCCACCACTGACTTTGGCACCAGGGAGGTTTTGCTTGATCCAGCGTGTGGCATTGATGAAGTCGAGCGCATAGTTGTTGTGCTCCTCCATGCCGGTGGCCACAGTGAGAATGTTCGGGTCAAAGATGATGTCCTCGGCAGGGAAGCCGACTTGATCGACGAGGATGCGGTAAGCGCGCTCGCAAATGCGGATTTTGTCCTCGTAAGTCGCCGCCTGGCCTTGTTCATCGAAGGCCATGACGACGGTAGCCGCTCCATAGCTCTTGATGGTTTGCGCTCGTTGCTTGAAAGCCTCCTCGCCTTCTTTGAGCGAGATGGAGTTCACAATGCCTTTGCCTTGTAGCATCTTGAGGCCAGCCTCAATGACTTCCCACTTGGACGAGTCCACCATGATGGGGACTTTCGTCACTTCGGGTTCTGTTTGAAGCAGAGCGAGGAACTTGGTCATCATTTCCACGCCATCAATGAGACCTTCGTCCATGCAAACGTCGATGACGTTGGCGCCGTTCTCCACCTGTTGGCGTGCAATGGCCACTGCCTCTTCGAGTTTGCCCTCTTTGATGAGTTTGGCGAACTTTGGCGAGCCGGCCACGTTGGTCCGCTCACCAATCATGAGATAGTTGGCATTACTCGTCAAATTGAACGGCATAGAGCCGGACAAGCGCATGATTTTCTCTGGCTGCGGTATCTGACGCGGCTCAATGCCTTCCACTGCTTTGGCGATAGCGGCGATGTGCTCAGGAGTATTGCCACAGCAGCCGCCCATGATGTTGATGAAGCCGCTCTTGCCGAAGTCGATGGCATAGTTGGCCATGTCTGGAGGCAGCAAATCAAAGCCAGTGGGTGCCAGAGGGTTCGGCATTCCGGCATTGGGATAGGCGGAGACAAAACAGTCCGCTTTGGCTGCCAGTTCTTCCAAGAAGGGCCGCATCTTGTCGGGCCCAAGCGAGCAGTTGAGACCGATTGAGAGCGGTTTCACATGCCGCATGGCATTGAGATAAGCCTCGGTCATCTGACCTGAGATCATCGTCTCTCCACCGGGTCCGACCGCGGCACTGATTTGAATTGGCAACTCGACATTATCTTGATCAAACACTTCCCGAATGGCCACCAGAGCGGCTTTGGCATTGAGGGAATCGAAAATCGTCTCCACCAGCAGTGTGTCCACGCCACCAGCGATTAAGGCGCGTATCTGATGAGCATAAGCTGCTTTGACTTGATCAAACGTCACGTAGCGGAAGCTCAAGTCCTGCAAGTCAGGGAACTGCGATAGCGAAACCGTGAGCGGACCTACTGCACCGGCCACGTAGCGTTTGCGGCCTGTCTTCTCGGCCACGATGTCTGCCCACTTACGGCATTGCTGAGCGGAGTCGTAGTTGATCTGCCAGGCGAGGTCGTTGAGGAACTTATCCTCGATGATCTTCTGGAAGAAATCCGGGTCTTTGCGGCCTCCATGCTCGCGAGGATCATCCACAAAGAACTCGCTCTGAGCGATACTGGTCCCAGAGAAGGTGTTTGTCTCGATGATGTCCGCTCCGGCTTCCAAAAAGCGGCGGTGAATGTCCTCAATGATATGAGGGGCGGTGACGGAAAGGATGTCACCGTTGTTGAGCAAGTCTTTGGAGTTGTTTTTGAAGCGCTCACCTCTTGCGATGGATTCGTCCAACTCGCCTTTATCCTTGTAGCCGCGAATGGTAGTGCCCATGGCACCATCAATGACGACAATGCGCTGGCGCATGAGCTTGGACAACTCGGCATGGATTTCCTGACCCTTAGACATGGTGGAAAACTACCCACCCATGCCAGGCATTCAAGAGACATATCAACGTATCATCATTTGTGAATATGTAGTGTTTCGATTCCATTTCATCCTGCTCTAGCCGAAGAGAGCACGTCATTGACCCCCACCATGGGCTCCGGTATGCGTTGCGCCGATGAATTGGATGACCGTGATCTGGCCGATGATGATCGCAGCGTGCTTGACGCTAGCGCTCATCAATCTGCGTATCGCCATGGGAGACGTGCGGCGGTTGCCGCATGTGTTCTTCTTCTTCAGCGCCCTGGCGGTGGCTGCTGTCACAGCCATGGAATTGGCGATCCTTCGGGCTCAAACGGTGGAAGAGGTGAATCTTTGGCTGCGGTGGTCGTCCGTACCGCTCGTCGTCATGGTGTCGTGCGTGACAGGGTTTGTCGGAAGCTTCTTCCGGACGGGTAAGGCATGGCTGGCAGTCTCTGGCAACTGTCTCATGGCCTCAGCGGAAGCGGCCAATTTTCTATCGGACACGCCGGCCGTTCGTCACGCGACAGGGCTTCAGCAGGTTGAGACGTTCGGTGGTGTTTGGTTCACGAAGCCAGATGTCGTGGAGGGACCGTGGTCACCTGTAGAGATCGCTGGGGTGGCTCTGGTGATCGGGTTTGTCCTGGAGGCTTCTCGGACATTGTGGCGTGCAGGCGGCCAAAAGAGGGCGGTGATCGTTGGTGGAAGCATTGCCTTCTTCTTTCTCTTTTCCCGTGGCCACGCCATTATGGTTGAGCGTGGGATTGTCCAGACTCCGTATTTTGTTGGGTTCGCATTCCTGGCGGTGCTTGTAGCCATGGGCCATGAGTTGAGTGACGAAGTCTTTCGCGCCGCGCAATTGAGTCGCGATCTCTCAGAGAGTGAGCGTCGTATGGATTTGGCCGCCCATGCTGCAAAGCTCGGTTTTTGGACGTGGGATCTGAAGTCGGACGAGATTTGGGCCAATGAAACCGCCCGCGAGTTGTTTGAGGTCCCAGCGAATGAGAAGGTCGATTTCAGTCGATTCATGTTAGCGGTTCACCCCGAAGATCGTGACGGCGTGCAAAAGGCGGTGGAGGAGGCTCTGGCAGGTGGTTTAGCGTATGAGCGCGAGTACCGAACAATGCTAAATCACGCGGGCAATCGTTGGATCGCAGCGCGTGGTCGTGTAGAGCTAGGCCCGGGAGGTAAACCTGTGCTCATGCGTGGTGTTCTGATGGACATCACAGCGCAAAAGCAATCCGAGTATGAACTTCAGCAACTTAGGGGCCAACTTGCCCATGCTGGAAGAGTGTCCATGATGGGACAACTGGCATCCGCACTCGCACACGAGCTAAATCAGCCCTTGGGGGCCATCCTACGAAATGCCGAAGCGGCAGAGCTATTCATGCAGGCAGATGTTCCCAATCTGGAGGAGGTGCGCGCCATCATCGCTGACATCCGCAAAGACGACCAACGCGCTGGGGATGTAATTGATCGGCTCCGTGCTTTGCTAAAACGCAGAGACATCGAGTCACGTTCAGTTTCTGTAGTTCAACTTCTGGATGAAGTGCTCGCCTTGATTCGCGCTGATGCCGCTGCTCGTGGAGTGAAGTTAACAGTGAGCTGTGATTCAGATATTCCATCAGTGCGCGGTGACCGGGTCCATCTGCAGCAGGTGCTGATCAATCTCATCATCAATGCCATGGATGCCCTTTCTGATACGTGCACACCTGAGCGGAAGGTTACCGTGAGCGCCGATGCCTCCAAGACGGGATTTGTCGAGGTGACTGTTAGCGACAACGGCCAAGGTATTCCACCAGAGAAACTCCAGAATGTTTTTGATCCATTTTTCACGACCAAACCACATGGCATGGGTATGGGGCTGCCGATTTCCAGAACGATTATTGAGGCTCACGGCGGCAAAATCACTGCCGGAAATCACAAGAATGGAGGAGCAGTCTTTCGCTTCACGTTGCCTGTAGACGAGCAGCAAGAGGTCTGATGGTCCTCCTGGACGAAAGCGCTGGCCAAACGATGTGCCCCGCATTGATTACTGCCCGTTCCTTCTCCCGAAGATGACCACTCCCATACTCCATGTTGTCGATGATGATGAGCCCTTTCTCAGGGCGGTCACACGCCTCTTGAGGGCTGCTGGATTTGAGGTGAAGACGTTTGTCTCTGCGGAAGATTTTTTGAACAATACTCCCCAAACGGCACGAGGCTGTGTGATCAGTGACCTTCAAATGCCCGAAATGAATGGATTGGCTTTTCAAGAGGCGATGGCGATGGCGGGGCACACGATGCCTGTGATTTTCCTCACCGGAAATGGTGACATCCCCAGCAGCGTTAGCGCTATGAAGCAAGGTGCGGTGGACTTTCTGGAGAAGCGTGCAGCTAAAGAAACGCTGTTTGAGGCGGTGAGGCGAGCTCTGGCGCGCGATGAAGCCGAGCACGGCAAGCGAATGCTTCAATATGAGGTTAGGACTCGCCTATCGAGTCTGAGTGATCGCGAAAAAGAGGTCTTGGGTGAGGTCGTTAGAGGGAGAATGAACAAAGAGATTGCTGCCGACCTCGGCATTCATGAGCGCACTGTCAAACTTCACCGGACGGCAATTACCACAAAGTTGCAGGTTCAGTCCGTGGCAGAACTCACGCATCTGTGGTTGTTAGCGGGCAAAAGACTCTAGGGTGGCATCCCCACAGGACAGTCCTTCCCCAAGGGGCTGTAGCAGGTGGATGTTAGATCATGTTTAGCAGACCAGTTATTCTCCATCTCGCCATGCCAATTCCCGACACATCTTTTTCGAGGCTGCCAACTGGTCAGGCGGAAGAACAAACGGAGCTTCTCCGGTCCATAGAGCATCTGGTGGCGAAGAGTGAGCGTCTGAGGGCTACTGCCGTGGCGATGGTCGCTGGATTGCTGGCGGTGATCGCTAGTGTTGTAGCTTTCTTACCACGCGCGCTTCCTAAGGGACAAGAGGAGACTTTTCGACCTGCGATCTTCACGATGATTCTCATCCTTGGGGGCACGGCAGCATATCAGATGTCCATCCTGTGGTTGATGAGACGCTGGCACCATCGTTCCGCTAGCCTCATTCGGGTAGCCAAGTTCATCAATGCCTTCGTTGAGATACTTGTCCCAAGTTTGGTAATGTGGAACTGGGCACATGTTGCGGGAGTCATCCCAACCGTTGGTGGCGTGCTGCCGTGGCTCTATTTCCCGTTTATTGCAGCATCCGCCTTGCACCTGAACCCCCGTCTCTGCTGGTTCACTGGTGCGATCGCTGCGGTAGCTTTTGTAACGGTGTCTCGCCTCATTCTCCGCACTGATCCTTCGATCGAGGAATCCATTCTAACTTCAACGACATCCTTCGTGCTCAAGGGATGTATTCTCGTGATTGCTGGTGGAGTGGCAGCGTTCGTGTCGAGCCAGCTTCGAGGTCATCTTGTTCGCGCTGTTGAGCTCGCCAGAGAGCGGGATCGTGCGGTGAACATTTTTGGTCAGCATGTTTCACCCCAAGTGGCCAGAAGGCTGATTGAACAGCGCACTTCAATGAACGCCGAACAGCGTCACGTCTGCGTGCTCTTCCTAGACATTCGAGGATTCAGCAACATTGCGGCTAGCCACACACCGGGGGAAGTGATGGAGTATCTGAACACGCTTTTCACACCGATGATTGCCATTGTGAACCAGCACGGTGGAATAGTGAACAAGTTCCTTGGTGATGGATTCATGGCCATTTTTGGTGCACCCTTCGAAGATCCAGCTCTACATCGCAATGCCGTGGAGTGCTCAATCAAGTTGCTCGCGTGCGTGGAACAGTTGAATGCGTCAAAAAGTATCTACCCAACTAAGATTGGCATTGGCATACACGCTGGCAGTGCAATGGCAGGGACTGTTGGAAGCGATGAGCGAAAAGAATATACGCTCCTTGGTGACACGGTAAACGCAGCGGCTCGCATTGAGCAGGAAACCAAGGCGCGAGGAGCACAGATCCTCGCTTCAAGCATTGTTGTCGATGGGCTATCTGAGCTTGGAGTTGTCTGGACGGACATGGGAGAAGTGAATCTCAGAGGGATATCCCAGCCGCTGAAGCTCTGCCGATTGGCTTAGCGTCAGTCACGCTCTGTTGGGTGAAACCTTCCCCAAGGGGCAGTGGCGGGGTTCTGGTCATCTCAGGTAGTATTTGGCCTGTTAGATGACCAATCCCGACATCCATATCGCAGTCGTCGATGATGACGAAAGCCTATGCCGCTCAATGAGTAGGCTGCTGCGTGCGGCTAACTTTTGGCCCACCGCCTACACATCGGCAGAGGACTTCCTGGCGGATGAAGGACATTCTAACTATGACTGCATCGTGCTCGATATCCAATTGGAGGGCATGTCTGGCTTGGAGTTGCATGAAAAGCTGGTGACCAAAGGCATCGATACGCCGGTTATCTTTATCACAGCTCATGACGCTCCGGAAGTCCGCACGCAAGCCGAGAGCGCGGGGTGTGCTGGCTATTTTCGCAAGACGGATTCCGGCAGCGCGGTGCTGTCTGCCATCCGAGGCGCGACCTCTGGCCACAAGTCATAAAACAGTCCCACTCACCTCATGAAGATTACCTCTATCCTTTTGTTCGCTCTTGCCACAGTGTTATGCAGTTGTAGCTCCACCCGCTCGAAGTCCCACCTTTCGACATCGCTCAAGGCAAATGCTGCACCGTTGTCTGATTTTATCGAACACAAGGATGAAATGAAGCCGCAGCGTGAGCGCGCACCCTTTGCACTCGTCTGGGTTAACCCATCTCTTCCTGCTAAGCGACCCAAATACGACAGCATCCACATCGCTCCTGTCGATACCAGTCATTTACGCAAGGCGAGGACAAACATCTCGAATGTTACTGGCATTGAGAAGAAGGACCGTCCAGTCGCTCAGATGGCCGGTAAGCTCCGCCAAGCATTCATCGACGCATTCAAGAACTCACCGTCACCAAAGCTTAAGGTCTCGCAAACCGTTGCTCCTCGTGGCGTGACCTTGCACCTCGCTCTTGTAGAACTCAATGCGACCGACACGGCGGGCAATGCCATTAAGTCTGCCATTCCGTATGGAAGTGTGCTGAGTCCGCTCATGAACGGCAACATCGCCATCGAAGGCAAGGTCAGGGACAATGCGACTGGAGAGCTCCTTTTTGAGTTTGCTGACAACGAGAGGGATCAGATGACCGTCGTCAGTCTGCGCGACTTTACTCCCTACCGCCATGCCGAAGCTGCGATCAAAGACTGGGCCAAGCAGTTTGAAGAGCTGTCCCGCACGCCGCCAGGGCACAAGGTTAAAGACTCTTTGTTCTTCACGCTCAATCTGCTCTGACGTCAGCGCCATGATTCCAATTGCCACTGCATTCAACCACCCAAATACATGAAAAAGACCAAACTCAATCTGAGCATGATCCTCATGGCCATTGCCATGATCCTGCCACTCCTCGACGGCAACATCCAAGCCGCAGAAGGCAAGTCAGTACAAAAGCCTAACATAGTCCACATCGTTGCTGATGATCTTGGGTGGAAAGATGTCGGCTTCAATGGCGCAACTGACATCAAGACGCCGAACATTGATGCACTGGCAAAAGGAGGAGCCAAGTTTAGTCAATTTTACGTGCAGTCTATGTGCACGCCAACACGTGCAGCACTGATGACGGGGCGCTATCCTTTCCGCTATGGTCTGCAAACCATCGTCATCCCAGGACCTGCGGGTTATGGTCTCGATACGAGCGAGTACCTGCTGCCGCAAACCCTTAAGGATGCTGGATACACGACCGCCATTATTGGTAAGTGGCACCTCGGTCATGCGGATATCAAATACTGGCCGAAGCAACGTGGATTCGACTACCAGTATGGAGCAATGATCGGCGAGTTAGACTACTTCAAGCACAGCGATGCAGGCGTGCTCGACTGGTTCCGCAACAACAAGCCTGTGAAGGAGAAAGGCTACACCACGCAGTTAATCGGCGCAGATGCTGTGAAGTACATCAATGACCAAGGCAAGGACCGGCCATTCTATCTTTATCTCACCTTCAATGCGCCTCACACGCCTTATCAGGCACCACAGAACTACATTGATCGATTCAAAGAAATCGCTGAGCCCACACGCCGCACTTACGCCGGCATGGTTTCCTGTTTAGATGACGAAATTGGGAAAGTGGTTGCAGCGCTCGACGAAAAGGGACTTCGCGAGAACACACTGATCATCTTCCACAGCGACAATGGTGGCACCAAAAACGCGATGTTTGCCGGTCAGATGGCTGACTTGTCCAAAACTGTTCTTCCTTGCGACAATGGACCGTATCGTGATGGCAAGGGATCACTGTTTGAAGGTGGATCCCGTGTTGCAGCGTGTGCTAACTGGCCGGGTCACATCAAGGCTCAGACGGTGGATGGCATCATTCATGCGGTGGACTTTTATCCGACGCTTACCGCGCTAGCTGGGGCCTCCACCAGCAAGTGCAAGCCACTTGATGGCCTGAACATGTGGGACACGATTGCGGAAGGCAAAGATTCACCACGAACAGAGGTCGTATACAATGTGGAACCCTTCCGTGGTGCCGTGAGGCAAGGCGATTGGAAGTGCATCTGGCGCTCCCTGATCCCGACGAGTGTTGATCTCTACAACCTCGCCGAGGACCCTTATGAAAAGAACAACCTAGCCAAGCAACACCCGGAGAAAGTGGCCGCAATGCAGGATCGTATCAACGCGCTAGGTGCAGAGGCTGCCAAGCCATTGGCGCTGATGTACGTGGCCAAAGTTGGCCTCGCTCACGGGAAGCCAGCGATGGCTTCAGAGGACGGCAAGGGCGCTGTTACGGTTGAGCCAGATGGGCACTCCATCACTGACGAAGGTGTCGGCGATCACGATATCGCTCATTGAAAAACTAGAACCACGACTAATCATCTATGAAGACTCCTTCTCTACTTCGGTGCAGCGTTTCCATTGCTGTAGTAATCGTCGCTGCAGTGGCCAACTCGGCTAGGGCGGACATCTCACCAGAGGCAATGGCATTAGCCAAGGCCATTTCTGCTAAGCTAGCTCCTGCAAGAACTATCCAGCTCAAAGCATCACATCAGATCGATCCGGCGCTGAGCGCCTCAACCAAGTTGAATCAAGGCGCGCTCACCATCACCGTGAAGCGACCCAATCAGTGCTACGTGCTTCAACCGGCAGGTGCAGAAACTCGTGAGTTGGCTTATGACGGCAGGACGCTCAGCCTCATTCAGCCAGAGTTGAAGGTGCATTCACTTGAAACGCTCAAGGCGGGCACGATTGAGCAGTTTGCAAACGCGATGAACGAGCGTTTTGGCTTCCGCCCGCCAGTTGCGGAACTCCTTGCAAGCGATTTGCCCGGTGAGCTCTTCATCAATGCCACCTCTGCCGAGGTAGCGGGAAAGGAGTGGGTTGGATTTACTCGCTGTGAACGACTTCACATCGAACAAGATGGTCTCATTGGCGATATCTGGGTCGCGATCAAAGACAAGTTGCCCCGCCGCATGATGCTTACATTCACCGGAATGAAGACTCAACCGAGGTGGGATATCCGTCTCACGAAATGGAAGCTTGATGCGTCGATTAACGAGACGCTTTTCACCAAGCGTGCTGGACCAGACTCCCAACTCACCCCCATGGTCAAAAGTCGGTGAGAACGAATGCTTCAACCAAAAATCTATAAGTGCACCCCATGAAAACTTTGTTCACTCGACACACCTATCTGGCATTGTTGGCTGGCGTTATCGTCTCGCTGGTTACTGATGCCACGGCGCTGCCAAGACATCACCCAGCCAATCCACGTGGAGCATTCGATCCACGAGGAGTAGCAGATCCTCGCGGGCCACTTGATCCCCGTGGTCCTCTCGATCCAAGAGGTCCTCTAGATCCGCGTGGTGTATTCGACCCTCGTGGGCCATTCGATCCGCGCAATCCTGCGCGCTACATGTATGGACTTCCCAGGGGATACACGGTGCGTGTGTATTCTGGTGTGAACTACTATTTTTGTAGCGGCACCTATTACTACATCTACATCATTAACGGTCAGAATGTTTATGTTCGGTGCACAGTGGTAGGTGGTGTGCCCGTGATTCCACCTCGTCCATTTTGAGGTGCAGAGTCCGATTGTACCTAGCCGATCTCGTCATGAAATACATGCGTCATGCCCTCTTAGCTTTGGCTTTGCTCTTCAATCTTGTGCCATCCGGCCAAGTCAGGGCAAGCGACATCAACGACGAGTACAGACTCACAATCTTGCCGTTTTATCCGTTCAGCAAGGAGTTGGTGGGTTTTGGCTACCTTGGTTTTGTACCGAGTTGGGACAAGGACTACATGAACTACTACGCTGGAGCCGGGTTCACCTATGATGTGAACTCCTGGCTTCAGACTTGGACCGGCCTGATCGGTTCCTACACAGATGACTGGGATAGCTCGAACAAGCTTGAGATACGCCCTTTCGTGGGAGCCAAGTTCTTCCTTCCAAATGAGTTGGGCTGGAACATTTTTGCATTCCCACGGTACGAGTATCGGATGTTGCAGGACGTCGAGTCCAACGAGTGGGACTACGTCCACCGTGCTCGCTTGCGCCTCGGTGTGGAGATCCCACTTACATCGAAGGAGAACGGGTTTAAGCCCAAGACTTGGTACGCCATTGCCGATGTGGAACCAATGTATCGTTTTGATGTTGACCGTATCGACCCTTTTCGGGTTCGTGCAGGTCTAGGTTATGTGATTGGCGGCGGAAAAAAGATCGAGTTCATCTATCACGCTCAGTGGACGCGCCCAGAGAACGGCGGCCTGGAGTACACCGACAACATTTTTCGAATTAATATCAAGTTCCCATTGGGCAAGGGCCCGCTTGCTGAAGCAATACGCCACCTCGAGATTGATGATTGATCTCCAAGACCACAGTTCCTGTCGATTTAACACCACACAAATATTCCTATGAAGACCCCACTCTCGTCACTGCCCACCTCCGTCAAGGTTTTGGCCCTGGTATCCCTTTCACCGCTGGTGATGGCTGGCGATCCGGCTCCTAAAGCGCCTGTCGTTACGACACCACCACCCACGCCATCATCCAGCGAATGGAAAGTCACTTCGTGGGCCTATGGTTGGCTTGCTGGCGTTAAGGGCACCACTGGGGTGCACGGTTTCACTACTGAAGTGGATGTTCCGTTTAGCGGCATCCTCGACCATCTTGATATGACGGCCTCGCTCAATCTTGAAGCACAGAAAGGCAGATGGGGTGGTTGGATTGATGCGATGTATCTCAAAGTCTCTACTGGTGGAAGCACGCCCGACCCACTCTTGGATACGGTTAGCGTCTCCATGGAACAGCTCGTTGCAGAGGCTGCTTTGTTCTATCGCGTTTGGGAAAGTCCTCGTGGTGCCCTCGATTTGTATGCAGGGGCACGCTACATGTCCGTCACGGGTGACCTTTCGTTGAGTCTAAGCAACTCTGGAGTGGAACAAGTGTCTGAGGATGTCAGCGCACGTGTGATTGATGAGGTGATCGACCGAGTCAAAAGTGGTGTCAGAGGCAAAGCGGTTCCCGTCATTGAGCAAAAGAAGACGCAGCTCTCCAATCAGGTGGCTGCCAAGGCCAGCAGCATTCTGAACGACTTGCGCGCCATCGGGCAATCCCATCCAGGCCTGATCAATGCTATCCAGAAGAGCGACAGGCTACAGCAGGCCATTCGCGATGCGGCGTCAGCTAGAATCGACGAACAGATCGCCTTGGCGCAGAGCAAAGTTGCTGTTGTTCAAAGTAAGGTGGCGGCTGCCAAGGCACGCGCTAGGCGCGCTGTTGCAAAGGCGGAGAAAGCATTAGCCAAAGAGATTGAGCGAGCACTCCGGGAATCCATTCCTACCGAACTGTCAGGCACTAAGGACTGGGTGGATCCATTCATCGGCGTTCGTGGCTATTACCACTTCACTGACAGGCTCTACGCAACAGCTAAGGCGGACATAGGTGGTTTTGGCATCAGTTCTGACCTCGCTTGGCAGGTCTATGGTGCCCTTGGCTATAACCTGACTAAGCGTACAACCCTTGAGATTGGCTATAAACACATGGCCGTGGATTACACCAGCGGCGGATTCGTCAATGACGTGGCGACCTCTGGAGTCTTCCTCAACATGGGCATCAGACTTTAACTCTAACCTTCGAAGTAAAATCAGTATGAAAAATGCAACACTACTATTCTCTCTAATCACGGCTTGTCTGCTCAGTTCATGTGTAGCAGGTCGTGTGGATCGTGCGGAAGATCGCTATGATCGTCGTGAAGACCGCCGCGATGCGATGGTTTACACAGGCCGTGGCGATATCCGTGAAGGCTACTGGGACCGCAGAGAAAATGTGAATGACAAGCTCCGTGGACGGCGTGGACTATAAATCGACCGATCAATGAAACTCGGCCCTCGACTGATTCTGTGCTTGCTGGTTGCACTTCCGCTATCCAGTTGTGTTAGCCATCAAAAGCAAAGTTCTGTTTCGAGGCGAAGTTTCGCTTTTGGTAACAAGCAAGGAGACCTTTATCGTTCACTAGCCGAAGTAAGGGATGCCAGTAGGCTTGATCTCGCTCTGGCCTCAAATCAGGCCGAGTACAACGAGGCCGTGGAGATGGCTGTGGGTGCGTGGATGGAAGCTTGTGATCACAAGCCGCAGCGAGGCAGCAGGATCATTTCAAAGGATGGTCACGTAGTAAACATTCATGCGAACTGGCCCCAAAATCTCGAGTTTGACGAGCTTATCTCTGCACGTGAAGTCAAGTCCCGCGCATTGAAGCGCCGGATTGCTAAATCAGGAGTTGGCGCGCCATTTGTCGCATGGTGGAAGTATAGTGACACACGGGCCGAGCAGGAGCCTTTCATGGCCGCTGGAGGGTATCTTTCGCCTGTCACAGCCACGATCTCCGTTAGTGTAACCAAAGGCAATGGGCTGCATGCTGTGCTGACGTTGCATGATCCACGCACGGTCGAATCAGTGCTGATCAACGGGAAGAGCACGCCATTAGCTGAGGATATCTCAGCTGTAGGGGAGTTTCTTCTTTCTCGGAAAGAAATCCGCATGTCTGGCCTCGGCGCACTGCTTAGTAGCGAAAATCATTTGGACAAAATGGGTCTCATTGCCCTTGAACGACCCAATCCCGATCGCGTGCCTGTCGTTTTTGTTCACGGACTGATGTCGAAACCTGCAACCTGGCAAAACGTGGTCAATGAACTGTGGAGCGACCCAAAACTGCAAAGCTCGTCTCAGTTTTTCTTCTTCCGCTACCCTACGGGTGTACCGGTGATCTACAGTGCTGCAAAACTTCGCCAAAAACTCTCACTTTTGCACGATACCATGAAGAAGCAGGGTGCCGGATGGAACGCTGATCACATGGCGCTGGTAGGGCACAGCATGGGAGGATTAGTGAGTAAGTCGCAGGTTCAGGACAGTGGTGATCGACTCTGGGTAAACGTTTTTGGATCTACGCCTGACCGGCTGAATATGTCGGCAGAGCAGAGGGAGGCATTGCGCGCTTATCTTGAGTACAAGCCTAACCCTTACATCAGTCGGGTCATCTTCGTGGCCACACCGCATCGCGGTAGTGCCCTTGCAGAAGGTCGACTTGGTGCTTTCGGAAGCAAACTTGTGGGTCTGCCAGGCAGTATTATGGGTGACGCACTCAATATCGTGCAGGGCAGGGCCCCAGAGCATGGACCACTCCGAGAACTGATGGCCAAGGGTGTGCCGACGAGCATCGACAATCTCTCGCCCAAGTCACAGTTTGTGAAGACTTCAATCAGCCTCCCTCTTCGACCTGGTCTCCACGTTCACTCGATCATTGGAAACAAGAAGCAGAAGCCGCTGAACGATCCAAGTTGCTCAGATGGCTTTGTGCCTTATACAAGCGCGCACCTCGACAATGTGGAGTCCGAACTAATCGTGCCCTTCGGGCATAGTGCACACGAACATCCGCAGGCGGTCGATGAGATTCGACGCATCCTGCATGAACACGTTAGCAACTTCTGATTACCAGCCAGTGCCGCCTAGAGTGAGCACGATTGGTCGCATCGGATTGTGCTTCATTGGGCTGCCGATTCTTTTGTGGGAGATGGGAGCTGTCTGGTTTGATGCACCCCTGGGGAAGGGCAATCTTGTAATCATCGCTTTGCTGTTGACGATTCACGGCATCTTCGTCTGGAAGATAGGATCTTTGTTAGGCCTCTCGGCTGCCTGGGCCGGAATCTTCTGTTCTATCTTGGCTCTGTGGCTCACCCAGCGACCTCGGAGTGATCGCGACTGGCAAACGGACGTTTCAAAGACCGCCTGGGCAGAGGTGAATGGCAGCATGGTGACGCTCCACCACGTAAGAAACTTCGACTACAGGACACCCAACGACTTCACAGAGCGTTGGGAGACACGAACGGTCGATCTCGACAAGATTACCGGTTTTGATATCGCGATCTGCTATTGGGGTTCTCCCTGGATGGCTCATCCCATTCTTAGCTTTCAGTTCTCAGGCAGTTCACCGATTTGTTTCTCGATAGAGACGCGGAAAGAGGTGGGTGAAAGCTACTCTGCTCTCGGTGGCCTTTATCGTCAGTTTGAACTCATCTATATCGTTGCGGATGAGCGAGACGTGATCCGCTTACGCACCAGCGTGCGAAAAGGCGAAGATGTCTTTCTTTACCACACCAATGCCACTGCCGTTCAGGCGCGCGAACGATTCATGGAATACATCCAGGGACTGAACGAACTGCATGCAAGCCCGGCATGGTACAACGCCATCACGACTAATTGCACCACCACCATTCGCACCCAACGCCCCAAGGATAAGCGGATGTCTTGGGACTGGCGATTCCTTTTGAACGGCAAGGCCGATGAGGCGCTTTATGAAAGAGGTGTTTTCGACTTCAAGGGTCTGGACTTCGAGACGCTGCGGAAAAGATCTCAAATCAATGAGAAAGCAAAGGCCGCAACTCATGTTGATATGTTTTCCGAGGTCATTCGGAGGTAAACCGACTGCCAAGAACTAGGAATCTGGGGCTCGATGTTCGTAAAACGGGCCATTTTGTGAGCGTAGGAAGACCAATGAGTTCAAATAATCCCCCTGGCTCAATCATTCGTTGTGGTGGTCCTCTGACCTCCAGGCGCTCGTTCATGCAGATCGGGCTGACTGGATTTGCGTCGATAGGCCTTCCGGGCTTGCTACGTCTACGGGCCGAGAATGCGCTCAAGCCAGCCTCGGAACGCACTGCAGTGATCATGGTTTGGCTTCCGGGAGGCCTTTCCCATGTGGATTCCTATGATCCGAAGCCGGATATCGGAAGTGAGTATCGCGGTCCGTTCAAAACGATCCCCACGAAAGTGCCAGGTATGCATTTCACCGAGTTGCTACCGCTACAGGCTAAGATTGCAGACAAGTTTACTGTTCTTCGCTCCATGTATCAGAAAGCTGGGGGTCATCCCGCAGGGACAATGCAGATGTTCTCGGGCGACTCGGACGAACGCGACAAACCGAAGCCACGACTGCCCGACTGGATGTCCGTGGCCCATTATCTGCGCTCCAAAAATGGCGGTCGTGACAATCCCTTGCCCAATTACATCGGAGTGCCACCCGCTTCCCCCGAATACTCCAGCCCGGCTTACCTTGGGGATGCCTATGCGCCGTTCTCAGTCACAGACGACCCGAATCGCCCGAGCTTCCAGGTCCCGAACATAGGTCTGGCTGATGAGTCTGAAACGAGGCGTCTAAGTGACAGGATCGCCCTGCGCAAAAGCCTTGATCGCATGGAACGTGCCTTCGATCGCGAGGGCGAACTCGGTGCATTGGACGAGTTTGAATCACAAGCTATGACTTTGTTGACCAATCCCCACACGCGGGATGCCTTCGATCTGTCGAAGGAGGAAGAGGCAACGCGCGAGCGATACGGGCGCAATCGTTGGGGTCAGCAACTGCTGCTTGCTCGCCGCCTAGTCGAAGCTGGTGTTGAGATCGTCACAAGCAGTTTGAATGGCCCACTCTGTGGGAGAGTTAACAATTGGGATGATCACGCAGTGAATCATCATCAGTTTGAAGCATTGCGTTTCAGGATGCCTAACTATGATCTTGCGGTAGCGGCATTGATCGAAGACATTTATGCCCGCGGACTGGACAAGCGCGTTCTTGTGGTGGTGACCGGTGAGTTTGGTCGTACGCCGAAGATCAGCTTTGATCGTAGCACTGGAGCTGGCGATGCGAGTGCGCCTGCTGGCACGTTGCAACCTGGTCGTGATCACTGGCCGCGTGCCTTTACGAACATCTGGGCCGGCGGTGGCATTCGCACGGGTCAGCTTATTGGTGCTACAGATAAACGTGGTGAAGATGTGATCGAGAGGCCGTGTGGACCTGGTGATTTTCTTTCCACCATCTACCACCATCTAGGGATCGACTCTGCCAAGGTCACCATCAATGACTTCAATGGTCGTCCGGTGCACATTGTTGAGAACGGTCGCCCAATCCCTGAACTGATTAGCTAAGGCTACTGCTGATGTTTTGTCGCGTGCTGACCGCGCTGGCGCTCTTTTGGAGTGCAACTCATGCGATTGCTGAACGAGCAAGGCCCAATGTCGTTTTTGTCCTTATCGACGACATGGGGTGGGGAGATTTCTCGTGCTTTGGCAATGTTAAGGCCAAGACGCCTGAAGTTGATCGTCTAGCTGCCGAAGGGATTCGATTTTCGCAATTTTACGTTAACTCGCCGATTTGTTCGCCATCTCGTTGTGCATTTACGACAGGCCAGTATCCCACGCGGTGGCGGATTACTTCCTACTTGGACAATCGTGCAAACAATGAACGACGTGGGGTCGCTCAATGGCTTGATCCATCAGCTCCGACACTTGCGAGGGTGTTGCAAAGAGCTGGATATGCAACCGGCCATTTCGGCAAGTGGCACCTCGGCGGGCAGCGAGACGTGGACAATGCGCCAGCGATTACTGAATACGGATTTGATGAGTCGTTGACCAACTTCGAGGGGATGGGAGCGAAACTCTTGCCGCTCACGCTGAAACCAGGAGACACGCAGCCAGGGAAAATATGGGCTGATGCTGAGCGGTTGGGCAGGCCCTTCACCTGGATGCAGCGCTCTGAGATCACGACCGGGTTTGTCGATGCTGCCATCAAGTTTATTGATCAAGCAGCGAATAAGAAACAGCCATTTTATATCAACCTTTGGCCAGATGATGTGCACGGTCCGTGGTGGCCGCCAGTTTCCAAATGGGGCAACAACAAGCAGGAGCTTTATCTCGCCGTGCTGGAGGAGATGGATCGTCAACTCGGGAAGCTTTTTGGGCACCTGAGAAACTCACCCTCTCTGCGTGACAACACGTTGGTGATGATTTGTTCAGACAACGGCCCTGAGCCCGGTGCCGGAAGCGCCAGTCCATTTCGTGGCTCCAAGACAACGCTTTACGAGGGCGGAGTCCGATCACCGCTGGTAGTTTGGGGGCCTGGACTTGTGAATGCAGGCGCATCTGGAAGCAGAAACGACACGTCTGTTTTCGCCGCCATGGATATCCCCCCCTCACTTTTGGCGATTACCGGGGTAGCAACTCCTTCAGAGGTGCGTTGGGATGGTGAAAATGTGTCAGAAGCACTTGTTGGGGCGGGTACGGTTTCCAGGAGAGCCCCCATCTTCTGGCGCCGACCACCGGATCGCAAAAATTGGTTACCACACGTCGTAGAGCCCTTGCCTGATCTGGCCGTGCGTGAAGGGAAGTGGAAGTTGCTGTGTGATTACGACGGTTCACGCCCGGCACTCTACGACCTGGAGTCCGACCAAGCGGAATCCAAGGATTTGGCGAGGGAGCATGGCGATATCACCGACCGTTTGGTAAAACTGGTCACTGGCTGGCATCAAGCAATGCCACAGGACAATGGAGCCTCGTTCCGAGCTGAACGGCCGGGTTCTAAGGGGAAGAAGAAGCGTCCAGAGAAGTGAGATTTGGATCGCCGGGATGTGCATTTGGTCCTTGCTAGTCCCGACCTAACCGCAAAGTTCCACGGTCGATATGGGCAAAGTGCCATTTGGTTTTTTTCAGCGGATTCAGAACGCCCCGGACTATCTACCGTCGTGGTTGATGTCGGTGGTGCTTGTCTCGCTGTGCGGTGGCATCAGCTGGCTGGATCACCAGCTTGGAAGTGAATGGAGCGCCTTTTTGCTTTACTGCATGCCCATAACTCTGGCTGTGTGGTGGGGTGGGAGGAGGCTTGGGCTCATACTGGCTATGATTTGTGCGGTGTTGTCATGGATGACCAATCTGGAGGGACACATTTTCCCTGGGATGGCGGCCTACACCCTGGCAATGTTCAATCGCTTGCTGGTGTTTATTATCGCGGCGCTAGCCGCCTCAGCGATCAAAGCCCGCCATGAAGCAGACAGGGCGCGGATTGCCGCATTGGAGGAGATGCGGCAGCTTGAGAAGGAGATTATCTCGATCTCGGAGTATGAACAGCAGCGCATTGGTCAGGATTTGCATGATGGTCTCTGCCAGCAGCTTGCGGCAATTGGTTGCGCGGCTCGAGCGCTTGCGGAGGACCTTGAGGTTCGTGGTGTTCCAGAGGTCCGTGATGCAGAGAGTATTGAACACTCGATCCAAGCGTCAGTCATCGAGGCCAGGAGCTTGGCAAGAGGCATTTTCCCTGTTCACGTGGACCGTACGGGGTTGTCTACAGCTTTGTCTGAGTTGGCCGAGACCACTGGCCGGATGACAGGGATTCCGATCGAGGTAGCCGAGTGGTCTGAAGTCCACGTGGATGACCCAGATGTCGCCATGCACCTCTATCGCATCGCTCAAGAAGCTGTTAACAACGCAGTGAAGCACAGTGGAGCCAGCGAGATCAGCATTACTCTGCGCGCGATGGGTGACTTGCTTGAGTTGCGGATCGAAGATAACGGCAAAGGCTTAGCTCCTCGAAAATCTGATCGAAGCGAGGGTCTTGGACTGCGCACCATGCGGTATCGAGCCCAGGCGCTTGGCACAGTCATTGAATTTGAACCTCGACCCGAGGGCGGCACCTCGGTATCCTGTGTGATGAAAGTTAGAACCCGACACGAAGATGACAACTAGCCCCGTGCAAAAAGATCCTTCAATTGCCCACCTCAAAGTTATTTTGGTGGAAGATCATCCCATGTTTAGGGAGCAGCTCGCTCAGCTCATCAATCGCGATCTGGGCATGAATGTTTGCGCAGAAGCAGACAACTCCAGTGACGCTATGCGTCTGATTGATGAACACGAACCCGATGTGGCGATCATTGATCTCACGCTACGGCAGAGCAATGGTCTGGAACTACTCAAGGATCTCAAGGCCCAGAACTCCCAGGTCAAAGTTCTGGTGCTGTCCATGCATGACGAGGAGGTGTACGCCGAGCGTGTGTTGCGTGCAGGGGCGCGCGGCTACATCACCAAGAACGAGGCTTCATTTGAGGTGGTTAAGGCCATCCGCAAGGTGATGGATGGTGATGTGTACGTCAGTAAGAACGTCACCTCACGCATATTGGAAAGAATGGCTACCAAAGGCGGAAGCGCTCAGGCGAGTGGAGTCGAGTCGCTGGCGGATAGGGAGTTGGAGGTGTTTCAACTCCTTGGGAGAGGAAAAAATAGCCGTCAGATCGCGGAGATTCTCGGCCTGGGTGAATCTACGGTGGAGACGTATCGCTCACGGATCAAGGAGAAGCTCCAGTTAAGGAGTTCGACGGAGCTGTATCTGCGTGCGGGCCAGTGGGTGCGGGAGAATGGATAACAACCTGATCCTTGGCATTGATTTGGGCACCACCAACTCGCTGGTGGGGGTTGTTGATGCAGGATTTCCTATCCTGCTTGCTGACAAGAATGGCGAGCGATCAACGCCATCGGTGGTGCATTACGGTTCTGGTGGTCATATCACCGTAGGGACCGCTGCACGTCGTCAGCAGGTGCTCGATTCAGCACGCACCGTTTTTTCGGTGAAACGCTTAATTGGTCGTCGGCCAGGAGAGTCGGACTGGGAACCGCCTTACGACCTTAGAGTCTTGGGCACGACCCCAAGCAAGGTGTCCGCCGAGATACTGAAGCACTTGAAACAGGTCGCTGAAGATTCACTCGGCCAGAATGTGAGTCGTGCAGTGATCACAGTGCCAGCTTTCTTCAATGATGCTCAGCGCGCTGCTACAAAGCACGCTGCGGAACTGGCTGGCTTGAGTGTGGACCGCATTCTTGCTGAACCCACGGCGGCTGCTCTGGCCTACGGTCTGGATCAGCTTGGCGAGCGAAAGAGAGTGGCGGTCTATGATTTTGGTGGTGGTACTTTCGACATCTCAATCCTCGAAATGCGTGACGGTGTTTTCCAGGTTCTCTCGACGGCAGGCGACACGCAGTTGGGTGGCGATGACATTGATGCTGCGTTGGTCCGGTATCTGAAATCAAAACGGGACTGGACGGCAGCCGAGGATGTTGCCCAAGACGCTGCGTGGACCGAGGCCGCCGAGCGAGCGAAACGGCAACTCTCCACGCACGACTCGGTTGAGGTCATTCTGCCATTCATTGATGGCAGCCACAGCTTTCATGTGGTGGTTGAGCGCGCAGAACTAGAGCAAATGGCACGTCCGTTTGTGGATCGGACCATCAAACATTGCCAGCGTGCTTTACATGACGCAAAACTCAACGTGGAGGATCTGGATGAGGTCATTTTGGTTGGAGGCAGCACTCGGATGCCATTGGTGAGGCAGAGAGTGAGAGATGCCTTCAAAACGGAACCGAACTTATCTCAGAACCCTGATGAAGCAGTGGCAAAAGGTGCCGTGATCCAAGCTGGCATCCTCAGTGGCGCTCTCCGTCAGATGATCTTGCTTGATGTGACGCCATTGTCGCTAGGGATCGAGACGTTTGGTGGGTTGATGAACATCATCATTCCACGGAATAGCACCATTCCATGTAAAGCGGGAGAGATGTTTACCAATGCGGTTGCCGGTCAGGAAAGCATGCTGATCCGTGTGCTGCAGGGAGAACGGGAGCTTGCCAAAGACAACTGGGAGCTTGGCCGTGTCGAAGTGCCTTTTCCTTCGGGTGCAAAAGGAACAGCTCGCGTTGGTGTGCAGTTCAGCATTGATGCTGACGGTATCCTCAGTGTTCTAGCGCGCGATACGGCCACGGGTAAAGACACTGTTTTGGAGATTCAAAATACTGCTGTCGATGTAGATGACAGCCGGGTGGAAGAAATGATCAACGCCAGTGTGGAGCATGCGCTCGATGACATGAATGAGCGCATCTGGACTGAGGCGAAGATGAAGTCCGAGGAACTACTGGCAGCCGTCGATGAAGCGCTTCCTTTGGTGGGAGACGCTGTGGATACGGGTGCGATTCGGCGTGCGAGCAGTGCTGTGCGCGAGATTTTGGAAGCGGAGTTGCATGATGCTACTGCTCTGAAACGGGCTAATGCAACGCTCGACGATGTTACTCAGTCCCTGGCCGTCTTGTTGGTAGAGCGAGCGATGGAGGAGGCGTTGGATCGCAAGCTCGGTTTGTAGCAAGCCCGAAGAAGTCAGTTCCAGATGGGAAGTGATTTTGCAATAGATGAACAACTTTTTGCCTCCAACGTCTGACGCGTATGAACATGAACCCTCCTTCCATCGCTCCCTCAGTCGTTCGTCCATTTTGGAAACGCCCTTTCTTCGTCGTTGCCGCTATTGTGCTTGGGACCGCGGGCATCACCGCAGCCGCTTCTGTCTGGTGGGTTAAGCACAACTTTTATGCTTCCACCCTGAACCCAGTGGCTCTGTCAAACTCGGAGAAAGAAGCCCTGGATTCAAAGCTTGTGGCCATGTCCGCTGCGGGTCAGGCAGAGGCAACTCCCCAAGTCCCTCCAACTGACCCGAAGAAAACCCTGCAGCTCAGTGAGCGCGAGATCAATGCCTTCCTGGCCGATCAAGGTCTGGGTGAGCAGGTAAAGGTAGAGTTGGGGAATGGCAGCGGTGTAGCTACTGCCATCGTACCCATCGAAAAAGATGCACCGATGTTTGGAGGCAAGACGCTTCGTATTCAGTGCGCTTTCAATGCCCGCATGGATGCAGAGAAGAAGCTGGCGTTCAGCATCTCTGACATCAGTGTGGGAGGGATATCGCTTCCTAATGCTTGGTTGGGCAACATCAAAGGCCTGAACTTATTCCAGAACGCCGACATCAGCAGTGATCCCGCCGTAAAAGGTTTTGTTGCTGGGGTGAAGGACTTTGCCATCTCAGGTGGCGCTCTTCGCGTGGTGCTAAACGACTAGTCTTCGTCCCCCAAGACCGTGATTGCCCTCCTTTGCCTGACGTGCAATGGAGGGCAACGTGTTTCCAACTTCTCCAGCCCTCGTTTCAGTCAAAGACCTGCGTCTCCAGTTCGGCTTGCAGCAAGTTTTCACGGACGCAACGATGGCGATCCATGAGGGAGAGAAGCTAGGCCTCGTAGGTCGAAACGGCTCGGGCAAAACCAGTCTCATGAAAATCATGGCTGGGAGCGAACGGCCGGACAGTGGCACCATCTCCCGCAGGAATGGGATGCTCACTAGCTATTTGGCCCAAGAGTTTTCTTTGAACGAAGATGCAACGGTGATCGATAACGTCCGCACAGGTGGCTCTGCAGTTCTGGAGATGATCCAGCGTTACGAATCAGGTGAGGTGAAGGGCGATCAGGAGGCTGCGTTGTTGAACGACATCCAACTACGTGACGGTTGGGGTCTCGAGGCTCGGATCATCGCAGTGATGAATGAACTTGGAGCCCCTGCGGCGGATCGAATCGTGCGAGATCTTTCTGGTGGCGAAAAGAGGCGAGTTGCACTGGCTAGAGCACTCGTATCACAACCCGACTTGCTGCTTCTGGATGAGCCTACGAACCATCTGGATGCGGAATCGATCGAGTGGTTGGAGAACTTCCTCCGAGAGTTCAAGGGCGCGGTTTTGTTTGTCACACATGATCGGTATTTTCTGGATCACATCGCAACCAGGATCGTGGAGATTGATGATTCGCGCATCTACAGTCATGTTGGAAACTACACCGCATATCTGGAAGCCAAGTCGTTGAGGGAAAGCATCGAGGCCGGTAGCGAGCGGAGGAGGCAGGCCTATTTAAGGCGGGAGTTGGAGTTTGTGAGGGCTGGTGTAAAGGCCCAACGTAGCAAGGCGAGGACGAGGCTCGATGAGTTTGATCGCGTAGCGAGCCAGGATGCTCCTGAGCAAGAACTGGTCATGGACTTGATCATTCCACCTCCGCCTGCACTTGCTAATGTCGTTGTCGATACAACCAACCTGGGCGCTCGCATTGAGGACCGCTGGCTTTTCAGTCATCTTGATCTGTCGTTCGAAGCAGGAACGTGCACCGGAGTCATTGGCCGAAACGGACTGGGAAAATCGACGCTTCTTCGTTTGCTGATGGGAGCGCAAGAGCCTTCCGAGGGCTCAGTTTTGATCGGCAAGCGCACCGTTTTCAACTACGTCGATCAACAGCGTCTTCTGCTTAATCCAGAGAACAGCGTGATGGAGGAAGTGGCAGGCAAGTCAGACTTCGTCAGCTTTGGAGACGAGAAATTGCACATCCGCACCTATTTGAAGCGATTTCTATTTACCGATGAGCGTGTCACCATGCGCGTTAAGGAGCTCAGTGGCGGGGAGCAGAGTCGCGTGTTGTTGGCCAAGATTCTGCGCCAGGGCGGCAACTTCTTGATCTTGGACGAACCGACCAACGATCTTGATCTACAGACGATGCGTGTGTTGGAGGAGGCGATACTTGCCTTCTCGGGCTGTGTTTTGATCGTGAGTCACGATCGCTATTTCTTGGATCGTGTCTGTGATCGCATCATCGCTTTTGAGGGGCATGGACGGGTCCACATTTGCAGTGGAAACTACAGCTACTACCACGAGAAACGTGCCGTGATGGCCGCTGCGGAAGTGGAAGTACTGAAGGTGCCCGTGAAGCAATCCAAGCCAGAGCGTGAAGCCAAGCCGCGGAAGATCTCGCAGAAGGAACTGCGTGAGTTGGGTGAGCTTGAGGCCACCATTGCTACGCTGGAGCAGGAGATTGCGGAGTGTGAGGCCGCCATGAACGAACCGGAGCATTTTGTGCGGCTTGGAAATGGCACACAGGCTTGGCTGGATGAACTGGCGGCTAAACGCCAGACTTTGGACTCAAAGTTTGTGCGGTGGGCCGAACTTGAGGAACTGAAAACCAACTCTTAGTGAATCTCCGGTTCGGGCGTCTCGGGCCCGAACTGAAGGAAGTCAAAGTCAGCTCCCTCATGGGCTTGCGTGACATGTTCGCAGTAGAGCTTGCCATAGCCACGGCCGTAACGTGGCGGTGGAGGCGCCCAACTGGCTCGACGGCTGGCTAGTTCTTCATCCGAGACCAGCAGATTCACTTGCCGATTGGTAGCGTCGAGTTGAATGAGGTCGCCCGTTCTAACGTGAGCTAGCGGACCTCCAACCGCTGACTCTGGCGAGACGTGGAGGACACAGGTTCCATAGCTTGTGCCGGACATCCGGGCATCCGACACGCGGACCATGTCCCGAATGCCCTCTTTGAGAAGCTTTTTGGGAATGGGGAGCATACCCCACTCCGGCATGCCAGGCGCACCGACGGGACCTCCATTCTTGAGAACCAGCACACTATCCTTTGTCACTGGCAGATCAGGATCATCCAGGCGCTTCTTCAGATCATTGTAATCTTCAAACACCATGGCTGGACCCGTGTGGTTAAGCAGTTCTTTGGTGGCGGCGGATACTTTGATCACAGCACCCTCTGGGGCCAGATTGCCACGCAAGACGGCCGTTCCGCCATCTGAGGCAAGTGCATTGTCAAGCGATCGAATGACGTCGGAGTTGTAGACTTCAGCGTCAGCGATGTTCTCACTCAGGGTCCTGCCGTTCACCGTGATGAGATCAGTGGTCAGAAGTGATTCCATCACTTTGAGCGTGGCTCTGAGTCCACCAGCCGTGTAGAAGTCATCCATCAAGTATTTTCCGGAGGGCCGCAAGTTTGCGATCAGTGGCGTCCTTTTGCTGATTTCATCAAAGCGCTCCAAAGGCAATTTGATGCCTGCCCTGCCAGCCATCGCTACAAGGTGAACGATGGCGTTTGTGGAGCCGCCAAGGGCCATGTCGACGGCGATTGCGTTGTCGAATGAAGCCGCTGTTACAACATCAAGTGGCTTTAAGTCGGCCCAAACGTTCTCAACAATCTGCCGCCCGGCTGCTGCGGCCATGCGGTTGTGGGCTGAATCGACCGCAGGAATCGAAGACGCCCCTGGAAGAGTGAGGCCAAGCACTTCCGCCATCGAAGTCATGGTGCTCGCAGTGCCCATGGTCATGCAGTGCCCGGCAGAACGTGCGATGCCATCCTCAATTTCAGCCCAAGCATCTCCGCAGAGATTACCAGCACGTTTTTCGTCCCAATACTTCCAAACATCAGAGCCTGAGCCAAGTGTTTCGCCACGCCAGTTGCCACGAATCATCGGTCCGCATGGAACATAGATTATGGGGATGTTCATGCTGAACGCACCCATGAGAAGTCCCGGTGTGGACTTATCACAACCACCCAAAAGCACCGCACCGTCCAGTGGGTTAGCGCGCAAAAGTTCCTCTGTTTCCATTGCCAAGAAATTGCGATGGAACATGGCCGTTGGTTTGGTCAGCATCTCGCCGGCTGACATCACTGGCACTTCAAATGGCAGCCCGCCTGCCTGTAGAACACCTCGTTTAACGCATTCCGCAGTGATCTTGAAGTGAAGGTGGCAGGAGTTCAAATCTGTCCAAGTGTTGAAGATGCCGATGACAGGTTTGCCTGTGAAGTCGAAGGAATCCAAACCGGCTTGTTTGGCGCGCGAGCGGTGGCCGAACGAACGGAGTTCATCCCGGCCGTACCAGCGCCAGGAGCGGAGAGTTTCAGGGGTTTTGCGAGCGGGCATGTGATTTCAAGTTCCGCAGATGACGGGCGAGGGCAAGTGTTTGAAAGGCCGATTGCTCAGGGCTTCAATCGTGAGTCAGGTGACAGGAGTGAGCTGAGAATCCGGCCCCAAAGCTAGTTAGCCAAAGTGGTTCGGTGCTTGAACGAGTCAGGGCGTTCTCTAGCGCGATGAGGACGGAGGGACTGCTGACATTCCCTCGAAGTCGAAGCGTTTCGGCGGCTTCGGCGAGGTCTTGGTGTGGCAGTTTTGAGCGGATGGCATTGAGCACGTCTCGGCCAGCGGAATGGCTGATTACGCGAGGCTGAGAGACCGTCGTTGAGTAGAGTTTTTTCACCGCAGAAGCCGCGAGATCTGGCACAGCTCTATCCAGTTGGTTGCAGAGGTAGCCATCGCGGTTCACGAAGCGGATTTTCTCGCGTTGTTCGGGAATGTGGAGCGTTTGAAATCCAGAAAATCGCCAGCCAGCTTTTGACTCGCTATCCAGAACGACTGCTGCTGCGCCATCTGCGAACAAGCACAAACTGATGAGCACGCCAGGATCGTCGTTGACGTAAAAAGCTGCCGAACATATTTCTACGGCCACTACGGCGGCGCGATGTCCTGGATTTGCAGCCACGTAGTTACAGGCGGCTCGGATCGTTGGGATAGCCGCACCGCAACCAGCTCCGGTATGGTCCAGAAGGCTGATGTTCGGCCTCAGGCCGGCCTTTTCTGCGATGTGGCTGCTCAGTCCCGGACACAAATAGCCGGTGCAAGAGCACACAAACAGCGCATCGACTCCGTCAGCGGGCATCGCCTTCAACAGTGCTGCTGTGCCGAGTGCTGTGGCCTCGCTTTCATAGGTCTCGCTAAGTGTTTGCGCGTTGCGGCTGAGCACATGCTCAATGCTCGCGGTTGCAAAATGGCGCTTCTCGATGCCGCTGTCCCCGGTGAGAACTTTTTCAAGCAACTGGACTGAACGCGACTTGAGTTTGCCGACGGTCGTTGAGCTTTTTAGAATATCCCAGCATTCACGCTGAGTCCACGAACGTTCGGGGAATGCAGTAGCAATGGAAGAAAGACGCGGACTCATCTGACTCTGCGGTAGAGGCTTTCGAAGGTTGAAGGATGTTGCCGAATCAGCCACCCGGCGAGAAGTCTTCCAGGGCGATGCATTAGCACCGATTGCATAACGCGGGCCCATCGGATGCGGCGATCGAATGTGGAGTGCAGGGCGCTCCTCAGGCTCTTGACGGTGGTGTCCCAAGGCTGATGACCTAGGCTCCAATTGAGCAAGTGCTCTCTGGCCACCAGAGCACTCTGGAAGGCCATGCTCATGCCGTTTCCAGTGAACGGCGGAATCATCGCCGAAGAGTCCCCGATGCAAGCGCGGCTTGGGTCGACGTGAGTTTGCCAACCGAGACAGAAATGATTTACGCCTTTGAGCGAGCCTGGCATCAAGTTGCCATTGGAGACTCGGCTTGCCAATCCGGGGAGCAGGGAGTCGTGTAGGGCTTGGATCAATGCTTGGCCTCCTGGTATCGCTTGGTTGCGGCGAAACAGCCCGCAGATGTTCACGTGATCGCCTTCGACTTTTGTGAGGCCAACGTAAGCGTCTTTGCCGAAGTGAATCTCCAACCCGGCTTCAAGCTCTAGCCCTTCCACATGCGCTTTAAGTCCCATCCAATCCGATGGCTTTTTCTGTCTGCCAGTGGCCCAAACGACCCCCTCGCCATCACGATCTTGCCTCATTCCATCATGGAGTCGGCCACCTAAAGCGGAGAATCGCTCAACAAGTGCTGCGTCTACCGCGAAACGACTCAGGCCTCGGGCCGGTTCCGGCAAGTTTGCACGCAGAAACGGGCGGTCGAAATCGTACCAGACGCTGGTCGAATGACGCATGCTGTGAGCTAGACAGTCCTCAATGCCTAGTGCCTGTAGTTGTTCATCCGTCACGCCTGAGATGAACTCTCCGCAAACTCTGTGTCGTGGGTAGCTGCCTGCCTCAATGATGGTGACGGGTACCTCGTGCTGGCGCAAGGCAATACCAAGAGCCAGTCCAGACAGGCCTCCGCCAGCAATGGTGACTGACTTCATAAATGAACTTCAAGCCGATACGATCCGAGTAGCGTCTCAGAAACTCGAAAGCCGCTGTTAAAGCCAAGTGCATCCGCAAGTTCCGCACCTCGAAAGCCCGCGCGGATGCTGATCATCATGTCATTCCACGTCACTGGGCTGAAGTCACACAAGGTGGCGAGTAGGGCGCCGCTCGCCATTGGCAAAGGGTGACGGCGGGGCTCGCAAGCGAGAAAGAGTCCGCAAGAGCGGCGAATCTGCTGCCCCAGCCATTGAAGTTGGTCCTCATTGAAGTGATGTAGGAACAAGTTGGCCACAATGACGCCAACTTTGGGCCAGTTGGAGGCATCAAACATGTCGCCTTGAACCCAACTGCACGCTTGCGGCAGATCAATAGGGCGTGGAGCAAGATCCAGCCCTGTCCAAGAGGATCCGCGGCACATAGAGCCGTCTCCAGCACCAAGCTCCAGAACAGCGGCGCCAACTGGAATCCGCTTTTCCAACCAGCGGCGGGTTCCGAGCATCGCATTGATGATTCGGAGATCCCGTCGGCTTCGAACTGCCTCGGGATGGTCCGCAGGCAGATGATCCAGTTGCTCGGGTTCAACGAAACGCTCGTTCATTCGCAAGCGAGAGTTGCACAAAAGGGCTGTTCCGCTCGATCAAATGTTTAGATTGGCATGCGGGAATCTGCTATGCGTTGTGAGATCTGGTTGCGGAAGGCTTCGTGCAAGTAACCTTATGGCCCATGACATCTGATCTCCGTTTCCGTGAAGTGGTTTTGCTGTTCCTCGCAGGGTGCTGGTGCGTATTTTTAAGCATCTTAGTTTTTGGCGTCATGCGAGTGACCGAGTTCCGCTTCATGCCATGGAATCTGTTCCTTGCCTGCATCCCCTATGCCCTCAGCTTTTGGTTGCGGTGGATTCCATCAGTGAAGTTGGGCGGGCTTGTATTGTTGCCTTGGTTGCTGTTTTTTCCAAATGCTCCCTACTTGCTCACAGACCTGCTTCATATTCAAAAATTGGTCGGTCACGAGTGGCATGGTCTCTTGCTGCTCGTGTCATTTGCACTTGTTGGTCTGATGGTAACGTTTTCGTCTTTAGGACACGTGCATCAGTGGCTAGAAGCCAAGATGGGCTTCTACAAGGCGTGGCTGGGAGTCGCCGTTATTTCGATGCTGACAGGATTTGGGATTTATCTGGGCAGGTTCCTGCGATGGAATAGCTGGGACATCTTGCGCGATCCCGTTGGGCTCATTCAGGATATTGCTGTTCGGGTGCTGTTGCCGCACCATCATCTGCGAACTTGGGGTGTCACGCTTGGTTTTGGAGCCTTGTTGCTGTTGATTTACGCGCATCATCGTCTGATATTCACGAGAGCCAAAAACTGAGGCAATCGTTTAGGTTGAACGGCGGGCTTCTTTTGCCATGAAAGGCGGGTTTCTTCACCTCACTTCATGTCTGTCAAAATCCGATTCTCTTCTGCCACAATCTCGCGCCTTGTTCTTGCCAAGGTAGGCAATCCTCAGCGTGAGGAGCCACTGCAGACCTCCAAAGAAGTGTTTCGCGTGAAGGAGGAAGATCAGCCGACTCTGACGGCTCTGTTTCTGAAGCCGTTTAAGAATCTGATGCCGCATCGCTTTCATCATCATTCGTCTTTGGACCAGCATGAGATGAATGGCGTGGCTAAGGCGGTATTTGATGCTCCCTCCAAGCTACTACCCAAAGGCATTGAGATTGCACAACGTTTGTATGCCAAGTCCAATCACCCCAACATCAAGTCTGGAGATCTGTGCATCGCGCTAGTGGATGAAATCGAGGCCGATGGTGAGCTGATTCAAGGACTGTGCATTCTCAAGGCAGAAAGCATGGCACCCTTTTTGAGTATAACGGCCAATGACGGAGATTTGGAACTGCACACGGAGCAGGGGATCAATCCCGAGAGAATCGACAAAGGATGTTTGATCCTGAATCTGTTTGCTCAAAAAGGATTTTACGCGCTGACGTTTGATCGATCGGGAGCAGACAGCAAGTTTTGGGTCCGTGAGTTCCTTGGCCTTCAGGCGGTGCCGGATTCTGCGTTTTTGACGAACACCTATGCCAACCTCGTGACGGATTACTTGGCTCACGAAGCCAAACCCGAAGAAGCGCCAGAAGAGACTTTTGTTGCGGCGCGGGACGCTCTGGCATTCTTTGACGGCCGCGAACATTTCGACTTACAGGAGTTTGAGGAGAAGGTTCTGAGAACTCCGGAAGCGATTGCGACATTTGCGGAACACAAAGCTCGTCTGGAAGAAGAGCACGGGCTTCCGCTCGATACATCGTTTGAGATTTCGCCCAAGCATGTCAACAAGGCGGTCAAAAAGCTGAGTGCAGTTGTAAAGTTGGACACAGGCGTGGAGATCCACTTCAAAAACCCATCCGACAGTCCTGCAAACCCAGTGGTGGAGCGTGGTTACGACGACAAGCGGAAGATGAACTTCATCAAAGTTTTTTTCAACGAGGTCACGGAAACCGAATAGGAGAAGATTTGTCGATTCCGGTGGTCGGCCGACACTTTGAGATTGCATTCAGGGCATACTTCTCCTGATACTGCGGTCGTGGCAGACGCCACACCACCGCCATGGGCTTTCTTTTCCGCTGTTTTTTGCTCGGTCCACTTTGGGCTGCGGCGGTTGCTTTTGCAGAAGAGGGTGACCTAAAAGAGAAAGCAAGGTTGTATTGGAAAGCCCGAGAGGCTGGGCAACTGAGTTCCCAGCAAAAGCAGTATGATGAACTCATACAGAGCGTGGCCAAACATTTGAAATTGGATGACGCGCGCCAGCGCAAGTTGCTAAGCGCCGCAAAACCACTCTACGAAGCTGGCCTGGAGCATTGGCGGAAGATTTATGAGCTTCATGTCATTGCGAATGGTGATGACGAGTCCAATCCCGACTTTGGCAACCTGCTTGCTGATTCAGTCCACCATCCCAGCAGTCAGAAGAGTCGCGAAAGTCTTCGTGAACTCTGGGCAAATTGGTTGGAATCCAATCTCACTCCCGAGGAGCACGCCGTATGGCAGAGTGAAGCTGCGAGAAGGCGTGAGCGCGCAATCAAATCCATGTCCAAAGGAGTGGACCAGCGGATCAAAAACGCCACAGAATCGGTCATGAGCGAACTGGAGGGAGAAATCGACCAAAAGGTGAGCGATGCCGAGATGGACGAATCGCGTGCCAAACGGATGACGGATGCGCTGGCCAAGGCCGAGCAAATCTATCGAAGCCACTACCGCCGCCAATTGGAGAGTGTGTTAGAAGATTGGAAGAAAGGAGACTTTCTAACGGACCTCGGCAAAGTAGTGGCGCTTGAGAAGCAGGAAACAATGACGATCTATGTGCCTGGCACGAAAGAAGCTTATATGGAGGCACGCAAGGTTCTGGATGAGACTTGGAAGGCTCTAGTCACTCCTCACGAAGAGAAGAAGATCGTGCAGAAGCAGGCAGCGGTAGCAACGCGTGTTGATACCATCGTTAAGTTGATGAGTGAGCGTGTAGAGGAGCAGACAGCTCAGCCGAGCTTGAAGAAGCAGCAAGCAAGTCTGGACGGGTTGATTCAAGCCACTGGCAAAGATGAGGAACTAGCTGCCAAATTGAAGGCAAGGATCGAAGTGATACACAAAGAAGCATTAGCTGACTGGCGTCAGAAGTCACAGACCTACATCCGGAAGGGCATTGAACGGCAGATCGCCAGGGGAAATCGTGAAGACCGCATTAAGCAGATTGAAGCTGGCAATTTTTGGTTCTCGAGCGATGAGGCCAATCGAGCGTTAAGCGCACAGCTGAGAAAAGAATGGGGAGCGATGTTGAATCAAGAGCTCACAGAGGAACAGAGGAAAAGATGGTTGGAGCAAGAGGAACTGCGAAAAGGGGCAAGAGAGAAGACTTGGCTACTCTTACTGGTTTCTGAAGTGGATCAAAAAGCCCGACTGTCCGCTAGCCAGCGGGAGAAAATGGAACAGGTGTTGCTTCCTCTGTGCAAAGATCTGGCTGTGCTGGACGATCTGAGGGGTGTTTTGGGTTACCAATCGCTAAGCTATCTGCTTGTTATGCTGGAGGGCGTAGAAAAGCAGGGATGGAAGGATTGTTTGGAGCCCTGGCAGGTCAAATCAATCGAGTCCGTGATGGCAAAACGTGGTGGTTATTGGTCTTCGATTCAAGCCCGCATCAAAGCTGCAAAGGAGAATCAGTTGCCATGAAGCTCATGCATGCAGTCCTCATCTTTTCGGTAGTAGCGTGGGCTGCAGAGCCCGACACCACTCCAACTTTGCCGTCGTGGTACGGTTTGGAGTTCGTGCAGTCGGAGACCAGTAGAAAGATGGTTGAGATTTACGAGAAGACAAAGAAGCAGGCGAGACCTGCCATTGAGTCTGAGTTACAGGAGATTCAACGTGAGCTAGAGCTTGATGAGCCGAGGATAAAGACGCTGCAACTCGCTGCTGAAGGAGCGCTGGAGCAGGCGGGGCGCGCCGTGCGGGGTTCGATCATGAGCGGCGTGGAAGGCCGGACGAAAGGCGCGACTGCGGTAACGATCAAGAAGGTTCTCGCCGCTAACAATGCGTCCTGGAGTATGAGTGGCGCAAGCTCGCAGCCCCTGTGGAGGGCTGCATTGGCTCAAGTGCTAACGGCGGAGGAGCAACAAAAGCTCACATCGGCGCGCGATGAACGGCAGAAGTACCGAGAGAAGGCGCTGGCGATGTTGTTGGAGCAGTACGTGGTGGAACGCGTGGGACTCGCAGAAGGCCAACTCGGGAAACTGCGTCCGTTGCTGCTCCAAGTGGTCAAAGACTACCTTCCTGACATGAGCAACTATTACAACGATGGCGAAGGCAACAGCATCTATAGCGAGATGGTGCCCGTGATGGTTCTGGGAGTGGAAGAGAAAGCGGCAAAGGATATCATTTCAGATAAGGCGCAGTGGGAGCGCTGGCAGATGATGCCGGGCCAGTACAAAGAAAGTTGGAACTGGATTAAGCGGAATCACGAAACCCGATTGAAGCGGGAGGAGAAGAAATGAGACGAGGCGGGACATCGCTGTTTCTTGTTTTGTTCTTGTTTGTTGCGACTGAAGTCTTGATCGGGCTGGATGTAATCGGTGGGTTGCTTGATTTCATGAACCAAGTCAAGAAAACGCCTCCGACATCGCAGCAACCGAAACCAAAGGGCCCTACGAGGCTCTTTTGGCCAACCTTGGAGAGTTCTCCTGGCCGCGCCGTTGGTTTCCGAGAGGGAAAACTGGTGTGGGAGTGCAATTTCCTGGCTGAGCAAACTCTCATCGATCTTCGCAAAGTGATGATGTTGGAGGAGGCCCGCCCAACAGAGATCGGCAGACCGGCTGCGAGTTGGAGAATCCGCTTCAAAACTGGCGATATGATTCTCGCGGGAGAGGTGAGTCCACAAAAGGAAGGACTCATTTGCAGGCGCTGCACTCACGGTGGCGAAATCACGGCCAAGTGGCCCGAGATTGCCGCAGTGGATCACCTGGATGGTCCTGGGGTCATCTACACAGGCCCAACAGGAATCGCCGGTTGGGAATCCGGCCCATACTTCCCGACTTCGGGAGGCGCGATAGCGACTCGCATGTGGAACAAGACGGCTGGCACGGCGCTGACGTTGCCCGATATGGTTAAAATTGACATCGAAGTGCGCTCAACTAGCAGACCCGATTTTGAGATGTGGCTCTTTTCCGCCATGAACTCCAAACCCCGGCTTGAGACGTGGAAGAATGAACTGGTCCTCGTATCTCACGATGGAGACAACACAAGGTTTACACCGCTAAAGACACTTGGTGAAGATGATCGAGAAGTGCGCTTGACGCTATGTTGGGACAAAAAGAAGGATTTTATCAGTGCCTTCGGTCCCGATGGTTCGTTATTGGGCACTTTGAGGAACGATGCGCCCCCGATTCCAAAGACACCGATAGTTGGAAAGACCTCCGGAGCGACCACTTCCAAGGAAGGAGTTTTCTTCTTCAACCGAGGACTCAATCTAGTGGTGGAGCATGTGAGCGTGACGAAATGGGATGGTGAGAACCCTGAGCCAGTTGATATTGTAACTGAACTGACGGGTGAAAATGGAAGTTTCTTGGTGAATGGTAGACCGCTGGCACCAAGTGATGCGGTCCGCATCGTGGCGGACCATGGTGACATGTCTCTCGAAGCGCGTCCGCTAAAGATGCGTGCAATCTGGGCAGGCGGGATTGAACTCAACGGTGACCTTTCGGCTCTGACTGTCGATGATATCACCATGACGACAGCCTGGAGTACGAAGCCGGTATGTCTTAAGCGTGAGAATCTGATGCGTGTGATGTTTGGACCAGTGCCGCGTGCCGAAGCCATCACTGAGTTTGCCTGTATGGATGTGCTCAGGACTGGGGGAATCAACCTGCACGGCACTTTGGATGCAGCGGAGGGATTGGCGGATCCCCGTTGGCTTCTTGAGGGCGCTACAAAGCCCGTCAGGATCGTTCGCCCTAGTGATGGAACTTCTGTGGAAGTGCAACGTGCTGCTGCTGCGACCGAGCCCACGCGAGCTGAAGCCATGGCCTTCCTAGCATCAGGGGAAGTTGTGCGTGCGGATTTTACAGGGGCTACCGAGCAGGCAGTTGATCTGCGAACTCCGCTATCTGGTGCCGTTTCACTCCCTGCAGAAAAGATTAAAGCGGTGCACTGGATCAAAGGCACAGCTCTCAACGAGGGATTCCGAGACGCAGGCTGGGGTTTCAATCTTGGCGTGGCGAAGAAGGGTAAGCTGACTTTGGGTGGCAAGCCGATTGACGACAAAGTGGAGTTGGAAGATGGAGCGTTGTTTGGTCACGATTCGTTGGCGACTGGTGAGGAGATTCGGTTTCGATTTAAGCCGATGGAAGGATGGGGTGGATTGCAGGTGGGGCTGTTTGTGGCAGACAGGGCCCGTCTGCATGAGGGTTCTTTCGTCGTTACTCTCTACCGCTCCGGCGACACGCTGTATTTGGTGCCTGGTGGAAATGAAAATCGAGGAGTCTCTGATGAGCAGATGTTACGCAGTTTGACCAAAGACACCCTCGATGTGCGGATGTCATTCAGTGATGGGAAAGTCCAAGTTTTTGTCGATGATGTGCGTCTCCTGGAACAGGCCGTGGAGGACAAGCAAAGTCTTGGCAATGGCTTGGTGTTCAAATCCAGTTCTCTGTGGGGAAACACTGCCCGAGGTGTAACCGTCTCAGGGTTTAAGATATCTCCCAAACCGGGCTATCTTCCGGTATTGCGGGCACCTCCAGCCGCCAAAGCCGAGGCATTGACTGTCCCAAGATTCAGAAGGGACAATATGCCCACCCATGCTCTCGTGGCACCAAACGGCGACCTCGTCCGTGGTAGAGTGGAACTCGCTACTGAACGAAGCGTGAGGTTTATCTCCGGGCTGGAGGCAATGGACGTGCCGAGGGATCGCATTAAGGCGATGGTGTGGCTGCAAAAGCCAACGCCAGTGGACCAAGGAACGGCCAAGGTGCCGACCAAGGTAAACCCGAGTGACGATGAAAGGTGGCTTCTTTTGAATGACGGCTCAAGACTCAAGCTGAAACTGACTGAGTTTGGAACTGAAGTGCTTCGAGGGGAATCTGAAGCGCTCGGAGCATGTGAGGTTCCGCTCTCGTCCGTTTCGATGGTGATGTGGACACCTCCTCCCATGTCCAGAGCGCTCACTAGCCACACAGACTGGCAGTTGAAGCACGCTCCAGAGCCGGTGTTGCCAGAAGGTGGCGGTAGTTCTCCACTTCTTGGCAAAAACGCACCAGACTTCAAACTGCCGATGCTTTACAAAGAGCAAGAGTTTGCTCTGAGCGAGACCAAAGGCAAAGTCGTAGTGCTTGATTTCTGGGCGACCTGGTGTGGACCTTGCACCATGCTGATGCCTGAGAATCTGCGTGTTGCGGGTGAGTTTGGTGCAGAAAAGGTTTGCTTCATCGCAGTCAATCAAGCGGAGGACAAAGCAGCAGTGAAGCGTTTCATCGAACAGCGTGGCTGGAAACTCGATGTCGTGATGGATGCACAGCAGCAGATTTCCCGAAAGTATCTTGTAGAGGCGCTGCCGCACTTGGTCGTCATTGATCCGAAGGGCCAAGTGTCTTGGGTGGCGGTTGGTGCTGCTTCAAGTCACGCTGAAAAACTTCGTGAAGCCATCACGAAGGCACTTAGCGTAAAACCATGAGCCCAGCCGACAATCAGAGACAACTTGTGGACGACTTCACCATCTTGCCGGACGTGCAAGAGCGTCTATCGGCCGCAGTGACTCGTGCTGCAGTACGCAAAATGGCGGACGTCCTAAGGACGGATGAAGCGCTGGTCAGAGGCTGTAGCTCGCGAGTCTGGTTGGCTCACGAGGGAGACGCTCGCTCAGTGAAGTTTTGTGCCGAAGCAGACTCCCCCATGGTCCATGGCTTGGTCAATCTTTTGGTAGATGTCTACAGTGGCTGTGCGGCCGGGGATATTGTTCAAACCGAACCGGAGTTGTGGCAGAGCCTTGGTTTTAACAAAATGCTCTCACCCACGAGATTGAATGGGCTGGCAGCCGTGCGAAAGCGCATGGTCGAGATTGCCAGTAGCTTGTTAGCAGCGAGCTAGGCTTTAGGCACCAAGGTTCCTCGTTTCGGTCCATCGGACGGCATAACGAACGACAGCGGCCCCAGTCGGCATTTCTAGCTTCTCTCGGATGTGTGCGCGATGCACTTCGACGGTCTTTGGTGAAATGCCGAGCCTTTGAGCGATCTCATTGGTGCCGAGTCCAAGACCGAGAAGTTCAAAAACTTCGAACTCACGATCGCTCAGGCGATTGACACTGCCCTTTACCTGCTTGCTGTCTCCCGTGAAGGCCGCAAAGATCTCTGCGGACATGCGCTCGCTGACGTAGTAGCCGCCGGCAATGATTTGACGAATCGCGTCAATGAAGCTGCCACGGTCAGCATCCTTCATGATGTATCCTTTGGCACCAGCTTTCAGGGTGCGCTCTGCGTACAGCGTTTCGTCATGCATGGAGCTAACGAGAATGGCCTGCTCTGGAAGTTGGGCGCGGATGTCTTTGATAAGTTCGAGTCCATTACGTCCCGGCAGGGTGATGTCGACGATCGCCACGTCAGGCCGATGTTCCAAGATAGCGTTTAGTCCCTTGGCCGCATCACTCGCTTCCGCCACAACGTGAAGGTCAGGCTGGCTGTTGACCAGTTGAGTCAACCCCTCACGCATCAGTGTGTGGTCCTCCACGATGACGATCTTTTTTTGGTCTGGGCTGGCCGGGGAGGAAGTCTGGGGCTTTTTCATGAAAGGGAAGGGTTGGATAAAGGAACGCTGCAGCGCATGGTGGTAGCTGTCGATAAGGAGCCTGTCTCAAAGGTGATGGAACCACCGATGCTCGCCGCCCGATACCGCATAATGGGCAAACCCATGCCACCACCAGAAGTCGCGGATGGAGTGAAAGGCTGTCCATCGTTGGCAACACTGAGCTCCAGGTGGTCATCTGAATGACTCGTGAGATCTACGGTGATGTTGGAGGCGTGAGCGTGCTTAGCCGCATTGTTGATGCTTTCTTGGGCGATGCGGTAAAGCTGTGTGGCTGTGTGTTGGCTGATATCTGGGAGAGATTCCGGTATGTTTAAGCGACATTCCACCCCATGGACTTCTCGTGCACTGCGTGCGAGCGCGGCAAGGGCTACTCCCAGACCGCCTGCATCGATATCTACGGGTGAGAGACCCCTCGCTAGGGCGCGGGTGATGTGGATGGCGTCGGTGATCTGGTCTACGATGTGATCTGCGTCATCCATGAGCCCTGGTGCCTGAGCCGCAAGGATCTCTTCAAAATCCTGCATCGTTATCTTGATGGCTGCCAGCCGCTGGCAAATGTCGTCGTGCAAATCCTGGCCGATGCGGCGTTGTTCACGCTCAGAAGCGTTAGCAATCTCATGGCTCAGAGCCTCTCGTTGACGCTCAGCAGCACGCCTTGCGGTGACATCGTGCAGCATTACCTGCGTGCCTTGGCCGCGAGGTCCGACTTGTGAGTGAGCCGTGACCTCCAATTGTAACAATCCACGTTCATCTGGGGCGGGGATGGTTAGCTCAATGAGTTGAGGTCCATCACTTTGGGTGAGTTGTTCGATCGCGTGCTGAAGTTCTTGAGGCAAGCTCTCAGAAGATTGCGACCGATTTCCCAGCAGGTCTTGGGCCGCTTTGTTGACAAAGGTGACAACACCAGCCCGCATCGTAATCACACCCACGGGCAGCGACTCAACCATCGTGCGAAAACGCTCGCGCTGAGCACGTACTTCCTCGGCCTGGCCATTCACCGTGGCGTGCGCGATGCGCATGGCGGAGTCGATCATTGCCAACTCGTCTGATCCACGGAGCGGATCTGGCACAGGTTTTCCCTCAGCCATCGCCTGGGCACTGGTAACTATGTGGTGCACACGGCTGGTCACCGTGCGATTAAGGATGAACCACAAGCCAAGGCAAAAAACGACAAGTACCCCGCCGCTGACCAGACCTTCGACCACGGCAGCTTTCTTTGCACGCGCCAGCGGCTCCGTTAAGTCCATCTCATGATAGACTGACATCACCGTTCCATCAGGAAGGCGCAGGGGGATGACGGCCATAAGCCGACTCTGATCGGTGGTGGGTTTGAAAACCGGAGATAAAATCTGCATGTTCTCCATCACCAGGGTAGCAGCTTCAGGGATCAACGCTTCTGTAACGTGAAGGCGCGTGTATCGTGAAGAGCGGGCTAGGTTGATCGTGCCGTCGGCATTGCAAAGGGCCACAAAGGTGACCCCGTCCTCTTGTTGGATGCGTTTTAGTTCCGAGCGAAAGGGACTGCGTTGATTGTTGGGCAGGTAGCGAACAGCCATCCTGGCAACCCATGATCCTAGACGGCGAGCTCGATCTTGGGTGAACTTGGTGGCCTGCTTGGTGTTGTAGCGGGCCAGGAACATGGCTTCACCTGTTACCGATACCAGACCTATCGTCAGCAGTGCAAGAGTGAGGAGCATGCTCAACCGCCGAGGACGGATCCGCTCGAACCAATTGCCACCTGATGTGGCAGGTTGGGCCTGACCGGGTGAAGGCGGATGATATTCAAGCGTGTCCACGTTTTGGAGCTTCCTGTTTGGAAAGGGAGATTGGATGCTCCACGCCAGTTCTTCAAGCCTTACTCGCCATAAGGGATTTTCATCAGTTATAGGAAGGCCGATTCCGCACCCAAGTTGCCAAAGTGTCTTCCAGTGCTCTCAGTGAGGGATGGTGAGTGGTGCTCGTTCGTGCCTTTGGGCAGCTTTTCTCCTGCCTCTGGCAGTGGAGGAGGGCTGTGCGCAACTCGCTACATCGCCCACTCTGGATGCGGCATCTCAAACGAATGGGAGCAAGACCCTGGAGGCTATCACGCCTGTGCTGGTCAATGTACGAGGTGCGATGGTGGAAGTGGTCGACAAGGCAGGTCAGCTCCTAGTGCGTGGGACGATTATTTCTGACGATGGGTACTTTTTGACCAAAGCGAGCGAGTTGCGGCGGGAGGGAGAGCTTCGTGTCACCGGGCCAGATGGCAAACAGGCCTCCGCTAGGCGAGTGCATGAGGATCGGGCGCTTGATCTCTTGCTGGCGAAGATGCCGGTTAGCGCAGTTATAGAGCCGACGTGGGCCGCAACGTCGAAGTTACAGGCTGGCGAGTGGGTCGTGGCAGGCAGTGCGGATTTGGAGGGGCAGAAACCTGGCCCTGTCGAGGCTAGGTTGGGTGTGATCAGCGCCACCAGTCGCCCCATCAGTTCTCGCGGTGCGGGTTTGGGAGTTCAGATGATGACCTCCACCAAGGGCGGTAAGAACGAAGTCATGCTCACCGACGTGGCGGTGGCCGGACCCGCTCTGGACGCCGGGTTGCAGGCGGGCGATGTGCTGTTGGAGATTGGTGGCGAGAAAGTGAGCACGAAGGAGGAAGTCAAGGTGGTGATGCTGACTCTTGCGGCGGGCCAGGAAGTCGCTGTGCGCTTTCGACGGGGCAAAAGTGAACGGACCGCTCGGGTGAGGCTCGCCAGCCTCAGGCAGCTTGCCAGCAACTTCGAAGGTGAAGACTATGGCAACGGTGGTGTGTCTGTTCGAACTGACGGATTCCCACGAGTCCTCCAGCATGCTACTCCGCTGCACCCGCAGGACATGGGTGGTGCCCTTTACGATCTGGATGGAAACGCCGTGGGTATCAACATTGCCCGTGCTGACCGGGTAACTACGTTTGCTCTACCAATGGAAGTCTTTTGGACTAAGGCTCAAGAATGGATGAGACAAGACCGAGAAAGCGTGGGCAAATAGCTCGCAAGCTCACTTCGTTTTCATGGTATAGACTCCCGTCCATCCGTCCGGTGGTGCATTGCGCAGATCGCGCAGTCGCTGTTGATACATCTGAATCAATTGCGGCATGAACCCGCTAGCTTCTGCTCGTTTCAGTAGCGCTTGAGCTTGCTCAAAGTCACCAACGCGATAACAATCGACCACCCTTCGGAAGTCTTCCAGCCCCTCGGGCTCAGGACCGCCGGCAGGAGCAAGAACCGTAAAGATGGCTACGGGGCGGACTTTACCTTTGACTGCGACAAGGTCCAGCGGGACGCAGATGAAGTGTTCCTTCACCGCATCGTAAACGGTTTCGCTGATGACCAGATCCACACCATAGACTTTTGTGATGCTTTCGAGCCTGGAAGCAAGGTTGACTGAATCACCAATCACTGTGAGGTCCATTTTCTCGTGCGGGGCAGCTGAACCAATATTTCCGACGACGGCATCTCCTTGGTGCACACCCATGCCCATTTGAAACTCGTTTAGGCATAACGATCTCCAGTGGGCATTGAGTATTTCCAGTTGGCGCCTCATTGCCAGACACGCCTCAACAGCTCGCCGCGCATCGTCTGTGGTAGACTCCTTGGTTGCTTCTGCACGCAGGCTTCCCCACACCGCCATCACGGCGTCTCCGATGAACTTATCGACCAGGCCCCGATATTGAATGACCTCGGCAACCATTCTTCCGAGATACTCATTCAGCCGGGCTACGATCTCGGTTGCACTTAGTTGTTCCGAAAGGCTGGTGAAACCGCGTACGTCAGAAAAGAACACCGTGACGTTTCGTTCCACGCCGCCAAGGGTGGTGTAAAGTCCCTCACGATCTTGCATCATCTCCTTCACCAGTTCAGGAGAGGTGTAGCGCTCCAAAAGGCGCTGAATGCGACGACTTTCGCGGATTTCTGCCACCAGACCTCCGGCAAAGCCACCCAGACTAGTGGCTGTCATTGCTAGTAGAAAGGGAAGGGAGGGCAGTTCGGTGTTAAATGCGTCAAATGCGGCGGTAGTGGCCCAGTTGAATGCAAAACCAATGGCAAAGAAGAGCGATAAAGCCAACAAAGGACTGCGAACCTTCCTGAATATTGCTGTCGCGATCAATGTGGAGCCCAGGATGCACCACAAACGCCAGCCGTACGGTGCATCTGCGAGAAACTGCTGAGCGGATAGTGCCCCGTAAGTGTGGGCAAGCAATTGCACGCCGGGGAGTTTTCCCAACGGCGTCTGATGAAAGTCTTGAAGGTCAGCTGCAGTCGCGCCGATGAGCACGGTTTTGCCCTTGAAGACGGCACCGTTGTCGAGATTGCTCTTCCACATGTCTGGAACAAACATCTGGTAAAGCGATATAGGCTGGTAGGCCTCCTGCGGCCCGAAACGAATACGTTTCGGCTGGCCCCCGATAACTTGAGCCAAAACTTCAGCGACCGATGAATGACGAATCTCATTAACGTCTGGAATGACATTGGGGTAGTTGAGTTCCAGAGCTTCTGCTTCACTCGCGGTGAGATTCCAGTGAACGGTACGAACGACTTGGTCGAAGTCAGGCCACAAATTGACAAAGCCTGTCAGAAAATGATGAGGAGGTGGGCCTGTCACTGCTTCGTGCGGTAACGTAAGCTCGCTGACTGTCTCGTTCCCGACAGTGGAAGTCTCGAACTTCTTGGCCAGCACGATCTTCGGCCCGTGGCGCTTTAGGGCATCGGCTAGTGTTCTGTCTTGGGCAGGGTCCGTGGACGGCCCGCGGAAGGTGACATCAATAAAGACCCTGGAGGCGCCTGCACTAAAGACTTTGTCGAGAATGTGAGCCCAGGCACCACGTGGCCAAGGCCATTGAGTCTGCATCAATTTGAGAGCGGGGGAAGCCTCTAAGTCCTCTGGCCATAGGCTGTCAAGTTTGAGGGATGCGTCATCAATGCCTAAAATGATAACGTCTTTCCTAACAGGTGCGGGCTTGGAAGTCGTGTGGAGGCCGTCCAGCATCACTCGCTCTTGAGTGACGAGCTTGCTTGCCATGGGCTCAAAAACGTAGCATAGCGCCACCAGCACTGCCCCGCCCACGACGAGCGATAGAACCAATGGGTGTCTGGAGTGAGCCTTCATCACGGAAAAAGTGAGATTTTGGTAACACTTGCCTTCAAATTGCTTATATCAAAGAGATGCGCGGACTTTTGATAGCATTTTGTATTGGAGTTCTCCCGACCGCACTCCCTCTGTAAGCACAGACCTTTGCAGATCCGGCACGTGCTGTGGAAGGTTTGAGAGCAGATGATGCTGCGGCTTCATTGCTGTCTTCAGACACGAAGGATGACCTCACCGGGTTGGACAATCTGGGGGTGGAGGCCCCATCGTCTGCAGCTGATGATGACATTGGGCTGCAACTCATTCTCCGAAAGCACGAAAAGAGTCGTCATTTCAGGGCCACAGCGCACACTAGCGGTTTTTGGACGAGCAACGCGGCGAATGTGAACGCGGGCGCTGTGGAAGACTATTTCATGGTCGGCGGCGTTAACCTAGCATGGCAGCAGCGCTTGAAGGGGCGCTTCATCGGTGACGTTCAGGCGGGATTGAGTTCATTCCGTTACGACAAGCTGGACATCCTTAACTATGAGTATTGGGAGGGCACGGCGGGTCTAATCATCCAGATGCCAGAGTTGTGGGACACATTGCTGTACGTTCAATACGGGTATCAGCGCATTACACAGGACTTGGATAGCGATGCGCTCTATGAATCTCACAGCGCGAGGCTGGGAGCCTACCGTGCGTTTACCATCAATCGCCTCAACAGCATTCACGTTAGCTTGCAGAGTCAGCTTTCATTTGCTGCAGAGCCGGAGTTTCTGCAACGGCATGAGCATTGGGCACAGTTGGGCTACTCACTCCGGCTCAGCCGAACCTTGGCGCTCCTTACCACCTATCGCACTGTGTTCTATGACTACTTTAACTTCGAAGGGAGGCAGGATTGGTATCACAACGCTGGCGTTGCGCTGAACTGGCGACCCAAAGAATGGCTAGAGATGAGTGCTGGCTACAATTTCACCTTTAACAGTAGCAACGTCGATGTGTTCGACTACGAAACCCATCTTGCAGGGCCTAGCATCGCTCTGCGTGTGAGGTTCTAAATTTTGAATAGTCCATGAAGAAGACGCTCATCATGTTAATCCTCAGTTCCATCGCACATGCGGTGGAATACAAGGAAGCCGAAGTCACTCGAGTGCATCAGGATGTCAGGGTTCTAAGAGCTGCTGAAGCTCCACGGACAGCGGTGGTCGGAGAGAAACTCACTCCCGTCACTTCCATCGCCACAGGAGCAGCCTCCCGCGCTGAACTCAGATTCCCTGACCAGTCTCTCACTCGGTTGGGGGCCAATTCCCGTTTTACGCTCAAGGGTGAGGCGCGGACCCTAGATCTTGATCACGGTGTGATGCTTCTCCAAGTGCCAAAGGGGCGTGGAGGAGCCAAGGTACGTACGGCGACCGTCACGGCAGCGGTCACCGGCACCACAGTCATGTTTGAATACATGCCCAACGGCTACATCAAGCTTATCGTGATCGAGGGCATCGTAGACTTGTATTTCAACGATCAGCCTGGGCGCTTCAGTAGTTTCACCGCTGGCCAGATGCTCATCATGAAACCCGATGCGACATCAATCCCTGAGCCGGTGGACATTGATTTGAAGACTCTGCTCAAGACGTCAAAGCTAATCAATGGCAATGAGGAAGGCCTCCCGAACCAAAATCAAGTTCAGCAGGCCGTGAATCAGCAGAACCAGCGCCTAGAACGTGGTCGGCTGGAACCGACACCTTTAACCATAACAGGACGCGGCACCACCGTTTCACTGAATCAACAAACGCGTGCGGACCTGTTTAGAAACTTCACCCTCACCCCTGGCGGTGGCGCACCTCCTAGCGAACGACCATCCGATGGCCCCGATGGCTCTGGTGGCAGACCCGGCGGTCAAGATGGCGATGCCAGCGGAGGCATACCCGTCATTGCTGGTCGCGCCTTTATTAACGAAACCACATCTGTCAGGACGAACCCCCACATCGACGTCAATACCAATACCGGACGTCTGACAAACGCTTCGGGACTTGCCTATAGTGGTGCCCACGATGGTTTGTTCCAAGAGCGCGTTTTTGGAAGAACAGACGTCATTGATCCCTTTCTTCAGCAGACCCTTAACGAGGCCGGAAGTTGGGCGGTGTTTAAGTTTGGAAGTGCGTTGATCAATGGAACGCCGGATTTCACGATCGGAGGGCTTGACCTGAGATCAGCCGGTATATCGAATGTCGCATTTGCAACGGAGGGCGATTTGATGGTTGGCAATAGTAGTTCGTTCCCTGGAGTCACCGTGCCACCTGGTTCCGGGGGCGATCCAGTTGACTCACCGGTCCTCGCGCTGGAGACCACTCCGCTCGCAAGTCTAATGCTTTATTCTGACCGCGGAGATGTGATTGTGCGCTCTACGGACACCGCTATTACCGGTCATGAGCAAGACCTGCTTCTCGTGGCAGCTGGCTTGGCTTCTGATGTCATTATCGAAGGTGGCATCAGCCTTACATCCGACAGTTATGGTTCCCCCGGGCCATCTGAGCTGACTGTAGTGGCTGGCAGGGATGTGAGAGTCTCAGGTGCTGTCGTTGAGGTTGACTCAGCGTCCTTTACGGCTGGGCGTGATGTAGAGGTGAACGAGGCATCAATTACCGCTAACAACAATGAACTGCGGATTCAGGCAAAACGTCACATTCGCATTACCAACTCCTCCCAACTGAAGGCGCTTACGGCTCCGGGTGCACTTCTCGTGTTGAGTTCTACCACTGGAAACATTGATGTCATCGGCTCTGACCTTCAGAGCAACGGTGTGATCGAGCTCACAGCCTCTACGGGGAATATCAATCTGACCAACTCCATGGCATCTGCCGATGTATTCAAGGCGCATACCCTTGGCACGAACGGATGGATTACTATCGGAGGTACCACGATCAGCGCTGCAAGCGCGATCAAATTGTATGCTGAAGGCGCGGGCAATGCTGGAGTACGTTTTGTTGACAACACAACGCTCAACTCGCCGCTAACGAATATCGCAGGCCGCACGGTTGAGATTCTGCCGGGCAAATCTGTTGAATCCACTGGTGCAGTGAACGTTTACGCTGACACAAAGAGGTTCAACACACCAGGGGCTGGCAACTTTACGCAAGGCGGCACCCCGGCAGCCCCAGGGGGAGGCAGTTTCTCCAGCCGACCGGCTTATTGAGTGCCCTGATCGATTGATGCCCGAAACCTAGTGGCGAGGAGGCAACTGCCACTGTTGGTTGGTGACTTGTTGCAGGCCCGCTGGATTGAGTTGGGACATCACACTCGTCATTGGTCCTCCTTGTGAGGATGACTGCACGGGTGTCGCTGCCTGTGAGAATGCATAAGCCAGAGCTGCATTCAGATCCTCCAATGTTGCTTGGTCAATCTTTGGGTCGGTTGTCGCTTCTCTCGCCACACTGAGTGGCACCTGTGGAATGGTTGGAGTGCGCTGCTGTGGGACAAAGTCTGACTGACTTGGAGAAATAGTGGTTTGAGACGGCACGAGTTCGAAGGGACTGATGGAAGCTGCAACTGGGGCAGGTTGGAGCACCGTTGGAGCTTCCGGCAGTGCGGGCAACTGTTCGGTGAAGACTGCACTCACGGGCATTGGCGGTGGAGTAAGAGGTGCCTTCTGAAGCAGAACATCTTGGAGTCCCTGTAGCGCGTTGATGACCGCAGGGGGTGGCATGGTGGGAAGTGGGAGCTGGCCACCAGCTGCTCTCTCGGCGGTTGCTGGCGCTACAGCAGGAGCGTTCTGAGCCGAGGGCCAAACTACCTGAGTCATCACGGGCTTTGGCATAACTGGCGCTGGTGTTGGTGGCAGGATAGTCACTGACACCGGAGTTTGCAGCTCACTCTGCGGCGGTGGTGCCGAGATGGAAATTGCGGGTGCGGATTGCGACACCAGAGGTGAGTCTGCCTCGCTCAATGCACGTCGTAATGAGTGCAACTCTGACAAATGCTTGTCGAGTGATCGGACAACTTGATCTCTTGTTTGCAGAATAGCCATTGTCGCAGCGTCTAGACGTGAGCGGAGGGACAATCCGTGAGTCTCTGGCGCTGCGGGTGGTGGCGCCATGAGAGCGTTTTGGGAAAAAGAGGCGGGAGGTAGCGCGGGGGCTGCATTCATACATGTCAAATAAACCATAATCTCCATAATACCACAAGCCAATTTTCTAGATGTTATCGCCAATCAACTAGATTTGATGGTTGAGGCAGCAATCAGACAGCACCCTTTCTGGTTTTCACATCCAGTCACGGTGGCTTACAGTTCCCGCCATGAATCTCCTTCCCCCAGACGCTCAACTGCCTGAATCGCCACGGAAACGATTTGGCTGCGGTGCTGGCTTGGCCGTTGTTGGAGTCGCCGGGGCATTATTACTCGGTTTCGTATTTTGGAAGGGGTCCGACATGCTATCCAGGGCCACTGGGGGTGTTTTCAGCTTTCTCGGAGCCCTGCCAGGCAAGTTTCAAACTCAGAACATCACTCGGACTTTTCGGGAAAGCCTGGTCAGTGTCACCCCAACTAACGGCGATATCTTGGAAGTGGCTACTTTGGAGATGAATGAAGTCTTAGCTGATGTGGATATTAAGACGCTGGGAAATCTAATCTATCTCGGCACCACTGTATCTGAAATCCAGGTGCCTGTTGTGTACCGTTATCACATCAAGCTAACGGATGAATGGAAGCTCTCGGTGGATGGTAATGTTTGTACCGTGGTTGCCCCCCAAATCCGGCCAAGCTTGCCGCCCGCGATTCGCACCGACGGAATGTCCAGAAAATCTGAGGCGGGCTGGCTAAGGTTTAACGCAGCGAGCAATCTTGCCGAGCTTGAGCGCAACCTCACGCCAATGATCGAGCGCCGTGCGGCAACGCAGCGGCGCATCAATCAAGTCAAAGACGCCTCGCGCAAAGCGGTAGCCGAGTTTGTTCGCACTTGGCTGCTAAAAGAACAGCAGTGGCGGTCTGAGGGCATCAGTGCGATCATTGTTCGCTTCCCTGGTGACGAGAACCCTGCTGAACTCAAACCAACCGTTGCGCTCCCATGAAATCTTTGCTCGGCGCGATAGCGTTTGGCATGGTGCTGGTCGCCAGTCAGGCATTGGCAGAGCCTCCGAATATCGTCTTCGTCGTATCGGACGACCAGCGTGCCGACACGATTCAATCTCTGGGCAATCCGCGGATACAGACACCTACACTCGACGCCTTGGTCAGGAGAGGCACATCGTTCACTCGTGCGGTCGCCACCTATCCGATTTGTCACGTTAGCCGGGCGGAAATGCTTACCGGCTGTCCAGCCCGGGAGGCATATCCAAAGTATCCAAATCCGCCCATCAATAGCAAACTCCAAACACTACCTCGCGCATTCGCCGAGGCAGGTTATGTCGTTTGCTACACAGGCAAATGGCACACCGACGGCACACCGCAGCGTCATGGCTACACCACCACCAGTGGACTCTACAGTTCGGGGGGAGGTAAAGGCCAACGGCTCACTCATCAAACGGATCACGCAGGAAGACTCGTTACGGGATACACAGGATGGAAGTTCAAGACAGCATCCGGAACCGCAGAACCTGACAAAGGCATCGGGCTGACGTCAGCTACAGATCGCCACATCGCAGACGGAGCCATTCGTTTTCTCGAACGCCAGGAACGTGGCAAGCCCTTCCTTTTGCACATCAACTTCACCTCGCCGCATGACCCGCGCATCTGGCCAGAGGGTGAAAGACACTATCGAGCGGCTGACATGAAGCTGCCAGACAACTTTGCGCCCAAACATCCGTTTGATCATGGCAACATTGACGGTCGGGACGAGAAACTCCTGCCGCGTCCATTGCAGCAGGCCGACGTTCAAGCGGAGCTTGCGTGCTACTATGCCATGATCACAGAAATGGACCGTCAGCTTGGACGTGTCATACAAACTCTGGCGGACACTGGTCACATGAGCAACACCATCATCATCTTCACGTCGGATCAAGGTTTGGCCCTTGGAAGTCACGGTCTACTTGGGAAACAAAACCTCTACGAGCACACCGTTACCGTTCCCTTGATCATTGCAGGCCCAGGCATGCCGGAGAACCAAAGATCCAGTGCCCAATGTCGCCTCTACGACCTGTTCCCAACACTCTGCGAACTCGCGGCCTTGCCGATCCCTTCCACCGTCCAAGGAAAAAGTCTCCTCCCGCTGCTCAAGGACAACATCAAGGAGCTCCATCCCCTGATCATCGCCCATTTCACCGACACACAGACCATGGTGAGAGAGAACCGCTTCAAACTCATCCACTACTGGAAACAGAACCGCTCCCAACTCTTTGATCTCCATACAGATCCTCAAGAGCTAAGTGACCTTAGCGAATCACCCGCCCATCGCGATCTGTTTACGCGCCTTTGGGCATCACTTCCAAAGCACTAAATGGCAGAGTCTGTTCGAGCTTGGTGGTGCCGTCTTCGCCAATGATCCGCGATGTGAGCGTCTTGGCGGCCCAATCGATGTTCAGGTGGCCGACGTTGGGCAGGTGGTAGGTCTTTGGAAAACAGCGGAAGCGGTTAGCCGTTGGAGTTCCACGCGGGTGCTTCTGCGTCATGGAACTCGAAGTGAAGTCGTAGATCCCGTTGTGCGAAAACTCGCACCAGTGGCGGTCACCGCTCAGGACAACGGCCTGACTGCCTTTCAGCAAGTCCAACAATCGCTTTTGTTCGTGCGGCATGTTGGCCCAGCACTCACCGCCGTGCGCTTCTGGTGAAAATTGGATGCTACTGATGATCAGGCGCAAGTCGGCGGGTTCTTTGAGAACCGACTCTAGCCATTGCCATTGAGTAGCTCCGAGCATAGTGGCGTTTGGATCCTCAGTAGGAACGTAAACGCCGCCGAGCATCGCCTTGTCTTTAGTGACCTTCTTGAGCGAACTGCGGAAGTAGCGGGTGTCGAGAAGCAGCACTTGGAGTCGAGATCCTTTTGGGCCAAAAGAAACTGACTGGTAAACACCTTCCTGCTTTCGCTTGGGTGAGTTGGTCGGCTCATCCAGCCAATCCCAGAACTCCTTTTGAGCCTCCCGCTTGTGAGGATAGTCTGCGCCACCGTCGTTGAGCCCGAAGTCGTGATCGTCCCATGTCGCAAGGATGGGCTTGTTTTGAAGGCCTCGGAAGAAACGGCTGTTCTTCAGTAGGGCATACTTTTCCTTCATCATGGGGATGCCGCCTTTGTCGGCATAGACATTGTCGCCCATGAAGACGAAAAGATCGCGCTCGAGTTTGAGCGTGGTGTCCAGCATGGGATGCTCGTGAGTATCCAGGCAGGAGCCGAACACGACATTGCGCACAATGCGCTCAGAGTTGTCGGCAGCCATAAGGGCGGCTGGGACTGCCGAGAGGAACTGTCTTCTGCGCATTAGGCCAGTAGTTGATCCACGACTTTTGCCCCTTGGTTGTCCGTGAGGGATGCCGCCAGACCATTGCGTTTGTAAGTGAGGCGTGTGTGATCCAAACCGAAGTTTTTGAGTAATGTGGCGTGGTAGTCGTAGTGCTTCACTTCATCCACGGCCGCCTTGTGACCAAACTCGTCGGTTTCGCCGTGCACGTAGCCTTTTTTGAATCCACCGCCCGCTAGCCACGTGCTGAAGCCGTAAGTGTTGTGATCGCGGCCCCATTTTTCGTAGCCTGCATCATTCTGCAGAACCGGGAGACGGCCCATTTCACCGCCCCAATGCACGACCGTGGTGTCCAATAGACCGCGTTGTTTCAGGTCGAGAATGAGTGCCGCCGAAGGCTTGTCCATAGCCGCGCAAAGCTTTGGTAGGGATGTCACCAGAGCACTGTGCTGGTCCCAGCTTTGTCCCGGATTGAGCACCTGCACGTAGCGCACTCCGCGCTCGACGAGTCTTCGGGCGATGAGGCAGCGGGTGCCGTAGTTTTTGGTCACATCATTGTCGATCCCATACATCTTGTGGATGTGAGCGGGCTCTTTTGATATGTCCAAAGCCTCTTTGGCCGCTGTTTGCATGTTAGCCGCGAGTTCGTAGCTTGCGATGCGTGCCTGAAGATCCAGTTCGCCAGGATGCTCCGCGAGGTGGTCGTCGTTAAGAGCTCGGAGCAGCTTCATTTGGCGTTCCTGCGGTGCTCCTGCGAGTGACGGCGGCGGATCGAGGTTCAAGATACGCGGTTCGGTGGCTCGCACGATGGTACCTTGGAAAATAGATGGCAGCCAACCATTGCCGAAGTGATCCATCGGAAAAATGGGCAGACCAGCGGGATCGATTAGCGACATGTAGGCAGGAAGCTCATCGGTTTCGCAACCGAGGCCATAGGTAATCCAAGAACCAAGCGTTGGGCGGCCAGCGATTCCTTTGCCCGCGTTCATGGCATACAATCCTTGAGCGTGATTGCTCACGCCTGAGGTCATGGAGCGGATGAGAGTAATCTCATCTACGATCTGGCCGAGATTGGGTAGCAACTCGCTCAGCTCCATGCCGCACTGCCCGTGCTTTTGGAACTTCCACGGCGAGCCAAAGCATTTTGACGAGGCTTGGGCCACGTTGTCGTATTTGACCTCACCAGGGAACTTTTGGCCGTGATACTTTGTCAGCATCGGCTTAGGATCGAACAGATCCATTTGTGACGGCCCTCCCATCATGAAGAGTGAGATCATTGCCTTGGCCCGCGGCTCAAAGTGGGGCTTCTTTGGCGTCAAGTCATAGCGGATTTCGCCAAAACTCTCCGGCTTTGCAGGCGCGCCCAGGAGTCCATCTCGCTCGAGCAGGGATGCAAGCGCGAGTGAGCCAAGGCCGAAGCTCTGGGAATGTAAAAAATGGCGGCGTGAGCAAAGCATGATGGTTTGGTGTTACCTACGGAGCTGTAGGCACCGATTTCTCACGGTTAGCCTCTGAGCCACTGGTCGCGATGTTGTTCGACGAACCGATCATCGTTCAGAGCAGGATAAGCACGATAAACGCGGTCGATCTCTTCGGTTTGTCCTGGGCTAAGGCCTTCGTTTTCATCCAAGCACCAAATCCCCTCGAACAGTCCCTGACGGCGGAGCACTTTGTGAAGCCCAGCAATGCACCCTGAGAACGCGTTGGCTGCGTCAAAGAAGGCCGCGTTGCAATCCGTGACCTCCACACTGAGACGCATCAACTCCGGAGTAGCATTCGCCATGCGGCATCGATTCAGTAGATCTACCGCTGCCTTTGTCCATACGGACCAATGCCCGAGCAGTCCGCCCACGATCCGACGTTCACCGAAGGGAGTTAGCAAGTCAGCCACAATGTTGTCGTCGTTACCTGTGTAGAGCGCGATGTCTGTCCTTTGGGCATCAATGACTGCTCGGACGACATCGAGCGTCTGGTAGCGATTGAACGGAGCGATCTTGATCGCCACCACGTTCTCAATTTCCGAGAACTGTCTCCAGAAGTTGTATGACAGTGTGCGCCCGCCGACTGCTGGTTGCAGATAGAATCCAACGATGGGTAACACTTCCGCAACTGCACGGCAGTGAGCGAGCATTTCCGCTTCATTTGCACTCGCCATGGCTCCGAGGCTCAGGAGCCCAGCGTGATAGCCCAACCGGTGCAGAAGAGTCGCCTCGCTTATGGCTTGCTTGGTTTGGCCGCAGATCCCACCGATCCGCACCAGAGGTTGTGCTGCGTGATTCATTTCCTCTGCGGCAATCTCCAGCACAGGTTGAAATAGACCCACTTCTGGCCGACGGATAGCGAACTGGGTCGTATGAACGCCCACGGCGAGTCCACCTACTCCACTGGCGATGTAGTAGCGGGTGAGCGCCCTCTGACGCCGTTCATCCAACTTCCGATTGGCATTGAGCGCCAAAGGATGAGCCGGGATGGCGAGTCCATTGAGCAGTGCAGCCCTGAGATCGAACGTCATAACTTCAACGCGTAGTGAATCTGCCGCCCGGTCTCCACGAACCCACACGAAGGATACAAGTGCTGGCCAATCGGATTGTTTGCCATGGTCTCGATCATCACAAATGCCATGCCCTCTGCTCGGAGATGGGCCAGAGCGTGTTCAATGAGTTTGCGTCCCGTGCCCTTTCCCCGTGCAGCAGCATCGACAGCGAGATTGGGGATGCGGCCTTTGCCGGCCTCGTGATCGACACGGGTGGTGATGTATCCGAGGATGACTCCGTCCTCTTCGGCCACGAAACAGCCTTGGGGGTAAGTTTGAAAATCTTCGTCAATGTGTCGAGACTTCCTCCAGCGCCAGTCTTTGCCGTTCAGGATGCCAAACTGACGCTCGATGTTCTGATCAAACGCGATGCCTTCGAATCCTTCAAGGGTGATGCGCTTCAGTTCAGGTAAGTCAGATTCAATGCAGGTTCGGATAGTCATGAGTTGGGTTCAAAAGTTGCCTGACGTGACTTCGAAGTGCGTTGGCTTGTTAAGTGTTTCCCCACCGCGCATCAGCCAATCAGATGTTGCCTGGATCATCTCTTCCAAACTCACCGTTGGTGCGCCGAATGCCTCGTAAGACCTGCTGGCATCCCAAATCCATGCCATTGGGCTTTCGGCCCCGGTGAAGATCGGCTCGCGGCCCATGATCTTGCCAAACTTGGCCGCCAACTCCCGGATGCGCACACGCTCCAGCCCTGTCACGTTCAGCGCGCGGGGTGGAGAGGAGGCCAGCTCCAGTGATTGCAGCGCCCGTGCATTCGCATCGCCCTGCCAGATCACGTGAGCCACGCCCATCGTCACATCCACCGGCTCATCATGCAGCACCTTGCGCGCCACGTCATGCAACACACCGTAGCGGAGGTCTATGGCATAACACAGGCGGAAGTAGAGCAGGGCGGTGCCGTGTTTTTTGGCAAAATGACCGAACAACCGCTCGCGGCCAACACAGGAGTTCGCATACTCGCCCGGTGGCGTCAGCGGATCATCCTCAGTCGCTCCTCGCCCATCGGCTGGCATGAGCGGATACACACAGCCGGTGGAAAACACCACCATGCGGGATGCCTTGTAGTGCTCTGCCACATGCGCGGGCACCAGCGTGTTCATCGCCCACGTCAGTTCTGGTGCGTCCTGCGTGCCAAACTTTTGTCCCGCCATGAAGAACACATTTGGCACCAGAGGCAGAGCCGCCACCTCGGCCGGGTTCAGCAGATCCGCTGAAATGGTTTCCACCCCGTGCCTTTGCAGATCCTCAGCCGCTTTGCGTGAGGAGAACCGGGACACCGCCAGCACTCGCCGCTGCGTTTGGCCCGTTTCATCCAGAGCCCGTCTGGCCATCCGGGCCAGAGTAGGGCCCATCTTGCCCCCGGCACCCAGCAGGATCACATCCCCCTGCACCCGCCGCATCGCCTCCCGCGCCCCATCCGTGGGCCGGCTCAGCACTTCATCCAGTTCATCGACATTCGAGATCACATTCATCATCAACAGCGCACACTATAGACGCTCCGAGATGCCGCCGCCTCTCCGCCATCTGCCTCCACGCCACGGCGGTGCAAATCAATGAATGAGAAAATGGCAGAAGAATGGGGGCAGAAGAATGACTGCCAATCCCGCTCACCGTCTCAGTGCCAGGATCAGTTGATCAATCTTCTTCAACACCAACTGCATCTGGCCCTGCTCGTAGTTCGCGTCTGCGTTCATGCTCAGCACATCCACCGCATTGGTGTTGGCGCTGGTGCCGTCAATGGCACCGATCAACTGCGCCTCCGTCACACGGGTCTGGATGTCATCATTGAGCGCATTGAGCTGATCTCGCATCACCTGGCTTTGCAGTGGTTTGCCAACAACCGTCAATGGCGCGGAGCGCCCTTCAGCCATGGCCAACCACTGCAACGCGCGAACGCAGTGCGCTACGGAGAGACCGTCACCTTCACCACATCCGTCCAGTCGCCATTCGGTGTGCCTTTGTCCCAGAAGCGCATGCGGTACTCACGCACCTCCGGTTGTCCGGCTGCCAGCAGCGGGCGCTCATCCATGTAGGGGCTTTCCGTGTCGATAGCCAGAAACTCCCACACTCCATTGCCTCGGCGGCTCTCGATGTAGACACCCATGTGGCCGTATTTGGCAAAGGTGAGCTTCACACACTGGCAGCCCGCGCCTTGCAGCAGCTCCGCGTCGAACTTTGGCAGCGCCTTATCCGTCTGCTCCGCGCCCACGATACCCAGGTCCGTGCCGATCGCTTCCGTGTAGCCCGCGCTCAGTTTCATTTTGGCCACCAGGGCAAAGATGCGGTTCAGCGTGCCGGGGATGGCGGCAGTGACGCCAGCGGGCAGGTCCGGCGCGGTGAAGGTGGGCAGCACAAAGGGCGTGGTGCCACCGCCAGTGAGCACATCATCCACTGCATCCGTCGTGGAGGGTGAAAAGGCACGCACGGCGGTGAGCCAGGTGCCCAGGACGTATTTGGCGTATTTCGCGTCATTCACACTGGCGGTGATGTCGCCAGCGATCACACCAAGCGTGGCCCCGTGGATGGGGAGCTTGGTTCCATAGTTGTCGAGCCAGTTGACCTGGTCTCCGATGCGACTGGGGTAGTAGTCTTGTCTTTTCATTTTGGTGCGGTTGTTCTGTGGTTTGCGTTGAAGGAAAAGGTAATCCGACGGCTGGTCCCAAAAGCCGTTGTCCCAGGTTCCTTGGTCCCAGTTCATGGCGGTGAGACTTGGAGGGGTGGAGTCATGGAGAGCGGGAGGGTGACCTTCGGACGAGACATGGAGACTTGGAGACGAGGGGACTTGGAGAGACTGAATCTCCCAGCCTGCTCTTCTCCCAGTCTTCCCCCGCAGCATCCGGGGGGTCCGTTCCGCGCTACGGGGGCAGCGCTCCACGCTGCGGGGGCGTCGTCCCGGGAAATGGGGGCGGCCCCCGGACGGCGGAACTCCGCCCCCGCGCCGTGCAACGACGCCCCCGGACGGCGGAACTCTGCCCCCGCGCCGTCCAACGACGCCCCCGGACGGCGGAACTCTGCCCCCGCGCCGTCCAACGACGCCCCCGCGCGGCGGAACTCCGCCCCCAGAGCGTCCAACGACGCCCCCGCGCCGAATGGGGGAAGCGTTTTGGGGCAAAAAACCGCCGTTTTAGGCCCAAAAGCGGTCCCCGGAGCCCAAATCGAGCAGTTGGAGAGAAAAATCGGCTTCATCTCGGCTGGTGGTGGATTCGCCCGCTATCTCACCACAGCCCCAGGCAAAGCGTTAGTCGGACATCTCCGACATACCTGCCACGTGGATCACTCCACGGTCTCTTTTTGCGGAGCGCTGCACCGACTTTCCAACTGCCTCACAAATTCCGTCAGCGTCATGCGGTTGCCATAGGCGATCCGTGCCAGGACAAAGAGCGTCGGCACCGATTGACCGTGCTCCACATTGCCCAGCATGTCGCGGGAGACGCCGCAAGACTTTTGCAAAGCGTAGCGGCTCAAGTGCGCGCCTTCCCGGCAGTCATGCAGAAAATGCGGCAACTCCTCACACAACCGTGTGGCATACTCGAAAGCATCACGCTCCCGGTTGTCAGGCATAAGACGTGTCTCATGAGCAGGAGTCCCGCTGTTCATCGCACCAAGAGGTCCACCTGAACCTCAGGAGAAAATGCCGCAGCGATCAGTGCAGATTGTGCCAAACCCACCCCATCTGCGGCAAGGATTTTTTGAGGCCAAGCATCCACCCACCCGCCTTCCCCGGCATCCAACCCGGCTACCGTGCAACAAGCGTAATCCTTGCTCATCGTCTCTCCCTCTGGCAGTCTCTCCCCATGCCAACGTCAGATGAAGATGACCTGAAAGCCTCCATGGATGGCGTGTGATAGCCAGACTCCACTGCGGAGAGATAGGACTTGGACACACCCCAGCACCGTGGCCATTTCCCGCAGAGACAGACCGCCCCTCCGCTGGTGTGCATCTCAAGCGTGAGTTTGCGAAACGCTTGCACCTCTGTCGCCCAGCCGCTTTCATGGGCTCAATCCATTCCGCATGAACGCCGTCGAAATCGAAGAAGCCATCTCCAAGCTCGCGGAAGAGCCGTTTGATGCTGCGCGCTTCCCGTTTGCCTTCCTGGAGGCGTTTGGAAACAAGGAGACGACAATTAAGCGGCTTCAGGCAGAGGGGAAAGGCGGCACGAACCAGTCGGACCTCGGCGGTGTGCTTCAGCGGAATAACATCCACCTCAAGGTCTGCGCCGAGGGGCAGGTCACGGCCACACTGACCGCGTTGCGGGACAGCCCGGCCACGGCGCGGCAAAAGTGCAAGTTCATCCTCGCCACGGATGGAAAGAGCTTCGAGGCGGAGAACCTTGCGGATGGGGAGACGGTCGCTTGCGACTATTCGGACTTCCACAATCACTTTGGCTTCTTCCTGCCGCTGGCGGGCATCACCACGGTGAAGCAGATCCGGGAGAACGCCTTCGACATCAAGGCCACCAGCCGCCTGAACCGCCTCTACATCGAGCTGCTGAAGGAGAACCCGAAATGGGACACCGCCGCCCGGAGGGAGGAGCTGAATCACTTCATGGCCCGGCTCATCTTCTCGTTCTTTGCCGAGGACACGGACATCTTCCGCAGCCGGGGGCTGTTCACCGCCACGGTGGAGCAGATGAGCGCACGGGACTCGTCGAACACGCACGAGGTCATCTCCGAGCTGTTCCGCGCGATGAATACGCCGCTAAAGCAGCGGGAGAAGGAAGGCATCAAGAGCTGGGCGGATGTCTTCCCCTATGTGAATGGCGGCCTGTTCTCCGGCAGCGTGGACGTGCCGCGCTTCAGCAAGATCGCCCGCTCCTACCTCATTCATGTGGGCACGTTGGACTGGACCAAGATCAATCCGGACATCTTCGGCTCCATGATCCAGGCCGTGGCGGATGAGGAGGAGCGCGGAGCCCTGGGCATGCACTACACCAGCGTGCCAAACATCCTGAAGGTGCTCAATCCGCTCTTTCTCGATGACTTGCGGGCACGGCTGGAGGAGGCGGGCACCAGTCCACAAAAGCTCCTCAACCTGCGCAAGCGCATCGCCCGCATCCGCGTCTTTGACCCTGCCTGCGGCTCCGGGAACTTCCTTGTCATCGCCTACAAGCAGATGCGGGAGATCGAGGCGGAGATCAACCAGCGACGCGGCGAGGCCGAACGCAAGTCCGACATCCCGCTTACCAACTTCCGCGGTATCGAGCTGCGTCACTTCTCCTGCGAGATCGCCCGCCTCGCCCTCATCATCGCCGAGTATCAGTGTGACGTGCTCTATCGCGGTCAAAGGCTGGCCCTCGCCGAGTTCCTGCCGCTGGAGGCCGCAAACTGGATCACCTGTGGGAACGCGCTGCGGCTCGACTGGCTGAGCATCTGCCCACCCACGGGCAAAGGGGTGAAGAACCGTGCCGATGATTTGTTTGAGACGCCGCTGGACCAGGCGGAGATTGATTTCGAGAATGAAGGTGGGGAGACTTACATCTGCGGGAATCCGCCGTATTTGGGAGCCACTTTTCAGTCGAAAGAACAGAAGGTCGAAATCAAAAATATCTTTGAAGGCCGAACGAGTTCGTCGGGCTGGCTCGATTACGTCTCAGGCTGGTTTATGAAGGCGGCCGATTACGGCACGCACACTCGTGCCGATGCTGCTTTCGTCTCGACCAATTCAATCTGCCAAGGCCAACAAGTCCCCATTCTTTGGCCGATCATTTTTCAAACCGGCCATGCAATTCACTTCGCCCACACCAGCTTCAAGTGGGCAAATCTTGCGAGTCACAACGCCGGAGTCACGGTCGCTATTATTGGCATCTCAAACAGTCCAGCGAAACTGCGCCGCCTTTACTCGCTCAATGAAGATGGCGGGGCGGTGCTGAGAGATGCCGAGAACATCAACGCCTATTTGGTGGCCGGGCCGAACATCGTAGTCACTCCGTCTGACGAAGTGCTCGGAACCATGACTGCGATGGATAATGGCAATAAGGCCGTCGATGGAGGTCATCTCTTGCTGGAACCTGATGAAATTCCGGCGCTCAACCTAAACTCCGCTCAGCGAAAGTTTTTCCTCAGACGATTTGTAGGCTCCTTCGAGGCGATCAATGGGGCGGTCCGCTACTGTCTCTGGATTTCCGATGAAATGAAGGGAGCTGCCATGGGTATCCCTTCGATTGCTGCCAGAACTTCGGCGGTCGAAGCCATGAGACTTAAGAGCACGAAAAAACTGACTCGCGATACGGCAGCTCGTCCACACGCATTCCAGCAGGTTCGGCAGGTTGGTGATGAAGTCTCGATCGTTGTGCCGCGGGTAAGCTCAGAAAGCCGCGGCTATTTGCCAGCAGTGCGGATGGAGGCTGGAACGATCATTTCAGACCTCGCCTTCGCCCTCTACGACGCCCCGCTTTGGAACTTAGCGATCATCGCTTCCAAGCTCCACCTCGTCTGGATCGCCACTGTCTGCGGAAAGCTCGAAACACGTTACCGATACTCCAACACCCTCGGCTGGAACACCTTCCCCGTGCCGCCGCTGACGGAGCAGAACAAAGCCGACCTGACGCGCTGCGCGGAGGACATCCTGCTGGCGCGGGAGGCGCATTTCCCGGCGACGATTGCCGATCTCTACGATCCCGAGACGATGCCCGAGGACCTGCGGGCCGCCCACGAGCGCAATGACGAGACGCTGGAGCGCATCTACCTCGGCCGCCGCTTCAAGAACGACACCGAGCGCCTGGAGAAGCTCTTTGAACTCTACACGCAGATGTCCACTAAACAGCCGGCAACAAAGAAAGTAGTCCGGCGGAACTCCATAACTCTCAAAGCATGAGTGAATTTAACAACATGACTGTCGTCGCTGCAGCCGAGGTCATCTCCTGCTTTCATTCACATGACGATATGGAGGTCTTGGAGGTTCAGTGGGGAATAGCAGGGCGCTGCGGCGCAACCAGCAAATCGGCCCGCGTAGCGAGCTTGGCGAGGATAGCCCTAGAGGAAGCGCCCACAGTAATTACCCAGAGCGGTCGTGTGTCGCTTTCGCGCGCTCTGGTCGAGAAAGCCATCACAGCACCAGAAAGGCACCGTGATTCGGCAACTTGGAAAAAGTTGATTGCAGGACTTCGGTTTGATGGCTTCGAAATTATAACGGAGAAGGTGGGAACACAGAGTCTGTTCTCTTGGGGGCAAACGGCAACGGAGCCAATTTCGGCTCTGGTTCGCATGCTCCCTGAGACCATCCCAGGCACGGACTTCCGAGATGCGGAGAGCGAGGTTGTGATGCTGCTGGATCGAAATGGCTTTCGCACCGCAAAAGGCCATCTGGTGCGAGCCATTTCTGCTTTCCAGCGGGGTGAGTGGTCGGGAGCGAATGGCGAGCTTCGTAATTTCTATGAGAGTTACCTGAATGAAATGGCAGAGGGTCTTGGCGACACGAGTGCGGCAGACAGTAAGGCGAAGCGGGATTATCTCGGCACTCTTCAGCCTCCATTTTTATTGAGCGAATATAACGAGTGGAACGCAAACAACCAGAAACCCCAATTCGTTCAGGGACTACTGAGCCGGATGCATCCTCATGGAGGACATCCCGGCCTATCTGAAGAGGAGGATGCGACGTTCAGGCTTCAGATTTCACTCGTGACAGCCCGCCTGTTTCTTCGCCGCTACGATCAGAGAAAGAACCCTTGAAATGAGCACTTCCAATTCCATCCCTTCCGTCTCCGTCACCTATGCGCAGGATGGCAGCTCCACGCGCTCGAACTCGCTGGGGATGCGGCCCATGCAGGAGCGGGCTTACCAAAAGCGTGGGGAGCCGTATCTGCTGATCAAATCGCCCCCGGCCTCCGGCAAGAGCCGGGCGCTGATGTTCATCGCTCTGGACAAGCTGGCGAACCAGAAGCTGAAGCAGGCGATCATCGTGGTGCCGGAGCGCAGCATCGGCGCAAGCTTTCATGACGAGCCGCTGAGCCAGTATGGGTTCTTCGCCGACTGGAAGGTGGAGCCCAAGTGGAACCTGTGTGACGCACCAGGTTCCGACAACGGCGGCAAGGTAGAAGCGGTGAAGAAATTCCTCGAGAGCGGGGACAAAGCGCTGGTCTGCACGCATGCCACCTTCCGCTTTGCCATGGAGAAGTTCGGCGTGGAGGTCTTCGATGACCGGCTGATCGCAGTGGACGAGTTCCACCACATCTCCGCCAATCCGGACAACAAGCTGGGCGAGCATGTGCGGCAGCTCATGGCGCGGGACAAGACGCACATCGTGGCAATGACCGGCTCCTATTTCCGGGGCGACGCGGAGGCGGTGCTGCACCCGGATGACGAGTCTAAGTTCGACACGGTCACCTACACTTACTACGAGCAGCTCAACGGCTACCAATACCTGAAGCAACTCGACATCGGCTACTACTTCTACAGCGGGCAATACACGGACGAAATTCTCAGCGTGCTCAACCCGGACGAGAAGACGATCCTACACATCCCGAACGTAAACTCCCGCGAAAGTCTGGGGGACAAGATTAAGGAGGTGGAGCACATGCTGCACGAGCTAGGCGAGTGGCAGGGCGCTGATCCGAAGACAGGCTTCCAACTGGTGAAGACGAAAAGCGGGCGCATCCTCAAGATCGCCGATCTGGTGGATGATGGCGCGAAGCGCGACCAAGTGATGGCCGCGCTCAAAGACCCGGCGCAGAAGAACAACCGGGATCATGTGGACATCATCATCGCGCTGGGAATGGCGAAGGAGGGCTTTGACTGGGTCTGGTGCGAGCATGCGCTGACGGTGGGCTACCGTTCCAGCCTGACGGAGATCATTCAAATCATAGGACGGGCCACGCGTGACGCGAAAGGCAAGACGAAGGCCCGCTTCACGAACCTGATCGCTGAACCGGATGCCACGGAGGAAGCCGTGACGGAAGCGGTGAACGACACCCTGAAAGCCATCGCGGCCAGCCTGCTCATGGAGCAGGTGCTGGCCCCGCGTTTCGAGTTCAAACCGAAGAACCCGAACAACACACCGACACCCGGTTTTGACTACGGTCCCAATGGTTATGATCCCTACGGAACGAATGTCGGCGTCAACACCACCACGGGGCAGATTCAGCTGGAGATCAAAGGACTGGTGGAACCCAAAAGCCCCGAAGCCGGGCGCATCTGCCGCGAGGACCTGAATGAACTCATCACCGCCTTTGTGCAGGACAAGCGCACCGTGGAGCGCGGTCTCTTTGATCCTGAACTCGTGCCGGAAGAACTGACACAGGTTCGCATGGGCAAGATCGTGAAGGAAACCTACCCGCATCTGGATGATGAGGATCAGGAGGCCGTGCGGCAGCACGCTGTTGCTGCTTTGAACCTCGTGCAGGAGGCCAAGAAGGCACTGACTGACGGCGAGACCACTGGAGGAACAACCGCCGAGAAGAACACCGCGCTGATTGATGGAGTGCGCCGCTATGCCCTGAGTGTCACCGAACTCGACATTGATCTGATCGACCGCATCAACCCCTTTGGAGAAGCCTATGCCATCCTGGCGAAGTCAATGGGCGAAGAGCGCCTGAAACAGGTGGCGGAGATCATCGCGGCCAAGCGGGTGAACATCACTCTCGAAGAAGCACGCGAACTGGCGAAACGGGCGCTTGTCTTCAAGAAGGAGAAAGGCCGCCTGCCCTCCATCACGGCGGTCGATCCATGGGAGAAACGGATGGCGGAAGGCATCGCCTTCCTGCAACGTAAAGCCAGAGAGGAGCAGAATGGCTAAGAAGACCATCACCGACGAAGACTTGGACCTGCTGGATGAGCTTGGCGTCGAAGCCGAGCCCAACCAGACGGGCGGTCGTTCCCCTCGGGAGCAGCGGGTCATCGCTGGCTTTGAAGAGATCATGCGGTTCGTCGAAGAACACGGCCGCCGCCCCGAGCATGGCGAGAACCGGGACATCTTTGAGCGTCTTTATGCCGTAAGGCTGGACCGCATCCGCGAATCTCCCGAGTGCCGTCAATTGGTGATTGGGCTGGACTCTCATGGATTGCTCGGGCGCGACAGTTTTTTTCCAGCCATAATCGAGGAGTCGCACCCAATTAGCGATGCAGAGCTGTTGTCTAGCTTGGGTGTGCCTACCGAGCCGAGCGATATAACTCAACTTAAACACGTTCGGTCTAAGGAAGAGATTAGAGCAGCTGAGGAAGTCGCGAAGCGTAATCCATGCCTAGACTTTGAGATGTTTAGACCTTTGTTTGAACTGGTCCAGTCGCAGCTAGCCCGAGGCGAGCGACATACGCGCAAATATAAAGACAATGCAGAGGTGAAAAAAGGCGACCTCTTTGTCCTTGATGGACAAAAGGTCTTGGTGGCAGAAATGGGAGAGCCTTTTGTAAGTGATTACGGCAGACAAGATCGGCGGCTAAGGGTGATCTATGACAACGGCACAGAAAGTGACTTGCTAGTACGGTCTCTGCAGAGGGCACTCAACAAGGACAAGTTTAGCCGGAGAATTACTGATTTGGATTTTGGACCATTGTTTTCAGGTGAAGAGGAGGAAGAAGAAGTGGCGGCTGGCTACATCTACGTTCTTCGAAGTAAATCGAACCATCCTTTCGTGGCACAGAACCGCTCTGTGATGCACAAAATAGGTGTAACTACAGGTGATGTAAAAAGCCGAATTGCTAACGCAAAGAAGGACCCAACCTACCTATTATCTGATGTCGAGATTGTCGCCACCTTTAAGTTGTCCAATGTAAGTGGTAAACATCTTGAGATGCTTTTGCACAAGTTCTTCTCTTCAGCGCGGCTTGATATGGAGCTGAAGGACAGGTTTGGTTCTCAAGTCGAGCCACGGGAGTGGTTTTTGGTGCCCCTAGCTGTCATTGAAGAGGCTATCCAGCGGGTCATAGACGATACCATCGGTGGTTTTCGTTACGACACAGACACAGCCAGCATCATTGCAGCAAGTTAGACTTTGATGCATGGGACTAACGCTCCCAACCTGACACCCAAAATACCCAACCGACTCCAACTTTCCTCAAGGTTGGAAAATTTCTTTTCTACTTTGTGTTGGCCTGATGTGGGCGAACGTTTGCTGGTAACGCACATGGATTGATAAGCAGAACTCTTCTGAGGGCTTGATTGATTGTCGTTATCTTGGGCGTGGGGTTAGTGGTTTTACCGCACGAGATGTGCTTGCTGACATTGTGCCCATGGCGGTGGTGGCAGAGGAGTTGAAGGCGTTGTTCACGGAGGTGAAGCAATCCATGGAAGTGTGGTTTCCAGATACAGAGAACGGGTGGACGCCAACTAGGTGGGATGAGTGTGGGAAAGGGTTGTTGGTCTTGGCGGAGCGGGAGGACTGCTTTGTTGCCGTGGCGATATCTTTTGGGTGCTGATGCGCACTACGATTTAGAACAAGGCAAATGAATGATTTTGGACCCAGATAGAATCAGGTGACTGTGCGACAAACCGACCACCACTCTCTGCGACGATCAACACTCAGATACCGAATCTTAGAGCTTCGAGATAGGTGGCCAGTCCACTGACGGACGCCAAATTGGCCAGATACTCTGCTCCAGCATCGCCTTCAGTGATCCATTCAGCTACTTGTTCGACACGGTTGTGTTCGTGGAGCATGCGGCGTTGGGCGTGGATGAGTGCACCGGTAACCAGTTCGTGAAGGGTATTGGTTTTGTTACTCCTAGCGCCAAACAAGAACCACCGCCAAGTGGTGGGAGACGCATTGAGTTGTAGAGGGATGGTGGCTATGCCGAGGTGTGTGGCAATGAGCTTTTGGAATGGATAAAGCAGCACTGCTGCTGATGGCTCCTTTTGACATAGTCTTGCGAGCGCGTCCTGAGGGTGCAGGCTTTCTGGTATGAGGTCTTTCCCAAGCTTCTTGATCCATAACTCAAAATCCGATTTTGCGGTGGCACTCCGATGATTGAGAAAGCACACTCTGGTTTTCGGCGGCAGCGCGGTAAGCGATTGGCAGTCGCCCCACGAAGCAGGGAGCGCTAACGCCATTTGGTTAACACCAATTAGTGTGAGGAACTTGAGTTTGTGTTCTGAGAACGCCTGTTTAGCCTGGATGTCACCCAGTATCCAGAGGTGGGTCCTGTCACCGTCTGCGTCAGTCTTTTGGGCGTAATCATGAATCTCCAGACTGTTGGTGTAAGAGCATTCAATGGACCAATACTTCAATTCCAGGTCATGAATCAAACTCTTGAAGAGAGCGATGACGCCCAGCATGGATGAGGTAGCGTGAACGGTTAGCTTTGACGCTCTGAGGTTTTGCTTCTCCGCTTCGGACAGGGTGCCTTGTGTCAGTGCGTGCCTCATGGTGGCTTGAATGGGCGGTGTGTGATTCTCGTACACCCGGTCTTTGGCAAATTGAGCGAGATGTTGAGTTTGTTTCCCGAGGTGGGCAAGCGGGAGGCTATCTACATGCGTGCGGATTGCCTGAGGAATGAGTCGCATCAAAATTGCCGGGGCATCGGACTCGCTGGAGACCGGCTGATTTGAAAATAGCGCCAGCAAAACGGATGCCTCAAGTTGCATGGCCTGTGCCAAAAGCGCCATCTGTGCTGAGTCTAAATCCTGTTTGAGTAAACGCTGCCCAAACTGGCGAAGTGCTGAAGGAGTGGTGGAGCCTTGACGGTGGGTAAGGCGATGTAGTTCTTCATACAGAATCAGACGATCCCGGCCTTGTTTTTCCAAGATGCCATTGAGGACGCGATTGTGATCGGCGGTTAGTTTCATCCGCTGAGAACTTAGTGGAGCCGCACCTGCGTGTCTAACTCATGTCTAACGTGTTGCATTTTGTCTCAAGGGTCTGGCTGCATGGATACAGATTCCGGGGTCAGTATGAGCATCCGATTATGAAACTCACGACGCTACCCCCTCTCCCACCCCTCATCAGGAAGCCATTGCAGGCATCGGTTTCGTCTGCTCCGACCGTCGCCTGTAAAGAATGTGCGGGCACCGGGCACCTTACGAGGTGTTGCTCTACTTGCGATGGTACTGGTAATGAAACCATCATGGAATCTCGTGATCGCCAGGTAGAAGTGGACGTGGAGATCGATTGTTCGTGTTGTCACAACACGTCATACCGATTTGACTGCATGCATTGCCATCTCACCGGTAAACAATTGGAAAAGCAATGGGTTTGGCAGACCGAGTATTATCCAGTGGGGAAAAGGCCATGTACTAGCTGCGGCTCACGTGGACGCATCCGTTCGAACTGCCAGTGCTGCGAGAGCCGAGGTTGGCGACTTTTGGCAGACGTGGAGCGGGAGGAGCGCAAAGCGCGCATCAACCGACTTTTGGGTGGCATTGCGATTGGTTTGGTGTGCGTGACGGCAATAGCTCTATTCTACTATTTTCCGGCACAAATGACGACGTTGGCTGTGATCGGTTGGCTTATCGATCTCTAAAGATGTTTGTCATCTGCGAGTGAGGACGCCGAGAATGGGCGCAGTTTCCAGCGGCGGAGAGATCGGCCACCAGGGCGGTGGCTCGTTCAACCCTGGAGATTACTTTGCCCCGCCCAAGGGCTTCATCGTGGCCTTCTACGGCAACTACTACAACACGCTGGCGCTGCGGGACGCGGCGGGGGACAAGATCACTGGGTTCGACATCCTGGGGCAGCGCATTGACTTGGACATCGACGTGGAGTCTTTCCAGGTCATCCCCATGATCATCTGGAGCCCGGGCATCAAGTTCCTGGGTGCGGATGTTTCTTCCCTGTGGATGCCCATTTACGGCCAGAGCAGCATTGCCGCCAACGTCAGTGCCTTTGGCAGACGCATCCAGATTGAAGAAGACGTGTGGGGATTTCAAGACAGCTATGCACAACCGGTGTGGCTGACATGGCGCACTGCGCACTGGGACTTCAGCACGTCGTATGGTTTCTGGGCGCCTACTGGCTCCTATGAACCGGATGCGCTGGACAACACGGGCGCGGGCTTTTGGTCCCATCTCTTCCGTGCCTCCACCGCGTGGTCTCCAGATGGAAAACGCGGCACGCTTTTCTCTGCATCCATCGCCTATGAGTTCAATGGTGACAAAAAAGGCATGGACCTCACCCCTGGAGCCCACCTGACACTGGACCTGGGGGTAAAGCACAGCTTCACGGAGCGATTTGAAGCCGGCGTCTATGGATTTGGCCAGTGGCAGGTCACGGATGACAAAGGGCGGGATGCCGTCAACCCAGGCACCCATGACCGCGTCTACGGCGCGGGAGTGTATGCCTCCTATTGGTTCGTGCCGCAGAAGTTTGGCATTCTGGCGCGGCAGACCATTGAGTTCGGCGCGCGGGATCGCTTTGAAGGCAGCAGCAGCGCGCTCGGGTTCAACATCGTGTTCTAGAGCCGGTGCGCCCGGCCCATGCAGTGAAGTTACGTGCCGACGGCCGTTGGCCTTAATCGTCGCTAACCTTGTGCCCGTGGTGGGCCATGAAGGTTTTGTAGCCTTCTTCGCCCATGTAGCGCTTGAGGAACTTGGGGTCGGCGGTGGTGAGGTCTGCCACCATGAAGCTGACCACGGCGTTGCTGTGGTTGGTCCAGACGCCGAAGCTGAGGAGCTTGGCGTTCATGCGGGCATAGTGCTTGATGAGAATGGGGACGCCTTTGCCGTCTGGCTCCAGGCCGGTGACGAGCACGGAGACGTCGTCCACGCTCTGGAGCATGCGGTTGGCCTCGCCTGGCTTGACGCCGTTGAGTTTGACGCCGTAGAAGGGGCTGCGGCTCTCCACCTGCAAACTGAGGGTGGGGTGGCTGAGGTGCTCCTTCATGTAGTCCACAATGAGGGTGCGTGAGGCTGGGGTGTACTCATCTCCCTGGCTGATGCCGACGGAGCCGAAGCACATTTTGTATTTGGGCTCCCGAACAACAAACTGCAGGATGCCAGCCCAGAGCAGCAGGAGGGAGTTGTAGTTGCGCATGTACTCTGGCAGCACGTAGGAGCGCCCTAGCTCGATGCCAGGGTTCAACTGCCGCAGGAACTCTGGCTTGAGATCGAAGAGGCCGCTGCAGATGAGGCCCTCCGGGCCGTGTTTGGCGATGATCTCGTCCGAGAGTCCCAGGCGGTAGGCTCCAACGACGGCTTGGTCTTTGGTGTGCCAGAGGAAGAGGTGGTGGTAGTAGTCGTCCTGTGGGGCGAGGTCCAGTGGCTTGAGCGTGCCGCCTCCTGCATAACGGAAGGCGGCTTCCCGTCCACGGCCGATCTCATGCATGATGGAGGGCATCTGCGATGACCGGGCGATGTAGACCTCGTAGTCGCCATTGGCGAGGAGCTTGCACTCGGGCGGCAGGGCATCCACGTCTGCCTGGAGCAACTCTGGCGAAAGCTTGTCTGCCACTGGCTCTGGCTCAGTGACGGGTGCCACGGTCTGCTCTGCGTCTGGCGGGGTGACGTCTGGGCGGTTGCCCATGACGTAGGTGGCCATGCGGAGGAAATTGACCAGCTCCTTGTCCGTCTCAAAGCGCTTGAGCCGGGTGAAAGGGATGGGTGTGCCCACATGAACGCGCACGGGCTCTGGATCGCGGGCGCGGCGTACGAGTTCACGAGCCAGCAGGATGGTGCGCAAGAGGGGATGGACCATCCCGGCGAGGTTGAAGAAGGTGCTGTTGCCACCCTCAATGAAGACTGGCACGACAGTGGCCTCGGTGTGGCGAACGAGCGCCCCGATGCTCTCGATCCACGGCCCGTCTGCCACGGTGTGGAGGTCTTTTTGGTAATGAGAGACGCGATTGCCGGGGAAGACGCCTAGCAGACCGCCGGCCTTGAGGTGCTTGAGGGAAGCCTTCATCCCGGCGAGGCTGGCGCGCTTGGCCTCTTCACCTCTGGGAAAGGGGTCCACAAAAAACATGTGGTGCTCCGAGTAGAGCACGCGCTTGAGGAGGAAGTTGGCCATGAGCCGCGAGTCTCTGCGGCGGCGGTGTAGGATGTCTCCCAGGACGATACCATCCAGGCCGCCGAGCGGATGATTGGACACTACCACGACCGGCCCAGTGGGCGGGATGCGGTCCAGATCACTGGCGGCTACCTCGTAGTTGACCCCGGTGGCCTCCACCAGGGTGGACCACATGGTCTCTGGTGTGCCTGCGGCTACGAGTTTGGCATGGATGTCATTGACGGCCCGGATGCCCAGCACCTCGGATAGGGATGGACCGAGCACTGGCAGCACCGTCTTGAGTAGGCGATTCGGGATGCCTTCAAGATCAATCAGGGGCTGGTACTTTCTGCGGTCGTCTTCCAAGGGAGGGTCAAGGATTGCTTTCCAGCGCCCGACCGGGCGTCTCGCTCAGGCGGTGGCTGGTTGTCTCGATAGCGGATGATGGACGGGGGCCGCAATAAGATTGTGCACTCATATGGCAAAAACCGCCTAAACCTTGACCCTTGCCCATATGCCCAGCTTTCGGTCCCTGGCGTATTTGGCATGGGTGCGCAGTTCTGCATTGTAGTCTTCCAGAGCGCGGCCTGAGTCTGGCAGGCGCGTGCTGATGCCGTGCACCCGTGCGAACCCTTGGCGCACCAGCATGTCTGCCAGATACGTCCAGTTGCCGTTGTCCGTCTGCACGAGCACAAGCGCCAGGTAGTGTTTGCTGTCGGGATCTCGCTCCCACCGGGTCAGCAGGCGGAACGGCCTAGCCGAGAGCAACTGGGTGACAGTCGTCATTGCATCGCGCCCAGTTTCTACGATGGCTTCTGTGGTTGCATCTTCAAAATGGGTAGCCTGCTCTTTAATCCTCCGTGTCTGTTTGAAGCTGGTCTCCAATGCATCCACAAAATATAAGGTAAAGACCAACTCGCCGGAGCGCCCAGTCTGCACCTTGAAAGTGTCTGGCTCGTTGTCGGGCGTGTTGATGAGTGTCGCATTCGGGAACTCTTCAAAGCTCTCCGCAACCGGCTTAATGTTTTCTGCACTTACTGGCTTGGCTACACCCACGGGCTCCGCCTTTGGCAAGGCCCCTTGCGGACCCGTCCGCTCTTCACGCACCGGTTGCTTCTTGAAGGCGATGGCCAGTAACGTCACGGTCAGCACGACGCCAATCGTGATGAGGAGGTTGGTGAAACCCGGTTTTTTTCCAGTTTCCGAGGGCATTTAAAGATTACTCATGCCTGTTAGCTATTCCTTCAGCGGGGCATTCATGCGTTGCCGCAGCCATTCCGCCGCTTTTTTGTCTGCTACCACCTTGCTAAGCTCTTCCATCGTAGGTGAAGTGGCCGCAGCGTTCTTGGCTTTGATCAAACCATAGACGACACAGGCAATACGCGCTCCTTCTTCCAGTTGAGCCTCCAGTGGATCTCCCATCAAGGCCTTGGCACCTGAGCCTACGAGGTAACCACGCAGCACATCTTTTTCAGTCCCTTCCGCCACGGTGGCGAGTTCATTGAGAGCGGGCGTCAGCGCCTCTCCTGGCAGTGGGATCTCAAACACAGGGCTTTCTCTGGAGAACGATAGCAGGCTGTCTGCATTCTCCTGGGACTCCTTTTTCAGCGGCTCTGCGGCGTACTCATGGCAAAGCTTTAGCATCTCCTTGCGGATGGCTGGTTCACGGATGGTTTGCACCAATTGGGTGATGAACCCATCCCGTGCCTTGCGCCCATCATCACTGACGTTGGCAGGCAAGATCATGCTGGTTTGAATCCAGGTGTCTTGGTACAGGATGACATTGAGAAGTTGGATGATCGGAGGCAGCGAGCCGGGATTTGCAGGATCGGCAGCAGTGTATTCCATGGACATTTGCACCGTTGGGATGGCCCCGAGTTTCCAGATCTCGATTTTGCCTTGTTTGATCTCTTCCCGTTTCTCTTCCACCTCTTTGTAACCCGCAGAACTCGCGGCGGCCCGCAGATCACGTGCAGTTGAGCGCAAATACTCGGTCACGGGCGGCAGGATGTCTGGGGAGGTGCTCACTTTTTTCGGACACGGAGCCAAAATCAGGTCGGCCTTCAGGTTAAGCTTCAAGTCAACGTAAGTCAGGAGCATCCCCACCTCCGGGCGCTTGTCCTTGAAGCCAAACTTATACTCAAAACTGCCGAGCTTGGCTGGAAATCGCAAATCCGTGTCAAGATGAGCCCATGGAGAACCATCCTCCGGCATCTTAATGGCCTCACCCGTGGTGAACTGCACATCCGAGAGATCTGGTTCCTGCCCTTTCGGCACCTGAGCCTGCAGAGCGGCAAAGGAGACCAGGGAAGCAACAAGTGGAACGACAAAACGCATGCCTTTGATTAAAGCCGATGCCTTGGCGGCAGGCAAGACTTCACGTACAGCGTGCCGTCAGTCGCCGCTGCGGCGGGCATTTTGCAGCACAGCCTCGGCTTCCATCTGACGGCGCATCTCCTCTCGGACCTCCGGCGGCACCGCCGTGTCGTCCAGTGGAGGAAGCAACGGGTTGGGCCCTTCTCGCCAGGGGCCCACTTCTGGCAGGCTCGTATAAGGAATCTGGCCGGGTTTCACTCCAGGCAGCCCGGTCTTCTTTTGCTCTTGGAGCGTGGCCATCACGGCAGCGCTCTGTTCCGGGTCGCGCGGCATGACGGGGCCATTCTTCACGCGGTGGCTGCCAAGCGCTCGGATCTGATTCCCCAATACAAAGAACACCGTGGAGTCTGAGAGTCCTTCCAGAGTGGCAAACCCTCGCTTCACGACGGGCCGACCCCGCAAGATGATCTCATCCTCCGTGATGTAGGCCTCCTGACTCAGAGCCGTGGCCACCTCATCCAGGCCGGTCATTTCCAAAAAAACATGTCCACTTGCCCTGACCCGCCGGGGATTGCCGTCTGCACCCCGCTTCACGACTTCCACGCTGTCGGCAGCTACTCGGGCCACCCCAGGAACGTAGTTTTGCGCGTTGGTTATCGCCGCAGCCTCGTTGAAGGCCATATCCAGCAAAAAATCGACGTTCAAAGCCGCCTCCTCTTCAGGTTTGGCCGCTTTTGGGTCCTGGGCTGCCTTTTTCTCCGCCTCGGCGATCACCTCCTCGGGACTCTTCTCCCGCAGGGACTTGCAACCCCCTACAGCAAGACAAAAACAGCCGCAGAGCGCTGTCAGCAGCGCCCGGCCCAGCCTTTTTTTGCCCAGTTGGAACATGGTCGGATGCTAGACGGAGCCCGGGCAACCTTCATGTGAAAAGTGAAAATCACCAATATCCCGTTGCGCCACCCCCTCAGGGAGCTATGTCAGCCGCCCCAAAATGAGCAAAAAAAGTGACTTCGGATTGATTGGCCTCGCTGTTATGGGCCAAAACCTTGTGCTGAACGTCGAGAGCCGTGGCTTTCAAGTCAGCGTCTTCAACCGCACCACCAGCGTGACGGATGAGTTCATCGCCAAGCATCCGGGCAAAGCCCTGGTCGGCACCAAGACTCTGGAGGAGTTCGTGCAGAGCCTCGCCACCCCGCGCAAGATCCACATCATGGTCAAGTCCACCGCCGTGAAGGACAGTGATCGCGATGCCGTGGACGCCGTGATTGAGCAACTCATCCCGCTTCTTGAGAAGGACGACATCGTCATCGACGGCGGCAACAGTTTCTACCAGACCACCGAGCGGCGCGATGCCTACCTCGCCGAAAAGGGTCTCCGTTTCATCGGAGCTGGCGTGTCTGGTGGTGAAGAAGGCGCCCGCAAAGGCCCCTCCATCATGCCTGGTGGCCCAGCTTCCACCTGGGAAGTGATGAAGCCCATCTTTGAGTCCATCGCTGCTAAAGTCGATGGCGAGCCCTGCGTCATCCACATCGGCCCAGGCGGTGCCGGTCACTACGTGAAGATGATCCACAACGGCATCGAGTACGGCGACATGCAGCTCATCTGTGAGGCCTACAACATCTTCAAGCACGCTGGCTTTACCACGGACGAGATGGCCGCCATCTTCAACGAGTGGAACGAGGGCGACCTCCTCAGCTACCTCATCCAAATCTCCGGCAAGGCTCTCGAGCAAAAAGACGCCGAGACCGGCAAGCCTATCGTGGAACTCATTGTCGATAAGGCCGGCCAGAAAGGCACCGGCCAGTGGACCCTGCTCAACGCAGCAGAGAACGCCGTCGTCATCAGCACCATCAACGCCGCGGTGGAAGCCCGCATCCTCTCCAGCCAGAAGAAGCAGCGCGTCATCGCCAGCAAAGAACTCAGCGGACCCAAGGCCAACATCACCACCGACAAGGCGGAACTCGTCAAAAAGGTGCACGATGCCCTCTACGCCTCCAAGATCATCAGCTACGCCCAAGGCCTCGACCTCATCAAGACCATGGGCGAGAAGAAGAACTGGGGCCTCGACCTCGGTCGCATCGCCGCCATCTGGCGCGGTGGTTGCATCATCCGCGCCAAGTTCCTCAACCGCATCACCGATGCGTATCGCAACAACGCCAGCCTGGCCAACCTCATGCTCGATCCTTTCTTCAAGGACGTGCTCAGCAAGACCCAGCAGAACTGGCGTGAAGTCGTGGCCCTCGCCACCCTCAACGGCATCCCAGTGCCAGCCTTCAGTGCCTCCCTCGGCTACTACGACAGCTACCGCGCCGAACGCCTCCCTGCAAACCTACTCCAAGCCCAAAGAGACTTCTTCGGAGCCCACACCTACGAGCGCCTCGACAAACCCGAAGGCGAGTTCTTCCACACCGAGTGGCCCGAGGTGATCGGGTAAACGTTCGTAGTCCGGGCTTTAGCCCGCTCTTGATAAATCCAAAAGCGGCTGAGGCAACTCAGCCGCTTTTTTTCATGCAAACCCCCATGCTCTTGGCGTACTCAGACCATTGCTGCCGACCTCACGCCTGAATATCTCGCCACGCTACATCGCATGACGGGCGCGCAAAAACTGCGCACGGCGTTCCAGTTGTATTGGGGCGGCAGAAAAGTAAAAGCGGCTCGTCTTCGCCAACAGCATCCCGACTGGAGTGAGGCCCAAGTGCAACAGCGAGTGAAAGAGATCTTTATGCATGGACTCACCTGAGCCGTTTCTCATCTTCACGCGGAAAATCAATGAACTCGGCCTGCCTTACATGGTCAGTGGCAGTGTCGCCGCTATTTACTATGGCGAGCCACGCATGACGAACGATGTGGATATCAGCCGCATGTTCGCGTCAGACAATAGAACAAATGGTCCACAGGCGTCCCAAAGAGGTTTGAGGGTAAAGAGCGCTGACTGAGGGCGGGAAGCGGCTTGATTTGGAGTGCGATGTCAAAATCAACACACACTTACGCCACTCAGCCAGCACGTTACCACATCAATGTTCTCGGGCAGGTGCTCAAGTTCATTCCGCGTGACATCATCCACCGATCAGCCAGGGAGACTGGCGTCGATGTCAAAGCCAGGACCTACACAGTGCTCAGCCACCTCGGCACGATGCTTTTCGCTCAGCTCGCCCATGCGCTGAGCCTCAATGATGTCTGCGACTGGCTGCGGCTCAAGGCGCGGGCCATCGCCGCCTTCGGACTCACGCCGCCCTCGCGCAACAACCTCTCCAACTCCAACAAGGTGCGTGATGCCAAATTCGCCGAGCTGGTGTTCTGGCCCACCTCCAGCACCATGACCGCAGTTTTGGGCGTCAGCGCCCCGGCGGCCATGCCGGGCGCTCTTTGCTGCACCGCTTCAAAGTGCGCATCCATGCAGTGGACTCCACGGTCATGGAGCTGGTGGCCAATTGCATGAACTGGGCGAAGCATCGCCGCCGCAAGGCTGCGGCAAAGATGCACCTGCGCCTCGGCCTTAACAGCTTCCTGCCCACCTTCGCCATCGTCGATACCGCTGGCGAACATGACAACAAGCGTGCCCGCGAGCTCTGCGCCGGGTTGGAGCAGGGAGAAGTCGTCGTCTTCGACAAAGCCTATGTGGACTTCGAGCATCTGCATGACCTCTACCTGCGCGGCGTGCAGTGGGTGACCCGCGCAAAGGACAACTTCCGCTACCGCACCGTGCGCAACCTGCCGGTGAAAAAGGGCGGCAACGTGGTCAAGGACCAGATCGTGAAGCTCACGGGCGACAAGTTCAAACACCTCACGGGCTGGGCGCTGCGCCGGGTCGAGGCCTGGGTGGAGGTCGATGGCGAGCCGCGTCTGATGGTCTTCATCAGCAACAACACTGCCTGGAGCGCCAGCAGCGTGTGCGAGCTCTACCGCGCCCGCTGGGACATCGAGGTCTTTTTCAAACAGGTGAAGCAGACGCTCAAGCTCGGCGACTTCCTCGGCCACAGCGCCAACGCCATCCGCTGGCAGGTATGGACCGCGCTGCTCCTCTATGTGCTGCTACGCTATGCAGCGCACATCGGTGAGTGGGGGCATAGCTTTACGCGGCTCTTCGCCGTGGTGCGAGCGGCGATGTGGGAGCGACTTGATCTGGTGGGGCTGTTGCGAAGTTATGGGACGGCAGGCGGCAGCTTGACCCTGCTGGGAGCCGCGCATTCCGCATGGTTGCCTGGATTTGAGCCACAAGGCGTCGCATCTCATGGGACAGCACCCGCCTGAAATGGCTGGCCATCCCCGCAAAACACCAACTCGGCCTATCCCATTTTTGACGCACCTTCCCCAGCCACTCCAACGCTTGCCTCCTCATTTACCACCGCCTATGGGATGGCTGTGCAAATGGTCCTGAATCAACGCCCCGAAGTAGAGTGGCAAAAAGCGCTGCAGCAATGGGTTAACCGGGCCATTCACGCTTCTCGCAAAGCCACAGTGGCAAGGTGGCGGAGTCACAAAGTGTAGAGTTAGAGAATAAGGTGAAAGCCGTTGGAAACCTTGCGAAACCATCAACAATCTCGGCTCTGACTACCAGACGAAGCTTATCCACTTGCTGAGGAAGACGCTGAAGTAGTAGTCACTACGTGACGTGGGTGTCTTCGTAGAACGGCCAGCCATGGACAGTCGGCGGCCCCAGCATCTCTTGCTCAAAGTGGCCGTGAGTGCCAGCGCTCTGCATGGCCTGCAACGCAGTTTGGCAATCGGCCATGCGTTCGTCATTGAGCAGGCGCGTGAGCACTTGGTGATCGCGTTGCGACAAGCGTCCTGAATCGCCGCCAGGACGCCATTCCATCAAGAAGGGATGCACCGGGCGCGGTGAGACGTCACGCAGAGATCGAAGAATGTCCCAGCCGCTGGGGTCGGTGTCGCCGAAGTGGTAGTGCGGGAGTTCGGGCGGCAGCAACTCGAGCACACGACGCACGGCTTGTGTGGGGAACGAGCTGGCGATGATGAGTGTGTCTCGCGCAGTGTCGGCTCGGGCAAGCTGGAGGAAGGTGGTCTTGCGATTCTCGACGGTGAGCAGGCGCTTCGCCAAGGTGCTGAGGTGCGTGGCACGCATCAGCTCGGCAATGGAAAGCGTGGACTCGAAGCGCAGACTGTCGCTGTCGTGCGTGCTGCAATCCTCGAAATGCAAGGTGAGCGAGCCGCTGTAATGCAGCACGCTGTTCGCGGTCTGAATGCCCAGCGCTTCCAGTGGAGTGTCGCGTTCGAAGAGCAAGTGCAGCGAGCGCTCCAGGTAGCTCTGCTCGCGCTCGAGCCGCTTGGAGTCGTTGAACAAGGTGCTGCTGGCATCGCGGATCAGTGTGCCGTTGGGCCACTCGTGAGAGGTAAGCGCCAAGAGCAACGAGAGCAGTTCACTCATGCGCTCAGGCTCCAGCCAGGAGAAAGGGCCGAGGGCGCGCTCCGCAGTGATCGCTTCACGCAAACGAGTGAGAAGGCTCTGCCAACTGTCAGCGAGCAGTGGATGCGATGACGCAGCGAAGCGATCTATCACAGCGATGCTCTGCTGCTGAGTGTCAGATCCAGGTTGCGTGCCGAACAACTCATGCAGCCAAGCCTCCTGCTCCACGGGCAGCACGAGTTTCAGATCAGAGTGATTCTCGCGTCGTGGGCCGATGAACTGCACGCGCTTCTCACGCTCCAGAGCCTCGGCTTCGCGAAAGGCCGCTTTGCGGTCCTCGGCCTTCGTGATGCCAGCGTCGTCCAGCAAGTCCTGCCACACACGCCGAAAGGCTCGCGCCGCTGTGTTGGTCCGACGCTTGCGAGCGGCGAACCACTGGCGATGAAACTCGCCCAGCCAGCGAGGTGTCTTCATTCCATCAGCTCGGCGAGGCGGCTGCCTTCCACGCGCACCACCCAGTTCTCGATGCTCTGCACCTGCTCGGTCGCTTCATCGTAGCGGCGTTCCACGCGGCACTGCACCACGGTGTCAGCGTGCTGGAACATCGTCGGCAGGCGGTCTTCAGGGAAGGCCATCACGAGCTGCAGGCCAAAGTTTCTCGCCAGCGCCAAACAGTCGTCAATGCGATCCCCGCTCAGCTTGCTGAACGCTTCGTCCATGACCACCAGGCCAAGGTTCTGCGGATCATCGCGACGACCCAGATCATAGACGCGACGGAAAGCAGCGAGCGTGGCGACGAAGAACGGCGCTTGGTTTTCACCACCGCTCTGTTTCTTCGCGCTCTTGTTCAGGCTGATCGCTGCTGCATCGCCACGCCCCGCAGGTTTGGCCTCGATATCCCAGTGATGATAGTAGCGATAGTCTAGCGAGCGCTGATGACGCTTGTCCTCGGGATTGTCGGCGGCATCAATCGCGGCCATCAGCTCCGCCTTGGCACGCTCGATGTCCTCACGTCCGGCAGCATTGAACAACTCCATCGCCTCGCCGCTGGGCAGGCCTTTCTCGACCAAGGTCCAGATGGCGGTGTGCGCCTTGTCAGCGCGACTGGTGAGCTGGTAGCGCCAGCCACCGATCTCGTGATCCATGGCACGATTGAGTTCACGCTTCGTCTTGTCGGCTTCGGCGAGCTTCTCGCGCAAGACATCCAGCACCTGATGCTGCAGGCGGTCCTCCCAGTCCTTGCGAGCAGCTTCGGCAGCAGCGGTGAACTTCTCCAGCTCATGCGTTTCCAGATCCTGGCGACGCTGATCAAAAGCTTCGTTGTCCTCGGCATCAACGTCGAGCGCGTCACTGAGTTCGGTGTGCGCGGCAATGAGTTCACGACGCAGTTCATCGCGCTCGCGACGTGACTCCTTCGATTCGATGTCACGTTGCAAAGTCAGCGCAGCCGCCATTTCAATGGCCTTGCGCCAAGTCGTTGATTTGCGTTCGGACTCAATACGCTGCTGGATGTCTGCGTCCGTCAAACCATGCACCAGCGTGCGTGAGGTGGCGCGCATGAGGCGCGTTTGTTCCTCGGCTTCGCTGTTTCTCGCCACGCTCTCTTCGAGCTGACGCTGCCTGATCTCGAAGCCGGTGATTGCCGACTTCAAAGATCCAATGCGCTCATGCACTCCGGCGAGCGTCTTCTTCTGAACACGCAGCGACTCGACCCTCTCCACCGCATCAGGCGTGGCGATGAGGTTCCAGGTCTCGCGCAGTTGATCCAGCTCACGCTTCGAAGCAGGCAGCCTTGTGATCTCGTCACTCCCCGGCGGGCTGGCAAAGTGATCCAGGCGCCATTCACGACCACGATTCAAAAAGGCGCGCCAGTCTCCGACCTCGGCCTTCAATTCCTCCAGCGACATGTTCGCCGCTCGCAGATCTTCCTCGCGCGCAGTGCGCAGACGACGCAAGCCTTCCTCGCCCAACGTAAGTTCCTTCTCCGGTACGAGCTTCACGCGATGCGGCGGATTCTTGAACCAACCATCCGCCGACAGCGCGCGCACATGTTTCTCAAACTGCGAGACGGTCTTCACCGGCATGATGTCGCCGAGCAGATGATCCAAAGCGCGCGCCGCATCCGCGTGCGAAGTCTCCAGCATGTCGCGAAGCGAACCAGGTTTCGCCTTCCCATCGAGTTCCTCTGGCCTGATCAGCGGCTCCGTGGAACTCGGCGTTTGCTGCGCTTGATTCCATGCAGCGGCAAAGTCTTCAGGCAGTATTGCGCTCCTATGCGGACCAAGCACAGCCTCCAGCAACGGCCACCATTTCTCAGCCTCGGGCTTAACCTCCACCACACGCCCGAGCGCTACTGCCTTCTGCCCACGCGCACGGAGTTTATTCAGCAAAGGCGCAGGTGTTGGCTGGCCTTCGTGGAGTTGCAACAAACCTTCCTCCAGCGATGACTTGCGCGACTCAAGTTCCTTAAACCGCGTCTCCAAAGGAGCCAGATGCTCCATCGCCGTGTCCTTGAGCCGGTTGTAGAGCGGCGTCATCGCACGCGCGGCATCCAGAGCGCGCACTTCATCGTGGTTCTTCATGCGGGAGAAGAGCGTCACATCGTCGTCGCTCATCTCCAAGCCAAGCTGCGCGGCGAGACGCATCCAGTCCTGCCAGTGACGCAGTCGTTCCTGTAATTGCTCTCGCACATTGGTAGCCGTGCGTTGCAGCCGCTCGATGTCGCCTTGCAGTTCAACCTGGCGGTTCTTGTTAAGCTCCATGTCGCGCTCGGTGCCACCCAGCGAAGCGCTCGCGGCATCGATGATGGATTGCAAACGGTCGCGTTCAGCGATGGCAGACTGATGGTCGGCGAGGTTCTCCGCATTCGCCACGCGCTCGGCCTCGAGTGCGGCCTGGCTTTGGCGCAGATCAGCTAGCGCTTCCTCGTGCTTCATCGCATCGCCAAGATGCGCGTAGAGCTGCGACTCGCGGCGGAGATGCAGCCAGGCTTCGTGCCGTTGAGACACCATCGTTAGACGGTCGAGCTGATCGTGCATCTTCGTCAGTCGCTCCTGCGCGCGACGATGCGCGTCCACACTGGCCTTAACCGCGCGTACATCCGGCATACCGGGCTCCAGCAGGAACTCGCGCACGAACTTCTCGAAGTTGCTCTCCGGCTCGAAGGCCATCGCACGCGGCAGCGTCTTCGCCATCTGCTCGGTGTCGAAGCCCAAGTGCGCGCGCAACGCCATCTCTTCGCGATAGGTCTGCTGGCGATCCCAGGCATCGCCTTCCAGATCACACTTCACATGCGTGCGAAACTCTTCCTCCGTGGTGAACTGCATCGCTTGCGGCCCAGACTCGGTGCGCAGGAAGTCCGACCAGTCGAGGCGACGATCCGCGCGGAACCACACGGTGCTAGGCTTGGCCGTTGGTCCTTCGTATTCGATGCGCGCGCCCCAGGTCTCGCGACGCGGGGCCGTTTCACCAGGTTGCAGCGGCCAGGAGAACTCCAGTGCGGCGAGCGTCACGCTGCTGGGTCGCAGGTAGCGCTCCTGACCATCACGACCGGTGGTGTTCGTATCGCACAAGCAGTAGCCACGCAGATTACGACCGCTGCCTGCACCGGCAGCGGCCTTGTTGAACTTGCTGTGCTGCTCGCCCAGCATCACGAACTGGATCAGGTCGAGCAGCGCGCTCTTGCCCGAGCCGTTCGCGCCGGTGATGAGCGTGAGGCCTTTGACGTCAATGAACTGGCGATAGCCATACCAGTTCACCGCCAGGATGCGGCTGAGCGTGATGCGGGCACCGGTGCTCATGCGTCGTCCTGCGGTTGAAATTGATCCACACGCGTCTGCCAAGCCGCGAGGTCATCGAAGGGAATCGCACGCGCGAGGCTGGGCAGGATTTCGATCTCCATATCGCCGAGCTGCGTCATGCCTTCGGGCATTTTCCTCTTTATCAGACGATGCTTATGAAAAAGGTCCAATGCATCCTTCAGTCTAGCTTCCGACGGCTCAATCAAGCCTGGAAAGTGCAGTTGTAGAGCCAACCAAACTTCATTCGCGGTTTTAATGATTGCCTGTTGTGTGCCGACCGCTCTTTCGTCATCAAAAAGGCGCCACAGAGTCAGCACTACAAGTGAATCAAATTTTGTGAACTGCCTTAGCAATAGGCACGACTCCGTGCGCGGACGCGCCTGCAGGATCGAGTGCTCTTCGTCCACGATGAGTTCCAGCGCGAGCGGTGCGAGGTAGTCCTCCAGATGCGTGCGGTAGTGATCACGTGCGAGCAGGAAAAGATCGCGTCCACTGCCCTCGCTGCCCAGCAGCACACCACGCCCCAGCAGCTCCGCCAGCACATCGCGCAGCGGCGCACGATCGGCCTCATGCACGTCGCTCCAGAAGCGCGGCCAAAGAGGATCGTGGGAAGAGGAAGACATGGGAGCGTGACGATGACGGAGCGGAAGGAAGAATCAAGATTCTCGACGAATGGTGAAGCGCTCGATGCGATGCCCGGCCTGCTCGTCCATCGCCACGACCTCGGGCTCCAATCCATGCCGGAGACGCAGGCCATCCACGCTCCAGCGCACGCGCTTGCCAGCCAGAGCTGGCGCGTGCTCGTAGGCGACAGCGGCGAGCAGATCGAGCAGGTCATCGGTGGTCTCCAGACGAATCTCATCCGTGCTGGTGCTGCCGCCTTTCTCAGGGATCAGCTTCGCAATCAAACGAGCCGCGCGTTGCGGGGTGAGCGCGAGGCGTTGACGCTCCTTCCACGCAGCGAGCACATCATTCTCATCCTGCTGCTGTGCTTGCGTGTGACCAAAGGACAAGTCCACAGGAGCCTTGATGCGGCGTGGCTTGTAGAGAGCTTCGAGGCCGAAGAAGAATCGTGTCTCCAGGCACAGCGGGGTGAAGTGGGCCGGCTTGTTCGCGAGATCGGAGAAGCGCTGGCCGCGATGCTGCTCACTGATGGCATCGCAGTAAGCCTTCACCAGTTCTGGCCTGCGCCCGCGCAGCTCAGTCTGGTAGCGATAGCGCTGCTGCGAGAGGCGATTGAACGCTGCCATGCGCAGATCAATCGCATCCGCTCGACGCTTCAGACCTGCGAGATCGCGCTCCAGCCGACGCATCATCTCCAGCGCGCGATCATAGGCGTCGTTATCGCTGTAGCCATAGTGTTCGCGCAGACCTTCAGCCAGACGCTCGCGCATGAGCGGATCATCTTGACGCTCCGACACCCGACCACGCGCGGTCTCGATGCGCGTGAGCAGTCCACCCCGTCGCAGCGCATCATAGCAAACCATATGCTGGCCCTGGCTGAACTCATTGTAGAACAAGCTCAGCGTATCCGCTGCCGACTCGCTCTTGCGCTGTCGTTGCTCGAATCCCGACACCAGCTTTTCCACCGCGTGCAGTTGCTCGATGGCATGATCCAGGCGCTGCGTGAGGTCCGTGACCGTGGAACGCAGATCGTCCGGCAGGCGCAGCAGCGGGTCGAGCACATCGTTCTTCTCCAAAGTCTCGCACAGACCGCGCAGCGTGTCGGCAAAGGTCTTCAGCTCCGCGACATTGTCCTCCGCCAGATCACGCAACATGCGCAGCAGCGGGCGCAGCCCCGGCGCGATCACCGCCCAGCGTTCATGCAAGCCCAGTGTCTGGTCTTCCAGCCAGCCCACCTCGATCAAGCGATTGAAGAACTGCCCCGCGCGCTGGCGTGCGTCGCGGATCAACGCACCTTCATCATGATCCAGCATCGCAATCGGATGCTGTGCGAGCACCTCTCGAATCAGCTCAATCGTCTCCTTGTGCGTCAGCCTTCCCGCTTCGCTTGCTTCCCCAATCAACCGCTCTGCACAATCGATGTATGCGGGTGCCGAACGACTCGCGAGCGGTCGAAAAAAGTCAGCCGAGACACTGCGGGAGAGGCGAATGCTTAGAGTCATTACAACAAATTGGATCCTACGCCCTATACGCAATCATGTTCAAGTGATCAATCGGCGACACGGGGTTATCTGCTAGCTACCATGCGATCTACAGGTAGGCGTGCCACTTTTCGGCCTGCCGAAGACGAAACGCCACTTTAGAAGTGCAATAGGCGAACCATCAGGAGCAAAGAAGCCTGATGGATGTCACCGTGGACTTGCCCATGATTGGCCTCCTGAAGACGGGGCTGGATGGAGTGCCGGACCTTCTGCAATCTAGACTGCCAATCGACACAAGGCGACAGGAGCAACGTTGCCACCTTTTCGTGTCATTGACGTTCCACTTTGGATGTCCGATACTCCTCCCGTTGTGAATCCGAAAAAAAACAGTCTGCAGTCCATCGAGAAGGCCATTCGCTTGAAGCCTTCCGTGACCGACTACGCGACCTTTGTGCGCACCACCTCCAAGGTGCTGGGCATGACCGGACCAGCCGCTCAAAAGACGAAGCCGAACAGGCGGTTGCTCTCGCTGATGAGGTTGGGCTCCTGACCAACGCACCTGAATCTTGGTCAGTATTTCTAGCGAGCCAGAATGGAAGACAGCTCGGCACCGAGCACTTGGTTGAGTTTAGTGAAGACACCGGACTCGTTGGAAAACTGACCATCCCGCCCAAGTTTGGCCTCATTCCCCAAGTCCTTAGTCACTCGGTTCCCAATCTCCGTGGCGAACCAGGGATCAGAAGAGCCATCGAGTTCGCTCCTGCCACTCCGCTGGAATACCTGAATCGCTGGATCAGGGCTAACGAGGTGTTTGGTGACGATGTCCAACTCACTGCCGTCATCCAATGGGCAGATGGAAATGTCTCATTTGCGATCAGCCAGCCCCAATATCACGGTGAACCTGCCGAACCACGCGACATCGAACGCCACTTCAAAGCCGCAGGCTGGACTCTGATCCGTGACCCGACTGGTCAGCACAGCCTCTTCTATAACTACGCGTTTGAAACCCTCGCCATCGACGCGCTGCCCCGAAATTGCTACGTGAACGTTGCCGAAGACCTGCTGCTGCCTTTTGATGTTATCCTTTGCCAACCTGATGCAGAAATGGAGGCATTTTTGGAGCTTTACCCGGTTTGAGGGGGCAAAAAGGGCTTTGGACGGCTCGGGGAGCTCTATTTTCTGCCATTTTGACCCATATTTTGATGATACCAGAGCTTGGACTCGGGCATCGGGGGCCTGAGGGGTGGTGTTACCCTGCCTGTAGGCTCTGGTATCGGCGCCTTGGGGGTGGTGATGGCAGAGTCTGGGCTCTGGTTTAGGACCCTTTGGGGTGCGATTACCCTGCCTCATAGCTCTGGTTTCGGTGCCTGAGGGGTGCCGATACCCTACTCTAGGCTCTGGCATCGGAGCTTGTGGGGTGGTGAGCGGGGGCATCGGGGGTGGCGTTACCCGAGTCTAGGCTCTGGCATCGAGGCCTTTGGGGTGGGGTGTGATGGCACTGGGGCATTGACTCGCCTGGGGCTGGGCTGCCACAATGACGCTATGAATGCCGACTCTGCCGATATTTCGCCCGCAGCCTCTGCTCCCCAGGCCTCTCAACCCTCCCAGCCGGGTGTCTCACCGCTGGCGGCGATCATGGCGATGGCTGATCCGATGCGGTTCGCGGTGCTCAAGGAGTTGGCCGATGGGAGTTATCCGCCAGTGATTCAGTTGGCCAAGAAGCTCGGTTGTCACCCCGATCAAATGGGCAGGCACCTCCAACGAATGAAAAAAGCAGGACTGTTGATCCGCGTTAGGCCAACTGGCGACCCTGACATGCGTTCCAAGCATTATCAGATTCCCTCACAGTATCGCCAAACGTTGCCAGATGGTGTCCGAGTGCTCGATTATGGCACCGTTGTGCTGAGGTTTGAGCCCGGGAAGTGACCAGTCTTGCTCTCGAATCACCCCACTGAGTTGTTTCACCACCCAAGCGGCGGGGACTTTTCCGCAAAAGAATCTTCTGCGATCTAATCTTTACTCGCGCCATTCGTTCCAATTGCCCCTTTTTCTTCTATGGGCGCTTCAACAGACAGTTTCATCAAATACCCACGCACCCCGCACCTTTTTGGTTCGAAGGGCACGGATGATGATCGCCACATGAATGCTAGGGACTCGGCGGCGTTCATTGCGGACGCATCGCTCGTGGTGGAGGAAAAACTCGATGGAACGAATGTGGGGATGCACTTCCTGAGCACGGGACGGATGGTGTTGCAGTGTCGCGGGCATGAGATCACGGAGGGAATGCATCCTCAATATGATCTCTTCAAACAATGGACAGCCGTGAAGCGACCGCTGCTGGAGCTTATGCTGGAGGATCGCTTTATTTTGTTCGGCGAGTGGTTGTATGCGAAACACAGCGTGCATTACACCTCGCTACCGCATTACTTTTTTGAGTTTGATATCTACGATAAGTCGGAGTCTTGCTTTCTGTCAATTGAGCGGCGTTTAGCGATGCTGGATGGCACGGGGATACACACAGTGCCCGTGGTGCATCAGGGCAAGGCCAAGCATGAGCAACTGCTAGAGTTGATTGGGGAATCCAAGTTCGGGGCTCAGTTTGAGAATCCGCTCACTGGTCGTGTCGACTCGCGGATGGAGGGACTTTACTTGCGTGTTGAATGCGATGGGAAAGCCACTGGCAGGGCAAAGATTGTGCGCCCGGAGTTTGTGGAGAAGGTAAAACAGAGCGAGCACTGGCAGCATCAGCAGATGGTGCCTAATCAACTCGCGCCCGATGCAGATATTTGGTCATGAGGACATGGGTTGACATGTTGAAGGCCGCAGATGCGGAAATCTTGAAGTGGGCCAGCGGGCAGTTCTGGGCGGCACCGATGCGAACGTGCATGCAGGACGCGGAATGGCATGCCGAAGGGGATGTGTGGACTCACACAACGATGGTTTTTAATGAAGTGACGCGACTCGATGCCTACGGCGAACTGAGTCGGGAAGAGCAGGTGGTGCTGCTCTTCGTGGCGCTGCTGCATGATGCTGGAAAGCCTGAGACGACGGTGCTTGATCCAGAGACTGGGCGCACACGGTCACCGAAGCACTCGATTGTCGGTGCCTCGCTCGCTCGTGAGGTGCTGCGGGAGTTGAAGTGTGAGTTGGCCACCAGGGAACACATCGTCAATCTCGTGCGTTACCATGGGCGTCCGCCTTACCTTCTGGAGTCGGGCAATCCAGAGCGGGAGGTGATTAGGCTTTCGTGGTTGTTGTCCAATCAATTGCTCTATCTCTTTGCGCTTGCCGACACTCGTGGGCGAACAAGCAAGGAGATGTCTAGGCCGGAAGACATGCTTCATATGTGGCGTGACACTGCGGCCGATCACGGATGCTTTCTGACTGGATATCCGTTCGCTAATGACCAAGCGCGATTCCTATTTTATCGCGATGAGCTGACAAGCCTTCACTACACGCCGCATGAAGACTATCGCTGCACGGTGGCGATGATGAGCGGGTTGCCGGGTGCAGGAAAGGATACTTGGCTAGCACGGGAGCGTCCCGACCTTCCGGTGGTGTCGCTCGATGCAGTTCGTGAAGAACTCGATGTCGACGCAACGGATAATCAAGGCACGGTCATTCAGACGGCGAGGGAGAAGTGCCGGGAGCATCTGCGTGCGAGTCGTGATTTCGCCTTCAATGCAACAAGCATCACGGCGCAACTTCGGAAGCGTTGGATTGACTTGTTTGCCGATTATGGGGCGCGAGTGGACATCGTTTATCTGGAGCCGCCTCTGAGCACTCTCCTGAAGCAGAACAAAGAACGAAATGCATCGGTGCCTGAAAGCGTGATTCGGCATCTGCAAGGCAAGGTCGAGGTTCCTACGATGGCTGAGGCTCACTCGGTGAAGCTTGTGGCTGATCCAACAGATTAGGCTCAGACCGAAGCACCTCGCAAGACGCTGTTGGTGCCGAGCGATCTCTTTATCTCATGAATCGACTCGTTTTTGTCATCGCGGTCCTGTTTAGTGCTCGTTTCGTTATTGCGGAGCAGCCTGTGCGAACACAGCAGCCGACGTTGCGGGCGGTGGACTTGATGGTGGGCGAGGACGTGGAGGTGACACTGGCGGATGGATCGGTGGCTAAGGTGAAATTGGTCGCGCTGGACGAAAAGACGGACTCGATGGCCAAGGCGGTGAGGGAGGGGCGAGTGACGGTGGAGGTGAACGGTGAAAAGGCGGTGCTGAAGAGTGCGAACTACCACTTGCCGCAAGAGGTGGGTGGCGTGCAGATCGACTGCCCGATCACGCGAGGTTACAATGCGAACAGTGGCGAGGATTCATGGGGACTGGAGAAGGATGCTCGCCTGCGGCTGTGGCCCATGGGCTCGCCATGGATTGAGCCGGGCACTTTTGTTTATCCGCTGAAGCAACGTTGGTTTGCCACGATGACTCAGTTCTCCAACGAGCCTACTTATGTCGATGGTGGCGACAAACCGGACAGAAAGAAGATCTACTACCACAATGATCTCGACTTCGGCGGATGCGAGGGACTCACGGAGGTCATCGCGGCCACTGACGGACTGGTGGTAAGTGTGGCGGACAAGATTTTGGATGGCTACTCACTCACTCCGGTGCGTCCGCGGTATGATGTGGTGTATCTGCTAGATGGACGAGGCTGGTATTATCGTTACAGTCATCTGCATACCATTGACGGGGCGATCCAACTCGGTACCAAAGTGAAAATGGGGCAGAAGATCGGCATCCTCGGCAAGGAAGGAGCGAGCGGAGGCTGGACGCATCTGCATTTCGGCATCAAGAGCCGCCAACCTTCAGGCAAATGGGGCACGCAAGAGGCCTACGCGTTTGCGTGGGAAGCTTATGTGAACGAGAAAAAGCCCGCAGTCATCGCGGTGGCACGACCGCATCACTTCATCCGCGCGGGTGAGAGCATTATTTTAGACGGCAGTAAGTCGTGGGCAGCGGCAGGGAAGATTGCCAGCTATGAATGGACTTTCACCGATGGTGGTAAATACAGTCAGCCCTCATGGACGCGCACCTACAGCCAACCTGGAAGCTACAGCGAGATTTTGAAGGTGACTGATGAAGCTGGCCACGTGAGCTATGACTTTGCGGTGGTACAGGTGATTGGAAGCGATGACAAAAACATCCCGCCGACGATTCACCCCACTTTCTGGCCAACCACGGGGATCAAGCCCGGCCAGCCAGTAACGTTCAAGGTGCGGACATTTCGCGATGAAGGAGGTGAGACATGGGATTTCGGTGATGGCTCGCCTCGGGTGTCGGTGAAGTCCGACGGCAATGCCAAGCCACTGGCCAAAGATGGCTATGCGGTGACGGAACATCGGTTTAGCAAGGCTGGCGACTACGTGGTGAGTGTTGAGCACACCAATGCAAGGGGAGAACGTGCGATTGGGCACCTGTGGGTGCGGGTGGAGGCCCCGTGAAGTAGGCTGTTTGCTGCCGTGCCTCCTTGCTGAAGAGCGGATTGGTGGATGAGAGCGGCCCGTTTGTTCTAACGCAATGCCGAGGCGATGCGCAGTTACATGTCAATCCAACTGATTTCAGAGAGCCGTGAGGGCCGTCTTCAAATCTGGATGCCGGAATTGGAAACCTCCGGCCAATGCTTTGGCTGGAGTCGCATGCTGACTGGCCGTGAGGGCATCTGCCAGTTCACGGAGCGCTAACTTGAGGGCAAAACGTGGTGCGTGCATGAAGGCTGGGCGTTTGAGGTGCTTAGCCAGGGCACGAGTGAAGTCGGCGTTCCGAAGCGCTTCAGGGGCTGCGAGGTTGACGGGTCCACGGATCATTTCGTGCTCAGCAGCCCATAGAATGAGCCGGGCTTCATCTTCCAGGTGTATCCACGGCATCCATTGTTTGCCATCACCTAGATTGCCTCCCGCTCCGAGAGAGAACGCCTTTTTCATGAGCGGCCAAGCTCCACCTTCACGCGCAAAGACCAGCCCTGTTCGCAAATGGACCACGCGGCATCTTACTTGCTCTGCCTCGCGAGCAGCGGCCTCCCAGTCGATGCAGACAGATGCTAAGTAGTCACTGCCGGCGGAAGCAGATTCATCCAGAAGTTCGTCTCCCCGATCGCCATAGAATCCAGTGCCAGAAGCGCAAAGCAGTGCCTTAGGCGGCTGTGGCATGGAGGTGATCGTCCGGGCGATCTTGCGGGTGAGATCAACGCGGGTATCGCGAATGCGCTGCATCTTTGCCTTCGTCCAAAAACCCAAAATCGTCTCTCCGGCGAGGTGAATGATCGTATCCAGTCCGCTGAGGTCCAGAGGTTGGTCAGCACGCACGTCGACAGCACGCGTCTCAGCAGCCCAAGGTAAGGAGGAGCGTTTCGGATCGCGTGAATAGGCAATGAGGCTATGTCCTGACTCGGCCGCGAGGCGACCCACTGCATTTCCGATGAGGCCAGTGGCCCCTGTGATCCCAATCTTCATAAAGAACTCAAGAGTCTTTACGAAGGTGATTGCCGTCAGGGAAGCGGAATCAGTTCGCCAGTGCGTTACCTTGTAGTGCCACCACCTCCGCCTGTGCCAGGACCGGTAGCGGTTCCAGTGCCGGTTCCCGTTCCCGTCCCTGTGCCAGTGCCGGTAGGATTGCCATCGGTGTATCCCTGATCGGTCAGAAGCTCCAAGACTTCATCCACGGTGGCAGACAGGGTGGCGCTCTGGTCTTTGGCACGCTCTGAGAAAGCGCTGTCCAGCCGAGCGGTGAGGTAGGAGGCACCTGCCACTCCGATGTCGGATGCATTGCTGCTAGCGTAAGGCAGATCGCGCTCACTGTCGGCAGAGACTGCATAGCCCTTGAGCTCACTAGCGACGAACGTGCTGCCTTCTAGCGAGGCCGTGGAGACGGTGACTTTCTCGTTGGCGTCTCCGATGGCGTAAAAAGTGGTGGCGGAGACATCGTTGGCCGCAGTGGCAGAAATGACGGCCTTGCGATTGGTGTTCTTCATGGCGAGGAACAACTCGCCGAAGTTCTCATAGGTGTAGTAGAGCTTCGTGTTGCCGGCGACCCGCTGAAGGATGAGGCTGCCGGGACCACCCGTGATGGGAGCGATGTAGTAGCCTCCTGTGAAGGGGCGGTAGTTGATACTTTCACCAGCGGCCTCAAAGGTCAGCCGATAGACCAGCATCGGACCCGTGTTGGTGGTGGCTTGCTGGGTCTGAGTTTGCGCCAGGATGTGATTTGGCAGCAGCATCCAGGCCGCGATGAGGGAAAGCAGGCTGGAGGCAAAAAATGGGCGGTTCATGGTCACCTTTTAACGTCCACTCTGGGCCAAAGTTGCGTCAGAGGCTCAGGCAAATGTCGCGAGAGCATTTCGGAGCAGTCGCAGTCCGGTGGACTGGCTTTTCTCCGGGTGAAACTGCACCGCGACCAGGCCGGGCTTGATGATGCCGGAAGTGAAAGTGCCACCGTAGTCCGTGGTGCAGGCTGCGAGTGCTGGATCTTGCACGTCGGGGTAATAAGAGTGCACAAAATACACGTGAGTGGGCACAGGAAGGCCCGGTAGGAGTCTGATGGCCCGGTCTGCCCAGCGCGCTTGATTCCAGCCCATGTGCGGGATTTTGAGACCATGGGAGGGGGCAAACTTCCTGACGACGCCCTTGGCCACAGACAAGCCCGCCACTCCTGGAGATTCCTCGCTGCTTTCAAATAGCAGTTGGTAGCCTAGGCAGATGCCGAGGTAAGGCTTTTCGGCTGCCAGCCAAGCCTTCAGAGGCTCCCAGAGCTCATTTTGCTTCAAAATGCGGACGCTGTCGCCAAACGCACCCTGACCAGGAAAAACGAGCACATCGATCTGGGTAAAGTCCTCCGGCTTGCGCACCAAGATCGCGGGGTGGTCGATCTCCTTGAACGCATTGAGCACACTGCGGAGGTTCCCCGCGCCATAGTCCAGCACACCTAGTTTCATTCGTCCCGAACTCATTGCCCGCGCGGGGCCTGCTGTCCAACGGTAACGCCGAGCTGGTTCACCTTGTAGCCCTTCTTTTCCAGGAGTTTGACCACACCGCCCTCTCCGCCCAAATGCCCACTGCCTACTAGAACCATGATGCGCTCTTTTCCGGCAAGTGCGGCCTCCAGGGCTGGAATCCAAGCCTGATTGCGCTTGTGAATGAAGACTTCCATTAGCTCAGGATGTTTCTCTGCCTCATCAAAGAGCATCTTCGTCAGAGAATCGACATCGCCCTTTTTCCAAGAGGTCACCATTTCATCAAACATATCACCAAGCTTCTCTACTTCGGCGAGAGTTTGCTTCAGCAACTCGGCCTGCTGCTCGTTGGTGAGATTGGCAAAGAGGTCGATCTGGCTCTTGACCGTCTCCAAACCCGAGCCGGGCTTGCCATCACGTGCGGCCTTTTGCTCAAAGAAGGTGTCCACGCCGCGATTTGCCTCCGCGCCTGCTGCCTGATACTCCGCTGCGGCGATGGTGATGGCGGCGAACCATGGTTTGAAAGGAGAAAGACCATCTGCATTGATCCCACGCTTCTCAGCCCAGCCTCGGAATGCTTTAGCCGTCTCAGCGTCTACCATATCGAACAGAGTCTTTCCGTCCGTCGTGCGGGCAGCTTCGGTCATGATTGACGCGAGGCCCGTCCCAGAGCCGGGTGGCAGTTCAAACATAAGCCGCTGGCTGTCCTTGTAAGCTTCTTCATAACTTGCGGCCAGCGGGTAGTCCGCAGAACGCAGCAGATGAATGGTGCCGCAGAGGTAAATGTGATTTGTGGGACTCTCGACGCGCCAGACGCAGCCCACAGGCTTGGCCGAGGGCACTTCACTGTGTAGACAGCCTGTTATCAGCAGAGAGGTGCAGAGCCACAAGAGACACCGGAGAGTACGCATTCGCCCCTACTAACTGTGGGCAGAATGAGACGCAAGTGGGAAGGGAAGTGCCTGGGTGGTGGCTATTTACAGAGCATTTACAGACTGAAGCTGATGTTGCGTAGAGGCTGTGAGCGCCATGAAAGCACAAACCTTATCTTATCTTCGTCAATGTCTGCTGGCTCTCGCTTTGGCAGGCAATCTCTCCGCCCACGAGCCCACCAAAGACGCACCCGCAGACGGTGAATCACTGGTCCAAATCGCGCTGCTACTAGATACCAGTAACAGCATGGATGGACTCATCGAGCAGGCCAAAACGCAGCTCTGGAAGCTGGTCAATGAGTTCAATGGTGCCAAGCAAGGTGACAAAGTACCTGTCGTCCAAGTCGCCCTCTACGAATACGGCAACGCACGCCTCAGTGCTGGCTCTAACTACGTCCGCCAAGTGCTGCCACTCACCCGTGATCTGGACAAGGTGTCCGAAGAGCTCTTCAAGCTCACCACGAACGGGGGCGATGAATACTGCGGTGCCGTGATTCGTGAAGCGCTGGACAAGCTGAGCTGGGATAGCTCGCCCAACACATACAAATCCATCTTTGTGGCCGGTAATGAGCCATTTTCGCAAGGGCCTGTTAATCCAGATGAATCTTGCCGGCTCTCCATCCAGAAGGGCATCGTCGTTAACACCGTCCACTGCGGTGATGAAACGGTAGGTGTCAACACTGGTTGGCGTAAGGGCGCTGCTTTAGCGGAGGGTAAGCACTTGAACATCAATCAAGACAAAGCCGTGGTTCATGTGGATGCGCCTCAGGATAAAGAAATCAGCCAACTCAGCATCGAACTGAACAACACCTACATCATCTATGGGGCCAAAGGAAATGACGGTCTCGCTAACCAGGCAGCACAGGACAAAAATGCTGCAATGGCACCAGCGGCAGGTTCAATGGTGCAGCGCGCCATCTCCAAGGCATCTGCCAACTATAGCAATACGGGCTGGGACCTCGTGGATGCGACGAAGCGCGCCAAAATGAAGCTGGAAGACGTTAAGTCAGATGAGTTGCCTGAGGAAATGCGCAAATTGAAGCCGGAGGAGCGGCAGGCTTTTGTGGACAAGAAGCACGAAGAGCGTCTGAAGATCCAGGCCCGTATTCAAGAGCTCAACGAGGCTCGCCGAAAGTATGTGGCAGACAAACTCAAGGAGTCCGGGAACGTAGATACACTCGATACTGCCATGGCCAGCGCCATTCGGGAACAAGCTACTACTCGGGCCAAGATCACCTTCCGTTAAGCTGATGCTGGCAATTTGCTGTCCTTGCTCGTACCTTCCCCGCCAACCGCTCATGAACACGATTCTGGTCATTGAAGACGACAGCGCCATCCGCCGCGGCGTGGTGGATGCGTTGCGTTTCGCTGGATACGAAGTTCTGGAGGCTGGCGAGGGAAAGGCAGGGCTGGAGATGGCTCAACGCGCCACTTTTGATCTCATGCTGTTGGACGTGGTGCTGCCCAACTACAATGGATTCGAAATATTGACCGCTCTCCGCACCCAGCGCCCAGGGACACCGGTGATCATGCTTTCGGCGCGTGGCGAGGAGGCAGATCGTGTGCGCGGACTCAAGTTGGGCGCCGATGACTATGTCGTAAAGCCATTCAGTGTGCGTGAACTGCTAGCGCGGGTAGAAGCCGTGTTGCGGAGGAATCCTGAGCGGCCTCCTCCCGTGAAGACGCTCGATTTTGGCCATGGCAAAGTTGACTTCTCGCGCATGGAGTTGCGTTTTATCGATGGTGCTCGCACTGAGTTGTCAGAGCGCGAGGCGCAGTTGATTCAATACCTCGTGGCCAATCCAGACCGGGCCATTTCACGGGAGGAACTCTTACGCCGAGTGTGGCGGATCGAGCCCCAACACACTGAGACACGAACCATCGACATGCACCTTGCGAATCTGCGGTCGAAGATGCGGGATGATGCTTCAGCCCCGCGCATTCTGATCACCGTTCGTGGCAAGGGCTACATGCTCGCACGCACATCCACCGCATGAGCATGCAACGTCCAGTGTTTCGGTGGCTTTTGTTTGCGCTATGTGTTGGGCTGTTTGTTGCAGCGCTTGGCTGGGTGACGCTACGGACGTTGGAGATGGAGAAGCAGAACACAGCAGCGGCAAGAGATGCTCAGCTACAGGAGAAGTTGCGACTCTCGCTCTGGAGAATGGATTCCATGGTGAGCACCCTTCTGGTCAGGGAGAACGCTCGGCCTCCACGGCACTATTCCGCGTTCTACTCGCCCGCAGACTTGTTTTCCAATGCCAGTCAGACCGCCTTGCCCGCTGGAGCCGCGCTGACACCATCGCCTCTGTTGGGCGACTTGCCTGCGTATGTGAATCTGCATTTTGAAGTAACGCGCCAGGCTTCCGGCCTGATGTGCGTGAGTCCACAAGTGCCAACTGGCAAGGATCTGACGTTAGCCAACAACTGGTATGCGATCAGCCCCCAGATGCAGAATGCCACCCGCAAACTCAGCGAGCTTAACATGCTATTGCAACGTCACCCGTTGCTCCCAGGCACTGCTGAGACTCCTTCTGAACCAAAGGCGGCCGTGAAACCTGCCCCTGCTGCATTACCTGTAGATCAGGCGAGCGATACGTTGTCTGTTTCACGTCAAACGACTGCAAATGCTGTAGAGTTCAATCAGCGGCTCAAGATCTCCAACGTCGGTGGCAAAAACCTCGTATTGGATAAAGCCCTGCCTCGGAAGGCCACCCCGGCGCCTGCTGCTGCACCTGCGGCTCCTGTAGCATCGGCTGGGATGTCTACGGCGACCCTCGAGAGATCAAAGAAAGCGGATGTGGCAACTGCACCGCCCAAACCTGTGCCTGCTCCGTCTGATTTGCAGCCACGCTGGTTTGGCGATGAACTCTTGCTCACACGAACTGCGGTTTTGGATGGAGCGAGTCGTGTTCAGGGCCTCTGGTTGGATTGGCCTCGGCTCAAAGCGAGTCTTTTGGACACCATCAAAGATTTGCTGCCTCAGGCGAAACTCGTTCCGACTACTGAAGTGGGTTTGGACGCAGCTTCTCTGGTGACGCTGCCTGTGCGCTTGATCACCGGGCCCGTAGAAGTGGCTTCCGTAGCGGACTCGCCGCTCATCAACTCCCTGCTCATTGCTTGGGCGTGCTTTGTGCTGGCCGCATTGGCGGTGGCCTTGCTGCTCCATCGCGCCATTCAACTGAGTGAACGACGTGGCGCGTTCGTTTCAGCCGTCACCCATGAGTTGCGCACACCACTCACAACTTTTCAGCTCTACTCTGAGATGTTAGCCGATGACATGGTGCCTGATGCGGCGAGACGGAAAGAATACCTGACTACCCTGTGCGAGGAGTCGACACGATTGACCCATTTGGTGGAGAATGTGCTCTCCTACTCTCGAATCGAGCGCGGGCGTGCCGCAGCTAGAAAGGAACGCGTCAAGTTGGGGCAATTGTTGAATCGCATTGAGCCTCGATTGAGGCAGCGTGCGGCTCAATGTGCTCTTGAAGTTGAAATGAGCATCGCGGCGGATGCTGCTGAGACTGACTTGGAGTTGGATGGGCTCGCCGTTGAGCAAATCGTCTTCAATTTAGTCGACAATGCGTGCAAATACGCCGCCGCAGCTAGCACACAGCCAAAAGTGGAACTTCATGCCAAGCGCGAGCACCAACGCGTCGTGATCGAGGTGCGTGATTTCGGTCCTGGCATCGCGACTGGTCAGTTGAAGAAACTGTTTCGGCCATTTGAGAAGTCCGCGACTGAAGCAGCACACAGTGCTCCTGGAGTCGGACTTGGCCTAGCACTCTGCAAGCGACTCGCCCGTGAACTCGGAGGTGACTTGTTGCTCGTATCGAATGAAGGCGGAGCATCGTTCCAGTTCACCTTACCGGTCGCTGAAGCGGAATGAAGGTTACTCCCACTTCACTCCACTCCAGTAGCCAAACTCCCAAGCCCAGCCATTGGCATGGCCTTCGAGGCGCACGGTGACTTCTTTACCTGCGTGAGATGAGAGATCGACGACCACCTCTTTCCACCGGGGTTTTTCATGGTCGACGATGAGTTCTTTGGCAGGCTGACCGTTCACCAGCACTTTGAGCATCCAGTCTCCGCGATCATCCGCTGCCACGCTGAACTTCAACTTCGACTTGGCCATGCCTTTGAACTCAAGTGAGGCTGGCGTCTTCTTATCCGGGAACGGATGCATCAGCAGCACGTTCTTCTGGCCATGGTAGTCGGCCAAGATCAATGGCGTGCGCTCGAAGTCTGGCGCGTTGACTTTCCAAGCTGGATTCCAAAGGCTCACGCTCTCCCAGTCGATGTTTCGCCACGGACTCTTGGGCTTCTCTGGTGCGGCGTCGATGCTGGTGCTGAGGAGTTTCTTCTTCTCGGGAGTGAGCGGGCCCTCTTCCGGTGGGGCGAGGATGTACCAGATGAGATTGCGAAACTGATCGTCCGGCAATCCGCCGAAGCCCATTGGCATCAGCGACTGCTTGGTGTTCTCGAGCTTGGCGATCTGATCGCGCGGCACCACTTGTTCAGCTCCTCCGATGGCGAGCAGCTTCACATGCGATGGCGTGTCCTCCGTGATGCGGCCCATCAGCATGCGGTTGTCCTTGGTGCTGATAATGATGTTTTCATAGCCGTTGCCAATGATCTGGTTGGGATCGATGACGTTGGCCAACAGGGCATCTAAATTGGATCGACCACTGCCGATAAGGTCAGGTCCGACCTTCTGCCCGCCGCCGTGAAAGACATGGCAAACCGCGCAAGTCGTGGTGAACAGTAGCTTTCCAGCGGCCAGATCAGGTTCACCTTCAATGCAGGCTTTGCGCTTGGCTTCGATGATGGCTTTGACGTCGTTGGAGGAGTCTCTATAGGTACCGAAGACTTTCACTGCCAAGTGGTGAATCCTTTCGTCGTTCGATGACAAAAAACTGCGGACAATGGTCTGCGGTATGCCCTCTGCGGGAATACGTTTCTCGGAAATGGCTGTGAGAAAGGCAAGTCGCCAGTCTTCTCGGGATGCTACAGCCTCTGCTAATGCATGGCGCAACGGTAGATCCAAAGTCCGCCAGTGCTCTTCTACCCATGGCATCACATTAGCTTCCTTCGGGAAGGATGGCAAAAGTCTAACAGCAGCAAGAGCCAGTTCTGGAGAGTCAGTCAGTTCGTCGAACAAAACCATTGAGACAGCTTCCTTGAGCAAATCCTTGGAAACTCTCTGGCTCAATTGTAGAGCTTCAATGCGAGAAGACGTCTGAAGGCTTTTGTCGAAGACGATGGCGCGCAAGAACTCTGCGCCCTGAGGTTGGTTCCACAGGATGCAGAGCTTCTTTGCGGCGGATCGAACCTTCTGGTCTTCGGCAGCGCTCCATTTGGCAAGCACCGTTGTCAAATCCCCTTGAGGAACAGTGACTCTGGCCTCTTGTCCTTTCAGAAGCGCTTCAAGGCAGGCACCGAGGTCCACCACTCCCCATCCGCCGCTCAATGATCGAATCAGCTTACCCATAGTCTCAGGGCTACCCGTCTCAGCAAAATATCGGCACGCCTTCACTTGGACGTCACGATGCGTGACGCTTCCTGCACCGTCCGAGAAATCAAACAAGTTTCGGCCGCTTGGACCTTGCGCGGAGAGGATGGGTTGCATGGCCTGCCAAGCGGCAAATCGGGTCAAGGCGTCAGGAGGTGCTCTCTTCACTGGCTTGCCGGGATCATGATCCTTTTCATTGAACAGGCAGATAGCAGCTGGAGTGGCGCCCACTTGCCACTCGTCCCTTGCTAAGGTGAAGAAAAGGTCTCCAAGGATTGGCCAGCCATACTTTGGGTTTTGGATCAGTAAGGTTGGCTTGTTCACTGTGAGGCACCCAGCGCTCCATTGGCGAATGGCAACAGCTGCGGCATGGCGAACACTGGGATCCAAATCACGCGATAGAGCCCGAAGTCGACCTAACGCATGCTTAAAGTCCTCTCCGTTGGTAGATTCTGCACTCAGATGTTGAGACTTTTGAGCCACAGTAGGCAACAGAAGGAATTTGGATCGCCACGACTCGCCAGTTAGCCTTGCTGCCCAGGCCCTCATCGCCGGGTCTGGATTCATCAGTAGCTTGCTGAGTAAGGACCCATTGGCAGCGCCAAGTCCATGCATCGTATAAAGACACTCTAGTTTGATTGGTGGTGGCGCATTGTCCGAGACCTTCGAGACAGCAACCTTGGTCGTTTCAAGATCATTTCTCTCCACCAGCAACCTCCGCGCCATTCGCCGCATCCAGTTGTTCGGGTTCTCCAGCTGCTTCACAAGCTGCTCGGTGGTGAGTTTGGAGAGGTTCATGTCACTTTTCGGGCGCGATGCGACAGGAGCGCGGGCACTCTTGCCCGCTTGAGCGTCTCCTGACTTGTTCGATGCGCGCAGACGCTCTTTGTGGACAGGAGTGTCCGCACTCCTTTCGTCGCCCACGTGAACCACCCGCCAAATCCTCCCATAACTCCGATCCACTCCATCGGGATTTGCTTTGGCGTTCTGATAGCAAGGATACTTATCGCACCAGTCCATGATCCAGAGATTGCCATCTGGGCCGGTTTGGGTGCTTACGGGGCGGAACCAGCCGTCGTTGGCGCGGAGGAAGTCGCGGCGAGGCTCACACTTGAAGCTGGCACCGACGGGCGTGATGATTTCTTCATGGATGGCGTTGTCATGGATGTTGCCGATGAACGCATGGCCCCAGGTGTCCTTAGGATACACGCCGCCTTGGTAGATTTGCACGCCAGCATACGCCGCACGGAAGTGTTTGTGCTTCACGATGCTAGGGAGCTGCTCATACGCGTAAGGATTCTCCGGCGCACCACCCTGACGCACATAAATGCCGCCGGGTGCCATGTGGAAAAAGTGGTCGATCACGCAGGCGCTGACGAAGAAGTTTCCGCGCTCGTCATAGTCGCATCCCCAGGGATTGCTGGTGCCATCGGCAAAGACCTCGAACTCCCAGGGTGCTTCCTTTCCGCGGTTCAGCGGACGGCAGCGTCCGATGCCCGCATCAAACTTGAACCCCTCGTTCTCCGGCTGTCCTGGTCGTCTCACTTTGCTGTGAGTGAAGACGCCATGTGTCATGTAGAGCCATCCATCGGGACCCCAGCAGAAGCTGTTCACTAGCTCGTGAGTATCTTCGCGTCCAAATCCGGTCAACACCACTCGCCATTGCTCCGGTTTGTCATCTTGGTCCGCATCCAGGAAGTGAATCAGATGCGGCTGTTGGCCCACATAGATGCCGTTGTCGCCACAGAGGATAGCTGAGGCGAGATTGAGTCCCTCGACGAACACCGTGCGCTTGTCCGCCTCGCCGTTGTTGTCTGTGTCTTCAAGAATGATCACGCGGTCACGGGGAATCTTTGCTCCCATGTTTGGCATAGGCTGATAGCGGTCATGCTTGGCGTCAGTGCCGAAAGGGGCAGGATGCTCGGAGCCCTCAGGATACTCGTAAGCTTCCACGACCCAGAGCCTGCCGCGGGCGTCCCAAGTCATGGCCACCGGGTTTTGCAGCATCGGCTCGTGCGCAAAACAGCGAACCTCATAGCCTTCTGGCACGGTCATTTTTGCACGAGCCTCCTCCGGGGTAGGGCAGGGAGTGTTCGTCGGCAGATAGGTGCCTTCTAGTTCGCGAGCGTGCGTGCCAGAGAGGACTATTGTCAGGCCGATGGCCAAGCTGAATGCGAGGGGTTTCATTAATGGGCCACAGTGTGAGGTTTACCCGCAGACTCGTCGAGTTCCAAAAGCGATAGGAACAAAGTTCTGGCGATCTAGATGTGCACAGGTTCTACGGATTGTGGCAATGCAATCGGCTCTGGGGAAAGACCTTTAACCACCAGAACCAGACTCAGGGGCAAACTTGTTGCTCAAAGTGGTTGAGACTGGCTGCTTTTTCTTCTCTGATGGCGGGCGACGAAACGCTGCTTAGTGCTGTGTTTCGTCCTTGTTGAAACCAGACTTGCGGGGGCTACCCACGTTGGATTGGGAACAAAACATCATCAGCCACCTGACATCTCCCACGAATGAAAGACATCGTAGAAAACCGCAAGCATTTGGGTCTCAAAGACAAGATCCGTATCGGCCTGTTGGTATTGAAGGAAAACGGTCCGGTTTGGTGTGCTTGTCTGGGTGGCTACTATGCTGCCAGCACGGTGGCGGGTAAGTTCTTCGGTGCCATGGACAGTATCCGCCGTCGGACTGGTATTCCGGGCATGAATAGCAAAGCCCTCAACAAAGCCATCTGGGAAGCTTGGGACTGGGGTGCGGGTGGCGATGAATGGACTCCCTCTCCAGAATGGAAGGCTTCGGTGATGAAGTGCGTGTTGGAGCGCTACATCCCTTCTGGGGTAAAAGTGCTGGAGATTGGGCCAGGAGGTGGTCGTTGGACAGGAGCGCTCATTACTCGGAGTCAAAAGTTCACTGCTGTGGATATCTCCGCGTCCTGCATTGAAGTCTGCCGGAAGAAGTTCGCCGCTGAAACGAAGGCTAGCTTCATGGTTGGCTCTGGGTCGGATCTCAAGGACATCCCGGACGCCAGTGTCGATGCGTTGTGGAGTTTTGATGTGTTCGTCCACATCAATCTGACGGAGCTACAGGCTTACGCGGCTGAGTTCAAGCGCGTGCTTGCGCCTGGAGCGATCGGCGTGATCCACCACGGCAGTGTGGGTGGTGCACTCGGCGGGTGGCGCAGTAACGTGACTCATGAAAGCTTCCTTGAGACGCTGAAGCAGGCCGGCTTGCAAGTGGATGCATCCTTTACGGAGTGGCAAGACGAAGGAACCACTCATCAAGCTGGTCTCTACAAAGACGTCATCACGGTGTTTCGCAAAGCCTGAGGGGCGAGCCGGAACTGCTCGTTCTGACTCAAAGCGGGTGCTCCGGGTCCATCAAGACACGTTGGAGGTGAGCAAGTTCTGCCGCCACGTCTTCAGGTCGGCTCACCGTGCGGACGATCTCGGATTCAATGCATTCACGGTAGCGTTGTCTGAGGCGTAGGACCTTACTTTTGAAGGCGCCAAGCGAGCAGTGCATCGACTCGGCCGCTTGGGCGTAGGCTGGAGTTTCCTCGCCGCCGGGTAGAAATCGCTGCAATACGGCAAACTCTTCCGGGTCGGTCCACTCGGACTCGATTCGGATCAAAGCAGCGTCGAGCATGGCCTGTGCCCAGGCCCGATCAAACAGAAGGGTGTCATCCACGGAGGGTGCCGCAGGCTCTGGCAGGTCTTCCAGGCTGGTGGCATTCGCTCCTGAACCACGCTTTTGCGCGGAGCGCTGCCGCCAGTCATTGCTGACCACCCGCATGACAGCCCCTAGCAAAAAGTTACGAAATCTTCCCTTCTCGTGATCTGCCCGCTGCCAGAGCCGTGACTCCAGTAGGTGGACAAAGAACTCCTGAGTCAAATCCTCGGCCTCTGGGGACCCGCTGAGCTTTCGACTGAGGAAATCGAATACAGCCGGACGGTAGATGGCACACATTTTCTCCAGCGCCTGACGGCTAGCAGAGTCCCCATTGAGAGTGGCGGCGGCGATCAGTGTCCAAGGCGTTGGCGGGAACATGGAACTGAAAACTAACTGTTCTTTGGCACCATGCCACGGCGGATTATGTAACAGATGCTGAGTTCCCAGCTAAAACAACAAAACCCGGGCAGCACGGAGGCGGCCCGGGTTTTTGAAATGGTTCTTTGCAGATTACTCGGCGGCGACTTTGACGTCGAGCACTTGGCGATCTCTGTAGTAGCCGCAAGAAGGGCAGGCGACATGGCCTGGAACGGGAGTGCCGCACTCAGGACAGGTTTTCAGGAGAGGAGCACGCCAGCGCTTGGCGCCACGGCGCATCTTCTGCTTGCTCAGGGATTTTCTACGCTTGGGGTTGGCCATGACGGTTAGAGGTTAAAAGGTGGGACTATCGAGGTTTTGGCAGCTTGTCGAGAACATCCCAAACTGCCTGGCCCTGGCCCTCGGGCTGGGACGGCGCATCATCATCTGACTCGCTCTGGAACCGGCCTTGGGCGGGACACTCACGCGATTCGACGTTGCCGTCTTCACAACGCGGGTAGCTTGGAAGGGCAAGCAGCATGTCTTCCCTCAGTGCCTCTGTCAAGTCCATCGTCGATGTATCAGAAGGTATTTCCAACTCCGTCTGGTAGGATTCCATGGACACTTGGTAGGGAAAACTCTCCACGCAACGCCCACAAGTGAGGGCAAAGGGTGCTTCCAGGGTGCCGTAGACGATCAAATCCTGGTCATCGCGCTCCACATGGAGTTCATAAGCCAGTGGCCCCGTTGCCTGGACGATGTCGTCTGGCTTGAGGCCGAAAAAACTGGCAGGCAGGCTGCCGGAGATGTCGATCCCCTCATCAGGGAGCGACCGCAAATCAATCTGGAGTGGATGATGAGCCATGGAGCGATGAACAGCGTCTTTTTGCCTCACCCAAGGCGCTCGCGCAAGGCTGCCGCGACATTCTTTGGCACAAATTGGCTAATATCGCCTCCCAACCGAGCGATTTCCTTCACCAGACGAGACGAGATGTAAGTCAACTCTTCCCGTGGCATCAAAAATACTGTTTCCAGTGCCGGAGAGAGCTTCCGATTCATCAGCGCCAACTGAAACTCAAACTCGAAGTCCGAAACAGCTCGTAGACCTCGCACAAGGGCCACCGCGTTCTCTTTGGCGGCGAACTCCACGAGCAATCCATGAAATGACACGACTCGGATGCGATCCAGCTTCTCGGTAGCGCCTTGGATCAGCTTTACCCGCTCTTCCACCGTGAAAAGGGACTGCTTGGCGTTGTCCTGTGCCACCGCCACCACCAACTCATCAAAGAGACCCACGGCGCGCTCAAGCACGTCGAGATGACCGTTGGTGATGGGATCGAAGCTCCCTGGATAAATCGCTCTTCGCACGATGGAGTGAGAGGTAAAAGGTGGGGGCCATGTTACTGCAAGCCTCGGATGAGGAAAGAAGTTTTGCGCGCACCTCCCTCTGGGTTATAGAACCGACCCATCAAACATCAAAGCCCTAGCAATGGATTTCGCGCCCCGGACAGACAAGCAGCAACTCGAGCAAGGCCTCGCCTTTGCGCCGAAGTTTGACGAAAACGGACTCATACCCGTCATCACCGTTGATGCGCACAATCATCAAGTGCTGATGATGGCTTACATGAATCGTGAGACACTCCGCATGACGCTGGAGATCGGCGAGGCGGTTTATTGGAGTCGTTCACGGAAAGAGATCTGGCACAAAGGCAAGACCAGCGGCCAGATTCAGCGCGTGGTGGAGATGCGGACGGATTGTGATCAAGACGCCATCGTCTTAAAAGTAGAGCAACGAGGCGGTGGCTGCTGCCACACCGGCTCTCCTTCCTGCTTCTATAGACGCGTGCCGGTCGGAGCTGAACTTCGAGCCAGCCAGGGCGAGCACTTCCCGCTAGCGACTGCGTGAAACCCATCCGTGTGCCAGGCGCTGTGGAGTGGAGTCACTACTTCCTCCGTGGCTGTGTGACGGAGGGAGATAGCGTGGTGGATGCCACCGCAGGCAATGGCTACGATACGCTCTTCCTTGCCAAGCTCGTGGGCGAGCATGGCAAGGTCCATGCCTTTGATGTCCAATCCGCAGCGTTGGACTCCACGAGTGAGCGCTTGCAGGAGGCTGGGGTGCTGTCTCGCTGCACCTTGTATCATCGCGGCCATGAAGAAATGAGCCAAGTGCTGCCGATGGGTGCTTACGCCGCTATCATTTTTAACCTTGGCTACCTCCCAGGAGGAGATCGCACTCGCATCACCCGCTCACAAACCACGCTGGAAGCACTCCGGCAGGCGGAGGATTTGCTAGCGCCCGGAGGCGTGCTGGTGGTCGTGACCTACCCCGGACATGAGGGCGGCTGGGAGGAAGCTAGTGCTGTGGCGGCCCACATTAGCGAGTTGGAATCGCCACAGTGGAATGTGCAGCATATCCGGCGCGCCAATCTCTCTCATGCCCGTCCGCCTGAGTGCTGGGCTGCCGTTCGGCGGCCAGCCTGAGGCGATTGATGAATCTATTTAAGCCGCGCGTCACGAGATCAAAGAACTCAGTGCGCTGGGCACCGATGGTCCGCAGCCATTTGCCATGGCCCAGCCACAGGAAGACCGCACAAGCCACTCCCAGTGCCCAAAACTGGGCTTTCCAGGCCCGAGACACCCCAGTCGGGTAGAGCGAACTAAGCCGCTCCCGGTGGAATGTCACGTGCCCGCCCTCGTCCCGCAAAATCAACAGGCACATGTGAGCTATGGGGCTGTCGTCACAGTGGCGGCAAATCACGTGGTAATACGCCGTGCTGATGATCTCCACGAGAAGCAAGACCAGCATCTCATACTGTGCGCCCAAGGCACGCCGACAGAGCTTGAAGAGCCGAAAGGCGAACGTGTCCGTTACAAACTCGCCCTGTAGCCTCCTCACCGCACCACCCAGCAGCCGAGAGTGCTCCGCTTCCTCTTTGAACCACAGATCGATCACCTCTTTCACTTCATCATCGCTTGCTCGAAGCCGCTCGGCATCTCGCGCGATCAGTTTGCAAGGCCCACCGCCGTCCCCCAGTTGATATTCAGCCAGGGTAGCCGCAAGAGCCTTTCTTTTCTCATCCGCCATCGCCAGCGGTGCATTCCAAGCAGGTTCGATTCGGTTGCGGCGATTCGCGACTCCGAAGTGGTGAATCCACTTCGCCAGATTCATGGGCATAGGGTGATTCTTCATCACCCCACACCTTCTTCATCTCAGTGAAAAGATGATGCGAGTTGTGTGAAAAAGACGTGAAATCAGAATGCTGCCTCAGCAACAATCACAACCGCAGCACTCGATGCCTGCAACAGTCATGCTGCGGAGAAGATCGCGGTTACGGTTCAGCGGGAGTGCTCCTTGGAGGGGGCGCTAAGTCACTTCGTCGCGCCGCAAGGTCCAGAAGCGAATGAAGTGGCGCCCCTTCTAATCTCTCGTCCAGTCGTCCGATGCGTCTAGGGAGTAAACGAGCAATCCGAGATTCTGTTTAGTCGTTCAAGCTCCAGGGCAGCTGCATTTGCACAACATAAGCTGGGGCCGGGCAGGTAGCCGAACATGCGTTCACTATGTATCGCAGTGGACAAGTGGCGAGTGCTTTCGATGGTCACGCGATGCGCCTCGTTTCTGAACTCACTGATGCTGACAAGCGACTGCTTACTCGTGCCCTGGATGGATTTGTTCCCCAGAAGGTGTTTGACGTTCACACGCATCTCTTTCACAGCGCCCACTTTGCTGAAGGAAAGCGTCCCGTGTTTCTTGATGAGAATAGGGGCTATGGGATGGCTGATTTTCAGAAAGCGATGTCTCTCTGGATGCCGGGACGTGAAGTAGAGGGCTTGTTCTTTGGTTATCCGAGCGCGGGCAATGATCGAGTGGGCGAGAATGCTTGGGTGGCGTCCCAAGTAGACCCGAAATCCAACTCCAGGGCGCTGGTGCTTGTGTCTCCAGCGGATGATCCTAACGAGGTCAGGCGATTGCTGGCCACGGACGTGTTCGTGGGCATCAAGCCTTACCGGTTGTATGCGGACGTCCCTGACACTCGAGATGCGGAAATTGAGTCCTTCGCTCCCGAGTGGATGTGGGAGGCCTGCCACGATGTGTCTGGCATCATGGTGCTACACATCATGTTGGCCGATGGGATCACAGACCCACGGAACGTCGAGGCCATAAGACGTCTTTGCCTCAAGTATCCTCGCTGTCAGTTGGTTCTCGCTCACGTGGCGAGGTCGTTCAACTACCGACATGCCAGGGAAGGTCTGCAAGCCCTTGTCGATTTGGACAACGCCGTGGTGGACACTTCGGCAGTGACTCAGACGGGCGCGATGCGAGCTGCTTTGGAGATTCTTGGGCCGAGACGTGTCCTCTGGGGCAGTGACTACATGGTGAGTGAACTCCGCGGCTCCTGCGTCACTCAAGGAGATGGTTTCACTTGGATCTATGCCGATGATCCAGCTACTGAGAAGCTCACCGTGTTTGGCAACTACACGCTTGTCGGCATTGAGTCGCTTTTGTGCCTCCGGGAGGCCTGCGAGGACACGGGAATGAATGCTTCAGACCTTGAAGACATCTTCCGTGAGAATGCTTTGCGTCTGCTGCGGCCTAAATCATCGGGTGCCGGCCCCAAGCTCTGGGAGGAAGCCAAGAGCAAGATCTCCTGTGGCACGGGCTTGCTTTCCAAGCGCGCGCACCTTTTTGATCCGCAGACGTGGCCTTCGTATTTCTCGCGCTGCAAAGGAGCTGACGTGTGGGATCTCGATGATCGTCGCTACACCGACTTCACGGGTGGAGTCGGTGCCATCTTGTTAGGTCATGCGGATGCGGAGGTGAATGCTGCGGTGCATCGTCGAGTCAATCTCGGTAGCTACTGCACCTTAGCCTCTCCAGAAGAGGTGCAATTGGCCGACAAGCTCTTGGAACTGCATCCTTGGGCTGGGAAAGTGCGCTATGCGAGAGGCGGAGGAGAGGCGCTTGGCCTTGCGGTTCGGATCGCCCGTGCCGCTACGGGGCGCAGTGGCGTTGCGTTCTGCGGCTATCATGGTTGGAGCGATTGGTATCTCGCAGCTAATCTAGGCGATGATGCCGCGCTTGACGGCCACTTGCTTCCGGGACTGCAACCCTTGGGCGTTCCTCGTGAACTCGCTGGCACGGCGGTGCCATTTCGTTACAACGACTTCGATTCCTTCCAGGCGGCGCTCACGAAAATGGAAGGAAGGCTCGCGGCGGTGGTCATGGAGCCCATGCGCTCCGAGCTTCCGCATGATGGTTTTGTTCGCCGTGTGGCAGAAGCCTGCCGTGCGGCGGGTGCTGTCTTCGTTTTGGATGAAGTCACAAGCGGATGGCGATTCGGATTTCCCGGAGCAGCACCCAAGGTCGAAGTGGTGCCTGATCTGGCGGTTTATGCCAAAGCCATGAGCAATGGCTATCCCAGTGGAGCCATCATTGGCCGTGCAGACATCATGGATGCCTCCAACAGCAGCTTTATCTCCAGCAGTTACTGGACAGACGGTGTCGGCACTGCCGCATCCATGGCTTGCATCAGCAAAATGCAGCGAGAAGGTGTGCAGAATCATGTGTGGAGCCTCGGCGAGAGGTTGCAGGCGGGATTGTGTGCCGTTGCCGAGCGTTATCCATCTCTCTCGCTCAAGATCGGCTCCATGCCATCTGCGCCCTCACTTGCGTTTCAACTGGGTGATCAGACGGCAGCGGCCAAGACCTTGATGATCCGTGGAATGCTTCAGCGTCAGCACCTGATGTCGAGTCAGCTCTATGTCATGTGGCCCCATCGTGAAGAGAACGTCAGTCGCATGTTAGGTGCGCTGGACGAGACACTTCAAGAGGTGTCCAAAGTCCAAGCCGATGGCCGCTTGCTTGAGGTTGCTGGTGTCGGCGCGGTCCAGCAGGGCTTTGCGCGTCTTGTTTAGTCGCTGGCAAGTTTCACGGCCAACTTCACTGCTTCCACAAGGCTGCTGCTGGTGGCCTTGCCCTGCCATGCGATGTCACAGGCTGTGCCGTGATCCACGCTTGTTCGGATGATCGGCAAGCCGAGTGTCGTGTTCACGGCCGTATCAAAGGCGAGCGCCTTGAGCGGTATGTGACCTTGGTCGTGATACATGCAGATGAAGGCATCTGTGGCGCGCCGTTTGGCTTGTAGAAAGGCCGTATCCGGCGGCAGCGGCCCCTCGATGGTGATGCCGCGCTCGCGAGCGACTTCAATGGCAGGAATGATGATGTTCTCCTCCTCGCGATTGCCGAACAGACCATGCTCGCCGGCGTGTGGATTGAGCCCAAGGACGGCAATCTTGGGCGCACGGCCACGGATGCGCTGCATGGCGTTCGCGGTGAGTTCGATCACATCCAGAATACGTTCTTTGGTGAGTAAGCTAGGCACTTCATGGTAACCACAGTGCACGGTGACGAAACTGGCGCGGACCTCATCGCTGAACTGGAACATGCAGGCGCGTTCGGCACCTGTTTTATCCGCAAAGATCTCCGTGTGGCCCGGATACATGATTCCCGCCGCTCGCAGCGCTTCCTTGTTCATCGGTGCGGTGGCCACGGCTGCCACTTGGCGTGCGAGTGCGGCCTCGATGCTCTTTTCCACGTAGCGATAAGCTGCTGAACCCGTGCGTGCACTGACAGTTCCTGGCGTAAAGCCCTCCGCATCGAAGCCAAATAGGTCCAAAACCGCAGGCTCGGCGAGGGTGCTGTGGCACTCTGGCCAGTCGATCTCACTGACAATGCGTTTGGGTGGGGGTAGTCCGGTCTGACGAGCGCAACGAGCCAGTAGGCGTGCATCGCCGAAGATGACCGGTGTGGCGATGGCGCTTACTTCACTGTTAGCGAGAAGTTGCAGGCATACTTCCGGACCTACTCCGGCGGGGTCGCCCATGGTGATGGCAATCAATGGCTTTGGCATGACGATAGTAGCCGCTGATCATGGCAAAACATTGCTCACGGGCAAGGAGTTCGCCTGCTGATGCCCAGGCGCTATTTCAGGGCGGAAACTCCGCCCGCTAGTTGGTGCAGTGCGCGCACTTCGTCAGCGTTGAGTGCGCGATTGAAGACGGCGAGGTCATCGATGTGGCCCACATACGAAGCGCCGAGCACGAGCGCGGCACTTGCAGGGTCCCATCCGAACGTCAGGTCCCAGTTCTGAATCTTGCCAGCCACGTCTCCATTCAGATACAAGCTTCCTTCTGGCTTCCCGGTCTTGTGATTGATGTCGGAGAGAGTGAAGACGACGTGAGTCCACTTCTCGCGCATGAATGGAGCGTTGGCGATCTGGACCATGGGGCGCTTGTCGAACGCGATCTCGTCCCATTGCACATTCGTCGGATTCCAGATCTCAACCAATGGACGGATGGCAAAACGGAAGAAGCGAGGCGTCTCGTTCTTGGACCACTCCAGGAAAATGAAGCCTTTCTTGGTGTCGTTGCCCACGATCTGGACCGGGTCGCAGTAGCCGGGTTCCAAATCTTCATCAGGCGTGAGCTTTAGCCAGGTGGAGACCGTAACGCTCCATTGTTTGTCATTGTAGCCCAGTATGTTGACGCCGCTGAACTGTGGCCGAGTCACGCCTTTCTTGGGGAAGTGCAGACAGCCGCCAAACTTGCCTCCTGTGGTCGTGAGTTTCACTTCCTCGTTCGGAACGCATGGTAGCAACTTGCCGCCCTGCTTGCTCAGACACGCCTTGGCGCCTGTGCTGTAGTCCGCATCCATCGACTTGTCGAACGAGGCGTGAAACACCAGGGACTGCTTTAGCGACTCCTGGGCAGAGAGCGAGGGCAGGGGGATGAACAGGCAGAGGATCAGGGCAGAAGCTTTCATGGTTGTGGTCAGCATACGAGCTTTGCGGTATGAGTTTTCCATTCACCCGCGCTCAGGGCTTGCGTTTGTCTTTTGCCTTCATCAAACTCGCCCGCATGTCCGCCCCCAATCAAGTCAGTTCTGAAGCTGAAGTCCGCCGTGTCGTGCTGGCCAGCTTCATTGGCACCACCATCGAGTGGTATGACTTCTTTTTGTATGGGACAGCCACCGCGCTGGTGTTCAACCAATTGTTCTTCCCCACCGTGGAGCCATCCTTGGCCACGATGGCTTCGTTTGGCACGTATGCGGTGGGGTTCTTTGCCCGACCCGTGGGAGGCATCGTGTTTGGTCATTTTGGCGACAAACTTGGGCGCAAATCCATGCTAGTGACCACGCTAGCGCTCATGGGTGTGGCGACGTTTCTCATCGGACTACTGCCCACGTATCACACAGCGGGAGTGGCGGCCCCGTTGTTGTTGGTTCTGCTGCGATTCATCCAAGGCTTTGGTGTGGGTGGCGAGTGGGGCGGTGCGGTGTTGATGGCGGTAGAGCACGGCAGTGGGGAGAAGCGAGGGTATCATGCCAGTTGGGTGCAGGCAGGCGTTCCGGTGGGGCTTTTGTTGGCCAATGCGGTGTTCTTTGCCGTTTCATCGTCCATGAGCGAGGAATCGTTTCTGAGTTGGGGCTGGCGCGTGCCCTTTTTGCTCGGTATTCTGTTGTTAGCCGTAGGAGCGTTCATCCGGCTCAACATTTCAGAGAGCCCTGTGTTCAGAGAGGAGAAGGCTCCTGCTCCCGTGCCCATTTTGGAGACGCTGCGTGCGCATCCCAAGAACGTGCTTTTGGCCATGGGCGCACGCTTTGCTGAGAATGCGTTCTTCTACATCTTCACAGTGATGGTGCTGAGCTACGGCACGAAGCAGCTGGGCCTAGACCAGTCGGTGTTTTTGCGCGCGGTGATGGCGGGCTCGGCCGTGCAGTTGATCGCCATTCCTTGGTTCGGTGCCTTGTCTGACCGTGTTGGTCGTAAGCCCGTGTATTTGGGTGGAGCGATGTTCTTGATCCTGTTTGCCCTGCCTTTTTTCCAACTCGTGGACACCAAAAGCCCCGCACTGGTGATGCTGGCGGTTGTAATTGGTCTATTGGGCCATTCGGCCATGTATGGGCCGCAGGCAGCCTTCTTTTCGGAGTTGTTTGGCACCCGAGTCCGCTACACCGGGGCCTCCCTGGGCTACCAGCTAGCCTCCCCACTCGCGGGTGGGCTCGCCCCACTCATCGCGGCACGACTTCTCAAAGATAGCGGCGGCTCCCCCACGCCCGTAGCCATCTACCTCATCCTCATGGGACTCATCACTGTCATCTCCGTGCTGCTGACAGAAGAAACGCACCGCAAGAGCTTGAGGTAGGTCTGTGAAAGTGATCCCAATGCTTGCGCTAATTTATTGGCTCCGACCAAGCATAGCGGTCATAGCCAGGCTGGGAACTCAGGACTGCACTCACTCTTCCTTGTCCGTCAATGAGTCGCCAAAACCAACCGAAATACTTTTCATCCCTTTGCTGGATTGCTTTGGAGGCGGCCATCGTGACCAATCCCCCACCCATCCCTCCGGGCGTTATTCTCCATGTCGGTTGCGTCAGATTTGTGATAGGGTGTGCGTATTCTCACCTGTCATGTTCAAGATTTCCGGCAAGGGTTCCATAACCACCTGTGATGGTGTGTCTCGGCGCGATTTTCTTCAAATCGGTACGCTGGGGGCACTGGGTTTGTCGTTGCCACAGCTTCATGCGATGCAGAAGGCTGGCGCAATGAAGAATGATGATGGCAAGGCTTGCATCATGATCTTCAATTTGGGTGCACCGAGCCAGATGGACACTTGGGACCCGAAGCCGGACGCACCGAGGGAGATTCGAGGCCCGTTTAAGCCGATCAGCACGAAGGGGGACTTCCAGATCACGGAAATCTTCCCGCAGATGGCGAAGATGGCGGACAAGTTCAGTCTGGTGCGCAGTTGTTACCACACGGGGGCGGCAGTGCATGACACGGGGCATCAGATGATGCAGACGGGGCGTCTCTTTACCGGCGGCATCAACACGCCGCACGTGGGCTGTGCGCTGGAGTTTCTCAAAGGTCGTCGTGGGGATATGCCTGCTCACGTGATCCTGCCAGAGCCGATGGGGCCGACTGGCGGAAACATGCCTCACGGGCAGGATGCGGGCTTCTTGGGCAAGACTTATGATCCGTTTGTGCTGAATGCAGACCCGAGCGCTAAGGATTTCAAGGTGCCGGACCTTTTGCCGCCCAAAGAGATCACCGAGGTGCGGCTGGAGCGGCGGAAGAGCCTGCGGCAACTGGTGGACAGTGCGGTGAAGAACTTTGAGGCGAGCGAGAGCGCGCAGTTGATGGATCAAAACTTTGCGGATGCCTATCGGCTCATGACCAGTGCGAATGCGCGGGAGGCCTTTGACCTGAGTCAGGAGCCGCAGAAGGTGCGGGAGCGCTATGGGATGAATCGCTTTGGCCAATGCTGCCTGCTGGCTCGCCGTCTGGTGGAGCGTGGCGTGCGTTTTGTGACGGTGAATAGCTTCATCACGGTGTTCGGTGAGATCACTTGGGACATTCACGGCAGTAAGCCTTTCACCAGCATCGAAGGAATGCGCGATCAGGTGGCACCGATGTATGACCAGGGCTACAGCGCGCTGATCGAGGACCTTCATCAACGCGGAATGCTGGAGAAGACACTCGTGACGAATCTGGCGGAGTTTGGCCGCACGCCCAAAGTAAACCCAGCGGGTGGTCGGGATCACTGGCCGCAGTGTTGGACGATCGGCTTTGCGGGCGGTGGTGTGCAGGGCGGCCGTGCGATTGGCAAGAGCGATGAGATTGGCGGTTACCCGGCGGAACGTCCGGTGAATCCTGGCAACGTCGTGGCTACGATTTACGAAGCGCTGGGCATTGACCTTGAAGTCGAGATCCCAGGGCCGCAGGGAAGACCGTTCCCAGTGGTAGATCGCGGTGTCGAAGCGATTCGCGAGCTATTTGCCTGAGTTTTTCTTTGCGGATGGCGGGCTGATGCGGGCGGAGCGATCCTCGTCACTGAAATAAGTGAGGAGGGGAACGAGTCTGCCGTCCGGCAAGGTCATGCCTCCGAGGGGGATGGGTCTGCGGAAGAGTTGCGCGTCCTTCATGTTCTCCCCCAAGTCAACCCCAAGGCCTAACACAGGGCTGCGGAGGATCACATCGGCCCAGGGAGCGTAGTTCCCGGTAAATGCGGTGTGCACATGCTCGTCCAGGGTGGACATCGGTGATAGCAACATGCCGACAATGGGGCGTTGCTGGGCAGCGGCTTCTTTTTTGAGGACTTGGAACTGTTCTTTTGTCTTGGGGAGCCAAATGGCGGTGCGGTCAGCATACCAAGCCACGGCCCAGGGTTGATCCGTGACGACGAGTTCGTCTTCATTGACCAGTTTGTTGAGCAGTCCAGTGGCATCTGGCATGTAAGGCGGCCAATTGATCAGTTTGTCTTTGGCGAAGAGACCCTCCACGATGCCGTAGTACAACCCGCTGGCCATGGGCCATGCGGAGATGAAGACGATGACGAACGCGTACCCGAAGTCGGTCCACACTGTGCGGCGGTCGGTGCGCAGACGTGCCCAAAGCACTGCGAGAGTGGCTAGTCCGAAAGCAGTGAGCAATGGCACGAGCGCGGTGTGGATCTGCTCATCGCCGATTTTGTCCGTCTGACCACCCAGAATCACCGAGCCGACAATTACCGCAGCCCAAGTGATGAATACAGCGTTTCTCATGCTGTTGACGACGGGATTGCGAAATCGGTGCACCAATGAGACGACGGCGAGCATGGCTGGCAGACTGCCCATCAGCAGTAGATAAAGATTGCTCAGCAAGTCAGCAAAGTTGTGATTGATGCGATTGATGAGCGTCCCAAAAAAGGCAGATGGAAGAGTGCCGGAGAGATCACGCAGATGAACGGCAGCGGGCAGCGGAGTGAGAATGCTGAGCAAGTTGGCCTTGAACATGCCCATGGGATCACCTCCCACCATGAGATTGCGTGCGCCCCAACTGCTGATGCAGCCGATGATTAAAACAAGGAGCACATAGGCTCCCGCGCGTGAGCTTGGAAGACAAAACCACCACGCCACTACCAATCCGGCCACGAGCCAGACTCCCATCCAGTGAGTGAGCGCGATGATGCCACCGAGCACGATGAGTTGGAAGACAAGTGCCGCTCCGATCCGCTCACCGGTGTGATCGCGCCGCAGTGCTTCTTGGAAACGATGGAAAAAGAGCACCACAAGCAACATCAAGAGCGCTCTGGAACTGCCGCCGACGGCCATTTGCCATAGTGGATGACATAAGGCGAGCGTCAGTACGGTGAATGCCGCGATGTTGAGATCAAACAGGCGCTTGGCGATGCCGTGTATGAGCACGAGCGAGATCAGCAGCCACGTCACGCCAAAACACGCGATGACACGATCCAGTGGATAAGTACGCTTCTTGTCCTCGAACGACCATTTGCTCTGCATGGCCTTAAATGCTGGTGCCCAGAGCAGCGGTTGGACCGGAGGCTGGCTCGTATCTGGCAGCAGGGAAAAGTTTGGCTGCTTCCCGGCAGAGGTGGCTTGCTGGAGTGCCATGGGGCGGATGAAGCGGGTGCTGAAACCATTTCCGCGTGCCAGTTCCCGCGCGATCTGCGCTTGATCCATGCCCGCTGCACTGTCCAGGCCGCGGAAGGAGACAAATACCTGAATCAGCGCCAATACCAGCACTCCTGTCCAGATGAGGACATGATAAGTGGATCGCGTTTCGGCAGTGGCGATGGGTGAGGGACTGGACATGTGACCCGAGGGAGGGGCGCGCTCAGAGTGGGTGAGACTTCATTCTCGTGCAACCTCGGATCACTATTCGGTGGTTAGGCAAAAGCATCGCGCTAGGGTGCGCGCTATCCATGAATGTTCCTCACAAAGTCAAAAAGGTCACCGCGATCACCGTGGGGCAGTTTTATGACCACGACAAAGACGCTCTCAAGCTCAAGCTCATTGGCAGTGATGTGGGCATGCAACGGAAGATTCAGGAACCTTCCACCAATCGCCCAGGCTTGGCCCTGGCGGGATTCTTTGAATACTTCGCCTACAAGCGGGTGCAGGTGCTGGGCAACTCTGAGCTCTCGTATGTGGATGAACTTGATCCCAAGACGCGGCGGACGCGCTATGAGCAATTGTGTGCCACAGAGATACCGTGCATCGTTGTGGCTCGTGGTCGTATCGTGCCGCCTGACTTAGTAGAAGTGGCGAACGCAGCCAAGATCTCTGTGTTCCAGACCAGCATGGTGACCATGAAGTTCATCAACTTAGCTACTCTCAAGCTGGACTGGGCTTTCTCGCCAACCACGACGGTTCACGGCTGCATGGTAGACGTGCAGGGCATTGGAGTGCTCATCACTGGCCAGAGTGGAGTGGGCAAGAGCGAGAGCGTCATCGGGTTGCTACAGCGCGGAGCAAGTCTGGTGGCAGATGACGCCGTGCGGTTGCGATTGAACGAAGAGCGGGAGGTCATTGGCACCGCTCCAGAGATCACTCGCAGCATGATTGAGGTCCGCGGGCTTGGTTTGCTAAACGTATCCCGGCTTTTTGGGGTTGGCAGTGTGCGCCTTAGCAAACGCTTGGATTTGGTGATTAAACTGATCGACGGAGCCCGGCCTGAGGATCTAGAGCGTGTGGGGGCGGAGATCATTTACGAGGACGTCCTAGGCCTCCCGGTCGCCCGGATCGATATTCCGGTCGAAAAAGGCCGAGACGTGGCCGGATTGATCGAAATCGCTGCCCTCCACCACAAACTGCGCGCTTTTGGCTATGATAGCGCAGGAGACTTCAATCAAAGGCTCTTGAAAAAGATGGCTGATGATCAATTAGGTTAGACCCGCCTGGCTAGAACCCGACCCCATGCTCGAAAAGGAACTTACCATCATCAACAAGAACGGCATGCACGCCAGGCCTGCCGCACAGTTTGTGAAGCTCACCAGCACCTTCAAATCTGAGGTGTGGGTAGAGAAAGACGACGAGCAGGTCAATGGCAAGAGCATCATGGGGCTCATGATGCTGGCCGCTGCCAAAGGAGAGAAGATCAAGGTCTCTGTGCAAGGCCCAGACTCAGACGCTGCCATGGCCGCCATCGAGAACTTAGTGGCTACTGGGTTTGGTGATGTGGAGTAGAAGCGGGCTCAACGCCCCTCAAACAAATCGCGCCCTTTGCTCAAGGCTTCAATTTTTCGGTCGGCGATCGAGCGCTTGAGCATCCAGAAGCCGCAGTCAGGGTGAATGTATTTCACGCGCTCGGCACCGAGCTTGGCTGCTGCTTTTTCGATCCGCTTGGCGATCTGATCTGCGGTTTCGATGTGGTTCACCTTGATGTCCACCACGCCTAAACCCACGCCAATCTTGGGATCTAGCTCCTTCAGGGCATCCAGATCGTCCTCGGGACGATGCGCGAGTTCTAAGACGAGGTGATCCGTGTGCAGTGCATTCAAGAACTCCAGCAGCGGCTTCCATCCACCGCTTTGAATGGTCTGTCCGCCGTAGTTTCCAAAGCAGAAATGCACGGCGGTCTGCACCTTACAGGCGTCCAGGATGCGGTTGATGGCGTTTGCGGCAAGTGGGCCATCTGACGGGTTGCCGGGGATGTTTGCCTCGTCTACTTGCACACAGGCGCAGTCCAGTTCACCCACTTGGGCCGCCAGTGCGTCAGCGATGGCCAGGGTCAGCGCCTCCATGTCTTTGTAGTGCAGGTCCAGCAGCGTGCGGGCTAGCATGTAGGGGCTGGTGAGGGTGAACTTGAAGTCGCCTCCAGCGACTTTTGCTGCCCGAGCACAGTCGGTTTGTAGATCCAACCAGCCTTCGTCGATGGCACTGCGGACCACGGCGGCTGGCTTGCTGCGGAAGCCCATTTCTTTCTTGGCTCGGAACGCCACACCGTCAGCGCGGCTCACTTTGGAGTCAATACCACCGAGCTTGCTGACGAAGTACTCAATCATGCCATTGGTGTCAGGGTGATTGACATCAAAGCGGTATAGCTCGCCATCGGTGGGCAGGTCGATGCCTGCCTGACGCTGGAGATTGAATACGACGCGTGTGGCATCGATCACAGCTTGTTCGCTAGGCAGGGCGGACAGCCATTCTGGGACGGGGTAAGATCCAACGGTGGTGGTGAGAATGCGTGACATGACTCCATGCTAACGACATGACTCCACGGTTTCAGCGTTGAAATCTGAATCGACAAACAAAGTGAGCGCTTTCATCATACATTCATGTTCAAGCCTCCAGGTGAATGCCCCGTGTGCGGGGAGTTTGTGCCCGCCAAGTCGGTGGCATGCCCGGATTGTGGTGCGTGCGAGCGTTCTGGCTGGAATGAAGATGACGCCATCTATGACGGGCTTGATTTACCGGATGACGACTTCGACTACGACAAGTATCTCCGGCAGGATCGTGGCAAAGCGACCGCTGGTTCCATGTTCTGGTGGTGGGTAGCCGCAGTGTTGTTTGTTATCTTTTTGCTTGGCCTTGTTGCGCGCTGAGAACGCTCCCGATCCTGTTGTCAAGCCATCTGGAATCTTTCCGTGGCGGCCCAGTTTAGGCTTTTAGCCCCTAGTGGTCATGCTAGACTCGGCGGCTTGACCTTTAACGACATGATTGGTGAGCAAAACCTTGCGATAACCAAGGGCGGCAGCGTGTCCGCATTTCTGGCAGAGATATGATTATCCTTGGTATCAACGCCTATCACGGCGACTCATCGGCGGCCATCATTCAGGATGGTAAACTTGTGGCTGCCATCGAGGAGGAGCGCATCCGCCGCATCAAGCACTGGGCAGGCCTGCCTACGGAGTCGATCAAGTTTTGCCTCAAAGAAGCAGGCATTCGCTTCAGCGAGTTGCAGCACGTGGCGATTAACCTCAATCCACGGGTTAACCACCTCAAGCGCTTGAAGTTCATTCTCAAGCAGCGCCCAAGTCTGAAGCTAGTGATGGAACGGCTCAAGAAGCTCGGGAAGACCCGCAGCCTTCAGCAGGCACTTGGGGAAGCGTTTCCAGAGGAGCCGCTCAATGCACAAGTGCATCATGTGGAGCATCATCTGGCGCACATCGCGTCCAGTTACCTCTGCTCACCGTTCAAAGACGCGGTCAATCTCAGTGTGGATGGTTTTGGCGACTTTGCATCTGCTGCTTGGGGCATGGGGGTAGACGGCCAGATGAGCATTGATGGGCGGGTGTTTTTTCCGCACTCGCTTGGTATGTTTTACAGCGCACTCACCCAGTATCTTGGCTTCCCTCATTACGGAGATGAATACAAGGTCATGGGCCTCGCGCCGTATGGCGAGCCCACGCTTCTCGACAAGATGCGCCAGATCGTTCTGCTCAACAATGACGGCAGCTTTGAGCTCAATCTCGACTGCTTCCGTCATCACCGGGAGAAAGTGCCCTATGTGTGGGACAATGGCTCGCCAGAGGTGGGCACGCTGTTTTCTGAAGGCCTGGAGGCGCTGCTAGGTCCGGCACGGAAGAAAGATGAGCCACTGGAGCAAAAGCATCGCGATCTCGCTCGCAGTGTGCAGGCCATGTACGAGGAAGCCTTCTTCCACATGCTGGCCCATCTGCATAAGCGCTACGGTTGCGATAACCTCACGCTCTCGGGTGGTTGCGCCATGAACTCCGTTGCTAACGGCAAAGTGCGCCGTTGCTCACCATTCAAAAACGTCTACATCCAGAGTGCTGCGGGAGATGCCGGCGGTGCCATCGGAGCCGCCTTGGTGGTTGATCAAACCATCGCACACCACAGCAAGCCATCGCAAACTACAGCAAACGCAACTTCCAGCCGTTTTCACATGGCCCACGCCTACTATGGGCCCCACTTTGAGGATGCAGAGTTTGCCGCGCTGTTGGATGAGGAAGAAGATCGGCTCAAGGAAGAGAAGTGCACCGTCACCGAGTTCCAGAAGCTGGACAACCTTTGCCGCGCCACGGCACAAGCCATCAGTGAAGGCAAAGTCATCGGCTGGTTTCAAGGTCGGCTGGAGTGGGGGCCCCGCGCGCTTGGGAATCGCAGCATCCTGGGTGATCCACGCCGCGCGGACATGAAGGACATCCTCAATAGCAAGATCAAGCGGCGTGAGTCCTTCCGCCCGTTCGCACCGTCCATCCTGCGTGAGCACGTGCTAGAGTGGTTTGAGGAAGAGGCGGATGTTCCCTTCATGATGCAGGTCTTTCAGGTCAGGCCGGAGAAGCGCGAGGTCTTGAAGGCTACCACGCATGTCGACGGCTCAGGTCGGCTCCAGACCGTCCATCAGGATACCAATCCCCTCTACTACATGCTCATTCAGGAGTTCCAGAAGCTCACGGGTGTGCCCATCGTGCTCAACACCAGCTTCAACGAGAACGAACCCGTCGTCTGCCATCCCCGTGAGGCGCTGGAGTGCTTCCTCCGCACCAAGATGGACGTGCTCGTGCTCGGAAGTTGGATGGTGAGAAGATAGTCCACCGCCCCCCAGGGAATGCCAGTTCCTTTCCTCGAACTCCTCCCTGCCTATCAGGAACTGCGCTCTGAGCTGGATGCGGCTTACCATCGGGTCATGGACTCGGGTCGCTACCTGCTTGGAGGGGAAGTCGAGGCGTTTGAGCACGAATACTCTGCTTGGTGCGGCACGCGGCACTGCATCGGAGTCGCGAATGGGCTGGATGCGCTGCATCTCATTCTCCGGGCCATGGACATCGGTATCGGAGATGAGGTCATCGTCCCGTCCAACACCTACATCGCTTCCTGGCTGGCCGTCTCTTACGCCGGCGCCACTCCTGTCCCAGTGGAGCCAGATGAGCAGACCTTCAATCTGGCCCCTACACTACTTGAAGCCGCCATCACCCCACGCACCAAGGCCATCATGGTGGTGCATCTTTACGGCAGGCCCACAGACATGAATCCAGTCATGCAGATCGCTTCCCGGTATGGACTCCGCGTGCTTGAGGACAATGCCCAAGGCCACGGAGCCCGTTACAAAGGAGTGCGGACTGGCGCGCTCAGCCATGCTGCGGGCCATAGTTTTTATCCGGGGAAAAACCTCGGTGCTTTTGGCGATGGAGGAGCTGTTACCACTGATGACGACCAGCTTGCCGACCGCATCCGTGTTTTGCGCAATTACGGATCGCGCCTGAAGTATCAAAACGAGGTCAAGGGCATCAACTCCCGTCTGGATGAGATCCAAGCCGCTTGGCTCCGAGTCAAACTGCGGCATTTGGATGAGTGGAATGAGCGCCGCAGCCGCGTTGCTCAGCGCTACACGCAGTCACTTGCGGATTTGCCGCACCTCATGCTGCCGCAGACGCATCCAGACGCTGCACCTGCCTGGCACCTCTACGTGGTGCGTCATCCGCGCCGCACAGCTCTGCAAACTCGGCTCACGGAGGCAGGAGTGGGCACCATGATTCATTATCCTGTGCCGCCGCATCTTTCAGAGGCTTACGCGGAGGCAGGCATCGCTGCTGGCAGCCTGCCAGTGGCAGAAAAACTTGCTGAGACCGTGCTCAGTCTCCCCAATGGCCCACACCTGACCCCAGAAGCCCAGGACGAAGTCATCCAAGCCCTTCACTCAGCCTGCCAAGAGTTGGCCTGAAACATGGCTGCGGTGAATCTTCAGTGGTGGCGCAAATGGACCGTAGTCCTTGGCGGCATTGCTGGATTGCAATTGTTGGTTCAGGTGATCAATGCGATCACCGGTTGGCTTCTTGTGAGGGTGTTGCCGCCTAGCGAGTATGCTCTGTTCACTCTCGCCAGCTCAATCCAAGCAAGCTTGTCAGTGATGTCAGATCTCGGTTTGAGTGTCGCGTTTATTTCAGTGGGAGGTGCGGTGTGGCAGGACCCACGGCAGCTTGGCAGCGTCTACAACGCTGTGTTGGACAAGCGGAAATCGCTCGCCGTCATTGCGGTGGTCGTTGGGTTTCCTGCGGGTTGGTGGCTCTTGGTGCACAATGGTGCCTCAGGCTGGTATGCTGCTGCGCTACTTCTCACCATGCTCACGTGCTTGCGGATTGTGCCCCTCGGTCTGGTCAATGCTGGTGCGCTCAGGTTGCATCAACGATTTCGTCCCGTACAAACGGCTGAACTCGGAGCGGCGCTTGTTCGCTTTGGAGTGAGTGCACTTGTCGCCCTTCCTTCAGCTTGTGTGGCTTTGGTTGCGGCGGCTGGCACGGCTTTTTCGCAGATATTCTTCACTCGCAGAGTCGCTCACGTCTCTGCGTCCTTGGTGGAAGTTTCTGTGCCTCCATCCTCTGACCATCAGCTTGCTGTTTCCGGTGTCGTGCGCTCGTTGACTCTTCCGGCCTTGTTTCATGGCTTCCAAGGCCAGATCACCACGTGGATTCTTGGTCTAGGCGGCCAAGAGATCGCGGTGGCCAGTCTTGGTGCACTTATGAGGTTTGCGGTGCTCTTCACTCTAGCTGGCGTGGTGATCAACCAAGTCGTTGCACCCGCCGTAGCCCGGTGCCGTTCGACGGCGGAACTACGGTCTAAGGTTTTCAAAGCCGTAGGCGGCTACCTCGTCTATTCGGTGTTGGTGATCTTTGGGGCCACACTTCTGGCACCGTGGGCGTTGTGGTTGCTTGGGCCTACCTACGAAGGGCTGCGAGAAGAGTTGTTGCTCATGATGGTAAGTCTGGCTGCAGGTGGGCTCACCTCGCTTGTTTGGATCATCGTTTCTTCACGCCAGTGGATAGCTGACAACTGGGTATCCATCCCACTGACAATTGGGGCACAGGTAGGCATGGCCTTTCACTTGCCGCTCGGCACTGTCTCCGGCATTCTTGTTTTCTCGGCTCTGTCGGCCGTGCCGCCTCTTTGCTGGTACCTTTACCTTGGAGTGCGTGGCTACCGCGCCTTTCGTTTGGCGGAGACTTGAAGCTTCAACCACACCATCATCATGCCCATTAGCAGTCCCTGGCACATGCCCGTCGTGTTGCACTACGCAACCGCTGTCAAACCCGTCCGCGTTCTCGACATTGGTGTGGGCATGGGTGCGTATGGCTTCATGCTCCGGCAGTTTTTGGATGTCACCCATGAGCGCATCAAGCCAGAGACTTGGAAGACGGTGATTGATGGAGTGGAAGTCTTCCCGGCTTATGAGAACCCGGTTTGGAGCTATGCCTATTCCTCCATCAATATGGGCGATGTGCGGGAAGTTCTGCCCAAACTCGGTGAGTATGACCTCATCATTTGCGCGGATGTCCTTGAGCACTTTCCCAGAGAAGAAGCGCAGCAGTTGGTGAAGGATTTTCTCGCCAAGGCCCCGGTGCTTATCGCCACCACGCCTAGATTTGACTATCCGCAGGGCGCTTGGGGAGGGAATGAGGCGGAGACACATCATTGCACGCTAGACTCCTCAGACTTCGCTCATTTGTGTGCGCGGAATGACACCTGTGAAACCGCTGTTTACGTGTGTGTTAGGCCAGGAGGCCCAGCTCAGTTGGTGAAGCAGGCCGCCCGGGTTTGTCCGGCAGTGAAGTTGCCTTGGTGGAAGTATCAGGTGGCCAGAGTACTCCGTAAATTGGGTCTGTAGCGGCACGCAAGCTGAGTCTGCCTCATGCCTTACGTAAGTGTCATCATCCCCACGTTGAATCGCGCTGGCCCGCTGGCCAATGTGGTGCGCTACTTTCTTGAGCAGGAGCCTTATCGCGATTTTGAGTTGATCATCGTGGATCAGAGCGATGAGAAGAACGCTGAGCTCGAAAGCCTCGCAGTCAACTCACATGTGCCTCTTCGCTATTTTCATGTCGACTTTCGCCAGACCACGCGCGCTCGAAATCTCGGCGTAAAAAACGCGTCCGGAGAACTGATTGTGTTCTCAGAGGACGATGTGGAGCCCTGGATGGGCATATTGGGCGTTTACGTCCGTCACTTCGAAGATCCAAACGCCATGGCGGCTACTGGTCCAGTGCTCCTGCCTAGCCAGAAGTTGCGATCCCGCCCTGAGGTGAGTGAGTCTGAACTTAATCGACTATTGACTCTCCGCTCAATGGCATTCGACCTCGATTTTGGTTTTAAGGCTGTCTACGCTGCTGGAGGGAATAGTGCTTATCGCAGTGAAGCTATCAGGCGGGTTGGCGGGTTCGACCAAAACTATGTCGGAAATGCCTGGGGAGAAGAGTTCGAGTTTTGCTTCCGAGTGCGACATGGTGTCGGGAGCATCGATTATCTTCCTGCTGCTGGTGTGATACACCTTGTTTATTCTACCGGTGGGTCAAGAAATGCGAAACCAGCACCTTATGTAACGGACTTTGTTCGCAACTCTATTTACACCGATGTACGAACGCACGCATCGTGGAGTGCTCGATTAATGACACTATGGAGGTGTTTGAGGCGGTTAGTGTGGAATCGGCAAAATCTTGCTTCGGGTGAATGGCTGACACTCCTCCTACCCTATCTTAAAGGCATCTGGGTTGGAACTCGGGTAAGCCTCGGTCCCCCAAACCTGCCACAAAGCATTTGAAGTCTCATGAAGGCCAACAAGACCTTCCAGGTCTGACTGGGTTGCGAGGCATTGCTGCTTTGGTGGTGTTTTTGGCGCACAATCGGTATCAGGATCTCCTGCCAGGTGTCTCGAAGGGTGCACTTTGGCTGGAGTGGCATGATTTGGCGGTGGATTTGTTTTTTATGTTGAGCGGTTTGGTCATGGCTCATGTGTATGCTGGTAAGTTGAAGTTTAGCAGTGCCGAGTCTTGGAGATCGTATGCCGTTGCCAGGATCGCTCGCATCCTTCCGCTCTACTTGGTCACCACCCTGGCCGCACTGGCGATCTACTGCTTGGGAAGTCTATGGCTCGGCAAATGGCCAGCCTACTTGTCTGCCCAAGTGATCGTGACCAATGTTCTCTTACTCCAAAACTGGCCCGGACTGTTCTGCCTCAGTGTCAATCTGCCCGCTTGGTCTCTCAGTGTGGAGATGTTCTGCTATGCTTTGGGAATCATTCCAGCATTGCTGTTGCATCGCTATGTTCGGCCACGGCCTGTGCTGGCTTGGGGAGCTATCGTTATTTTGGTGGCCTGCCGATTGGCGTTGAGTAGTGACACCACCGGATGGGGCAGCCTCGGACGAGGACTCATCGGCTTCTCGATTGGAGCAGTTATACCCCCCCCATGGCTGTAGGCGGTGTGGTGGCTCTAGTGTCTGCGCTTGGGTTTGTGGTGCTACGTTCGATGGCCGCTTGGGCCGGATGGTCTGCGGTGTGGCCGATGATGATGTTTCCATTGTTGATCTGGGGCCTGGTGGGAGCTGGACGCACTTGGTTGGATGGCCGGGTCATGCGTTGGCTCGGTGACTTGTCTTATTCAATGTATCTGTGGCAGGGGCCGATCATGCTCATCACTTACTATCAGATTCGCCCACGAGTGATGGGCCTGCCGCTCGGCCTGAGGGTGATCTGGGCAGCGGTGGAGATTGCGTTGCTGTTAGGCGTTTCTTTCTTGTCCTACCAGAAGCTGGAGCGGCCTGCCCGCAGGTGGGTGCGTCAGTGGCTAAAAGAGGGGATCGTTACAAATTGACCCTTGATCATGGCTGTTTGGGTATGAGGGTGAGCCCTCTCTGATCTACGACTTCCCGGAGTTGCCGTCATGCACATGCTGTACTGTCTCAGCCATCCCATTCAATACCAGAGCCCGCTCATCCGGCACCTGGTAGCGGGGGGGCTTTGCATCACGGTGGCGTATGGATCGGGCGCAACGGGAAGCGCTTACCATGATCGCGAGTTTGGCACGACGGTGAAGTGGGACGTTCCTCTCTTGGATGGTTATGACTCGGTAACGTTAGAGGAAGCCAAGTGGGAGGAGCAACTGATGCAACAGCCTGCGGATGCCATTTGGGTACATGGCTGGAGTCACCCGTATGCGGCCGTGGCCTGGAAGGTGGCCGCAAGGCGTCGACTGCCTTTGCTGGTGCGCGGAGAGACGTTCCTGGGCTGCGTACGTGGCGGCCCAATCCGCCGTTGGATGCACCGGCAAGTCTACTCCCGGCGTTTTCGTCGGGCAGCGGCCTTTTTGGCCGTGGGCTCGCTCAACGCTCAGATGTATCGCGCTTACGGGGTGCCCGCTGAGCGCATCTATTCGGTGCCGTATGCCGTGGACAATGCCTTTTTCCAAGCACGTGCTGCGGAGGCAAGGCCCGGCCGTGAAGCGCTCCGTGAGTCCCTACAGCTAGAGCCGGGGCTGCCCGTGGTGCTGTTTTGTGGGAAGTTGATCGCCAAAAAGAATGCTGCCACGCTGATTGAAGCCATGGGCAGGCTAAACTCCCGCGCGGCTCTGGTGCTGGTGGGTGATGGAGAACTCAAGCCGGAGCTCACAGCCCTGGCTGAGCGTGTGATGCCAGGGCGCGCGCGGTTCGTTGGCTTCAAGAACCAAACGGAACTGCCCGCTTACTACGACATGTGTGATGTGTTCGTGATCCCGTCCACTTTTGAGCCGTGGGGGCTGGTGGTGAATGAGGTCATGAATGCCGGAAAACCAGTGCTGGCCAGCCATGCGGTGGGCAGTGCGGCAGATTTGGTTGGGCCTGACAACGGCGGCAGCTTCCACGCCACCGATGCGGCAGATTTGGCGCGGGTGTTGAAGCCCTATCTGGAGGATGAGCACGTCCGGCAGCAAGCTGGAGCGAGAAGTCTGGAAAAGATCCAACGCTGGGGTTTTGAAGAAGATCGCCAGGGACTAATGAAGGCCATGGAGGGGCTGAAACGCGCCGCATGAGTCTGAGCCATCAGATCCTAAGGGCGCGGGCGTACCTTTTGGACAAGCTCTTTATCAAGCAGCCTTGGCTGCGGCGACTGGTCACCCAATGTCTCTATGGCACGGGCGACCATGAGGTGCAGCTCTTTGGCACCCGACTGAAGGTCAACGCACTCCGGGAAAACGGCTACCTGCGGGCGGATCGACTGGTGAAGCACAGCAGTCTGTGGCGCGATGAAGTGTCGCTGCTCATGACGCTGAGTCACCTCGTCCAAGCCGGAGATACCTTTGTGGACGTGGGTGCCAACATCGGGGTGTTTTGCTGCTCATTGGCACGGTTGCCGGGAGTGAAGGTAATCGCCTTTGAAGCGAATCCGGAGACTTACAAGCGACTGCAGGCTAATGCGGCGGTGCATGGTGTCGATGCGCGTTGCATGGCGATTTCAGACAAGGCGGGTGAGTTGGAGTTCTGTGACGGTGCAGTGTCCCATGTGTTCGCCGAGGTGAGCCACCGGAATGACTATCACCTAGGTGGTAGCACGGTGAAGGTCAAAGCCATGCCACTGGATGATGTGTTGAGCGGGCAGAACCGCCTCGTCATCAAGGTGGATGTCGAAGGACATGAACCACAAGTTTTAAGAGGAGCAGAGAGGCTCATCGAGTCCGGCGCGGTGAAAGCCGTGGTGCTGGATGCCAGTAAAGAAGCCCGCACAGCCAGTCAATGGCTGGAGGGCAAAGGGTTCAAACTGGTGGACCCATTAACCTATCTACCTCCTTCAGCATCCACGGGAGTTTTCGTGGCATTGAAGCAATGAATCAGATCATACTCGGATATGCAGGTGTTCATGAGATCTTCCAGTTGGCGCTGGCAGCCCACGAACTTGGTGAACTTGAGCGCCTATGGTGCTCTACAATGGACGGTCCCAAATCCTGGGGCCGTGCTCTCAGTCGGGTGGTAAACGTACCGTCAGCTAAGCCCTTGGGCTATCAGATGCTGCCTTGGGACAGGGTGAAAGAGTATCCCTGGCCCGTAGTGGTGCAGCGTTTGTTCAAGAAGCTGTTGCCTTGGCGCAGATCGGAACACTTCCACACCAATGGCTGGTTTGATGACATGATGGCCAGACAGTTGGCCAAGAGCAAAGCCAGTCTCTTCGTAGGCGCGGAGACCTGTGCGGCGGCCAGCCTCAAGGCGTGCCGAGCCACGGGCAAAAAGAGCCTTTTAGAGGTAGCAGGGATTCCCGATGAGTTTCTCGCAGGTGAAGCAGAGAAAGCCGCCTCAAAGTTTGGCATGAAATTGCAGAATCAGCGGAACTCCACCGCGATGTCCTTTCGCAAGGAACAGGAAATGGCCTATGCCACGCACATTCTTTGCTGCTCTGACATCCAGGCGAAGATACTGAAACAAAAGGGCCTCCCTGAGGACAAGCTCACCGTCATTCCGCTGTGGGTGGATCATGCTTACTGGTCCATCGCCAGCACCATGCGCGCGGTGGAGTCGACTGGGCCGCTCAAAGTGCTGTATGCAGGGGCAATCTCGCTGCGGAAGGGCGTTCCTTACCTTTTAGAAGCCACCAAGGCACTGGGGAAAGACGTCGCTCTCTCGCTAGTAGGAGCGCTCTCGTCTGAGATGGTCTCCAGCTTGCCTGCTGAAGCAAGATTTCGCCCCTATCAGTCCAAAGGTGAACTGCGCGGATTGTACGCTGAACACGACGTGCTGGTCATGCCCTCACTGGGAGATAGTTTTGGCTTCGTGGCGCTTGAGGCGATGTCATCGGGCCTGCCAGTGATCGTCACAGACCATTGCGGTGTGCCGGTGCCAGATCCCTCATGGCGGGTACCGGCTCATGACTCGGAAGCAATAGCCAAACGACTGGCGCACTACGCGACAAATCGCACCCGAGTGCGTGAAGATGGTGCCAAGGCGGCTGCCTTTGCGGGTCAGTTCACCCCTGGATCATATCGCAACCAAGTGCGGGAACTTTACCGGACCATGTTGGCATGAGAGTGCTTCAAGTCGTGCCTCAACTGCCACCTGCCCTTTGCGGGGTAGGGGATTTTGCCACCGTGCTCGGTCGCCGGATGCAGGCTGAGTTGGGAGTGGAGTCCAACTACGTGGCGGTAGGTCACTTGGTCTGCAACACAGCCGAAGCTGGTGATCTCATCTTTACTGCCGCTCGGGATATGGACGCGGTGCTAGTGCACTACTCCGCCTATGGCTACCAAAAGCATGGCGTGCCGTTTTCATTTGTGGCAGCACTGGAGCGTCTGAGTCAGACGGGCATGCGCGTGGTCACGATGTTCCATGAACTTTCCGCCACAGGACCGATGACAAGCAAGGCGTTCTGGGTGGGGCGATTTCAGCGAGCGCTGATCACACGCCTCGCAAACGCCTCGGCAGCCGTCCGCACCAATCGGGCGGCCTACCGTTCACAACTGGAAGAACTCGCTCCAAGGCACCGAGGCCAAGTCGGGGCGATGCCCGTGTTCTCCAACTTCGGAGAGAGTGCGCAAATCAAGCCCATAGCGGATCGCAATCGCAAGCTGGTGCTTTTTCAGCCGCCTGCATTTGAGAAAGGCTCGCTCTTCTGGAGAACCTGGATGAATCTCAATGAGAAGCTTGGCCCAACAGAAACCTTGGTGGCCGGGAGAGCAAAGACGCTACCCAAAGAGGTGACGCAACTTGGCATTGTGAGCGTAGAAGAGGCCGAGCAGTTACTCACGGACAACATGTGGGCTCTTGTGGACTACTATCCTGGCTACCTTGGCAAGTCTGGCATCTTTGCCGCCCATGCCGCACACGGCATCGTCGTGTATTCATGCCGCGGCCTTCAGGCAGAGGATGAAGGGCTGCGTGCTGGAACGCATTACCTTGTCGACGGAATGAAGGACAACGACCTTCAAGGCATGACGGAGCGCCTTCACGGCTGGTACCAAGGACACTCCCAAGCAGTCAGCGCCCGCAGTTTTGCAGAGCAGCTTGCCGGGAGCTTGGTTGCACAAATATCGTCGGAATGAGCACCATGGCTCACCTTTGGTCCATGCGCGACCGCCCTTCACTCGGAAGTGCGGAGTGGGTTCGGGCTTGGGCCAAGCGCATCTTGCTTTTACCCCAACTGCTAGGGCAGCGGGAGATCGCTCGCCGTGGTGCACGGGTTGGTAGATTGACCTATTTCTCAGAGCCGGAACTGATCACTGGAAAGCTAAGCAAACTCTCCGTGGGAGATGAAACCTTTATCGGGCGCGCCGTCATTGCGGTGCACGCTGACGTCAGAATCGGTAACCGGGTGTGTATCAATGATGGCGCGAAACTCCTGACGGCAAGTCACGACGTCACGGATCTACGTTGGACTTCATTCTCCAAGCCGATTTGCATCGAAGACTATGCGTGGATCGCCACGGATGCGATTCTTTTGCCAGGAGTGACTATTGGCAGAGGTGCCGTGGTCGGAGCAGGAGCAGTCGTTGCCGTTGACGTGCCGCCAGGGGCGGTGGTGATCGGCAATCCGGCCCAGATCAAGCCAAACCGCCGTGCTGTGGACCTGGATTACTCCCCCGTGGCACACCTTGCATTGTTTACGGCGTGGAGGAAACTGTGAGCACCATGACCGAACCACTGATGCTTGGATTAACGCTAACCCTTCCGGTAATGCTCACGGTCGGTGGACTCGCTGCGGTGATCATTATTGGATGGAGTTTCGCCTACTGGAGAGCTGCCATCAAAGTGGCTTGTGTCGCGGTGCTCATCGAAGGCGCCATCCGCAAGTGGGTGCTGCCGCAGGGCCAGGAGATGGTCTACTTCCTCAAGGACATCTTTCTGATCGGTGCCTATCTGAAGTTTTTTTTCAGCCCAGACCCCGAGTTAAAAACCTATCGGATGCGCATTCCCACAGGGGTGGTCATCGGCTTGTGTTTGGTCGTTGCTCTGAGCGCGCTCAATCCAGGCACGGGGCATCCGATCCTAGCCTTGTATGGCTTGAAGATTTATTTCTTCTACATCCCGCTGATCTTCATCATGCCTTATCTCTTTCGCACCAGGGAGGAGCTAGTGAAACAACTCACTTGGTATGCTTTGATCGCGATCCCGATCTGTATTCTGGGCTTCCTTCAGTACAAGTCAGATCGCTTCTCGGTGATCAACACGTTCGCCAGTGGAATGGCTGAGACGGGCGCGACTGGCTTCGGTGTGGGTGATCGCGCACGGATCACGGGGACATTTTCGTACCTCACCGGCCACACCACATTTGTTATCTTTTTTACCACCTTAACGCTGGTGTTGCTTTCGCTAGAGGAGATCAAACTGCGTTGGGCCTTATTGTTTGTGAACCTACCGTTGTTGGCTGGAAACGCGCTGATGGGTGGCTCTCGCGCATCCGTTGTCGCGCTCGGCTTCATCTGTGCCGGTTTCGTGGTCGCGGCGTTTTCTGGCAGGTTGGGAAGCTCAAAAAACTTCCTGACTTTGCTCGTCGGCGGGGTGTTGTTGGCAGCCGCAGCAGGTCTCTTTGTCTTCAAAGATGCATGGGCCCATTGGTCCACGCGCTATCAGTCATCAGAAGAGACGATGTATACGCGCGTGATTGAGTTCCCGCTGGATGCCATACAGCGCGCTCTGAAAGACGGAGGGATCACTGGCCTTGGGATTGGAACCGTGCATCCGGCGACCCAAGCCATCAAGCGCCGGTTGCACCTGGGTGTTGAAGAGAATCGCAGCTATGACATCGAGCTCGGACAAGTCATGGTTGAGCTGGGGCCGATCGGATTTGCTTGTTGGTATGGTCTCCGGTTGCTGTTGGTGTGGATCGGTTGGAAAGCTTATCGTGAATCCAAGCTCGGAGTAGTGCGAGCGTTGTCGTTGGCGTCTGTTTTGATCTGCGCACCTTATTTGATCATGTCGGTGATTTACAATCACACCGCCAACTTTTTGATTTGTGCGCTGACTGGATTTGCCTGTATTCCGTTGTTGGAGAACTCCGGTGCCTCCAAGCTTCAGCGAGGCAGCCGTCTGGCGAACCATCCGATGGGCACTGGAAGCCAAAGTGCCCCAGTCATGTCCCGCACCCACTAATCACGCGAGCTTTTGCCTGATCTGCCCCCCATCTCCGCCATTGTGCCCGCGCACACGCGCTTTGACACGTTGAGCAAGTCGCTGTCTGCGATTCTTGCCTGCGATCCTCCACCCGACGAGTTGATCGTGCATGTGGATGGTGGTGCGGAGGAAATCGTCCGCCAAGTGCGGGCAGCTTTTCCTGCGGTTAAGATCCTCTGCTCTGACAAACTTCTGGGTCCAGGCGGTTCTCGCAACGCTTTAGTGGAAGCTGCTGCTAACGAGTGGGTAGCCAATTTCGATGAAGACTCTTACCCTGAGACTGGCGGCTACTTCGGCAGGCTGAAAGCACTCATCGCACGCTTTCCCGAAGCAGCGATGTTCAGCGCGGCGAGCAATGATCAGGAGAAGAAGGAAACGATGATCCAAAAGGTAGCGATACCGAGCGGATGCGGTTGTGTGTTCCGCCGCAGTTGGGTGCAACGAACGGGTGGTTTTGTACCGTTGCCAATTGGCTATTGCATGGAGGAAGTGGACATGGGATTACGTTTGCTTGCAGAGGGCGGGCAGGTGTTTATGGACCCGTTGCTCCGGGTGGTGCATGACAAGATTCCACCCGAGCATATCAGTGCCGAGCTAAGCGCTGGAGTTTTCCGCAACACAGTGCTGTTCCCTTTTCTACGGTTTCCGGTCTGGCTCTGGCCGCTGGGTGCCTGGGCCGTGATGAGGCGACTTTTTTCCTGTCTAGCCAGAGGTTGGGTGGATGGGCTAGCGGACGGCTTGAGCACAACGCCAGCTCACTTGGTGAATCATCTCAGTTATCGGCGCACGATTCCAGGTCCCAAGGTCCTCCGCTGGTTCATGCTCAGATGGAAACCTCAGCATGTTATTCCTGCGGATGAGGTGAGGGTGCTCATGGAAAGCACTTATAAGCGATAAGGTGGACGAAACCCATGCCTGAATACCATCATCAACCTGTCGCCTCCGGCATGTTGAGCATCAAAAAGCCTATCCATCTCTGGGTGCCGGGCATCTGTGAAGGGTCCGGCGGCATCCAGGCATTCAGCCGTGTCTATGTAAAGGCACTGCGTGAAGGGTTTCCCGCCAAGACAATCCGAGTCTTCACCAAGAACGATTGCCCACCTGAAAATGACGAACTGCGAGCCCTGGGCGTGAAGTTCCATTCGGCGGCACGGTTCAAAGGGCCGCTCCGGACACTGGCTTATGTGGCTATGGGCCTTTATTGGGGCCTGAAGGAGCGCGCACGCTGTTCTGTTGCCACACACATTCATTTCTTGCCACCCCTGCGTCTCATTCGTTGGCTGAGAGGCACTCCCTACATGGGGATTCTCCACGGTATCGAAGCTTGGAACCTGAAACTCGGTTTGCGAGTAAACTCGCTGAAGGCCGCAGACCATCTTGCGGCCGTCAGTCACTTCACACGGCAGCACGTGATCGACGCACTGGGAGTGAATCCAGCGATCATCTCCGTGGTGCCGAACACTTTCGACACAGAGCGCTTCCAACCCGGGCCGAAGCCCACCTACTTGCTTGAGCGTTATGGATTGAAGCCTGAGCACAAAGTTTTGCTCACCGTGAGCCGTCTGGCCAGAACAGAGCACTACAAGGGACATCGCCAGGTCCTCGCGGCACTGGCTAAGCTCAAAGAAAAAGTGCCAAATGTGCGCTACCTCATCGTCGGCACCGGCGATGACCTTGAAGGTATCAGGGAGGCTGCCACATCGCGTGGTTTACAGGATCGTGTTATCGTTGCCGGCCACGTTCCCGGCTCAGAACTGGCCGACCACTACCGTCTGTGTGATGCGTTTGTCATGCCAAGCAGCAAGGAAGGCTTTGGAATCGTGTTTCTTGAAGCGATGGCGAGCGGAAAGCCAGTTTTGGCCGGCTGTGTGGACGGATCTGTGGATGCGTTGGATAAAGGCAGGCTCAGTCCACTCGTGGATCCAAATGATGCAGAGCAAATAGCCGACACACTGGCCGAGATTTTATCAGGAGAGCCAGACGGTGCACTTTGGCATCAGCCCCACGCCTTGCGCGAGGCGGTCGTGGCGCAGTTTGGTTTCAAGCGGGTGAGTAGGCTCATGGCTGATGACTTCGGCACCGCCGTTGGCGAACGATCCGCTCTGGATTTGGGCGGCGATGACTCCCTGTCTTGGTGGAATGAAAGTCCACGTGCACCGGTGATTGTCGTTGTTTGCCGCCGATCCTCCCAGGAGTTGGTCGACCATTTCAACCGTATCTCTGCTAGTGGCCATTGTTTCCTGGACGTCATCTACGTTGAGAATGATCCCCAAGCAGATGAAACAGGGCTGCGAGGAATCGCCCACACGCATGTGGTGCTGGGAAGGAACCCAGAGCTGGCGGCAGATGCTCTGCGGCGTGTGAAGCAAGCCGACCTGCTGGTCATGGCAGATTTCACCACGAAGTTTGCCAAACGGGCGGTGAAGGCGCGGTCAGCCAGCAACAAGGCGTGGACATGGTGGGGCGTTCAACATGACTTGGAGCGGGGCAGTTTGATAGCCAAACTGTGGGCAAAGGGGCTGCTGACCACCTTAAAACGGAGCGCTGCACCCATCTGGACTGCCACCGATGCTGCGATGAAGGTCTTCAAAAATAGGTTAGGAATCACGAACCCGATTCGCGAGGTGCCACACGCAGGCGTTGAAGGAGCCGCATCTTTTTTACAGGCGGCTGATGATGCTCTGGCGAGATGGCGAGGGCGTGCGGTGATTGATTGAGTCCTCCGAAGATCAGGACATGTGTGGGATAGCGGGCATTTTGACTCCTGGCGGAGCCGATCCTGAGTTGCTCAATGATCAACTCAAGCGGCTCGCCGTGGCTTTGCGTCATCGCGGACCGGATGCGGTTGGAACATGGGCCAATCCAAGTGGAACTGCTGCCCTAGTGCACACGCGGCTTTCGATTTTGGATCTGACCTCAGACGCGAACCAGCCGATGGCTGCTGAGGCTGGGGCCGTGCAGATTGTCTTCAATGGTGAGATCTACAACTTTCGCGAGTTGCGTGAGGAGCTATCTCGTGACGGCATCGTTTTTCGCACCCAATCTGATACTGAAGTTTTGCTCCAGCTTTATGTGAAGCATGGCACGGCCATGCTGGATCGGTTACGGGGGATGTACGCGTTTGCGATCTGGGATCAAAGGAAGAACCGATGCTTTCTGGCCCGAGATCCATTGGGGATCAAGCCGCTGTACTATAGCGTGGCAGGAGGCAGGCTGGCCTTTGCGTCGGAACTGAAGGCACTTCAGGCAACGAATCTGACCAGCAGTGAGCTCGACAGTGGTGCGCTGCTGCTCTACTTCCAGATGGGGAGTGTACCTGAGCCTCACACGCTGCTGAGAGATTGCCACTGCCTTGAAGCCGGACATTACCTGATGTGGAAAGACGGCCGATTCATCAAGAAGCGCCACACCAAGGCATCTGCGTACCAGCATGACGAAAGTTTTAGCGCGGTCACGTGCAGGAAGCATGTCCGAGAGTCGCTGCTTCAGGCGGTGGAAGCCCATTTTGTGAGCGATGTTCCAGTGGGAGTGTTCTTGAGCGGAGGAATCGACTCCACGGCTATTGTGGCCTTGGCGAAAGTGCTGGGGAGGAACAATCTGGAGACTTTTTCAGTGTCGGTAGACGACAGGGAACTCGACGAGGGGCCTGTGGCTCAGCGCACCGCGTCTCACTTTAACACGCGTCATCATAACACCGAACTGGATGCAAATGGGGCAGATGCAGCTTTCAGCGGTTACTTGGAAGGCATCGACCAACCAACGATTGATGGCTTCAATACGTATCTCGTTTCCATGGCAGCAAGCAGGCAGGGAATGAAGGTGGTAATTTCTGGACTTGGCGGAGACGAAGTGTTCGGAGGATACAAAAGCTTTGAGCAAGTGCCGAGGCTCGCAGCGGTGGGAAAGGCTATGCGCTTTCTACCAGGGATTCGTCACTCGCTGGGTTGGCTGGCAGAAACTTTGCCTGGAGACTCCCGTGTGCGGCGGATCGGTTCCTTTTTGCGGAGTCCGGGGACTTTGTTTGATGCTTGGCAGTGCTTCAGAGCAACTTTTTCAGCGCAAGATGCGCGCCGCATCGCGGCATCTTACTTGGGTTGCAGCCCAGCTGATCTTCCTATCTTACCGCTCCCCAAGATTGAGGTGGAGGATCAGCGCTCGGCAGTTGGAGACTGTGAACTGCGCTTCTACATGCGTAACCAACTCCTCAAAGATAGTGATGTGATGAGCATGGCACATAGCCTTGAACTGCGAGTGCCGTTTGTGGATCATCGCCTGCATCAGCAGCTTGATCGGCTGCCTCCCTCGCTACGCTTACGGCCTGGAAAGGCAGCGCTTTTGGACGCGGTGCCAGAGATTCCGGACTGGGTCGCTCAGCGTCCCAAGCGAGGCTTCGTGTTTCCGTTCGAGTCGTGGCTGAAGCAGCATTGGACGGGTCCATTTGCGGAAGCAACGAGCCGATTGAGATTGCGGAGCCCTACTTGGTATCAGCGGTGGGCTGTCTTCGTTTTGGATGCTTGGCTGCGGCGCCATGGCGTGCGTTAGAACAAGACCGATGCGAGTGTTGCATGTCATTCCGTCACTCTCACCCTCTCAGGGTGGTCCAAGCTTGGCATTGCCGGTCATGGCAGCGGCTTTGCGGGCGAGAGGTGTGCAGGTGGATGTAGCGACGACGGATGATGATGGCCCAGGCCGCCGAACTGATCAGGTGCTGGGGGCAACAGTTGTCTTTCCGAAGCAGATTGAGTTCTATAAGTTCTCCTTTCCGATGCTGAGGTGGTTGTGGAGAAATGTTAAGTCCTACGATGTGGTGCATATCCACGCACTGTTTTCATTCAGTAGCACAGCTGCCGCGTGGGCTGCCCGTTGGCGAAGGATTCCGTATGTTCTCAGGCCCCTGGGCGTGCTCAATCACTACGGCATGAAACAACGGAGGCCCTTGCTGAAGAGGTTGTCCTCCTGGTTGCTCGAAGGTCCGATTTTGAAGCATGCTGCGGCAATGCACTACACAAGCCGCGCGGAGCAGATCGAGGCCGAAGCGAATGGCGCTTTAGCGGAGGGCGCTGTGATTCCGCTGGGAGTGCCTGCTCCATCTCAAGAAGTGGATGTTGATGTCCGTTCGCTCTTCCTCCGCTTCCCAGAGATTGAAAGTCGTGAACGCATCCTCTTCCTTTCGCGATTGGATGCCAAAAAGGGACTGGACTGCTTGATCGAAGCCATGAAGATCGTGCAACTGAAGCATCCGCGAGCCATGTTGTTGATCGCTGGCAAAGGAGACCCCTCATACGAGGATCAAATGCGTGCCTTGGCGCAAGGAATGAGTGTTTCATGGCTTGGCCATGTCGATGGCGCGCTTAAAGAAGCAATTTTTCAGACGGCGCATCTCTTTGTGCTGCCTTCTCACTCAGAGAACTTCGGTATTGCCGCTGTAGAAGCGATGATGCGCGGGGTTCCATCCATCCTGAGCAGCGGTGTTGCTGTGGCAGATGAGTTGGCTAGTGCCGGGGCGTGCGTGAAGTGCAGCCTTGATGCCACAGAGATCGCGGAGAAGATCTGCATGATGCTGGCAGACGATGGAGCGAGAGCTTCACTGGGTGAGGCGGGTCGCAAAGCTGTAGAAGAGCGTTTCTCCGTAAACACCATGGGGGCGAGTCTCGACGAACTTTACCGGCGTATCTCCTTTCAGTCATGAAGTTAGCGGACATTACCCCTGTTATCCTGACTTGGAATGAAGAGCCAAATCTGGGGCGATGTTTAAATGCGCTCCACTGGGCGCGTGAAGTTGTCATTGTTGACAGCGGGAGCACTGACGAGACAGAGCGCATCGCGCGAAGTTTTCCCAATGTGCGATGGATGGTTCGCCCTTTCGATGACCACACGAAGCAGTGGAACTTTGGCCTAGACGCAGTCAATACGGAGTGGGTCTTGTCGCTGGATGCGGATTATGTGACGCCGGGCATGATTCAGACCGAATGTGAATCTCTTCCCGGTGGCCCAGTCGCATGGTATGGCGCGTTTCGTTACCTCATTCATGGTCGCCCCCTCTCAGCGAGCCTTTATCCCCCCCGTGCGTTGCTTTTCAAAAAGGCGTCTTGTCGCTATGAGCAGGACGGTCATACACAGTTGCTAAAACTGAATGGCGAGTCGGGACATTTGAAGAGTGTATTTGACCATGATGATCGCAAGCCTCTGTCTCGATGGATTGCATCCCAGTACAAGTACGCAGAACTGGAGGCAGCCAAGCTGATGCTTGCAGACGGGAGTTCGTTGCGCATTCAGGATCGCCTGAGAAAGTGGATTCTGCCTGCTCCGGTGATGACGCTCGTCTACACTCTTCTGGTGAAGCGCACCATCTTAGACGGGTGGCCTGGTATCTATTATACCCTCCAGCGCGTCATTGCGGAGTTCATGCTCTCCCTCTGTCTTGCTGAGCGTAGGCTCGGCATCAAGTGATCGCCTTATGAGCACCCTTATCGTTGTTCCTTGTTTCCGCGAGAGTTTGCGCATTAGACGCTTTCTTCCTGAGCTTTGCAGCGAAATGGAGACTATCGGCTCAGTAGATGTCCGCTTGGTCGATGATGGCTCTGGTGTGGAGGAGGCAGACGCAATGCAGGCATATGTAGACGAGTTGCGCACGAGTCATCCGTGCCTACAGCCGCTTCAGAGAGTTGTGCCGAATCGCGGAAAAGGTGGTGCCGTGTATGCGGGGTGGTCAGACAGTGGAGCCGCTGAGTGGGTTGGGTTCGTAGATGCAGACGGGTCATGCAATGCTAAGGAAACGGCCCGGCTGATTCAGGTGGCGGCGGGATCAAGTCCAGAAGTGGGTGGGGTCTTTGCCAGCAGAGTGAAAATGCTCGGTCGGTCGGTCGAGCGCCAACTCAAGCGACATCTCATTGGGCGAGTTTATGCCACCATCGTTTCTGAACTGCTTGATATTGATGTCTACGACAGTCAGTGCGGCCTCAAGCTAGTTCGCAGGCGGGTGTTTGAACAGATACAGCCACGATTGTTCATCGAACGCTTTGCTTTCGATGTCGACTTGCTGGTGAACCTCGTCGATGCGGGCCATTCGGTTGTAGAAGTCCCGATCGACTGGAATGAGGTTGCTGGAGGCAAGGTGAGTTTGGTGCGTGACTCCTGGCGTATGTTTCAGGACGTGTTGAAGATCAAAAGGAGGCGCGTTGCATGAGTGGGCTGGGCGCAAAGTGTTTCGCCATCGACATACTGAAGGCAATAGCTGCACTTCTGATCATTAATAGCCATCTGGAACCGTTGTATCCGCGTGCGTGGATGGCGGCGGATGGGATGTTGGGGAATACGATCTTCTTCTTTGTGGCGGGATGGACCTTGTCAGGAAGTCTGACGAGGCGGCCTGAAGAGGGCCTGGGGACGTTTATGGTGGATCGGCTGTGGAGGTTGTATCCTACTGTGTGGATCGTGATGGTAACGCTGTATTTGAGGGACTGGAGTTGGACTGAGCCGAGGACCGTGGTGCATTCGTTCCTATATCCGACAGCGTTTGGATTCGTAGCAGCGGTGGTGCCACTGTATCCGGTGCTATTCCTGGTAAAACGATATCTGTCCGCACGAGCGATGCTGTGGCTTGCGATGGTGTTTTCAGTGGTGGCAGCGGTGATGATTGGGAAGGTCTACGGAAGAGTGGATTCGGGCACAAAAGTGGTGTGGAGTGATCTGGGCACGCTGGGATATTTTTCTCACTTCCTGAGCGCCATGCTGGCGGGGGCTGTGATGGAGTTCAGGGGCAATAGCAAAGGTGGGCTGGGTGCGCTGCTGGTGCTAATAGGTGTCTACTTTAGCCTGCGTTATGGAGAGGCCACTGTGGGTGGCCATGCTCTACAGGTCGGTGCTCGGATGCTTTTACCCGTGACGCTGATGGTGTGCTTGGGCTTGGTGTTGGTGCTGTTCCGATGCGTGGGCTCTTGGCAGCCGGGCGCATGGCTGTCGGGAGGGATTGGTTTTTTATCCGCTTACTCATGGGAGACGTACCTCGTCCACGAGGGAGTGAGGCCTTGGGTGCAGCCGTTGGCGGTGCCGTGGGTGGCCAAAATCCTGTTGCTTTACTTGGGCACGTTTGCTGTAATCCCCTTCCTCAAGTTGGCTACCCGGTGGCTTGAACGACTGGTAAGGCCAGGGAATAAGCAGCTAAAAAACGCATGAATAAGGACACGCTCATTTCTGTCGCGGGCGCAGGAGGTTTCATTGGAGGAGCCTTGATCGCCGATCTTCGCAAACAAGGCTTTACTCGGCTGCGCGCCGCGGACCAGAAGCCCTTCAATGAGTGGTATCAGAAGTTTGATGATGTGGAGAACCTCCAGCTTGATCTGGCGGGGCGTGAGGCATGTCAGAAGGCTTGTGATGGAGCGCACACAGTCTACAACCTAGCCGCTGACATGGGAGGGATGGGTTTCATTGAGAACAACAAGGCCCTCTGTATGCTCAGCGTGCTGATCAACACGCACATGCTCATGGCGGCCAAGCAGGCGGGCACGGAGCGATTCTTTTATGCTTCTTCGGCTTGTGTTTACAATGCAGACAAGCAGAAGACATACGACGTGCCTGCGTTGAAGGAAGCCGATGCGTATCCTGCCATGCCTGAGGATGGCTACGGATGGGAGAAGCTCTTCAGCGAGCGCATGTGCAGGCACTTCCGTGAGGATTTTGGGATAAAAACTCGAACTGCGCGCTATCACAATGTCTACGGGCCGTATGGTACATGGGACGGTGGTCGTGAGAAAGCTCCAGCAGCCATCTGTCGGAAGGTGGCACAAGCCAAGCTGAGTGGCGTTCACAACATCGAAATATGGGGCACCGGAGATCAGACTCGCAGCTTCATGTATATTGACGATTGCGTGTATGGGACGCAGATGCTGACTAACTCTGACTACGTGGAGCCAATCAACATCGGCAGCGCGGAGATGGTATCCATCAACCAACTCGTGGACATAGCGGAGGACATAGCGGGCATTAAGCTGAAGCGAGCCTACAACCTTGGCGCGCCTAAAGGCGTGAATGGCCGCAGCAGTGACAACACGCTAATAAAAAATGAGTTCCACTGGGAGCCATCCACGAGGCTGCGAGATGGGCTGGAGATCACGTATCGTTGGATATTCGACGAGATGACCCAGGGCCGTGCCTCGCTCTGAGCCCAGCATGAGAGTTCTGCTCATCAATCAGTGTTTCTATCCTGATCACGTCTCATCATCTCAGCATCTCAGTGACCTAGCGCTAGCGCTGAAGGAGGCGGGTCATAAGGTGAGTGTGGTGGCGTCCTCCAGAGGGTATGATGACCCAGAGCGGCGCTACCCGGTGAGGGAGGAGTGGCTGGGCATCGACATCCACCGCATATGGACACCTGGTCTAGGAAAGAAAGCCAAATGGAGGCGCTTCCTGGATTTTGGGGTGTTCTGGCTCAATGCTGCACGCATCCTGTTAATCATGCCGCGCCATGATGTGACGGTATGCCTGACTTCTCCGCCGCTGATCTCCACTCTGGGCACTATCATAACGGCGCTGAAGGGTGGTAAAATAGTGCCGTGGGTCATGGATCTGAATCCCGATGAAGCTGTAGCCGCTGGGTGGTTGAAAGCAGGCGGGCTGATGGAGCGCGTGCTGACTTTGCTGCAAAACTGGTCCTTCAGCCGAGCACATCGGATCATTGCTTTGGATCGCTACATGGCGGAACGTATTGAGGCCAAAGGGGTGCCGAAAGAGATCATCCGCTCCATGCCGCCGTGGTCTCATGATGAGCATGTGCGCTATAATGTGGCGGCGAGAGAGGAGTTCCGCGCGGCGCATGGGCTGACAGACAAGTTTGTGGTCATGTATTCCGGCAACCACAGTCCCTGCCATCCGCTGGATACGGTGTTAGAAGGCACACTACGGCTGAAAGACGATGTACGTGTGCAGTTTCTCTTCGTCGGAGGCGGCAGTGAGCAGCAGAAGGTGAAAAGGTTCAAAGAGGAGCATGGGCTGAACAATATCACCGTGCTGCCTTATCAGCCAATGGATAGGCTCTCGGGCTCCCTTTCTTCAGCAGACATGCATTTGGTGGTCATGGGAGAGGCGTTTGTGGGCATTGTGCATCCATGCAAGGCTTATAATATTCTCAACCTCGGCATTCCGTTCGTTTCGATGTGTCCGCGGCCCTCTCATTTGAGTGATGTGGTGGATGAAGTGGCGGATGAGAGTCTGGCGTGCCAACTGAGCCACGGTGATGCGGATGCTTTTGTTTATACGGTGCTCCTGCGCGTGGAGGGAGGTCCAGGTGTGACCAGTCAGCGGCTGCGTGAGCACGGTGCGCGCTTCGGCGTAGCAGTAATGCGCCCTGCATTGGTAGAGGCTATCTCTGAGTAGAATGGAAAGGATGAAAAGCCTGCTAGGATTTCAGATTCCCATCCCAAGTGCACACTTGTGCGCGGTGTTCGCCGTGTCGGTTGCTCTTTGTACCGGGCTGACTTGGCTGCTTTTGCGGCGGCAGACAAAACTCGGGACAGATCGTCCAGATGGCGGACGCAAGGCACATGGACGAGTCGTTTCGAGGCTCGGGGGATTGCCCATTTTCATCACGATGGTTGCTGGGCTGATCTATGCGCCGTTCGGGGTGCGTCATGGTGAGCCATTTATCGACAATTGGTGGCCCATCATCCTCTCCACCTGCATCATCTTCAGCATAGGCCTAGCGGATGACCTCAAGCCTCTGGGTGCGCGAGTGAAGTTGGTGGGGCAACTGGCCGCAGCGGGCATTCTGTTTGCTGCGGGATACTCCATCGATGTGCTGACGCATCCAACGCGAGGCGATCAGTTTGCTCTCGGGTGGCTCTCATTGCCCGTTACGCTTTTCTGGCTCGTCTCTATTCCAAACATCATCAATCTCATTGATGGAATGGATGGTTTGGCAGGAGGATTTGGATTGTTTCTGTGTCTGACATTGGGTGTGGTGGGCCACTTTGCAGGAATGCCCGACGTAGTGATCATGTCTGCCGTGATGGCAGGCGCGATTCTTGGCTTTCTCTTCTTCAACTTCCCTCCCGCGAAGATTTTCTTGGGTGATGGCGGTGCATACCTCATCGGCTTTTTCATTGCGGCACTTGCTTTGGCCAGTTCCCACAAAGGCACCATTGTCGCGGCACTGCTGGTGATCGTGATTGCGCTTGGAGTGCCCATTCTTGATACGTCGTTTGCCATCATGCGTCGTGCGATCCGTGGCGTTCCCTTGTTCAAGGCCGATGCGGAACACATTCACCACCGGCTGATTTTGCTCGGCTACTCCAACGAGCAGGCGTTGCTCGTGCTCTACATCACCTGTGCGATTTTGAGCGTGGGGGGCATCACCATCTTGCTTACACGGGGCATGACCACGGTGATTGCTGGTGCTGCTGTTGCTGTCATTGGTTTGATCGCCGCCCGTTACCTGGGCTACATCAAGAGCTGGTCTACCATCCGCTCTCAGATTCGCCATGCGCTCAGCAATCGGCGGGACCTCGAATACGTGCGAGCTTATGCGCGCGTACTGGACATGGAGGCATTACGCGCCGCGAGTTTGGAGGAGTTTGTCGCTATATTGCATCAGGCTCTGGATCGTTGTGGTTTCCGTCGGGATGATCCTTTGGCCGGGCGATTTATTTCTGTGCCGGTTGGTCAGGATCTGGTATGGATTGCGGGCATGAAGGACCGGCATGCGGACAAGAATCTCGCCCGACGTCATCTGGAGGCACTGTCTGAGGCAATAGCGATTGCTTTGGAACGCTGGCCTGAACTTCCGGGGATCAAACTCATCCACCGCGATTCTTTGGTGGAAGAGTCCAGCAAAACGCAACCACTCGTGCCTGCGGTCGCTCCGCCCACCAATCATGCACAGGTCTAGAAAGAGACGTTCTCACCACGGCAGCGGCCACGAAGCAGAGCCTGAGGTTCAATCGTTGCCACAGGTGCCAGACGCACCGCGGTGGGTGATGATCCTTGGGACTGTGCTGGCCCTTTTGCCTGCATTTGTTGGCACAGGCAACACGGGCTGGGAGCAGGGCATTACGGCTCTTGCAGCCGGTCTGCTGCTGGTGCTCGCGCCACCGCGTCATGGCATTTCACTGACTCTGACTCTGCTATTCGCGGGAGTGTTTCTCTTGGCGTGCTTGCCGTTGCTGCCTTTGCCTTGGGGAGGCAGACCTGAGTGGTGGTCGGCTCTTGAAAAAGACTTCGGTCTGAGTCTGGGCCGAGCATGGACGGCTCAACCTTGGGTCACACTTGAGTCGATCTCGCGTTTTTTTGTTAGTGTTGCTTGGCTGATGTGGTGGCTGTGCCGTGCGCCAGATTACGCGAGCCAGCGTCTGATCATGAGAGTGATGGGAGGCGGGGTTGCTTTGCTTGCGGTGCTCGCGTTGACTTTCCGCATGCTTGGGTGGGAACCTGCACTTTGGGATAACCCGTTGGCGCCTCAGTTTGGGCCCTTAGCCAACCGAAATGTGTTTGCTGGTCTTGTAAGCCTGGGAATGATCGCATCCCTTGCTGCGGCGTATGACCTTCACCGTCGTCAAAACAAGGCGTGGATGATTTATGCAGTGGCGATGGTGCCACTGTTAGGAGCCGTGCTGGTGAACCGATCTAGGGCGGGTTTGATCATTTTCGTGCTGACGGTGATTTTGTGGCTGATGACATCAACTTTCCGGCAGGGCATGATGCAAAGGCTATCGATCGCAGGTTCGATCATCTTGGTGGTGACAACCGCGCTGATGATTTTTGGACGCCAGCTAATGGAGCGATTTGTGGTGGAACAAGAGACGGTGTCAGGAGTGATCGCAAATGACGGACGCCTGCCTGTTTTTCGTGAAGCGCTGATGATGGCGCGCTCAAGCCCGGTTCTTGGTTGGGGAATGGGCAACTTTCAGCCGGTCTTTGCTCTGACGAATGAGATGCATGATACGAGGGATCGCTTTCTGCATCCAGAAAGCGATTGGCTGTGGATGCTCACTGAGACAGGCTATCTTGCCGTTGGGCTGATGGCGACCATCGCATTGTTATTGGCGAGATGGTGTCGCCTTCCGGACGCTCTGAAAGCTGAGGTTAGGCGTGGAGAGCGGCGAATGCATACGGCTGCTGCAATTGGCGCCGGACTTGCGCTAGCGCACTCCCTAGTGAACCCTGTACTGCACAGCTTGCCATTTATGCTTTGTATTTCAGTGTTAGGTGGCATGGCTATCCAGCCTGTGCACTGGCTGAACAGTCTACGGCTGCCATCGGTAATGCCATTCCGGCTTGCGGGGGTAGTCTGCATGGTTTGTGGCGTTTTGTGGATCTCTGCAGAGACCGGGAGCACTCTGGTGTTTGGCGACACGGCTAGCGTGGCTCAGTTGGCGGCAGCCCAGGATGCACTTGATCGGAAAGACGCCGCTGCTGCACTGGCAGCGTCTGACAAAGCTGCGATTGCTTCCCCGCTGAAGTGGGATTGTTACTTTGAGCGCGCCTCGACCATGCTTGAGAGCGGACTTCCTCCTGCTGAAGCATCCGCTGACTTTGCGATCGCACGTTTCTTGGAACCATCATTGCCACTCATCCCATACTCGGAAGGGGAAGTTTGGCTCGTACATCAACCGTCACTCGCTATTAGTGCGTGGAGGGAAGCAATCAGAAGGCAACCAGCGCTTTACCGTGCTCAGTTCTTTGGTCAGATGCTGTCTTTGGCTCATGCCTATCCTGAGCTTCGACCAGCGTTACGTTCATTGGCTAACGAACCTCAGATGTTGGTGCAATACATGAGCTGGGCCACGGTGCAGGATGACCGCATTCAGGCATTGAATGACCTCTTGGAGCAGTATCCAAACCTTGAGCAACTGCAGCCGAAGGAGCGGCGCTATGTTTTCCGCGTCTGGTATGAAACGGGTGATCGTGTGAAGTTGATGGAAGGTCTCAAATCTCAACTGCAGTGGATGAAGGACGGCTGGGAACTGGCGGCCACTTATTATGCAGACAACGGAGATGCTAAGGCGGCCTACGACCTTGCGATGGAGATGCTCCCGCTGCCATTAAAGGCAGTAGCCAGTTCTGATGCGTCCTTGCAGCAATTGGAGACCGAGTTTGCGGGTAACCCTGCGGACATTCGTCGTGGCTTGACCCTCTTTAGAGCTCAGATGGACAATGGGAAGTATCGTGAAGCGCTCGCTACGCTTACCAAAGTCAACACTGGCACAAGCGTGCCGAAGTATCTCGACTACGAGTTCGCCAAGGTCCACGCAAAGCTTGGCGATTACATCCGCGCTTGGCAGTCAGTGCGAGCGTTTCTGGAGAAGAACCCGCCTGCTTAGGCCTTGATCTCCACTTTGACCTCAGCCGTGGAGTTCATCTCGCCGATTTGCACCGCGCCTGGAATCTCCAGCACACGTGCAGCATCGTTTGGCGAAACAATAGCCACCCAGCCGATGCCCATGTTGAAGGTATCAAACGCGTCTGCTGGATTGGCATGACGCAGCACTTTCTGGACGACATCGTTTTCCCAGAACGGGATTTGTAGAGCCGCACCGAGACCACGCTTCAAGAACATACGCCCGAGGTTCTCGGGCAAGCCACCGCCGGTGATGTGGGCCATAGCTTTGGGCCTGATCCCGGCGGTTTTTAGTGCCTTGGGTTGCTCGTGATAGAGCAGGGTGGGCAGCAGAAGCTTGGTCATCTCCTCCGCACTCAATTTGACGTTCTCGCTGGTCAAAATACGACGCACGAGGCTGAATCCGTTCGCGTGGAAGCCAGCGCTTGCCCAGCCGATGAGGATATCGCCAGACTCGATGGTGCCGGGCTCGAGAAGATCACCTTTCTCCGCTGCACCGATGGCAAAGCCGCTGAGTTCCACCATGCCCTCTGGCACCATGCCGGGCATTTCAGCCGTCTCACCGCCAGCCAGGATGCAATCGCAGGCTTCAAGGTAATCGGTCATGCCAGCGATGATGCGGGTGATCTGGTTCTTCTGAATCTTCGGGATGCCCACGTAGTCCAGGAACATGATCGGATCGGCACCGGTGGTCAGAACGTCATTCACGTTCATCGCCACGAGGTCTTTGCCTGCCACTTCGAGCAAGTCGTGCTCCAAGAGCAGTTCGAGCTTGGTGCCCACACCGTCACATCCGGTCACAATGATGGGAGCCTTGTATCCAGAGAGGTCGTAGGCAGCGGCAAAGAGACCAAAGGGGTTGGCTAGCTTGCGGTTTCTCTGCGTGCGCTTCACCAGCACTCCAATGTCATCGACCAGCGAGGCTGCTTCGTGAATATCAACGCCGGATTGCTTGTAGGTGTGACCAGAACTCATGGGCCAAACTCCCTAGCGTGCGCTGCCTCACGCGCAAAGGGAAATGAGGCCCAACGTGCAGCTTGTTTTGCGCGTCCTACTCCCAGCGTGGATCGGCAGGCGAGCCTTTCTTTAGCGAGGTCCAGAGCCAGGTTTTCATGTCATCCTCAGCCCACAGCGGGGCAAGCTCGGCTGCACGTTGCCGGAACTGAGCCTGTGCTTCCGGCTTGGAAATGGCTGCCACGGCCTCATTCAGAGCGGTTTCATCGTAGGGGACGACCAGGCCAAGCCCGTGCCGACGGACAAAGCGAGCCACCCCTGACTCCTCGTGCCCTACCACGATGAGGGGAAGGTTGCCCACGGCGGAGAGGTAAAGCGTGCGGGAAGGCAGGCTGTAGCGCGCGATCTCAGGCAGATCGTCGCGCTCGTCGAGGGTGCCTGTGGGAACGATGGCGTATGGATGCTGACGGAGGGCCGAAATCAGTTCGTTCTCGGGCAAAAAGCCGCGCATCGTCACATTCCGAGCCAGAGCATCGTGCTTGACCCACTGGGGTGAGTTGTGGCCGTACGATGTGACCTTCACGTTGAGCACTTCAGCCAGCATCTCGAGCCACCTTTGGCTCCAGAGATTTCCCAGGAGCGCGCCGTCGGTGATCGTTGGCGTCAGGACGCTCTTCTGGCACAGGCTTGAATCAACGACTGGCGGCACAAAGTGAACCCGATGTCCGTAAAGCTGCTCATAGAGGGCGCAAAACTCGGGTGAGATCCCAAGTCGAAGTTGTGAGGCATCAAGGAGCCTACCCATGAGTGCCGGAGGGATCTGATGCTCGCCATTGCCGAGGTTGTGATCCATCAGCCAAGCGATCATTGGCGCTTTGGTTGATTCGGCAATGGCTAAGGCGTTCTCCACATCGCGCTGTGAATAGGGAACAGCCAGAATGCGACTGACCGTGCTGTTTTTCAGGTCAGGAGCCGCATCAGGGCTCACGATGCGGAGACTGCCGCCGGTGACTCCGCCGTAGAGGTTCATGCTGCGGACATGAATGTAGTCAGGTGAGTCGCGGAAGATCCGCTGCAGCAGAACTCCAGTGCCATGGCGCTCGTTAATCTCAGCGGCCGTGACGATGCAGGTGGCGTTCTGTAACGGTTCGCCTTCGACTTGAGCCGAAACAGGTGTCGACGTGCTTTTTGAAGAAGCCGAAGTGCGTTTGAGCTCGGCGATCTCCTTTTGCAAAGCCCAGCGTTGGAGCCAGTTGGCCTTCTCGGCGCGCTTTTCGAGGTGTTTCAGCGCCAGTTTCGTCGAGTCTGGCTTCCCTTTGCTTTGGAGAGCCTGTTTCTTGGCCCGTTCCTCGTAGGTGATCTGGCGTTCTTTGGCAAAAGCACTGCGAACGACTTCAGCATCGAAGGCGAGTGCTTGCCAGATCGACTCCCCAAGCCCCTCGATGCCGTTGGCCTTGATGTGACTGATCAGCTTGGCCCGTCCCAGCTCGTATTGAGCAGCATAAGCGGCTCCAAAAGCGTCAAACAGATCAGCGCGACTTCCCGCGCTCTCATGCAAGACGAAACGCCCGCGTTTCTCAGCGACAAACACCGCCGAAAGCTCAGCGGCGTAACGCAGGCCAAACATCATGTCACCCGAGTGGCCGACATCCGTCGGGAACTGTCGCGATTCAAAGATAGCGCGGCGATAAAGATTGCTCGCTGAGCTTCCAAGCCAGCTTTTGAAGCGCACCGGCACTTGGCAGAACTCCATGGCGATGGCCAGCAAAGACAAACCACTCGCACGGTGCACACCCCTCTCGATCAACTCGTGAATCGGCCACTGCGGTCCTGCTACCGGCTGACCAGCTTGATTGACAAAGTGGGGCGCGGCACAAACCACATCCGCATCTCCCGCCGCCTCAACAAGAGCGCTAAGGTCGCTAGCTGAAATGGTATCTCCGGCAGTCGAGAGATGGACGAACTCACAAGACGCAGCCTGGATGCCTGCATTCCACGAAGGGTAAAGTCCCGGTGGATGATCCATGTAGCGCACATTTGGCCCCTGGATCTGCTGATGCAGAAACTCCCGTGTTCCATCAGAGCTCTCACTGTCCACGATGATGACTTCACCCACGTGCGGCAGCCACTCCCGCATCATTGGCAAGCCATCCACTACCTGGGAGAGGCAGTTGCGGGTGGGGATGATGACGGAGACACGGGAAAGCAAGTTCACAGAGCGCCCAAACTGGCGGAAGGAGCCCACTAGTCCAAGGGATTTCCACCGCACCTACCCCCCTCCCACAAACATTCTCCTGCCATCCACTCCCCCGTAATAAAACGGCGACATTGGCAACAGAATGAAGGCAAAAGAATAACAAACAGGCCCAAGCAAAGAAGCCATTCTGCTGTCACCCATTCTGTTGCCAACCAAACTTCCGTTCCGCTAGCGTCTCATCGCTAGGATCACCTCATCCAGCTTTTGCAGCACTGCCTGCATCTGATTTTGATCATAGGCAGCATCAGCGTTCATGTTCAGCGTGGAGACTTGGTTCGTGTTGGCGCTGGTGCCCTGGATGGCGGTATTCAGCTCATCCGTCGTAGCGCGGGTCTGGATGTCGTCGTTGAGGGCATTGAGTTGATCCCGCATCACCTGGGAGGAGAGCGAGGAGCCATTGGCGGGGTGGGCAGGGTCAAAGGGCATGGATTTGAGGTGGTTAGAGATTGTTAAATAGGAGCGCGGACACTGCTGTCCGCCTCATCGAGAGTGCTTCCAGGGTGGAGCAGCTCGGGGTGCATGGTTCGTTTCGGGTGCTTTTCCGGTATCTGGGACCACCTCTCGGGGTGGTGAGCCGCGCCCTCAGGGGTGGTTCGTCGGAGCCTTTGGGGTGGTGAGTCGATGCCCTGGAGGTGGTTCATCGCACCCCCTGAGCACCCGTGCGGCACCCCTCGGGCACCCTTGCGGGACCTCGGAGGCTCCGGCTCACCACCTTCAGGGGTCCCGGGCACCACCTCCGGGGGTGCCGTTGACCACCCCCAGGGGTGGTCATCACCAGCCCTCAGGCCCCCGTTGACCACCCTTTGGGGTGGTTATCACCTGCCTTGGGGGTGGTAATACCC
>JAEUHM010000018.1 GCA_016795485.1 Verrucomicrobiaceae bacterium | reverse complement strand
GACTCGGCTTCGCCTTCGCCCTGCGGGCAGCCTATCGGCTGTCTATCTCCCTGCGGTCGGTTCGACACTGTGAAAGGTGTTGGGAATCTCCCCATGACTTCTGAGTTCACCATCGCGTCCCGCCTCGGCGATGGCGACGGCAATATTTTCGGCATGGACATCAAGGCCCAAATACAATACTTCTTTGTTCATCTTCATATGTGGTGTGTTGGTTGCACTTTACTTGGTTTGTCGGATCGGGACTCCACGTCCCTCCCCAAACATGCGGATAGGCTTCTCCAGAAGCAGCCCGCGATTGATGAACGCTGCCGCGTTCACCCTGGCGGGAAAGCCGTTGGCTTTTCTGTCTCACTCCGTTCGGCTCATAAGCGGCCAGCACACCACGCCTTTTTCAATCAGCCGTGCTGCACCTCCCACCAGCTTGCGCTGGCCGGGCCGCAGCCATAAAGTCTCGCCCAATGACAGCGTCACTCGCCCATAAGATTCTGGCATTCCGCATGCTTTTATGTTCATCCAGACCCAACCCATAGTCGGCACCCGCGATATTCAGCGTGCGATTGATTTCTACACCAAGCGACTCGGTTTTCACTTGGCCTTCGGAGGTTCTGACGACCCACCCAATTATGTCGGCTTTCGGCGCGACTCGGTGGAGCTTCACATGCAGTTTCAGTTCGAACACGAGATGAGCCATATTCGTCTTCGCTTCCTCGTAGAGGACCCCGACGCACTCTTCAACGAGTATCAGGGCACTGGCGTTGAGTTTGCCTCCGGAATCCGTGATACGACTTGGGGCACACGCGAGTTTGCCCTTTATGATTTAGACCGCAACGCACTCACATTTTATAAAGACCTGACGCAATGCCCATGACGGCCTGCACCACTACCACCCCTAGGGCGTACAATAAAGGCCGTATTGCTGCGAGGGGTTGAGTTTGTTGCTTTTGGGTTTCATCGAGCCAGCAACTACGGCCAGGGTTGAACAGGCCGGGCTTTGGGTCTGAGCATTGTCTGGCTACCTTATGCGTTTTGTGTTAGTGTTGCGCTGGCGCTAGCGGCGTCAGGCGGGTGTTTTGCTGCTGGTGGGGTGGATAGTTCTGGGGCTACTTATTTTTCAGGGGAGAAGGGGGGATGTTGGGCCGTAGAGTTAGGGTCTTACCATGAAGTTCGTTTTATCCTCGTTACTGCTCTCTGTGTCGGTTGTATGGGCTGCTGAGCCTGTGAAGTCTAAGGTTGATCTGCTGGAGGTGATCAAGTCTGGCAATGTAGAATACCATGTGAACCCGAAGGCGGACTTTCACGATGCTCCGAAGGACATCTGGACGTTTGCCAAAGATGGGACGTTCAACATCTCAGGGCGTGGCTACGGCTATGTGGCAACCAAGGAGAACTACAAGGACTATCACTTGGTCATTGAGTTCAAATGGGGCACGAAGACTTGGGGGAAGCGGGAGAAGGCGGCAAAAGATAACGGCATTCTGTTGCACGCCTACGGGCCGCACGGTGCCTACAGCGATACTTGGATGGCAAGTATCGAGGCGCAGATCATTGAGGGCGGGGTAGGGGACATTTTGGTGCTCTCGCCCAAGCTAGCTGACGGGACGGAGTTGACGACGAGCCTCTCGGCTGAGTATACGCTGGATCGCGACAAGGAGAAGATCTGGAAGAAGGGAGAGCCGCGGCAGACGGTGACGAAGGGGCGCATCAACTGGCGCGGACGTGACGAGGACTGGGCGGATAAGGTGGGCTTCCGTGGCAAGAATGATGTGGAGAGTCCTCCGGGGGAGTGGAATCGCCTGGAGGTGATCGCCAAAGGCGACACGCTTCAATATTTCGTCAATGGGGCGATGGTGAATGAGGCGTTCGACTGCAAGCCTGCGGAAGGGAAGGTGCTGCTACAGACGGAAGGCGCGGAGATGATCGTGCGCCGCTACGAACTGTGGCCTCTGGGTGAGTTCAAAGAGAAGTGGAGTGCCATTCAAGCGAGCGGTGGCAGTGACATTGGCGCGGTGCGTGATGGGCAAGACAAGCCGCTGTCTCCCGAGGAGAGTCTGAAGCGAATCCAACTGGATGGACCGTATGAGGCGCAGTTGGTAGCGGCTGAGCCACTGGTGCTTGATCCTGTGGAGGTGACTTGGGATGAGAAGGGTCGGATGTTCGTGGCGGATATGAGAGATTATCCACTGGGTCCGCCCAATGCTGGTGATCCCTGGCTGTCCCGCATTCAATTGCTCAGTGACGAGGATGGTGATGGACGGATGGACAAGGCGGTGACCTTTGCGGATCACGTAGACAACGTCCAGGGTCTGCTGCCATACGATGGTGGGCTGATCGCTACGACACGAAGCCAGATCTTGTTCATGAAGGACACGGATGGGGACGACAAAGCGGACTTGATCAAGCCACTGATCAAGGGGTTCAATCCCAAGCATAGCCAGCTTCAGGTGAGTGCGCCTCGTTGGGGGCCAGATGGATGTGTGCACTTTAACAATGGTCTGGATGCTAAAGAGATTTATCCAGCAGATGCACCCGAGAAGGTGGTGGGTGTGCCAGGGTCCAACTTCAAATGGGACCCAAAGACGGGTGCGATCACGCCAACGGGCGGCAAGGGGCAATACGGCGGCGCTTTCGATGACTACGGTCATCACTTCTACTGCTCTAACCGCAATCCGCTGATGTTCACAGTGATGCCGTACGAGGCGATGCTGCGGAATCCTCATGCGGGGATCACGCAAGTGCATGAGGACATCGCTACTCCAGGAGCGGAGACGCGCGTTTATCCGCTACAGATCACTCATACCACGGCAGACGCCCATGCCGGCACGAACACCGCTTGTTCCGGCCTGGGCGTCTATCGTGGCGACTTGATGCCCGAGTTGCGCAACGATGTGTTTGTTCCTGATCCGACGGGGCAGTTGGTGACGCGCTACAAGATCACGCCCAACGGTGCCTCGCTGAAGGCGACACGCGTGGGGGATCGCACGGAGTTCTTTCGCAGCAGTGATGAGTGGTGCCGACCTGTGAACATGACCACTGGGCGCGATGGAGCGATCTACATCTGCGATATCTACCGCCGGTGGATTGATCACGCGCGTTTCTTTCCGGAGGACTTCGTCAAAACCCATGACATGAGGCAGGGAGAAGATCACGGCCGTATCTGGAGGGTGGTGCCGAAGGGAATGAAGAAGCTTCCGGCTGAGTCTGCTGGAGCGGTGGCGGCAGGTATGGGTTCCAGTGACGTCAAAACACTGCCGGAGCACGCCGGGCGTGTCTTGTTTCACGAACTGTTGAAGAAGGTAGATGTGGATGCACAGCCGAGTGAAGCATTGATTGCCGAACGAGTTGAGGCGCTAGGTCAGTATCCTGATGACCCTTGGATGGCAAAGGCAGTGCTTTCCTCAAGCATCTACACGGCGGGTCACGTGCTAGCTAATCTGCTGGCGGATGATCGCTTTGCCAAGAGCTACTCGGCGAACCGCAATGACACGATTCGTTCGTTTGCTAGCGCTGCTCTGGCTGCAAAACATGAACCGGACATTGAGAAGCTGCTCGCGGTGCTTGAGATAGCACCTGGAGAGCTGCTGTGGTGGAAGCCCGCGCTGCTTCAAGGGCTCGGCAAGCTTCCCAAGGGCTACGAGGCAGCTGGCAAAGAGATAGCGGCCTTGCAGTCGAAGATCGATGCCATCATCGCGGACAACAAGGCACCGCTTGATCAACGTCTGGCCGTTCTTCCGCTGCTGGGGGCTCGCAAGTGGGATGCGGTTAAGCCTGTAATGAAGGGTCTGCTTACCAGCACTCAACCTCCTGCATTCACGGCGGCAGCGGTTGCATTGCTAAAGAAGTATAGCGCTACCAGCACCGCGCCGTTCATTTATGAGCTGCTGCCGAAAGCTGGCCCAACATTGAAGCGCGAACTAGTCACGATCCTCACGGCCAATGCGACCACGGCTCTGGAGTTGTTTAAGCGGATGGAGAAGGGCGAGTTTCCAACGGCTTGGGTGGATGTGGAGAAGCGATGGGCGTATCAACGAGGCAAGGGAGAGATGGCGGAACTGGCCAAGAAGCTGTTCGGTGAAGCGAGCGGCGACCGCGCACAAGTCATCACAAGTTATCTGGAGTCGATCAAGAAACCTGGAGACCCGGCCAAAGGCAAAGCGGTGTTCTCGACCATCTGCATTGCCTGCCATAAAGCGGGTGGTGTGGGCATGGATGTGGGCCCGTCTTTGGCTGATGTGAAAGTCAAGCCGCCGGAAGGGCTTCTGGCGGACATTCTTGATCCCAATCGGATGTTTGAAGCACGGTGGACGGCTTACCAAGTGGATACAAAGGATGGGAGATCGCTTTCTGGCCTGATCTTGAGCGAGACCGCAGACGCCATCGAGTTGGTGATGATGGGTGGACTCAAGGAGACGCTCGCGCGGAGTGCCATCAAGGAGATGAAGTCACTGGATCGGTCGCTGATGCCCATTGGCCTGGAGGCAGCCATCACGAAAGAGCAGATGACGGACCTTGTGGCGTTCCTTACGAAGCCCCAGTGATCTACAAAAAAGCAACGGCCACTGTGACGTGGCCGTTGCCGATGAGAGTTGAGCGAATGAGGCTTAAGCCAGCTTAACGAGAAGGTCTTTGCTCTCCACGCTATCGCCGACTTTGGTGAGCACTTCGGAGACGGTGCCTGCCGAAGGAGCCGCTACGGCAGCGAACATCTTCATGGCTTCAAGAGTGAGGAGGGTATCGCCTTCCTTTACTTTCTGGCCAACGCTCACTGCCACACTGGCCACCATTCCAGGCATAGGTGCACCGACTTGCTTGGAGTCACCTGGGTCTGCCTTGGCGCGCGTGACTGCTGACTTGGCGAGGGAGCGGTTGGTAACGTTGGTGTGGCGAGGGTAGCCATTTAGCTCGAAGATGGCCGTCTGTTGCCCGTTAGCGTCAGGCTCGGTGACGTTGTGAAGACGAATGAAGAGAGTCTTGCCTTCCTCAAGATCCACATGGATTTCCTCCTTTGGCTTGAGTCCGTAATAGTAGGCACTGGTAGGCAGAGCGCTAACGTCGCCATACGACTTACGGAACTCAGCAAACTTCAAGAACACGTCTGGATACATCAAGTAGCTCCACACATCGTCTTCAGATGGCTTGCGCTTGAGCTTGGACTCCAACTCGGCACGAACATCGGCTAGCTTAACCTTGGCGGCGTGAAGGCCAGGGCGTCCTTTGATTCGCTTGCCCTTGCCGACGATGGCGTCAGCCAAGGTATTCCACTTGGCCCATGAGTCCTTAGCCTCAGCGGCCGTCAGTCCGTAGAACGGCTCACCCAGCCAGCCCTCGAACATGCTGGTCACGTCTTTGCTCCACTGGGTGCCTTTGAGATTGACGATATCTGAAGGCTTTACGCCACGGGCCACACACTCGATAGCCAAGTCACCAACAACCTTGCTGCTGGGAGTGACTTTGATGATGTCACCACAGAGCTGATTCACTTCCGCATAAGCGTGCGCGATCTCTGGCCAGCGAGTTGCCATGCCCATGCCAGTGGCTTGCTCTTTGAGGTTGGTGTACTGACCGCCGGGCATCTCGTGGAGATAAACCTCCGCCGTGCCGTAGGGCTCAGCCGTGTCGAACGGCTTGTAGAACGTGCGGACAGCAGCCCAGTAGTCGCTGTATTCCTGAAGTGCGTCCAGATCGAGGCCAGTGTCACGTGGCGTATGCTGAAGAGCAGCAACGATGGAGTTAATGTTGGGCTGGGACGTGCCACCGCTCAGAGAGGAAATGGCTGCATCACAGACGGAGACGCCTGCTTCAGCTGCATTGAGGATGCTAGCGGCATTCAGACCCGATGTGTCATGAGTGTGGAAGTGAATGGGGAGCCCAATCTCTTCTTTGAGCGCCTTGAACAGCTTCTTGGCAGCCAAAGGACGCACCAGACCTGCCATGTCTTTGATGCAGAGCATGTGCGCTCCCATTTTCTCAAGTTCTTTGGCAAGCTTTATGTAATACTTGAGGCCGTATTTGTCGCGCTTCGGGTCAAGGATATCTCCTGTGTAGCAAACGGTGCCCTCACAAATCGACTGCGTCTCCGTGCGGACGGCTTCCATGGCCGGAGCGAGGTTGGGCAAGTAGTTCAGGCTGTCGAAGATACGGAAGATGTCCATGCCGTTGTCTGCGGCATGTTTGACAAAGCCTTTTACGACGTTGTCCGGATAGTTGGTGTAGCCCACTGCGTTGGAGCCGCGGAACAACATCTGGAAGAGGATGTTAGGCACCTTGGCGCGAAGTTGACGAAGGCGCTCCCAAGGGTCTTCACGCAGGAAGCGCATGGTGACGTCAAACGTGGCACCACCCCACATCTCGAGGGAGAAGAGGTTAGGCGTGCGATGCGCCACGGCATCTGCCACTGCCAGCATGTCAAAACTACGCATCCGCGTGGCCAGGAGGGACTGATGAGCGTCACGCATGGTGGTGTCGGTCATCAGGAGACGCTTTTGCTTAGCTACCCACTCACTACAAAACTTCTCCGGGCCCATCTTGGTCAGAAGTTGCTTCGTGCCAGCAGGGGGTGCCTGCGTGTGGTCAAACTTCACCGCAGGCGGCACTGGCAGTTTGCCGACTTTGTCGTGAGTGAAGCCCTTGGCGAATGGATTGCCGTTCACCATCACGTCTGCGAGGTAGTTCAGCAGCTTGGTGGCGCGGTCCTTCCTAGCAGCGAACTGGAAGAGTTGGGGATTGGTATCAATGAATCGCGTGGTAGCCTGACCTGAGCGGAACGCAGGCTCGTGGATCACGTTCATCAGGAACGGGATATTGGTTTTCACACCACGAATGCGGAACTCCCGCAGCGAACGATCCATCCGCTCAAGCGCGATTCCGTAGTCACGGCCAAACACCGTGAGCTTCACGAGCATGGAATCATAATAAGGCGTGATGACGGCGTTCGAGGTGCCAAGCGCACCGTCCAAACGCACGCCGAAGCCGCCAGCACTGCGGTAGGTGAGAATCTTGCCGAAGTCTGGAGTGAAGTTGTTCTCCGGGTCTTCCGTGGTGATGCGGCATTGGATGGCAAAGCCGCTCTTCTCGACATCTTGCTGCTGAGGTAGCGCCATCTCTTCGCCATGCAGCGTGTGGCCCATGGCGACCTGGATTTGAGCACGCACAAGGTCAATGGCAGTGATCTCTTCCGTCACCGTGTGCTCCACTTGAATCCGTGGATTCATTTCAATGAAGTACCACTCGCTAGCATCGACATCGACAAGGTATTCCACGGTCCCAGCGTGACTGTAGTTTACTTCACGGGCGATCCGCACGGCTGCATCACACAACTCGTCGATGATCTTCTGGTCCACTCCGTAGCTGGGTGCCATCTCGATGACCTTTTGGTGACGACGTTGCACCGAGCAATCACGCTCGTGCAGATGGAGGACGTTCCCGTGTTTGTCAGCGATGATCTGGACCTCAATGTGCTTGGCGCGACCAACGAACTTCTCCAGGAAGACGGCTCCGTTGCCGAAAGCACGGGCGGCTTCGGTTTGAGCTTCATCTAGGAGGCGCTCCAGGTCTTTGGGATCTTGAACCACGCGCATACCACGTCCGCCGCCGCCGAATGCTGCTTTGATGATCAACGGGAAGCCGATCTTCTTGGCAACGGTGAGCGCTTGTTTGCGATCGCTCACTGGCTCCTTGGTGCCACCAAGTGTGGGAACCTTGAGTTTGTCTGCCACATTGCGCGCGGCGGTTTTGTCGCCCATCATCTCGAGCACTTCAGGCTCAGGTCCGACGAAGATGATGCCATTGTCCGCACATGCTTTGGCGAACTGAGGATTCTCTGAAAGGAATCCGTAGCCTGGGTGAATGGCGTCACACCCTTTCTCCTTAGCCAGGGTCACGATGCCTTCGATGTCGAGGTAGGCACCCACGGGACCCTTATCTTTATTCAGTTCATAGGCTTCATCAGCCTTGAAGCGGTGCGGACAAAAGCGGTCCTCTTGGGCGTAGACGGCCACGGTTCGGATGCCCAGCTCGGTAGCTGCTCGCATGACCCGGATGGCGATCTCGGAACGGTTGGCAACCAAGAGCTTCTTGATCTGACGGATCGCGGGCTTCTTAGCTGGGGAGGCTTTCTTTTTGGGGCTGGGCATAAGGAAAAACGGCCCGCCATTTTGGCAAGAAGTGAGGAATCAGCAAGTGGCGATGATGGGCGGAGCTTGGCTGTCGCCCAGAGGATCACCTACTGGAGCAAAACCTTTGGCCAATGAAGCCCGGGGAATGACCGACGATCAGGAAGCCGAAGCCAACTCCTCTACACTTGGACAGGTGCAGACGATGTTTCGGTCACCGTAGACATTATCCACGCGACCCACAGGCGGCCAATACTTGTCGTCCTTAACCCAGGCCAGGGGATATGCGGCGTCTTGGCGGGTGTAACTGTGATTCCAAGAGTCAGCAGTCACCACATCAGCAGTGTGAGGAGCGTTCTTGAGCGGATTGTCTTTGGCGTCCCACTCACCTTTTTCGACCTTCATGATCTCCACATGGATTTGCTCCATGGCAGAGCAAAAACGATCTAACTCGTGAAGGCTCTCGCTCTCGGTCGGTTCGATCATGAGAGTGCCCGGCACAGGCCAGCTCATCGTGGGAGCATGGTAGCCGTAGTCGATGAGGCGCTTGGCCACATCCTCGACCGTGACGGACTTGAAGCCACGGAAGTCAAGGATGCACTCGTGAGCGACTCTGCCTTTGGTGCCCGTGTAGAGCACGGGGAAGCACTTGGAGAGGCGAGTAGCGATGTAGTTGGCGTTAAGAATCGCATGCTTGGTCGCACTGGTGAGGCCATCCTCACCCATCATGGCAATGTACATCCAAGAGATGACATCAATGCTGGCGCTACCCCAAGGCGCGCTGCACACCGCACCTTCTTGAGCGTCTGGCCAGTCGCGATGGCCCGGCAGGAAAGGCTTCAAATGAGCCGCCACGCCGATGGGACCAACGCCTGGGCCGCCTCCACCGTGAGGAATGCAGAACGTTTTGTGCAGATTGAGATGGCAAACGTCGGCACCAATCGTCCCAGGACTCGTAAGACCGACTTGGGCGTTCATATTGGCACCGTCCATGTAGACTTGTGCTCCGTGCTGGTGAGCGAGTTGGCAAATCTCGATGACACTCTCCTCAAACACACCATGAGTGCTGGGATAAGTGATCATGATGGCCGACACGGTGCTGGAGTGCTTCTCCAATTGAGCTGTGAGGTCATCCAGAGAGATGTTGCCCTGTTCATCGCATTTCACTGCAACCACGGACATTCCAGCCATCACGGCGCTCGCTGGGTTCGTGCCGTGCGCGCTCACCGGAATGAGGCATACGTTCCTAGACGCATCGCCACGGGCCAGATGGTAACGTCGAATCGCCAGCAAGCCTGCATACTCGCCCTGAGAACCTGCGTTTGGCTGAAGGCTCACTGCAGCGAATCCAGTGATCTCTGCCAACCAACTCTCCAACTCGTCAAACATCGCTCGATAGCCCGCTGACTGGTCTTTGGGCACCAAGGGGTGAATGCCGCCCACTTCCGGCCAAGTCACGGGGAACATCTCAGCCGCTGCGTTGAGTTTCATCGTGCAAGAGCCGAGCGGGATCATGCTGCGATTGAGCGCAATGTCTTTGGACTCTAGCCTGCGGAGATAGCGCATCATCTCGGTCTCGCTGTGGTTGCGATTGAAGACGGGATGGCTCAAAAATGGAGTTCCTCTGCTGAACTGTGGAAGATGCTCGGAAGCGTGTGCCACGTTCGCCTTTAGCGACTGAACGGCTTCTTCTTTGGTGATGCCAAATGCCCGCAACACTCCGAGAAGCTCAGCGCGCGTGACCCTTTCATCCAACGAGATGCCGACATGGGTGCCGTCAATGTGGCGGAGATTGAAGCCTTCTGCTAGGCCCGCAGCTACGACCGCAGATGCGTCTGGAACCGTGACGACGATGGTATCAAAGAAATGTTGCCCAGCGATCTCGAAACCATCCGCTTTGAGAGCGCGTGCCAGCATGGCTGTGGCACGGTGCACTCGTCGTGCGATGTCCTGCAAGCCATCTGGCCCGTGGTAGACAGCATACATGCTCGCCATGACAGCCAGCAGCACCTGAGCGGTGCAAATGTTTGACGTGGCCTTCTCTCGCCGAATGTGCTGCTCGCGCGTCTGAAGTGAAAGTCGATACGCGGGACGACCACAGGAGTCTATCGAGACACCAATCAGCCTGCCGGGGATCTTGCGCTTGAGATCGTCCTTTACTGCCATGAATGCAGCATGAGGACCGCCGAATCCGAGCGGCACACCAAACCGTTGGCTGTTGCCTATCGCGATGTCAGCCCCAAACTCACCTGGGGGTTTGATCAACGTTAGCGCCAACAGATCCGTAGCGACAATACTAAGCGCGCCCGCAGCCTTGGCGGCAGCGAGGAAATCCGTGTAATCATGGATTTGGCCATCTTGCGCTGGATACTGCACCAACACTGCTGCTTCACTTGCTGAAGGCTGATAGGATTTCCAATCGCCCACGACGATCTGGATGCCGAGCGGCTCTAAGCGAGTGCGGACAACATCAATCGTGTGAGGGAAGACACCCTTGTCGATGAAGACGCTGCTTCGGTTCCCTGAATGGGCCGCGAGCGTCAAGGCTTCAGCGGCCGCTGTGCCTTCATCCAATAGGGAAGCATTTGCAACGTCAAGACCCGTCAGGCTGCAAACCATGGTCTGGTAGTTGAGTAATGCTTCTAACCGTCCCTGACTGATCTCAGCCTGATAGGGCGTGTAAGCCGTGTACCAACCGGGGTTCTCGAGGATGTTCCGCTGAATGACGGGTGGCGTAAAGGTGTCGTAATATCCAAGCCCGATAAAACTCCTTACTAGCTTGTTAGCCGAAAGTGTGGCTCGTAGCTTCTTCAGGGCACCTTCTTCGTTGAGTTCCTGAGGCAGTGCCAGCTCAGTCCGCAGACGAATGGCTTCTGGTACGACTTGCTCAATCAGCGCATCCAGATCACGCGCGCCAAGGGTTCTGAGCATTGTGGCCGCATCCTGTTCAGATGGACCAATGTGGCGGCGGGAAAATGGAACGGCCATCGTCTTTCAGGAAATATGTGCGCGGTAAGCTTCAGGTGTGAGGAGGGTTTCCAGTTCGGAGGGATTGCTGACCTGGATCTTGAAGATCCAGCCCTGGAGATAGGGATCGCGATTCAGCAGCCCTGGGTCGTTCCGAAGGTCTTCGTTGATCGCTACAATCTCACCGCTGACGGGCGCGTAGATGTCGTTGGCCGACTTGACGGAGTCCACCGTGCAGACGGCCTCTCCTGCCTTCACCACACGACCAATTTTAGGCAGGTCCACGAAGACGATCTCTGTCAACTCATGCTGAGCATGGTCACTGATACCGCAGGTGGCGGGGTTGTTCATGTAATCGACCCACTCGTGCGAGTCGCGGTAGCGTAGGTTGTCAGGAATGTTCATGGGTGAAGGTGATTGTTAGAGGATGGGTCAAGCAAGCTTTGGCTTCTGGTAGATTGGTTTTCTCACGGTGACGGCTGGGAAGTTGCGCCCACGAATCTCGATCTCGATAGGAGTGCCAGGTGCGGAGTGCTCTAATGGCAGATAAGCCATGCCGATACCACAGCCGAGGCTTGGGCTCTGTGTACCGCTCGCTACCTCCGCAACGGTTTGTCCACCGATCACGACACCACAGTGAGGCCGGGGTGGGGGACATGTGCCGGTCATCTTGAAGGCAGTGAGTTTGTCAGGCAATCCCGCCGCTTTTTGCTTCAAGAGCGAGTCCTTGCCGACAAAGTCCTCTTTGTCGAACTCAACGAAGAATGCCAGACCAGCTTGGAGCGGACTACGGAGCGGCGAGAGGTCATTGCCATTGAGTGGGTAGCCCATCTCAAGCCTCAGGGTGTCGCGCGCTCCTAATCCACATGGCGAGCAGCCAGACGAGATCGCTGAACGGAGCCAGTATTCGATACGGCTTGTAGGGGTGAAGAGTTCAAAGCCTTCCTCACCCGTATAACCAGTGCCACACAGCCACATGATGCCATGCTCAGTTCCAGCGATCTGAACGGTGTTCTTCTCAGGAAACACAGCTGACGGTCCCATCATGGATTTGAAGACATCACGCGCTCGTGGGCCTTGCACTGCGATACCGCCAGTGAGTGACGAGGCGTTCACGATCTGGACAATCTCTTTGTCGTCGTCTGTAAGCAATGATTTCAAATGAGCCAAATCGGCATCGATCATTGAAGCATTCACCACGAGGAAAAACTCGCGGTCAGAGGTCTTGTAGGCAATGAGATCGTCAATCACTCCACCGCCTTCGTTAAGCATCAGAGTGTATTGCCCCTGACCAGGCTGAAGAACGGAGATGTCGTTGGTCAAAGCACGATTGAGAAAGGCTTCAGCACCTTTTCCTGAGACAAGAAACTGCCCCATGTGCGAAATGTCGAAGACTCCGCACGCATTCCGTACTGCTTGATGCTCTTCGGTAATGCTCGTGTATTGAACCGGCATCTCCCAGCCCGCAAAAGGAATCATTCGCGCGCCAAGCTCCAAATGAACTTCATGAAGTGGAGAGCGCAGGCAGGGAGTGGAAACGTCGGACACGGAAAGGACATTTGCCGACCCAAGAGACGCGTCAACGGAGAGTTTGTGCAGTATATTGGATAGCTGGACTGGTGCTGATTACCACGGAAGATTCTTGGGGACGGCATGCAGGAACCTGCGACTGGTGCTGGCGTGGGTAGCCAGAGCGCTTAATCCCGAGGAATGCGGTTCTGTTGCCACTTCTGGAGCTTTTGGCCGATGGCGAGGCCGCACCAGCCGGCGAATAGGCCGAGTCCGATGGATGGGATGATGTCTCCAGGCCAGTGAGCGCCGACGTAGACTCTCGAATAAGCCACAAGTGTGGCTAAGATGAATACAAATGCTCCCCAACGGCGGTAGAAGGCGATAACGACGAAAGTCGCAGCAAAAAGGTTAACCGTGTGGTTGGATGGAATGGATTTGCCGACGAGGTGCGGCTTGCGGATGTCAGTGATTTTGATCACGGGCGGCTTAAATAAGGCTAGAGTGCGCGGTTTAACATCGGCGAGATCACGCGTGATGACTCCGCTCATTGAATCACGTGGCCTAACTCTGCCGAGCGCTTTCTTTAGACCGTTACCGATGACCCCATCTCCCAGGCCAAGGGCGAGACCGAGACAAAGTAACATCCAGCGGAGTTTTTGGCTGCCCTTCCATGCCAGGATGAGCAGTGCAACAATCAGCAGCGGCAGCCATGCCTCAATAGCTGACAGGGCAGGCATGAGATAGTCGAGAACTGGGTTTGACCAGTCGCGATTGATCCGCCAAAACACTGCTTGATCCAGGGCTGTCATGAAGTGGGCATCTGGCGGCCTTTCCGCAGGTAGAGTTGTTGCAGCCTCGGATGCTTCTGCAACTGAATGGCCTCTGGTTCTGGCCAACGAATCATGGTATGGCCCAAAAAGACGTTAAAGACGCGATTGGCTTGCTTTCCAATCGGTATCTCTACCGAGCCGATACGTTCGACTTTAGTAAAGTTCCATTCGACGAGGTATGGGACTTCGCGATCTGGGTCTGCGGTATTACCTTCCTGAGGTTGAATGATGACGGCATCCCAACCGACTTTGTCTTGGGCTCCAGGCCATATTTCGTATTGGGACTCAGGGATAGTTGATGCATTCCAACGATAGACTCTCGGGTGTTGTGGAAGGTGAAAGGCGAGTTGTGATGCGTTGTAGCGGTGTCCGAGCACGTAAACGAAAGTCTGCTCTGGGCGGGGCACAGCGCTCAGCATGGCTCCGATCTCGTTGCCTGCGGCTGAGAAGCCTCGCATATCTTTGAGGAAGTCAAACTTGGAGCCCGTGAGGCCGAGTGGATTAAGGAGTGGCAGGAGCACGTGAACTGCCACTGACAGGGCCGCACCTGTCCAAAGTGCCGACTTGAGGAGTCTCGGCAAAACGCTTACCGCCAGCACGAATGCTGAAATGTAGTAAACACCGGGCCAGTTTTCGTTCACTGGTTGTCGCATGGCCATGATGGCAACGACGACGAGGCCTGGGAGGGAAAAAACGCAGAGGAAGCGGTCTGCAGATGAAGCGTTCTTCCAGTTTTTGAGCGTGACGACGAGGGCAGCAATCGCCGCACCCCATGCGATGATCGCATACATGCCAGCTTGCTTACCAATGAACTCCAAAAGTCCCATCACACCAGGTGCACCCTCGTGAGCGCCTTCAAAGTGTTCGGCAGTGTGCTTTAGTGTGGCCCAGCCGTGCTGTTGATTCCACCACACCACTGGGGTCATGAAGGCAAGAATGGCTAGTGTGCTCGACCAAGGCCCAATTGACTTCAAAAGTGGTCGATGCTGCCGGGAAATTGCTAAATATCCGAGCAGCAACACAGGAAACACTAGCATCATCTGCTTGGCGAGAACCCCTATGCCCGTGACAAGCACGAGTGTGGACCAGCGGCCAAAGTTGGGACTGGAAATGGCCCGCCAGGCGAACAGCAGTGCGGCACTCCAACAGAGCAGCAGAGGGGCATCAATCGTGAGGGCAAACGATAGCAGAGTGAACGCAGGTGTTACCAGCATGAGCAGGGCACCAAAGAAGCCTGTACGTGAGTCGTAAAGTTGGCGGCCGAGGAGAAACATCATCGTAGAGGTGCCTGCCGCAAAGAAAGCCGCAGCAGCCTTCACCACCCACCAGTGGTAGCCGAAGCAGACTCGCAATGCGCCCATGATCCAGCCAATGAGCGGAGGTTTGCTGAAGTAGCACCAATCAGGTTGTCGTCCCCAGTCCCAGTAGTAGGCCTCATCACCTGCGAGTTCGAAGTCAACGGCAGCTGCTAAGTAAAGGAGCCGAAATCCAAGCACGCCAAGCACCAACCAGCAGAAGCGGCGGGTCCAAAGGGCGTCCTGGGTATCTTTTAGCATGAGGCTTATCACCTAGCCTGGAGATGGAACTGGAGAAACAAGAAAATCCAACTGTGACTTGGCTTGCAGGCGCGTTCGCTGTGGTCATCATCTCGTTCATGAGTGCAACTGAGGGGCCGCGTCATTGGATCATCGCTGAAACGAACTGGAAACATGTTCAGAGCAACCCGTATGAAGTGGCAGTGCTACCCATGGGTGCTACGGAGGCACACAATTGGCATCTGCCTTATGGCACGGACAGCTATCAGAACGAGTACATTTGTGCCGAGGCTGGTCGGATAGCATGGGAGAAGGGTGCCAAGGTCGGCATCTTGCCCAACATGCCGTTCGGTGTGCAGACGGGGCAACTCGATATCCCATTCTGCATTAACATGAGCCCTTCCACACAGATGGCGGTCATCGAAGACGTCATCGAGAGCTTGGAGGGTGTGGGTGTTCCGAAGTTGGTGCTTCTGAATGGGCACGGTGGCAACGACTTCAAACAGATGCTTCGTGAACTTCAATCACGTCACCCGGCTATCTTTCTCTCCACCGTGTCTTGGTTTCAGATCCCGTTTCCCAAAGACATCTTTGAATGTCCGGGCGACCATGCTGATGAGCGTGAGACGAGCATGATGATGCAACTTCACCCAGGCCTAGTGCTTCCCAAATCAGAGTGGGGTGCGGGCACAGACAACCCGAGCAAACTGAAGGCCATACGCGAAAAATGGGCATGGGCACAGCGCGCATGGACGAAAGCAACCAATGACACTGGCTCCGGAGATCCATCCAAGTCTACCGCAGACAAAGGCCGCCGCTACCTGGAGATAGTCACGCAAACCTTTGCCGAATACCTTGTCGAGCTTGCCGCAGTCGACAAAGATGATCTTTATCAGAAAGCCTGATAACACTCACCATGGATCGTAACGCAGCCATTCAACAGATTCAGGACGCCGCCAAGACGATTGCGCTGGCTATGATGAAGATTCACCCGGCACTTCCTAAGCTGGATCACGCCGAAACACAGTCGGAGTGCATCAAGAGCTTACACGAGATGACCGTGAATCTTGAAGTCATCAAAAAGCGATTGATCCGATTGCAAAAGACGGACGACAGCAGCCTGCTTTGAACTTCAACTCCGTTTGGGCCGTGCTGCTACTGCCTTGCGGACTTCCAGATCGGGTTCAACGGGAAAGTTGTCTGTCCGAAAAGGTGAGGCTGGCAGTCCTGCGGCGTTCCACAAAGTTACCGGAGGGGTCTCGTGCCATGCATAACGCACGGCAACCGGTTTTGGCACCTCAGGACTGGATACGAAGAGCTTGGAGTCGTCGATCTTCACCGTAGCCGTTTTCCAGACTTGGTCCTCGCCACAGATGACAAAGCCTTGAAGGCCGTCTTTGCCGATCAGACCCCCATCTGCATGATTCATTTTGATCACGACATGAGGCCCGATGATTTCATGGCTCTTCATTAACGGGCCGCACGTCGCAACTTTCTGTCCGTAAGCGGAGCCAAGCGCCCAACGGGCTAGTCGGTCGCCCACTGCTTGCTTGTTCTTGGGATGAATGTCCTTTGGATCGCCTACGTCGATTGTGACCGCCATGCCTGTGTTAGGAAGGGTTAGGGTCTTCAGCATGGCCTCGCGAACAATACACCAGCCATTGCCTCGGCCAACAAAATTGGGTAGCTGGACCCATGCAAAAGGGGCGTTGGGCATGTTCCAGCGCTTTCTCCAGTCTTGTACGAGTAGCGGTAGCTGGAACTGATAATACGGTGCCTTCGTGAATACCGTGTTTGCCTCGCCTTGATACCAGAGGAATCCCTTGAGTGCGTAGGGAACAAGGGGCGCGATCTTGCCGTTGAAGAGGCCGCCAATGTCGCCTTTGCGTTGAGCTGTGGCGACTGGATCGCGTGGCATTCTCGGTGCGGTTTGGCCGTTTTTTTTCGCCAACTTTGCCTTTTCTTTCCATTCGGCCAGATCCTTCTCGTATTTAGCCCGTAGTGCTTCCAAGTCTGGTGGTGGCTCGGTGTTTCCGAACATGGGTGCAAGTTCTTTGCTTGCGCGCTGCACGTCTGCGTCCAGCCACGAATCAATTGGCGTGCCGCCCACAGACGAGTTGATGAGACCAACGGGTACTTTTAGTGCGGTGTGGATATCTCGGCCAAAAAAATAGGCTGTAGCAGAGAATCTGCCGACTGTTTCTGGTGAACAAACCACCCAGGAGCCCACACAGTCCTGCTGAGGCTCCTTGGTGGCCGAACCTCCGACGGTGAACATGCGGATGTTTGGCAGATGGGCAGCTTTCTGCTCCTTTTCGAAGTCCTTGGAGTTGCCTACCGTCATTGCCATGTTGGACTGGCCCGATCCGAGCCAAACTTCACCCACCAAGACGTCACTTACTGTTAATGAAGCCGTCCCAGCTTTGGCTTGCAGCACATGCGGCCCTCCTGGCTTGAGGGGAGGGAGCTTCAGCACCCATCTTCCGTCCTTGCCCGCAGTCGCGCTGGATGTGTGACCACCCAGAGTGACCGTGACCTGCTCTCCAGCCTCTGCCCAGCCCCAGACAGGCACGTCCACTCCAGATTGCAGCACGGCGTGATCCGAGAAGAGCCTCGCGAGCTTGAACTCGGCATTCGCCGACGGAGGAATCAGGCCCAGCAGGAGCAGGGCAGGTGCAAGAATAGATGTCCGCATCTTCGGCTTACTTTACCTTGCCATGGAAGCCAGCCTTGTTGAGGGCAGCTACGAGATCAGCCACAGCGAAATCACCTTTGACATCAAATGTCTTGGCCTTGGATACTACGGTATGCTCCTTCACGCCAGCGACTGATTCGACAGCCTCTTTGGCGGCTGTAGCGCACTTGCCGCAGCAAAGATGCACGCCAGAGACGGTGGCAGTTGCTACTTTTGGGGCGGCACTGGCCGATGCAGGAGCCGATGAGGCCTCGCTGCCCACGGTTCCGTAGTAGCCGCCATCCATGAGTGCCTCTAGCACCTTCTTGGTGTCGGACTTGGATTTTACTTCGACCGTTGCACTGGTCTTCGTGCTGCTAGCGAGCTTGGCACCACGCACGGACTCGACGGCTTTTTTGATGCCGTTCTCACAAGATTTGCAGCAGTTGTGCACGCCATCAATCGTGATGGACTCGGCAGCTTGTGCTGCGGAAAAAGGAAAGACAACGAGTGCGAGAAGGGTGTGGAGTTTCATGGTAGGTCTCGTCTAAACGATTCCTGAACTCCAATGTTGCTCGCCGTTGCCTGATTTTCCCGGAAACTCCCAACGAGAAATCTAGATAGCGTTGAGCACGCCTGTGCTGTCGCCTACCCGCTCAGCTTTCACACCAGCGCGCTCCAGCAGGCCGAGGTAAAGATTCGTCATGGGAGTCTCTTCCACAGGGTTGAGGGCAATGTGTTGTCCAGGGTTGAGCGAACCACCGCCGCCGCCAGCCAGAATGATAGGCAGGTTGCTATGATCATGACGATCTGGGTCGCTCAGGCCTCCACCCCACACAATCATGGAGTTATCCAAGAGAGTGCCGGTGCCTTCTTTGATGGACTTCATCTTGTTGAGGAAGTAGCCGAGCTGCCGGAGGTAAAACTCGTCGATCTTCGCAATCTTTTCCAGCTTGGCTGGGTCACGTTGATGGTGGGAGATGCCGTGATGGTTCTCGGGCACCCCTACTTCGGGGAAGGAGCGATTGGAGCCATCATGAGCAAGCATGAAAGTCGCCACGCGAGTGCTGTCCGTCTGGAATGACAACGCCAGGAGATCAAACATCACCTCGATGTGCTCGCGATAGCTCTGAGGGATGCCGCCGGGCACTTCCGTTCCGGCGGGTAGCGACTTGGTCATCTTCTCGGCCCGCTCGATGCGCTGTTCGATGTCACGCACAGCGGTGAAGTATTCGTCCAACTTGGCTTTATCTTGCGAGCTCACCCGCTGCTGCAAGCGATTGGCATCCGCTAGCACGGCATCAAGGATACTCTTCTGGAGAACCTTACGGCGCTCAGCATCGGGACCCGTTCCGTTTGATCCAACGCCGAACACCCGCTCAAAAGCGAGCCGTGGATCCATCTCCGGTGCCATGGGCATGGTTTCATTTCTCCACGAGAGGTTGAACTGGTAAGCGCAACTGTAGCCAGAGTCGCAACGGCCTGCGCTTCGTTGCCCGTCCGTGCTCAGTTCCAGAGAAGGGAGCTTGGTGTAGCGCCCGATCTGCTCCGCGGCGATCTGGTCGACAGAAACACCGAGCGAAATGTCAGCCCCGGCTGTTTTGCGAGCTTGCACGCCCGTGAGGAAACTCGCCGTGGCACGAGCGTGGTCTCCACCGCCATCGCCATTGGAGCGGCCCTTGTCATGGCAGAGCCCGGAGATAATGGAAAAATCATTTCGGTAGGGCTCCAAGACCTTCATGGATGGCCCAAACTCGTAGCTCCGCCCCGTGCCAGTGGGGAACCACTTGGCTACGTTGACACCGTTTGGCACATACAAAAAGGCCATGCGGGTGGGCGCTGCTGGAGGGGCTTTGGTGGCGGCAAACGCCCGAAATCCTAACGATTCCAAGGCAGGGAGGGCCATGAAGGTTCCCAGACCGCGCAAGATATGCCTGCGGCTGGACATGAAATTGGGGTTGCGTTGGGGGGACGCTGTCATGGAGGGTTATACGTGGCTTGGCGCGTAAACTTTACAGTTCACATCACCATTCCACCGTCTACAGCAAGGACCTGGCCAGTGATGTAACGTGCTTCCTCGCTGGCAAGGAAAGTTGCGGCAGAGGCGATGTCCGAAGCCTCACCAAAGGAGGCCAATGGAATCTTGGCCAGCACGGTTTCTTTGATCTTCTCGTCCAACACGCCGGTCATGTCTGTGGCGATGAATCCAGGCGCGATCGCATTCACCGTGACACCACGACCCGCGAACTCCCGGGCGAGCGACTTGGTGAACCCAATGAGTCCTGCTTTGGAGGCAGCGTAGTTGGCTTGGCCCGCATTGCCGATGAGGCCGATGACACTGGCTACATTGATGATTCGGGCGTTCTTTTGCTTCAAAATGGAGCGCTGGAAGGCTTTCACTAGGTGGAAGGCACCCTTGAGGTTGGTGTTGAGAACGGAATCCCACTCCTCATCGCTCATCCGGAGAAGAAGATTGTCGCGTGTGACACCAGCGTTGTTCACGAGGATGTCCACGTGGTCGAAGTCCGCCAAGATTTGCTTGCCCATGGCCTGCACTGCCTCGCCATTGGCCACGTCTACGGCATAGGCTTTGGCGGAGTCTGCGCGCACGGCGTTCAATGCATCTGCCACGGCTTGAGAGTTGGCCTCGGTGCGGCTGACGATGGCGACACGTGCGCCCTCAGCGACAAAACGTTCAGCGATGGCTCTGCCAATGCCACGGCCAGCGCCAGTGACGACTGCAATACGGTTTTCCAGTTTACCCATAGGTCGCCATAGTGGTGACAGACCTGCCTTTGGCAAGACGGATTCAGCGCAAGTGGTCCCACTTCGCATCGTGCAGAGCGGGGAACTGCGCCCGCCATGTGCTGAGCACTTCGTGATCCAACACTCCGTGCAGCACCTGCTCACGATCCGCAGCATCCGCGATGATGTTGCCATGGGGATCTACGACAATCGAACGCCCTGGATAGATGAACTCCGGGTCGGTGCCGCAGCGATTCACTCCTACCACCCACGCTAGGTTCTCAATGGCGCGAGCTTGTAGCAGCAAAGTCCAGTGGTTCGCACGTTTGATCGGCCAACTGGCGATGTTGATGAACAACTCCGCACCTTGTGCTGCGGCACGTCGGGCTACTTCTGGGAAACGCAAATCGTAGCAGATCATCGGCGCGATCTTGAAGCCGCCGAACTCGAAGATGATGGTCTCATGTCCCGCTTCATGCACCAAATGCTCGCCGCCGAGACTGAAGGGTTGCTGCTTCACGTACTCAGCCAAGAGAGTGCCATCCGCAGCAAAGACAGCGGCCACATTTCTGGCCGCACCCGTCGGAGTTGTCTGCACATAGCCGCCTAGGACCGCACATTTCCATCGGGTAGCCAGCGATTGGAAAAACTTGGCGGTTGGGCCATCAGCAGGTTCGCTTGTGACCTTCACGTCTTTGCTAAAGCCTGTGGGAAACATTTCCGGCAGGATGATCAGCGATCCCGGATGGGGATGGGCCTCTTCTAGGAGCGCGCTGGCCCGCTGGTAGTTGACCTCGGGGTTCTCCCAAGCCAAGTCGAGTTGCACAGCATGGATGTGAAGTTTCATGTGGGGACTCCGTGGAGGATGGCTTCAGTCATTCGTAGCGCTTGGTGGCAGGGAGCGGTGTCATGCACACGGTGAACCATCGCTCCGAGCTCCCGGGTGAGGCTCGTGATGGCCACCGTCGGCCAGAAGCGGTCATTCATTGCCTTGCTGCCCGTTATCTGACTGATGAATGACTTCCGTGATGCCCCGATAAGCAGAGGGCGACCGAGTGACAAAAAGTCCGACGTGGCGCGGATGAGCGCGATGTTGTGCTCCAGCTTCTTCCCAAATCCAATTCCTGGATCGAGCACCACTCGTTCAACATGAATCCCTGCGGCAACGATCGCTCCAAGGCGTTCTTCAAAGAACCCGCGTACCTCGCCCACTACATCCTCATAGTGCGGTGCCTGTTGCATGGTTCTGGGCATACCTTGCATGTGCATGATCACCACACCAGCATCGGAACTCGCCACTACCTCCATCATGTCGGGGTCTCCACGGAGTCCGGTGATGTCATTGATGATGTCCGCACCTGCTTTGACTGCTTCACGTGCCACGGCGGCCTTGAAGGTGTCGATGGAGATCAGCGCTTGGGTTTGGGATCGCAAAGCTTCAATCACTGGCAGCACGCGCCGCAGTTCTTCGTCTTCGGACACCGGCTCGGCTCCCGGGCGGGTGGATTCTCCGCCGATGTCGATGATGTTCGCGCCTTCTGAGACCAGCCGCAGGGCGTGCTCCACGGCTTGGGAGACATCCACAAACTGTCCGCCGTCCGAGAATGAGTCAGGGGTGACGTTGACGATGCCCATCACCATCGCCCGATGGGTTAAGGCGTGAAGTTGGTTGTTAATCCGCCAGTTCATGACGCTTGGCGAAACACTTCAGGCACGAAGGACAAGTCCGTGGCTTCTTGGACGGCGATGCGGATCTGCTGCTCGATGATCTCCAGCGGTACCGGCGGTTGGTAGCCATACAGCGCCTCTCGCAAGGCTTCCTCAGGTGCCAGCTCGCGTGTTTGGACGAGTCGGTAGCACTTCACGGCGATCGCTTCCGCCGCACCGGGTGTGAGGAGAGTGGGCAAATGAGATTCCAGGGCAGGGAAGCTGGCATCTTCTAACATGATCTTGCGGCGTTTGCACAGCGCCTTGATCAAATCAAAGCTCTCTCGTGTGTTTGCGGTGGGGAAGAGCGGAATCTTCACATCCACACGCCCAGGGCGCTTGAGATCGACTTCAATGAGGTCTGGTCGTGATGAAGCGAGCAGCCAGATGATGCGCCCACGATTGCTGCTGCGAGACATCTCTTGCGCCAGCATCGAGTAGACGCGCCCTGACAGACCGGAGTCATTCGAGCCGCTGTCGCGTTTGCCCAGTGTTTGATCCGCTTCATCGACGAACACATAACAGCGTTCCAGCGCCTGCAGCAGCCGGAAGATCTTTTCCAGATTACCCTCCGTGGAGCCCACCCATTTGTCCCGGAAGTTCTTCAACTTCACGACTGGCGCACCGGCTTCACCTGCTAGGCATTCGGCAAGGTAGGTCTTGCCGGTTCCTACTGGGCCACAGATGAGATAACCCATCGGTAGAGCCGCCAGTTCATTCTTATTCCAAAGAGCGATGTCTTGCCGCAGCCATGTTTTGAGTCCGTCGTTGCCGTGCACGTCATCCAGTGTGCGAGTGCTTTGGATGAACTCAATCAACTCGCCGCAGTCGTTCTCCACCATCTGCTTTTTGAGGCGCGAGAGGTCGGCAGGCTCGATAGGGTCTTTCTGATGGGCGGCCAGACGCAGCATCCGCTCCACCGCATGAAAGGAAGCACCTACCAAACCACGGCTTAGTGCGGGCAGGTCGTCCTTGAAGCTCCCGAGTGCTGCGGAATCAATCCCAAGCGCCTCCACACCTTCCGCGAGAGTCGCGGCATCTGGCATAGGAATCGTCAGACGCGGGGCTCGCGCATTGTTGGCCAACAGAGGGTGTAGATCGTGAAGATTATCTGCGATCAGACACGTCACGAGCGGATGCTCCACCAGCAGCGGGTCTTCCGCCCACTCCCGCATCAGCAGAGCCACGGCACCCAGGTCAAATTGAGTGCTCCCCTGGGTCGCAGGAGCCACCAGATGGGCCGAGCGTACGATGCAGGCGATCTGTGGGGCCTCCTTGCCTAGCCGGCGGAGATTGGCAGCATACCGGAAGTAGCGCGTGAGCGTCTCCACAGCGGGAAGGGGAGTCTTGGGCAGTTCAGGTCTATCTTTATAGGCAGGCCAAGTGGTGAACACCTCCTGCCCCCGTTCAATGCGGATGCCATTGCCCAAGTCATACGTGATCACCACGTCGAACCCTGGCACCAGCACGTGCTGCACATACTCCGTTAGCGAGCCGATGTGTGTCTTGCCTTGCTTCTGCGGCACCAGGAAGCGGTCATGGACGTTGCCGGAAAGGATAAACTGGGACGCAGCATGGCTTTCATAGAGGCTGGCCAGTTCCTGGGCCCATGAGGGCAGTGGTTTGGCGCTGCTCACGGCACCCGCCTCATGGTGAAGGTTCCTTGGTCGTTGTAGCTCGTGTATTTGGCGTGGAACTCATCTCCCTTCACCTCGCCGGTGCAGCGGAAGGTGCCACCCAACATACCAAGGTCCTTCTCACTCTTAAAGGAGTGCGCCTTGCCGTTGGACTTCACTTCGGTGTCAGACGAGAGCGTGGCCGCCAGGATCTTCATCCACGTAGCGCGGTAGAGGAACTCCCTCTGGCTCTCTGCCGTGCCTCCTGAAGGCACAATGCACTTCAGCGTGCCCGTGTGCCCATTCACGTCACTCAGCCACGTGCCTTCCCATCTCCCGGCAAGACCGTCCGTAGAGGCCATACGCGCCGCCCTTGCCCACTCCGCACGGAAACCAATGCCGCACGATGTCAGGCAGACACTCGTTAAAAGGATCAATGCTATTGCTCTCATGTTCCTGCTCAGAACGTGATGGCGGGAAGGCTTTCGTCAAGCGCATCGCAAACAGGACCCTTCGCACACGAAGGTCCGTGTAGCCGAGAAAGCCATGCGCTTTAGGAATGGAGCTATGAGAAAGAGGAGTTCAACTGGGCTCGGGCTCGGTCAGGACATCGGTAACACCTTTGGTTCAGGAGCAAAGCGATGTCCGATCACGGACTCGGTGTGAGTGTAACGCTGCCGGAGAGGATGGGAGTCCGGCTAGCGGATTCTCCCGCTTCAGCGGCGCTGGGCAGTAAAAAGAAGCCGTAGCCTCTGTCTTCCACTAGGATGCCCGAGAAGGTGCCTCTGCGTTGGCCATCGGCCATGAACGTGCCCGAGAACCCACCCGTAGTCGGGTCTACTTTCAGCGTGGTTGATCGGGGGTTGGCCAGTGAGCCTCCCTTAGGTAGGGTCAGCTTGTTCTTTTTCTCAATACTGAAGGTGATGTCTGGTCCAGGTGTGGGTAGTGCGGATGAGTGGGTAAAGGCCAACTGAGCATTGTCTGGCAGCAGCACGTTGGCATTCATGAACACAGAGGGAGAGACGGGTGGGCTATAGCCTGCGGACGGTCCTTGCATAGAGATGGTTTCAAAGCCTGCCTTGTAGATGCGCTCCTTGCTGCTGGGGTTGGGTGGTCTGGTCCAATCCACCATAGCAAACGCGCTTGGATTGCCTTCGTCTGGGAGAGCGAACCAGCCAGTGATGCTTCCTGTCATGCTCTCGGGGTAGAGCACTTTGAAAAAGCCCGCACTCCCAAACTCCTGAAGGAAGGCGCTTCGAGTCACCACGGTGCCGTCTGGCAGCTTGGCATAGAGCGCGACGTTGCCGGAGGAAGAAGTAAGGCTCAGCCTGCCGTGCATCGCGCCCTCGGGCGCATCCGGCCTGCCAGGAGGCGGAGTGAGCGCAAAGGTAAACTTGCCAGGCTTCCCTGTCACAGGATTGCCCCGGTGGAAGTTATTCCGACCACCGTTGATGGAGACGGCGTCCCCCAGGGCACGCACGGCGCCTCCGAGGCCTCCTTCTGGCGTGAGAAGCAGAGTAAGATGCAGTGGATACCTTCCTACTCTGGGCAGGTTAGTGGCAAAGACCGATCCAGCGTCATTGGTGGGGTCTAGGGTGCCCGTGAAGCGGTACGCCTCACGGCCCATGAGCAGGTTGCCGGTCAATGCGGCGCTCTTGGTCACTGTAAAGCTGACGTGTCCACCCAGGGCTGCATTAAGGCCTGCATTGGCGCTTACCAGCCCAGCAAAGGTTCCCGTGTGCTCCACGGGCAATGCTTGGCAGACAAACTGTGGGTTGAAGGTGGCTTTGCCAGCCGAGTTGCTGGCTGTGATGGTGGGGAAAAACTCGCCGCTCACGCGGGGTGTGCCCTGAATGAAGCCGGACGGGGAAATGCTGACGCCAGCGGGTAGACCGATGGCGTTGAACCGTGAAGGTGCCCGCGCCACATCGGTGTGATAGCCCACTTGATAAGTATATGGCGCACCGACCTTACCTGGAGTAAGGAAGTCCACGCTGTCTAGCAGCGGTGGCAATTCATGCGTGAGCACCCGGTAGGCGATGACTTCCGTCCTCCCTCCTCCAACGTTTATCCGGCACGTGTAGTAGTGCGTGGCCGGTCCAGGGAGAGAGGCGGTTTTGAGCGTCTTTCCCACGGCTCCTGCTATGAGGTCCGGGTCCTTGTACCACTCATAAGTGAGGCCGTTTCCGGCTATGTAACACGGAAGCGTGGTAGCGCTTCCTGCTTTGATAGAAATGGGGTAGTCATTGATGTCCGCCACGATAACCTCCACTGGTGTGCTCAGTTCAAAGTAGGTCTTGCCGGCCACCACGTTGCTGACTTTGCAATGGTAGCGCCCGGCTTGGGCCAGTGTGGGCCGCTCCAGGGGTAACAGCGGTCCGCGTGCACCGGAGACGGCTTTGCCATTGCGATACCACTGGTATTTCAGGTTCGGCAGCCCTGCGGCTTCCACCCAGACCGTATCAACATTTTCCGCTCCGATGTAAAATACCAGCCTAGTGGCGGTCTGTTGGAAATTGATTCGCGCTCGGCCGGTTGGGCTTGTGTCAATGCCAAATCCCTTTTGCGGGAGCCGGTAGGGAGATTCATCGCCATCGTCGCTTACGATCTCTAGCTCTGCCTCACGGGGACCCTCGCTCAGGGGTTTAAAGCTGATTTGGATATTGGCGGCGGCACCGGATGCCAGACTGCCGGGCAAGCCTTGAATCAAACAATCATCGCGGTTCACGCCAGTAAAGGAAGCAGAGAGCTCCGTAAGCGCGGCGGCACCGTAGTTCTTGACCACCATTGCTAGAACGGGGTTCTGCTCCAGATGCACCTTCTCCCAGTCAATGAGGTGGCCAGAGCGGAAAGGCGTGCCGGCAGCGTTCTCCAGAGCGATGTCTGGGGTTGGCACGCCACCTGCATCATAACTCACGTCATCCAGCGCCCACTGGCTTTGGCTAGCTCCGCTGTGGATGGGCTGGCGGATGCGAAAGAACGTGGAGGCACTGCGGGCAGCTACAGGCACGACCACGGCTGCCGTTTCCCAACCGCGATTGAAATACGGACCACCGAGCGGGACGAAATCGTCCCCATTGGTGGAGTATTCCAGTATGACGCCTTCCGTGATGCTGAAAGAGTTCCAACCTAGCCCAGTGCCGTTGGCGGCGGCGAACTTGAAGGAAAAGATGCCGCCCCCGCGCGTGTCCAGCGGGCGGGTGGTTATGGTCCGCGCACCTCCGGAGCTGAAGTGCAGGGAGTTCCCGGTGGAGCCGCTGCCGGCCAGTTGGCCCGTGGTGTTGGCCGCCGGGCTGCCTTGGACGTCCACCCACAGTGGGGTATCCATGGCAGGGTCAAAACCGTCAAAAAAAGCGGTGAGCGGTTCGTAGACAGTGATGACCACGGTCTTATTGCCTGAACCGGAGCCGTTGCTGGCAGTAAACTGGACGTTGAATATGCCAGATGCAGTGGGCACTCCGCTGAGCAGGCCGGTGCTGGTGCTAAACGTCATTCCGGTAGGGATGCCACTGGCGGAGTAGCTGGTGGGAGACGCGGTGGCAATGACTTGGTAGCTGTCTGCGTTGCCGCGCACAAAGGTGTCCTTTCCCCGGCTCATGACGGTCGGGGCAACTGCATTACCCGCGCTAAAGGTGGCAGCAGCACGCCCGAGGAGCTGGGGCGCGGTGCCGAACTGGCTGGCCAGTTGGTGGTGGAAGAACCAACTGCCTAGTTTGGGACTTACGGTGAAGTTTGCCATGTTCCCGAGATTGGTGAAGCTTTTGATGATCTCCACCCGCCTATCTGGCACGCTGCACCGGACGATGTCGTTGCCTCCATCTCTGTAGCAGAGGTAGTGCTTGCCTCCGAAGTACTCTGTGGCACCCCAGACAGCCCAAGTGGCACTCGGGTGCCAACTTGGGATAGCCATGCTGCCCAGATTGGTGACCGTGCCGGAGGGAGTGCGGATTTCATAAACGGAACTGCCGTTGTGAATCAAAATCCTCCCGTATCCGCTGAAGATGCCGCCTCCAGAGGCCAAAGGTATGGTCTGGCTGAGGTTGATAAAGGTGGCCGTGGTGGCTCCGTCTAGTGGGTTGAGCCTCTGCAATTGACTAGCGGAGGTGCTGGCGCTGCTTATGCGGGAGTTCCCGTGGGCCAGAGTATAGATTTCCCCTGTGCCAACATCACCACAGATGCCATCAAACTGGGCCGCAACTAATCCTGGTGCGGCTAGGCTGGCCGGATACACTGCTGTTGCGGTGGCACCTGTGACGAGCGCAGTGCTACCGGAGGCGGCAACTCCGCCACGAGACGCGCCGCTGAGTGCGCTATGGTCCACCGTGGCAGTGGGGGTGCTGCCCAGGCTTAGGATGGCAAAATCTAGGCCTGTGAGCGCGGCAGTTGCGGTGCCGGAAAGATTGATATCAAATGGGTTCTCGTTGCCGTCATTGCTGGCCACACGCAGGGTGGCGGAACGTGCACCAGCGGCAGTGGGCTGAAATCTCAGGACAAGGGTGGTGCTGTACAGCGCCGCCACGGAGGTAGCAGGCGCGAGGGTGACAGAGAAGTCCCCGGGGTTGGTGCCAGCTAGAGAGGTTGCAATGCCTGTGAGCGGTGTGGTGCCCACGTTGCGAATCGTGAAGGTCAGGAGGTTGGGAGCCCCGACAACGATATTTCCCACTTGAATGGTGGATGCACCATCCACGAGGGAGTTGCCCACGGGATGGTCTACCTCAATTTCCGGCGCGGCTATGGCACCTGTGCCGATATGTAGGTTGTCGATGGCCCAGTGGTCATGACCTGCACCGGAGTTGGCTAACTGGCGGATGCGGAACTGCGTGGCGGAAGTCATGGCTGCGGCGGGGATGGCGATTGCGACTACCTGCCAGGTGGTGTTGGTGTAACTCGTGCTGCCGATCTGGGTGAAGGTGGTGCCATTGTTGGAATACTCCACCACCACGCCCTCACCCGTCTCAGGTTGGTCCCAGTTGGATCCGCTATTGTTGCCCAGGGACAGTCGGAAGATGACATTGCCGCCTCCGGTCGTGTTGACCGCCACTGTAACTGCAGATCTGCTGCCCGCACCGCCAAACCAGAGACTGCTCCCAACCGACCCCGGCCCACCTTGCGCACCGGTGGTATTGGTTTGCGGGTTCCCGGTGAAGTAGGACCAAACGGTGCTGTCCAGATATGGATCAAAGTCGTCGAGAATGGCAGTGGCCGGTGTGAAGCCTGTGCCGCTGAGTATTAGACTGTAGCTGGGCGTGGTCACGTCACTGCTGGTGATGACTAGGTTGGCGTTGCTGTTGCCGAGTGCCTCGGGAGTGAAGCGCACGGTCAGCGTGGAGGAGGCTCCTGGCGCTATAGAACTAGATGGAGCCGTCGTGATGGCGAAGTCTGCGGCATTGGTGCCCGAAATTGCAGCGGCCACGCCTATGAGGTCCATCGTGCCGTTATTTTTTACCAAGAAACTTATGCTCCGGGGCAGGGCAGTCGCCACCCGGCCGTAATCCACGGCTCCACCATTGGCCAACGGCGTACCAGTAGGCTGCTCAAGGGTGATGATCGGTACTGGCAGACCTCCCTGACCAATAAACACGTCATCGATTGCGCAATGGTCACTGTTTACCCCACTGTATGCAAGCTGGCGGAATCGAAAACCGGTGGCTGCGGTCTGAGCGGCTGGAGGAACTGGCACGGTGTACGACTGCCATGTGGTGTTGGTATAAGGCCCGGAAAGCTGAGTGAAAGTGCTACCGTCTGTGGTGTACTCGAGCACGACACCCTCGCCGGTTTCGATTTTTTCCCAGGGGTAACTGCTGCCGTCTGACGCGGCGAACTTGAAATGCACATTGCCGCCCGCAGTCACATCCACACTTGCCGTCGTGGCCTGTCGCCCACCGCTACCGCTGAACCACAAGCTGTTGCCGTAGTTTCCTGGACCTGCCGCAGCGTTCTTGTTGGCCGTGAGCGAGCCGGTAAGTTCTGCCCATTGAGTGGAGTCTACCGCAGGCTCAAAGTCGTCGTAAATGCTGCTCTTTGGCGAGTTGACCGTGAGTGCCATCGGCACAGTGGAGGTGCCTGCGCCGTTGGTGGCACTTAGGCTGACGGTGAATACGCCGGATTCAGTGGGTGTGCCAGAGATGAGTCCGCTGGCGGAGTTGACGGTCAATCCGCTGGGCAATCCCGTGGCACCGAAACTGCTGGGGTTCAATGTGGCTGTGATCTGGTAGGAAAACACCCAACCTAGCGAGCCGGTGGCGGAGAGTGGGCTGGTAATGCCAGGTTTGGCATTGGTGCCAAAACGCACTAGCATTTTGGAAGAGGGTACGCTCAGCACATTGATCTCCACACCGGAGGCTGCTGCGGACCACCACTTGGAGGAGGGCGTGGTGGTGTCATCGAAGGTGCCGTCAGAGAGGTCAAACAAATCGTCGGCATCACCCCGGCCGCGATTGTTTTCCAAATCAAACAACCCGTCAGCCTGCTCCACGGAGATGAGGTAGTGCTGAGACGAGGTCATCTGCTGCCGATTGTTGCCCGTAGTTACTGCCTCGTCCACGTGCCAAATGAGCACTCCCTGGTCCCTGGTGGAGGTCGCCCACTTGTCCCCGCTACCGCGGTTCTCCACCAAGAAGTATTCCGTTGCTGTGCCTGGCTTTTTGATTCGGTGACCCTTGGCCCCGGTTGTGGGTAGAATGACATCGGTATTGGTGGTAGGCGTAATGTCCGTGAGAGTGGCCCAGCCAGAAAAGTCCTTCAGGTAAAGGTTTATGGGGCCGGGCGTCTTGCCGCCATTGAGATGGTTGGCAGAGCCCATGAGGCAATGCTCCCCTACGCCCTCGCTGTCACCATCCGATGTGTCTGCGTCATAAAGATCAGGATATTGTAGCAGCAGATGGCCCAATTCATGACAGACGGTGCCGATTGGGATGGCCTCTGATGAAGCGTTAGTGCACTGGTAGCGGTAAATGTACCTGGGTGCCGCTACGGTGCCCACGTTGATCTGGCTCACGGCCGAGGCGTGGGGCCAGAGACCAAAGGACCACTGCCCAGACGTGGGTCCGGCGAACAGGATACTGGTGGCAAGCACCTGGTTACTGCCGTTGACAGAAAGGCTGGAGAAGTCGAAGCCCTGATTTTTGAGAATCGTAATGGCGTCCGTGAGCATAGCTCGACCGGCGGTACCGCTGGTGGGAAGGGTCGTGTTGGTAGGGTAGTTGGCGTAGTTGTATTTGTTTCTGGGGTTGGGCAGGGTGACGATGGCAGTCACCACATGAGTGAGAGTTAGCTTTGTCTCAGATTGGTCATAAAAGTAATCCCGCACAGAGCCAGTGTTACCATCATCTACATAGCCCACTTCATTGCAGTATCGGGTGACCTTTGATTGGGTGGTGGGGAACGTCACTGGATCAATATCCGTGGTGGCAGGGTCATCTGGGAACTGCACCAGGATCATTAGCCCCACTCTGGCTCCACTAACAGGTGCAGCCAGACCATCCAACTCTGCGGCAGACAAGCTTCCCATGGCCTGCACATCTTCCACAGCGGCCGCTTGACCTGCATCTGCCGCCTTTTTTAGCCGCCTGGCACGCAGGCGAGCCTCAAAGGCTTTCTTCCGTTCGGTGTCATACATGTCTTCCATTGCTTTGCGCTTGGTCCGAGCTACCGCAGGCGGGTCACGTAAGCCGGGTTTAATGTTGGCAGGGCGTGGCAGATGAGCAGGCACCGCGCTGGGCACCAAAACACCGGTGTTGGGGTCTTTCTGAGCCAGCATGTAGTTGCCGCTCTTGTCATCATACAAAACCGTAAACCCGTCCTCCGTCTGCGTCACTGCCAGGAAATCATCCCCCAGCACCCGCAGATGGAGTACCGTGCCATCCTTTTGTTTCCAGGTAATCGGTTCCCCACCTGATGGGTAAGGGGCCGCCTGCCCAAGAGTGGCTGCCATAAGCAAAACGGCAACCGTGATGATTGGGGGGAGGCCTTGCGTTTTCATACCACTCCATACCGGAAGCGTGTCAGAATGTTACCGTAAATGCGTCATTTTTGTCACTAAAATACTTTAATGCTCAGTAAAGGACACCGCTTTCTAGTCGACAAACCCACGCATCTCCAGACTGGAGCACAGAGTTGCATGCTCAACAGCACGCTCATTCCAGTAGCGATGTGGGGTGTTGGCTGGAGAGCCCAGTTTCGATGGAGTCATGTGCATTAACCCCAAAACAACCCAATGGTGTAAACCAACCCCAAACGAGTGTGAACTAGGTTCTGAACCAAATCGATGATCGGTGTCTCAACTGTGCCTCTTCAACTCATCCCCATTCGTAACGATCCAACTACCCGTAATGATTGACGACAGCGACCTGCCCAAGCCCCTCAACGCAGCCGATCCCTCGGCGCGGACCAACTTCCTCCATTACCCGGCCTCGCGTCTGGCACCGCGCATCGTTCCTCAGGACCTCACCACCTTCAAGACCAGGGGCATCACCAAGGTCGAGCGTGAGCTCCAGCGCGAGCTAACCGAGTTGCGGGAAAATTACCTTCAGGTCATTGACGCCTTTAACTGGAACAAGCTCGTCTACGAGGCCCACTACGGCTTTGAACCCATCATCGGAGAGACCTATCACCTCTATGTCATCAATGACGACTACCACCTCTCCATGATCGGCCCAGAGCAGTGGAGCCAACGTTGGGTGGGCACCTTCATGCTCAATGCAGATGCACGTTGGCAGCCCGTGCAGGTCTCAGACGACTTTGATTTGCGAGATTGGGTGGGCGATACGAAGGATTAGGCTCCACTACGCCCCTCCCATGCAAACACTGTCAGGTCCCAGCGGTATACAGGAACTCATGGACGACCTGGGTGAGGCCATGACCATCTATCCCGACATGCGCATGCTCGGGGGAGGTCAACCAGCAGCCATTCCTGAAGTGCAGGCCCTGTGGCGCGACCGCATGAGAGAAATGCTCGACGACGGCACCGCTCTCGACCGCGCCCTGCTCAACTACGATCCTCCAGGAGGCAATCCCCACTTCAAGGAAGCCTTTGCTCAGTTTCTACATCGCGAATACGCCTGGCCAGTAACTGCGGAGAACATCGCCGTCATCTCCGGCAGCCAGACCGCCATGTTCTTCTTGTTCAACTACCTTGCCGACGGCGGGAAGAAGATCCTTTTCCCGCTCCTGCCAGACTACATCGGCTATGCCAACCAGAACCTCCGCCCAGGCATGTTCCACGGCGTGCCGGGCGTCATTGAGGAAACCGGACCGCATGAGTTCAAATACCGTGTCGACTTTGACCGACTCAAGATTGACGACAGCACCGCTGCCATGGCCTTGTCCTGTCCCACCAATCCCACCGGCAACGTCATCACTGCCGATGAGTTTGATCGCCTCAAGCAACTCGCCCACAGCCACGGCACCCCGCTCATCCTCGACTGTGCGTACGGCTACCCATTCCCCAACGTCGTCTACACCGGCTTCGAGCCCAAATGGGAGCCCGGGCTCATCTTTTCCATCAGCCTGTCAAAGATAGGCCTCCCCGGCTTGCGCACCTCCATCGTCGTGGCAGACCCCCGCATCGTCACCGCCCTGCGGAACATCAATGCCATCGTCTCCCTCGCCAATGGCAACCTCGGGCAAAGCATCCTGCTCCCGCTCCTCCAAGACGACCGGCTCATGCGTGTGGGGAGGGAAGTCGTGCGGCCCTTCTATCGGCAGCGCTCAGACTTTGCCGTCAGCGTCCTGGCCCAGTCCCTCGGCGAGAGCATCCCCTGGGCACTTCACCGCCGGGATGGAGCCTTCTTTCTGTGGCTCTGGCTCAAAAACCTCCGCATCCCGGCCAAAGAGCTCTACCAGCGGCTCAAACAGCGCAAAGTCCTCGTCATCCCCGGTCACTACTTCTCCTTTGGCGTAGAAGAACCCTGGCAACAGCCCGCCCAGTGCCTCCGCATCACCTTCTCCCAACCAGAAGCCATCGTCCAAGAAGGCCTCGAGATACTAGCCGAAGAAGCCCGCGCAACAGGCTAAATGCCAAAGCTTGTGGGTAGTTAGAGCGGTTCTCAAAAGAAAAGGGAAAAAAGAAGTTGTACTTTTCTACAGGTGGCATAGTTGAGGAGTGTGGGTCGTCCGCACATCGAACCGAATGCTGAGCACGCCAGTCTTGAGGAGCTGGAAGTGTCGATGCATTG
>JAEUHM010000017.1 GCA_016795485.1 Verrucomicrobiaceae bacterium | reverse complement strand
GACTCGGCTTCGCCTTCGCCCTGCGGGCAGCCTATCGGCTGTCTATCTCCCTGCGGTCGGTTCGACACTGTGAAAGGTGTTGGGAATCTCCCCATGACTTCTGAGTTCACCATCGCGTCCCGCCTCGGCGATGGCGACGGCGATGTTTTCGGCATGGACATCGAGGCCCAAATACAATACTTCTTTGTTCATCTTCATATGTGGTGTGTTGGTTGCTCTTTACTTGGTTTGTCGGATCGGGACTCCAGGTCCTTCCCCAAACATGCGGATAGGCTTCTCCAGAAGCAGCCCGCGATCATCATGCGACCAGCACACCACGCCTTTTTCAACAAGTCGTGCTGCACCTCCGACCTGCTCTCGCAAGGCGGGCCGCAGCCATAAAGTCTCGGCCAACCAACAGAGTCCACCGATGAAGCCACCCTTTCCGAGTCGTCAGGAACTGCGGAACCGAGGCTACAGTCCCGAGAGCCTCGATCTATACGACATTTGGAGACATGCCCACGAAGAAGGACAGCTTTTGGCTGCTCGCCTATTACCTGTGTTTGGTGATCCACCAAGACCAAGAGTGACCCGCACAGTCGCCGATGGGTTTGATGATGAGTGGACTTTGTCACCCGAGAGACAAGCCGAGTTGTCCGCCTATGACACTGAGTCACACTGGACAGAGGTCACAGACGAAGCAATTGCAGGGGCTCAGAACTACTTCGCATTCTCTGATGCCGAGGGGTGGAGATTCTATCTACCCGCGTTCATTCGCCACTACTTGAAGGAGTTCCCGTTGTCGGGATGGGACGCGGTTAAGTCAGCCTGCCAATCTCGGGAGTGTTTTGAACTACTGACGGACGACCAGATTGCGCTGATTGATGACTTTTTAGCGCTTTGTGAACGATGGGAAGACCGACTATGAATCACCGAGAAATAACCAGGCCGAACAATAAAGGCCGTATTGCTGCGAGGGGTTGAGTTTGTTGCTTTTGGGTTTCATCGAGCCAGTCCCGCAGAGGGGGATTGAACGTGCCCAGCTTTGGGTCTGAGCATTATGTGCCTACCTTATGCGTTTTGTGTTGGGCTTGCGCTGGCGCTTGTGGTGTCAGTTGGGTGGTAGTTCTTTGTTCTTTGTTTTTGGTGAGTGACAACAGGTGGATGGGGACTTTTGTTGTTGCTGTTTTGAAGTCGGTTTTCTTTGGCTGGTCCGCTGCCACGCGGGTGGTAGGGTGCCTATGACTCGCATGGGGCGCTGGCAGCAGGGGCAGTTGACGATGTGGGGTGGGGGCTTTACCACAGGGCGGTCGTTGGAGCACTGGCGGGCTGAAGCTTGCCTAGGTCCACTGCTTTTCAATGAGCTGGGTTGGATGTTCAACGAGCTTGCGCTGACTTGGCCGCAACCCTAGTGTCATGCGCAAGAAATCAACTCTCCATTGTATTTACTGATGAAAGCCCGAATCGCCTTAGCTCTGTTTGCAGTGTCCATCTCTACGATTCAGTGTCTCTCCCAAGTTGGCCGAAGTGATACATCTTCACTGCCAGACAAGGTGGAGGTGCGTCAAGCAAAGCCACGAGGAACGAATACTCCTCCGCGCTCCGTGGTGCATCACGTTGTTGGGGGCCGGGTGGTGTTGGAGTGCCTGACGTACCGGTCCGAAGACGGTTCTCAGATTCTCCGGAGGGCCTACACGGTTTTTGATCCTATGGCGGAGGTGGATGAGGCGGGGATTCCGAAGCCTCCGATCATGCCGGTGTTGTCGATCTTTGAGATGGTTTCGCCAGAGGCCCGACTTTCCAGCTACACGCAGAACCTTCCTGCTGGTTGGGTGCTTAGAACCGTTGATGCTGACAAGCATGGACCTAGGCAATGGGCGCTGTCCAAGGGCGGAAAGGTGGTGTTGGCACTGATGCAAGACGCTAGCGGGGAGATACGGCCCATGACAAAAGCAGAGTATGATGCTCAGATTGCCGCAAGAATCGTCCCTGGCTCTTAGACACGCAGGGACGACCCTGAAAGGTGAGGTGGAAAACGAAGCGGATGCTGGCCGCTGCCCGGACTGGGAACAGTGGGGTCGTGGGAGTCTAGCGCTTGTAGTGGCCTGAGCCTGGATGTTAGGCAGATGAAAGGACGAGATTTTCACGATGTATATTCCACCCGCTTTCCGAGTAGAAGACTCTGAGAAGATTACAGCCTTCATTCAGAGGTACAGCTTTGCCACGCTCATTACTCACGATGGCGAGGCTCCATTTGCCAGTCATCTTCCCATGTTATTCCATCCGGGTGCTGGCAGCCATGGGACGCTTGTTTCTCACATGGCGCGCTCTAACCCTCAGTGGCAGCATTTCTGCTCTGGAGAGGAGGTGTTGGTCATATTTCACGGACCGCACAGCTACATCTCTCCGTCTTGGTATGAAACGGCATTGGCGGTTCCGACGTGGAACTATGCCACCGTCCATGCCTACGGAGTTCCGACAGTGCTGAACGGGCATGAGAGGGTGGTCTCCGTTCTGGATGAACTGGTGGCTGCCCATGAGGCAGCGTTTGAGCGGCCTTGGACGGGGAATGTCCCTGAGGAGTTCCGGGACAAGTTGATTCAAGGTATTGTGGCGTTTGAGATTCCAGTGAGCCGAATCGAAGGGAAGTTCAAGCTAGGGCAAAATCGGTCAGAGGCAGATACGCGCGGGGTGATTGACGCACTTTCTCGTTCGCCAGATGCAGGCAGCCAAGCAATGGCTCAGATGATGGTGACGGAATGTAAAGTCAATAAGAGCGCTTAACCCAGAGCGAACTGCTTCTCTAGGTAGGGAGATTGTTTTCTTGCCAACAGATGCGCGGGTGCCGCATACTCGGTGGCTAACGCTATGAATGCTGCTATTCTCCGACGGGTCTTTCTTTTCGCGTACGGCTTGTTGCTTTGCCATGTGGTGCACGGGCAGACGGGAGAGCAGTTGCCTCTGGGGATAGAGTTTACAACGACGGCGGTGGGAGAAAGGGTGTGTCTGACGTGGGATGCGGTGCCTGGCGTGCAGTATGAGGTGCAACGGACAGATCAACTGGGTGAGGTCTCTTTCATTCCGGTGACAACGGTGACTGCGGAGGCGAGTAGTTGCACGTGGATAGATCCGAAGCCTGCGGTGCCGGGTACTTACTACCGACTCGTGGTGCCAGTGCCAGAGGTGACGGCTTTGGAGCCGCCTTATCTATCTCTCGCTGGTGGGACTCTACTGGTAAGGGGTCAACTCCTGCCGGGTGGGGCTCGTCTACGTCTGAGTACGAGTGGGCAGGCTCCGATGTCGTTTGTATTGGAGCCGGTGGCGGGTGAAGCGGGTCTGTGGAGGGCTGTGATCCCTCCGGGGGCGATGGCGGGCATCGCCGTGGGGGCGATGTATGCGGCGAGTATCGTGAGTGCTGCGGGTGACGATGTGTGTGTGGTGGGGCAGGTCGTGGAAGTGACTGAGACGGGATTTGCCCCGGATGCACCACCGCAGTTGCCGCCATCAATGATCTCGGCATTTCTGGGCAAAAAGGGCTACGATTACTACCAAGCGCAGTCTGCCCTGCAATCGACCGCTCGGTCACGTAGGGGTTACGATTATTACCAAGCACAGACTGACCTGCAGTCAGCTGCCCGCTCACGGAAGGGCTACGACCACTACATGGCAAGAAGTGAGCTAGGGGTGACGAGCAGCAGGATAGTCTCCAGGAAGGGATACGAGGCTTATCAAGCGCTGGCCCAGGAGGTGCGGGGTCGGTCATTTCAGCCAAAGATCACTGAGAATAGGAGGATGGGCCTGCCTGGGGAGGTCTGCTTTGAGCTTTGTCCGCTCGCACTGGCAGTGCCTGCGGGTCCGCCGCTGGATTGTGTGCTGACTTACAGGTCAAAGGTGAGCAGTGGCTCAAGTTCGTTCTTTGGGCCTAATTGGACGTGCTCTTACGACATCAGCGTCTCTACCGTCCCCGCCAATGCGGGTGCTGCTGCCACGCGTGTGCTGGTGTGTGGTGGTGACGGACGGTGCGACACGTTCATCCGGCAGGCGGATGGGAGTTTCACATGTCCTGGAATGTTCCGGGTGGGGCGGTTCAGCGGTAACACCTTCACGCTTACGTTTAGCGACAAGACACGGTGGGTGTTCCGTCCGGTGGGTACGGCTCCTGGTGCGGGGAAGATAGCTGCTATCACGGATAGCTTTGGGGTGAGCGTGAGCTTTGACTACACCGGGGGCTTGCTGAGTATGGTGAGCAGCCAGTTTGGCCAATGGCTGATCTTTAGCCGTGGCCCAGACGGACTGGTGAACATGGTGGAAGATCACACGGGCCGGGTGGTGGATTTTGCTTACCACCAAGCAAGCACGAATGGAAACAACGGCACGCTGGCGATGTGCTCTTGCCCTCATCTACGTGGAGTGCCTCCGGTGGCCGGGCCGACTACGTTCACGTATTCCATGGGTTGTCCTGATGTGCGGTGTGATAACAATCTACTCTCCTGCCGGGATGGAGTTGGGCGTCCGATCTGCCTTTACACCTACTCAAGCGCAGTGGATCCACTGGCTGCTGACTTTGACTGCGTCGTGACGGAACGGTGCACCGAGTCGAGTGCGGTGCCGAGCCTTGTGTCCTCGTATGAGTTGAGCAGCAGCGGGCTCATCGTGCACGACAACGATCCTCTGGGTCGGGTGTGCCGCTATACTTTTGACAGGCAACATCGGCCTGTGGAGGTGATGGAGTTCACCGGTTTCTCAACGCCAGGAGTTCCGGTCACAACCAGTACGAATCTGCCCACGGGCAAACTGCGCACTAGTGATCCTTCAGCGTATGTAACGACATTCACCTACAACCAACACCATCTCTGCACCCGGTGCGTGGAATCCGACGGCCTGGAAATGCGGTGTGTGTATGCCTGTGACCTGAATCGCGTCAATTGCCCAGCTTTGGAGCGTGGTAATGTGCGTGTCTGCACTTTACAGGAGCCCAACGGTGAAGCGCGCACCATGTCCGTCGAGTATTTACCCGGCTGGGGCGCGCCGGAACCGCCCTCGGCTGTTTGCGGCAACCCGATTGGCGGACTCAACATGAAGGGGGGCAAAAACCCAGGGGGCGGCAGTGCTCAGGGGCGCATCGTGCAGCGCAATCCCGTGAGGTCCTATTTCGAGACAGGGGATAAGCCCAACCAAGCTCGCACGGGAAGAGACCCTAGCTATGCCATCGGCAGCGAGGAATGCGATGACGGCATTGCATTCCTCAATGGGCTTCCTCCGGGAGAGCCAGTCATTCGCAGTCTCATGGCAGTATGTGGTGTGGAGGGAGATACAGCGGCCTACCTGACTGGCGGTGGCTCGGTGGCGGAAACTTTGGCCGGTGGGCTCAATGGACTTCCTCCGGGACAGCCAGTGCTACGTGCCTACAATCAGAATGCGGCCAGGAGCAACACAGCACGCGCGATGATGGCCGGCGGTCTCCCGTCACCAGATGCATGGGGAGTACAAGACCACAACTCTTCTCGCTCCAATAAGTCGTCGAGTGTGATTTCTCCATTCGGAGGCGGTGGTGCTGGTGGAAGCTTGGGCAAGGCCAAGAGCTGGATGGTGAACAACTACGACAGCAGCTCCACTAACAGGGTCCAGGACCATAACTCCTCTCGCTCCAATAAGTCGTCCAGTGTGATCTCTCCGTCCGGAGGTGGTGCTGGTGGAAGCTTGGGCAAGGCCAAGAGCTGGATGGTGAACAACTACGACAGCAGCTCCACTAACAGGGTCCAGGACCACAACTCTTCTCGCTCCAATAAGTCGTCGAGTGTCATTTCTCCATCCGGCGAAAGAGGAACCGGGGGCAAAACCAAGATTAGCACCAAGCAGAAGATGTGGAGCCCCGCCAACTTCCGCTTTAGCACAAGACTAGCAACTCCCTCAGGGCAAGTGTACACGGCCAGTTATGACTCTCATGGTGCCTGTGTCGCAGTCCGCACGCCAGTGGCAGGAGATGGGTGTGACTTTTCCTTTAATGATGTGGGTCAGCTCAGCAGTGTCACGCTTCAGAATGGTCCAGGCTCATCATTTCGGGATCAACTGGTCTATGATGAACTCTCGGGCTTTTGCACCGGAGTGGTGTGCGACAAGAAGACCAGCGGGACTGGGCTGGAACTTACTCAGAGTTGGACGTTGGACGAGTTGGGTCGTCCCGTGAGTTTTACAGACGAACGGGGCTATGTCACCAATTGTGACTACAACAGTCTGGACCAAGAAACTCGTTGGACCTGCGATCCCACGGGTGTCATCGGACCGGAAAGCATCAAGACCGACTTCTCCTATGACGCAGGTGGTTTACTTGAGCGAGTAGACGAGGATCATCGCTCTTCAAGCGGAGTGGCTGATGGCGCAAACCCGCGCTACACGACGTATTTGATTCGTGACAGTGCAACCTGCCCACTGGCAGTCTCCATCGTCGCGGTAGAGAACCGCCCAGTGACGCTGGAAGGCGTTCCCGTTCCTGCTCGACTAGCGGACTTGAGTTTGTTGGGCCTGTCCAACTTCAGTGTCAGTGTTCTTACCTTTGATGCCATCGGAGCATGCGTGGAGTCGCGCTGCCCTGCCGCATGTATTGACCAACCTAACGACATAGTGGTGGCGTGCAGCTATGATGAGCGTGGGCTGCCTTTTGAGTGTGTGGAGGGAGCAGCGGGCACACCGAGTGCCATCAAGACGCGCTTTGACTACAGCCCTGCATGCGATGTCACACGCTGCACCGTTGTTGGTGGGCCTACTGGCTCCGATGTCGTCACCACTTGTGCGTATGATGGATTCCGTCGTCTGCATTCATGTGTTGATCCCATGGGCAATGAGGAACAGTTCGATTACGACTCGGAAGGCTACGTGACGTGCTCCCTCTTTGGTCAACTGGAGGATGTCGCCGGGAGCAGCGGTAATGTGTTAATGTCACGGTGTAAGTTGCCACTTGAGCAGTTCGTGAAGTGTCTGAGTTCAGGTTTTGGCACAGCAAAGTCAACCAAGCTGTGTTTGAGCTACTTTGATGAAAAGCGAGAAGATGACTCTATGACCTTTTCTCGGTTCACGCCTGGTTCATCGACACCAGAAGTGGTGGAGACGACCGTTTGCGACCGTTCCGCTGCGGGATTGATCATGAATGTGGTTCGGAATGGTGTCACGCTGGCTTCATGCACGTATGACAGCGCGGGCCGCCTCGTCTCGTGCACCGACGGTGCCTGCTCAGTGACTCTCTCGCCGGATGCATGCGGAAACGTTATTGCTGCCACGCGTATTGACTTGGCTAGTGTGCCGGGAGGGAGCAACAAGACTTACTCCAGTGCCAGTACGTTCGATGCACTCGGCCGCTGTGTCTCGAGCAGTTCGGGTGGACGAAACGAGAACTGGATCTTCGATTCATTTGATAGACTCAGCCAATACTCCGTGACTGGGCGTGCCCCGCTACGGTGTGCGTATGATGGAGGCAATGTTGCCGGGCCCTTCAGCGCGATCATCGAGGCAGATGTGGATGGAGATGGAGACTGGGAGCCGTTGAGAAGTGTTTTCTATCCAGGAGGACTCTGCAAGTCCATCACGGACTCGACTGGCTACGTCACTAACGAGACGCTTGACTCTCTCGGCCGCTGCGTGCGCGTGGATTATGCGGATGGCACCTTTGAGACCGCAGCGTTTGATGCGCTGGGGCGCTGCACCCAAGTGCAACGGCAAAACGGCGCTGTTCTCTTGGCTAGCTACGATGCAGCAGGCCGTACGGTGCAACTCGTCTGCACCGATGCCTCCAGCGCGGCAGTGCCGTCAACTGTTTGCGTCTATAACGGAATGGGATTGTGCACTCAGCTCACTCAGGGGTCGTCATCCATCCACCGAGCCTTTGATTCGTGTGGAAATCTGTTAAGCGAGTCTCAAAATGGTCAGACGGTGCAGTACGACTACGCAAATCAAGCCTGTATCCGGCGAGTATACGATGGAGTCGCGTACGACCAAACTGTGGATTCCCAGGGGCGGCTAACCGCCATAGTCCCTGCGGGTGCCACGACGCCAGTGGCCTCCTTCACCTACTCTGGGCACCGCGTGGCGACCGAATCGCGAGGCAACGGGGTCTCCACAAGCTATGAGTATCGAGCAGAAGGAGACGCCGCGATCATTCCTGGTGACCTGTCTTACGATGCCTGTGTGCGCTCCGTGGTCACAGGGGCCAATGGTATCGTTCTCTCAACTACGACCTGGGTGCGCGATGCGGCAGGAGGGTGCGTAGGGCAGTCCTGTGAATACAGTAACGCCACGGATCCGCCATTGCGCCGTCATCAATACACTCTAGATCGCCTGGGCCGTGTCACTGGCGAGCGAGTCATCGCAAGAACTGCTGCGGGTGGGCAACTCGCCTTGGTTTTAAACGAAGTATTTAGCCTCGACATTGAGGGCAACCGCCTATCCACCACCGGTGGCCGGAACCCAGGTCTCTATACAATGAACGACACCATACCGCCAGGTGACCGACAGATGGGGCAATACACCACCTGGCCTCGTGGGGCTGTCGGCTGGAACGACAACGGCTCATTAACAAGCCTGGGTGGTGCAACACCTCTCACCTTTGTATACGACGCATTGCAGCGACCTGTAAGTGTCTCTTCCTCCGGCCAGGAGGTGGCTACCTTCACGTATGATGCTTACAATCGCATCCGCACTCGCACGCTCCATATCAGTGGCCAGGCACCTGTCACTTCCACCTTCTTTTACGACGGCAGCGCTTGCATCAAAGTTACTGCTGTGGACGGGCAAGCTGATTTCAGCAGTGCTCCGATGCGGCTCTGCCTTCTCTCCAGAAACGGGACCTACGTTTATCCGCATAGTCATGTCAGCGGAACCTACATTACGAACACGTGTGCTGTGAGGATGGTGTCGAGCAGCACGGGCCAGCCGATGGAGAGGGTTGATTTTGATCACGCTGGTCACCCCGTTTTCTTGACTGGTGAAGGAGTGGAGCGCTCTGGGGCCACTAATAGCCTTTCCCTTGATGATTGGCTCTGTCCAGACACTCTCTGGTGCCCAGAAACGAGCAGTCATCATTCAGGCGCGGCTCTCCATAGTCCCGCATTGGGACAGCGAGTGAATCAACTATAACGAGACGCGCGAACAGGCAAGCGGTGTATTTGAGATACATCGCTTCCGACAGGTGGACTGATCCATTTAAGGAGTGTTCCAGTGACAGTTGGAACGTTTTCCAAGTGTCGTTTGTGACTTCTGCCAAGATACTTGCGGCAGCAGCGGCAACTTTTAAGACATGAGTAAAGATGTGGTTGTCGTTGGAGCAGGCGTAATCGGCCTCAGCACAGCATTGTATGCGGCACAGCGTGGCTGGCGCGTGACAGTGGTGGATCGCGGTGGGCCGGTGCGGGACGGTTGCTCGTTTGGCAATGCGGGGATGATTGTGCCGAGTCATTTCATCCCGCTAGCAGCTCCGGGGATGGTGGCCCTGGGCTTGAAGTGGATGTGGAATCCGCGCTCGCCCTTTTACATCAAGCCGAGGCTGGATCTGGGTCTTCTCAGATGGGGCGTGGAGTTCTGGAAGGCCGCAAACCAGAAGCAGGTGGATGCCGCCGCGCCTGTTTTGCGCGACCTGAGCTTGTATAGCAAACATTGCTTCCAGACGATGGGGCTGAAGTTTGACCACGTGCAGAAAGGGCTACTCATGCTGTGTAAAGAACAGCGCACGCTGGATGACGAGGCTCACATGGCCGAGAAGGCGCGCGCGCTTGGGCTGGAAGCGGTAGTGTTGGACAGCGCCGAGACGGCAAAGACGGACCCAAGCGTGACCATGGATGTCTGTGGCAGTGTGTTATTCCCCGGAGACAGTCACCTGACACCAGGAAACTTCATGGCGGCCCTACAATCTGCGGTTGAGGAGCTTGGCGTGAAGTTCGTGTGGTCAACAGAGGTGAACGGGGTGGTGGCGGAGGGCCGGCGTGTCCGCAGTCTGACAACGAGTTCAGGTGAGATAGCAGGAGATGAGTTTGTGATCTGTGGTGGTGTTTGGTCGCAAGCGCTTGCCAAAGCTCTGACCCTGGCGCTACCCATGCAGGCTGGGAAGGGCTATAGCTTAACGATGGAGCAACCGCCCCAGTTGCCCGCGTTCTGTAGCATTTGCACAGAGGCAAGGCTGGCAGTGACGCCGATGGGCGGAAAGCTCCGAGTGGGCGGCACGATGGAGTTGGCAGGGATCGATTCCTCGATCAATCGGCAGAGGGTAGGAGGTATTACCCAAGCAATGCCAAAGTATTTCCCGGCATTCGAGAGCAAGCACTTTGAGGGCATCAAACCATGGAGTGGCCTGCGGCCCGTCTCGCCCGATGGCATGCCTTACATCGGTGCTGCGAGGAACTGGCGAAACGTCGTAGTGGCTGCCGGTCATGCCATGATGGGACTGAGCCTGGGTCCTGGCACAGGGAGTCTTGTAACGCAGATCCTTGCTAGAGAGAAGACGGAAGTGAATCTGGAGCTGTGTGCACCAGATCGGTTTATGCGATAATGGCTTCTGCAACCTCTCCCTCCACATCCGTGAGGCGGAAGTTGCGCCCGGCGTAACGGAAGGTGAGGCGCTCGTGATTGAGGCCTAGAAGATGGAGGATGGTCGCATGCAGATCGTGGGTGCCGATGATGCCCTCAGCGGCTTCGTTCCCTAGCTCGTTGGTGCTGCCATATTTGAACCCGCCCTTCACGCCTCCTCCTGCCATCCACATGCTGAAGCCCTTGGCATTGTGACCACGGCCATTGCGAGGGTCGTTGTCGCCATGTGATCCGCGGCCGAACTCACCGCCCCAGACGATGAGTGTGTCTTTGAGCATGTCGCGCTGCTTGAGATCAGCAATGAGACCTGCGATCGGTTTGTCGATGGACGCACTGCGGTCAGTGATCGCCTGCTTGAGATTGTTGTGATGGTCCCAACCGTTGCTGGTCAGTTGGATAAAGCGGACGCCTTTTTCCGCCATTCGGCGGGCCATGAGACACTGATTTCCAAAGCGCTCCGTTGTGGGATCATCCAATCCGTAAAGACTACGAATGTGGTCTGGTTCGTTGCCGAGATCTAGAACTTCGGGCACGGACGACTGCATCTTCCAGGCCATTTCATAGCTTTGCACGATGCCTTCCAACTCTGGGTGACCAGTTTGGGTTGTCAGCAGACGTGCGTTGGCTTTTTGGATGAAGTCTAGTTGTTTGCGTTGCTCGGATGCGCTGAGTCGCTGATTGGAGAGGTTTGGGACGCCGCCGGCTCCGCTACTGAGGCGCGTGCCTTGGAATGTGGCGGGCAGAAAAGCTGAACCGTAGTTCATAGCACCTCCTAAATCTGAAATGGGATCAATGGTCACAAATCCTGGCAGATCCTGTGCCTCAGAGCCAAGTCCGTAAACCACCCAAGCGCCCACGGATGGACGCACGAACATCTCGGAGCCAATGTGCATGGCCACAGTCGCCTGGTGATGCCCTGGATTGTTGGTCCTAACGCCGTTCAGAATGCAAAGGTCATCGGCGTGATTGGAAAGCTCGGGAAAGGCGTCTGAAATCATGAGGCCGCTCTTCCCTCGCGGCTTGAAGTCAATGACAGGGCCGAGCAACTTACCCATGCCATCGTTCTTCACGAGTTCCGGTTTATAATCAAATGTGTCCAGATGGCTGGGACCACCGGCCATGAACATAAAGATAACGCGCTTCGCCTTTGGCTCATGATGTGGCTGACGTGGGGCCAGAGGATTCACCATGGAAGGCTTCTCCGCATGAAGCGCTTGCAAAGCAAGCCAGCCGAAGCCGAGGGACGATGTTTGAAGAATGTGACGACGATTCATGGCGATTCAAAACAAGTATCTGAACTCAGCGGTGGCAAAGAGGGCCTGCACAAGGGTTTCCGTATCGAAGTCGGAGGTTTCGGATCTTTCCTCTGCACTTGGATCCCGGCCTAGAATGGCCTGATAAGCAGCTTCGATCGACTTGAGTTTGTTGGCAGCATCTGTAGAGACCGAAGAACTGAAATCGCTGTTCATGAACCACAGGCTCTGAGGCGGCACGGTTGTTACATCTCTTTGACCCTTGATCTGGGTCGGTGGCGGGAAGTCCCAGGTGCTATAGTCGTCTGGCAGAAGGTCGCGGAGAACTGGAAGATAAATCGTGCGCCAGGGGGACTCCATGCCGATGAGCGCGCGAACACGGCCCGTATTGCCTTTGCCGCCGATCCCAGAGACTTGGATGCCCTCTGGCCGTGAGGTGTCCAGACGGTCGGCAATGAAAAGCATGGCGTCACGAATGCTTTCAAAGTCTATGCGCCGTGCTTGAGCAAGTTGTTGGCGATAAGTGCGGCTCAAGACGATGCTGCGGATGAGTTTCTTCACACTCCAGCCACCCGTGACAAATTGAACGGCAAGGTGATCGAGAAGTGCTGGATCTGATGGGCTGGCCCCGGTGACACCAAAGTCATCCACGGTGCGAACGATGCCCTGGCCGAACAAGTGCGCCCAAATGCGGTTGGCCATGACCCTCGAGGTCAGTGGATGAGTCGGCTGTGTCATCCAATCGGCGTATTGTTTTCTGCCGGATTCGCCTGCTTTGACGTCGGAAAGCTTGGGCAGGCTAGGGATCTCCATTCCAGCACGACGTGGAGCAGCACCGCGGTCGTATGGATCGCCTGCGTTGCAGATCTCGCAATTGCGAGCCTTGTCTTCAAGCACGCCCATAGCGAAGAATGGATCAACATCATATGGCGGTGCGGTGCGACCGTTTCCCCTGGAGTAGTCTTGCACATCGCCCATGGAATGAATGCCAGAAGGAAGTTTGCTGGGTGATGTTAGTTCCTCATCAAGTTTGGCGGGAAGATCCACCAGCATCTCTGGGTCCACGTAGCCGGCTCCGGTGAGGTTCCATTTAGCAGCTTGACCAGGAAGTGTTCGTGAACTGTAGAAGACGCCAGCCAATGCGTAGTAGTCCTTCATGCTCACCGGATCTGTTTTGTGATCGTGACATCTAGCGCAGGCGATGGTGAGACCCATGAAGGCTCGGGAGGTGACGTCGATCTGATCATCCACTTGATCCATGATAAAGCGCTCGTCGGAGCCTTCACTCAAGTCCATGGCACCGAGAGCCAGCATACCGGTGCCGATGATCTGGTCTCTACGTTCTTCAACTGTCTTAGCTGGAATCAAGTCTCCAGCAATCTGCTCCGCCACAAAGCGATTGTAGGGTTTGTCGCTGTTAAATGAGTCAATAACCCAGTCCCGATACTTCCATGCATAAGTGAAGGGAGCATTCCAGGTCCGGCCAACACTGTCGGCATAACGCACCACATCCAGCCAATGACGTGCCCAGCGTTCGCCGAAACGCGGGGACTTGAGATAAGCGTCCACCACTTTGGCCAGAGCGTCATCGTCGGAAGCACGGTCATTAACAAACGCCTCCACTTCAGTCCACGTGGGTGGCAAACCCGTCAGGTCAAAAGCCACTCGGCGAATGAGGGTTGCGCGGGACGCGTCAGGTAGCGGCTTGTTTTTGGCGAGGTAGAAGAGATCCAACTCCTGCTTGGGCCATGTTGGGTCTGTCGCCTTTGGCAAGGCAGGCCGCTGTAGGCGCTGGAATGACCACGGCGGCTCATTTGCAGATGAGTCAGTGATACCCAGCAATCCAACGCTGAAGAGCAAAAGAATGGATGGCTGGCGGACCATTCTACGGAACAACAGTTGTAGGTTTGCTGCCATAGTGTGCTTCAAAGTTGGAAGGGTCTAACGGACGCTCAGCCAGGCTGAGAGTGCGCGGACATTTTGCACAAACGTGTCACTGTGAATCACTCCGCCTGTGGGTTGCACCTTCTTGCCCTCTGCATTGCGCATCGTGCCACGGTCACTGTCTGTTTCAATCCATGCGCCTTCGGCATTCTGGGCCGCGAGGATGGAGTCAACTTCAGCATCTGTAGGCGGTAGCGTCCACTTTTCGTGCTCGGCTTTGGGATAAACCGGTTTGCTGCCGCGCTGGAGGGCGTCATGTGCTGCTTGGATCGCATCCAGTTCACTGTTCCACTCCCAGCCATAGTTGGAGGAAGCATTTGAGCCATCATAGGTTAGCTCGAAGCCCTTGCCGCCTTTGTCACGCTCAAAATACAAGGGTTTGTTGGACTGGAGTTCATAGAAGCGTGCGATCTTTCCATTGGTCAGCTTGGACTTGCTCAGATAGGCGATGGCTCGGGGGAGAGGTTCGAGGTACTTCTTCTCGCCAGTCGCTTCCGTGAGGCGAATAAGTGCCCACATGACGGCTTGAGACTCTCTGCCGCATATGGATGTGGGCTCAAAAGCTCTACTCCAGCATGGGTGCATGTCTGCATCGTACTGTTGAGCCCATGCAGGCTGTGGATCAGGCATTTGCGCTAACAACAAAAAGTCGCCAGCACGAAGGGCTGCTTGTTTTGCCGCTTGGCTGCCGGTGAGTTTCCATGCCAGCAGAAGTGTATCCATGGCGCGGGCGTGGAGGTTGTCGTTGAGTACGTAACAGCCTGTGAAGTCCTTGGGCCACTTGCGAGGCCAGTCTGAAGGATACGATGCCTTTTTGATCGGATAGAGATCGGAACTCGGCGGTGAGTTGGGCACGGAGTCAAACGATGCAGACCATGCGCCGTTGGGGTATTGAATCGCCATCAATGTTTGCAAGGCCAGAACCGCCGACTCATGCTTAGTTTTCAATAACAGCCTGATGGCGCTCTGAGTAACGTCATCATCCAGGGTGGACTTGTTTTTGCTTTTCTTCCAAACATGCCATCCAGCCTCGCCAGTGATGATTTTGGGCTTTTGATCTGTCGGGATACCCGAATAGTCCCAACCTCCGGATACGTGCTGGGTGCGAGCCACCGCTTCTGCGGCGTCCATGGCGGCAGCAAGACAGTTTTTGTCTTTCGTAACCCGAAAAGCCTCTAGCATGGCATCTCCGACGGCTGGCGTTCCAGGAGGCTGGATCCAGATGGTGTCAGGACCAGGAATGCCTTCGGCTTCACGTAGGGTAAAGTCAGCACTGTAGCGATACACATAGCCGCCGTGAATGCTGGCTTTGGTATGGTAGAATGCTACGGCTTTGGAAATGGCCTTAGCGACCTCCTGGGGGCTGGCTCCGAGAAGCGGTATCTGATGAATGAGGACTGCTGCATGTAGGAGGAACCACAGCCTGCGAACTGGAAGGCATCGTTTCATGCAGCAATCCTGGTTTGTAATGTTACTCGGCCTGGATGGAGGCATTCTTCGCCCCATTGTCCCGCAGTGCGTCAATCACATTGGCGACTGTTTTGAAAGGCACATCATCAGCGGCTTTTACTCCAATTTTTGCACCTCGATGTTCAGGCAAAAACTCTCCGAGGAAAGCACGGAGCTTGTTCATGGAGACCTTTTCTTTTCCGATTTGGACCTCTTCATCGGAGAGCACCACAACTTGTAGGAACTCACCAGAGTTGCCGCCAGCCGCACTATCCCGCTCGCTCTTCATGGTCTTGCTGCCGCCTTCACGCTCACCATCGCGGCTGCCTCGCTTCTCGCCTTCCCCGTCTCGTGGTCCACGCTTCTCTCCGTCACCATCTTTGGCTCCACGCTTGGCAGCATCGCCGTCCTTTGGCCCACGCTTCTCGCCCCCGCCGTCACGAGGACCAGTCTTTGCGCCCTCACGGTCACCCTCGCGCATTGTTTTCTTCCCACCCACGCGTTCGCCTTCTTTCGCGCCTCGCTCACCCTCTTTTCCTCCGCGCTCGCCCTCTTTCATGCGCGTTCCTTTTTCTCCGTCTTCACGGGCAGTGCTAGGCTTGCGGATTTCTTCATTGGTGTTGGCGCTGTCAGTCCGCTCTCCCGCACGGGAGCGCTCTTTCTCTTGCGCACTGGCCGTGCCGAAAAAGACAATGGTGAGAGCGAGAGCGATGGTGGAAAGCGCCAGATGAGTCCAGCGGCTGGTGGTGGTTGGCTTTGTGATCATGAGGATGCGTTGACGCAGGGGTGGGTGGTTGCGAACACACGCTGCTACCCCTGCAAGGGCTGGCGGTGCTAGAAAGGTCTCTTGAAGACGAATCAACTCACGGCCGTAAGCGATGCGCTCCGCATTGCTTGAGCAGGCCAGTGCTTTGTCGTCACATCTGAGCTCGCGGTCTTCCATGCAGCGCGCTGCGGCCAGCCAGACGAGGGGGTTGAACCAATGCAGAGCCTGCAGGGCGAGCCAGAGCCAGTTGATCGCTAGGTCGTGGTGCTTGATATGGAATAGCTCATGCAGAATGACTTGTGGCTGCACGGGTGTGGCGGGCACAATCAATGTGGGCTTCAGGAATCCAACGACCGATGGAACGACCGCTTGTGGACAGTTGCGCACAAATGGAGCAGGCAATTGGGCTTGGCGAGCGGCCCGTACGATGTCTGGGGACGGGATCTGCGGCGGGGGCAGAGTGCGTAAAAACTTCCTGTGACGGAACCAAGTAATGGTCAGCACTCCAAGGGCTCCGGTCAGCCAAAGAGTCGCTAAAACGGACGAAGGATGCCAACGAGTGCGCTCGTCTGCGACTCCCACCACCGCAACAGAAGTGGTCACCGCCTCAAAATCTGCCCTCGTGGCCCCTTGCGCAATGGTCAGTTGATCATGCTGCGGCGGGGACATTTTTCCGACACCGAATCCGATCGGAAGCACGGCTGGGAGCAAAAGCTTCAGCGCTGCAAGGCCCCAGAGCGCCACACGCCATCCGGCGGTCAGTTTTGGGCCCAAGAGATGGCGGGCTGCTAGCACGACAAGGATTAAGGCACTCGCTTCGAGTGAAAGGCGGCCGAGGAGTGTGAGAGCGTCGTTCATGGCGGGTCACTTAAGTTTCTTTTCAGCTTGCTCCAGTAGTTGCTTCAACTCCTGGAGTTCATCGCGGGAGACTTCCCTTTTTTCCATCAAGGCGGCGACAAATGGCGTGAGCCGTCCGTCGAACACCCGCCTCAGAAACGAGCGACCTTCGTCGATCTGGCAGTCATTTTGGCCGATGGCTGGGCGGTAGCGAAAATCACGCCCGTTGGCTTCCGTCGTCACGGCACCTTTTTCGACCAACCGGCGTACCAGGGTTTGCACGGTGCGGGGCTTCCAGTGCAACTGATTCTCTAGAGCGCGGACCACGTCACCAAGCGATGCCTCGCCCAGGTCCCAAAGGACCTTCATGACGGTCCATTCTGCTTCAGAGATGCGTGGAGTTGTGTCGGCCATACGATTACGTTTGTAATCGTATGCTTACAGATGTAATCCTGGCAAGTGGTTTTTTGATTAAACTACACCGCCGCCCAAAAACAGCCGCAGGATGGCCACAATAGCGACTGCGATGTTGATGGTGAGGCCGATCTTTTTCTCGCAGAACGAGCCGAAGATGATACCCAGCACGCAGCCAGCCAGCACAGCCCATTGCAGCCAACCGAGGAGCGGCACGAGGCCTGGAACCATGAGCGCGGCACAGACTAGACCGATGAGGACAGAGAGAGTTTGCATGACGCGGCTAACAATGATGCTGGAGCTGACATGACAATGAGAAATCCAGGCAAAAATTGGAAGCACAGCTCAGGGAAACTCGCGGGTTGTGAAATGGGGATTCCCTCCTAGACTCCGCTTCCAGTAATCAAAACGACATGAATCAACGCACCCTAGTGAAGTCCTTGTTGACCGTGGTGGCAGTGAGCGCTCTTGCCTCCTGTGCCGGGCCGCAAACTGCGAGCAACACAGGCAACAAGCGGCTAACGGCACCACAAGAGCCGCCCGTCTACAGTTGGGACGAGGACGCTGCGGCCAACACACCAGGGCCAGCGCGAATCAAGATTGGGCTCAATCAGCAACGGGCACGCTTCTTTAAGGGCGATACCGAGATTGGCTGGACGACGGTTGCTTCAGGCATCAGCGGGTTTTCTTCACCCACTGGCTCATTCAAGATCCTTGAAAAGACCGTGGACAAGAAGTCCAACCTATACGGCCGCATTTACAATGCCTCTGGCGGTGTGGTGAACTCAGATGCGAAGATGGGAAGAGATAGCATTCCTGCTGGAGGTCGATTTGAAGGCTCCCGCATGGCGTATTGGATGAGATTGACCCCCGATGGTGTGGGGATGCACATTGGACCACTGCCAAGGCCAGGCTACCCGGCTTCTCACGGCTGTATCCGCCTGCCGGAATACATGGCCAAGCAGTTTTTCAAACACACTTCCATTGGCACCCCCGTCACGATCGTCAAAGATGACGGAACCGAGCCACTTGCCAAGGCCCGCGATGCGTACGAGGCGGAAGTCGCCACGTATACCGCTTGGGCCAATGCAGAGTGGGACAAACACAATGCTCGTATGGCGAAAACACCCGAGGCACGTCGTGCCGCACGTGAGAAGCTGAAAGCCGATGAAAAAGCCCGCGAGGAAGCTGAAGAGGCTGCCGAGAGACTGGCGAAAGCAGAGCGACGAGCCGCCCGCAGAGGCCAGAACGCCGAGTCCCCCGCGATTGAGACACGTCCGGCTGAGCTAGTGACGGAGGAACGCCCAGCAGTGCCAACGGTGAATGCACCGGTGGCAAGTCGTTCTGGACAGACGGAGTACCTGAACTCTGCATTTTGATTTAACCTCTGCCCCTCTTTCTTGGCTATGGTCATGAAGATCGTCCGCTACCCTGAGCCCGTGCTGCGAGCTCGCTGCAAAAGTGTATCTGCTGCAACGCCCGACCACAAGGTGTTGGCCAAAGACATGCTGGAAACGATGAAGGCCGCCAATGGCGTCGGTTTGGCCGCACCTCAAGTAGGCAAAGATGAGCAACTCGCGGTGATTGATGTTTCTCACAATCCTCAATGCGTCACCTATTTCAAAATCAATGGTGAGGATGCCGACATGGTTAAACACATGCCGGTGGTCTTTCTGAATCCGAAGATCGAGCCAGTGGGCAAGCAAAAGGAGACCGACGAAGAAGGCTGCCTCAGTTTCCCCGGACTACGTGGGCAAATCCGCAGGCCTGCAGAGATCAAAGTGACCTATCAGACGCTGGATGGAGAAACGGTCACCATCGAAACAGACGGTTTGTTGGCTAGGGCATTTCAGCATGAGACAGATCACCTTAACGGAATCCTGTTCATCGATCGGATGAGTGCTGCGGCTAAACTTGGCCTCAAGAAAAAGCTCGCCCGCGTCATGCAGGACTGGGAAGATCTCGATTGAGGGCTCAAAACGCACCGCTCATGAATCACCCGCTGGTTTCTTACCCAAGGCTCGCTGATACACCAGTCTCTCATCTTCCATTCAGCCCTTGTGTCGTTGTAGGCGACCTTATTTTCGTCTCCGGACAGGCGTCCGTAGATCCCACCGGGCAAATCGTGAAGGACACATTTGAGGGTGAGTTCCGCAGGTCAGTTGAGAACCTTCGTAAGGTCCTTGAGGCCGCAGGCAGTGATTTGGCACACGTGGTGCAGACGCGAAACTATGTGGACAGTGCGGACGACCTGCCGCTCTTCAATCAGTTGTACCGCGAGTATTTCCCAGCTCCCCGACCTGCCCGCACGACCATCACCAACTGCCTTTCCGGCATGCTGAAGTTCGAAATTGAAGCGGTAGCTGTCCGTAAAGCAAGCGCACCGTAGCGGCTGCCGCTACGTGAGCGGCTGGCATGACTTGATTGCCGGGCGCCGTCGATTTGAGCCATAAAGGAGTCGATGATCGACTCTAGGCATCATAGCGGAAATCACACACACTCGCCGCAAGTGAGTTTTGTGATCCCTTTGTATGAAACGGGTTCGGGCATTGAAGCATTGATGCAGGCATTTGTGGCGATCCGTGTAGAGGGAGGATTCGAACTGGTGCTCATCAACGATGGCAGCACTGACGGCACGGGCGAGAAGGTGCATGAGCTGATCGGAAGCATGCCGTTCCCGGTGACATTTGTCGATCTGGCTCGGAACTATGGCGAACACGCTGCGGTGCTGGAGGGATTTAGGCACGCAAGGGGTAAGACAGTGGTCAATCTCGATGACGATTTACAAAATCCAGTCGATGAGGCTCTGCGTCTCTTGGATCATCTTGAAAAAACTGGCTCAGACGTTGTTTACGCGAGCTACAAGCGAAAGCACCATCACTGGTTTCGGAACTTCGGAAGCTGGTTTACCAATCGGCTGGCCACTTGGATGCTGGGTAAGCCAAAAGACCTGTATCTGTGCAGTTTCCGAGCACACAGCCGCGATCTGATTGATCGAATCAAGAAATACACAGGTCCCTATCCTTACATCGACGGACTGATCCTCGCTGCGACCAATCGCATAGAACGGCTGGAGGTAAGGCATGAACCGAGGAGAGAGGGGCACAGCAGTTACTCGTTCCGGCGGCTGGTGAGACTCTGGATGAACATGTTTTTCAATTTTAGCGTCATGCCATTGCGGGCCGCAAGTGTGCTTGGCTTTGCGCTAGGGTTAGCGGGCTTGTTAGGGCTGATTGCAGTGCTGGTGGAGCACTTCTTGCTCAAGACTGATGTGCCGGGTTGGGCATCGCTGATGGCAACGATGGCGCTGGCTTCAGGAACTCAGTTAGTGATGCTTGGCTTGCTTGGAGAATATATCGGCCGGGCCTACATGACCCTGGCTGGCAGGCCCCAAAGCATCGTGCGCCTACTGCAAATCCATCAACCGGAGACGCAGATGTCATGAGTCGTTCATTTGCCATTGTTAAACCCACATCGGTGCGGGGAGTCATGCGCTACAACCTGCGTTACATTCACGATGCCAGGGGAAACCTTGCGGTGGGTGAGTTTGGCCGTGATCTTCCGTTTCAGCCCAAACGGTTCTTCATGACCTTTGAGATACCGGACTCCACGACCAGGGGAGAGCACGCGCATCGGCAGTGTCATCAGTTCCTGGTGTGTGTGAGGGGATTTTGTCGCGTGCTGGTGGATGATGGTGAAAATCGGGCCGAGTTTGTGCTGAACAGACCCACTCTGGGCATTTATGTGCCGCCAATGGTATGGGCAGCGGAGTACGGGCACTCCCACGACAGCACGCTCCTCGTTTTTGCCTCGGATTACTACGACCAGGACGATTACATCCGAGATTACGGTGAGTTTTCGCGACTAGTGGGACAATCTGGAGTGTTGGGACCGGTTTAGACAACGGGAAATTGCCAGTTGAACCCATTTTGCCCTGTGCTAAATAGTTGGCCCGTTTTTCCGGTGGCAGTCTGCCCCGGAGTAACCCGTCACCCCCACCCACGACCGCCACCATGAAAGCCGATCTCGTTGAGCAAGCCGCTCTCGTTCTTCCTGACGCTCCTCTTCTCATCAACTTGGTTTCCAAGCGCGTGCGTCAGATCACTTCCGGCCGCCCTTCTCTTGTAGATCGTCGTCCCGGCATGAGGGAAGCCGATGTCGCGCTTATGGAGATCATCCAGGGCAAGATCAAAGTCGGAGCAGACGGCGAGGTTGAAGAAGTATCTAACTGATTCTGCGGTCATTTCGTCCGTGGATGTCAGGATGCCGTCGTTAAGTATCGGAAATCCGTAGATTCATGGACATCGCCACCAATCGCAAAGCCCCCAGGGATTACCATATCCTGGAGAAGTTCGAGGCAGGCGTTGAGTTGCGAGGCACCGAGGTGAAGTCTATCCGTCTCGGTAAAATCAATCTGGCAGATGCCTTTGCCAGGGTCGAAAAAGGTCAGGTATGGATGTACAACTGTGACATCCAGCCCTATGAAAAAGCTAGTCACACGCAGCATGAACTGCGGCGCATGAGACGGCTGCTTTTGCACAAGACAGAGATCGACAAACTCACCGGTTTCACTCACCAAAAAGGTCACTCCCTTCCTGTTCTGCGTGCCTACTGGAAGAACAAGAAGGTGAAAATCGAACTCGGAGTCGGGCGCGGCAAGAATCGTGCAGATCAGCGTGAGGACCTGAAAGAGCGGGTCGAAAATCGTGAGGCAGCCCGTGTGGTAGCCAGCTTCAACAAGCGCCACGGCGGCAAGTAGCCAGCTTCAGGCGGACTTGGCTATTGAGGCCAGGACATCGCCAATCAAGCCAGGGCCAGCATAGACCAGCCCGCTGTAGATTTGCACTAGGCTTGCGCCAGCACGAAGTTTCTCCACGGCATCTTGGCCACACATGATGCCGCCCACACCAATAACAGGAATCTGCGGCGCCAAAAGCTCGCGAAATGCTCGGATCACCTCAGTGCTGCGGGCGGTAACTGGTGCGCCGCTAAGGCCGCCAGCTTCGTTCTCGAGGAGATGACCTTTCACTGCTTCCCGCGAAATCGTCGTGTTGGTGGCGATGACTCCGTCCACCGCCATCTCATTGAATACCCGCGCTAGAGCTTGAATATGGAGTTCCTCTAGGTCTGGAGCGATCTTTACCACGATAGGGATTCGTTTGCCGTGCTCGCTGGTTAGCTTCGATTGCTCAGTCTTCAGCGCACCCAGAAGTTGGCGCATGGATTCTTCACCTTGGAGGTCGCGCAATCCCTTCGTGTTGGGAGATGAGATGTTCACGGCAACATAGTCCGCCACTGGCCAAGCTACTTTCAGGCAGTAGAGGTAGTCGTTGACCGCAGCTTCGTTGGGCGTGTCGAAGTTCTTGCCAATGTTCACTCCTACAACCGCTTTCGTGGAGCGTTTCTTGAGACGATCGACCGCAGAGTGGATGCCGGGGTTGTTGAACCCCATGCGATTGATCAAGGCACGGTGCTCCGGAAGCCTGAACAGCCGTGGTTTCGGATTTCCCGGCTGCGGACGAGGAGTCAGCGTACCGACTTCCACAAAACCAAAGCCAAGTGAGCCCCAGGCCTCCACGGCAGAGGCGGACTTGTCCATTCCAGCCGCGAGACCGAGAGCATTGGGAAACCGTAGACCAAGGCAAGTGACAGGTTTCTGCTCGCCCCGATAGGCTGGCTGCAGCAGCCCTATTTTGTGAGCCAGCGTCATCATCTTCACCGTCAAAGTGTGGGCTTTCTCCGCATCAAGGCGGAAGAGCCAAGGCTTTAGGATCGGGTAGAAGGCGGCAAGATCGGGCATGATTTCGTTTAGCTCTCGTCGAGGACGCTTGCACTTGTTTTCTGTGGCCTATCGGAAGCGACTGAGACCGAGAAAGCCCGCCGGATGCGCTGTGTGGCCTTCCAGCGCCAAATCGGCCATGATTTCTCCAATTACACTCGCGAACTTGAAGCCGTGGCCTGAAAGCCCGGCAGCAAAGACGACTTGTTGATGCTCTGGATGTTTGTCGATGATGAAGTTCTCGTCTGGACTCATCGTGTACATGCAGACCGCGTGCCGAAGCATCTCTCCGCTGACTTCTGGCAGCCATTGAGAAACAAATGATTGGATCTCGGTGAGGTCGGAGCTTTTGAGGGAGCGATCAAGCGATTCAGGGCCGTCAACGACATCGCCGCCGGAATGACAGGCAAGCTTGATGCCGCCACCAGGCGTGATTTCAGGAAAGCCATAGAACTGACCTTCAGCATTCTCATAGAAAAAGCAGGGACAACCCTCACTGACCAAGTGCGCGGTTGATTGCATTCTTGCGGCCATCCAGAAAAGCGCTTTCCGCCGGATGTGCATAGGCACGCCAAGGCTGGAAAGTAGTTTTGGAGCCCATGCCCCGGCTGTGATCACGAGCTTGTCGGCTTCAAAATCTCCCGCTGAAGTAGAGACGACAACGCCTTCGGCGTGGGCACGCCAATCTTGCACTACAACACCAGTCATCAGTTCCGCACCAGCACGCTGAGCGAGATTCAGATGCTCCAAAACGCAGTCTTCCACTCGCAGAAATCCTGCGTCCCGCTCCAAGACTGCGGTACAGTGCTCAGGGATGCGATAGGGTGGGCATTTACTGACGGATTCAAGATCAAGACTATGTTTCGCTGCTGCTGACATCACCCCAGGCACCACCACACCATCGGCAGGTCCAACTTGGAGCAATCCGGTCCGCACGAACAGGTCATCTCGACCAGAAGCCGCACCGAGGTCGTCCCAAAGCTCATAAGAGCGCAGCAGCAATGGGACGTAGTTAGGGTGCTCGAAGTAAGCCTTCCGGATGATACGCGTTTCGCCGTGTGAGCTGCCGAATGCATGAGCCGGCGGGTGTTGATCCAGGCCAAGAACTTGCACCCCACGGCGTGCGAGATGCATCAATGATGCGCTGCCCACCCCGCCCGTTCCGAGCACGATGACATCCCAATTTTTCTTCATGGCGTCCAATCTGACCTCATGCAGCGACATCGGCAAACACGAACCGGCGTAGACAGTGCGTGGCATTGGTGTTTTGTCCGGCTTCACATGCGCTGCATTTGCCTCCATCTCCTCACAGCACTGTTTCTCGCGTCTTGCGGAGATTCAGGGCAGCGCGCTGATTTGGTTTTCATTCAAAGCGCAGAGCCGGACACTCTCGATCCGAGTCTTGCATCGGATCAGGTCTCGATGCGGATATCATCCTCGTTGTTTGAGGGGCTATGTCGTGTCGATGAAAATGGTGAGCCACAGCCCGGCATGGCGGAGAGTTGGGACATGAGCTCGGACGCACTGAGCTACACGTTTTATCTTCGCCAAGGTATTCTTTGGAGTGACGGCAGTCCTGTTACCGCCAGGGATTTTGTTGCTTCCTGGAAGCGCACTCTTACGCCAGCGACTGCGGCGGACTACGCGAGCCAGTTTTACGTAATCAAAGGCGCTCGAGAGTTCAATGAAGGGACATTGACCGACTTTTCCCAAGTGGGAGTGAAAGCGCTGGATGAGCGCACCTTGCAAGTGGAGTTGGTGAATCCAGTCCCCTATTTCATCGACCTCTGTGCCTTCGTCACGCTTGCGCCAGTGCCGGTTGAAAAAATTGAGAAGCTCGGCACGACATGGATTAAGCCCACCCATATTGTTTGCAATGGACCTTATATTCTCAAGGACTGGCGGGTCGACGACCGCGTTCTTCTTGAGCGCAATCCTCTCTACTGGGACGCGGCTAACGTCAAAATGAGAACCGTGGAGGTCAAGCCAGTGACTGATGCCAACACAGCGCTGAACTTCTTTCACTCGCAACTCTGCGATCTGCTGATGGACAAGGGTATGGTGCCGCCATCGCTCACGGGCCCGCTGAAAAAGCAGCCATACTTCCACACGGGACCATTTCTCGGCAGTTGGTTCATTCGCTTCAATGTTACCAAAGCGCCGTTCAACGATGTTCGAGTGCGCCGTGCGTTCGCGTTAGTGGTCGACAAGAAACGCATCACCCAGAAGATCACCAATCTAGGTGAGCAAGTTTCAGAAGGCATCGTTCCAGCAGGTGCGGGACAGAACTATCAGCCGCCGAAGGGCTTAGGCCTAGATATCGCGACAGCGCAGAAGTTGCTCGCACAAGCAGGCTACCCTGGTGGAAAAGGTTTTCCAACGGTGGATTACCTGCACCTGCCGCTTCCGTTGGAGAGAAACATCGCCATTGAGCTCAAGTCCATGTGGGAGACTGCACTCGGGGTCACGATTTCCCTCTCAAAGCAAGAACAGAAGGCATGGGTGGCCTCCATGCGTGAACTTAACTATCAGATGTGCCGCTCCAGTTGGGTTGGAGACTACAATGACCCTAACACTTTTCTGGAACTTTTCATCTCAGGCAATGGGCAGAACCACACCGGTTGGTCGGATTCTCGCTATGACCATTTGATTGCTCAAGCTGCAGCTGAGCGTGATGCAACCAAGCGCAATCTGCTCTTCCAGCAGGCTGAGCAATTGCTTGTTTCAGAAGGCGCTGCACTTGTCCCAGTTTACACTTACGTCGGGGTGCAGTTTTTCCGCTCGGATCGTCTTGGAGGCGTAAAGTCTAACCTCATCGACGAGCACCCGTTCCGCTGCATGTATTGGAAGTGAACCCAGCAAGCGCAAGCTCAACGATTGCGCTTGGCTAGGGCTGCTTGAGCGTCTTCCTCACTGATCTGCTCGACCGAACCATCGTTTCTCGCCGCGATTCGATTGCCGCGATGATCAGCAGAGGGCGACAATAGAATGATCTCACTTCCTGGATCGCTGTCGCTGAATCCAGAGAAGTATACCCACGGTTCAGCAATCCTGCTCTGAGGGTGCTCATGATTCAAATCGGACTCGTGCTCTAGGTAATTGTTGGCTAACAGCTCCTTGAGGGTCTTTGGATACGTGCCGTTGTTATCCGCAGCGAACATCTTCAAGGCAAGGACGACCGTGCGCGCCTTGTTCGTCTGCGTTGTGACTCGGGCTTGATAGGTGACATTATTCATCGCTGGCAAAGCCATGCCCGCCATGACTGCCAGTATGGAGATCGTGCTCAGTTCTGGGCTTGATGGTGGAATCGCGGAGTTAGAGCCCATGAAGATTCCATCTGGCCTCGCACTGACGACGAACGCCTGGGGCTTCGGTGGTAAAAACTGACCAAAAAGCATCTTCTGCGCTGTCAGAATGCCCTGCACATCATCAGTGGAACTTTGCGCCTTGATGCTAGCCTCAACAAGCTGGTAGATGGTTTCTGAGAATCGACGAGAGGCGTAAAGCAGCACGTTTCCGTCTTTTGGCAGACGGTTGGTGGCTGCTACAAACTCCGCGCTGTCACCCAATTTGGGAGCGCCACCCTTCATGGCATCTGCGAGTGCTTGGCGGCTAATGACGGTGATGCGTCCGGTTTCTTTGTTAAACTCGATTGTCGGCTGGAAATCCATCGGCGGTGGTCCCACTGGCTGCTTGAATCGCACGGTAGCCATGTTGCCGGATTGTTGAACTTCGGTGGGTCCGTCTGGCTGTGCAGCACTTTGTAAGAGAGTCTCGCTCAGCGGTATTAGCAGCCAACCCAGACCGTCAACGGAGAGCACCAGATCTGCACCAGGAGCCATGATAGAGGTTTCTGGCACCGGAATCTTGTCCTCTGGCCTAACATAGGCAGTCAGTGAGAGACGAAGCGCCGCGTGTTCCAGCACTTGAGCGAGTGTTAAAGGAGTATTGGGGATGGGTTTGGCAAGCTCCTCCTCCATCTTCTTGATCTCTGCTTCAGGCATCATTTTGCGCGCCATGGCTAGGAGATCTGCTGCGGCTTTGCGGAGGTCCAGCTCAAACTCCACGACGAGGTCTGCCTTTTCTGGATTGGATGCGGCAATGTATGGCTTGGCGGTATCACCCATCAGCCCAGTGAGGCCGAGTTTTGGCCCTGGAATGTAGAAGAAACCTCGTCTGTGCACCGCATTTTCCTCGGTGACACCGCTGCTCCCGTAGGCTTTGACGCTGTAGAAACCAAGCGCTTCTGCGATCTTGCTGAGACTGAACCCTGCAGGCATTTTAGCCTTTTCCTCTGCGGGGATCGCCTCAAGAAGCTTATCCAGGACCGCACCGAGCTCGGCTGCGTTTTGAGGAGTTTGGAAGAAACTGAACTGCTCACCACCGATGTCCAGATTTTGGAGAACGGTCTGAAAGTGAGCTGCTGTCGACTTTTGGTCAGCCTTCACTGGGGTAAGGTTGAGCAGAGAGACAGCAAACAGGAGACACCAGCGGAAGGGACGAGTTCCAATCATGCCTAAAAACAACTCTGTGATCCCACCGCCGTCAACCAAGGCTTCTTTATTGTCTTAGTGGACCGGATTTGGCGTCAATGAGGGGCAAGGTTTGCTGTTGCCACGGTCGCCGTTTCTCTTCAACATCCCCGCGCATGAGCCAGCCCAACGCCCTCTCACCCAATCTGCCCTGGTACAAGACACTCACGTCGTATCACTGGTTTGTCTTTGCCATGGCCTCTTTAGCGTGGCTGTTCGACTGCCTTGACCAACAGATCTTCCTTTTGTTCCGGAATCAGGCACTGGAGAATCTCCTGCCGCCGGGCACTGACCCCACTGTCGTCAAGAAATACGGCGGCTATGCAACTTCCATCTTTGTTGCGGGCTGGGCCACGGGAGGGCTGATCTTTGGTTCGTTGGGGGACAAGCATGGGCGCGCCAAGATGCTCACGACCACGGTGCTACTTTACTCGGTATTCACTGGCTTGTCGGCTCTCTCTAAGGGTTGGTTGGACTTTGCTGTTTATCGCTTTATCACCGGGCTGGGAGTGGGTGGCGTCTTTGGGCTAGCCGTGGCCTTGGTGGCGGATTCACTGCCGGACCACGCTCGCGCTGGTGCCTTGGGACTTCTTCAAGCGCTCTCCGCTCTTGGAAACATTACGGCTGGTTTGATCAGCATGTGGATTGGCGGCATGATAGGATCTGGAAAAATCACCTCGGACACAGCATGGAAGATCGCTTTCCTCATGGGTTCCGTTCCCGCCTTCCTTTGCGTCTTCATTCAGGCCAAACTCAAGGAGCCAGAGAAGTGGATCAAGGCGCGTGCCGACAGTCAAGCTGCTGGCAAGGCCATGGGTTCGTACGGCAGCCTTTTGGGTGCAGGTCGCTGGCGCAAGCCGGCTCTGCTGGGCATGATGCTTTGCATTGCTGGCGTGATCGGTCTTTGGGGTATTGGATTCTTTGCTCCTGAGCTTGTGGGTGATGTTATCTCCAACTCTCTGAAGGCGCAAAACATCCCTGCGGCAGAGATCAAAGCGGCCGAAGCCAAGTGGAAAGGCATTAACAGCATCGTCCAGAACCTGGGCGCGTTCTTTGGCATGATCGCCTTTGCTTGGCTGGCTCAGCGCACCGGGCGCAAGCTTGCATTCGCCATCGGCTTCATCGGTGCGGCCATCACCACGCTGGGCTACTTCCAAATGTTTAATGGCGTGCAGCACATTTGGATGAGCGCTGTGATGGGCTTCTTCCAGTTGGCCCTGTTCGCTGGTTTCGCCATTTACCTTCCTGAGTTGTTCCCCACCCGCCTCCGTAGCACCGGCACCAGTTTTTGCTACAACGTGGGCCGCTTCCTTGCTGCCAGCGGCCCCTTTACACTCGGATTGCTCCAGCAAGAACTCGCCAAGGGTGCTACGACGGCCGCAGATAAGATCAATGCCTTCCGAGATGCCTGCAGCTACATGAGTGCGGTGTTCCTCGTTGGCCTTATCGCCCTCATGTTCCTCCCTGAGACCAAGGGACGTCCGCTACCAGAAGATTGAGTCTTCTTCATGACCGCCGCAGAACTCGCAGCTGCCTCAGTCTTGCCCTCTGGCCTCTCGCCAGAGGCCCAGTCCCTTTGGCATGCCAAACACGGCAACTGGGAGGCCGCGCACAACATCGCTCAGGACATTCACACGCCTCTTGGCTCGTGGATTCACGCTTTGCTCCACGTCATTGAGGGCGATCAATGGAATGCGGACTACTGGTTCTCTCGGGCGGGTAAACCCTCTCGCAAATCTGCGGAAATTGACCCGCTCTGGGATGAAATAGCTGGTGTTGTGCTCCGCAACTGATAGTCAGGTTGATCCATGGTTGCGCAATCGCCAGCAGTGATTAGCATCCGGCTTCACTTCCTTCCTGAAAGACAATTTGCCACTCGCTGAAAGCGTTTCCGTGGTTTTTGGGGAAAGTGACCTCACTTCCTCCTCCCAGGGTAGTGAACAACGTCCATCCTGTCTCTATATCCATGAAAGCTCTCATCCACCTCCTTGCTGCCGCTGTCCTCTCTTTCAGCGTTGTTTGCGGTCAGACCACGGGTTCCACTGGTAGCAGTGCGCCTTTTGATACCCGCCAGCCCGGTCTGAACATCAGCTACATCATCTGTGTTCAAGGAAGCTACCCCGTCCGGGATGCCTCCAATGGCGGAAGATACTTCTCAGGAAGTGATTCCATCATGGGCGAGATCCGTGCCTTCAGTGGAAACTATGCCCCAGGCGGTTGGATGCGGTGCGAGGGGCAATCTTTGGCCACCGGTTCCAATGCCGCGCTCTATAGCATATTGGGAACGACCTACGGTGGAAATGGCTCTACCACATTCAATTTGCCCGACTTGCGCAATCGGGTGCCGATTGGCGCTGACACCAATCATCCGCTGGGATCAGTCACTGGTGCCAACACCCTGACCATGACCACCTCTCAGATGCCTGCCCACACCCACAGCGTTACCGGTGGAAACACAGGCTCCACTGGCAGTGGCACAGCCATGTCGAACATGCAGGCCTCGCTCGCTCTGCACTACATCATCGCCCCTGGCGGCTCATTTTACCACATCAGTGAGGTGACCCTGTTTGCAGGAAACTTTGCGCCCAGTGGCTGGATGATTTGTGATGGTCGCTCTCTCCCTGTCTCGCAAAACACGGCCCTCTACAGCCGGATTGGCACCACTTTCGGAGGTAACGCCACTAACTTCAATATCCCAGACTTGCGTGGACGGACCGTCATTGGCACGGGGCAGGGCAGCGGACTTTCCAATCGCGCCACTGGTCAGTTGATTGGTACTGAGGAGGTAACCGTGACCACTGGGCAACTGCCAGCACACACACACACTTACTCGGGTGGCACTACTGGGAGCACGGGCAGCGGCCAGAGCTTGGCTAACATGCAGCCCTCCGTGGCACTGAATCACCTCATTCCGCTCTATGGAGACTTTCCAGTGAATGGCGGTGGTGGTGGATCGGACATGTATCTTGGCGAGATCCGTTGGTTCGCTGGCTCCACCAGCACATTGATCTCCGATGGTGAGTTTATCGCGGCAAATGGTGGCAGCGTGCCCGACTACGAGACGCTCTTCTACATCATTGGCTCCAGTTTTGGAGGCGATGGAGTTTCTACGGCGAACGCCCCGGACGTTCGCGGTCGTGCGCTCGTGGGCACGCCCTCCGGTGGTCTGGGTGGCCAGACCGGTGCGGAGAATGTCACTTTGATCACGGCTAACCTCCCTGTGCACACCCACACCGTGGCTGCCACAGGGAACAGCGCCCCTACCAACATCACCCTCAGCCCCTCCAGCATTTTGGAGGGCAATGCGGCCAATGCTCTCATCGGCACGCTCACCGCCACGGACCCTGATGCAGGGCAAACTCACTCCTTCAGCCTCGTCAGTGGCACAGGAGACACAGACAACACGAGTTTCACCCTCTCCGGGAACAGCGTCTACATCGTTCCCGTCACCAACGCTGTCATGAAGAGCTCTTACTCCCTGCGAGTTCGTGCTACGGACAACGGAAGCCCAGCAGCCACCTTTGACAAGGCGCTTACCGTCACCATCACCGCTACCGGGACTGCTACCTCTCCGGCCACCGCATGGACCGTCACCCAGACCACTTCCGGCTATGATAGTGTAGGCGGTATGGACGGTGCCGTTGATGCTGCGGGCAATCTCTTTGTCGTCGCCAATGAGCAGACCTCGGCAGACGTGCGCAACATTGGCATCACCAAGTTTGCCCCCAATGGCTCCAAACTCTGGCAACTCACCCATGACCACCCCAGCAGCCGTGGCCCAAACACCAGCACTGATCAAGTCAGTGTCGTCATCACCGATGCCGCAGGCGACTTCTATGTTGGCTACCGCACCGATGCCTTGCATGCCAGCGCGGGCAACTACGCGGCTGTCGTCATGAAGGTCAGCGGTGCTACTGGCACAGTGCTCTGGACCACGCCCCTCTCCAATGGCTACTCCCTTGGCTCGCTCAATCGCCTCCGCTTCGGCCCAGATGGCCAACTCTATGCGGCCGGCACCGGACTTTACCTCCCCTCCACCATCAGCACCGCCTGGAAGCTCGATCCTTCTAACGGCAACGTCACTTGGCGCTACAGTGATCCCTCCGGCTCTCCAGGCTCTGGCATCAATGGCACAAATGACATCGCCTTTGATGCATCCGGCAATCCCATCTTCTCCGGCACAGAACCCATCCTCGCACAGGACCCTGTCGCCATTAAACTCGATGCCTCCACCGGTGCCAAGATTTGGAAGACCGTTCTCGGTCAAAACGGCAGCTACCACGAGCACGCCTCCGGCATCGTCACCAACGCCACTGGCGATGTCTTTGTCGTCTCCAACAAAGACGCAAAACTCACCACGCAGCGCCTGAACGGCTCCACTGGAGCCATCCTGTGGACCAACCAGACCGGTAATGCGCCCAATGGCGGCACCATCGGCACCATTCGCTTGGATCCAGGTGGCAATGTCATCGCGGTCGGCCCTTCTTACATTCACTTCCCGCCCTCCACCAGCACGCGCAACATCCTCACCAGGGTCGACTCTGTAAACGGCACCACCCTCTGGTCCGTATCAGTCGCCGCGCCTGGCAACGCTTATGACTCGGTTGGCTCTTCGGACTCCATGGTCGTCGGGCCGCAGGGCATTTACTTCAACTCCTCCCAGGGCGACTCCACCACCGGCCTAGCCGTGCATGACATCGTCACCGGAGCCCAAGTCTTCCGCGAGGTAGCCAGCAGTGCCGGCGGTACCAAGACCATTGTCGGCAACAACGGCACCCTTTACACCATCGGCCAGACCACCACGACACCTCGTGCCTTGCGCGTGGTCAAGTTCAGCATCGGAGCCGTTACCACGCCTGACATCACCGTGCAGCAACCCGTTGGCACCGATCTCGTGTTCAGTTCTGCTGCCATCTCCTTCCCCACCACCAATGTCAGCGCCAGCAGCACCGCCAAGACCGTCACCATCAAAAACGACGGCACCGGGCCACTCAGCCTTGGCACCGTCACCAAGGCCAGCGGCCACACGGCCGACTTCACGCTCAATCTCACCGGCATCGCCAGCAGCCTAGCCGCAGGAGCCAGCACCACCTTCACCGTAGCCTTCAGCCCCACCGCCTCTGGTGCACGCAGCGCCGTGGTGCGCATCCCCAGTGACGACCCAGATGAGGCACCGTTCGACATCACCGTCAGCGGATCAGGCAACGCCGCACCCACCCTCAGCCTGCCAGCCTCCCCCATCATCGCAGAAGCCACCTCCGCATCAGGAGCCGCTGTCACCTTTACGGCCACAGCTAGCGATACCGAAGACGGCAGCCTCACTCCTACACTATCTCACCCCAGCGGCAGCACCTTCCCCGTTGGCGACACCACCGTCAATGTCAGCGCTACAGACAGCGGCAGCGTCAACGTCACCGGCAGCTTCACCGTCCGCGTGCGGGATACCACCCCACCCACCATCAGCGCCCCAGGTGCAGGATTTACCCCCATCAGCTTCTTCCACACCGCCACCCTGCCAGACTACACCGGCCAGGCCATTACCGCAGACCTCGTTGGCGTCACAAGCGTGGTGCAAACCCCAGCTCCAGGCACTACCCACGCCGCAGGCACCACCGTAGCTGTTAGCCTCGTGGCTTATGACGCCGCCGGAAACTCCAGCCCTGCTGTCAGCTTCAGCGTCTACTCCACCCCACCGGTCAACCTCTCGGCTGAAGACGACTTCATCACCTTCAGTGGAGCCAGCACCACCTTCAATCCCCTCACCAACGACACCAATCCCCTCCCTCCCGCTGTCTCCACCCTCACCATCATCGACGTAGGCGATCCCACCAGCGGCACGGTCACCTTCACGGCCAACAGCATCACCTACACCAGAGATGGCACCCTCTTCGACGACCAGGACGCCTTCACCTACACCATCAGTGACGGCATGGGCGGCACCGACATCGGCACCATCATCGTCGCCAACTACAACACCCTCGCTGGCTCTTACACCGGCTTGTTAGACGAGGGCGATGCCAAGGCAGACGGCATCTTCCGCGCCACTGTCGTCACCGGTGGCGTTCTCACCGGTCGCGCTCAGCTCAGCGGGCGCACCTTCGGCTTCAACGGAGTGCTAGACGCCTCTGGAGCAGACACCATCTCCAGCGGTGGCGTCACCTTCCACGTCCAGTTCCACGCCCCCCTCACCGTACCCACCGAGCCCCGCCAGCACCTTACCATCACCGCCAATGATGCCGGCAACATCTTCACCGGCAACTCCATCCTCCACGACTACACCAACGCCACCCAAGTCCCCAAAGCCCAGATTGGCTACTACCACACCGCGCAACTCGCCCAGCCCGCCCAGACAGGCCTGCCCACCTCCCAAGGTTGGCTTCGAGTCCTCGTCACAAAGAACGGCAGCGTCACCTTTGCTGGTCGCGGACCCGACGTCCTCCCCGTCAGTTGTGCCAGCGCTATCGTCATTGGCGATGAACTCGCCTTCTACGCCAACGGCCTCAATACCAATCCCAAGACCCGCTACTCCGGCCTCCTCAGCATCACCCTCGGCGGCAGCATCACCGGCACCCTCGCCTTTGACAAGGCAGTCCAGACCGCCAACCGCGGCGCCTATCACGCCGTAGGCTTCAGTGGCAAATACGATACCCTCGGCGGTCAGTACCTCGCGCCCCTAGCCGGAGTCCGCGTCCTCACCACCAACGCCCTCACCCAGACCGATGCCATCGTCACCGGCGGCGGTTTTGCCGCCCCCTTCACCAAGACCTTCACCCTCAGCACCGCCAACATCTTCAGCCCGCTGCCCCAGACCCCCGTCAACCAACTCAAGGTCAACCGCTCCGGCCTCCTCAGCGGCATCATCCGCTCCATCACCAACACCAATCTACCCATCACCGGCCTCGTCGTCCCAGGACTCGGTGCTGGTTCCGACATGGAAGCCATCGGCTGCTTCCTCTACAACACCGCAGCCTACGAAGGCGGCGACATCCGAGTCAAAGCCACCCCTTAAGCCCCACGGGCGTCCGCAAAAAAGGAGCGCGGGCACTCCTGCCCGCTTCCCAAGATACCATTCCCGCCCCACCAAGCCTAACAAAACAAACCGGGAAAGGATGGCAGAAGAATGGTGGCAGTAGAATGCTTGGAAAGGATTCGCGGCGAGACAAAGAAAGTAGCTTCAGCTTCAGCCGAATCAGGGACACCTCCCGCCCGCCAGTGGCATTCAGATTCTACTGCCTACCAAACCAACCCCCCCCTGTAGCCTGGGTCTGTGACCCAGGAGACGTGATACTCGTCACTAGCCCTCTTGCTTGCGGATTTTCGCTTGGAGGACCGCGAGGTTATTTTGCACGGTTTTTGTGCGCGGGTGCTCTGGACCAAGGGTGGCAAGGAAGATGTCCACGGCCCGCTGCATAAGCGGCTCTGCTTCGGTGTGGCGGTCGGTGGCCTGGAGCAATAGCGCGAGGTTGTGGAGTTCGATGGCGACATTGGGTTGGTCTTTGCCGAGGCGGGCCTCATCGATCTCCAAGGCACGGCGCATGAGCGGCTCTGCCTCAGCGCTGCGGTCGGTGGCGTGGAGCAACATGGCGAGGTTGTTGAGGTGACGAGCCACGTTGGGATGTTCTTTGCCAAAGCTGGCCTCGTCGATCTCCAAAGCACGGCGCATGAGCGGCTCTGCCTCGGTGTGGCGGTTGGTGGCGTGGAGCAAAGTCGCGAGGTTGTTGAGGCGGATGGCCACGTTGGGATCGTCTTTGCCAAAGCTGGCCTCGCCAATCTCCAAAGCACGGCGCAGGAGTGGCTCGGCCTCAGTGAGGCGGTCGGTGGCCTTGAGTAACTGCGCGAGGTTGTTAAGGCTTGAGGCCACTTCGGGATGGTCTTTGCCAAGGCTGGCCTCGTGCAGCTTCAATGCCCGTCTGAGCAGCGGCTCAGCTTGGGCGTAGAGCGCCTTGTTGTGGAGGAGGACGCCAATGCAGTTCAGCAACCAACTAAGGGTCTTGGGCGAGGGGTCATCTGGAGAGTGGTCACACAGGGCGAGGGCGTGGGGTTGCAGTAGGTTCCAGCGCTGCCAGGTGCGGAAGTCCTGCGGATGGCCTGAGTAGTTCCTCTGGATGAGGCGGATGGCCTGGGTGAGGGCTTGGGTTTTCTCCTCGGAGGTGGATTGGAGGCGGATGACTTGCTGGACGAGGCGGTGGAGCTTGAAGCCTTGGGGGTCTTGGTGCCGGGTGATGAGGCAGTAGCCTGCGGCAGCAGCCAGGGCTTGCCGGGCGCTGTGGTGGAGGGCTTTGGTTTCGTCAGAGGCGTCTGGGGCGGACTCGATGAGCCACTGCGGGATGCGGTCGGGAGCGAAGTAGGCAAAGACGCGGAGCCAATCGCGCTGCTCCGGGGTGAGGCGGTCAAAGCTGGCCTTCCAGGTGAAGAGCACGGGCCGCGGGCCGATGTCCTCCGGTGCGGAGTAGGGGACGGTAAGTTGGTTGAACCAACCCAGTAGCTCGCTGGCCTGCTGCTGATAAAAGGTGTGAGCCTGGGCGAGGGTGAGGTTCTGCTCCCGTATGTAGCCGGCGGCTTGTTGCAGGGCCAGGGGCAGGCGTCCTAGCTCCTCGGCCAGCTGGAGAGCGTCCTTCCGGGCCTGGGGGTCCTCAGGGTTAGGGTGCTTGGTGAGTTTTAACAGCAAGGTGGCTGCGTCTTCTGGCAGGAGCACCTCTAGGTCGAGCGCGGTGATGTTGTCCGCCCACTCATGGAGACGACTGGTGATGAGGACGTGTCCCGCTTTAAGCTGGCCGAGGTGCTGGTTGAGGGCGTGCACGGCTTCTGGGGAGTCGACGTTATCGATGATGAGCAGCCAACCTTTGTGCCGCTGCAGCCAGCCAAGCACGGTCTGCACGCGCTGAGTCTCGGGTGCAGGCGGAGCGGAGGGGTCCTCCAGGTCGAGGACGCCGGAGAGGTCTGCCAGGGTGGCGTTGAGCCGCTCCGGGCTCTCGCCCGAGACAAAGAGCAGGGCGCTGTAGTCAGCCCGATAGCGGTCGGCATAAGCGACGGCGGTGTGGGTCTTCCCCATGCCGCCCAGCCCCGCCACGGAGGTAGCGAGCGGCTTGACCTGCGTAATGGCCGCCGCGTGCGTCTGACTCTGCAAGGCTAGGCGCAAGCGCTCCAAAAACGCATCCCGCCCCTCAAACTCACGGCCCAAATAGCCACTGGGGAGGTTGTCCGGGATGAGCCCATCAGCATCGGGTGCTGGGGCTCCGGGGTAGGTGGGTGGGAGTGGCTGAGGTGAAGGCTTTGGCTTGGGTGCCTTGTGCGGAGGGATGAAGTGGGAAACCAGCTGCTGGATGTCTGCTGCAAAGCTGGTGTGCTCCAGATTGGCCATTTGGAACTCAAACAACGGCTTCAAGCACTCTGGGCACGACTTCCGCATCTCGGAAATGTTCACCGACTCCTCGCGGACGGGGACAAAGTTTCTCTGTGAAGCGAGTGCCTCCAGACACTCTCGCCGCACCCAGTCATTTTCATCAGCACAACGTTCGAGGGCTCCGGGAGTGAGCAGAACGAGGAAGTGAGACCGAAGAGGCACTTGAGTGAGAATCTGAGTTGCCCATTTGCCAGGTTCCAGGGATTCGACATCCAGAAACACATCATAGCCGCGCTGGGTAAGTTCGCGATGGACGTTCCGGGCGAACGCCTTGCCCGTGGCGTCTCTGCGGTAGCTGATGAAGACTGTTTTCTCGCTCATGCCTAACAGAGGGATGGGATGTCTTTGCCAGTGTAGCTGATGAAGAAGTCAGTCATGCGGGGCTAGAAGTCGGAGAAGGAGGCGGAACAGAACGAAACGCGAGCGCCCATCCTCAGTCAGGATGCGGAGATGTCAACGTATGGGGCGCAAGGGCACTCTGTAGCTTGGTTACTGGTGCACTTGGGGCTTTGTCTTGGACGAGAAATAGCCCCACGCCTGCCGCCTCAAAGAGACGGCCTACAGAGTGCGGCTGAAGCCGTAGCGGCTTTCTTTGCGATCACTGCTTCTGTAACCACGCCTGGAACATGAGGACGTCCCAGAGGTAGTACTGCCAGTTGCGGTGGCCTTGTTGGTGTTCTTTCCACTTCTGGCGGATGGGGATGAGTGTCGTGGTAGCTTGGTGTTGCCGGGGATTAGTCAGGGAACGGCAGTTGCTCGATGTCGCGCGCAGAGTGAAGCACACGGAGGATGAGAACGCCGTCTTCGTGTGCGCGGAAGTAGAAACAGTATCTGCCGAACGGAAAACTCCGGCAGTCTTTGGCGAGTTCTGGCCGCGGACGCCCCAGGCTGCTGTATTTCGCCAAGTAGGTGAACTTCTCCCAGAAGCGCCCCAAAAGCCGATTTGCCTGGAGTTCGCTCTCATCAGCCACGTAAGTCCAAATCTCCTTGAGATCGTCTTGCGCAACGTTGGTGAGGTCGACTCTGGGCATCGGCGCTAAGCGCTTTTGAGAACAGTGTGCTCACGGTGACGCGCGGCCAAGAAGTCATCCATTTGAAAATCTCGGATGACTTCACCACGATCTGCCTGTTCAACTGCGGTTTGGATGTCAGTACGCAGGGCAGCCAGCTTTGCTTCGTCGGCCTCGCTGCGGCGAACTTCCACCTGATCCTTGTACATGGACACAACACTGATGAAAAAGTCATCTGTCGACGGATACCCTCCAGCTTGGACGGTCTCTTCCACGAACTTGCTGAGATCATCTGGCAATTGGATGGCTACCTGTGTCATGACGGGTGGAATGTATCAGGCAGAGCCAGATTGTCCACTGTGCGGTCATCAGCGGTGACCAATCACTGCTTCTCCAACCACGCCTGGAACATGAGGACGTCCCAGAGGTAGTACTGCCAGTTGCGGTGGCCTTGTTGGTGTTCTTTCCACTTCTGGCGGATGGGGGCGGGATTGAAGTAGCCTTCTCGCTTGAGGCGGGACTCGTCGAGCAGGGCTTCGGCCCAGTCTTTGAGCTCGCTCCGGAGCCAGTAGCCGATGGGCACGCTGAAGCCTTGCTTTGGCCGGTCGATAAGGCGTTGGGGGACGTGTTTGTAGAGTACCTGACGGAGCACCCACTTGCCGACGTTGCCGCGCTGCTTCATGGAGAGGGGGAGCCGCCATGCGAACTCCATGACGCGTGGATCTAACAGGGGGATGCGACCCTCCAAGGAGACGGCCATGGCGGCTCGGTCTACTTTGACGAGGATGTCGCTAGGGAGGTAGGTCTCCATGTCCAGATGCATCATGCGGTGGCTGAAGTCCGCCACGGATGGCCAGCCGGTGTGGTCGGTGAGGGCAGTGGCGGGTTGTCTGCCGCCAATGACGACCTCGTGGGGCTGCTTCCAGTGGGCGACGAGGTTGTGATACATGTGGACGGGGTCATCGGTGCGGAGGACCTCGGCGAGTTTGTGCACCTTATCTCCCACGGAGACGTGCTGGTATTTCTTGGGCAGTAGCTTGTGGGCTGGGGAGACAAGGGTGTTGATGGTGGAGGGCTGGAGCAGGGTCATGGCGCCTGCTAGGCTGTTGCGCACAAACTTGGGCATGGGCCGGATGCGGTCCCAGATGCTCTTGCCCACGAAGTAGCGCTCGTAGCCAGTGAAGAGCTCGTCTCCGGCGTCTCCACTGAGGGAGACGGTGACGTGCTGGCGGGCGATCTTGCTAACCAGGTAGGTGGGTATCTGCGAGTAGTCGCTAAACGGCTCGTCAAACATGTGGGGGATGCCAGGGATGACGTCGAGGGCGTCCTTGGGCGTGACGTACATCTCGGTGTGGTCGGTGCCGAGGTGCTGGGCGACTTCTTTGGCGAAGATGGCTTCGTTGTAGTCTTTCTCATGGAAGCCTATCGTGAAAGTGCGGACTGGCTTGCTGCTCTGGGCCTGCATGAGGGCCACGATGGTGCTGGAGTCGACTCCGCCACTGAGGAACGCGCCGAGGGGCACATCCGAGATCATGCGGATCTTCACGGCATCGAGCAACAGACGTTCTAACTCATTGACGGCGTCATGATCGGAGCCGGTGTAGGGATTGCTAACGCTGGTCTCGATGACGGAGCGGACGTTCCAGTAAAGCTGGGGCTGTGGGCGCTGGCTGCTGCCGTCCCAGGTGAGTAGGCCGGCGGGGGTGAGCTTGTGGATGCCCTTGTAGATGCTGTGCGGGTCCGGGATGTAGTTGAGATTGAGCAGGCCAGCGATGGCATCGCGATTTACCTCGCCGGAGAAGCCGGGGAAGGGTTTCAGTACTTTTAGCTCAGAGCCGAACACCAGTGTGTCGCCAACCCAGCCGTAGTAGAGAGGCTTCTCGCCCAAGCGATCGCGCCCGAGGTGGAGGACGCGCTCCTGGCGGTCCCAGAGGGCGAAGGCGAACATGCCGTTGAACTTTTTGGTGGCCTCCAGCACGCCCCACTGTGTAAAGGCGGCGAGCATGATCTCGGTATCGCTGTGGCCGCGCCAGGTGTGGCCATGGGGCTCCAACTCGGCCCGCAGGTCCTGGAAGTTGTAGATCTCGCCATTGAAGACGATCATGAACCGGCCGTCCGCGCTCTGCATGGGCTGATGGCCGAGCGGGGAGAGATCGAGAATGGAAAGGCGGCGATGACCCAAGGCGATGCCGGTGTCTGCATCCGTCCAAACGCCAGCGTCATCCGGGCCGCGGTGGACCATGGCATCGGTCATGCGTGTGGTGATCTGGCGCATTTCATCGTCAGAACGCGAGCGTGGGATGGTGAAGAAGCCTGCTATGCCGCACATGGGGATTTGGGGATAAGGGATGAGGGAATAGGAATGTCTGGAGAGTGATGAAGCGCGGACTCGAAGCCCTGGACGGCTGCATTCAAGGAGAAGGTATCGACTATTCGTTGGCGGGCAGCAGCGGATTGCAGGTGCCTGTCAGGGTCGGCAAGCGTGGCACGGATGGCATTTGCTAAAGCTTGAGGATCGCGTGGCGGCACAAGGCGTCCACAGTCGCCAATAACCCAAGCGCTGTCTCCGATGTCAGTGGCGACGACCGGGACGGCACAACACATGGCCTCAGCTATGACATTGGGGAATCCTTCTCCAAAGGCGGAGGAAGAAACGGCAATGTCGAGTGCGGCGGTGAGCCGAGGCAAGTCATGGCGCTCACCGAGGGCGTGGAGATTTTGGATTTTGGATTTTGGACTCTGGATCTGATCGGTGTCGGTGCCTGCGATGATGAAGTGGAGATCAGGGAGGAGCTCTGCTGCGGCAAGAAGGGTAGGGTAGTCCTTCATGGCGGCATTTCTGCCGAAGCGGCCGATCAGGATCGCGTCAGGTGGCAGGCCAAGTTCACTGCGGACGCTTGTTCGAGCATCCGGGTCGGGTTTGAAGCGCTCGGGGTCGAATCCATTGGCAGTAAGTTGCGTTCGATCTCTGCGGTAGCCGATGCCCTCGTGTTGCTGGGAGCTGATCTTTGAGTTGTAAATGATGCGTCTGGGTATCCACGATAGCCAAGCGAGCGCCTTGATGACCATAGCTGAGCCGCGCTTCTCCAACTTCAGGTCATAGAGGCTCTGGCGGACGTTCCAGATGACCGGAGCACCTCCAGCGAGGCAAGCCACGAGATTGCCATGATACATCCAGCCGATGTTCAGCACGGGGCGGATCTCTTTGGCCAACGAACGGAGCTTGAGGAATGAGCGGAGGCTGGGAACGCCCGCGTTCATGCCGAGGGAGTGCACCGGGATGTTCAGCGAGCGGAGAGTTTCGACATACTTGCCACCGTCGGTGAGAGAGATGACGTGTGGGCGAAACTTGGTGCGGTCCAGTTTGCTCAGGATCTGGGTGAGCATCATTTCCGCTCCTCCTGAGCCTAACCCCGTGGTGTAGATGGCGATGCTCTTCCGAGTAAGAGCTGCCGCCGTAGCGCGGATCATGCAGGGAATCGTGAACTGGCTCTCAATGCGTGCTCTGGGGTCGTGTGGGTTCCCCGCTAGCACTTGATGCATGGCTTGAGCGAGGGCTTCTGGGTTGTTAGGCGGAGCGGTGGAGCCGGTTTCGCCAATCAGCATCGCGGTATCGCCGACTTGAGTGCCCACGCAATGCAATCCGCAGGCCATGGCCTCACCGATGACATTGGAGAAGCCTTCTCCGAACGCGGAGGAGTTGAGCAGTGCATCAAGAGCGCCGTAGACTGTGGGCATGTCTGAGCGCGGAGCAGAGAAGTGCACGCGGTCGGTGGCGAGAGCCTTGATCTCAGCGAGGTAACCCTCATCGCCTGTGCCCATGACGAGAAGGTGCACGTGGGCAGGAAGTTTCGTCAATGCGCGCAGTGCAGTGAGTTGGTCCTTCATGGGACTGATGCGCCCGATCAGACCAAAGAGGAATGCGTCTTCTGGAATGCCCCATTCGGCGCGCAGAGTGGCCCGTTTGGACGAGTCCGACTGGAAGCGTTGCACGTCGATGCCATTGGGGATGACGGTGATGCGCGCTGCCGGATAGCCTTGTGAGATGTAGTAGTCTGCACCGCTCTGTGAGTTGGCGATGAGCGAATCAGGAACGCGAGAGAGCCGTTTGGCCAAGGAGAATACCAGTTTGCCCAGCCAACCGAAGAGCGCGGCATCCGTCTGTGAATCGCGCAGACCCCAGACGAGCTTGGTGCGTTGGAGAAAGGGCTTGAGCAGTGCGCCGAGGAGGTTGGACTCGTTCAGGTAGGTGTGGAGGATGTCTGGCTGGCTGGCGCGCAGTGCCTTGAGGATGTGCCAGAGAAAGCCGAGCATGTCCCAGCGACCTTTTTTGCCAATCGTGATGCATTGAACGCCGTTCGAGCGGAGTTCGTCAGCCAGTGGTCCTCCGTAGAAGCTGATGACGGTGACATCGAACACGCTACGATCCAAGCCACTGGCTAGGGCGACGAGTTGCCTCTGAGCGCCTGCGAACCCGAGGTCGCGAATGAGAAACGTGATGCGTGTCTTCATGCGGGAACCGGGGTGAGGTTGGCCGAACGGGAAAGTGCAAGCCTGAAACGAACCGTAGAAAGCTCATATGCAGCCACAGAAGCTGTGAACCAGTAGACTGCCATCTCGACAAGGTTCTGTGAGAATAGAGAGAACATCCAAAGCGGGACGATGATGTAAATGGCCTGGCCTTTTTTGGCGAGGGAGAGCGCTGTGAGGGTGATTAGCGTGATTCCATAAAGCACAGGACCAATGACGCCAATGTCTAGCCAGATGGCGACCCATTGATTGTGCGGTTGCCACATGGAGGATGCACAGCCGGTCCCATGGCCGAAGAGCGGCGAGTCAGTTACGGCTTCCCAACCGTCGTGCAGGTCTTTCATGCGCTCGTCGGATGCCATTTTGTCCGTGGAGCCACCGAAGATGGCCTCGATGCGGTTCTTGATGTTTGCGTCCGTGCCGAAACTAGCCGCGGTAGCTGTGTGGATAAACCAAGCTAGTCCGGCGGCGGCCAAGGGAATGGAGATGGCCGAGACGAGAAGGATTTTGCCAGCGTGCTCTCTGAAGTTTAACAATACGAACACCGCGACAAGCGCGGCAAAGACTAACATGCCAGAACGGCTGAGGGTGAGCACGACTCCGATGGCTGCTACGGCGATCAACATCACGTTGCCCCAGAACCTCCGGTTCAACGTGAAGGCTACTCCAAGCATCAAGCACATGACGATGATGGCGTCGTTGGGCTGACGAAGGAATCCTGACACACGACCTGGAATAGAGGTGTATTTGGCATAGCCCATGGATTCATAGATGAGGGAGCCAGTGTCGATGAAGATGACGGCCACGGCTGTCCACAGGGCGATGCGTTTGCCGTGTTCCGTGGCCATGCAGAGCACTGCCATGAGTGAAACGAGCAGCACAAGGGTGAGGCCGAAGACGAGGTAGGAGTGGTCGCCGAGGGCTTCGTGAGTGAAGCGCTTCAAGACGGAGCAGTCGATGACTCGCAGTGTGGGTATGATGAGCAGACTGAGAGCAAGCGGGGAGAAAGCTGGTCGGTGCATCCAAAGTAACATGCCGAGTAGGCCGACAAGGCCGAGGGTGAGGTCTCGTGGCTTGATGGGGAAGACGCCTTGCTCGTATAGCGAGGAAAACATCGCCGACATTTGCCCTGAGAAGAGCAGCACTGCGGCTCCAATGAGCATCCAGCCTGTGAAGGTGATTCTTTGCGCACTCATGAAGTCTGGAGAGTGCGATGGTGGATGGCCCGTAGCACGTACGTGACCAGGACGACGGAGGTAAAGAGATAGACGCAGGCGGTTGATAGTGCGATCCCTGCCACGCCCATGGTTCTCATGAAGATCGCATTGAGCCCGATGTTGAGCGCCAGGGAGACCGTTGCTAGCGCAAGGCTGAAACCGGAGGCTTGAAGGGAGACCACGATGCGTGAGAGAAGAACACCCACGACGTAGAATGGAATCTGTAGCGCTGCATAACGCAGCACCTCTGCGACTCGGGCGGTAGCATCGGCAGCGAACTCGCCGCGCTCGAACAGGAGACGCACCACTAACGGGGCCTGCCAGGAAAGCAGAAGAGCTAGGGGAATTGTGCCGCAAGTCACTACGACGATGATTTGAAGGATCTGCCGCTTGAGTTTTGGCCAGTCTTTCTGCGCCACGACCTCGGCGAAAAAGGGAAACAGTGTTTCACTTGCTGCCATGGCGGTGAGGGCCAGCAGAATGCCGCACACTTTGTCAGAGTAACTGAGGACTGTGACGCTGCCTGAACTGAGCCAGCCTGCCATGGATTGGTCCACTAGTGACGTAAGCGCCATCACTAGGCCGGAGATGAGGAAAGGACCGGTGTTACGAAGAATGACCGCATTGTCGGGCTCCCATCGGCCGATGTGGCGAACAACAATATGCCGCCGCAGTGCCATGAGGAGGACGATGAGGTGTAGCAAGGCACCGCAGTTAGTAGCCACCACCAGCACGTGAATGGCCGGGCGAAAGAAGATCATCGCGATGATCACCAGAGGGATCGCCATCTGTGATGCACTGGCCGCAACGAACAACTTCCTGCCTCTCAGCCACATGGCCAAGTGAGTGGTCATGCCATAGCAGAAGAGGAATGGCAGCAACTCCAGAATCATTTTGCTCGCTATCTGGCGGGTAGCTGGGTCAAACCCTCGGCCCATGATGGTCACGATTTGCGTCGAAAAGACCACAGCCACGATGCCGATGAGCAGCAGGCTTGCCCCGTGGATCAGGGAAGACTGGAGCGCTAGGCGGTCTGCTCTAGCTTCACCGAGGCGATGGCGCGTGTCAGCATAGGCAGGGAGCATGGCACCGGGAAGGCCCGTAGCCAAAGTGGCCGCTATGAAGCTGTGCAAGCCGAATGCCATTACAAAGGCATCCAGCTCCGTGCTGACGCCAAACCAATGAGCCACAGCGGCATCTTTGACAAAGGAGACCGCTTTTGCCACCAACGTAAGCCCTGCTACAGTGACGAAGCCCCCAAGCACCAAGCGGAGTGTGGTGCTCGGATTGGCAATTTTTTGCCAAATGAGACTAATCGTTGTGGTGGTGGGTTCTGGCACGGAGCGCTGGTGAATGGGCTTTTGCGTCCAAAGTTACCGTCAAAAGAAGCAGAAACCAGCAACTTATTAGGATTTCTATAACTTTTAGGTAGTGAGCGACTATTTTGTGCCGGTGAGTGAAGCATTTGCAGAAGAGTTTGCCCAACTTGGGGGGAATGAGCTAATCTAGCGGCCCCTCTAAAAGAAAAAAGCCCGATGCCCTCATTGCCGCTGCACACATTTTTGGTGCTCGCCTGTCTGTCCTTTCTCGGGCAGACAGCGGCGGGTCAGTCTGCATCGACAGCCTCCTCTGTGGCGGCTCTAGCTGCACCCCGCCCAGGGCAGCAAGCGGGTGTGCCGAAAGTTTTTGCCCCAGTGATGCCGCGTACTGGCGCATACACCCTGCCACAGAGCTCTTATTCACGTTACCCTTGGAAAACTGCCATTACGGCAACGGTTTTCTGGATTGGGGAGGCTCCAGGGGAGAATAATCCGACCCCAAATGACAAGAGCTCGTGGGACAAGGATTGGCAGACCAACTTTGGTGGCTTGGACAATCCCGACCCCGCAGCACGGTCAGCCAACTACGTTCCAACGTCGTTTGTGCCCAAGTTGAACCCTTTCTACATCGCGCTTCCTTACAATGATGTAGCGGAAGGCGGGCGAACGAAGGCTAGCGCTTATGCCAAGATTCCTTGGTTCAAGCAACGCTTCACCAAAGCCGGACATACGGTGCTCAAGGGCCAATGGCTGGCTATTCGCTACGGCAACAAAGTTTGCTACGCTCAGTGGGAGGATGTGGGTCCGTTTGAGACAGATGACGTTGAATATGTGTTTGGCAGCGCACGCCCGCAGAACACCAAAAACAATGCTGCGGGAATCGACATCTCACCTGCCGTGCGAGACTACCTGGGTCTAAGGAGTGGTGGGAAGTGCGATTGGCGATTTGTGGACGTGGGTGAGATTCCTGATGGCCCCTGGCGCTGGTATGGCAAAAACAACCACTTCATCCGGACTCAGAACACTGAGAAACAACTGCTCCAGGCGAGGCTGGAGGAGTTGCGACGGATGAGAGACGAATACTTCCGGCGTGAAGGCGCTGGTGCTTACAGGAGACAATAGCGGCAAGTCTTCATGAGCCTAAGCGGCAAGTCACCGTCCTGCATAGCCTGTCTCGGCCCAGAGGGCAGTTTTTCTCATCTAGTAGCGGCTGATCGCTTTCCTGGTGTGGCAGTGAAAGCTTTGGGTACGATTGGTGAGGTTTTTGATTTCATGGGTCAGGATGTCGATGCCTTGGGCGTGGTTCCGATCGAGAACTCATCGGGTGGGATCATCATTGACACCGTGGATCGGTTTGCAGAAGGCATGAGCAACCTCTTCGTGCTCGAGGAACTGACCCTGGACGTAAAACTGGCGCTGCTGGGACATGCAGGTGGGCCAGTGGACGTGATTTACTCGCATCCGATGCCATTTTTCCATGCGGATGAGTGGCTGAGACAGAACCATCCATCGGCCAAGCGTGTTTCCCTCACGAGCACGGCGGCGTCTGCCAAAAGAGCCTCTGAAGAACCCAATGCAGCAACCTTGGGGCCACGCCAAAATGCCGATAAACACGGTCTCGAGATCCTGGCATACCCGATCAATGGAGAAACTCCAAACGTCACACAGTTCTTTGTTATCGGCCATCAGCCAAACACCCCCAGCTTGGAACAGAACCGCACAGCGCTCATTGCGGAGTTGCCAGACCGACCGGGGAGTCTCTGCAGCTATTTGATGCCATTCAGAGATGCGGCAGTGTCATTGAAACGGATCGAGTCGCGGCCTATTCGCGGCAGGCCGAACACATATCGTTTCTATTTGGAGATTGAGGGCTCTGTGGCGCACCCCGGAGTGCATCAGGCGCTCGCCAAGACCGAAACCGAAGGCGCAACGAATCGCATCCTTGGCAGTTATGTCAGTGGTCGGCGGTTCGAGTCTTGAGCGCTTCGATCACGGATGGGAGCAGATCTTTGGTAAAGATATCGGCTCCGATTTCATCAAGGTGGTACTGGTCGGGAAATCGTTCAGGGGGCAGACGCATCTTCGCTCCGGCCTCATGAACGAAGGCCTTGGAAAGTGCTGCAGCTTTCAGCACTTCGGGAGGCAGAGAGAAAGGCTCGGGCAGGGGGGCGGAGACGACGACCAGCTTCACTTTGCGCTTGGCGAGGTCGGAAGCGAACTGGCTGAAGGTATTGCACGTTGCTGCGGGAGTGACAGCAGGTGCCTGAATGCCACGATTGATCTCCTGGGCAGTTTGCTCGTAGCCTGGAACGAACTTGTAGAAGACGAGGGGCTCCACCCGCGCGCGATGTGCCATCAGCGCCGAATAGCGAGACGCAAAGAACCAACCAGTATCTTCGAGCTTATGTAGGTGATTGGCTACAAAGGCCGGCAGATCGTTCGTGCCGACATAAAATGCGCCTAGGTCATCAATGCTCTTTATTTTGTCAGTCAGATGCTGGCGTCCTGTGATGAGGAGGATCAAATCCGGTTCTGAGGCGGTGTCCCGGAAGAAGCGGTTGTAGCCGTAAGCCCATTCTTCGATCTTGCTGCCATCGGGGTGCATGACGGCAATCGTTGGTTCGGCTTCCATGGCCTGTTGGATTCCAGCCTGAAGGGTCGGAATGTGGACACCACAACGAGCCAGCGAGTTGCCTAGCAGCAAGATGCGAGCGCGGTCATGTGTTGTGCCTCGAAGCTTTTGGGCTTGTTCCGGGAGACTACGGAGATGCTGGACATCTTTTGAGAGACGCGTCTCCATCAGTCGTGCGGCTGCTTCCAGTCCCAAGAGCAGAAGTAACAGAGCGAGTATGACTTTTGTCTCTGATCTCATGGCTCAGAACTGGAAATAAATGAACTCACTGGGAGCAGGTGGTGGGAAAAACAGCAGGTAAAGAACGAGTGCGGCAAAAATGATGGCACGCACCAACCACGGCGACTTGAGTAGCGCCCAGTCGTCGCGCTTGCTTTCCAACCAGGCTTCAAATATTAGCCATGGCAGGCCAAAAAAGGTGATCAGGGTGGCGGCCGTGCTGGCAAAAGCCGTCCAATGCCATTGCGAAACGAGGTTGCTCAAGAGGTTTGCTACCTGAGCCATGCTTTCTGCGCGGAATAGAAGCCAAGTAAGGCAGACGATGTGAAAGGTGACTAGCCAATGAACGGCACTCTTGGCGGTGGTTGTTTTCTCAGAGCTAGCTCCATGGTTGACCATCCGATCTATGACCAGCCAAGCACCATGCACGGCTCCCCAAGCAACGAAGGTCCATGCCGCACCGTGCCAAAGACCGCCGAGGAGCATGGTGAGGAACAGATTGATGGCTGTGCGGCGAGGTCCTTTCCGGTTGCCGCCGAGCGGGATGTAAAGGTAGTCCCGCAACCAAGTGGATAGACTAATATGCCACCGGGACCAGAAGTCCCGGGGGTTAAGCGCGAAGTAAGGACGCCGAAAATTGTCCATCAGGTCGAATCCGAGCCAAATGGCAGTACCACACGCGATAGCGCTGTAGCCGGCGAAATCGCCGTAAATCTGGAGAGCAAAGGCATAGATGCCGAGCAGCACCTCAGGCGCTGCTTGCTGTGGCAAACCTGACCGGAAAACATGGTTGGCAAGCCAAGCCATGTTGTCCGCGAGAACGACCTTCATGAAAAGGCCACACAGCACAAGGTAGAGGCCTTTTTTGAAGCGCTCCTCGTCTAACTTCGGCCGAGGTGAGTCAATTTGAGGCAACAATTGCGTGGAGCGGTTGATGGGACCTGCAATGAGTTGAGGGAAGAACGAGATGAAGAGAGCGAAGTCGCCCAGATCCCGACAAACCGGCGTTTCGCCGCGGTAAACGTCGATCGTGTAACTCAACGCATGGAAGGTGAAGAATGAAATCCCAACAGGTAACGCAACGTGGATGATCCAGGGCGATTCCAGAACGCCGAACGACACGAGCAGGCGGCTAAGCTCGTGGCTGAAGAATCCAAGGTATTTGAAGATGCCGAGCACCGTCAAACTGATGCTCACCGCTACAGTGAGCCACCGTTTGCGTGCCACGGGATCTGTTGAGTGCCCAATCTTCCAGCCAGCCAAAAAGTTGAGAGCGGTGCAGAAGAAAATCAGTCCGATGAATCGCCAGTCAATGTAGCCGTAAAAGAAGTAGCTGGCCCCGAGCAGGATGCGGTTTTGAGTCTTATAGCCGAACGGCACGCAAAGTGCCGCGATCGCTATAAAGAACATCCAAAAACTAATACTATTGAACCACATTCAGCGGCGCCAACTTGGCTTGCCTCAACGAAATGCAAGTCATTCTGGATCACGAGAGTCGCAGAAGACCGATGGCGGGCGGTTTTTTGCAACTTTTTAAGGGCAAGCGATCAAAATACTTGTCTTCCCGGCCAGCAAAAGGCAATCTAATGGCCTGAAAATGAATGTGTTAGCGTTTGCACAACGGCATGGTTTTCGGCAGACAGTTTTAGTTTTTTGAGACGGCTTCCCGAGTCGTTATTCTATGTTCAGTATTTCCAAAGGCTCTCATTGGTCGCGAGTTTCGATCAACTTTTTGTTCGATGCCTTGCTGCTTCTTGCGGCGTTCAAACTGGCGGCGATGATCCGGTTTGAGGAGTTGGTGACTGCCCGGGAGGTCCTATACCTTCCCGCTTTGACAGTCGGGGCGGTGACTTTACCTGTGCTCCTTTATTTGTCTGGGTTTTACTTGTCGTCCAAGCAACGAAGCACCTTTCGAGTGGAGGTGATCCATTTGTTTTTGATCCTTTTGGCCACTACGATTTTGGTCATGGCAGTCGGGTCGATCAACTTTTCTGCGCGTGTAGGTCGGGGAGTTTTAGTGCTCGGCATGGGCATGACGGCTGTTTTCATGGCTGTTCGGCACGTTTGGCCGTGGCAGCGGAGAACTGGGCCTTTAACGGCCTTTGTAGTGGCATGCCCGCTAGATGACGAAGTGGCAAAAGCTTATCAGCGGCTTGATGCCGAAAGTGGCGAGTTTCTCGGTGTCTTTGTTGTTCCTGGCCACAACACTGCCTGCGGTCTTCATGTGCTTGGGCCGACAACGGCCATGGAACAGATAGTTAAAGAGAAGGGCATTCGAAATGTGCTTTGCAGCGAAAGGGTGATTGAAACCCGAAGTTTGTTTGGGCTATTCCGCCGATTGCGATTTCAGGGCGCGCAGATTTCAAGTTTGATCCACGCGTTTGAAGATCACTACCAAATGGTCCCACTAGAACTTGTGACTGAGCAGTGGCTGCTGAATGCATCGTCCCAGCCACAGGCATTTTACATAAAGAAGCTCAAAAGGGCCTTTGATCTTGTCGTTGCGGGTCTGTTGCTCACCTTGCTGGCTCCGCTTTGCCTCATTGTGGCAGTTTTGATCAAAATATCGTCCAAGGGGCCAGTGATTTACCGCCAAACCAGGACGGGGAAGTTTGGGCGGCCATTCGAGGTTCTCAAGTTCCGAAGCATGAAAGTCACAGCGGAGGCCGATGGCAAAGCAAGATGGTGGCAGGCAAATGATCCACGCGAGACCTGGCTTGGAAAGTGGTTGCGGAAGTATCGCGTGGATGAGATTCCGCAATTGATCAATATTCTCGCCGGCGAGATGTCGTTTGTGGGACCGCGCCCGGAAAGGCCAGAGTTTGTGCGTGAACTCGCCGAGAAGATCCCTTTTTATGAAGAAAGGTTGATGATTCCACCCGGACTCACTGGTTGGGCTCAAGTCAGCTATCCTTATGGATCGAGCATTGACGATGCCGCGCGCAAACTCGAGTACGATCTGTACTATTTGAAGCACATGAGCGTGATCCTGGATTTGTTCATCCTACTGGACACTGTGAAGGCTGTAGTTAGGGGAGGCGCAGCGGTTCGTACCAATGGACGGCACCTCTTGGGAGATTCGACACCAGGCGTGGCTCCAGGGTCGGCTCGCACTGAGCCTGCTAAGCCGACAGCATTGGCTTAGTATTAGAGGATTGACTCGTTAATGGACATTGGCGTTTTTTCGTTTAGTTTCCACCACTTGGCTCTCGTTGCGGTCATTTTACTTCTCTGCACTTACTATATCAGGCCTCAGGACTGGGTGCCTGGGATGGTAGGAATGAATGTAATTAGGCCGATTATGGCATTGGGGATCTTGGGTCTGTTGGCTAGGCGTGGAACTAGGTCATCGGAAAAGCCATGGCCTGCACTGCGAACTCCGCATGAGTGGGTTATGCTGGTTTACGCCGGCTACATCGTCTTTAGCTCGAATGAATCTTCAGCAATCGCGTTTGAGGTTTTTTCTTTGGTGATGTTCTTTTTTCTGACTCTTCACGCTGTGACCAATGAAGAGAAACTGAGCCGCGTGATGACTTGGTGGATGTATGCGTTGGTGGGCGTGGTTGTTATCGCCTGCTCGGTGATGTACGGATTTGACTTCACCACATCGAAGCCGGTCACAGATGGCAACGTTGGACGACTCTCGTTGAACAGTTGGCTGTTGAACAACCCCAATGCACTTGGCCACACGCTTGCTAGCTTGCTACCGATGTTGTTTTTTGCAGTTATCGGCAAGAGCAAGGTGATCACGAAGGTTCTCTCCTTACTCGTCGGTGTTTTTGCCAGCATTTGTCTCTGGGAAACTCAATCCAAGGGAGCGCTAATTGTCGCCGCAACAGGTGTACTGCTATGTTTCCTAATAGGACGGGCTTGGTGGTGGAAACTGGGGGTTCTTGCGATTGCGATTGGGGCGGGCGGCACGTTGCTTTCAAAGCTTCCGCGAATGGAAAAGTTCGCCTCGCTTAAAGATGACGAGGGAATCGCAGGGCGGATTCTTGCATGGCAGATGGCCCGTGGTGTCACCAGGACGGCCCCGACAGGTGAGGGTTTCAAGAACTTTGCTGCATTGATTGAATGGGAGGGGGAAACTATCCCAAAAGCCACGCACAGTTCTTATGTGAAGATTGGTGCCGATCTCGGATCGCCTGGGTTGCTGTTGTATTTGTCGGTCATGTGCGTGAGCATTCGGACCTTGCTAGTACATCGTGGGCACACACCTAGAATGCGAAGGTCAAGGGATGTGCTCTTGGCTTTACTGAGTTGCTACATGCTGTCTGGCTGGATGATAGATAGAGCCTATCACACCGAGTTTTTCGTCTTGGCCGGCGCAATTGCGGCGTTTCATCGGCTCAGCCTTAAGCACCTGGAAGAACTGGCATCGGAAGTCGAAACGAAGCAGCCAACACCTGCTGAGCGTGCCTGGCAATGGCTGGAGACCTCTCAACCAGAGCCGGAGCCGATTCTTGTTCCAGCGCTGCCATTTAAGTATGGAGGCATCTCGGCGCGTATTCGCGGGTGGAGGCGATACGGATTGCTCGACTTTTTGGTTGCCTATGCGGCGATGGAGGCGACTTACTGGACGTGGGATTATGTCATCCTGGAACTCTAAACGGATTAATCTATGAAAACAAACACAACACCAAAAACCAACTTCGGGCCGATTCTGGCGTTCTCGTTGTTCGGACTTTTGCTTGGGCTAGCTAGCGCAGAAGAGGCCCTTCCTGCTGGGTTCGTGCAAGGTCCTGCGCTTAGTGCAGGTTGGCCACAGGGAAGTCGCCCCATTTCTCCACAGAAGATTCGCCTCACTCCCGAGGAGCGGGAGAAGCGTGCCGCAAAGATTTGGGGACGTGCAGATCTCGACGCTGACATGAACTATGATGGCGAGGTTGCTAATGATTCATCGGACGATGGTAATCTTGAAAGTTCCCCTCCGGGACTCATTATCGGAAAAGGGGAAATGTCCAAAATGCTGCTCCGCGTCTCCCCATATCGCCGATCGATTGATGCCATTGAAGCAAAGAAGTCCGGTAACTCTGCTGATATGATGGTCCGGGTGGAAGCCAGAGCGATTTATCTTGCGAGTAAGGATGGCAAGTTTCCGTCACCTGATGTCGAGGATCAGAAAGCAGGACATATTCGCATTTGGAGTGACGAGAAGAAATCAATGTTGCTGATTGATACCAAGGCCGAGAACAAACGAAGCATCGAGTGGCCATTGGACTCCGACGATGCTTTTCGTTCTGTCTATGTGGAGGCCGTAGATGCAGCCGTGCCAGGCTCTGTTCAAATGGTGTCGCTAACCCTGTTCAAGAAGTCTCAGAAAACGAGCGCCACCCCAGGAAACTCGTCGGATTTTGTGCTGGTGAGCCCCCGCGCAAAGAGCGCCCGGCGGGATGATGGACCTTCGGGTGAAGGTTTGCCTTGTGTGGACGGATACGGCAAGTACTGCTCGTTCAACAAAGATGAAACTGGGCGCGATGGCCACAACGTGTGGATTGTCGATTGAGTTGCCCATCAGGCTTTCTCTAGAACTGGAAACTAAAAACCGGTGCTCTTTTGTGGGAGCACCGGTTTCGTTTTTGAGTTTAACGAGCGAAGTTTGCGGCCAGCTTATTGAAGCTCAGCCAGCTTTGCCTTGATGGCTTCAAAATTGGGCAGATCCTTCGGAGTGGGGGTGGCTTCTGCATATTGGATAGTGCCACTCTTGTCGATGACGAATGCAGCTCTTGCGCTTGTGTCGCCGATACCTGCCAAACCAGGGAAAAGCACGTCGTAGGCTTTTGTCGTTTCCTTGTTCAGGTCAGATACAAGTGTTATGCCGATTTTCTCTTTCTGGGCCCAAGCTTCTTGCGCAAATGGGCTATCCACACTGATGCCGATCACCTCGGCATTGAGCGCGCTGTATTGACTGAGGCCAGCAGTGATGTCGCAAAGCTCCTGGGTGCAAACTCCAGTGAATGCCAAAGGAAAGAAAAGAAGGACAGAGTTTTTGCCCGAAGGTAACGAAACATCGGCCAAGCCATCGGCTGACTTGGATTTCAGAGTGAAGTTGGGGGCTTTGGAGCCTACTGAGAGTGCCATAAGAGTGTACTGTTGGTTTTTGAGGGGTTAAGTTGAGGGTTAGACGTTCTCTGCCTAGTCGGTCAGTGACCAACCCACAGCGAGGGTTGAACAATATAGGCACAGTGCAACTTGAAAAGTCGATCTTGCCTTGAGCCCTACTTTGTCGTTTCCATCTCGCCGTAATAGCTGGGCGAGTAGTAGTAGTAGGCGTAGTGATTTGCCAGTTTGGACAGGTCTACTGCGTTGAGAACTGTGCCAAACATGTGGGCACCTGCCCGCCTGAGCATGTCCAGGGCTTCATTCACGTCTTTCATCAAGGTGCGGTGTGCGCGGACAACTACAACAACGCCATCCACCACACGCTGTAGGCTCGCCGACTCGCTTAGGCCCAGAACTGGGGGTGTATCAAGGATGATTCGATCATACTTGGTCCTCCAGTGAGCCATAAGGTCATCGAAACGCGTGGTACATAGATATTCGGTCGCTCCCGCGATGACTGGACCACGAGGAATCACGTCCAAACTTGTTGCCCGTGTTTCCAGAATGGCGGAATCTCCAACTGCCTCGTTGACGAGCAAACTAGCCAGTCCAGGCTCGTTGGGCAGTTTGGTAACATTGGCGACCCTGCCGCGTCTGAGGTCACCATCAACCAGAAGCACCTTTTCCCCCATCGAGTGGAATGCCCAAGCCAAGTTACATGCCAGTGTCGTCTTGCCCTCGGATGGTCGAGCGCTAGTGACCATCACCACCTGTGACTTTTTATGACGGTTTGGGTGAAGGGTGATATTGCTTCGAATGATCCGGTGAGCTTCCAATAGGAAGTTTGGCACTTTGGCGTCGAGAGTAGGAGCTCTGAAGATATCTTCCAGGAATTGGGGGTCAGCCAAAGGAACCACGCCGATACCTTTTACACCCGTTCTATCTTCAACTTCCTGAAGACGGTTTACGCGAGTGTCTGCCATCATCAGTAATGTAGGCATACCGATGGCGAGGACGATTCCCAAGCCGAGAGCGATCATGGCAAGCCTGATTTTGCTTGGTGAGACAGGTTCTTGATCTCTTATGGCCATCGTTGCTGACAACTCCACTTGGATACGGTCCTTGTCCGCGCCGAACTGCAGCATCTGCACTTTACTTGCTAGGTCGGCATGAGCTTTGTCCCAGTCGATTTGCCCACGTTGGATGAGATCAAAGTCTTGAAGCGACTGCTCGTACTGCTTGCTGACTTTCTCGTACTCGGGTTGCTTTTTCTTGAGGTCAACGAGACGATCCTCCAACTGTGTTCGCTCCAGTTCCAGGCGAGTTTCTGCGGCAGTGAGCTCAGCTGCGAGCTTACTCTGAAGTTCAGCTCGATCTGCGTTTAGCTTCCTCATCACATCGCTCCCCGGCTGAAATTGGGCCGATTCTCGCGTGATTTCGGATTCAAGAGTCCGAAGTTTTGCCTCTGTTTCTTGCCAAGGTTCCAGCGGCTTGGCAACATTTGGAGTAACGACAACCTCAGTCGTTGGTGCCGGTGCCTGGACGGATCGAACAGCCCCGGTAGCTGGATTCCTAATTGGTGTGCCGAGTTCGATGGGCGGGATGTCTTTCAGTGAACTGATCAGCGAAAGTTTGGCGATCAAGTCCATCCCATTGTCTGGCCTTTTTAGGCGGGACCGAACATCGTCGATATTCTTCAACTGATATTCGGCCTGAAGGATTTCCTTTGGCACTTGTAACAGTCGATTATGCTCCATCGACAGCTTCGACAACTCGGACTTCTCCTGGAAATCAAGGCGTGAGTTGAGCGCCTCATCCATCTTCGCTTTAAGGGCGTCGAGTTCCCCGATATACGATTTGAGCGCTGTTTCCCGGAATCGATCTCGGGTTTCCTTTTCCATTGCCTCGTATTCGGACACAAGCGTGCCCGCAAAATCACGGACGACATGTGGAAAATAGGAGAAAACATTCACTTCAAGATAATCAGCGTCGATAAACTCGACGGTGTATCTTGGTATGGCGAACTGCCGCACGCTTTCGGGCGAGTCTCCGGCTTTGGCGACACCGAGGCGCTGAGCGACTCTGGCTTGAAGGTGATCGGAGAGCAATTGCTGCTGGAAAGTCCGCAGCGCCAAAGAGCGCCGACCACCGCCCAGAGCGAACTCAGTACGTCCACTGTCGCTCGAGACAGGTAGTCCGAGAACGGTCACCCGCAGCAGGTGACGGCCCGAGAAAGTGGGCCTAGAAAACACGTAATAAACCAAGCCGGCTAGGCCTCCAACCGCCAAGCAGATCAACATCAGCCTGATATAAGAGGTATAACGCAAGCTGGAAGTCAGCAGGCGCGCTGAGTCCATTTGCCCTTCATTTTGGGCAGGAGGAGGAAACGTAGCCATAAATTGGTCGCTCTACACCTAAGTCAGGTGCTTCACAACCCGAACCGCCGCTCTGGAATGTAAAGAATGTCACCCTCTGTGATTTGTGGGTCGACATCATAACCTTGGCTGATGGCACGAAGGTCAACAGGGATTCTCTCCCGCTGCCCGTTGCCGATTTTCCGGAGAATGTAAGCACGACGGGAATCGGCATAAGGATTTGGGCCACCACCGATTAACACTGCCTCATAAGCGGTAAGACCAGACCGATTGTCCATCGCAACGAAATGTTGACCTGGACGCCGCACTGCACCCGTAAGGAACACAAGTAGTTTATCCTTCTCATCAAATGAACGTTGTGAACGGCGCGCTACACGATCAAGGATCACCGTTGGATTCTTGATCTGCTCCGTTTCAACCTTTGATCGGACTGATTCCTGAGCAGACTGGACGGAACGCCCCGCCACGTTCACCCGACCAATCTTAGGCACGATAATATCGCCAGAGTCACGAACTACATACTGTCCGTTGAAGGCGATGTCTTCCATGACCATGAGATCAAGACGATCACCGATCTCAATGCTACTCGAAGAGTTTTGCACTGGGGCCGCGTGATGAGGGGTAGGTGTCGCCGTGGCGTAACCAGTATCCGTTGACGTATCGACGCTCCTACAAGAGGTCATGCCAGCCAGAAGACTTAAGGCAGCGACCGTGGCGATGCAGCGCTTCACAATATTGTTTGAGTTCATGGTATGGAGTAGGGTCAGGGAGGTTGAGAAAGAAATTAGAGGCGCCAAGTCAGAGACAACATCAATAAGCGCTCTGCAAGATCTTGCAAATTATGACTTGAGTCATAATCAGAGTATTGGAAAACAAGCTCCGCGGTCAGGGATTGAGTCAAATCATGGCCAAGGGATGCTCGGATAACCGTAATATCAGTTGATACAGCATCCGTGTCCCTGGTGGTGAATGCCCCGGCCAGTCCAAATCTCGTTCGACGACCAAAATGGGCCATAAAACGCCCTCCAAACGTCGTGTTGTCCCACTCGCCACGATCATCAGCTTCTCGCTGGTGCTGCTGAACGTAGCCGATGACACTCCAGCGACCGGGGCGTGGCCCGTAGCGCATCGAGTAGCGCCAGTAGCTTGCTATGAGGTCCTCAGCGAAATCCGTAATGATGAAATCCTGCCCCATGTATAGCGAGTGGGACCAAGCGCTTGTGATGTTGTGGACGATGCCGAAATCCCACAGTGGGCGCTCGGTCGTTCGTCCCGAATCAAACTCACGATTTACCCATCCACCCTTCACATGAGCAAGCAAGGTCCTGGAGAAAGGCAGGGTCGCCCCCGCCATGGCCACGTGAGCTGTAGTCGCTCCACGATCCAGACGGTAGTAGTCGTAAGAGGCCCATGGCAAGAACCAGAGGTCGGGTGAGTCATAGTAAAGGGCAGCGCCAAGCCGATCTACCTCTCGAATATGGTCGAAATCCATGGACCGCCACATGTCCCAATGGTCCGCATTCAGTTGTAGCTTTAGATTGGACCCAATCCACTTGCTGGCGGTACCTCTCAGCATGTTGATGAAGTGCACTTCGTCCTGAGAAAAGGGGCGGAAGTCTGATTGTTCAGTTCTGCCAAATCGACGGCGTCCCACGACTGATAGTTCGTCGACCTCAATCTCGTCGAGTAGTTCACCAATCGGGTGAACAACCATTAACCGGTCCTCAAACGACAGCGACCACTCTTTGATTTGTGTCTGGTAACGGAAAGAAGCCACCGATGGCCCACCATTACCGAAGAAGAAGCCGCCGCGCCCTTCCGTTGGCAGATAATAGAATGTGGCGTGCACTCGCAGATAGGCTTCGTCTGTCATCTGGAGCAGGAGGCCCGCCTGAGCCTTAATGCCAGCCAAGAAACCGTCATCAGGAAGTCGCTCGGCCCGTTGTCCCGACAGATCAGAGTATGCCGCCAAGGCTGAGAGCGAATACAAGTCCAATCCGAATGGACCAGCCTTGCCCAAAATCCTCGTCCTGCGATTTGAAGCCCGAAAAGGCATGCCAAGGCGAACACTTTCACGCGAAACACCCGACCCGAGAGGCTCACTCCAAACCGCCTCGCCTGGTATGAAAGGCGTGAGGATTGAGTTCATCGTGTAGTTATACTGCCGCTCAAACAAACTATCCTCACCGGGCCAAGGATCGCCGATTTCGGTCGGTCTCTCCGAAACTAGGGTGGCCATTGACGAAAGTTCGGTCACTCCATCTTCGGCAAAGGACTCTTTCTGGGAGTCCAAATAACCTTTTACATCCGACTCTCTCTGTTGCTCCTCGACATCAAAATATTGCGCCGACGAAGGGGCGGCCAGGGCCATGCTCACCACGAACGCTAATGCCGCGCGATGCTGAAACATCGGCCGCGTTGCGGTGGCGGGTGGGCAGGAGAAAAACATGGACTACTGTTTAGCGGTGCGGATCTTTAAATAGGTGGATTTGCGCGTTCCAACGCCAAACATTTTCAAAAAGCTGTAGTCCGCGATAAAGAGACTGAAGACGCAATAGGCCGCGAGTCCCGCAATTGGCACCATGATGGCGATGAGCCAAGCCACCTTTACGCCCCATCCCCAGTGCCTGGAGAGAATGCTCATGATCCCTGCCACAAGCAACGTGGCCCACACGATGCCGAGTCCTAAGTACGCCTCTGGAGACGAGTTGAGGGCTCGTGTGGAGAGGAAATTGAACAAAACTTGGAGCATCGGCGATAGGATCGGTCGGGAGGTAGCTTGCTAGTCTAATCAAGCATCATTGGGGTGGCAAGCGCAATACTGGGCTCAATTTATGACAATTTTGTTCCAACGGGACTTTGTAACTGGTTCATTTTCATCTAATTGAAGCTTCAATTGTGCCAAAAAACCTCCGCATCCTCCACGTAGTCGATTCTCTCCGTCCAGGTGGCATGGAGAATGGACTGGTTAACGTGGCCGTGAGGTTAGCGGGCAGGGGGGGCGAGACTCATGTGGCGTGTTTGGTTTCCTCTGGGGAATTTGCGGCCCGACTACCCAACCCAGAGAACGTGCACCTCCTGGGCAAGTCAGATGGTTTTTGCTGGCCACCAGTTGGGAATCTGCGGCTGCTTATTCGGGAGTTGGCTCCTGATTTGGTCCATACTCACAATCTAGGGCCCCTTATTTATGCATGTTTGGCGTCCTTTGGAGGCAGGCTCGTCCCGATTTTGCATGGGGAACATGGGCAGATCCAGGAGCATGAGAGAAACGCCCGCCGTAGGTGGCAGCGGAGGCTACTCTACTTTTGTTGCAAACGAATCCATACCGTTTCTCGGTCCATGATTGGGGCTATGGCTGCCGAGGGCTTGCCGACTACCAAAGTAACGGCAGTGGTGAACGGGGTGGATAGCGACCGATTTTGCCCGGCGACATCCAAGGCCGAGGCAAAACAAGGCCTTGGCTTGCCCGCTGAGGCATTGGTTGTGGGCGTAGTCGGTAGGTTTGTTGGGCTTAAGCGGCATGTAGCTCTCTTGGACGCCCTAGAGTTCATCATGGGAGAGCTTCCTGATCTTTATCTGGTGGTGGTAGGTGATCATGGCGATGCTCGCGAGGCGGTTGTGGCGAAAATGGAATCCCATCCACACAAGAGCCGCATCGTCTGGGCAGGAATGCAGAAGGACACACTGCCATATTATCAGGCAATGGACCTGCTTGTCAGTCCTTCGGAAATCGAAGGGCTTTCAAATGTGGTCCTTGAAGCAATGTCATCCGGGGTGCCTGTCCTTGCACATGATGCATGTGGGAATACCGAGGTGATTGACCATGAGCAAAATGGATTCTGTGATGACCTAGGCTCTGTTTCCAAGCTTGCCGCAGCGCTTAGACTGCGACTTTCGGCTCGGGATCGCCTTCGGATCACGGGTGAACTTGCCAGGAATCATGTTCGAACGTGCTTTTCGCTTGATAGCATGGCGGACGGGTATTGGAGTTTATACCAAGAATGCGCGAGATGAGCAATGTAACCCGTTTTCGCCTCTTCTTGGTGGGGTTATTCGTTCTGGCGGCCCTTGCCACGGTGGGGGTGCAGATGCGCAATGGCTTTTATACCCGAGAGCTTGGAAGTGACCCTGATGAGCCTGCTCATGCGGTGACCGCTCTGATGGTGCGGGACTATCTTGCTAGTAGCCTGGGGACAAATCCCGCAGCTTTTGCCACTCAATACTATCAGCATTTCCCAAAAGTAGCTCTGGGGCACTATCCGCCGGTGTTTTACGGACTAGCGGGTTTTTGGCTGCTGCCCTCGCCATCTGTGAAAGCGTTGGGTGTTTTGCAAGCATTGCTGACTGCACTTCTGGTCGTCAGTGCAGCGGGGCTGATGGCTAGAAGAATGCCTTGGTGGCTCGCAGGTCTCTTGGCTTTGGGTTGGTCCTTTATGCCGCTTATGCAAAAACAGTCATCGATGGTCATGGCTGATTCTTTGCTCGCTGTCGTATGTCTATGGAGCCTGATCGCTTGGCAAAAGTTCGTGAGGAGTGGAACAGCAGCTTCCTCCGTTGCGTTTGGATGCTTGGCCGCACTGGCCATTCTGACCAAAGGCTCTGCATGGCTACTGGGGGCTGTTCCCCCGGTCTATATTTTGCTCAGCAGGGCTTGGGAGCTCCTGAAAAACTGGCGCTTGTGGCTTGCACCTTTGCCCGTGGCTCTACTGGCGGTGCCTTGGCAGTTGTTTTCATCCAAGATCACGGCCCGGGGAATGACGAGCGACACATCTGCTGAGCATCTGGGAAAAGCAGTAACCTTTTACTTGGAAGCGCTTCCCCGCAGTTTGACTTGGCCAGTGGCGCTCGTTTTGGTGATAGCATTGGGCGCGATCTTGGTTCGGTGGCATCGGAGTTCAGAAGAGAGGGAAGATGACCATTCTTCTGCTGCCTTGGTTTTGGCCACGCTGCTCGTTGTTTTTCTTGTACCCGCTGGCGTGACGACCCGGTATTTGCTGCCGATGTTTTACCCTGCTCTCATCCTCGTAAGCTGCCTGCTTTGGCGTTGGCAACCCTGGTCTGTCTTGATTGTTGCTTTAGCTTCTATCGCCTCGGTTGATCTGCCGGAGCCTCAGCAAGTGGATGGCTACAGCGAGGCGTTAGGTCACATCCATCGGGTAAGCCGCACGGATGGTGATTTGCGGATTTTGGTGGTGTCTGATGCTCGTGGCGAGGGTTCGGTGGTTGCAGAGGTAGCGTTTAACAAAACTTCGGCTTCGGACTTTAGTTCTACCGTCTACCGGGCAAGCAAGGAATTGGCTGAGCAGGACTGGTTGGGCCGCAACTACAAGGCCAAGGCGACTGATTTGGCTGCCCTTTCAACTTTGCTGAATCAGCGTGAGGTTGACTGGATTCTTGTGGACTATTCGGTCCAGGACGATCGACGAGCGCCTTATTTTGGGCTGGTTGAAAAGGTCTTGGAAAGCAGCGCGTGGGCTCATTCGGCAGATCTGCCAGCAATCAGAACGCCAGGAGGGCAGGGAAGGCTTGCTCTTTACCAATCGCGTAATCTGTGACAATCCTCACTTTCTCCAGCCAATGACTTTTATCTACCCCCCTCGCAAGTCCAACAAGCGTGCCTTTACCATCATTGAGTCCTTGATGATGCTCTTGGCGATTGTGGTGTTCTCCTTCGTTGCTTACGCGATGCTTAAGCGGGACGGCAAGATTCCGGGTCAGGAACCAGTAGCAGAGCCTTCGAGTGTGATTGTGCCAGAACCTGCGCCAAAATCTGAGAAGCCAAAAAGTCCGTCGGTTGAGCCTCCCAAGATGCCATTGATCTTGCCAAAGGGCGAAATCAAAGGCGGTGAGAGCAAGAGCAAGCCAGCTGGCAGCTAGTCGTTCCTCATGGACGCTGGCTCGTGGCTCGATGCTTTGCGGCGGTGGGCTCGTCGTCTTGTCGTATTCTATGCCCTACTTGTGGTGTCGCTGTGGTTTTTGCTTCGGCATGTTGGGGAGCATCATCTAACGGTGGCCGTGCTGGTTTATGTGCCGCCCGGCCTCTGGTTGGCGCTACTTTTGCTGTTAGCTCCCTTGGCGCTGGTTGCGCATGACCGGGTGTCCCTCTTGGCTTTTGGTGTCGGCGGTTTCGTCGTCTGCTTCGGCCTATTTCAGTATCGTTTTGCCGATGGTGTGGTTGATGTGAGCCCTGACTCGTTCCGGTTTGTCACATGCAACATCGGACAGCGGGCAAATGCTAGTCTCAGACCGTTCAAGGACTCTATCCAGCCAGATGTCATGGTTCTTCAGGATGCGCCTGGGAAAGCCAAGCGCTATCAGTCAGCGCCTGACTACAAGGAGTTCACCACTGTCGATGGGATTGGTGAGTTCGTCATTCTGAGCAGGCACCCCGTGAAGCAGAAGGCTCTCATTCAGCCTCAGGGAGTGCGCCAGACTCGAAAGCGATTGAAACCTCTCGCGGCTAGGTTTGAGCTAGACGTAAATGGTCGTCCGCTAGCGGTTTACGCCGTCCATCTCTTCACTCCACGGGATGCCCTTACCGGCGGATGGCGAGCAGCGCTCCTCTACGGCTTGATCGGGTTTAGCGGCACACCCTGGCACGATGACTACTTGCGAGTGCGTCGATTCTGGGACGATCAACTCGCAGATATCGCAGATCTCAAAGCCGCCATCTCTGCCGAGACCATTCCCTGCATCGTTGCAGGTGACTTCAATGCTCCTGCGGTCGGCAGATACTTCCAAGACATCGCCAACGGGCTTCAAGACACCCACGCCGTGGCCGGAAAAGGCAGCGGGTTCACCATCCCTGGCAGAACGCGCAATCCACTATCCGCCTTCGGGCCTTGGTTGCGGATTGATGCCATCCTTGTCTCAAAGCATTTTGGTGTCACCGGCTCTCAGGTAGAGCCACCCAGCCCGGCTCAGCACTTAGCGGTAGGTGCTAGCTTGCAATGGTAGCGTCTTTCGCCTCCTGTCTTACCATCTCATGCAACGCAGTATCGAAAGCCTCCGGCACCAGTTTGAAGTCGAGCAAGACCTCGCTCGTCGGCTCCGAAACTCCAGCCGTGAGGGACGCACCGAACTGTTCAAGACCCTCTACGGCGAGCTCTTTGATCGCGTGCCAGATCACCCACGGCTCACCCGGCGGGACACGGCGGAGAGCAGCGCCATAGCCGTCCGCAGCCAGCTCAATCTCCTCAAGCCCGTGCTCAATCCAGACGTCACCCTGCTAGAGTTTGCTCCAGGAGACTGCCGATTGTCCAAAGCCGCTGCCCAGCACTGCAAGCAAGTCATCGGCGTAGACATCTCCGACCAGCGCGCCCCCGGCGATACCTTCCCGGCCAACTTTGAACTCATCGTCTATGACGGATATCACCTGCCATTAGCAGACCAGTCCGTAGATGTCGTCTTCAGTTACCAGTTCCTGGAGCATCTGCACCCAGACGATGTCGAGCCACACTTCACTCAAGTAAGCCGCGTCTTGAAAAAAGGCGGTGCTTATGTGTTAGACACCCCGCATCGTCACAGCGGGCCGCATGACATCGCACGCTTCTTCACCACAGACCTCGTCTGCCTCCACATGAAAGAGTGGACCTACCGCGAGCTCAGAGAACTCGGACGCAAGCACGGCCTGGGCACTTCCTTTGCCTATCGCCGTGGCCGCCCGGTGAAATACGCATTTGGGAACATCCTCAACGACACCCTGGAGACCCTGCTCGGCTTCCTCCCCGCCAAACTGCGGCAAAAAGCCTCCGCCAGACTCTACGGCGGCGTCACCATCATGCTCGTGAAGGACTAACCCCCCGCGTCAGATATCGAAAGCCATGCCAGAACGCTCGCCCTCGCGCTCAATGATCTGCGCGATCGTGCAGGCGTTCAGCCACTGGTCAATCTGATCGCGCAACTGAGCAAAAGTGTGCCCCAGCGCACATCCACCCGCCACGCCGCACTCGCAGGCCGTTCCCGCGCCCACATGCGTCACGCAAGAGATCATCTCCGCAGGCCCATCCACGGTGGCGATCACTTCCGCCAGCTTGATCCGTGACGCCGGTCTGGCCAACTGATACCCACCGCCCACACCACGCTTGCTGCGGAGAATCCCACCATTCTTCAACTGAAGCAGAATCTGCTCCAGGAACTTCAGCGGGATATGCTCACCAGTCGCTATCTCTTGAATCGAAAACGTCCTACCCACCGCCCCACGGCCCATGGCCACGAGCGCGCGCAAAGCATACTCCGCTTTCTTCGACAGCTTCATCCTAGCCCGCACCAGAGCAACATTCACTCACCGTGGCAAGCATATCGTCCAGCAGGAGTTGCATCACTGCTGGTCGTTTTCACCTCTGGGCTAGTCCCTAGCGATGAAGGTCATCATGTCTTCTGCAACCACTTTCCCCGCCCCTTCCGCCTCAACTGCCTACTTCGCACCTCGGTTGGGGCGACTGGAATAGCGTCCCGGAGTGAGCTGAGGCCATTGTAGCAAGGGCGATGCAGCCTGCCGAGAGGGGGCGACTAGATGAAGGTTTTTGAAGGTTTTGCGCTTTCTGAGCAGTTCAGTACTGAGCACACGCGTGTTGAGCAAGCGTACCAGCGGCCCGGTGGTGGAGGATGACTTCATCAACTCCGGCACGGCTGAGCGCCCGGAGACAACGCTGCTCGGCTTCACTGCTCGAGCTAACGTGCTAGTGAAGGCATCCCCTACAACGAGGGTGGAGATAGACCCGCTGGCTCGGAAGTGGTGGTTGAGGGGCGCTGTAGCGCCGTTGAGCAATGGTTTGGCCGTTGTTCTCAAACCACCGCTAAACAACTGCTCAGCCATTGCAAAAAACCGCCAACTCCTCTTCCTCACCGATCCAGCGCACAGATGCGGGAGCAACTGAACCGCTTAAAGGCGCTCACAGACCATGCTTTGGCAGGTAGTTCTGCCAGTACCAACGCGGTGACCATGCTCGCCATGAACGCTGATGTGAACTATAACCAGAATCAGATTCGGTTGGTGATCCAGGAACTGGACAAGGTGATCCTGATGCTGAGACTTTGAGGGGTGGTTGGGATTAGTCTGAATGGCAGGGGAATGATAGGTCGGTTCTTCTGCAATTTAAATGCCCGCCCGGCATCCGAATACGGTGGGTCACTCCATATTGACAGCCTGATGACTTTAATCACGAAGCAGGCTCGCTTTGCGTTCGGTTCCTCCGTCCTTCTCTGGCTCCGAGTCTTGCCGTTCCCGGATCACCCGATCAATGAGCTTCCCAACAAAGGTTGGGGGAACCAAAAACACGAATAGTCCGAGGATGCAAAACGGTGTCTGCATCCAAGGCACAGGACAAAGCGCACAAGGCACTGCTAGCCCAACGAACGTTAGCCAAAGGATTAGCGTAATCTTGCGGCCTGTCGTCATGGTGATGAGCAATCACCCAATGCTTAATCGGCGCAATCGCAAGTTAAGTCATCCACCTTGCCACTACACCGCAATTGCACGATTCCTGCGAGTGGAGCGCTTTAAATGGAGCCCAGGTGCTTCTCGCGCACTGTTACAATGGCGTCGAGCATGAGTTCGGCTTCGGCTCGGGTTTTGGCATCCAGGCTGGATGCTGCACGGTTGAACCGCCGGTAGAGTATCTTGAGTTCGTCGCGGATCTGCTCCTTGGACATCTTCGGCGTGATGCCGCAGATTTCCTCTGGGGTCTGAGATTTCGTTGCTTTGGCGGCAGGGGCAGCAGCTTGTGGTTGTGGTTTGGCTGGAGCTGCCTCTACCGTTTTAGCGGCTGGTGCTGGTTTAGGCGGTGTAGGGGTGGCTGGCTGCCGAGACAGCGATTTTGACAGCGACTGGATGACTCTCTTGAACATGGCTCCTGTTTTCTTGGGGGTTCTGGGCTTTCAGGTCCTTTACTCGATACGCATAGCCTTCAAATGCGAACTACGACGACGAAGTTCCTCGTCCGAAAGCACGCCAGCGCCTTTGTAAGACAGCGCTACCTCGCGGGATCTTCCGGACTGCTTGTCGACGACCAGTGCACGCACGCGCTGATTCTCGTCATAGCTAAAGGTCACGGCCACTTCACAGCCTTTTGGCCTATTTGGCGGCACTTCCAGGGTAATGCGGCCGATCACGTCGACATATTTGGGATCAGTGTCTTCTCCCTGGGTGATGTCGACCTCAATGACGCGCTCGTTGTCTTCTGATGTCTGGTAGAGTTGTGTGCGCGAGGTCGGGATGGGCGTGTTCTTGGGAATCACGATGGAGTTCATGAGTTTCTCCTCCTTCGTGGCGGCATTGTAAACCATAGCGAGCGTGCCGTAGCTCGCGTTGCATACCTCCTGAATGCGCGCTGACTTTTTAGCAAACAAGGCAGCCCCCAAAGCAACGCATTCATCCACGTTTCCACAGGATTTTGGCTGCTTGCCAAAGAACTTCTCAAGCATGGTCTTCACCTTCGGGATACGCGTGGAGCCACCAACGAGCACAACGTGATCAATGTCTGACTGACGAAGCTTGGCGGAGTCCAGCGCCTGTTCCACCAGCATCAGTGAGCGGGTGATCATCTTCTTGATCAAGCTCTCAAATTGGTCGCGAGACAAATCAATGCGTGCGAGACCGCTGGTGTCGTTACCGATCGTGTCGCTCACGCGCTGAAGTTTGGATAGCATCTTCTTGGCGTCTTCTGCGGCCTGCAATGAGCGTCTCCGCTGCCGTTCGTCATTGAAGAGCGGTGCACTGACTTGTTTGCGATACTGGTCGTCGTATGCGTCAAGGAGGAGTTCGTCGAAGTTGCTACCACCGAGGTGACGTGCGCCTTCTGATGTCAGAATCCTGATCTGGTCGCCCGCTACTTCCAGGATGGTGACGTCCAATGTGCCACCACCGAGGTCAAACACGAGCACTCGACCCTGTACGCCCTGAGTGTGGGCGTAGTAGACGGCGGCAGCGGTAGGTTCATTGACCAGGCGACGGACTTTCATGCCTGCCATTTCAGCAGCGGCTATGGTGCACTTCCTTGCTAGTTCGTTAAAGTTTGCAGGGACGGTGATCACCACTTCATTGATGTCTCCGACGATCCGCGAGCAATCGCGACGAAGTTTAGCTAGGATGAGGGCGGATATCTCTGAGGGAGTCCAGTCTTTGCCATCGATCTTCACCACATGTTCTGGATCGTCCATGTGGCGTTTGATTTGAAAAATCGTCCGCTCTGGGTCTCCGCCGTCCCGTGCAGCGCTGCCGACGAGTTTGACGTCCTCATGGGCGTCGAAGTAAACCACAGACGGCGTCAGACGCTCGCCATCGGCATTCGGAACGATCTCCGGATTGCCATCCGGTTTGAGGTGTGCGAGACCCGAGAGGGTGGTTCCCAGGTCGATGCCAACGTATTCTGCCATTGTCTGAAGGGGGTGTTGAGGGTGATGAAAGAGGCGTCGTAACTTATTTGCTGGAGGTCTTAACTTCAACCTTCCTGAGGATGACTTCACGCCCGCCGGGGGGTGAAAGCACAAAACCTGGTCGGAAAGTCGCAACTACACGGGGCTTCGAGCTGCCAGGCATTGCTTCCACGACCGCAATCCGATGCCGCAGGCCAACATCAACCTCGGTGCCCGGTTCCACATCGAACTCAGTGACACCGTGCTGATGCAATATGTCCTCAAATGATCCACGCAACGTGCGCAACTGCTGTTCCACGCCTCCATTCTGGCCGACATAGCGCTGGATGAGGATGTCGATCAAATCCATGCGCTTGATGAGATCGTTGGCGAACATCAGGACGGTAGCTTCATCTGCGGACAGGCCACGTCGGAGGATCTCATGCTTCTCCTCCAGTTCTTCGAGTTGGGCACGCAGTCGCTTCTCGACCTGCTGCCACTGTTGAGCCTGGCTCTCGAGTCTTTGAGCATCCGCCATGCGAGACTCCATCTTGAGTAGCTCACCATGCATGTGATGTGCGGATGCTGATGCACGCTGCTCAACAGCCTCGAACTCTTTGATACGGGCTTCCAGCTCGGCAAGCCGGGCGTGAGCCTCTTTCTCTGCACGTGCACGCTCGGAAGAAATCTGCTCCATCCACTGTGATTCGCGACTTACCGTCTCTTGCAAAGTGTTGATCCGAGCTTGCAGGGCGAGCTCCTGCTCGGCAGCTCTTTTCAGAGCCATGGTTGTCTCCTTCTGTCGGCCTTCCAACATCCGAAGTGCGTCGTTGAGAGACAAAATCTTGCCACCCGTCGTCGTAACTTCGTGCAACTGGCTCTCTGCATCCCGAATCTGCTGTTCCAGGGCTGCCAACTTCTTCTGAGTGCCCACAAGTTCACGCTGAGCGACTTCAAGGTCCTTACGCAGACGCTGATCTTCGATGCCTAACTGTTGAGTGCGGGTAGCAGCGGACTTTGCCTCGGCATCATATTTGATGGCGTCCGCCTGGACTTTCTTGAAAGCATTCTTTGCGGCTTCCAATTTACGGGTCGCATCAGCCACTCCTTCTTCGGTGATGCGCGCCTGCTCTTGCGCTGCTTGCAGGCGGGTGAGTGTGCTTTCCAGATCACTTTGAGCCTTGGCTAGGCGTTGCTCGCGGGCGCGGATACCTTCTTCCAAGTTCACGCTGGCTGCCTCCAGCGTTTGCACACGTCTAGAGGCACCTTCGTGGTCCGTGGTGAGGCGCTGGAGCACCGTCGAAACTTCATCACGCTGACTGACGAGGCCAGCCAAGGCAGTGGTCAGAGATGCGACTTCCGAGCCCAAGGATGGCAAGTCTCGCTTGAGACGATGCTCTTCTTCGATGGCGGCATCCAGCGATGCGATAACGGCCTTGTGACGGCTCTCTGCTGCTTCCAGCGCTGCCAATGCTTTGCCGAGACGCTTCTCTGCATCCGCAAATCGCGCCTCTTCTGTCTTCGCCTTCAGGCCCACTTCTTCCGCACGCTGTTTTTCTACACGCACTGCCTCAAGTAACGCTGCAAGTTCCGCTTGCTGGCGTTGAGAGTTTTCCATGACCTCTGCCAGACGTTTCTCTTCTGCTGAACGCTGGGCTTCTGCCTCCTTCAATGCCTTCCTGGCGCTGTTGAGGAGTTGTTCGGCATCGCGATACTCATGGAGCTGCCGTTCGGCTGTTGCGATGGCGTCATTAAGTTCCTTGAGGTGTTTTTCCTGTGCCTGACGCAGCTTGTCGCGCTCTGCCGCCTCAGCCTGGAATGCAGCGCGCTTGTCGGTAAGCAACTTGTGCAGATCTCCAGCCTCTGCATGCAACCTACGAGTGGTCTTATCGGCCTCAGCTGCGTTGTTGGCGATCTCCGTGAGTTTATTGTCCTTGGCCTCTACTTCTGCAGCGAGAGCCGCGACTTGGTGCGTGAGTGCACTAACCTCCTGGCGTAAAGGCACCACTTCAGCCTGCCTGGACTTGCGTTCAGCTTCGAGCTTCTCGAGTTCTTGCCTCTCCAATGCAGCTTCATCCTGAGTGGCCTTGAGAGAGAGCTTAGCAGACTCAAGCTGGGTTTCTACCTGAGTGAGCGATGCGGTTTTCTGCTCAAGATCAGCCTGAACAGCCTTTAACTGCTCAATATGAGCAACAAGTGCCTCATGCTCTGCGACTTGACGAGCATGACGCTTCTCCGATTCTCTGATGGCTGCGGTGAGTTGATCCAGCTTCTGACGTTGGTCTGTCTCACTGCTGGTCAAGGTGCCTAACAGAAGTTGAAGGGCACCAGTTTGCTCTACGAGAGCGTGATGCTCATCGGTTTTGGCCAGGAAGCTTGATTGAGCAGACTCCAGGGCAGATTGCTGGGTCGCGAGACGATTCTCAACAGCGGTGAGCGCGCCCCTGGTTTCTTCCAGCCGGGCTTGGAGCGCCTCGACCTCGGAATCAAGAGTGGCCTTGGCACCCGTAGCGGTGAGAGTATCGGTGCGGAGTTGATTGAGCTTGGTCTCTGCGTCCTGAACTTCAGCTGCACGAGCTTTGAGCGTAGTCTCGACTTCATTGAGAGCCTGCTCCGCTGACTCGATCCTGGCCGTCACAGAAGTTAGATTGGATTCAACGGACTGCGCTTGGGCCTCTGCACTCACCCGCTGCTCCATAATCTTGGCAACAAGCAAACGCTGGGCTTTGCCACGCTCGGATGCGTGCTCCAGTTCGCGTTGTTCCGTAGCTTTAGCATCGGTTAGTGACTTGATCTCCGCCGCTAGTTCATCCCGCCGCGCTTCTTCAGAGGCACGTTGCGCCTCGACTTGCTTGAGCAACGCATTCGCATCACCAAGGCGGCTATCAGTCACCGCGAGTTCTTCTAGCTTGGCACTGAGAGCCGTTTCACGCTCCACGAGGCTAGCAACGGATGCCTCCAACGATGAATGCTGGCTGGTAAGACTTGCGATCAAATCCACCCACTTGGTTTTCTCCGCAAGCGACTGCTCGGTGGCCGTTTGTGATTTCTTCTCGATCTCCTCAAGTGCCTGGCGCGCATTCGACAGGGCTGCGTCTGCTTCGGCAAACTCTTTGCGCAACTGTTCCAAGGCCCGGGTCTTTTCTTCGAGTTCAGCAAGATCCTTCTGTGCCTGCTGGATCGCTGTATTGATGGCCTCTTTGTCGTCTCCAGCTTTTGCGATCTCGGCAGCGAGTTGAGCGAGGGCACCCTTCTGCACCGCACGCTCTTGGGCGAGTCGCTGAGCTTCAACTTCAACGCTCGCGCGCTGTTTTTCGATTACGGCAACGGCGGTCTTGGCGTCGTCGATCTTTTTGAGCAATGCAGAGTGATTCGATTCTGCACTCGCAACTTTAGCTTCGGCTGCCGCGGCAGCTTTCTCCAGAGTCTTGCGCTTCTGTTCGAGTTCCGCGATAACCGCAGATGCTTCTTCAGCATTGGTTTCAGCAATTTGCTTGAGGGCAGCGGTCTTCTCGTGCAGCAACGACTCGATTTTTTCCAACTCTGCTTTCCGAGCCGCTACTTTGTCCTGTATTTCCTTCTCTGCTGCAGCCTGCTTTTTGATTTCTTCCCACTTGCTGGCGGCTTCGTCCGAGAGGCTGGCTAGTTTTTTCTCTGCGTCTGTAATCTCAGTTTGAAGACTACCTAGGGTGTCCTGTGCCTTCTTGCCTTTGCCTAGCGTCGTGGTGAGCGCCGCTACTTCTTGCTGCCTGCTCTCTTGCTCTTTAGCAAGATCGACTTTGATAGCTTCAGCACGATTGATTTCCGTGGTAAGGTCCGCGAGGCGGGCCTGAATGGCTTTTTCCCGTGATGCCTGGTCTTTCAGGGTAGCTTCCTGTCGTTCGACATCTGCCTTAAGCGACTCCAATCGCTTTTGCACAGCATCTGCTTCAAGTTTGACCCGTGCAGCCTGTTCAGCCGCCGCCTGATCATCTGCGGCCAGTTGCCGCACTGCGATTTCCTTCTGAGTGATCTCCTGGACGACTTCTGTGAGACGTTGCTCCTGGCGCTCAGTCTCAGAACGTGTGCTGGACAGTCTTGCCTCGACTGCTTGGAGCTCACCCTGAAGGCTGGCAAGCTTGGAAGCTGCTTCACCTGCCTCGCTAGTGATTTCGGCAGCCTTGCTCTCGGTCAGTCGTCTGATCTCATCTGCACTCTGTTGACGAACTGCCGCGAGTTCAGTCGCGAGCGCGGCCAGCTTAGCCTCAGACTCTGCCTGTGCGGCCTTCAATTGAGCCTCAAACCTCGTGCGAGACTCGTCCGCTTCTGTAAGTGATTGCTGGCGGGCTGCTTCTAGCTCGGCAGCCCTCTTTTCCGCTGCTTGTACTTCTCTGGCGGCGTCAGCACTTGCTTGTTCGGCGGCCTTCTGGAGTTGATCAATCTGTTGTTGGAGGACTCGCTTCTCGCTGTCCAGAGTATCGGCAGAACGTTTTGTAGCAGCTTCGATCTCAGCCTTGATAGCAGCAATTTGCTCGTTGGCATTTTCACGTGCTTCGGCGGCCTCTTTTCTCGCAGCTTCGAGCTCTTTTTGAAGAGATTCTGCACGCTGCTCGGCCATTTTTACAGCGGCGGTCGCTTGTTGCGCCACTTCTGATTTGCTCGCAGCCAGTGCGGCAGCTGAGACTTGCCTAACCTGCTCGAGTTCGGCCTGCAAAGCAGCGATTTGGCGTGCCGAATCCGCTGCCTTTAACTGCAACGCGTCTTCTGCCTGTTTCTGGGCTCCGGCGGCCTGTTTTTGAGCCGACTCAAGTTGAGCCTTGAGCGTCGCTACCTGCTGTTCCGCCGTTTTTGCGGCGTCATCCGCCTTTTGCTGAAGGTCCGCTTGGGCTTGCTTCAGTTTTTGGTTCGTTTGATCCAATGTCGCCTTTTCGGCTGCAGCAGTTTTGGCCGCGTCCGCCAATTTGCGCTGGAGTTCATCTGTCTCTCGCCGGGCAGCTTCCAACTCTGCAGCCGCTTGTGCCAAAACAGCAGATTCAGCATTGAGAGCGCCGGTTACGCTGACCTTGGAGGTGGCAGTCTCTGCGGCTGGCAGAGGTATCGCGTCCGTATCCCCCATGCGTCCATCGGCAGGTGCTGGTTGTCCTTTGCTTTGGGCAGGTACGCCAATCTTGGGGGTATCGGCCGGGGCTAGTCCTTTGGGTGCCCGATCACGGTAGCGGCACTCCAATTGGCCAAAGGTGATGCGATCCCCCCCCTTCACACGGGACCGCTCAATCCGCTTGCCGTTGACAAATGTGCCATTGGACGACTTCAAATCGACCAGTTCGTAAGAACCGTCCGGTTGCTTTACAAACTCGGCATGACGTCCTGAAATGTAGGTATTGTCGATTTGGATGTCGCTACGTGCATCCCGGCCCAGAATGAGCCTGTCTTCCAGAAGATCGAAGGTAAACTCGTTTCCGTTTTGAAGATTGATTGCAAGATAGGCCATGCCTTGCGCAGAGGGAGTAGCAGGAAATGGAAGCGGCGAGTTTACGGCTTATCGAAGTTCAATTCAACGCCATTCCCGATTTTATTCGTAAAACTTTACATTTGAGGATTCTGAAAAGCATTTTCTGACCAAGAGATTGTAATGATTACAGCTCATGATTGTATACACGTCCGCTTTTTGAAGAAATCTGACTTCGTTTCATGCGCAGCACCATCGTTTTGATCAGCTTGGCACTGCTGCCCGTGTTCATTTACTGGCTGCGGATTGACTACGCCCAGAATGGGATGCCCGCGCTGCTATCCCGCGCGAAGAGGGAGCTGGAAGCGGCTGGTCTAGAACAAGTGGACGTCCAGCTCAACTACCTGGACGCCAGACTCTCTGGCTTTCTCCAACACCCAGACAGCAGAGACCGCGCTGAGAAGATTGTAGAACGCCTGCCAGGGGTCCGCATTCCGCCCGGAAACAACCTCATCACCGTAGCAGCCGCTCTTGCCTACAGTATCAAGGATGGCCAACTGATACTCAAAGGCTGGTTGCCAAACCTAGACTCGCAACGTGCCATTGAGCACATGACTCAGTTGTTCCGCCCGGAGTTGAAGTTGGAAAGCTCGGCCGTCCGACTTTCTCCATATGTGGAGTTGGGACGCCCGGTTGAGATGCCAGAAGGGCCGGTACCTAGCTGTTTTCAGAAGGTTCTTGAAGACTTGAGGGTTCCCGCATCGCTCTCGATTAAGCGAGACGGTGACCGCTACATCTTGAAGGGTATGCTGAGATCGGAGGAAACACGCAAAGCCGTGATTTCTGCTGCCGCAATGAGCGGCTGGGAACTGGATAGTAGTGGATTGCGCTGGAATAGCCATTGCGGCCAAGCGCCGTTTGCGGCGGGAAATGGGCTGCCCCGGTTCGTGGAAGCTCTGTTTTCCAGCCCCACACCGGGCGAGTTTGAGATTGATGTTCGCAATGGGCCTCGGGTATCTGGGTATGTGACGCCGGGCACGGAAGCCGTATGGCTATCGCTTCTGCGCGCCGTATCGGGCGAGGCGAAAGTCGAGTTGGATGTAACCCGGGTGCCTTCATCGTTTCATTTTCCAGACTATAAACCAACGTCCACGTTGCCAGAAGGTATGGCAAAGCCTCTCGTTGCTCTGTTAAAGAAACAATCTGTCTATTTCAAAGAAGGAGCGGACACCCTCGAGCCCTCAGAAGCGGTGAAGCTTGGGTCACTTTTTGCTGCCGTCGTGGCCGCAGGGCCTGAGGCAAGGTTTATCATAGCGGGATATGGGGATGAGGCCATGGAGCGCGGTAGCAGCGGCCGCTTGCGTGTCAGACGGGTCGAAAACGTCCGGAATCAGCTTGTCAGGATGGGTGTCCCGAAAGACGTTCTAGAAACTTCGGTTTTTGACGCCGTTCGCCCTCCTGGCCCTCTCTCGGAGGATGTACGTCTCGGAGCCCGGAAAGTGGAGTTGCTGCTGAAATGAAGGACAACAATGTCATGGCTGACCTGCTCGAGGACATCTCTATGGATGCCCTTCTCTACTTTACTACCCACGCCCTTGTGGTGGTAGCGATATGCGCGACTACCTTCTTTCTGCTTGGCCTTTATGTTGGCTTTCTCACATGGGGCAAGTTTCGGCGTCGATCTCGCGCATACTATGAGGAGATCCAGCTTCAACGCAGTGAGATTGCCAACCTCAAGCGTCGACTCAGCGAGCGAGACATAGATGAACCCGAGGAAGAGCCTTCGAGCCCATCCTCGGCGCCCGTAGTTAGCATTGCCCCTCCTCCCCGTGAAAGCTTGGCGTCAGTCGTTTTGGGCAAATTGCAAACGTCTCCTGCCACTCAACCTTCAACATCTGAACCCGCAGCCTCAGCGACATCGTCTTCCACTCCAGCTGCGCCAAAACCACCCACGCTTGAGGGAGCGGTTACCGACAAACAAGGAGCGAAAGATCCTGCCGCGACCAAAGGCTCGCCAGCCAAGCAAAGGCAACCTGCGGTCGCCAAAGTCAAATCAATCATCGAGCCGAAAATTGCACCTTCATCCCCAACGGAGCCAAGAGAGGCAAATCAGTCTACAATCGACTCTGACTCAAGCTCGAACAAGGACCCGAATACCCCACAGGCTCGCGGCCCCATCACTCAAGCGCTTGTGAGGTCGGTAGATGAGCCACGTTCTGAGTCAGCAAAATCCAATGGGGCAGAGTTGGCGCCATCACCTCCTCCATCGGCCCCGGCAGCATCCGCATCAGATGTCGAGACAAGCTTGCGCAATGGACTTGCCGTCAATGATGAAAGGCTTGGCATTGTCTACCACACCAGACCTGAAAGATACGATGATCTGACGCTTCTGCGGGGTATCGGAGAGGCGATCCATCTAAAGTTGCAAGAGCATGGTGTTTATACCTTCCGCCAAATCGCACTTTGGTCAGAGGACAACATCAAGGAGTTCGATGTCCGCTTAGCTGCAAAGGACCGCATTCACCGAGAGCAGTGGGTCAAGCAGGCACGCAATTTGCACTTTTTGAAGTATGGCGAGCAGATCCAAGCCTAGTTGTAAGGCAGCAAATCAGGCGAGTGCAGAGGCCAAACGAGTCCGCACGGCGTCTGCTTCGTCCTCATCGCCCACTGCCATAAGCAGCGCCACCAAGTCCTCGCCAACCGCCTCGTAACTCGAACGCTTCTGCTCGAGGTGCTTCTCCAGGATGTCCAGGCTGCGGCGATAACATGCCAGTGCCTCTCCTTCCTGGCCCAGTTCATAGTGGGCTGAGCCAAGGTTGGCTAAAGACTGAGCCACATCGGGATGATCTTCACCTAGGACCTTCTTCCGCATCTCCAGCGCTTCCAAAAACGTCTCTCGTGCTTGATCCGTAAAACCTGCAGCATAGTAGAGCCCACCCATGTTATTGTAGAGAGCAGCCACCTCTTCGTTGTCCTTTCCAAGCGCCTGCTCCAACACCTCCGCTGCCTTCAAATACAGACTCTCCGCAGAGGACAGTTCCCCTTGCTGCTTCTTGATCATCGCAAGATTGTTGCGAAGTCTCGCTGCACCCAACACGTCAGGCTCCGGCAGAGACTCCAGTGCCTCAATAGCTGCCTCGTACGCGCCAGAAGCATCTTTGCCCTGGCATTCCTGAAGAATACTTAACATCACCCAAAGTCGTGCAAGCAACTCCGGAGTTGCACCATCCTCAATCGCTGCGGCCATGTATGCCTCTGCTGCCGCGAGAGAATCTACATCAGCAACTGCACTCAGTAATCCCTCGGCCATCTCAATGAGCTTCCAGCCATTGGCTTCATCTGAAAATCCGCCAGCACCGAGCGCGTGAAGTTCATCCATGGCGGAGTAATGGTCGTCAGAGGAATCCATTTGAGTAAGGGCTGGTTAGAGGGATGCCAAAATCTCTCACATAAGCCAGAATCGGTAAACGAAAATCCCTTAGCCCTTCAGCATGCTCCACAATTGCCGCCTCTGGGGAGGGATTGGCTTGTGCACCAATGCCTGAAGCGCGGAGATTGGCTTCCCAAGGCCGCCTGCCACCCCAAAAAGCTCTGCTAATCTCAGTTCAAATCGCTCGACCACAGTGCGGCTCGCAGGATGAAGGCAGAGGTAGTCTAGAGCCTTTGTTAGAAGGTCACTCAAGCCTTCCACATGTGATTCTCGCTCCACCGTCCATTCTAGAAGCTTGATGAGGTACGTAGCTGTCAAAACCCGACTGTAGTCGTTCCTCAGACCCATCCGCATCTCAGTCAGTTGGGCCTCTGTCAGCGTATGCAGATCGCCAGTTCGACTGATCGTCCAGCGGATATCTGCGCTAACAAATAAGTCCAATCTTCCCGCAAATGGCGACTTCGGACGCAACGCCCCCTTTGCCACCGTCTTTACCAGTCCATGGCCAGTGGTCCACCAGTGCACGATGAGGCTCGTCTCGGTAAGACGATGACGGCCAATCAAAATCGCAGCACTGCACTCCATGCTCTCAAGCACTACCGCATCTCAACTCCAAGTCACCCGATTCTCCAACTGATTGGCGAGTCGATGAAATCGACAGCGTTGCGCTTGTGCAACAGTGAAACCAAAGCAGTCGCTGGCAGGACGCAAATCTGCGGGTAAAGTAACATGATGATGCTGTCTTCTAACGACATGAAGTCCAAGTGACCAATTTACTCGAATATGTCGGCTGCGAGCACCGAATCTACCGGTCACAATTCACTGTGACCGATGATGATCGCTTGCCTCGTGTCAAAGACGACCCAAACGCATCATCGACAGCCGCAGCCAGTATCAGAGCCATTGCTGGCTGATAACTTCACTAGTCACATAACAATAGCCGACTGCCGAACTGAATGTTTTCGAAGCATTCATGGCTATCAATAGCCTCAGACCGCAATTAGAACATGCGCCATGCAGGTCCCTAGCCCAGATCACCCCATAGAATGCCAAATCCTTCAGATGATCACTAAACTATGAACCTATATCCGGCGCTAGGGCCTTTAGGTGGAGTTGGATCGTGGTGTTGGTGGGGTCGAGTTTCAGGGCTTTCTCGTAGTATTCGCGGGCTTTGTCTTTGTTGGATAACTTTTCGTAGACTTGGGCGATGTGATCGATGATTTCGGCATCGCCGGCTTCGGGAACCTTGATCATTTTCTCAGCTTCCAAAAGTACTTTGAGGGCCTCTTGGTAGTTCCCTTTGCGAAAGTGGAACCAACCGAGGCTATCTTTGTAAATGTAGCTTTCGGGATCAAACTCGCAGGCTCTACGTATGAAATCACCAGCTTTGTCGATGTTCTGATTTAGGTCTAGCCACATGTAACCAAGGTTGTTGAGAACCATGGCTGCGCGTTTGGGGTTTTCCTGGGGAACAAGGCTGATCGCCCGCTGATACTTGCGTGCTGCTTCGTCATGGAGCTTCAGGTTCTGCAGTGCATTTCCCCACTCGGAATAGAAGTCGTCGTCCAAGTCTTCGGGGGATGTAGCTTGAGCCAACATTTCTGCTTTGGCATAGTGCTGTACGGTTTCTTCATATCGCTTGAGAGCAGAGCATGCCCTGGCAGCAACTAACAAAAAACTGGCATCGTTCGGGAAGAGTACGCGTGTCCGCTGGGTAAGCGCCAAGGCTTTCTCTGCGGCACCACTGAACAAAAGGAGATTGGCTAGGACACGATAGTCGTCCACGCTGCCTCCTGCGATCCGGATGATAGCTTCGAGATGCGGAACTGCTTTGGCGAACTCACGTTGTTCTGTGTAGATCCCGGCGGCGAGTCTTCGCTGTTCAACGTCATCTGGAGCGGTCTTGATGACTTTTTCGAGAAGTGCGATTGCTTCTGGATCTTTGTCCCGTGCTTGAAGAATCCGAACCAGCAGGCGAGCTGCTTGAAGGTCCCCTGTGGACTTGTAGAGAGCCTCAACAATCTCGCCAGAGCGGTCAACTTGGGCGCTCAGCAAGAAATACTGTGCCACATCGAGATGAACATCTGAACGTTTGGCAGCAGGCGCGTTCTTGAGGGCGTTCTCGAAGAAGGGATTGACCTTGGCGCGGTGAATCAACTTCTGCTCAGAGTGAGCGAGCGGCCATACTTCCTGTGCTGCCCGTCCTGTCACCAGCCAGAAGTCGGGACTGGTGCTTGGCTGTCGCATTGCTTGAGCCATGGCTTCCTCCGCGCCCGTTCGCAGATTTCGGGTAAGAAAGATCATGGTAGCTGCTCGGTAGACTTCTGCACTCGCCGGAAACCTAGCCAGTGCGTTTTTGACAACCTGAACGGTCTTATCCTCCCCCTGACCAGCTTCTGGAGGGTAGGTAGCGTAAAAATTGGCCAAGTTGATGGCTGCTTCGGGCGACTCAGGGGCTGCTTTACAACAGTCCTCAAGAATCTGCACCGCGCGCTGGCGGTTGATGTAGCTGAGAGCGAGTTCCGCAGCGTGGACCGCTACTTCTGGATGGGTCGGATCTGCTTTGACCGCCTCCAGATAATGATCCAATGCCTCTCTACTTTTCCCGGTCCGCTCTAGCTGGAGAGCCGTTGCGTAATGTGCGAGAGCGGTGCTTTCTGTCAGCCGCTGAGTGGTTGGCTTTCGGTAACCCGATAACTCTCCGAGCCCCAGGTCAGCCCTGCGTGCAGCCTGAGAAGCCAACGATGCGGATGATGGCCGCTGTGAAGCTTCGGCTGCACTTAACGTCGAAGACAACAACAAACAGCACCATGAGATCCATCTCATGATGTGACGGTGACAAAAAGTGAAGGTTGATTGACTCACGACCACGTCCTCACGCGGAGTATTGACCCTCCGCATGAGTCGGACGCTAAGCAATCAGCTCTTATAGCGCAAACGCTTCTTGTGACGGTTGGCGCGCATGCGCTTCTTGCGCTTGTGCTTATTGATCTTCGTTTTTCTGCGCTTTTTGAGCGATCCCATGGTCTTGGTTTTGCGGGTTGGTAAAAAAGTTTGGTCTACGGAATAACCTTATTGAGAGGGTATTCAATGATGCCTTCAGCTCCGAGTGCTTTCAGGCGGGGAAGTATTTCACGAACGATACTTTCTGAAATGAGGGTCTCGACGGCCACCCATTCATCATCTGCAAGGGGTGCCACGGTTGGCGAGCGTTCGCAAGGCAGACATTTGATGACATCTGTGACCTGATTTCTAGGCACATTCATTTTGAGGCCAACCTTGTCACGGGCTTCCAACGCTCCACGCAACAAAAGAGCTAGTTGCTCCATTTTCTGGCGCTTCCAAGGGTCCTTGGCGGCAGCGGGACTTGCGATGAACTGCGGATAACTTTCCATCAGCGTATCGACTATCCGTAACTTATTGGCAAGGAGTGATGAACCTGTCTCGGTGATGTCCACAATTGCATCGACCAGTTCCGGAACCTTTACTTCAGTGGCTCCCCAACTGAACTCTACCTCGGCCTGCACTCCATGACTGGCTAGGTATTTCTCGGTAATCCCCACGGCCTCTGTCGCGATTCGCTTGCCCTGCAGATCCTTCACGGTCTGGACAGGAGAGTCTTCGGGAACCACAAGAACCCACCGCGTGGGCATCGATGTGGCTTTTGAGTACCGCAGATTGCTGATGACTTCAACGACCGCGCCATTCTCTGCAATCCAGTCGGCCCCGGTTATGCCACAGTCGAGGTAGCCATGATCTACATAGCGACCGATTTCCTGTGCTCGAAGAAGCCTTAGTTCTAGGTCTTTATCATCCACGGTGGGCCGATAAGAACGGCTGGACACGACAATGTTGTAACCCGCACGCTTGAACAACTCCAAAGTAGGCTCCTGGAGGCTGCCTTTCGGCAGTCCGAGGCGGAGACTAGGAGTGGGGGTGGACATATTCGGCGGCTTTGGGATGAAAAAAGGGGCGCGAAACTACACGGCCCCGCCCCCTTGGCGAGCATTTTTTACATTTGCTTCGGCTTCAGACTTCCGGGCTCAGCGGTAGGAGCAAAACCCGGACTTGTTCCCCGTCCACTTGTGCAGGGCGCACCGCTGTATCTGACGGTTGTTGCGGATGAGAAATGAGGCTTTCTATAGCCAGACATGCCCAACTCCTTTCTCCGGAATGCTTTTACGAGTTATCGGCCCTTCTTGATGGGGCTCGGGTTGGTTGTGCTTGCATTGGCCGCGTTCGCGCCCGCGTTTTCAGGCCCAGAGATCTGGGACGACAAGGACTGGCTGACAAATGCCTATGGCCTCTACGCCGCCCCCAACGCGCTCTGGCGGATCTGGACAGATCCGGGGTCCGTCCAGCAGTATTATCCCGTCACAACGACTTCGTTTTGGCTGGACTACTTGCTTTGGGGTGCCGGGCGAACCGCCCCGCTCCATGTTGAGAACGCATTTTTACACGGATTGAGTGCCGTGGGTTTTTGGATCTTCCTTTCCCGCTTGGGCCTGCGTCACGGTTGGTTTGCAGCAGCGCTGTTTGCGGTGCATCCTATGATGGCTGAGTCTGTGGCCTGGATTACCGAGCGGAAGAACGTTCTATGCACCTTGTTTGGAATACTTGCGTTGTTTGGACATGGTTCGGCGGTTGGTTGGTGGGCATCAAAAGGGAAGGGCACCCTCTGGATGCACGGCCTTGCATTTGGCGCATTTTCTTTGGCCATGCTCTCCAAGGTTGGAGCGGTTACTCTGATCGGAGTGGTCCTAGTTCTATCATGGTGGCGAACTGGGTCTCTCGAATGGAGACGGCACGTTCTTCCATTGTTCCCTTGGCTGGCCGTTTCCATACCCCTGATACTGATTACCGGCCGGTTGGAAACTGACATGGTGCTGAAGGGCGATATCACCTCCTCATTGCCATGGTTAGATCGCATCGTCTTGGCGGGTCAGTTGCCAGGGATCTATCTGACCAAACTCATCTGGCCATCAGATTTGCGCGTATTCTATCCCAAGTGGGCTTTGGACGCTGGTGTCTGGTGGCACTGGGCGGGACTGGCCGGCATCGCAATGCTGTTCGCTCTATGTTTTCGCAGTAACAAAAGAGGAGCATTAGCCCTGATGCTCATTTTTCTAGGAACCCTGTTCCCGCTGCTGGGGATATTCGCAGTAAACGGTTTCAAATATGCCTGGCTAGCAGATCGTTGGTGCTATGTGCCCGCCATGGCAGTCTTTGCAGCCGCGGGTTGGGCGCTTGATTGGGTTCCTTTACGCGCAATCCGAGTCTTTGCTGTCACCACCACACTTTTGATCCTTACGGCACTTTGTCGCCAACGTTCAGCACTCTATGCGGACGTGGACGTGTTCTGGCAAGATGCGATTTCACGCCATGATGCCCCGTGGAAAGCCCACAACGACTATGGAAGCCAGTTGATGGATATGCACAGCCACGCCGAGGCAGTGCGTCAGTTTCGCAAGGCCCTGGAGGTGAAGCCAGACTATGCCGGATGCTACGTGAATCTGGCGAACGCGCTAGAGGCCATGGGATTACGCGAAGATGCGCTTCGTCACCTCGAGAAGGCATTGGAGCTTCAGCCGGAGCACAACTCGATCATTCACTACAACAAGGCAATCGTCCTGGAGCGACTGGGCCGGACGGAGGAAGCACTGAGCGCGTATTCAAGGGCGCATGAGCTGAAGCCAGACTTCACCGCTGCTTGGAATGACCGTGGCAATCTTTTGCTGCTCAATCGGAGATACGAGGAGGCTCTTCAATGTTTCCGCCACATCCTTGAGGTTGAGCCATTCAATGCCAAAGCGCGAACTTCGGTGGGCAACGTTCACTTTTTTCAAAGTCAGCACGCGCCTGCACTTGAGGCGTTCAAGCAAGCCATAGCGAATGAACCGGAGCTTGTAAGCGCACTCACGAACTGTGCGTGGATCATGTCGACGTCGGGTGACGGTGCTTTGAGGGACGGGCCAGAAGCACTGCGACTGGCCCGCAAAGCTGCCAAACTGACGATGTTTGATGACCCGAGCATCTTGCAAGTCCTTGCCGCGGCTTATGCGGAAAGTGGTGACTTCGAAGCAGCGGTTGAAGTATCAAAGCAAGGCCAGCTTTTGGCTCAGAGGCAAGGCAAGACAGGACTGGCTGAAAGTATTCGGGCAAGCGAGGCTGAGTTTGCGCAAGAAAGGCCCTATCGTTCGCAGTAGAATCAACCTGGGAGGATACTTGCCTCTGTTATGTTCCCGGATTGATTCAAGCCAATGCCCACACGCCGTCATTTTCTTATTCAAAGCACTGCCCTGCTAACGGTAGGGTGTGGACCAAAACGTTCGACGGATGATGTGAGAGTCGCCATTTGCGGCCTCCACGGTCGTGGTAAATACCATTTAGCCGACCTGCAAAAACTTGACTACTGCAAGGTCGTAGCGCTGTGCGACTGTGATTCTCGTGAACTCGACGAGCACTCTGCTGGGTTGAGCGTGAAGAAGTACCAAGACTTCCGAAAGCTGTGTGAAGATAAGGATGTGGACGCGATCATGATCGCCACGCCCAATCACACCCACGCGCTGATCGCCCTGACGGCTATACAACATGGAAAGCATGTTTACGTGGAGAAGCCGATTTCTCATAACATCCGTGAAGGTCGCCTCCTCGCGGAAGCCGCAGCCAAGCGACCAAACTTAGTCGTTACCCACGGCATGCAACGTCGTGCCGATACGGGATGGGATGAAGCATTCGCTTGGATCAAGGAAGGCCATTTTGGAACGGTCACCTTGTCACGGGGACTGAACTTCAAAACCCGGGAAAGCATTGGTAAGGTGGATAAACCGAAATCCGTCAACAAGCAGATCGACTACAACCTTTGGTGTGGCCCTCGTCCGATGACCCCGGTGATGAGAAAACTCTTCCACTATGATTGGCATTGGCAATGGCCCTACGGCAATGGTGACATCGGTAATCAGGGCCCGCATCAGTTGGATGTGGCACGTTGGGCGTTGGCACAAGAAGCTCATCCGCTGACTGCAATGAGTCTTGGCCAGAGATGGGGTTACATTGACGATGGGGAGAGCCCTAACAATCAACTGGCACTTTTTCAATATGCCGAAGGCGCGCCGCTTTTGTTCGATAATCGTGGACTCCCCATGAAAGACATGGACTGGGGGCAATCACCAGCATACCAGGGCATCCGCATTGGAAACGTGGTGCACTGTGAAGGCGGATTCCTGGCCGAAAGCAAGGCATTCGACCTGAAAGGCAATCTCATTAAAAAGTTCAGCCTCGATGATGGTGGAAATCATCAACAGAACTGGATCAATGCCATCCGCCAAGGCAAACTCGTGAGCAGCCATCAGTCCATCTTGCATGGCCACTACTCTGCAGCTCTTGCCCACATGGCCAATATCAGTTGGCGGTTGGGCAAGAAATTGCCGGAAGGCGAGATTCAGGAGCGAATCAAAGGCATACCGATGGCTCTAGAGACCCTGGAGGATTTTAAGGCCAACCTCGCTGCAAATAAGATCGACATGACTCAGGATTTGGCGATAACCGGCCCCACACTAAGATTTGATCCCGTTAGCGAACGATTCACGGGCGAGTTTTCCAATGAGGCGAACAAACTTTGCGATGAAGAGTATCGCGAGGAGTTCCAATTACCGGTAATCAGTTAACAGGATGCTACCAGTCGAGCAAAAGCGCTTTGGTGGGCGACCAGATAGCAAGACGATGTTTGCCGTTACCCTCCCACACCAGACTTGGGCTTTCGATTTCGGGCAACTTGATCGCTGGCGACACGGCCTGGCCATTGGCTGACTCCCAAATCTGTAGATCGCCACCAGTCGTAATCGTGGCCACGAACTGTCCGTCTGGAGACAATTGGGCTTTAACAGCTGGCAGCTTTAGTGGCAGGCCGCGACCCGCAACATTTACAGTTCCATCGTCTGCGGGCTTCACCAATCCTTTTGATTGCGAGTCTCTGCCTCGCGTTCCGCCAACATGATCCGATGGGAGCGCTCCTGCTCCGACGAGATGCATCGTTCCCGTAGTGGTAGTGAGAACGCAGATACCTTCTGCTGAGAATGCGACCGATTGCAGGCCTGTGCCATCCCACTGCGGCCATGGTTCGCCTGGCAGACTCTTTAGCCGATCGAGGATGTGAAGACGGAAAAGAACGCTGCGATCACGCACGGGGTCTCCCGTTTGTAATGTCGCCGCTTCTGTGAGGTAGTCGGCGGCCTCATCCCATCCGTCGTCTGTTTGTAGAAGTCTGGACGCAAATCTGGTGAGGAGTTCTGCACGCCGGGCTTCACTTCGGCGCATGGAGTCACGAGTGGCGTGTTGTTCGTTGGTGAGGAACACGTTCATCACTGCGGAAGTCACCGTGAGAATCACCAGGGACACCGCAGTCATCGTGTATAGAACGGCACGTGCTTGGTGCCGCTGTGCCCAACGCCAAAACCGCTCGGTATATGGCAGCCGCCGCGCAGTGACATCTTCCCCTTTGAGCCAATGCCGGAGATCCGTAGCCAGCGCTTCAGCGCTGCTGTAGCGCCTTGAAGGCGCTTTTTCCATAGCTAACAAGCATATGGCTTCTAAATCACTGTCTACGCCCTTAGCAATGCTGGAAGGCGGCACTGGATCGTTGTCAGCAATCAGTTTTAGCAGCACCAGGGGCGACTCATGCTCAAAGGGCGGCCTACCGGTCAGACATTCATAGAGAATGACGCCCAAGGCATATACGTCACTGCTAGTGGTGTGCCCTGCGGCACCACTCGCAACTTCAGGAGCGAGATAGCCTGGCGTGCCGAGAAGAGCACCGCTACGAGTGATCGTGGCATTCGCTGTCAGGCGTGCCAGACCGAAGTCGCTCACGAGCGGACGTCCTTCCGCATCAAAGAGAACATTGGCCGGCTTCAAATCTCGATGGAGCACGCCCCTTGCGTGTGCATGATGGACGGCCTCTGCCAGACAACTTACGAGTTCAGCTGCTGCACGTGGTGGGAGAGGACCATCCTTTAATCGACTAGACAGGGTGCCTCCCTCAGCCAACGTCATCGTGTAGTAGGCTTGGCCATCAGCCTCGCCCGCATCATAAATAGTGACTAGGTGAGGGTGACGGAGCCTCGCCACAGCTTCCGCCTCAGTGTTGAACCGCCTGAGTTCTTCATCACTGGCTAGAACTCCGGAGTGCATCAGCTTGAGTGCTACTTCCCGGCCTAGGAGCCGATCTCTTGCCCGGCAGACGACCCCCATGCCTCCACGCCCAAGAACACGCAGCACATCGTAGTCTGCTACCCGGCTGAGGATCATCTCTGGGTCATCGACCGTTGCAAACGGTCCTAGCTCATCGGCTTCAGCAAGCATCGCTGCTGCCATGCACCGCCTGCACACCCCCGTCATCAAGCCATGCGGCACAGGCTTGCCACACTTTGGGCAAGTTTGCGTGGAGACTTCAGAACTATTGAGGGAAGCGGTCAATTTCCGAAAACATACCGCTCTTCGCGTTCCGCATCAACTGATGCAACCAAGCAGGTAGCGGAGTTCGTCCTGCACATCCGCATCGTTCTCCACCAGTTCCCTGAGTTCCTCGCGCACAATCTCAGAGAATCGCTGCCTGAGCCTAAACACAGCTGATTTCACTGCTTGAGGCGTCAATCCAAGCTTCTGAGCAGCCTCTTCAAGCGGCACGTCCCCCCGCGCTCCGACCAAATATGGCTGCAACACGGCGAATCGTTGTGCTGCTGCGGCTCCCTCGTGCTGAGCTCGCAGTTTGTTCACCGCACGATCCAGCAAAGTCAGCGCCCAGAGCCTGTCGAAGTGCTCCTCAGGAGTGCCTGAGGCATCTGTCAACTCACGGAGATACCGGGCCTCCGCTTCATCCGCGTCCACATCCAGCGGTAGTAAACGCTGGCCACCACCTCGCTTGGCTCTGGCCTCACGCTGATGCTGACGGGCAACATAATGATGCAGACAACTTAGCAGGAACGTGCGAAACTGCCCGCGATCAGGGTCTGCCTTGCTGAAAGTCTCTTGCTCCAGCACTTCCTCAAAAAAACCCTGCACCAGATCCTCCGCTGAGTGTGGATCGTAACCTCGGCCACGTAAATACCCGAACAACGGCAGCCAGTAGGCTCGGCACAGTTCTGCCAGCGCATCAGCCCCGCTTCTGTCGTCTGAGCGATGCGCGTGCAGCACTAGACTCCAGCGAGTAGGGGCGAAATGACGCGGAGTGGCTGGGGGATCGCTCCTGCGGGGATTCGCTGACATGTTTTGTAAAAGCTAACCTCTTCCGGCCCGATGCCAAGCGAGGAAGCACGAGTTTGCAGCCTTTCACGCCAAAGGTGGATAGATGGCGTTGCACTCAGGGTCTTGTTCATCGTAGAGCACCCAAAGTGGCTGACCCGGCTGCCGCTCCCACGCAGTGCTGTCAAAAGTCACGATGGTGCCTTCCTGCAGAGTGTCTCCGACAGGGAAGTGGTACGTAAGCTTGTAAGGGTGCTGGTTGTTCACGCTTTGGGAGGTATCGGAGCGGACACTTCTGACTTTGCCCTCTACGATTTTACCATATCTGAAGGCACGCAGTCGTGAGCGAGCGTTGGAGTAGGCGCTCCAGAACATGGACACACCGCCTAACAAAAAGAAGGCTGGAATAAAACTGGCCAGCCAGAGCTTATTCACGACGAAGGGTATGATGAATAGCAGTCCCACGCCTGAAAAGCCCAGCCCCACCAGTGCCATGATGTTTGAAGTCCACATCACCTTGCGCGCATAGCGCTTCGGGACAGTGCGGGGAGCCTCTGGCGGACGCGGACCAATCTCCATTCCTGGTGGCCGCGCCAGCGGACCGCCGCACTGATCACAGCTGCTCTTCCAGTTGACATAGTTAGTGGTGCACCAAGGGCAGGTATGCATGGCCAGCGGGATTCAGGGGTTTGCGAGAATGAGATCTTTCCCACTAGCGTACTCCGTGACGAACAGCAATCCATGAACACTCACCTGGGAGGCTTGGCCTTTGCTGCCAGAGCCACTGGCGTCAATATGGTTGGCTGACATTTTGAGCCCTTTGATTGGTGTCGCTGTAGGCCTGTCCACAAACTGACCTTTTTGAAGAACCAAAGACGGTGCCCACTTGGAAGTTGCGGAACTCAGGAAGTTTCCGCTCAATAAGGCTTGGTTTGCGCTGGAGGGAGTGCCACTGAGCGAAACCAGAACTGCATACCGACCTTCCTTCGCCATACTCACTCTCTGGATGACGCCTACCTTGGGCCCATTAGCACCTTGAACCGGTGCACCTTCTCTCAGCAACAGGTGATTCACTCCTTGAGAGTGGAGCCAGATACCCACATCATTGTTGGGCGTGATACTTGGACCAGTCACTTGAGCGCGGAACAATATCCCGCCGCTCGACGCGATGAAGATCTCCATGAACTTGCTGTATTTTACCCCATTTGGCATTCCCCCAGCCTGCTGCAGCCGGATCGCCACTGGATAGGTCGCCACTTGTGTGTTATTGTTGATCAATGCAGTCCTCCAGAGGCCGCTCGTTATGCTCGAGGCACCGCCTTTGAGGGTCGCCTTGAAAACCGTCTCCGTTCCATTGATCGCCGTGCTCACAAACGAGGAATATTTAGCGTTCCCTGCACTTGGAGCCGTATCGCCCTTGACCGCCATCGCTCGTGTGTTGTTGATGCCCAGGGATTTCACAAACAAGGCGCTGTCCGCAGTGGTCGGCGCGTTAGCAAGTTTTGCCACATAAGCTAGCCGCCCTGCCTCCACAGCAAGTCGAGGCGAGATCTGCCCCAGATTCACACCCGAGATAGCGGACTCAAGCCCCTCACGGGCCTCATTCACCATAGAGACCCCAATGTGGCGGCTGATGTGACTATCATTTGAGAGCGTCACACCACCGGACCCAGGAAGACTGCTAGCTGCCACCGTGACGAAGCTGGACGCCTCTGTGCTGCCTGCCACATCGTGAATCTTGGCTATCGTCTCATGTTTACCGTTCACCACCAGGCTTCCACCCTCCTTAAGCAATTGGGAAACAGTCGTCCCAGAGTCGCGGAAGATCGCCAGTTTTTGACTCTCCACATATCTGGCCAGGAATCTGCCCGTTCCATCGTTCGCAAAGAACGGCTGGATGGGAGCACTCAGCACGTCACTGCCAAACTCATCGCCTTTGCGCATCACCAGCGCATAGTCCATGCCTTGGTTTGACCAAGCACCGGCGTTCGTTGCCGAAGTGGATTCTCCTCCCTTGAGCGTTGCCAAGTGAAGCACTTTCCCGTTAGTCGCTTGCGCCGTATTACCAAATCCTGCAAAGACTGTGCCCGTTTTACATCCAGGTGCAGTCTCATTTGTAGAGGCGACCACTGCATACGCCGGAAGTGTCCGGCTCAGATGGCGATACAAATACACACGCCCCTGAGATGCGGTTCCACCAGTTGCGTCAGAATCCGCCACAACAGCAGAGTGCGAGCACACCGCCACGCTCCGCCCAAAGCCAGTGGTCGTTGCCCCAGTGCTCGTTAGCCTCAACAAATCACCAGAGCACAGGTCATAACTCCACACCGAGCCAGTCCCGCCTATCAACACTCGCGAGCCATGGCCCGCCAGAGTTTCCCCGAACCTAGCCCCAGCTCCTAGTTCCGCAGGTGCATCGATTTGAGTCACCAGACCAAAGTTGGTCTTGTCAAAGACATACACTCGGCCCGCGTTTCCCCTCCCAGGAAGATCCGTTCCACGTGCACCTACGACGATCCGATCACGCGTTATCGCCACTGCACAGCCAAACTGATCCTCAGCCACCGCTACTGCTGGATTTAGGTGGCCTATCATCGTGCTACCATCGAACACAGTCACCAGTCCGCTGTTAGCCTCGCCACCCACATCATATTGAGCACTCCCCACCACCGTCATATTGCCTGCCACTGCCGTTGACCCGCCAAATCCCCCCATGGCCTGGGCATCGCTCTCATACAACATCGTCGTTGGTGAGCCATCAGCCCTCACTTGGCCCACGAACCCCTGGGCCGTATAGAAACCCAGACCTGGATAATTGATCCACCACGCCGTAGACATCCCCAGTTTCACCCCGCCAGCATCAGCGGACAAGTGATCCACAAACCCATCGTGGAGCACAAACGCCTCCGTGTCATCCGTTGGCCGATAGCTCCACTTCAAGTTCCCCGTCGAGATGTCGAATGCATTCACGCGCAAGTTTGTGTCTAGCACCGCAGCCAGATTGCCACACAACACCACGCGATTACCAAACTTCGCGCCCGTCATCGGCTTGGGGTGTTTCAGCCGCCTGATGAACTGTCCCGTTGTAGCACTAAAAACCTGCACCTCACCAGCACCGGGCACCACCTTCCCAGATCCATCCTTCACATCCGCATAGTGGAAGCCCACCAGGATGTAACTGTCATTCATCGCCACACCCTGGTAACTCGGCGAGATGTAGCTGCTACCAGCAGGAAACACCAACTCCACAGGCGCATTGATACCTGCCGTCAGCAGAGACGTCGATGCCAAGAAAAGAACGAGAAAGGTTTTCATCACGCCCCCACCCTCCATCATCCACCCGCCGCGCGCGATCAGACCTCCGGCCTACGACCAAAGTCGGATACCCACACCATTGTCCACCCCCTCCGTTCTCAGAAAGTGCCCGCTCCGCATGACAAATGCCTTGCGCTATCCCCACCGTTCTCCATAGCCAATCCCCAGACCACCTCTCTTCACTCCTCCATTCATGGAAAAGCTCATCGTCAAAGGCCCCACCCCCCTCAAAGGGCGCGTCACCATCTCCGGCTCAAAAAACAGCTCCCTTCCCATCCTCGCCGCCACCCTCCTCACCAAGGAAAAATGCGTCATCCGCCGCGTGCCTGACCTTTCAGACACCAACTACATGACCCAGATCCTCGCCGAGTTAGGCGCAGAAGTAGAACGCGCTAGTGGAGTCGTCACCGTAGAAGCCACCAAAATCAAATCCGTGGCCCCCTACGACCTCGTCCGGAAAATGCGCGCCTCCATTTGCGTCCTAGGCCCTCTCACCGGCAGGTTAAAGAAGGCCAGCGTCTCCCTCCCCGGCGGTTGCGTCATCGGAGACCGCCCCGTGGACCTCCACCTCAAAGGACTCGAAGGCCTTGGTGCAAAAATCACCGTCGATGGCGGAGACATCCACGTCGATGCCAAAAAGAACTTCAAAGGCTCCACCATCAACCTCCTCGGCAAGCACGGCTCCACCGTCCTCGGCACCGACAACGTCATGATGGCAGCCGTCCTCGCCAAAGGCACCACCGTCATCGAAGGCGCTGCCGCAGAACCAGAAGTCGAGGACCTCGCCAACTTCCTCATCAAAATGGGAGCCAAGATCGAAGGAGCAGGCACCCACACCATCACCATCCATGGCGTTAAAGAGCTCCACGGGGCCGAGCACACCGTCATCCCAGACCGCATCGAGGCCGGCACCTTCCTCTGTGCCGCAGCCATGGCCGGAGAAGGCGTCACCATCCGCCGCTGTGCACCCGAGCACATGAAAGCCATGCTCCAAGTCCTCATCGACTCCGGCTTCCCCCTTGAAGTCGGCAAAGACAGCATCACCATCCGTCCCAACCCCCAGGCCAAAGGTTTCGACATCACCACCCAGCCCTACCCAGGCTTCCCCACCGACATGCAAGCCCAGTTCGGAGCCCTCGCCACCGTCATCAACGACGTCTCCACCATCACCGAGACCATCTTCCCCCAGCGCTTCATGCACGTAGCCGAGCTCAAGCGCATGGGAGCAGACATCGACCTCCAAGGCGCCACCGCCCGCATCCGCGGCGGCCAGAAGCTCAAAGGCGCACCCGTCATGGCCTCAGACCTCCGCGCCTCCGCCGCACTCGTCCTCGCCGCCCTCCAGGCAGAAGGCAAAACCGAGATCAACCGCCTTTACCACATCGACCGCGGCTACGAGCACATCGACGACAAGTTCAGCGCCATCGGAGCCGACCTCGATCGCAAAAAGGACTGAGCAGAATCACCTTGCTCCCTGGCTTAAACGAGTCACGTTACGCGCCCGTCTGGCAAGACCAGCCAGACAGCCCCCCAAAAGCTGAAAAGGACAGATGGCAGAGTGGTCGAATGCGCACGCTTGGAAAGCGTGTTTACCCTAATCCGGTAACGAGGGTTCGAATCCCTCTCTGTCCGCCAGCTTCCCCTCGCCCAGTCGCAACCGTAGCCGAGTTCGATTTCATGGCGTGAAGCGAAAATGCAGCACGAGGCTTTACTTTGCCACGAAGCGGTCGAAACGAGCCAAAAGGAGCCTTTCACGACGTTTCACGATCATGCGCCGCCTGCTCCTTTGTCTGTTCTTCACCTCAAGCCTCGCTCTCGCCGAGAAAGCGCTGCCTTTTTGGGATCTGGCGCATTGGGATGCGTGGAACAACACCGAGTTGGTGCAAACCACGCCCCAAGCGGTCGCGGCGGGCACTTACACGGATCCGCAGTTTTCACACGCGTCGATGGTGTTTCCGTCGGTGTGGAGGGATGCGGCGAGCGGGCAGTGGCGGATGATTTACTCGATCAAGTGGAGTCCGTTCACGATCATGGCGGCGCAGAGCGACGATGGCATCGCGTGGCGACCGCTGCCGGTGCCGGATGCGCAGCCGGAGGGTGAAAAGATCGCGCCGCATCATGTTTTCACCTTCACGCATGGTCAGGGCAGCGGTGTGTATCACGATCCGGTCGCGGCTGATGGCTTTCCCTTCAAAATGTTCGGCAGGCAGGATGCGGACGCGGTTTATGAGCAGGCGCTCGCGAATGAAAAGCATCCGTGGCACGACATCGCGAAGCGTGAGGGCAAAAAGCGCTACATGAGCATGGCTGCCACACTGGTGTCGAAGGATGGCCTGCACTGGGAACTGAAGAAAGACGGCCAGTGGTCCACGGATGATTGGGAGCCGGAGCCGCCGGTGTTTTGTTTCTACCGCGAGAGCGACCGCACGCACGTGCTCACCGCACGCCCTGGCTGGGGTGATCGTCGTCTTGTGTTGCGCGAGACTTCCGACTTCAAAACGTGGAGCGAGCCGCAACTGCATCTGCAACCCGATGCGCTCGATGTGGATGGCCCGGTGGGCTTTTACGGCATGCGAGTGCTGCGCAGCGGTCCCGGCTATGTGGGCGTGCTTTGGACTTTCCGAAACTCCAGCAGCGTGCCGGTGAACAGCTACAACCAGTTCTTTGGCGACTTCGACTCACAACTCACCTTCAGCTACGACGGCCATCACTTCATCCGTGGCCAAAGGAAGCCGTTCATCGCGCTGAATCCCATTCCCGAGCATGGTTGCGCTCAAATCCGGCCCAGCAGCCTCGTCGAAGCGGGTGATGAAATCCGCATCTACTCCGAATCGCACAAAGGCGCGCACGGTCGTGAACGTGCGGCGAAGAACGCGACGAAGGAGCCCACGAGCGCCGTGCTGCTGCACACCGTGCGCAAAGATGGCTTCATGCACCTGCGCTCGCGTGGCGACTTCGCACGCATCCAGTCCAAGCCGATGCTTTTGAAGTCCGCGCAGCTTCTTCTCAATGCCGCCGCAGATTTTGGCGAAGTGCGTTTCCAACTCACCGACATCAAAAGCCAGCCACTGCCCGATTTCAGCTTCGATGACTGCATTCCGATGCGAAACGCGAACTCGCTCAAACATGCGCTGAAGTGGAAAAAGGCCGATTTGGAGCTCCTCGTCGGCAAAATCGTCCGTTTGGAGCTCGAGTTCCGCCAAGCAAACCTCTTCGCCATCTACGGCGACTGGCATTTCATCGACGCGCAGGACATGTGGCTCCTCGAAGACGGCAAACCGGTGCCCGGGAAGCGCTTTGATAATCCGTGAGCTACTTTGCCTTTGGCTGCCAGCAAGACCCGTCCTTCAAGGTGAAATCGACCACGCTCGTTCCCTCAACAAATCCGCCTCCGGTGAGCTTGGCGCTCGTTGTGTTGTCAGGCACGGGGAGTTTCTTTCCGGCGGCGAGTTTGGCCTCGTTCCGGGAGAGAAATTCAATCCAGGCAGCACGGATCGCGAAGCGTTGATCGGTGGTGAAATTGCTGTTTCCGCCTGAGCCAGAGCCCAGAGGCAGGTCGAGAGTGCCTTTCACGAGTTCCTGCGCGGACTCGACGAGCAGTTCCTTGACCACGATGGTTTGCGCAACTGCCCGCCAAAGCTCCATGCGTGCTCCGCACTCCCTGGCGGCCTCAATCGCGGCTCGATGCACGTTTTGGACGCGATCCACTTCCACGATCTGACACAGCGGACGGATGAATTCCTTCCGTTTGGACGCGTGGGCGACTTCGCAGGCTGCGATGAGCACGCGCGGGTTTTCATCCGCGAGAGCTGCGAGCACCACTTTGACCGCGGCGTCGCTAAGCGGCTGCGGAATGGCTTTGAGTGCGTGTTCACGAAGTGTTGGAGGCCCGTTCTCCACCCAGGTGAGCATGCTGTCCTTCCAGTCATTTCCAGATGGCTTTGGAACCGTTTTGTCTGCGTATTCACGAAACTTCGCGACCATGAGCGCAGTTCTGCCGGGATCGGGAGAACGCCAGCCGCGTTTTCGCAGTCCATCGAGCGCGCCAATCAGGGCGGGCTCCGGGAGCGGCGGATAAAGCGCCGCAGTGTCTTCTCGTGGAATGGTTCGATGGGTGTCGAGCGACTTCTGCAAGGCATCGAGAACCGCCTGACCGGCTTGCTCAGTGCCGCAGGCTTGAACTAGGCACGCGGCTGCGCTGACCACGTTTGGATTGTCGTGGGAGAGCAGCCGGGCGGCCTCAGCGGCGATCTGCGCTTCAAACTCTGGCCTCCACGCGGCTGGCAACAATGGGCCGATTTGGAACACATCACCACCCCACATGAAATGCACGGCGGGCTGCGAAGGATCTTCTTTGGAAGGCACACGCCGCTGCAATTGGGTCAATGCCTCCGATTGCACCTGAAAGTTACCGTCGTTCAGCAACGCGATCAGCGACTCGGTGGCCGCGGTGCTGGCGATGCGGCCGATGCCGGAAACGGCCTCCGCGGAGCCGCTCTGCGCAGCCTTGGTCAGCGCGGGCAGATAGACCGGGTGTCGCAGCACGCAGAGCTTTGCCTGGGTGACGTAATCCATCGGCTCATCACGCATGGGCGGGTAGCTTTTACCCTGGAAGGCCACATGTGTCGGTGTGGCTTGTTTTCCCGCGATGATGGATTGAACCAATGCCTCTGCCTGCTCCGCTGTGGGTAGCGTCACCTCAAGGGTCGCTACTCCCAGCGGATGCGGCTTCTTGTCGTTCCGGAGCCATCCGAGGTCATGACCGGCCGTCACGGTGTATTTGCCCTCTTTCGGAAAGCTGACATAACGATCCAGCGGAAACTCGATGGAGTGGCTGACACCGGGCTCCAGAGTTTGTGGCCCCATCAGGCCGCCGCCCATCATTCCGTAGTTCGCACGAGTCAGTTCAGGCAGTGCGATTCCTTGCGCGTCACGAACCCGCACCTTCATTCGCTGAGGAAAGCCAGTGCCGCGGTAGTCGCCGCCTGTGGTGATCTTGAACGCCGTCTTGCCCTGATTGCGGATGACAAGCTGTGCGGGCATCTGCTCGCCGATCATCACCTTTTTGGGCAGAATAAGCGAAATCTCCACGCCTTCAGGCACTGGAGAAGTCTCCCAGTCTCCTTCTCGTGGATAGTCGAGCGGCAGATCTTCGACAGCAGAAGCGACCACGGGAATGAGCAGCAGTAGAAAGCGAAGCCAGAATCTCATGACGGGCATGTTATGATCCCGCTCATTACACAGCAATCCTTAACTGGTTGTCTCGCAAAGCGGCAAACCGGTGCCCGGGAAGCGCTTCGATAATCCGTGAGCTGGCGTGGGCACCTCACTCCAGCCCTGGCGTGCGCAGCTCTTTGAGCGTGCGGCCACTGAGAGGTGCATTGGGGTGCAGGCCCATGACGCGTTTGCCGATTTCTTCACCGCCGCTCGGGCTGCGCCAGACAGCCTGCCAGTTGATGGCGTGCGCGGGGAAGTCCTTCTGCATCTTCGCGACGAGGTCCCAGTTGGCCAACACTTTGGCTTTGGCCTCGCTGTCCTTGTTTTTGCTGGCTTCGAGCTTCTGCATCCAGGCGCGGGTGTCCACCACGAGCTTGGCGTAGTCGAGGCCGCAACGGACGAAGTGCAGTCGGCGGCGATGCGTTTCATCGTCAGCGGGCAGTTTGGCACTCGCGGCATCGAGATGGCGCTGCGCTTGGGCGAAAACATCCGCGGTGTATTTCTTCGGCAGATCAAAGGCGCGGAAACGGCTCGGCTCCTCGGCGACGAACTCCATGCGCGTGCGCTCCATGAGCTGCCAGTAGGCTTTCACGTCGGGTGCGGCAGGGCCAAAGCCGCGCTGGTAGTAGTCATCCATCAGCGCGGTGACATCGGTGCGCGGGTTCCACGCGAGATGCGCGAGAGCGTAGTAGTGCGGACCCTGCGTGGACCAGTGCAGCCAGAACAGATCGAAGTAGAGGCCGATGCAGCGCGTGTCCGCCGCGAATCGAAAATCCTCCTGCGCCTGCGTCATTGCCACATCCGGCATGCCCCAGCTCAGACCGGCCGGACTGCCAAGATTCGGCCGCCACATGAGGTGTTTCGCCACCTTCGCCCAACCTGTGTGCTGCTGGATGGGCAGTTGGCGTTCCTTGGGCGACCTCATGTGGAAGTTCGCCACGCTGGAGATGATGACGTTGTCATCCGGCACGACGCCGAGCGGTGGATTCCGCGCGAGGCCGTAGGCATTGAGCAGGAGGAAGACCTCACGCTGCGGGAACTCCTTTTTCAGCAGGCGGGCGAGCGTGTTGGCGAAACGCACGTCGCGATCCGTTTGCGACACGCCCTGGTATTTCAAACCGGTGCCGGGAAAGCTCCACTCCATTTTTTCGCCATCGGGATGATCCCACGCGAGGCAGTTTTTGCACGTGCAGTGGCCGCTGGTGTAGCCGTCGTTCGGCGAGACATTGATCACACGCAGCAGCGGATCAGCGCGGAGCTTGGCTGATGTCTCGACGAGCCATTGCTGCCACACTTGAGGATTCGAGGCGCAGAGCTTGGTGTTGCTCACGCTGGGCTTCATCGCGATGCGCCGTCCGTCAGGAGCCGCCGCGAAGTATTCGGGATGCGCCGCGCCATGCTTTTCCCACCAATCGCCGAATCCGTGGCCGCCATTCATGTCCATCGAGTCGAGCTGCACCCGCTGAAAGCGTGACCACAGCTCCTCGGCGCTCTCTTTGTTGTCGCCGAGCGAGGTTTTGACCAACATGCCGCCACGAGCACGGATCTGCGGATGATAGCGCTGCTCCATCACGCCGATGGCGATGCGTTCACGCGGGATGATGTCCTCCTCGCCCGGCCAGAGCCAGCGCACGCCGAGTTGATCGCGCAGGTAGGAATACACCGCGTTTGCCGTGCCGTATTCCTGCTGCACGCCGGTCTTCATCGCCAGGCGGCCTTTCACCTCCGTATGCGCGGGGTCCCAGCGATCACGTCCCGCGATGACGAGATGCTTTTCACTCGCGAGGACGAGGGTCTCCTCGGGATGCTCGAAATCGAAGCTCGTTTTGGCAAAGAGCGCCTTCAGCTCCGGCTGCACGCCGACCCACACCGCCCGCTCCGGCAGCGGCTGCGGCGCACCATCGAGGATCGCCGGCTTCTGGCCGCTAATCTTCGCGATGTAGTCCGCCAAGGTCACCGCCGCATCCCGCGTGCGCACCGGCGCATCCTTTGCCACGATGATCGGCGCTGGAGCCGCCTCTTTGGAAACGAGCACAAAATCTGCCGCCACGAGCGGTGCGGTGAGTGCGAGCAAAACGAGAATGCGAGCTGCGATGGACATGCACGAGCATGAACGCCATCGCGGCGGGCAATGTAGCTCAAACCGATCAGAACAAATCGAAACAAAAACCTCCAAACATCCTCTCAAGCAAAGCACATGGCTCCTCGAAGACGGCAAACCGGTGCCCGGGAAGCGGTTTGATCATCCGTGAGCGGATCAGTCCATCTCATCACCCAGCAACCACGCGGCGGCGGATTGCCAGTGAATGCCCGAGGGTAGAGAGGCGGGCGGAGAGGCATCCATCGACAGCAGCAATGGCGTGGCCTGCGGATGTGCACCTTGCGCATCGAGGAGAGCGCGGACTTCGCGTTCCAGCGTTTCCTTCGACGAGAGGTCGGCGCACACTTGGATGATCTGGATGGAGCCATCCGGAAAGTCGGCATGAAAATCGATCTCGTAGCCGGATGAGGTGCGCAGGTAGCCGATGCTGGCACCTCGCCGCTCGAGTTCGAGCAGCACGGCGGTCTCCAAGGCATGACCGGTGTTGGCGCGTCGTGTGCGCTCAAACACCGGGATGAGCCCCGGGTCCACGGGATAGGCTTTGCGCGGGTTCACCATGCGCTGGCGCTCCGAGCTGGAGTGCATGCAGACGGTGCGGATGAGGAAGGCATCCTCGAGGTGACCAAGATAGGCATGCACGGTGTCCTTGGCCACGGCGATGCCTTGCGACTTCAAGGTATCAAAAAACTTCTGGGCGCTGAAGGTGCCTGCGGCGTTGCCGAGAAGCTGCCGCACCAGCCAGCGCAGGGCGGTGGGATTGGAAACGGAGTGCCGCTCGATGACATCGCGCAGCATCGCCACATCCACATAGCTGCGTAGCAGCGCATCGCGATCACGCTCCGGCGCGTTTTGCGCCTCTGGAAAGCCGCCCTGGTGCAGGTAACCGTCAAAATGCCTCAGCAGCGTGGATTTCGCCGCCTTCGCGAGCTGGGAGAAAGGCCGCGTGACACTCGCATCTCGATGCGACAGATACTCGCGGAAGCTGAAAGGATGCACCAGCACCTCCAGCGCCCTGCCACGCATCGAAGTGGCGATTTCGCGGCTCAAAAGACGTGCCGAGGAGCCGGTGAGCATGATCTCGACCTTCTCGGAATCCATGATGCGGCGCACAAAGCTCTCCCAGCCGGGCACGAGCTGGATTTCATCCAGATAAAGCCGCACGGTCTTCTTGTCGCGAAAGCCTGGATGGAGCTGGTAGTATATCTCGATGAGATGATGCAGGTCCTTCGCTGTCAGACCGTCCATGCGGTCGTCCTCGAAGTTGAAGTAGAGCAGCGTTTCACGGGGCGCTCCGGCGGCCAGTTGGTCCGCCATGCATTGCCAGAGAAACGTCGTCTTTCCGCTACGACGCATGCCGATGACCGCCAGCGCCTTGCCACGAATGGCAGGCAGATAGACCTCGCGCCGCGTGAGCGCAGGCATTCCGGCCTCGAGGCCCTGGATGATCTTTTCGCGGATGACGGCTTTGAGTTCTCCTTCCATGAGGGAGAGGATAATGGTTATTTCTCCTTTTTAAAAGGAGAAATTACAATCTGCGCTCGCTCAAGCAATCTCCAAGCCCTTCAGCGCACCCGTCGATGTCGCGAACGATTTGTCGGCGAGGCCGAACTGGTTCAGCACGCTGACATAGAGATTCGCGAGCGGCACCGTGCCGGACTCGAAGGCGAGGTGCTGGCCGTGCTTGACGCGGCCGCCGAGCACGAGCAGCGGCAGGTCCTTCGTGCTGTGGTTGGAGGCGTTGCCGAGATTCGAGGTGACGATGATGGTCGTGCGGTCGAGCAGGTTGCCTTCGCCTTCCTTCGTGTTCTTGAGGTTGGTGAGCAGCGTTTTGAGCTCCTTGAACAGCTCCTTCTCGATGAGCTTGAGCTGCGCGATGTTCTCTGGATCCTGGCCGTGGTGCGAGAGCGGGTGGTAGCCGTTGCTGACGCCGGGCACCTTCACGTTGTTCTGCTGAAAGTAGCCGAAGGTCACGATGCGCGTGCTGTCGGTCTGAAAGGCGAGCTGTGTCATGTCGCACACATTTCGGAGCTGCGTGATGATCTCCGCGCGATCCGTCGGGTCTTTCGGCGCGGACGCGCTCACCTTCGGCTTGGGCGTGTGGACCCAGCTTTCGGATTTCACCAGCCGGCGTTCCGTTTCGCGCACGGACTCGAAATACTCCTCCAGCTTCTCCTGGTCGGCCTGGGAGAGCTTCGGCTTCAGGCCCTTCGCCTGACGTTGGACGAGGTCCATGATGCTCTTTCCCTGGCCGATCTGCTGCGTGACCTTTTCCGCTGTGGCCTTGCTCTCGTCGAGGAAAAGCCTCGCATACACATTCGCCATTTTCGACTCCGCCGGGACCTGCGTGCCGCCGTCCGTCCAGCCGAAGTCATTCGCGCCCGCCGAGAGCGCCAGCGTGTCAAAGCGCGTGCTCTGGCCGATCTTCCCCGCGAGATACTGGTCAAGCGAGCGCACATTGCGCTTGTTTGAAGGCACGCCGGTGAACAGTCGCGGCTGCGATGCGTGCCCGCCGCCCACGCCCGGATGATCGAGGCCGGAGATGATCGTGAACTGGTCGCGGAACCCGTCGATGATCGAAAGATACTCCGTGGCGGCATAACCCGCGCCGCTTTCTTTCGGCACCAAGGCCTCGCGATACAATCCGAGCGGCACACCGATGAGCAGTAGGCGCTGCGGGTTGTTTTTTGTGTCCGCAGCATGAGCAAACCCACCCAGCGATTCAAGCCACGGCAGGCAGAGCAGTGAAGTGGATGAAGTGAGGAAATGTCTGCGATTCATCATGACTTCTCGAACAACGATCTCGGCTGCCAGGAACTGACAGTGGATGCTCAGATTGTGCATTGGGTTGCGATGTCCTTTGAGCTTCCCCGACGGTTTGGGGTCATGTCGTTAGAAGAGTTCTGAGGCGGTCAGAGTGAAGGATTCACTCTTCCACTTGGCGGTGTTGTCACTCATAGATGGAGCCATTTCATAGAAACGCAGTTGGCATCCATCATGGAGCGAAGGTGGTTTTGAGCCCGGAGGAGGGCTTGCTTTGGGACGGTTTCTTGGTCTCCAGGAAAGGATTTTGGAGTCTCGGGAGGGTTTTTCATGCGACAGGCTTCTAGTCACCGGCCTAAACCCAAACTCCACTCCAGCAGACACCGCTGTCTCGCTTTCCACGATACGATTCCGGTCTATGCAAGACTAACAAAGAAAAACGAGATAAGATGGCGGTAGAACGAGTTTCTTATTCTCCTACCTTCATGGTTTTCGATTCAATGGCAAAGATGAGACCTGACGGATCGACTCATTCATGGCGGTGCTTCGCTTGCGGAAGTCGCTCGAATCTTGGTTAATCCGTTAAGCTAGGATCGCAGGCCGTTGTTCCTTTGGTTTTGGGAGACTCTGTCACTGGGCTGGGTTGGGGGCTTGTTGTTTAACTCTGATCGACGCTTTCCGCCAAAGTAAGTCTGACAATTTTGTTATGGGTGTCGTGGTCGCAGTGCTGGGATCAATGGTCCTGCTTGCTTGGCCATCTGTTAACTGCATACTATTCTTCGTGCGTAGCATATCGCAGATTCCTGCTCGAGAAGCTATGGCATGCATCACCATCGACTCGGGTGTTTGAATGGAAGTAATCACCTGGTAACATGTGGCTTTTCCGTTGATTAGGAGTAGATATTGGGTGTTGCCAATGAAGGTTTAGTACGGACGATACAGTCCTTGTTAGCAACCTCGAGCCTATGAATCATTCATACTTTGTTAAGTCGGGCAAAACTTGTTGCTACTTGGCAACCGCACTGAGCATGTTGTCGGCGATACCGTTGGAGGCGACACCTCCGAGGGTAGTGCCTGCGGTTCCTTCGGGAGCAAGCAGTGTCGCCAACTACCACTTTGGCGCAGCACTGGCGCTCTCCAATAAGTATCTTGTTGTCGGTGTGCCTGAAGATGACACACAAGCTAGTGATGCTGGCGCTGTCTACTTGCACCACCCCTCCACTGGGGTTCTTATTCGGCGGATTGTCCTTACAGGTGGGCTTGCGGGTGACCGCTTCGGTCAGGCAGTTGCGATCTGCGGAGACCGGTTAGTGATCGGCGCACCGGGACGGAATGGCAGGACGGGGGCCGCGTATGTGTTTAACCCTGATAATGGCAAGCAACTGGCCAGCCTTGTCCCGATAGTATCGCTTACGGGAGTCTGCGAGATGGGCTCAGCAGTGGCGATTGACAATAATACCGTGATTGTGGGTGCACCAGCCTATCCAAATGGAGCGAACTACGGCATAGTGCTCACGTTTCAGCTGAGCGATTACCTGCCGCGGGGATCCATCAATGCACCATCTGCGGCAGGCGGGCGGTTTGGTGAAGCTGTGGCCGCCGCTAGTGGCGTAGCCATCATCAGCGCGCCAGAAGATGGGTCTGCGGAAGGCGGTGTTTTTGTCTACCGTTTGGAGAATCACTGGCTCCTTGAGGTGATAGAAGCCTCCTCGCCTTCAGTGGGCATGCATTTTGGAAAAAGCGTCGCCATAAGCCACAGTACGGTGGTCATAGGAGCGCCCTCGGAATCGGGGGCGGGAGCAGGTGCCATTTACATGCAGAATCTTCTTTCAGCAAACCTGCCTGCTGGAATGGTAAATTCGCTTGTTAGAGTGGAGAGCCCCGACGGCCAGTCGGGCTTTGGCCGCAATGTGGCGGCGTCAGGCAACCTAGCGCTGGTGGGGGGCGCTGCATCTGGAGATGCTTACATGATAGATCTGCACGCAAACAGCATCACCGCAACGCTAGAGTCTGGAGCGACTCGTAACTACGAAGGTCCTGTGGCGTTGTTTGGCACGGTTGGGGCTCTCGCTGAGCCCTCCGCTGATTTGGTAGCTATGGATTCAGGCGCCGTATGGCTGGTATCGCCGCTGATGGGGCGCCTTCCATGGGCTGAGCATGCGGCCGCCGGAGACATCGTTGGTAGCAATCCTAGGCTCTTGATTTCTAATTTTCAGAGGGTTGGAATCAAGCAAAACGGTAATCTCGGCTGGATTCACAGCACCAAAGGCACCGATTCCAAAAATGGCAGCGTTATGGGAGCCCAAGTCTCTTCCGAGGTCATAGGGCTGACTGGACAGGTGGCTAATGGCGGCAGCGCACCATTTTTCGGCAAACCTCTTCAACTTTTTTTGAACCAGTCTCTGACGCCCTCCGCAGACGGGGATGGGACGGAGCTTTTGCTGAGCACACTAAGTGGCCCAGGGATAGCTTCTGGCAACGATCATATATTGGCAAAGTTTCGCGGCGGTCCGGCTGAGATTGTTTTGCGAGAGGGAACAAATCTCCCGTCATCAGTGGGCATCGCCCCAGTTCTTTCTGGATTCAGGGAGATTCAACAGTCTTCACACACAAGTGATATTCTGGGAGTGGGCATGTCATTGAAGAAAGGCATAGCCGACGTCACTGCCAGCAAGGACTCAGCAATTGCCTTGCTAGATAAGAATGGTGAGATTGAAAGCTTTTTCTGGGAAGGCTCTAACGTTGTTTCCGGATTGGGAACGGTAACTCTAGGGCAATTTAGCGGAAGGCTGGCGCTGCCAGGGAGTAGTCTTGTGTTCTCGGTGCCACTCTTGACTGTTACATCTGGTGATCAAGCATTGTTCAAGGAGGAGGCAAACCGTGCAATTAGGATTTTGCATCGCAAGGGTGGTATCGCCTCACTGCCGAACCGAAATTGGTCGGCCTTTCTAGGAGAAACGGTAGACTTGGTTGGGAACGTAGCCTTCCGAGCGGTGTCGACGGACGGCCTTTCTCGCCATGAGGGTCTCTGGTTCCAGCGGGCGGCATCTTCTACGGCCCAACTCTTTCTCCAAGACGCCCGACTGCTGAGATACCAACCTTCAGGAGACCTCGCAGTCATGGTCTTGGCACAGAGTAGTGGAGGTGGGTTCACCGCAGCGAACGACGTTTCCCTTTTCGTGCACTCGTTTAGTGCGGTGGGAAGCGGACTAGCATCTAACCGGGTGCTTACGGAGGGTGACAAGATCGGGACTACGGATGGGGCACGGATAGGAGCATTCCAGACGCTGGATGCTGACCCAGTGAATGGCTGGTATGTAATATTGGTATCACTGACGAGTTGCACTGCAGATTCCAATCAGGCGCTGTTCATAGGTCGTGGCGCAGAGCGTCCATTCCTCAAACTGCGCAAAGGCCAGTGGGTGCGAGATGATGCAGGTGGTGCTGCTAAGGTGGCCAGTATCTCTATACCGGCGACGCTTGCTGACACGACTGGTGCTGGTGGTAAGGGCGCATCTCACATCATCAATAGCTCCGGCCAAGTCGCATTGGTCATCGGTTACAGTGATGGCTATCATCAATTGGTGAGACTGGAAGCGGAGCGATGAACTGAGTTTGGAGGTTACCTTTAGGCAGGTAATCAACAATTCTGGAGGTAGCGCCGCAAAGGCGCTGTTAAATACTGTGTCATTGTTGACCTGGATGGTCGTGATTGCTTGCGGCGTTCTTGCGGGGCTAGTTTGGCACAAACCCTCTATGAACGCTCAGCGTAACAGCGGGAAGGGCAGCGCGTGGTCACGGCGCTATCCGTTGCGCATAGGGTGTTGATGGACGAGTTGGATGCGAGCGGTGGGCTATGGCCAGGTGACGCGAAGTCTTTGCTTCGTGCACGTCCTGAGATTCAGGAGGCTCTGGATGGACGTGCTTGGGGAGTGACGATTTTTTCGAGAGAGCCGGGGATGGCCTTCCGCTGGATGCAACCTTGGGTTAGTGTGGTTGGTCACAATTTAATGGAGTACCGACTTTATTCTGATGGTCGGATCACCGAAGTCGCACCTCAGGCTAGTAATGAGCGTCGTGTCAATTGGTGGGGGCTCTATTCGGTGAGTTGATCCCGAGGTTCTAGATTCCTCTCACTTGTTACCAACTGCCGCTTGCTCCTCCTCCCCCTGAGTCGCTGCTAGAAGCGGAGGAGGAACTGCCGCTATCGAATGACGAGGCCCCGCCATCAAAAGAGGTGTGGCTGGGTGGGTTCCAGGAGGTGTCTGGGAATGAGGAGAAGGAGGATGCGGTGACTGCTGAGGTTACGAGGGCGGGGATGACGATGTGCGCCTGCCGAACGTCGTGACAATGGGCGCAGGTCCATGACGCGATGGCTTTTCCGCTGTGTATCTCGGTAGGTGCGGCGACTTGTCTCTCGCTCTTCATGACTGCGTGAGAGTGACATTTGGGGCAGGGGGTGAAGCGGGTGAACCATTTCCTTCTGCTGAGGAGCTTGGTCATGCAGCAGTTGGGGCACTGATAGAGGGTGTGGTTGACTGAGCCGATGGCAATCTCGGTGCGCTGGCTGTCTGTTAGCCTGGGGAGGCCTCTGCGGATGGAATGCATTCCACGATGTGCTGGCAGTGGCTGCATCTTGGTACCCGGCGGCGGATGACGATCCACACCAAGAGTGGCACGGCTAGGAGTGTGAGTAGTATGCCGCTGGTCATGAGTAAAAGTGTGCTGCAGGGTTACCATCCACCGCTAGCTCCCCCGCCGGACGAACTGCCTCCTGAGCTGCCGCCTGAGCTGCCGCCTGATAAGCCGAAGCTGCTACTGCCGGATGTAGATGAATGTTCGCGCCTGGGGATGATGACGGTTTGTTCGGAGTGATGCCCACACTTTTTGCAGTCGCGCACAATGAGTTTGCGGCCTGATTGATTGTAATCGGCATACACAAGGATGCGTGAGGTGCGGCGGACTGTACGATAGTGGCAGGAGGGGCAGTCCTCGGTGGTGGTGAACCAAGTGCGATAGGGAACAACGTCGACAAGGCGACATGCGGGGCACTTGCGCACATCGTAGTCGACACTGCCCATGGCTTCCTCGAGTTTGCGTCCGTCGTCGAGGTGGATGTCGTCTGCATTTTCGTCCAGGAGCTCGGTCATGGTGCCGCAGCGGCTGCACTTTTTTCGTCTGCGGCGTAGATAGTGCCTTAATCCCCAGCCGCCGAGACCAAGTCCGCCTGTGAGTGCGGCTACGGAGGTAGGGTCGGTGCCTGGCTCGTCTGGACGCACGGCGGGACGGTTGATGGGCGAAGAGGATGGCTTTGGCTTGGATGCGCTTGGCTTGGGCTTGATGGATTGGGTGTTGGGAGTCGATTGCTTTGTTTGAGAGGTGACGGGTAGCGGCTGCTGAGGCGTAGGGGCCTCAGGTGGCAGTGTGGTGGAGGTGCCGACTGGACCAGAGAGGCGCTCGATGGTGGAGTCGATGGCGGCAATGACTCCTCCGCCGAAGCGACCGGCTCGGAAGGCGGGGGTCATCTGCTCATCAATGATGCGTTTGAGTGAGGGGTCGTGGCGACGACCGAAGCCTGAGCCGACTTCGATGCGGATCTTGCGTTCTTCTTTGGACATGAGGAAGAGCACGCCGTCGTTTCGACTGTCCGTGCCAATGCCCCAGCGATTGAAGAGCTTGGTGGCGAATGATTCCCAAGTTCCACCGTTTTCACCGATGCTGGAGCGGGAGCGAATGGTGACGACGAATGCTTCGATGCCTTTCTTAGCACGCCACTGGCGGAGCTTTTCACTGATGACTTGCTCCTCTGGTGGTGTGAGCATGTCTGCTTGATCCAGAATGCTCTGAAGCGGACGATCTGGGAGAGCAGCCATTGCCTGAGAAATGGCCGAGAGCAGAAAAACCAACGGGAGAAGGTGGTTCATGATGCGCTGAGTGTGATGGATGGCCGCAGCGAGCACAAGACGAGTTTACTTTGGTAGAAAGACAACGGTTCTGTGTAACAAGGCATGGCGCAAGATGCAGAATGGCGTTGGAAAATGCTCCGGCTGGCCTAATGTCGCCGTCCTTTCATGTTCCGCGCACAATTGCATCATCATCTCACTGCCGCCTTTGCTGCGGCGGGCGTTTCTTTGCCTGAGGGCTTCAGTATCGACGTGTCACTGGCCTCGGATACGCGTTTTGGCGATTACCAGAGCAACTCTGCCATGGTGCTGGCCAAACAGATGAAGATGAATCCGCGCGCCCTGGCGGAGCAGGTGAAGGGGGCGTTTGCAGCGGATGATCTGTGCAGTGAGGTGAGCATTGCTGGGCCGGGCTTCCTGAACTTCCGTATCTCGCCTGAGGCTCTCGCAGGTAAGGTGAAGACCATTTTGGCTGATGATAACTGTGGGGTGCCTGCGGTGGACAAGCCACGGACGATTGTGGTGGACTTCAGCGCGCCGAACATCGCCAAGCCAATGCACGTGGGTCATATCCGAAGCACTTTCATTGGCGACTGCCTTGCGCGGGTGGCGAAGTTTGTGGGGCACAAAGTGATCACTGACAACCACGTGGGCGACTGGGGTACGCAGTTCGGAATGATCATCCACGGCTGGAAGACGCTGCTGAATCAGGAAGCGCTGAAACAGGATGCCATTCATGAGCTGGTGCGTGTCTACAAAGAAGTGAATGCTGCTACCAAAGCAGACCCGGCTGTGCTGGAGATCTGCAAGGGCGAACTGGTAAAGCTCCAACAGGGAGACGCGGACAACACGGCGATCTGGCAAGAGTGTGTGCGGCTGACGCTGGAGCAGTTGGAGAAGGTGTATGGCACGCTGGACATTCAGTTTGATCACTATCTGGGCGAGAGCTTCTACAACGACGCCTTGGGGCCGCTGGTGGAGCGCTTGCTGAAGGATGGCATCGCCACGGAGAGTGACGGAGCCGTGGTGATCTTCAGCGATGGTGCATCCAAGCCCGAGGATGATCCGTTCTTGATCCGGGAGGGTGACCAGTGGAAGCCAACGCCCGCGATCATTCGCAAGTCCGATGGCGGTTTTCTATACGCCACGACGGATTTGGCGACCATCGAGTATCGGGTCAAGGAGTGGAAGGCGGATGAAGTGTGGTATGTGGTGGGCTCACCGCAGCAGTTGCATTTCAAGCAGGTGTTTGCCGCTGCCCGCCGCATGGGTTACTCCACGGAGTTCACCCACATCGCATTCGGAAGCATTCTGGGACCAGATGGGAAGATGTTCAAAACTCGGAGCGGTGAGACCGTGGGTCTGCTGGAGGTCATCGAAGAAGCCGTGGAGCGTGCGCGTGCTGCGGTGGACGAGAAGGAGAGTGCCCCGGATGATGCGCAGAGGGATGAAATCGCGCGCACCATTGGTGGAGGCGCTGTGAAATACGCGGAGCTCAGCCAAAACCGCCTGACTGACTATAAGTTCAGTTGGGAGAAGATGCTTTCGCTTCAAGGCAATACGGCTCCGTATTTGATCAACGCTTATGTCCGGACACGAGCCATCTTCAGGAAGCTGGATGGTAATGTGCAGCTAACGGGCGACTGCGAGCTGACAGAGGCAGCAGAGAAGGCGTTGGCGATTAAGTTGGCCCAGTTTGCCGAAACAGCGCATGACGTCTTGGTGGATCACAAGCCGAACTTGCTGGCGGCTTACCTCTACGAGTTGGCCAACACCTACCACAGCTTCTATGAGGCGTGCCACGTGCTGAATAGCACCGGGACCGTGCGCAACACGCGTCTTTTGTTGTGCGAGGCAACCGGGAAGGTCTTGAAGGCTGGTCTTGGATTGTTGGGCATCCGCACAACGGAGCGGATGTGAGCGCTGGAGGCCTACCATGTCTTTTCAGCCAAAAAAATCTCTGGGTCAGAACTTCCTGACGGATGTGAATCTGTCCCGCTGGATCGCGGATCAAATCGAGCCGCAGACGGCTGCATGTGTGATCGAAATTGGTCCCGGTCAAGGAGCGCTAACGGCACATCTGGCGGATCGGTGCGAGAATCTTGTGCTTGTGGAGAAGGACAATGAGCTTGCGCCGGCATTGGTGGAGCGATTCTCCAACAACTCGCGTGTGAGAGTCATGCATGCCGATGCAACGCGCCTAGATTTGCGGCCATTCTATCGCTTCGGCGATGTGCGGATCATTGGTAACCTACCGTACTCCGTGGGTGGTGAAGTGCTGAAGGCAGTTCTGACGCCGGCAACTCCCATTCGCCATGCCGTGTTCATGCTCCAGAAGGAGGTGTGTGATCGTCTGGCCGCTAATGTTGGCGATGATGGTTACGGGGGGCTCAGTTTGCTCGTGCAACAGCATTGGGATGTAAAGCTGCTGCGGATCGTGCCGCCGGATGTCTTCAAGCCACGTCCGAAGGTTGACTCAGCAGTGGTAAAGTTCACTCCGCGCGAGCCAGGATCGCTGCCAGTTTACGACAGGCCGTTGTTTGATCGGTTAGTGAGACAAGGTTTTAGCCAGCGGCGGAAACAGCTCAAAAATCTGCTCCCTGATGCTCCTGATGGATGGGAAGCGCTCGTGAACCATCTTGGAGTCCCTTTGACGATCCGAGCCGAGGAGTTATCCCTCCAGCAGTGGGTGGAACTCACGCGATTCTACGAGGGTAGGCAGAACAAGTCGGACGCTGGGCAAAAGGCGACGGAGATGTTTGACGTGGTCGATGAAAACAACCGGGTGATAGGTCAGCAGCCTCGCGGGAAAGTCCATGCCGAGGGATTAAGACACCGCGCTGTGCACATTTTTGTGCTCAATAAGCGTGGAGACATCTATTTGCAAAAACGCAGCCACCTCAAAGACGTGCACCCACTTGTTTGGGATAGCTCAGCAGCAGGGCATTTGGACGTCGGCGAGTCTTACGCGACGTGTGCCATCCGTGAACTTGAAGAGGAGATTGGCATCCGCGTGCCTGAGACCGAGAAGCTTGCGGATATCCCAGCCACGGAGCGCACGGGAATGGAGTTCGTGGAGCTACATTTGGCTCGGCACGATGGGCCAGTGCACTACGCTCCCGATGAAATTGACTGCGGAACGTGGTTTCCACCGCCGGTGGTCGACGAGTGGGTGGATGCTCGCCCGGAGGACTTTGCCAGCGGGTTTATTGAATGCTGGCGAGCCTGGCGCTCGGCATCCCACGCTTAGCCTCTGGTTCTTCATCCGCTGCGGCGAGCACGCGGCGCTCAGTGTCCAGCCAAGCACGAAGCGCAAGGGAATCTGGAAGATCCACATCCGCCATGGTAAGGTAGTCGCCTGCTGCCACTGGGCGCTTGATCACGGCGTGTTGCATGAGGCCGATAGGGAGGTAACCAGCTGTCTCGGCGATTCTCACGCACTCGCCACGGACATCGAAACTACCCATTCCTCGGGGAATGGAGGTGCCGGGCTGAAGTGAGCGCTTGGCAATGGCTGCCACGCTGATGGTTGGCAGGTCGCCGTTGTCCAACAGGACCGATCCGGTGTTGGCAAGATCCTTGAGCGTCTTGATCATCTCCAGATGGCAGAGGTGATAAGGCTTCTTCACCACGTAGTAGGGACCCTCACCCATCTTCATGTAGTTGAGGGAAGCGGCCTGCTCGTCGTCATGTCTAGCCACAATATAGACGGCACCGGGTGCATCTTTGGTCAAGATGTAGTCAGCCACGGGATAGCCGAGCTCTTCCGCAGCGCATCCAAGGATCTCGGCGCCTTTGCGGACGTCTTCAACCGCGCAACCGAGCAGTCCCGGGCGGACAATCCCAAGTCCAAGGCCGTTGGCAATGTGAGCCTGCTCAATCTGGACCTTGGAGCCGTCGGTGAAGGAAGTGACCTGATCCAAGGAAATGCCCTGTTTGCGGGAGTAAAACTCCATGTCTTCTCGCCGCGGATTGGTGTTGAGGTAGCCCTTCACGTTGACATACGCGAGCGGCTTGAAGCCCATGAGCATCGCTTCCTGGTGAAGTGCGGCTAGGCATCCGCCTTGGTCTCCCTCTGCTTCAGTGATGATTCCTTTGCCCTTGAAGTAGCTGCCAACGGTGACGTGCCATTCGGAGTTCATGGTCACCACAGGCATCTCGGCCTTCACCGCTTCGTTAATCACGTCTGTAGCGTGCAGAGTGTCCCCAGAACACTCAACGATCATGTCTGAGCGCTCCAGCAGTTCTGCAACGGAGTCGACCAGTTCGTCTGCGGAGAAACCGGAAATCTCAAAGGATGGTCGGCGGGTCAACACAGCTCCCACCTCGAAGTCTTTGGTCCGTCTGACCACTCCAGCAAGGCCGCGGGCGATGAATCCAGTGCCTATGATTCCAAGCCGAATCTTGGGCAAATCAGGTTTATTCCACATGTTGGTAAATATGCTGGTCACTGGCGTCAGTATCCGGAATAGCCCGGACAACTGCTCCCCGCTAGCGTTATTACACTATAAGGTCAATCCCTTATCCTTAGCAATGAGAAAGTTAAGGAAAATTAAATTTCTGGTAGTTTCAGGTTTTCTGCCCACGCAAAACGATTGACCAGACTGGCTCGTTCCGTTGAGATCGTTCCGCGTGCAGAGCCAAAATCCAATAACCAAACCCCGGGAGTTTACTCCCGACCAAAAGTTGGTGGTTTGGGTGCTTTGGCTGACTTACGGGAGCTTCTACTTTTGCCGCAACAACCTTGGTGTGGCTGTTCCAGGCATTATGGCAGAGTTTGGCCACTCCAAAATGGAGATGGGTGCGGTGCTGATGGGGTTGAAGCTGGCTTACGGCTTGGGCCAGGTCATCAATGGGCAACTAGCCGAGCGACTTTCGCCCACAAAGCTAATCGCCACCGGGATGATGGCCTCTGCATTACTCAACGTGTTGTTTGGGTGGGTGGAGGGGCTGTGGTTCTTCATCTTTGTGTGGGCAGTTAATGGCTATGCACAGGCTCTGGGGTGGACGCCCTGCATGAAGGTGGCTTCGTCTTGGTTTGATGCGCTTCATCGAGGGCGCGCCATCGGCATCATTGGGACGGGTTACCAACTTTGTGGTGGGCTGACGTACTTAGTCTCGGGTTGGGCGGCAGAAAGCTATGGCTGGCGGGCTGCCCTCTGGATCCCCGCCATTATTTTGACTCTCAGCTCCGTGCACATGTTGCTCTTTCTCAAGGATGCTCCTGAGAGTGCTCGTGAAGCGCGGGCAAAAGGCAGTGCAGCAGCTCTATCGTTGGGCACAACGGTGCGGATGACGCTGACGACACCGGCCTTATGGGTGGTAGCGGTCACTCTTTGTGTGCTTGATGCCTGCCGCTATGGATTCAGTGACTGGGGAGTCACTCATTTGAAGGAAATCCAGAAGGTCTCTGTCGGTTCGGCAGCACTCAAGTATGCTGTATTGCCCTTTGGTGGTATCGCAGGTGCTTTGGTCAGTGGATGGATGACGGATCGCTTTTTTGCTGGCCGCCGCGCTCCGATGGTGGTGATCCTCATGGCATTGCTAGGCTGTCTGACCCTTGCTTATGATACAGTCATTCACTGGGGGCCACTTGTTTCGGTGTCTCTGCTATTTGCTGTGGGCTTTTGCATCTTTGGCAGCCAGGTGTTGCTGGTGGGAACTTTGCCCGTTGATCTAGCGCGACAAGGAACTGCGGCAGCAGCAGCCGGGTTTGTGAACTTCATGGGCTACATGGGAGCTGCGGGCGGTGACTGGATGACCGGCACGCTCGCTGAACGCCATGGATGGCCGGTGGCGGTGCGTTTTTGGGCCTGTTGCGCATTTGCAGGGGCCATCTTCATCTCGTTTCTTTGGAACAAATCGAACTCAACTTCATGAAAGCCATTATCATCGGTGCCGGCCGTGGCCGCCGCCTCATGCCAACCACAGCAACTGCACCCAAGTGCTATGCAGAAGTCCAGGGTGAACGTTTGTTGGACCGCGCGGTGAAATCCTTCACCCAAGCCGGGCTTTCTGACATTTGCTTCATCGGTGGGTACTTGATTGACCGCGTTCGCGCGGATTATCCAGCCTTCACCTTCAGGCACAATACAGGATGGGAAGACAACAACATCCTACTTTCCCTCATGCATGCGGAGGACGTCATGAATGACGGGTTCGTGTGTGCTTACTCTGACATTCTTTTCACTCCAGAAGTCGTCTCAGGGGTACTGCATCATCCTGCGGACATCGCCTTGAGTGTGGATACCAATTGGCTGGATCGCTATCAGCACCGCAGTCAGCATCCGCCCGATGATGCTGAGAAAGTCATGACGGAAAATGGTTTGGTGAAGCAAGTTCATCGCGGGATCACGCCGGAAGATGCATATGGAGAGTTCACCGGTATTGCCAAGTTTACGCCAGCGGGTGCTGCACAGCTCAGGGAGCATTTTCACCGCGTGAGGGAGCGTTTTGCGGGTCAGCCGTGGCGTGAGGCTCAGGTTTTTGAAAAGGCCTACCTCATTTTGCTCCTTCAAGAGATGATCGAGCACGGTGTGCCTATGGCGCATTCAGACACAGCCTCCAGCTACATGGAGGTGGATACCCAAGAGGATTTTGATCTCGCTCGCAGGCATTGGACCCATTGAATCAACCGACTATCAGAACCATGAGCGCTTCTACACTCTTTCCAACTTCCGTCGTCGGTTCACTACCACGCCCCGCCTTCGTGCTTGATCTCATCAATGGTAGGCAGCCGATCGATGCGGCGCGCTATGAGCAAGAAATGCAAGCTGCCGTTAGGTATGCAGTGGCTATGCAGGAACATGCAGGGCTGGACGTGATCACTGATGGCGAATGGTGGCGGAGATCTTACATTGGGGTCATCGCTGAACTGGCGCATGGCTTTGAACTAGGGCTCACGCCAGATGGCAGGCCATACACGACGGTGGTGGATCGTCTGTCCCCAAAGACTCCCGGTTTCATCGCCCAGGAAGTGACGTTTCTGAAAACGCTCACCAACAGAGTGATTAAATCTACTTTGCCCTCTCCTGCGTTGTTGGGCGAGCGGATGTGGGATCCTGTAAAGTCCGCTAAGGCATATCCAGATCGCCGGGACTTCATTCGCGAGTGTGTTCCCGTGTTGCGGAGGGAGTTGGAGTTGGTGCGTGATGCAGGAGCTCACATCGTCCAGATTGATGACCCTCATCTTTGCCTATTTGTCGATCCGGCTGTGCGTGCGACATACTCAGACGCCGAAGATGCAGCCACGTTTGCAGTCGAGATGCTCAATGAGCTTACGCGTGGCATTACGGGCGTAAAACTTGCGGTCCATCTCTGTCGACGTGCCGGCGGCCGTGCGCGGGGCGAGGTAAGCCACGGTGGTGGCTATGGTCCCATCATTCATCATCTCAACTCGCTCAATGTACACCATCTGACCATGGAGTTTACTTCACCGCAGGCGGGCGACATGGATGTTTTTAAGGAACTGCGTCCAGATTTAGAGATCGGCTTGGGCTGTGTTGATGTCACACCTGGGCGCATTGATTCAGCGGAAACCATTGTGGAGCGAGTTCGCAAGGCGGCTCAGTTTCTCGATCCTCGGCGCATAACCTTAAATCCGGACTGTGGTTTCGCTCCAGGTTCTGGGGCTGTTGTGAGCTTAGACGAGACCTACCATAAGCTGCAAAATGAAGTCGAGGCTGCTCAAAGGTTGAGGGACGAGTTCCGCTGAGCCGGCATACATTGAACACAATCCTTTCGGCCCTTTTCAAACACAGACCCGCATGAACACTCTCCGATTCATCTCCACGGTGGCATTGCTGGCCCTCTCGCTCATTGACGCAGTGGCTGCAGACACCACGCCACCAACAGCAACCATTACAGAACCATCTGGCACGATCACCACTTCGTTTGCGACCACAGTGACCGTCCGAGGCGCTGCCGTGGAATCCGATGGCGTGCTTGATCGGGTAGAGGTTCGCTTGAATGGCGTTTTGTTGCCGGGTGTGACGCTTGGTGCAGGCACGTATGAAGTGGTGGGCACGCCGATTGGCGGAACGAACGTCATCGAAGTACAAGCGTTCAATGTTGATGGCTTGTTTTCAACGGTTGTGCGCCGCACCTTTTCTTTGGTCTGGAAAAAGGCGTTAGAGGCCCGTGTCTCGCCATTGAATACTGGAAAAGTGAGTGGAGTGCTCGCGGGGGAAGCTTACCGCGTTGGACGCAGTTATTCTCTGACGGCAACTCCGGCAGCCGGATTTATCTTTGATCGCTGGAGTGGCTTTGGCTTAACTGCGCCAGCCACTGAGTTCGCCAAACTCAACTTTGTTTACACCGATGCGCTCGCTGCCTCAACACTAGTGCCACAGTTCACTGCTAACTTTGTGCCCAATCCGTTTACCCCCGCAGTGATCGGGGATTTCAGTGGCCTAATCTTGGAAGACGGCAGTGCCTCTCCAACCAATGCCAACCACGGTGCCATCACCTTGCGGGTCACAAACGTTGGCTCGTTTACGGGGTCGCTAAAAGTAGACGGCAGCACGTTAAAGATCGCGGGTAGCTTCGATAACACAGGAGTTGCCAAGTTTGGAGCCAGCAGAAGCACCACCTTACTGGTTCCTCGGCTCAACAAGCCTGCCTATGAACTGGCGCTTGAGATGGATCTGACTGGCGGAACTAACACCATCGAGGGCACGTTGAAGCAGCGTTATCGCTCAGCGCTGGTATCCAATTCCAACATTTCAGCTGAGCGTGCTGCGGGCGCTGTGAACGCCGCTTATCTCAACCGCGGCACGAGTGGCTTTTACACCGTTGCGCTTCCAGCCGCGCCATCACAATCCGGGCTTAATCTAGCTGACTATCCTCAGGGGACTGGGCACGGGACGGTGACGATCAACAACAAGGGCAAGGTCACTTTGGCTTGCACCCTTGCTGATGGCACTAAGCTCACGGCAGTTACGACCATGAGCAAAGACCTCACCGCATCGATTTACGCGCAGATCTATCCTGCTAAAGCGGGATGCTTTGGTGGACGACTCACCTTCGATGACAGTCAGGCCAACACGGATGTCACGGGACCATTTTTTTGGTTCCGACCCTGGCAGAACGTGCATCACTATCCTTGGGGTTGGCCTGAGGGTATTGATGTCGATCTAATTGGCACCAAATACAACGTTACCCCCGGCACTTCGGTGTTGCTGGGACTCTCTGCTGGTAGTCCCAATGCCACCTTAAGGTTCGACAAAGGTCTGTTGAGTGGCCTCCAGACAAAGAGCCTCACTGTCTCCACCACCAATGGCGTGAGCGGCAGTGACGGCACGTGGTCGCTGAAAATCACGCCATCGTCGGGACTCATCAGCGGCAGTTTCTTGCACACCGATGGCACCAAACCGAAGTTCACCGGAGTTATTTTGCAGAAGGGCAGCAACGATCGAGGACTTGGGTTCTTCTTGAGCACGAAACCCAAGCTAATCACTGGCTTGGGTGAGTCTGGAGTCGTGATTCTTCAGCACAACTGAGGCTTGTCATTCCTCTTTGGGTGCCTCGCTCCAGGGTCCGTAGGCTTTCACAAACCAGTGGGCTTTTCCTGCTGCTTTGCCGACGTTTGTCTTTGACGCACGGCGCTCAATCGCTTGGAAAAACTTGTCTGCGGCCGCGCTGTCATTCTTGATCCAACCACCAGCGGAGTTCAGGACATCCGCCAACGCCTCTGACTGATCCGGAAGGAGTTGCGCTGCCTTCCAGGCCAGTCCCGCCGCGATGTAGCGGTAGTGGAAGCGCTTGTTAGGAGTGGGTCGATGCTTGGAAACGCGTTTCTTTTCTTCCTCGCTCGCTTTGATGACCAGTGGCAGGACTTCCTTCTTCTCATTGCCGTCTGTTTGCCAAGTTACTTTTTCAAACGTGCCCGCTGCCCGCTCGTCTGCGACTTCTGCGGCCTCAAAAGATCCACCAAACACAAATGCATCTGGTTCGACTTCGGTGCCCATGAGTTCCATGCCAGAGAACCGTGCCAGCACGGCCGCATCCCACCATGCGCGAGCACGCTGCTCTTTACTCAGCTTGGTGTTGGCCCCCTTATTCAGTGCTTCTACATATCGATCTAGCGTGGCGCGCATCTGCTCTGGCAGATAGTCACGCGCCTCTTTATACCGGTCCTCCCTCACGAGACGACGGCCGAGGAGATAACGCAGGTCATGAGGCTCATCCCACTCGTTGGTCTTTACCTGCTTGTTTGGATGTTCTTCCACATACTTCTTCAGTTCATCGGCGGTTAGTACGCGCTCCGCGATGTAAGAGGCATCGTCCCAATGGTTGGTTTCCAAAAAGGCATCAAAAGCTTGAAGGAAATCGCCAGTTGTAAGCCTCAGTGCGGCAAGGTCACCGCCAGCAGATGCGAGCGGAGAATAGCTCATGCCATCCTGGCCGAGGTACGCGTGCAATTTACCAAAAACATTGTCCGCCTTGAGTGCGACGAATGCTTCAGCCATCACTTTTGATGCCTCTGTCACTTTGCCAGCTCGCCTTAGCAGCTTCGACTTCAGCCAGAGTGCAGTTGCAGTCGTGGCATCGCTCTTCTTCAGCCACCCTTCGGCTTCATCATAGCGGCCAGCGGAGTATGCCACCCAACCAAGGCGGTCTGCGTCTTCCACTTTCTCCAGTCCCGCTTTCTTGATCGCCTCAAGCCAGTTAACACTCCGCGCAGAGGTGTGCTCTGGCATGTAAGTGAAGTCTACGGTCTCGGTCGCAAGAATATGGGCTGTTGTGATACGACGAAGCAGAGGATGCTTTGCCGCGTTCTCGATCTGGGCAAGCCGCGTCTTGCGCCACTCGTCTACTGCGGCGGTTTCATATGAACCGGGGCTCGTGTTGTCAAAGTTGAGCATCCCATCCACACCCACGCGATCTGGTACACATGCCTTGAGCGATACGATGGCAGACTCATCTCCCACGGAGAGTTGTTTCAAATAAAGTTCTGCGGCTTTGCCAACATCTCCTTGGTCCAGCATCGCTTTTGCTTCCCAACCATAGCTGTCGGCTGCAAGCCCCAAGCTGTCTGCAAAACCTTCCGCAGCCAATTGCCGCACCAGCGCCATCTGTTTGGCCGCACCAGGCTCCTTTTTAAACACCATGAGCTTGCCCAGCATGAAGGCTGCCCAAGTGGTGCGGAAGTGACGTTGTTCCTTTGGCCGAGCGAGCAGTTTCTCCCATGATGTCCGTGCGTCAGCCCAAGAAGCCTCTCCTTTACGAAAGGCAAATGCTCCACGGTGGTAATCCGCGAACTCAGAATCAAACTCCGCCCCTAACACGGCAGTGGTGGCCTCGTTGGATGCATTGATGATTTCTCTGGCGGCCTTGTGTTGGGCCAAAGCCTCGGCCTTGTCACCCGGCGTGATTTTACCTTGGCTGACAGCCGCCTCAAAATCAGCGATATCCACCGCAGAAGCCTGTTTGATGTAGTCTTCCAGCATTGGCATGTCCACCTCTGCAGGCTCCACGGACTTGAGTTTCTCGGGCGCGGGAAACTCCTTTGCCAACCGTTTGAGTTCAAGCTCCCAAAAAAACTCTGGGGCATTGGCCACTGCTTGGCCTCCAAACTCCAGCCATCGGGGCGGGATGAATGGGCCGCTGGCTTCAGCGGTGATTGCAAATAAGGCTACAGACGCGCTAGCGAGAGTGGCCGACCGGGAGAGAACTGACTTCCACATGAACTTGGGTGCGTTGGTTAAATCGCGCCCAACCGATGGCACGTTCGGCCCCCGGCGACAACGAAACACTTTCTCCGGCTACAGATTCGATCACCAACCCGCCATTGGCTTTGGTCAGTAGAAAGCCTGGAAGGGCCTCCGCATCGACCAAGGTGGCCTTTTCCCAGGTCACTTTCAGCCGCACCTCGCCGTTCGTCTTCAAGGTTCCAACATTGCTCAGTTTAAAGTCCACAAGCTCACCGGGTGAGGCCTGAACGTGCCATTCAGGGACTGGCTGCTCCCCAGCCTTTACTTGGCGCCACGTAACGAGCGGCCAATTGCGGACGTCCGTAGTGATCGGGAGCCGATACCAAATGACGCCGTGCATGCTTGCTGGCGTGAGTGTTTTCCACTCGCGAACGAGCCCAGCAATGCCAGCGGCGTCAGAGTCAAACGCCACCAGTTGCGTATCAGCAGGCCATTTGGGAACTGGTCCTTCAAACGAGTAACCTACGACCTCACCCGATGGCTTGAGCCCAACAAGTGCGGAGTAAGTGGGCAGGGCTACTTCAAATGGCACACGCAACTGGGTCGCAGCGGCAACGGCGCGATGAGCACGTTCCGGATCGCAGATCATTACCGGATCGCCGGGCTTGGCTGGGCGCACGGAGTGTACTTGTAAGACATAACTATCCACTTCCCGCAGGAGCCGAGGGAACGATGCCTCACCCAGCCAAGCCGGCAGCGTGGTGATGACGAAGCGACATGGCCTTGCTACCTCACGTAGTGCCCGCAGCCAGAGTGCATAACCATCGAGCTTTTTCTGCGCGCAATCGAAGTCGATCTGAAACTCTGCACAAGACAATCGCTCGTTAGCACACCTCGCCAGCAGTTGTTTGGCATGGTCTGTTAGCGAGTGCTGAACGGCATCATTGTCAAATGGACCTGGGTATGGTGCTATGCGCATGGCCATGCAAACGGGCCTGCTCAGTTGACGCAAGGTCTCCCAGTTGATATCGCACTCAACCAGTTGTGGCTGGCCACTTGTCCACACGACTTCACCACCAAAGATCACATGAGCGTCCACGTCGTTGATCGTGTTCGTCACGGCTTCCGCTACGGCTGACGTCCACACACGCTGCCAAACGTAGGCGCGCTGAGCAAGCGGTGGTCTGGTAGGCTCTTTGCAGCCAGCCAGTGCGAGCACGAGCATCACGGCTCTGAGAAATAGTTTCACTCCTAACATCGCCATCATCATGGCGCGTCTGCATCCGAGAGTCGAGGGCAGGAAAGGGAGTCACAGCCCCTTTTGGAAAGGGTCGTCCTGATGAAAGTGCAGGGTGGATTCAGCAGTAACGAAGGCTCGTCCGGTGACGGTGGGGATGATTCCATCCTCGGTGTTCTCATAGCTTCCTTCAAACACACTGCCAATGATGCTTTCCTGCCGCCAGATAGCGCCAGGGGCTAGTTTCTTGTCGGCTGCGAGACAGGCGAGCTTAGCGCTCGTTCCCGTGCCGCACGGTGAGCGATCATATTCGCCACCGGGGCAGAGCACAAAGTTGCGTCCGTGGTTCTCCGCGTTCTCCGGCGGTCCAAGAAGCTCGATGTGATCGACTTCTGGAAAACCTGCCTCATGCACGGCGGATCGGATCGCCAAACTCGCTTCAGTTAGCTCTCGAATGTTAGCTTTGGTCAGCGCTAGGCCATGATCAGCACACAAGAAGAACCAGTTCCCGCCGTAGGCGATGTCGCCCGTCACGCCACCAGCTTTTACCCCAGCGGCCTTCCTCCAAGAGAGGACATTGCGGATGCTCACACGTAAATCCGGGTGAAGCGTGGCCGCTACGGTGCCCGCTGGCGTCTCAATCTCATGCACTCCTGGCTGAATGCGCCCCAGATGGTGCAGCGTGGCGATGACGCCAATCATACCATGGCCGCACATACCCAGAAGACCTGCATTGTTGAAGAACGTGACCGCAGCAGCGCTCGTGGCGTGCTTTGGTGGTGTGAGCAGTGCTCCCACGATGACTTCATGACCTCGTGGCTCACAAATGATCGCCCGCCGCCACTTCTCCAAGTCGGCAAGGCTCAATCCATCAGGTATGACGCGAGTAGGTTCTCCCCCAGTGTGGGAGTCGATGACAAGTAAGGGCTGCACGCGCAACCTTCAGCCAACGGCGGGGCGGCTTCTTGTGTGAAATCCGCGCGGATGTCTTGAAAACAGCCTTCCGTGCTCAGAGCACGGCTTTGATGGCCTTCAGAAGGTCAGGATACTGATCAAACGCCTGAAACTGGGGAAACTGAGCCTTAATGGTATCTGGAGCGTGGAAGAAGTAACCCGTATCAGCTTCCAGCAGCATGGTGGTGTCATTGAAGGAGTCACCCGCTGAGATGACGCGGTAGTTGAGCCCCTTGAAGGCGGCGACCGACTTCTGTTTCTGATTTGGCTGACGCAACTCATAGCCTGTGATGCGTCCATCCGTCACCAGCAGCCGATGGCAGAAAATCGTGGGCCACCCAAGCTGCCGCATCAGCGGTTGGGCAAACTCCTCGAAGGTGTCGCTCAAAATGATCACTTGGGTCAGCGAGCGAAGTTCATCCAGAAACTCCCGCGCGCCATCCAGAGGCTTCAGTCCGCCGATCACATCCTGGATGAGAGCCAAAGTCAGACCGTGCTTGTCCAAAATGTCCAACCGGTAACGCATGAGCACATCGTAGTCCGGCTCGTTACGCGTGGTGCGGCGGAGTTCCGGAATCCCGGTGCGCTCTGCCACAGCGATCCAGATTTCAGGAACGAGAACGCCCTCTAGGTCGAGGGTAACGAGGGTTTGCTTGGAAGGGCTGGGGGACACAAGTGATCGGATAAACATGATTGCCCTCCGCGCAATGCTGATTACTGCATCAGCCCCCATGAGCACCACCTACCACGTCCTTCCTGTCGAGCGACACAATGATTTGATCCGCAAGGCCTATGTGCATCGCGGCTATTTGGCCGATGAGGCGGAGGATGCTACCCGGTTCTGCGAAATGGCCGCTCGGCATGGCATCCGGACGCACAATGGCATCAAGGCGCTGCACTTGGATCACTTGTTCGGTAGCGCTACGGGTGGCTGCAAGCCGGGCGCTGAGATTGAGGTCATCAAGAAGCCTTTCGCGGCGAGCGAGGTTTGGGATGCCAAGCTGAAACTCGGTCAGGCGGTGGCATTTCGTGCCATGGATCGCTGCATGGAACTGGCGGACAAATACGGCATCGGCCAGGTGAGCGTGGACAATGCATTCCACTACCTGTGGGGCGGTGGATATGTCATGGAGGCAGCAAAGAAAGGCTATCTGGCCTACACCAACTGCACGTCCACCCTGGCAGAGGTGGTGCCCTTCGGTGGCAAACATCCGACCTTGGGCACAAATCCGCACTCTTGGGGCCTGCCAACCACTGACGCACTCGGTTATCCCATCGTGATCGACTGGGCAACGAGCACCGTGGCCATGGGGCGGGTGCAGCAACTGAAGCGCGAGGGCAAGCAACTGCCGCCGGACGCCGCCGTGGATGAAAATGGCCAGCCAACGACTGACCCGAACGCCGCTAAGTGGCTCATCCCATTTGGCAAGCACAAGGGCTACGGCTTGGCTCTCTACAATGAAGTGATCGGGGCCCTAATCGGCGGTTCTTTGCCAACATTGCGCGGCAATCCCGTCCCCGAGGGCGAGAAGCGCACCAGCGCCTTCTATTTCCAAGTCATCCACCCAGACGCAATCGGCTCTGGCCTGTTTGCAAAAGGGCGCGACCAGAAAGCCAACCTCAAGGCCGTGCTAGATGACGTGTTTGCACACGGAAATGAGTCCGCAACTCTTCCCGGCCAGATCGAAGCCCAAGCAGCCGCCCACAGCCAAAAAGCAGGCGGACTGCTTTTCACGACCGCCGAGATTGAGGCTTTCAATGAGATCGCACGCGAGTGCGGTGTGGCCGAGATCAATCCAGCCTCGCTGGCGACTTACGACGTCTAAGGCCAAATGCCGCATTGAATCCCAGCCGGTCCTAGCGAACGTCTCGGGATGAAAGGCTTGAGCCTGCTTGGCTTCTTATGCGTGTTGTCCGCCTCGGCGGCGGACAAGCTGACCACACGCTCGGATGAGGTGGGCAAGCTCTTGAATGAGTGGCATGCCGAGGGACGGGCTGCGGGCCTAAAGGCGCTGCAATACGAGAACCGTGATGGCGGCCATGCGCCATTTCAGGTCGGGATGTTTCCTGGGCTCAAGTCTTTGGTTCACGACGAAAAGGAACGTGGTGCAGGTCGTCACATGGGCCCGGCTCACTCGGTACGGCGTGTGCCGACGTTGGGGAACTGCAGCATGGCCTCCACTGCGGATACGGGTGGCTGTTTGCCGAGGATTTACCTCATGTCTGGCAATCCGGGCTTCAACTTCCTGGACGCTAGTTATCGGGCCAACAACTTCATCATTTACCCAGAGCATCAGGATCATGATGTGGGTTTCAATGGCGTGGATGGCTGGGGAGATTTGTTCCCTGCAAATCACCCAGCGGTGCTGATCTCCCAAGGCTCTTCATTAAGCGACCTGCCGTTTGTCCAGGCATGGCTTTCCACTGTGGCTGCCTTCACGCCTGAAGTGCAGGAGTTACTCATCGCCAAGGGCGTGCTGATGCCCACAGTGAACATGATCTTCCGAAGGTCTAACAAACAGGTGCGAACGGATGAAGATTACTTCTCCGGACTTGCTCACCCGGTGGTGTTTGATGCGAAGAACCTGGATGAGAAAGCGATGGTCAATCGCGCCCAATTGATGACCCCTCTCACCATCCCGCCAGTGGCCATGCTAGAGGTGCTGGAGGAGCGGAAACCTGTCAATGGAGTGGACTACTTTGAAAAAGAAGGAGTCACCGAGCAACTCGGGCAATCTGCTTCGAGCGTGGGAAGGATTTTTCGTGGAGTGGGAGAGGTTTACAGCCTCCGTTTGAGCGCTCGGCGTTCTGTGGAGATCCAGGGCAAGCCCATGAAAGCTAGGTGGGTGCTGCTCCAGGGGCGGAAGGACAAAGTTGAGATCAAGTCCTCTGCTGATGGCACTGAGGCAGAGATCAGAGTGCTATGGCATGACGACATGGAATCCGCCTCGGGTACAGGGATTAAGGCACATCGCGTGGATGTGGGGCTGTTTGTCAGCAGTCCCTTGGCGGACTCAGCTCCAGCGATTGTTAGTGTGTTCATGCTGCCCAATGAGAAGCGCTACTTCAATGATGGTGGCAAGGTGAGCGAGGTGTGCTACCAAGCGCATAACGAGGATCTCGGCATTCCCAGAGCCAGTGAAGACATGCGTTGGCTTCAGTGGATGAGGGTCGTGGCTGGAGAGCCGTTGCCAGGTGAGCGGTGGGTGAGGACGTTGATTAATGATGAAGCTCGTAGTGAGGCAAAGATCGTCCTCGGCGAGTTGCAACCGATGGAGCGTGCGTTGGCTGAATTGAAAACACGGAAGGCACCTGCGGAAGACATTGCTAACATGGAGAAGAAGCTCAAAGCCAAGCTGGCAGGTGCTGCTGACCTGAGAGCGCTGGCCGAGAAAGTCGTGAGGACGTTCGCGAATGACCCGAGGTGGTTTCTCAACCAGCAAGCAGAGCTAATTGCCGTTGCTGCTGCGGCAAGTGACGCAGCGGTGATCGGTGACGTGCGAGCAGGCATCAAGAAGTTAACGGACATGGGCGTCCTCGTGAGTCAGGGAGACGGTGGTTATGTATTGGCGGGCGGTCCGACTGCGGCGGAATCGCCCGCAGTGGCCGATTACCTGCGAGGACTGCACCTCATGCTGCTGTCTCGCGTGGTGTTGCCCGAGTTTCTCCATCGGAGCAACCAACCCGCGTTTTGCGATCCGCGATTGACCGCGCTCAAGCCGTGGCGGGATGTTTATCGGTATGACGAGAAAGGAAAGCTTCTCGGCTGGCTGCGTCACCAAGAAGGCAGAGTGCACGGATTCACCGCCGACGGCCGCATGAAGCTCAACCTCGGCGATCCAGACGAGAAAGCCGTACCGGTGAAGTACGAGATGAAAGGCGGCCGGCTAGTGTTTGGGCCTTGAGGGAGTGGACGAGAATGAATGCGCGTTCTCGTGCCCTTTCAGGGCACTGGGTGTTTGCCGGGGTGGACCCAGGGCATCGCTGCGCTCAGCCCTGGGCTGTAGTCTGCCGACCCGTTGGGCCGGTCCACACGCGCTTCATGAGTGGTTCCCCGCCCTAGTTTTTGAGCTTTCTCACCCGGGGCACGAGGGTGGCGTTTTTGTCGATCTCTCTCCAATAGTGAAGCTCTTCCTTGTTGGTGGCGGACCGGTTCGGGGTGTTACTTGGAACAGTTCTGCTAAATCTAAATCCAGGCGGGTACTCGGAGCGTTCACTCGGTGATGGTAACATGGAACGCAGGGGTCGTGTCAAGCTTGGTGGTCGTGGGAGGTGAGTGAGCGCAGTGACTCATTGAAAAGGACACCGAAGAGGGAGAGGCCGAGGGTAATGGGGAGAGTCGATGCCCCATAAAAAAGGACACCGTGGCCAATGGAGCCACGGTTGATGAAAGCGAGTTTAGAAGATTACACCCGAGTGGTGCGCGGGCGGTATGCCCGGCGCACCGGGAAGCTGGCCCGCAGGGCCTTGCTGGACGAGTATTGCCAGGTAACTGGGTTTGAGCGCAAATACGCTATCAAGGTGCTGCGAGGGCAGCGAAGAAGTGAGCCGAGTGGAAAGTCACGAGGTGCCTCTAGCCGGTATAGTCCAGCCGATCTGGAGTTGCTCAAGAAGGTGTGGCTGGAGGCTGGACAGCCGTGTGGAAAACGTCTGGCAGGGGAGATGCTTGAGGTTTGGTTGGACTCCTGGCAGCGGAACTATGGGGCCGTAGCTCGGGCGCAAGTGCGGCGGATTGCGGGGATCAGTGCAGCACAGATTGATCGGAAAATGGCCGCCTACCGCAGCGCAGGGCGCAAGCGTCGAGTGGCTAGTGGAGCACTGGCAGCCATGCAGCGGGAAGTGGCCGTGCGCTGCGAGCCATGGGTGGAGAGTGCACCAGGGGCCATCGAAATCGACACCGTAGCGCTGTGCGGTGGCAGCATGGCGGGAGCCATCGTGTGGGCGCTGGACGCTACCGACATCCACGGCGGGTGGACAGAAGTCTGAGCGGTGTGGAATCGCGGAGGATACGCCACCTGCCAGCGCATGAGCCAGATCGAGGAGGCGCTGCCCTTTGCGATTCGGAAGCTGGACTTTGACAATGGGAGCGAGTTCCTCAACGCGCACTTCATCCGACACTTCAAAGAGCACGAGCCGAAGATCGAGCTGAGTCGCTCACGGCCCTACCGAAAGAACCACAACGCGCACATTGAACAAAAGAACTACACCCATGTGCGGTTGATCCTGGGGGATGATCGCTTTGAGCATCAGGAACTGGTGGAGGCACTCAATGAAGCACTGGGACTCTGGAGTCTCTGGAACAACCTCTACAGCGCCCAGAGGCGGCTTTTGAGCAAGGAGCGGCGAGCGGATGGCAAAGTGGTCAGGCATCACGAGAAGAGGGCGAGCACACCGTGCGCACGGCTACTGGCGCGCAAGGATCTGAGCAAAGAGTCCAGAGCTAAGCTGGAGCAACGGCTCAAGGACAACGATCCGATTGAACTCAGGAAGAAGTTCGAGGCCAAACTTAAAGCCGTGTATGCGCTGAGAGACCAACTCCAAAGAGAAGACCAGGAGGGAGAAGAACGCGAGAGCCAGGAGGCAAAGGCAGCGCGGAGAGGAAGCAAAGCTGTGGGAAAAACACGATTACAAAAGCCCAGCAAAACAACGATCTCCAACCCAGTCACGGTGTCCTCCACCGTGAGGCACCGAGCCCACTCTTGAAATCCGCTACGGTGTCCCGTTTGAATGAGGTATCACGGTCCGCTCCCGAAAACATCGTATGAAGTTGTTTCGCTGGGACTCTCAAGCGCATCAATGGTTCGAAGCTGCTACCATACGTAAATAGCCCTTCTCTGACAGAGCCAATACACGCCAAATTGTCCGATTTAGTTCGGAAATCGAAACAAGTTTTGGCCTCGAGGACTGGAGTTTGGGTGCCTTGGGGGGCTTCGTGACTTTTCTGGCATCCAAACTGCTATTTGCAAAAGTGCCCCCAGGGTGTAGAAAACCCGCCCCCCTCGTGCCGGACTTGACCGATCACGCGGGGTTTTTTATCCCATGAAGTACGCGTTTTATCCTGAAGACATTCCGAATGAAGGCACGCTGCACCAGATGGCTGCAGAGAGAGATGCATGTGGTGTTGGTTTTGTGGCGGATATTCAGGGAAAACGCAGTCGAAAGATTCTGGAGATGGCGATTTGCGGTGTTTGCAATGTGCAACACCGGGGCGCTGTGGACGCTGATCGCGTGACTGGGGATGGTGCTGGAGTCCTCACTCAGATTCCCCACAAGCTTTTCGCTGGAGTGCTAGAACAGATGGGTCACAAACTGGAGCACCCGATGGATTTGGCGGTGGGAGTGTTTTTCTTGCCCACAGACCAGACGGAGCGTCTCAAGATTCATTTGATCGCTGAGGGAATCTTGCGGAATCGCGACATTAAGGTGATCGGCTGGCGTGATGTGCCGGTCAATCCCAACGAACTGGGTGAAAAAGCGCGGCGGACGATGCCTGTGATTCAGCATCTCCTGCTGGAGCGGCCGGAGGAGATGACGGATGATGCGTTTGAGCGTCAGCTTTACCTCGCACGGCGTGAGCTACGGCTGAAAGCCAAGGAGAATCGCCTGGCGGAGTTCTACGTGGCGTCTCTGTCTCACCGCACCATCGTTTATAAGGCGCTACTGTTGCCTTCCTCACTGGAGAAGTTCTATGCGGACCTTCAGAGTGATGACTACGAGACGTCTCTGGCGCTGTTCCACCAGCGTTTCAGCACCAACACGTTCCCGACCTGGGCTCTGAGTCATCCGTTCCGTATGCTGGCTCACAATGGTGAGATTAACACCGTGCGCGGCAATAGAAACTGGCTCAACAGCCGCACGAGTGACTTTGAGCACGAGGTGTGGGACGGAGAAGAGCGCTTGTTGAAGGATGTGATCCTGCCGGGGCAGTCTGACTCGGCGAGCTTGGATGCAGCACTGGAACTGCTGGTGCAAAGTGGTCGCGATCCGGTTCACGCGGTGGCCATGCTGGTGCCGAGTGCTTATGGCATTGATCCGAAGGTCAGTGCTGAACTGAAGGCGTTCTACGAGTATCATGAGTGCTTCAGTGAGCCATGGGATGGCCCGGCTGCTCTGGTAGTAACAAATGGTCTGAAGGTGCTGGCCAGCCTGGACCGGAATGGCTTGCGCCCCAGCCGCTGGAAGATGACGGATGACGGTATATTCGCGCTTGGCTCCGAGGTGGGCATCATTGCCATCGACGATGCCAAGGTAATCAAGAAAGGTCGTCTCGCTCCCGGCCAGATGCTCTGTGTGGACATCATGAAGGGCGTGGTTTCGTTTGATGCTGAGATCAAAGCCGACTTGGCCGCGCGCCAGCCTTACGGTCAGTGGTTGAAGAACCGCACCGAACTCACGGCCCAATCTCCAGACGTGCCTGTGGGTGATCTGGATGTGCTCTCGCTTTCTCAGAAGCAAGCTGCGTTTGGTTGGACCAAGGAAGAGATCGACATGGCGATAGTACCGATGGTGCAGAAGTCCGAAGAGGCGATCTACTCCATGGGTGATGATGCCGCACTGAGCGTGCTGTCCACGCGCCCTCGCCTGCTCTCGACTTACTTTAAGCAACTGTTCGCCCAAGTCACCAATCCTCCGATTGATCCCATTCGTGAGCGTGCAGTGATGTCGTTGAACGTGGTGCTCGGCTGGCAGCGCAACTTCCTCTCTGAGACCCCGGATCACGCGAATGTCGTGCATCTTACCTCGCCGTTCTTGTATGAGAACGAGTTGGAGTCACTGAAGAAGCTGACGAGCTTCCCGCATCGTGTGTTGGACATCACCTGGCCTGTGGCCGAGGGTCCTGCGGGCATGAAGACGGCTTTGGATCGCCTTTGTGCGGAAGCCATTCAGGCGGTGAACGATGACGTCCGCATCCTGGTGTTAAGTGATCGTGGAGTGAGTCATGATCGTGCGGCGATACCTTCTCTGCTCGCTACAGGCGCGGTGCATCATCATCTGAATCGCAAACAACTGCGCATGAAGCTGAGCCTCGTGGTGGACACGGGTGAAGCGCGTGACACGCACCAGATGGCGACGTTGTTCGGCTTCGGCGCGAGCGCGGTGTGTCCCTATTTGGCCTTTGAGACGATCCGCGAGTCTCTGGAAAACGACCTCACGGCACGCAAGCGTGTGCTGGAGGGCATTGATTACCAGAAGGGTCTCTACAACTACCGCAAAGGTCTGGAGAAGGGCGTGCTGAAGATCATGTCCAAGATGGGCATCAGCGTGCTGAGCAGCTACACGGGTGCGCAAATCTTTGAGGCAGTCGGCATTGGTGCGGAGGTGATGAAGTTCGCCTTCACTGGCACACCAAGTCAGATCAGCGGCATCGGTTTCAACGAAATCGCTCAAGAGGCGCTCGCACGTCATGCAGCAGGCTTCGGTGAAGCCATTCCTGAAGGCCAGAAGAGTGTGGATCTCGGTGATCCAGGTTACTTCCGCCCTCGTCAGAAAGGTGAGATGCACGCCGTGACAGGCCCCGTGATCAAGAACTTCCATACCTTTGTCAAGAGCGGCAAGAAGGAAGACTACGAGGCCTATGTGGCCGCTCAACTGACCAATACCCCTGTGGCACTGAAGGACCTGCTCGACTTCGTGCCGAGTGCAGATGGTTCTATCCCCATCGACGAAGTGGAGCCCATTGAGGACATCCGCGCACGCTTTACCACGGCAGCGATGTCTATGGGAGCTATCTCGCCGGAGGCTCACGAGGCGCTGGCGATTGCGATGAACCGCATCGGCGGCAAATCTGACTCCGGTGAAGGCGGTGAGGACCCACGGCGCTTCAAGCCATTCGAGAACGGAGATGAAGCCAACTCCAAGATCAAGCAAGTAGCCTCCGGTCGCTTCGGTGTGACGGCAGAATACTTGGCCAATGCCATGGAGTTGGAGATCAAGATGGCGCAAGGAGCCAAGCCTGGTGAAGGCGGTCAGCTTCCAGCCGTGAAGGTGAATCGCATGATCGCGCGTCTGCGGCACACCACGCCCGGCGTGATGCTCATCAGCCCTCCGCCTCACCACGACATCTACTCCATCGAGGATCTGGCACAGTTGATTCACGATCTGAAGGAAGCCAACCCGCGCGCTCGTGTTTGCGTGAAGCTGGTGGCTGAAACAGGCGTGGGAACCATTGCCGCTGGTGTGGCCAAGGCCAATGCGGACATCATTCTCATAAGCGGTCATGATGGTGGCACGGGTGCCAGCCCTCTGAGCAGCATCAAGCACGCAGGTCTGCCCTGGGAGCTAGGTCTTGCTGAAGCGCAGCAGGTGCTCATGCTGAATGGATTGCGTGAGCGCGTGACTCTACGCACAGACGGTGGATTGCGCACCGGACGTGACATCGCCATTGCAGCCATGCTCGGTGCTGAGGAGTTCAACTTCGGCACGATTGCTTTGATTGCGTTGGGTTGTGTTTATGTGCGTCAGTGTCACTTGAACAACTGCCCTGTGGGCGTGGCTACGACCGATCCGAAGTTCCGCGCCAAGTTCAAAGGCAGCCCGGACAACGTGGTTAACTTCTTCAACGGAGTCGCTCAAGAAGTGCGGGAAATCATGGCTCAACTCGGCGTGTCGAAGATGAATGACCTTATCGGCCGCACCGAGTTCCTGAAGCAGCGCCTCGTGCCAGATCATCCCAAAGCCAACCTGCTGGACCTCAGCCCTATCTTGAAGGACGTAGGTCAGCAGATCGGCAGCGATGCACCGCGCATCTGCACCATGAACCGCAACGACGGTCTGGATGAGCATCCTCTGGACGACAAGATCATCCAGGAAGCTCGCAGTGCCATCCGCGACAAGATCAAGGTCAAGCCGCTCAAGTACAAGATCAAGAACACCAACCGCAACATCGGCACCAAGCTCTCGGGAGAGATTGCGTTCCATCACGGCAACCATGGTATGCCAGATGGTGCGGTGGATGTGACTTGTGAAGGCAGTGCAGGACAGAGCTTTGCTGCGTTTGCCTGCGGTGGAGTCAAACTCACGCTCGTGGGTGAAGCCAACGACTACGTGGGCAAGGGACTCTGTGGAGCAGAAGTCATCATCAAGCCAAGTCCAAGACTCAACCCCGCGTGCAAGACATGGGAGAACAGCATCCTGGGCAACACCGTGCTCTACGGAGCTACCAGTGGCCGTCTCTTTGCCGCAGGACGTGGAGGAGAGCGTTTCGCCGTGAGAAACTCCGGCGCTACTGCCGTAGTCGAAGGCGTGGGTGACCACGGCTGCGAATACATGACAGGCGGCCTCGTGGTGATCCTCGGTGGCTTCGGCAAGAACTTCGGAGCAGGCATGAGCGGTGGTCTGGCTTATCTCTTGGATGAGCACGACATGTTTGATGCTCTGCATAACCCCGAGATGATCCAGGCTGACCGACTGAGCGATCCAGAAGACATCAATCAGCTCAAGAAGCTGATCTATGATCATCTGGAGCGCACCGACAGTCCACGCGCCAAGATGATCCTGGAAAACTGGGCCGAATACGAGCCCAAGTTCCTCCGAGTCACCTCCAAGGCCAAGCCCGTGGAGATTCCGCCAGAAGGCCCCGAGACCGTGGCAGAGTCCAAGCCCACAGGCCCCTCCACCGCGTCCACGCAGCCGTAGTAACGCACTCCTTAATCAACACCGCCTCATTCAAACCGAGGCGGTGTTTTTGTTTGTTAACTTACTTCCCGGAAGCTGCTGATGTGGTGCCCAGTGCCTGCTTCAGCAGATACTGAGCAGCGTTGTGACGAGTCACGGTTTGTAGGTAGTCCAGGCGAGCACGAGTGAGTTCCTGCTCGGCTAATACCGTCTCTAGCACGATCCCCACGGCAAACTCCTGGCGCTCGTGAGTGAGCTTGTTGTTCTCTTCGGCGGCTTTCACGGCGGCACGGCCTGCGGTGACTTGTTTAGCAAGTACGCGGCACTCTTCGGCGGCGGCTACGACTTGGGCGGTGATGGACTCCTTGGCCTTGGCCTCGTTTAGCTCGGCCTGTCGGATGCGTGACTCGGCGGCCAGCCTGCGTCCTTTGTCAAACAGGCCCCCCGCGCCGATCTTCCATTTCAGGCCGACGAAGTAGCTCTGGGTGTCGTCCAATCCACGCATGTCAGAGCCGATTCCGCCGTCCAGGCCACCGGCAAACACTTGCGCGGTGAGCGTGGGCACCCAGGAGCCCTTGACGATGGCATCGCGCTCGGCTCGGCGGGCGGAGATGGCGGCAAGTTCACGCGCAAGCTCGGGGCGATTGGCTAAAGCCTTCTCGATGAGCGGCTTCACATTGGCGGAGGCATCCACAAGTTGAATGGTGCGTGGTTCTCCGTCGGCTGGGGTGAGCGTAACGGTGGGGTCGAGGCGGAGTTTCTCTGCCAGGGCCACACTGGCTTGTTTGAGTGCGCCTTTGGCTCGTTCCAGGTCGAGCTCGTTGCGCTTGGTCTGCACATCTACTCGCAGGGCGTCTCCCTTGAAGGCAACACCGGCCTGAACGGCATTGGCTACCTGCTTGCCGTAGTCACTGGAGATGCTAACAGCTTCCTGCGTCACACCCACGATGGCCGCAGCATACACGAGGTCAAAGTAAGCCGAAGCGGCATCGACTTGGCGTGCCAGACGCTCGCTCTCTACGTTCTTCTCGGCGGCTAGCGACTTCTGTTTGGCTGCAAGACGTTGGTAAAGCGCATCTCCCAAGGACAAGTCCACGCTCATGCCGACTCCCGCAGTGTATTGCTGTTTATCGACGACCAACACGGTGCCCACGATGTCCTGGATGGCTCCCTGGACGTTGGTGTAGCCGACTCCGACGTTAAGCACCGGAAGAAACGCCAGCGTACGCTGCTGCACATCTGCGCGGGCCTCGGCTAGCTTCTCTTCAGCGAGTTTGACATCAATGGCATTGGCTCCGGCGAGACGTAGCGTGGTGGGTAGGTCAATCGTCTCTGCGTGCAGAGCAGTGGAGAGCAGTAGGGGAAGGAGGAGTCTCATGGCTTGGCAGTCACTGCTTGTTCGGGAGTCAGGGTTACTTTGCCGGGGAGCAGCACTGTGGCGCTGGCTTCCAGGCCGGTCATGATCTCTACGTTGGCACCGTCGTTGAAGCCTATCGTCACGGCGTTCTTCTTGGCTTTGCCGTCCACATGCGTGAAGACGAAGGCGTTGGTCTTCTCCATCACGAGGCCGTCCACGGGGATGAGCATCACGTTGTCGTGCTGCTCGACCGCTATCTTGGTCATGGCATACATGCCGGGGTGCAGCTTGAGGTCCGTGTTCTTCAGATCGGCTTCGGCAAGCATCGTGCGGGTGGCGGGGTCTAGCGCAAAGGCCACTCGGGAGATACTGGCCTCCACGGGCTTGGCGGTGGCACCTAGTGCGTCGATTTGGGCCTTGATGGGCTTACCTACGGTCACAAGACTCGTCTCCATCTCCGTAACAGGTATTTGCAGACGGATGGTGCTGGCATCCACCAGTTCAAAAAGAGTGCTGCTGCCTGCGTTGACCAGTGCCCCTGGGTCAGCGTGTCGCCCGGAGATGATGCCTGCAAAAGGGGCCGTGATCTTCGCATAGCCCAGCATCACGCGGGCTTTCTTGGCATTCGCTTCCACCACATCGAAGGAGGCTTTGGCCTTGTCTAGCTCGGACTTGGCTTTCTCCAGCATTTGGGGCAAGATCAATGCTGGCGATGACTTCTGCGCTTTGGTCAGGCGATCGTATTCTTGTTGGGCGAACTCAAAGGCTGGCTTGAGCGCGGCTGATTCCGCTTCGTATTTGGTCAACTCCGTCTCCAACTCGGGCATCTCGATTTCTGCAAGCACTTGTCCGGCCTTCACGGCATCGCCTTTGTCCACGGAGATGGTTTTAATGAAGCCAGTGACCTTGGCATACAGCACCGTTTGCTGCCAGGGGGCCAGCGTGGATGGCAGGGCCACCCAGCGATGAACGCTGCCCGTGGTGGGCTTGGTGACTGGCAGTTCCAGCGCGAGTGCTGGAGTGCAGAAGAGTGTTAGGGCAACGAGGTGTCTCATGCGGGGTCAGTGGGTTCTAGGGAAGCGTTCTTGGCGGTCTTGGAGGCGAGCAGGGCGTAAACGGAGGGCAGCACCAGGATGGTGGCCACGGTGGCGAGCGTCAGACCGCCGATCACCGCAATGGCTAGCGGGCTGGTCTGGGACTTGGCCATCGCCATGGGCACCATGCCGGCTATCATGGCGATGGAGGTCATCAAAATGGGGCGGATGCGTGTGCTGGCAGACTCCAGCGCGGCTTCCTTCTTGTTCAGGCCATTCAACTGAGCACGATGGGCAAAGGTGACGAGCAGGATGGCATTGGCTACCGCCACACCCACGGACATGATGGCGCCCATGAAGCTCTGGAGGTTCAATGTAGTGCCAGTGAGCACCAGAGCGAGCAGCACTCCGAGCAATGCAGCGGGCGTAGTCGTGAGCACGATGAGCGCCAGTCGTACGTTTTGGAAGTTGGCCACCAGCAGCAGCAGGATGGTCACGATGGCGATTAACAACCCCGTGCGGAGTCCATCCTGTAGCTCCATCATGGGTGGCACCTGACCACGCAGGACCACATTCACGCCAGCGGGTGCCGGGTTGTCTGCCAGCACCTTCTCTACTTGCCTGGCCACGGTGCCCAGAGGCTTGTCGTGTAGGTTGGCGGTGATGGAAACGGTGCGGGCCATGTTGTAGCGGTCATACTGGCCAATGACGTTGCCTTCGGTGACTTTGGCGATGTTCCGCAGCGGCACGGGCGGTGTATTGGAGGCAGTGCTGATGGGTAGGTTGCGCAAATCCTCCACGCTCTTCATCAATGTTTGCGGTACCTGCACTTGCAGGCTGTAGCTGACTCCGGTCTTGGTGTCTGCCCAGTAGTTGGGCACGGTGAAGCGGCTGCTGGCGGTTGCGGCCACCAGGCTGCGGGTGGCGTCTGCCATGTTGACGCCTAACAATCCGGCGCGTTCACGGTCGATCTGCACATCTACGCTCGGGTAGTCCAGGGTCTGGCCGAACTGCACGTCTCTGAGGTCGGAAAGAGCTGCCAGCTTGCTCTTCAGTGTCTCCGCATGAGCGCGGCTGGCGGTGAAGTCCTTGCCGCTCACAGCTACCTCTATGGGAGTGGGTGAGCCCAGGGCCATGACGCGACTTACGATGTCCGCCGGCTCAAAGGAGAAGAGCACATCAGGGAACTCCTGGGAGAATCTTTGCCTCAACTTCTCCCTCAGTGTGCCCACCGCCACGCCACTGTTTTCCTTGAGCTGTATCTGCAATACTGCCTCTTCTGGACCGCTGTTCCACTGGTGGATGAGGTTAACGGGGTAGTTGGGCGCATGGACGCCGATGAGGCCCATGCTGATGGCCACCGGTGCTTCCTCTCCTATGATGGAAAGCACGCGCTGAGTGATCTGCTCCGTGGTTTCCAGGCGAGTGGCTGTGGGCGCACGCAGGCGGAGTTGGAGTTGTCCTGCATCCACTTGTGGGAATATCTCTGTGCCGATGCGTGGTAGGAAGAGGGTGATGGAGAAGAGGGCTCCGGCGAGGTAGGCGGGGACCAGAAGGTATCTTGTGGCCACAGTAGCTCTGAAGATAGGTCCTATACGACCTATGCGACCTATAGGGCTTATCTGTCCTACACTGTGCTTCCCATGCCACCAGATGCTCAGCACAGGCACCAAGGTGCTAGAGAGCAGGTAGCTGCTGATCATACTGAAGCCCACCGCGAGTGAGAGCGGTAGGAACAGTGCCTTGGCCGCGCCTTGCATGAAGAAGCTGGGTACGAACACCGCCAGCACGCACAGCATGGAGAGGGAGCGCGGGCCTATGGTCTCCTCGGAGGCATCCAGCACCACGCGGGCCAGGCTTTTGCCTCCCATCTTGAGGTGCCTGTGGATGTTCTCTATCTCCACCGTGGCTTCATCCACCAGGATGCCTACCGCCAGTGCCAGACCGCCCAGGGTCATGAGGTTGACGCTGTACCCGGTGATCCACAGGGCTAGCAATGATGAAGCGAGTGCCACCGGGATGGTGATGACGACGATGAACACGCTGCGGATGTCCCGCAGGAAGAGTAAGACCATGAGGCCCGTCAAACATGCGCCCAGGATGCCTTCCTTCACGAGGTCCTTGATCGCGCGGATGATCCAGGGGCTTTGATCAAACTCAAACGTCACGTTGATGTCCTCCGGGCAGGCTGCTTTGAACTTGGGCAGGTTCGCTTTCACTAACTCGACGACACTTAGCGTGGAGGCGTCACTGCGTTTCGTCACTGGCATGTAAACCGTGCGCTTACCATTGACGATGGCTATGCTGTACATCATGTCGCTGCCGTCACTGACCTCGCCGATGTCACGCACATACACCGCGCCCTTGTCTGTGACCTTGAGTGGCACTGCGGCCAGGTCCTGGATGTTCTTCACGATGGCGTTGGTGGGCACGATGGGGAACTTGTCTGGCAGAGGCAGGTTGCCACTGGGGCTCACGGTGTTGGCAGCGGTCATCGCTTGCACCACATCGTCTGGAGAGAGGCCGTAGGCACGCAGACGGTCCGGTTTGACATTGATCAATATGGTCCTGGCACTGCCTCCGAAGGGTGGTGGAGCGGATACGCCCGGCAGGGTGGCAAACAGCGGCCTCACCATGTTCAGCGCGGCATCCTGCATCTGGCCTACGGTGCGGGTGGGGTTCTCGGTGGAGAATACCAGGTTGCCCACGGGCACGCTACCGGCATCAAACCTCGTGACGAACGCACCCGGCGTGCCCGGTGGCATGAAGCTGCGGCTGCGGTTCACGTAGGCGATGGTCTCTGACAGCGCGGCTGACATATCCGTGCCTGGATGGAACTGGAGCTTCATGATGGAGGCTCCCTGGATGTTCTTGGACTCCACATGCTCGATGCCTGCGATGTAGAGGAAGTGGTACTCGTAGTAATACGTGAGGTAGCCCTCCATCTGAAGCGGGTCCATGCCGCCGTAGGGTTGCGCCACATAGATGGTGGGTATGCCCAGGGGCGGAAAGACATCCCGTGCCATTTTTTTGGCCGCTATCCACGCTCCGAGCAAAACGGCGACAACGATGACAACGATGGTCCAGGGGTGTCTGAGAGCGAGGCGGGGGAGGGACATGTAGAAAGGCTATTACGGAGGCCGTAAAACGGTGGGATGCAATGAACATTGCATTGGAGGCTGAAAAAGCTGGGAGGTGGCAGCCGGCAGGGCTATCTCGGCTGTGATTTGGCCCGTTAGGGCTACTTGCCCACTTCCACGCCTAACTCACGCAGTTGCTTGCGCACGATCTTGAGCACGGCGCGGCCTTCGTTGGTGATTTTGTATCTTCGGGGTGCTTTGGGGCCGGCTTTGGGATCGGCGGTGGAGGTGAGCCAGCCGTTGGTCTCCATGCGCTTGAGCAGGGGGTAGAGGGTGCCGGGGCTGACGTCGTAGCCGTGGTGGCGGAGCTCTTCTAGCATCCAGTTGCCGATGACTTCTCCCTCGGCGGCATGGTACAACACGTGGACCTTCCAGAAGGAAAGGAGGATCTCACGGTTGATGAGCTTGAGGTCCATGGGGGTGAAGGTGGCGGTGGGTGTGATGTGATACGCCGTCTCACTGGGCTGTTCAACTGGCGGATGGAGGGCAAAAGGCTGAATGTGGCTTCGACTTTAGTCGAAGGTCTGGGGTCGCTTCGGTGACTGATTTTCGACTGAAGTCGAAACCACTTTCCTCTGAGGGGTGGGAGTTGGATGAAGATATTGTGTTTTGGATGCAATCTCTCCTTGCGCGCTGGACGGGCCGTGTATACTCCCGGCCCTGCTTTTTCAAGTGCCTGCTCGGGTGGCGGAATTGGTATACGCGCAAGACTAAGGATCTTGTGCCGAAAGGCTTAAGGGTTCGAGTCCCTTCCCGAGCACCACTTGAAACGCTGGGTGAGTTCAAGATGCGGTCAGGTGAGGCAGAGTGAGATGCCACTGGCTGCCACTAATAGGTTCCATGCGCGCTACGTTGATCAAAGAGTTTCGTTTTGAAGCGGCCCAGACGCTGCCGACAGCGCCGGAGGGGCACAAGTGCCGGAGGATGCATGGGCATAGCTTTCGCGTGGATATCTCGGTGACGGGTGAGGTGGACCCTGCGATTGGATGGGTCTACGATCATGCTGAGATCACGAAGGCGATGTCTCCGCTGCTGGAGTTGCTGGATCACTCTTACTTGAATGAGATTCCTGGCTTGGAGAACCCAACGATCGAGAACATGTGCGCGTGGCTGTGGCGGAAGCTGGAGCCTCAACTGCCGGGTATCTCGGAGATTACTCTGTATGAGACGCCAACGGCGCGGTGTGTGTTCCGCGGTTTTGATGTCTGATTTGTCCCCTTTTCCTAAAACCCCACACTCTATACTTCCATGACCCAACTAGACCAACTGAAGCAGCATACCGTCGTCGTAGCGGATACCGGAGACTTTGAGTCGATGAAGGCTTATAAGCCGCAGGATGCGACAACGAATCCGTCTCTGATCTTGGCGGCGGCCCAGAAGCCGGAGTATCGCTCTCTGGTGGATAAGGCGGTGGCGGACTTGAAGGGTGGCTCACTGTCTGGCGCGGGGCTGGTGGATGCGGTGATGGACAGGATTTTGGTGAACTTTGGCCAGGAGATCCTGAAGATCGTGCCAGGGCGGGTGAGTACGGAGGTGGATGCGCGGTTGTCGTTTGACCGCGATGGGACGTTAGCGAAAGCGAGGCAGATTATTGCGCTGTATGAGGGTGCAGGGACGAGCCGTGACCGGATTTTGATCAAGATTGCTTCGACGTGGGAAGGGATCAAGGCGGCGGAGGTTTTGGAGAAAGAGGGGATTCATTGCAACCTGACGTTGTTGTTCTCTCTGGCTCAGGCGGTGGCGTGTGCGGAGGGTGGGATCAAGCTGATCTCGCCGTTTGTGGGGCGTATTCTTGACTGGTATAAGAAGAGCACCGGCAAAGACTACACCGCTGTGGAAGACCCAGGGGTGCAGTCGGTGACGGCGATCTACAACTACTACAAGCAGTTTGGCTACGGTACGGAGGTGATGGGTGCGTCGTTCCGGAACAAGGGGGAGATCGTGGAGCTGGCGGGGTGTGACCTGCTGACGATCAGCCCTGCGTTGCTGGGTGAACTGCAGGCGAGCACGGATGCGTTGGTGCCTAAACTGAATGTGGCAGATGCTAAGGCGGCTAAGCTGGAGAGGCTGACGCTGGATGAGAAGGCGTTCCGCTGGATGTTGAACGAGGATGCGATGGCTACGGAGAAGACGGCGGAGGGCATCCGGAAGTTTGGCGAGGACATTGTGAAGCTGGAGAAGCTGGTGCAGGCCGCGCTGTAAGCGGGAGGCGCAACGAGCGGCTGGATGACGATGATGATGCGGGCAGGCGATGAGTTTGGCCCGCGTCAGCTCGCTGGGGATGAAGTGGCGGGTGTGTGGGTAAATTGCCCGTAGCACCTTGCGCGCGGGACGCATTCCTCTTATCTTTTTGGCAGTTCATGCTTATCTGCCTCGATTCCACCATCATCAGCGGTTACCTCTCCAACGAGGTGCCGGGCCTGGTGACTGGCACGCTTAACCTCGCTGGTCACACGCAGCCTCTGCGGGTAGAACTGACGGGAAACTTCCTCCGCGACATTGCTGGGTGTCGCATTGAGATGCTTAATCCCGTGCCAGATGCGAACCCACAACACATCCAGGCGCTGAAGGCTCAGCAGGATGGCTATGTGGGGCAGATGACGGCGTCTTACCGGGTGAGCCATGTGCCGCGTGCGAGGAAGGCGAGCACGGGGGTGTTCACCCCACCGGCGGGGCTGAAGAATCTGATCTTCCTGGAGTGGTTCAATAGGGATAAGCAGCGGGTGCTGATCCAGAGTTGGCATTTGCACCTGACGGTGAGTGCGCCGCGCTGGCAACTGTCGAAGGCGGCGGAGATGGCGCAGATCCGGCAGAACCGGGAGCGGCGTAAGCAGTTCCTGCTGGGTGGACCGGGCGGCACGCGGCTGGGCGGGGGTGTGGGGGATGAGCTGGATGAAGGGAAGGCGTTCAATCCGTTCGATGGACCGCCGCTGAATATGGCGGGGCTGATTGAGGCTGATCCGAATGAGGCGAAGATGGAGCCGAACAAGGATGGACTGGCGGCGTCTGCACTGATCAATCAAGTGAGTGCAGAGCTGGCTATGGAACTGCGGCGCTTCGAGATGCTGCTGGCGTCTCCTGGGGAGCTGAAGAGCCGGCCGGCGGTATTGCGGTTGCTTTCCACGGCAGGTGATTTGGCCGCACATCTGAGTCATGTGCTGAAGAACTTCGGCTCACTGAAGAGCAGCCAGTGGCAGTATTTGATCACGGACCTGGAGCAGAGTCTGCCGCTGTTCCATGCAGCGCTGACGGCGTGTGATAAGCTGGTGGATCAGGCGGCACCGGGCTCTGACTTGAGGTGGCTGATGAATGTGCAGCAGACGCTGTGCTCGGTGACGGGGAGCGTGGAGCAACTGATGAAGTGGCTCCGTGGTGTGTGAGTGTGAGCGGGGTGTGTGCTTGGCTCGCTGGAAATGGCGATGTGAGCAGGTGAAGCACCTTTTGATGAAACAAGACGGGTGACGCTTCGTTACTCCAAGCCCAACCCCACGACCACTCATCATGTCACCGCGTTATTGTCTTTCCGCTGTCCTTTTTTCCGGCATGGCCGCCACGGCTAGTGCTGCCGTTAACTTTGAAAAAGAGATCTGGCCCATCTTTGAAAAGAAGTGCGTTGAGTGCCATCGCGCGCCATTTGAAGAGAACGGCAAGAAGAAGGAGCCTAAGGCCGGTCTGCGGCTGGATGCCTCATGGGCCATCATGAAGGGCAGCGAGAATGGCCCGGTGCTGAAGGCGAAAGATCCGTCCGCCAGTGGCATCTATGAGTCCGTCACTCTGCCGGAGGATGATGATGACCATATGCCGCCCAAAGGTGACTCTCTCACCGATGCGGAGGTCAAGCTGCTCAAAACTTGGATCGAAGAGGGCGCGGACTTCGGTGGCTGGATCGGTAGCAAGGACGGAATGCCTGCCAATGTGGGCGGCTCCGTGCCTGGCGTGATGCGCAAGCGCGAGCATGAGGAGTTCTACAAGAGCCTGGAAGCGGGTGCCAAAGCGGTACCAGACGCGGTGTTGAAGGCCGCTAAGGCAGCCGGAGCCCAGATCGCCCCCATTTCCACTACCAGCACGCTGGTGCGTGTGGACTTCCTCACGGGCGTATCCTCCTGCACGGATGAGAAGGTAGCTGCTCTGCTGCCGCTGGCAGATAACATCGCGCACCTTGATCTTGGCCGCACGGCCATCACGGATGCAGCTCTTGCGACCATCGCCAAGATGCCACGGCTCGCCCGGCTAGACCTCCGGCAGACGAAGATCACCGATGGCGGCCTGGAGGCGCTCTCGGGGTTGAAGAACCTCAACAGCATCAATGTGTATGGCACTGCCATCGGAGATGCTGGCCTCAAGAACCTAGCTAACATCAAGTCCCTGAAAAACGTCTACGCATTCCTGACCAAGATCACTCCAGCAGCTGCCTCTGGCACTAAAGGACTCAACGTTGTCATCAAGTAGCCCACCACCATGAAATACCTCCTTCTCACCCTCACTGTCATCGCTAGTGCTGCTTTTGCTGAGCCAGGCAAGCTTGTAAATCCGCCTTACGATGCGCCCAAAATCACGGCTCCAGACCACGAAGGTAAAGACCTCAACTTTGCCGATGTGTACGCCAAAGGCATCACGGTAGTCTACTTCTATCCCAAGGCCGACACGCCAGGTTGCACGAAGCAATCCTGCAGCCTGCGTGATGCGAGCCAGGACTTTGGGAAGCTGGGCGTGCAAGTGCTCGGAGTGTCCACAGACAACCCCGCAGACCAGAAGGCCTTCAAAGAGAAGTTCAGCCTGCCATTTACGCTGATCGCTGACGAGAAAGCGGCGGTGCTGGACGCCTTCAAGGTCGCAAAGAACAAGGGTGGCCGCGCCACGCGCCAGTGCTTCATCGTTAAGGACGGGAAAGTCGTCTGGCACGCTCCTAACGCCTCCACCGAGACGCAGGCGGATGATGTCAAAGCCGCGCTCAAAGATTTAAAGTAAAGAAATAGGCAACAGTCGGCCCACTCCGTGTCGTCATGAACGTGGGGTAGTAGGCCACTAGGAATGGCTCTCTGTGCTCATGGTTTGAGTGCGGCAGGGCCATTACTTTTTTCGCTTTTTTCGGCTAACATCGCCCGCTACTCTGGGCGCATGACTATCACCCCAGATCAGTACGAGAAACTTGGCTCATTCTACCTCGGCCGTGGCTACGACATCGATAGCAAGGCCCTCAAGGATGACCTGGTGCTCTACGATTCCAAGGATATCGTCACCCACGGAGTTGTCCTGGGCATGACAGGGTCTGGCAAGACGGGTTTGTGTCTCGCGATGCTGGAGGAGGCCGCTATGGATGGCATCCCGGTCATCGCGATTGACCCAAAGGGTGACATTGGCAACCTCATGTTCACTTTCCCTGAACTGAGTGGGGAGAAACTCAAGCCTTGGGTAAATGAAGATGATGCCCGGCGGAAGAGCATGTCCGTCGATGACTACGCCAATGCACAGGCAGACCTGTGGAAGAAAGGCCTCGGCGAGTGGGGCCAGTCCCAGGAGCGCATCAAGAAGCTGCGTGAGACCGTGGACATGAACATTTACACGCCTGGCAGCAACGCGGGCATTCCTGTCTCTATACTCAGCTCCCTCGCCGCACCTGGAGACGAAATCATGGAGGATGCAGAGACGCTGGCGGATCGCATCGAAAGCACTGTGAGTTCCGTGCTCGCCCTCTGCGGCATCGAGGCAGACCCCGTGCAATCGCCAGAGCACATTCTGCTATCCAACATCGTGCGCCATTGCTGGGGTAAGCGCCAGAACCTCACCATCGAGAACCTGGTGCGCCTCATACAGCAGCCGCCCATCCGTAAGATCGGTGTCGAGAACGTGGACAACTTCTTCCCCGAGGAAGGGCGTAATAAGCTCGCCATGAAGCTCAATAACCTCATCGCCAGCCCTGGCTTTGGCGTATGGCTGGAAGGTGAGCCCCTGGATATTCAGCGCATGATGTACACGCCAGATGGTAAGCCGCGCATCTCTATTTTCTGCATCTCTCACCTGGGTGATACGGAGCGCATGTTCTTCGTAGCCCTTTTGCTCAATCAACTTCTGGGTTGGATGCGTCAGCAGGCCGGCACCACTTCACTCCGGGCGATGTTCTACATGGATGAGATTTTCGGCTACCTCCCACCCACAGCCAGCCCGCCCTCCAAGAAGCCCATGATGATCCTGCTCAAGCAGGCCCGTGCTTTTGGCCTCGGTATCCTGTTAGCCACTCAGAACCCGGTGGACCTCGATTACAAGGCACTGTCAAACATTGGTACATGGTTCCTCGGTCGACTCCAGACCGAGCGTGACAAAGCCCGCGTGCTGGATGGTCTGGAAGGAGCCATCAGCAGCCAAGGCGGTGGATTTGATCGCGCGCAGATTGATCGCATGCTCGCAGCTTTGGGCAATCGCGTCTTCCTCATGAACAACGTTCACGAAGATGGGCCATTCATTTTCCACGTCCGCTGGGTCATGACTTATTTGAGAGGCCCGTTGGCTCGTGGCGAGATAAAGAAACTCATGGACCCACTGCGTCCGAAGCCAAAGCAAGCCGAGGGTGCCAAAGAAGACGACGGATTTCTGCCTCCTGGAGCCACAAGTGGCACAACTTCGGTGCGCAATACCCACAAGCCCAAGCTTCCGGAGGAGGTGGAGGAGTATTTCTTCACTCCTGAGGCTGGCCTCAACACAGATCACATCTGCTACATCCCCGCCGTCATTCAGAGTGCGGCAGTGGTCATTGATGATGCCAAGCGCAAGATCAGTGGCCGCAGTCTGGTGACTCGGGTGAATAAAATTGACGTCGAGAACCAGAAGGTGAACTGGGAAAAAGCATTCGATTTGCCCAATGACCTCGACGTTACCAAACTCGCCAAGTCGCCTGAGGACGGTGAGGTAGAGTATGGGGATCTTCCGGGCGCGGCCATGAAAGCCAAGACATTTGCATCCATTCAGAGCGCGTTTGTCGACTGGATCTACACCAACCACTTCATCGAAGTTGGCTACAGTCCATTGTTGGAAGTCTACTCCAATCCAGGTGAGTCCGCAGACCAGTTCAAGGCACGCGTTGCCACCACGGCCCGCGAGATGCGTGACAAAGCCATTGAGGAACTCCGCGCAAAGACCGCGAAATCCATCAAATCGCTTCAGGATAAGATGACCAAGGCGCTGGACAAGATGGAGCAGCAAAAAGCCCAGGCATCCTCTGCCAAGCTCCAGACCGTCATGCAGATCGGCGGTAGCATCCTCGGTGCACTACTAGGGCGGAAGAGCGGCCTCGGAGCCATCGGCGGTCTTGCGCGCACCTCCACCGTCAGCAGTGCCTCCCGCGCTTGGAAAGAAGGAAAAGAAGCCGCAAGTGCCGAGGAGGAACTGGAGCGCCTCAAGGTCGACTACGAACAGATCCAACAAGACGTCGAGAACGACATCCAGAAGCTTCGGGATCAGTATGATCCAGCCACCCTGGTGATCGAGACGCAGAAAATCACCCCCGTGAAGAAGAATATCCAACCCCTCGCCACAGGCATTCTCTGGCTGCCCTACGAGCGCCGAGGAGAAGACCTCAGGCGAGGTTGGGCCCAGCCGACATGAGCAGAGCAGGGGACAGGTAGGAACGTCTACCAAAGCACCAGTGCGAGAGGTTGCTCTCAGGCATGAAGTCACGATCACGTCTACGAAGCACCAACTGCACGACGCCTCAATGGATCGGTTGGGCATCCACACGACGCTAGAGCGGTTCTCAAAAGAAAAGGGAAAAAAGAAGTTGTACTTTTCTACAGGTGGCATAGTTGAGGAGTGTGGGTCGTCCGCACATCGAACCGAATGCTGAGCACGCCAGTCTTGAGGAGCTGGAAGTGTCGATGCATT
>JAEUHM010000049.1 GCA_016795485.1 Verrucomicrobiaceae bacterium | reverse complement strand
CGCCCGAAAGGCGAACTGCATTTTCTGATTCATGATGGGTTCGGTTTGTTGCCACGCCATGCTTGTAGCCTACCTGCCCACAGGACAGACCGTTACCTATGTCCTGAACCAATTGTACTACCGATGTCTTGAACCTGGACCTGGAGGCAAGAAGTCAGACGGGGCGATGCGCGGGGATGATGTCTTTTGGACTGCGACGACGGCGCTTGGGGGACCAAGCGGCCTTACCTTTTCTAGTTCGGAGCCTCTGTGTGCTTTGTGGCGCTGTGGTTGAAGACTGTCAGACTATCAGATTCCAGATTCCAGATTCCAGATGCGAGATGCGAGATGCGAGATTGCGATCATTGCAAACAACTGCAAACAACTTCAAACAACTGCAAACTGACCGCGCCTCGGAGCGCGCTGCTGACAAGAGTGCCCGGGTTCCTTTCTCGATGCCTGATCGCAGTCGGGACGACTGCACCACACTGGGAGCACGGTTGGTGGATGTGCTTTAACAGACATGAGAGGTTTCTCAGTTTTGGCTAAACCATAGGAATGTTTAGCATGGTTTTGACCGCTACATGCTGCGATGCCTATGTAATGGGCGTTCTGGCGTTGGCTGTTTGTGGCGGATGTCCTGTAGTTTTGAAAATAACTTAAGTTATTTGAGAAAAAACTCCTGTGATTTTGATTTTAACTTAAGTAGATCGGGAAATAACTCCTGTGATTTCTGTTTCGACGACTGTCGGACGAGCAGCGACAGTCGTCGGACGGGCAGCGACAGTCGTCGGACGAGCAGCAACAGTCGTCGGACGGGCAGCGACAGTCGTCGGACGGGCAGCGACAGTCGTCGGACGAGTAGCAACAGTCGTCGGACGAGCAGCGACAGTCGTAGGCGGAGTACTTTGCGCAAGTTGCAGTAGCGACCGGGGAGGGAGTCGGGACGACTGCGCCACTTTGGGTGTTCTCTCATCCTTCCCGAGAGTGACGTCGTGCAAGTGTTGGCGAGGAAGTGTGGAGCCGATACTTTGTCTCTGGCAGTCGGTGCGGGACGTGTCGGCGATTTGAGACCCGAAAGCGGTCACAGGTGACGGAGCGGACCAGCGCCACTCCCAGATGCAGCAGAAAATCGCTCGATCAGGCCAAAAATGCCAAAAAGAGCCGTGACAGAGCCATTTTGCCCTCCGTCATTCCGGCGTTGCCGTCCGTCATTGCCGCGTTGCCCTCCGTCATCGCCATTTTGCCCTCCGTCATCGCCATTTTGCCGTCCGCCATCGCCACGTTGCCGTCCGTCATTCTCGCGTTGCCCTCCGTCATTGCCGCGTTGCCCTCCGTCATTCCCGCGTTGCCGTCCGTCATTCCCACGTTGCCCTCCGTCATTGCCGCGTTGCCCTCCGTCATTCCCGCGTTGCCCTCCGTCATTCCCGCGTTGCCCTCCGTCATTCTCGCGTTGTCCTCCGTCATTCTCGCGTTGCCGTCCGTCATTCCGGCGTTGCCGTCCGTCATTCCCGCGTTGCCGTCGGTCAAAACGGCGCTGTCCTCTGTCAAAACCGCGTTGTCTCCCGTCAAAACGGCGTTTTCCTGGCTCAGAACCTCATCTCACTTCCCCTTCACCAGCGTCTTCACCCGGAGCAGGAACATGTCCGCAGTGATGTAGAGGGTGCTGCCGTTGTCTCCCCAGGCGCAGTTGGCGGTGGCTTGGCCGGTGAGGATGCTGCCGAGGTGTTTGCCTTCTTTGCTCAAAATGAGGACGCCGCCGGGGCCGGTGGTCCAGATGTTGCCGGACTGATCTACCTTCATGCCATCGCACCCGCCTTTGCGGGTGGGGCTCTTGAGCGGGGTGGCGTCAAAAACAGTGCGTGGGTTGCTTCCATCCAGGTTGAAGGCCATGACGCGGGGCTGGTCTTTGTCTGAAACGGCTACGTAGAGGGTCTGCTCATCTGGGCTGAGGGCAATGCCGTTGGGCCAGCGGACGTCTTTGACCAGTGCGCTGACTTTTCCATCCGGACTGATGCGGTAGATGCCGTCAAAGTCGATCTCGCGTGCGGACTTGTCTTTGAGGCCGTAGGGAGGGTCGGTGAAGAAGACGGTGCCGTCTTTGGCGATGACGAGGTCGTTGGGGCTGTTGAAGCGTTTGCCTTCAAACTTGTCTGCCAATGACGTGAAACTGCCGTCTTTCTCACGGCGGCCAATACGGCGCTCACCGTGCTGGCAGAGGATGAGGCGGCCCTGGGCATCCACGGCGAGTCCGTTGGAGTTACCACTGGGTTTGAGGAAGGGCTCGGCAGTGGTTTGGCCCTCCTTCCAGCGGAAGGCTGTGTTTTCTGGCACGTCACTGAAAACCATGGCCCCATCCAACCACACGGGGCCTTCTGACCAGTTGAAGCCAGAGGCAAGGACCTCGATTTGAGCGTCTTTGGCTAACAAAGAGTCGAGGGCCGGGTCCAAGCGTTCGATGCTGCCGCTGAAGGGCGGGACGTCTTGAGCGAGGAGGCTGGTGGCGAGAAAAAGGGGAGCGATGTAGCTGTGCATGAAGGCGAAACGAAGGTGATGGGCTGGGATTTGCAAAGGAAGAGGTGATGCGGGTTTTGGAGCAGGCGCGATGGGGTGCGCTGACCGGTGGTTCCTCGCAGTCACCACCGGCCAATATCATGATGAGCCTCCGGCTCGGGGGCGAACCGAAGCTCAACAAAAACGCGCTTCATGGACTGGCCATGAAGCGCGTGAAGGGTAACTCGAGCAACCTGGGGCTTACTTCTTGCCTTTGAGGTCGTTGTAGAGCTGGAAGGCTTCTTCTGGCTTGAGGTTCTCGTGAACCACGCCGCGCACGGCTTTCATCATGGCGATAGGATCGTCTGACTGGAAGATGTTACGGCCCATGTCCACTCCGTTGGCTCCTTGCTGGATGGCGTTGTAGCTCATCTTCAGCGCGTCGAGCTCAGGGAGCTTCTTGCCGCCGGCGATCACGATGGGCACGGGGCAGCAGGAGGTGATGCTCTCAAAGCCCTCGTCCGTGTAGTAGCACTTCACGATGTTAGCGCCGAGCTCTGCCATGATACGAGTCGCAAGGCGGAAATACTGAGCGTTCCGAGCCATCGCACGGCCCACGGCCACAACGCCCATGACGGCAATGCCATAGCGCATGGCTCCGTCGATGAGGTCGGTCATGTTTTTGAGCGATTGACGCTCATACTCGCTGCCAATGAAGACTTGCACGGCAAGCACGGAGGCGTTGAGGCGGACTGCTTCCTCAATGGAGCAGGCGATGCTCTCATTGCTCAGAGGCTCGTAGTTGGAGCGGCCGAGTTTGATCTTCTTGCCGTCGATCTCACCTTCCCACTCACCCATGGGGCTCACCATGCTGGTGCCGCCAGAGGCGCGGAGGGCGATGGCCTTCTGCGTGGTAGCTGGGATGATGGAACGCTGAATGCCGCGAGTGAGCATGAGGCAGTCTGCCAGAGGCTCCAGAGGCAAAATGGTCTGGTCCACGCGCTCCAGGCCGGTAGCTGGGCCTTGGAAGTAACCGTGGTCAAAGGCGAGCATGACGGTGCGGCCATCTTTGGGATTGAACACGCGGCTGAGGCGGTTCTTGAGGCCCCAATCATACTGGTGGGAACCTTTCAGGAAGAAGCCAGGGGCTGCCTGAGGGGTGTCGAGGAAGAACTCCTTCTCTTTCTTGTCGCTGCTGCTGGTCTGGATGTCGGCCATGATGTGGATTGGTTTAAGGATGTGGTCTTTTTGCCCGCAAGCGGGGAGGCGGATCATGCCAAGCTACCGCCCATCGTCAACCACGGGGATGGGTGGCACAAATCCAGCGCATAGGCGGGCTCTGTGAGCGGATGCGGCAGGGCTGGAGGAACTGAAGAAGGGCTTGCTGGATTGGGTGTTTTGCGGAGAACTGTGCTATGGAGACAAAACGAGTCCGTGATGATGCGTGGCTGCTGCGAGTGGCGCGACGAATCGCCCAAGAACTGCAACTTCAGTCGCGGGGAACAGCCCTGCGGGTGCGCCGCCCAGTGCGAGTCCACTCTACTGATACAGACGGCTGGATGGCCGGGATCGGGACGGCAGGCACCGACAAACTGGCGCTGGAGATTTGGATAGATCGCTATTCTGGCTGCCCGGACAGGAAGTTTTATGCGGGCTTCTTCAGCAAGAATGAAAAAGCCATACGATCGATCGCCAGCCGTTCCAAGTCGCTCTGGACGGTGCGAGAAGTGACGGACGACGATGTCACCGAGGGCCAAACCAAACGCTTGAAGCGGAGATTGCGCACAGATGAGTTCAACGAGCCGGTGCTGGAGAGCTATGAGGGTCAGAACACGCACTTCCTGGGCTTCTTTGACAGGACTCAAGGCACTGCCGAGCGGATTGAAGATCACTTTTGCCAGCAGTCGGTGGATTTCTTTCTGGATGCAGCGCGGAACCTTCCAGACGCGAAAGGGCCAGATGCCAGTGCGGAAGTCTATCCCCGGTGTGAAAACCGTCGGCTAGTGCAGGCTCACCTTGCCCGTGAACGCAGCCGCTACCTAGCTACCCAGTGCAAAGATCGAGATGGCTACAAATGCCAAGTCTGCGGCATGGACTTTGCCAGTGTGTATGGCAAACGCTTGGGCGGGGGGTTTGCCGAGGCGCACCACAAGCGCCCGCTGAGCCAACGCGGCGATGAGGTGAAAACCCGTCTGGACGATCTCATCACCGTCTGCGCCAACTGCCACCGGATGCTGCACCGGATGGAAGGAGGGCCAGAGGACGTGAAGGAGCTGAAGGCTCTTGTGAATAGGAACCGGGTGAAACGGAGCGGATAATGCAACGCTACACCTGGGGAACTCGTGGGGTGGCTGGAATGGTGCCACTGAAGCACTCGGTTTTGAGGGTGGCGTTTGCAGCGCGGTTTGCGCCGATAAGCGCGATAGCAACTGCGGCCAGTGGTAAAGGGGGTTCAATGACCGAGGAAGTTCCAAAGCTGAAACGAGTAACCTCTAATAGTATTCTTTGGGATTTGGTTTTTGGATCATTCCTTGGTGATTCTATCACCGCGTTCTAACAAACCGCTCGGCCTGCCGTTAGTGCCCGGATGTTTACGCGTAGTCTGGTTGTTTTACTGATGTTCACGCTGGCTCTGCGTGCGGAGTCGGAGTGGACGGCGCGGGTGAATACGCTGTTCATGGAGCGGCATGAGGCTTGGAACAGGAAGTTGGAGACTTCCGACTGGTTGAAGCCGCTGGAGGGTGTGCAGGTGGCTGCGGATGAAGTGTTTCTGAAGCGCGCTTATTTGGACGCGGTGGGACGGCTGCCGAGATTGGATGAGGCCAGGGCGTTTCTGGAGGACAAGGCTGGAGGTAAGCGGGCTGCTTTGGTGGATAAGCTTCTGGACTCGCCAGAGTGGGGTGAGCGCTGGTTTCAGAGGCTGGCTTCACTGCTGCGTCTGGTTGATGAGGTGAATGGTGCCTCTCAACAGCCGTATGTGGATTGGGTGAAGAACGCTGCTCGCAACAACATGCCCATGGATGACTTGGTCCGCACCCTTCTCAGTGCGGAGGGCAGTGTGGGTAGCAATCCTGCCACGGGTTACATGCTGCGTGATGCGGGCTGGATGGAGGACACGATGGTGGCCACTGCACAGGCTTTTCTCGGTGTCTCGCTGGAGTGTACGCTGTGCCATGATCACCCGTTTGCGGATTGGACACAGATGCAGTTCTACCGGTTGTGTGCGTGCGTAGGTTCGGCGCGCATCACTCGTGGGCCTGCTGAGTTGCCAGCGGGACAGCCAGCGCCCAAGCCGAGGAAAACCAAGCCGCTCTTCTCCGGCGGAAAGCAGTTACCGAATCGCATCCTGTCTGAGCGCGTGGACCATGGCGAGATGCCGATGGTGCTGCAAAATGAGGTGTGGCCTGCGAGTGAGAGATCACAGCGTGAACTGCGGAAGCTGGTGCAGACGGGTGGCCATGCGCTGGAGATTCATGATGGGTATCCTTCTGGTGTGCGTCTTCCGACGAGCTACAAGTATCGTGATGGCAAATCGGGTGAAATGGTGAAGCCGGGTATGCTGCAGATACGTGCGGTGCGTTCTGCATTGTTGGATGAGCAAGCTGTTGCCCGAGGTCCAACGGTGCGAGCGGAGTTGGCGGCCTGGCTGGTAGGGCATCCACGATTTGGTCAGCGGCTGGCGCAATGGATGGTAGCCTCACTGATGCAGAATGGGAGCGGCTTGAGCTACGTGGGAGCTGAGCCAGAACTCAACGAGGGTGTTTTGTGGATGGGGCCTGAGCGTGGATGCAGTGAAGCGGGTCCTAGTATGCTGATTCAGAGGGAACTCGATGAAGAGCCGATATACGAGGCGCTGGGCCTGATGGTGAAGGCACTGGGTTATGACATGAAGGAGGTTCAGCGTGTGCTGATGAAGTCGATGCCTTATCAAGCCGTGTCCCGAGCCTCTGAGATGGGAGAAACCTTTCACTACGCCGGGCCGAAGGTCCGCCGGATGAGTCCCGAGGCGGTGTGGGATGCTCTCGTCAGTTTGGGAGGTGGTCCAGAAGCGAGCGCGGGTCTTTTGCACACCAAGGATTTGCCGCAGCGGCTGCCCGAGGATCATGCTCTGCGTCTTTTGGGACGTGGAGAGCGGGTTTTGCCCGTTGACGACGTGGCTACGGTGTCGTTTGGATTATGTCGCTGGTTTCTCACCAGCCCGATGGTGCAGCGTGCTGCTGAAGGCGTGGCCAGCAAGGTCAAAGACGCGGATGAGCTTTTTCTAACCGTCTTGTCACGCCATCCCACAGAGGATGAGCAACGCATATGCCGCGCTCACCTAGCAAAGCCTAAAAACACCTTCGTTCCACTGGCTGCCGCGCTCCTGTGTGGCTCTGACTTTCTGTTTGTGAAATAAACGATGAACCTGAACTTCACTATGAAGACCCCCACCTTACTCGCTGCCCTCTGTCTGCTTTCATTACCCCTTAGCGCGGAGGAGAGTCCGGCAAAAAACGTCCAAATTGATGCGGAGTTCATTGAAGTGTCCGAGGCGTTGCTCACGGACTTGTTGCACTCGTCCGGCGCACCAAAGAGCGGTGCTGAGTGGCGCACACAGATCGGAAAGTGGATCAAGGAAGCCAAGGCCAAGGTGATAGGCAGCACGGGTGTTACCACCAAGTCAGGAAATCGTGCTACATCTGAGTCTAGCCGAGAAGTGCCTTATGCTACGGAGTTTGATCCAGCGAATGGCAGGGCTTCCAATAGCCCAGAGGTTCCGCGCGAGATCACGGGAGTGGATGTGCCAACGCCTACTGCGTTTGAGGTTAAGCCAGTGGGAGCAAGAATGGAAATCGATCCCGTGGTAGGTGCAGATAACAAAACCATCGATCTCAATATCGCGCCTGAACTCACTTACCAAGTGGGAGAGGTCGTTCATCAGGAAGTGCAGAACGGAGAAAAGACCCTGGCTACCATCAAGCAGCCGGAGTTTTACACGGTCAAAGTGATCACATCCATCTCCGTCAGAGATGGCAGCAGCACCTTGGCCGGCATCATGACGCCACAGAATGAAAAAGGTGACGCGGACATCACCAGAAGAGTGCTGTGTTTGATTTCAGCGAGATTGATGGCGGTGGAATAAGGTAGTCACCAAGGACCAAATCAGGCTCGGTCAGGACATCGGTAACGCAGTAGGCTCACTCCGGCAGGCGGGCAGCATTGCCCACGCTCCTTTCTGCCCAAAAAGCGCCTCCCCATTTGGCGCGGGGTGGCCTATCTGGAGACCGGGAGGGTGCGAAAATCGACCTCTCCTGCCAATTAGTCGCTTTTGAAGAAGCTGCACTGAGCTCGACAGCAAGCAGCTGTCTTTTTCGTCAAATAGCCTAACGGATGGAGTCCAACTAGCTGGAGGGACCCTCGGCGCGCGGTTTTTGGTCTACGACGCTTGGAAGAGAGGGGGTGGGGCCTTTGGATTCCTCGATGACGGGGTCGACTTTGGCTCCTTCTGCGGGGAAGGGAATGGGGGTGAGGCAAAGTTGATCTCCCTCGCGCGGGCCGCTCTCTTGGCTAGCGGAGATGACGACTTGTTTTTCGTCTCCGGTGAGTGGCTCGATGCGGGTCCGGTGGAGAGTGTTTTGCTTGGTGATGAGGATAATCTCGTTGCCCGCGCGCACGACACTGCGTGGAATGATGAAGACGTCCTGCAGAGAGTCGCCAACGACATCTGCCTCGACGAACTGCCCGATCTTGAGCGGTGGCACGCCATCGCCCTTGCTGGCGTAGGGCTCTGGAACCCGAGCTACGGCCACGAGCTGACGGGTGGCACCGTCAATAGCGCTCTCGACACGATGAATCGCGGCATCCCACCGCACGGACTTGCCGGCAACGTTCGCGCGGAGATGGACAGTGAGCGGCTTGGCGCTCGCGGTTTGGTCCTCGTAGTGTTCTGGCAGATTGAGGAAGCGCAGATCACGCTCCGGAAGCGGCAGGCGGACCTCAAAGTAGTCAGTGGAGAAGACTTTGCCCAAAGTGGTGCCCGGAGAGACAAACTGGCCGACGTTAATGCTCTGTTCCAAAACCTGACCGTCGTATGGCGCGCGGATGACAGTCCTGTCGACATCGCGCTGGGCTTTCACGACTTCGGCGGAGCGGGCCTCGACCGCCGCGCGAGCTTGAGCGAGTTGGGGCTTGCGCAATGCGAGATCACTGGCGGTGCCGGGGCGACCGAGCGCCTTCCAGTCCTCGGCGGCTTGGTCCGCACGGGCTTGCTCTTCTGCCAACAACGTCCGTGCCTGGGCTTCGGCGGATTTTGCCACCACCAGAGCGGTCTCGTAGTCCACGCGATCGAGTTCAATGAGCTGCTCGCCCGCCTTGAAGAAGCCGCCTTCGTCAAACTTCGGTGAAACAGAGATCACTTTGCCGCTGACTTCTGGGATGAGGGTGCTCTGCGTACTGGGCTGAGCCATGCCCTGCGACCTAACAATGACGGGAAAGGTGGTCTTTTTCAGAACGGTGCCCCGCACCTGAATCAATACCGGCCGCATCTCCATGGTCATGGGCTTGGGTGGGTTCTGGATGAGCCAGATCGCACCATACATGCACGCGGTGAGAACACCGAGCGGCAATAGGATGCGGAAGATCTTGGCTAGCATGAGCGGAGGGACGACTTGCGGGTGTCCAAGATGCATCAACGGCAAGGAGTTGCGAGGGCTTTCGTCAATGCTGCCGAGCGCTAGACAAATCCCGCAATCCCGAGTGCCGCTGCACCCAGTTTTGACCCAAGGGTGCAGTGGCTAGAGCATGAGGGGCTTAGTCTTTGGCAAAGCCGTTGTTCCAGGCCTTGAACATCTCCTCGGCACTGGGAATGACTTGCGGACGGATGATGCGGAAGCCAAGCCACTTGGCATCAGTGTGATACCAGATGGATTTCGGAAGCTGTGGGTCTTGGTTCTTCCACTCTGGGTCTGAACCACGGCGGAAAGCGCTGCGGCACATATCGGGATCGTCATCAAAGGAACCTCCGCGCACCACATGCGGGTAAGGCTTGGTGGTGGGCACCCACTTGCTGCCGTCGAGGATGCCGTCCTTCATAGCAATGCCAGAGAGGGCCTTGTAGCCATTCTCGTCATACTGGTCGAGGCACCACTCGACGACGTTGCCGTAGATGTCGTATAGGCCCCAAGGGCTGGGCTTCTTCTGGCCGACCTTGGCGTATTGGTAGTTCGGTGCGTTGTCGAAGGTCCAGGCGTAGTCGCCAAGTTTTGACTCATCATCACCCCAGAAGTAAGCGGTGGTGGTGCCTGCACGGGCGGCATACTCCCACTCGGCCTCGGTGGGGAGGCGGTAGAAGTGCCCAGTCTGGGCAGACAGCCACTGGCAGTATTTGCTAGCGGCATGCTGCGTCATGCTGATGGCGGGGAAGCCATCGGTGCCCATGCCGAAGGACATCTCGGTGTATGGCGTGGTTGGTTGGGAAACGAGGTCATCAATCTTGTCTGTAACCTTGAAGGTCTTTGGCGCACCGTCCTTCTGACGGTCCACGGCGGTGATCATGAAAGGCTGGTATTCATCCCAGCTCACTTCTTTCTCACCCATCCAGAAAGGACTGATCTTCACCTTCACCTGAGGGCCTTCGTCCTCGCCGCGTTTGGCTTCTGAAGCCGGGCTGCCAAGCATGAACTCGCCACCTTTGATCGGCACCATGGTGTATGGGATACCGGTCTTTGGAATCTTGCCGGTGTATTTGCCGAAATCAGCTTTCTCCTTCTCCGTGGTCTGCACGATGAATGAATGGATGCGCTTGACGAGATCCATGGTGTCTGGGGTAGGTGTAGCCGTCGACTTCTTCTCCTTGGCAGAGAGTTTCACGCCCTCAGGCCAGATGGCTCCTTGCTCGACCCACAACTTGAGCAAATTGACCTCGCCCTTTGGCAGCGGTCCACCGGACTTTGTCGGGGGCATGAGATCATCGTCGTCTTTGTCCAGTGCGCAGAGCGTGTAGAGGGAAGACTTTTCCGCATCAAAAGGAACCAAGCACGGGGCGTTTTCGCCAGTCTCCAGGGCTTCTTTGTAGCTGGCCAAAATGAAGTCACCCTTGGCCTTTTCAGGATTGTGACACGAGAGGCAGTTCTGCTCCAAAATGGGCTGAATGTGCTTCACGAAGTCCACGCGTGTCTTTTGCTCAAGCACCACGCCCTCTGGCCAAGGCGCACCTTGCTTGATCCAGTCCTCGATCAAAGCGATCTGCGACTTAGCCAAGAGCCCTTCCTTGGAAGGAGGCATCACGTCGTCGTCATCTTCCGCCAGCACCAGCAACGTGTAGAGTGGGGATTTTGAAGGATCGCCAGGAACAAGCGCTGTTCCATCCTCACCGCCCTTGATCGCCAGTTCCTTGGTTTCGAGGTTCAAGTCACCCTTGCTGCTCTTGGTGCAGTGGCAGTGAATACAAGCCGCCTCCAGAATGGGTTTGATGTGCTTGTTGAAGTCAGCCTTTACCGCATCCGCTGCAAAAGACGGAGCAGCAAACGAAGCGGCCAGAGTGAGAAGAAACGCGGGGGTGGTGCGGCTCATAGAGCCGACAACTGTTGCCGGATGGCAGCCCCGCGCAAGTAGAGGTTCATCGTGCCGAGAACGTCCATTGCTTCTTTATGAAAGGTGATCTGCCGAAAGACTCTCTGTGCCAATCATAGCAAAAAACCAGCGGTCTATTGCCGCTTCTGGGCGAATAGCCAGGACCAAAGCTCGTTGTTGCCGTAAGCTGCGGTCCACGAGTCGTGCTGGGCTTCTGGGTAGATCGTGAGGCGGACGTCGGCTCCTTGTTTCTTGAGTAGGTCGTGCATCTTCTCAGAGAACTTGGGGTCGACGACGGGGTCTTTGGCACCGTGGAAGATCCACTGGGGTATGTGTTTGATCCGCGAACTGAGCAAAAATCGGACCCCTGTGCCTCCGCAAATAGGAACGAGTGCGGCATAGGTGTTGGGGTAATCGATGGCAGTTTCCCAGGTGCCGAAGCCGCCCATGCTGAGGCCGGTCAGATAGACGCGCTGTTGATCGATGGCATGAGTGCGAATGATTTCCTGAGTAAGTGCGTGAACGCCATGAGAACTCCAGAGTTGCTCAGTTGGGCACTGCGGGCAGATAACGACGGCATCCACTTTCCGGCCATTAGCGAGCTCTTTGGGTGGGCCGTGTTTTTTGATCTGATTGAGGTTATTACCACGCTCCCCCGCTCCATGCAGAAACATGATCAACGGCCACTTTTTGTCGCTGGTCGCATCGTAGCCTTGCGGAAGGTATTCCAGATAAGGATAGCCGACTTGAAGCGTGACTGGTGCGGAGAACGACTTCTCCGCAGGAGGGTTAATATCGGCATGGGCAGTGGCCAAGAGAGCGGCGGCGATCAAGAAGACTTGCACAGGTTTCATGAGGCGGCCATGGAATCAGGCGACCGGATGAAACGCAAGCCTTGAACTTGGACAATCAGTTACGGTCGAAGAAACTATCTTCGTCTCGGTCAGCGACTTTGAGGTAACGATAGTAGACTTCTAACTGAAGGGTGCAAAGTGCGGTTTTGTAAACACCACCCTCACGACTTCCGGCTGAACCAGCGTCCCAGTTGGCACGCTCAGGCTTCCAACTGCCATCCGGAGCTTGGTTGTTGAGGATCTGCGGCAGGAGTTGCTCGTTGTAAAACTTCCAATCGTCTCCGCCCTTCTGGAAGAAGGCTTGGGTGTAGTAGTACCAGCAGTAGAGGTTGCAGTTCTTGTTCCAATCCAGCGGCTCAGCCGTGATGAAGTCGCGAAGGAACTTGATGCCTTTGTCGACGGCCTTGGTTTTGTTCTTGGCCAGGGTCTGAAGGCCCAGCACGCCAGCTCCGGTGAGGCTCCACTGGTTGTAGTGTTCGTCACGGTTGCGTTTGCCGAAGCCACCGTCTTCGGTCTGGGTGGTTTCGATGTAAGCAGTGGCTTTGTCGATTGCTGCATGGAGTCCGGCAATTTTCAGGCTGGTGTTTTTCCCGGCCTTGAGTGCCTGATACTGCCAACCCGTGACGGAAAGGTCCGTTTGCGCCTGTGGCTTGCCATTCTCCAAGTGGCGGGCGGTGTAGTAACCCCAGCTCCCGTTCTCGTTCTGAGCGGCGATGACGAGCTTGAGGCCTTTCTCAAAGGCCTCCTTCATGCCGGGGAGTGATTTGGAGCCAAGACGGGCGAGGGTATACATCTCACCGAGTGCGTAAGTGGCAATGCCATGCTCGTAAGCAGCGCCAATGTTCTTCGCGTTCTCGGTGAAGTAGCCCAACTGGTTCTTCTTCTGAAGCTCGATCAGATACATGATGCCTTTCATCACGGAATCACCATAGAATGGCGATTCCGGCGTCTCGCAGCGTCCGAGGTAGCAAAGCAGGGCCAGACCTGTCATGCCTGCCTTGTTGCCTTGGCCCCAAGAGCCATCTGCGTTTTGCTTGGTCTTGAACCACTCCAGTGCACGAGACACGGCGGCCTCACACTCCGCACTGCCGCCATTTTGCGAGAGCTTGGACAAACGCTCAGCCGTGGAGCAGCGTGCGCGCATCGTGGGTGGCAAACTCACGAACCCTGCGGCTCCTCCCATGCCCATGCCGCTGCCGAAGCCGCCGCCTGCACCACCTTTGCCAAATCCACCACTGCCGAGTGAACCACCGCCTAGCATGGAACTGACGTCCGGAACGTCCAGCATGTCGGGTGGAGTCTCTGGCAGCACGATGGCTGCGTTCTCCGAGGTGGAGACGAGTTTCTTGATGGGCGAGGTCTTGTTCAGGCTCTGACGGCGCTTGTTCTGCACCTTGTTCTGCATTTCCTGAGAAGCTTTCTGGCCTTGCTGCGTGCCGCCACCGGGGAGGAAGTCCACGTTCTTGGTCTCCAGCGTGGAGGTGAAGATGATGACGCCCGCGATGAGGAAGAGGCCGACGTGAATGAGGATGGAGAAGGTCAACGAGCCGCCGCCTACCTTTGCCCAGGCTTCCTTGAGTCGATTCCTAGGCGGAGCAGGCTCGAAGTCATGAGCAGTGGGTGGCACGAAGACGGAGCCATCGCTCTCATCGATGTGGAACTTGCCGTGGGCTTCGTCTTCATCGAGCACTGGAGGTGGTTCGTGAAGAACATGCGCTGCCCCGATGTGATCATCGGCGGCTTCATCAATCACAGGTGCAGCTGCTACGGCAGGCGCCGCGACTGGTGCGGGAGAGGCAACGGGTGCCGAAACCACAGGTTGCGGAACAACGGCCGCCTGCTCGGCTGCCGGGGCAGGAGCAGTAGGCATCGGCATGGGATACGGCATCCCTTGTTGTGGATAAGGATACCCTGGATGCATCGGATAAGCTCCAGGATGCGGCATGTAGCCAGGTGGATAACCTTGTGGTGCTGGGTAGCCTTGGGGCGGCGGATAGCCCGGATATGGATAACCCGGCGGATAGCCCTGAGGCATGTAGCCCTGCGGTGGATACCCTGGAGGCGGGGCAAACTGCGGACCGTAGCCCGGCGGCAACTGAGTCGTGGCATTCGGTGGGGGCGGCAGCACACTCGACGTCTGTGGCTTGGGCGGAGTGTTGGGCTGGGGTTGCTGCGGATTATCCATGGCTGACAGGGTGTGAAAGGTGTCTTTTAGTTCCAGTCTGAGGCGTTCTCAAGCCGGAGGTTGGGGGCATGACGAGTTTATGACCATTTTCTTGGCATTATGGTCAAAAAATGTTCGCAGGTGGTGGATTAACCCGCACCAAGAAGGGGAAATCGCGCTACAGCGCCGCAAGGAGCTTCCCATGAAGTCCATCAAATCCGCCATTGCTGAAGATGATGATCACGTCACCCGATCTGGTTTCTGCCTTCAGACGGGAAATGATACCGTCAGTCGTGGGTTCATAGAAGCAGGGGCCTCCAGCGGCGGTAACGTCCCGCGAAACGGCCTCAGGGTCTAGTCGCTGTTCCACTGGAACCTTCTCGGGAGCGTTCACCGCTGCGATCACCGAGCCATCCGCTGATGACAGCGCTTGGATGAGTTCCTTTTGCAAAACATTACGGCGACTGGTGTTTGAGCGCGGTTCAAACACGGCCCAAAGCCGGGAACCTGCGTATTTGGGCCGTAAGCCTTTTAGCGTTTCGCGAATCGCCGTTGGGTGATGGCCAAAGTCATCAATCACTTTGATGCCACTCTTCTCCCCACGCTCTGTCTGGCGGCGGAATACACCTTTGAAGGTCGTGAACGCCTCACGGATCTGCGAGTCTGTCACACCGGCAAACCTTGCAGCCGAAATCGCCATCGCCGCATTGCGCACATTGAACTCGCCGTTCATAGGAATGCTGAACTCCACGCCACCGAGGGTGAAAGTGGTAAAATCAGGGGCTTCTTTGACGATGAAGATGCGCTCGTCACACCCCTCGCCAGTACCGACCGTGCGAACGGGAGCAGGGCAAGTCGCTTTGAGACTCATTGCGTTTGCATCATCTCCATTGAGCAAAACGAGTCCATTCCGTGGAACTAGAAGAGTCATTCTGCGAAAACTCAGCAAAATGTCATCAAGGTCCTTGAAAATGTCCGCGTGATCGAACTCGACGTTGTTAATGATCGCGCACTCCGGCAAATAATGGAGAAACTTGGAGCGCTTGTCGAAGTACGCCGTGTCGTATTCGTCACCCTCGATCACAAAACAGTCGCTGTCATTGAAACGTGCACCCACTGTGAAGTTTCCCGGCACGCCACCCACCATGAAACCGGGGAGTTTCCCGCCGCACTCCAGCAGCCAAATCAGCATGGATGTGGTGGTGGTTTTTCCGTGAGTACCGGTGACGACAAAACTGCGCTTGCCTTGAATCACTTCACGCTTGAGCAGTTCCGCCATTGAGCAATACGGAAGCCGACGTTCCAAAACAGCTTCAAGCTCCGGATTGCCACGAGAAATGGCATTGCCGACGACGTAAAGGTCAGCTCTAGGCGGCAGATTCTCGGGCTTGTAACCGACTTTAATGTCCACCCCTTGCTCCGTCAGTAAAGTCGACATCGGGGGATAAACTGCATTGTCAGAGCCAGTGAGCGTGTGTCCCTGTTGCCTTAAAGCAAGAGCAGTGGAGCCCATAGCGGTACCACAAACGCCGATGAAATGAAAGTGCTTGGCCACTGATTGCATGAAAATGGGCGCCGTTACTAGAGCAAACATGGTTCCCGCGCAACCCGAGAAATAGAGTGGCAGCCACCACCGCTCAACTCGATGTAGGTAGGCGACTATGCTAAGGCGCGCTACCTGCATTCTAGGGTTCATCTGGCCCGGCTAATCCAGTCGCTTTCAGGAGCCCGCAAGAGAACTTGAGCCTAAGTGGGTTGCAGCTTGAGAAGGCGTGGAACTTATGGCTACTTGGCCCTTTATCTCATGCGGTTGCTGTCGGTCGAGAATCTCAAAGTTCACTTTCCTGTTCGCACAGGATTGTTGCGCCGTGTGACCGATGCGATTCGCGCAGTTGATGGAGTGAGTTTTGGGATTGAGGAGGGCAAGACGCTTGGATTAGTGGGTGAGAGTGGGAGTGGAAAGTCCACACTTTCTCGCGCACTGATCAAGCTGGGGCCGGTTACGTCTGGCATTGTCTCATACGGTGGTAGGCAGATTCAGAACTGGACGGAGGCGGAGTTCCGCCCATTGCGGAAGCAGATGCAGATGGTGTTTCAGGATCCATTCAGTTCACTGAATCCCAGGATGACTATTGGAAAAATCATCGACGAGCCAATGGGGATCCACTTCAAGGAACTGACCAAAAGGGAGAGACACGAACGTGTGGCATCTCTAATGAGAAAGGTTGGGCTTGATCCTGCGTCGATGAGTCGCTTCCCGCATGAGTTCAGCGGTGGCCAACGTCAGCGGATTGGTATAGCGCGGGCACTGGCAGTGGAGCCAAAGTTTTTGATCTGCGATGAGCCGGTAAGTGCCCTTGATGTGAGCGTTCAGGCCCAGATTTTGAATCTGCTGAAGGATCTGCAACAGGAGCTCGGGCTGACCTATCTTTTCATCGCGCATGATCTGGCTGTGGTGAGACACATGAGCGACGACATTATTGTGCTCTATCGCGGAAAGATCGTCGAACAAGGACGGGCGGACGAAGTTTGCGAGCGCCCGAGACACGAATACACCCAAAAACTGCTCCACTCTGTGGCAACTGTCTGATGAAACAACGATGACACCTCTTTTCCGCAAGTTTTTGGGCCTCAATTGGGTGATATTCGCCAATATCATCATCCTTATCACCTTCGGCGTTTATGCCATCTACAACGCAGCCGATGGACGCCCAGGTTTTGAGAAGCAATGGAGCGATCAAGTCATATGGACCTGCATTGGTCTGGTGGGTTTCTTCGTCGCATCACTGATCGACTACAAGTGGCTGCGTTTCGTAGCTTGGCCGATGTACATCGTTGCACTTGGAGGGGTGATTCTCGTCAAGTACATCGGCACAGACAATGACGTTGGAGCTAGAAGCTGGATCAGGTTTGGCGGACTTTCCATACAGCCGTCCCAGTTGATGATCCTCGCCGGAATCGCAGTGTTGGCCATAGTATTTGGCGATCTCCAGCGGTGGGCGAGGGTATTCCGCTCCCCTGCCCTGCGGATTGTACTGGGCGGGATATTGACGGTAGTTCCCATGGTATTGATTCTGAAAGAGCCCGATCTGGGCTCTGCAGCGGTTTGGGGGCCTATGTTTTGTGGGATGTTGTTAGTTGGTAGCATTCCATTTCGCTATCTGATCGCACTGGTACTTCTGGTACTGACCGTTCTGCCGCTGGCTTATTCTTTCGGTCTCAAAGAGTACCAGCAGAACCGCATTATCGTTTTCCGGAAGATGCTTCTCAACGAACCACTGACGCGCGAGGATCTCCGTGGAGACGCCTGGACGCAGAACTATCTCCAGATTGCCGTAGGCTCGGGTGGAATGGAGGGCAAAGGGCCGCTGTCTCGAAAAGTCCTCAATCAGAAGTCCATTCACCGCACCTTCTTCCCGCACGAGGCGATCAACGATTTCATATCGGGTGTGATTTGCGAGGAGTTTGGCTTCCGTGGGATGCTGCTTCTCATATCCGCGTTCTCCATGCTTATGTTCCAATGCATATTCGTCGCATTCTATGCTCGGGACCAAATGGGGAGGCTGCTTGTGGTAGGAGTCGTAGCGACGATGATGACTTACATTTTCATGAACATTGGCATGAACTTGCTCATGGTTCCGATCACTGGTCTGCCGCTTCCTTTCATTAGCTACGGGGGCACTTTTATGATCGTGGTGCTCTTTATGTTCGGGATCGTGCAGAGTGTTTGGGTTCACCGGAACATTTCGCCTACTCAGCCAATGCCTGAGGATAGTAGAAGCCTGGCCAAAGAAGAGTAGCTCGCTGATTTTTTGATTTTCTGGGAACACTTTCCCAGCACCGGGGTCTAAACCAATAGAACCCCGACAAGGAGGCTCAATGAAACCCGAGTCATCCCACACCCAAGGAACCATCGACACATCCCGCATGTCAGCCGGTCAGCGGGCCGCGCTGGAAATGACAGAAGCCGCCAGAGACGAGCGACGAAACTCAGGCTTTGCCGCATCGCTCTTTTTTGGCGAACCCGACTTCGGAAAGGTCCTACCCTTTCCGAAGCAAAAAGTGGAGGACCGCGATCAAGGCGATGCCTTTTTGCGCCGACTACGCGCCGTCCTAGATGAACACGCGGATCCCGATGCGATAGATCGCGAGGGAGAGATCCCCGATCATTTGATGGACGCCCTTGCGCGCATCGGGGCATTTGGGATCAAAATACCCATCAAGTATGGCGGCTTAGGACTGTCGCAAACGAACTACTCGCGTGCCGCTATGCTCTTGGGAGGGCGCTGCGGCAGCCTCACCGCACTGATCTCTGCTCACCAGTCAATCGGAGTGCCACAGCCTTTGCTCACGTTTGGCAACGAGGCACAGAAAGAAATGTTTCTGCCACGTTGTGCGCGTGGAGAGGTCTCTGCGTTTGCGCTCACCGAATCTGACGTTGGGTCTGATCCAGCTCGCATGACCACCCGTGCAGAACTAGCTCCAGACGGCGAGCACTACATCCTGAATGGCGAGAAGCTGTGGTGCACAAACGGTACCCGCGCGTCTCTCATCGTGGTGATGGCTCGCACGCCGACCAAAGAGAAGCCCCATGCTACGACGGCGTTCGTCGTTGAGAATGATCGACCCGGAGTCGAAGTCATTCACCGGTGCCGGTTCATGGGGCTTAGAGCGCTGTACAATGGAGTGATCCACTTTACGAACGTGATGGTGCCGAAGAGTCACATCATCGGTGGTGAAGGACGAGGGCTGAAGGTAGCGCTCACGACTCTCAACACGGGCCGCATTGCTCTGCCTGCAGCTTGTACAGGACTGGCAAAACGTTGTTTGGAAATCTCCAACCGCTGGGCAACATCGCGAGAGCAGTGGGGCAAGCCGATAGGCAAACACGCGGCCATTGCTGATAAGCTGGCGCGAATGGCCAGCGGCACCCTGGCAATGGAGGCAGTCACTCACTACGTCTCCGCCCTTGTAGATGCTGATAAGAATGCCGACGTGCGTCTGGAAGCCGCCATCGCCAAGCTATGGTGCACCGAGCGCGCATGGGACATCGCTAACGACACCATGCAAATAAGAGGCGGAAGAGGCTATGAGACCGCCGAGTCTCTCGAAGCCCGAAATGAGCCCCCCGACCCAGTGGAAAGGCTATTCCGAGACGCACGCATCAACACAATCTTTGAAGGCAGCAGTGAAATCATGAGGCTGTTCATCGCACGTGAGGCGATCGACCCACATCTGAGGATCGGTGCCGATGTGGTCAATGCATCTCTGCCTGTCGCTGATAGAGCAAGGGCTGCGGTACGTGCTGCACGATTTTACGCTGTCTGGTTGCCAGTGAAGTACGTGCCCCGAGGCATCGAAGGCGCCACGAGTATGCATCCAGCTCTGCTGCCTGACATGCGAGCTGTAGAGGCTCTGAGCCGCAAGCTCGCCCGCCGCCTTTTCTACGCAATGGCAATGCATGGCCCGTCTTTGGAGCGCAAGCAGGTTCTACTAGGACGATTCGTGGACATCGGCTGCGAGCTGTTCGTCACATCATGTCTACTGGGTTATGTTAGCATGCGCAGTGCTGGATCTGACTTATCCGCACCTGACGTAGAGCAGATGGTTCACTTAGCGCGCTACCACGCAAGGCATTCCAGAGAGAAAGTGCGCCGCCTCTTCCACGAGGCCGCCACTGCCGACGATGATGACGCTGTCGCGATCGCAGCAGAAATCTAGTGCGCCAATGTCGGCACTATCGCGGCCTCCGTAACCACAAAATGCATTCGCGCATCGTGTGAGGAACAAGGAACATACCTAACAATCTGATCTGCCGCGCAAACTCCGACACGCCGCGCACCCGGAACGCGCGCGAAAAACCTATCGTAGTATCCTCTCCCTCGTCCAAGGCGCTCCCCGTGCTCGCCGAAGGCTAATCCTGGAGTCAATATCACCTGGATATCTGCGTCACCCACTGCGGGACAACTTGCATCTGGAACCAATGCTCCGTAGTTGCCGCACTTCAATTGGCTTGGATCAGAAATGAGTCTTGGAGTCATGCCGTTCGCATCGAAGTCCATGAAGGCGACCCTTAGCGAGCGTTCATTGAGCCATGGGATCAAAGGAAGCAAATCCGGTTCACCTTGGAGGCCACCAAACAACGCCACGACACCTGAAGTAGGCAACCAGTCAGTGTTTTCCATCAACTGTCTCCGCACTGCATCTGAGACATCATCGACTCGATCAACAAGTTTTCGCTTCATCACGACCCGCAGTCGACCTTTCTCGTCTGCCGCACGGGAGAATCTCACACAATCGTCATAGCGGACGCCGTTACCGCCAAAAAGATCCAAAGCACTACCCACCGTGGCATCCATGACACCTGCGCTTAGTTCTTGAATAGCCCAGAGATCATCCAACCGGCTGATACCACCAGCGTATGTGAGTGGACGCTTTCCCCAAGCGCCGAGAAAGCGCGCTAGGTCATGATCAATGCCCTCACACTTGCCTTCCACGTCCACGGCGTGCACCAGGAACTCAGCACAGGAATCTGCGAGCATGTCCAGTGTAGCAGTGGTGACTTCAAGATCAGTGAGCGTCTGCCAGCGGTTCATCGCTACTCGCCAACCACTGGGTGAAGCCTTGCAACTGAGGTCCAATACGATCCTGTCCGCGCCAACCTCGTTTACGAGAGTCTGAAGTCGATCTGGGGCGAAGTTTCCATTCGCATCGAAGACGCTGCTAGTGACGATCACATGGCTAGCACCACGTTCCAGCCATAGGGCGGCATTTTGTGCGTGGATGCCCCCCCCAACCTGCAGCCCACCAGGAAATGCAGCCAAGGCATCGGTAGCAGCCTGCTCGTTGCCTTTTCCCAACATGATCACATGTCCGCCCGTGAGGCCGTCACGTGCGTACTGCTCCGCAAACCATGCGGGCGGCTTATCACTCACAAAGTTCTCTCTGGGCACACCATCCTCCGACAAAGTCGACCCCACGATCTGCTTCACTCTTCCGTCGTGAAGGTCTATACAGGGGCGAAAGTGGGTCATGAGTTGGGGCGTTGATTTCCCGGCATCGTGGTCTAATGCTTCAGCGTATCAACTAAACTCTCACATCACCCCAATTATGAGCCAACCCAACATCACTGCTTACCTGAAGACTTACTGTGGCTGGAGCGAGGGCGTCCGCGCCATCTTCCGCAAGTACAATCTTGATTACGAAGAGAAGGACATCATCAAGAACCCTGCGTTCCGTTGGGAGATGGAGCAAAAGAGTGGTCAACCCCTTTCACCCTGCGTGGAGATCAACGGAACCATGCTGCCAGACATTAGCGGGGAAGAAGTAGAGTCGTGGATGATCCAAAATGGTATCGTGTCCGAAAGCAACGACGAGCCTGATGCTCCGATCAACTCCGCATGTTCCGACGAGCAGCATGCAGCCATGGCCCTTGGAGAGATAGCCAAGGTGAAGTTTATTAACTGACCTCGATTCAAAAAAGAAACCGCAGGTGATTCACCTGCGGTTTTTTGTTTTATCAGCTTTGCGGCCAAAGTTTTTGGCCCAGTTGCCAATATGAGATGCGCGTCTCGATATCGTCTTGGATCGCCTTCCACAAGCGCTCAAGCGCTTCAGACGCCTCCTTCTTGGCCGCTGCAAGTTCCTCAGCCGTAAAGCCCTTCTCAGAGGGCGGCGGCTTACTGGCAAACATGTAGTATTTGATCTTCGGCTCGGTACCACTGGGGCGAACGGCAAACTGCCTGCCATCCTCTAGCTTGATCTGAATCATCTTCTCGCGGCTGATGAGTTCACCTTCTTCATCGTAAACCGTGTCCTTGTTGAAGTTGATGCACGAGATGACTTTAGAGCCGTCCAGGGTTTTTGGTGGCAGAGCGGCATACGCATCAGCGAGCGCTGCGATCTTGGCAGCTCCAGTAGCTCCCTCAAAGAAGCAACTCTTGTTCACCTCTAGGTAGTAACCAATCTCAGAGTAGACGTCATCCAGCAGTTGGTAGATGGACTTGCCTTGTGAGGCAGCATACGCGGCGATCTCCGCAAACATCACGACTGCCCCATTGCCATCTTTGTCCCGACTGAAATCCGAGCCCATGTAACCGTAGCTCTCCTCAGTGCCCAAGATAAGGAACTTGCTCTTCTCCAAGCGCTGGGCGCGGGTTTCTTCCTCGCTGAGATCTCGATATTTGTCACCAAGTCCGAGCGCTTCCTCATACTGACGCAACTTATTGCTGATCCACTTGAATCCCGTGAGGGTATTCACGCAGTTGACCCCATAGCGTGCGGCGATTGCGTCGAGCATCGGCGAGGTAACAAACGTCTTGAGGATTACCGCATTCTTCTTGTTCTTGTCATTCAGAATGCCGAGCTCAATCATGGTCTTGACTCGATACCAAGCGATGAGTGACCCGGTCTGATTGCCGGTTAGCAAAACGATTTTCCCTTCTGGATCACGAACACCGACCCCCATACGATCACAGTCGGGGTCTGTTCCAATGATGGCATCTGCATTGACCTCGTCTGCAAGCTTGGCTGCGTCCTTCAAGGCTGGAGCGTTCTCCGGATTGGGCGAGTCCACAGTGGGGAAACGACCATCCGGCTCATCTTGCTCAGCCACCGTGACAAAATCAAAGCCGAGTCTCTTCAAAATCGTCGGCACATAGACTGCACCAGTCCCATGAATGGCCGTAAAGACCACTTTCATGCCCTTGGCCTTCTCCAATAGCTCAGGCTTCAACATGGTAGTCTCCACACGCTTGAGGAAGGCTTCTTCCAGGTCTTTGCAGACCATCTTGACCACACCACGCTCACTCTCAGGCAGCGGCTTATAGTCCTCAGACTTGATAGCGTTCACCTCAGTGATGATGCCCTTAGCATGAGGCTCAACGATACCGGCCCCGTCATCGAAGTTGACCTTATAGCCGTTGTCATGAGGAGGGTTGTGAGATGCAGTGATCATCACACCCGCATCAGCGCGCAAGACACGCACGCAGTAGCTCATGAGTGGTGTGGGGCGTTGCGAGTCGAACAAGTACACGTCCGCGCCATGATCATTGGCCACTTTTGCGGCGAACTCAGCAAAATCTTTGCTGAAGTGCCGTGTGTCGTGAGCAAACACGACGCTCGGTTTTCCCTGTTTGCCAGCTTTTTGGCGATAACTCTTGATGTAAGCCACGAGACCACGCGTGGCTCGGGATACATTGAAGAAGTTCATCGCGTTCGTGCCCACACAAGGGTGGTCTGGGCGCTCGTCTAGGCGCTTGTCACCAGTGCGCTTGGCATTCCCACATTCCACACTCGTCACCACTGCGCCCACGGTGCGTCCACGTAGGCCTCCAGTACCGAACTTCAATGTCGTGAAGAATCGGTCATTCAGTTCAGCCCACTGACCCTTGTCGACGAGTTCATCGATACTCGCTTGATACAATGGGTTCGTGCTGGCTGCGAGCAACGCGAGGATGTTATCCCGTGCGGAGGACAGCAGGTTTTTAGAGTTGACGGCGGCGTTGAGTTTATCTTCCAGGGACATGGCGGCGCGCATTTTAGCGGTTCGCCTGCAAAGGGAAAGGATGAATCACACCAGCCTCACATAACGCTGGCCGGGGAGTGCCCGCACCACCCGCTTCATTTCCAGCCGCATGAGCGTTGCAGAAACGGCTCCTGGGGGCAGACCAGTAGCCTCAATCACGTCGTTCACGTGCAAATGCTCCGTCCCCAATGCTTCATACACAAGCTTCTCGTCGCCACCGAGTTCCACGAGGGGTAGGCTTTCCTGCAATCGTGGAGCCATCGGAGCGGTAGGAAAAAGTGTCATGAGATCGTCCAAAATATCGTCACCGCTCAAGACTAGCTTGGCACCCTGCTGAATCAGCCGGTTACAACCCGCCGATGTAGGTCTGTCGATATTCCCAGGGACAGCATAAATGGTGCGATCCATGTCCGAGGCCTGCTGGGCGGTGATGAGCGAGCCACTCCTCATGGGAGCTTCTGCCACTAGCAAACCAGTGCACCAACCGGCAACGATCCGATTCCGCAGCGGGAAACTTTGGCGGTCCGGTGGGTAATCCACCGGGAACTCTGACACCACCGCGCCGTTTTCAGAGATGCGCTCCGCCAAGGCCGCGTTCTCAGGCGGATAAAGCTTACCAATCCCCGAACCAATGACGGCCACTGTGCGACCTTTAGCAGCGAGCGCCCCCTCGTGGGCTGCTGTATCAATACCACGCGCGAGCCCTGAAACGACGGTGTAACCAGCATAAGCGAGCTGAAAACTCATTTTCCGCGCGGCGGTGAGACCATAGTGCGTCGCCTGACGAGAGCCAACCACGCCAATTGCATTGGAATCGCGCTCCGTGAGCGTTCCCCACACATAAAGCACAAGTGGAGGAGAGTGAATCTGCTTTAGCAGCTTGGGATAGAGCGCGTCTTCTTGTGTTAGGACGGTAAGCCCACGTTCTTCGATCTTTTTGACCTCAACAGCCAAGTCGATACTCGATTCCCAATTAGCCACCAACTCGGCCAGTTCCCGTCCAAATCCTTCGATATGCTGAATCTGACTCGCCTTGGCCGAAAGGATGCGTTGCGGAGACCCCATTGCCTCCAGCAGCTTCCTCACTCGCACCGGCCCAATGCCCGGTAGCAGATTGAGGGCCAAGTAAGCCTCCGTGGTCGTCATGACACTGACGGCGCCCGCACTTGATCCAGAGCCTGCGTCATGTGCTCCATTCGGGTTTCTGCACTGACAAATGACTCCCCTAACTTTCGCAACAACACGAAGCGGATACTGCCCTCTACAAACTTCTTGTCCATCTTCATACGCCGCAGGACGTCTTGCTCATCCATGCCTTGTGGCATGTGCAACGGCAGGTCGAAAGCCTTGAGCGCACTCAAGATGCGATCCATCTCATCTTGATTGAGGCCTGAAAGCTGTGTTGAAAGCCAAGTTGCAGCATGAAGCCCAATGGAGATAGCCTCGCCGTGAAGTAACTGCCCGTAGCCTGCGGCTGCTTCAATGGCATGACCTAGCGTGTGTCCGAAGTTCAGTAGCGCTCGCAAGCCTTGAGTCTCAAACTCGTCCTGCTCGACGATACTGGCTTTGATGGCGATGTTTCGACGGATCAAGCTCGTCATGTCACCTCGTCCGTCTGCCACGGCCTCGATCTCTTCGAACAACGATGCATCACGAATCGCCGCATGCTTGATGATCTCAGCAAACCCCTCATTCCACTCCCGCTTCGGTAGTGAGTTCAGCGTCTCCACATCAGCAAAAACATGCGCGGGCTGATGAAAAGCTCCCACCATGTTTTTTGCGTCCTTGAGATTCACTCCCGTCTTGCCACCAACAGATGAATCGACTTGGGACAACACCGTGGTGGGTATCTGCACGTATGGAATGCCACGTTGATAGATCGCTGCCACAAAGCCAGCCAAATCCCCAATAACCCCCCCGCCCAAGGCCACCACAAATGACTTTCTATCCAGTCCAGCAGCAGCAATGTCATCCAGCACTCTTTCTGCCTGCGGCATGGATTTGGATGCCTCCCCAGCAGGCACTGTGATCAAAACCGGCTGCTTGCCCGCAGCCCTCAGCGAGCCAAGCACAGTTTCTGCATACAGAGGTGCTACATTGCTGTCAGTAATCACCGCTACCTTGCTGCCCTGGAGCTTACGCGCGATCTCCTGTCCCACATTTGGCAAAAGGTTTCTGCCCACCTGTACCGTGTAGGCGCGTGTGCCTAGGTTCACAAAAACAGGTTGGAGAGCGGGTGCTGAGGACGGCATGAGGAATCCGAGACTAACCAAAAAAACACCCGCCATCAATTAAACATCGCGCAAGATGAGATGCCTAAATGCTCGGAGCTGCTCCTGTTTTTAACTTCTCGAGCGGAGAACAATCGCCGTGCGGCTTGGCAAGTAAACACGCAACCACCCCTCGGCATCGCACTCATAGCGCTGCGGTATCGGCACCCGAGCAAACCCTCCGAACTTCGGCTCATCAGAACTCATCACAAGGTCATAGACTCCGCCGTTGAGTTGGAAACCATAGCCTTCAAAAGACTGAACTGGATGGAAGCTCACCAAGAACACCAGGTCAGCTCTTTTCCAAGCCAGCACTTTGTCACCATCATCCGCCTTGATTAGCACTGGCGGCTGCTCACTCCACTCATCACTCACGAGGCTGAGCATCCCTTCGTCAAAATCTGCCAAATGCTTAAATCTCAGACCTGGATTGTCCCGCAAGCTCCATTTCCTTCGAGCCTTGTCGAATGACCAACCATTCCCTTCACGCGGAAAGTCCACCCATTCAGGGTGACCAAACTCATTCCCCATAAAGTTGAGATAACCATGACCCGCAGTGCCCAACGTAGTCATGCGTGCCAACTTGTGCAGTGCGACTCCACGATCCACGATCATGCTTAAAGACGTGGCGTGCATGTTCCAATACATGTCCGCATCAATGAGTGTGAAGATGAAACTCTTCCCACCCACGAGAGCTTGATCGTGACTCTCCACGTAGCTGATCACTCGTTCGTCAGCCCGGTGATTGGTAAGCTCGTGCCAGAGCCAAGCCATGTTCCAGTCTTCGTCCCTGATGTCAGTCAGTTTAAACCACGTGTCTGGCACGCCCATCGACAGCCGGAAGTCAAATCCCATGCCCCCTTCTTCAGGTGATGCAGCGAGACCCGCCATGCCACTGACATCCTCAGCTATCGCAATGCTGCCAGGCGCCACTTCGTGCATCAACGTAGTAGCCAGTGTCAGGTAAGTCACCGCGTCCTCATCCACACGTCCACCGAAGTAATCATCGTAACTAGTGAACAATGAGCCCAGGCCGTGATCGTGATACAACATTGAGGTCACGCCATCAAACCTGAAGCCATCAAAGTGGAACTCCTCCAGCCAATAGCGGATATTGGACAATAGAAAGTGGACGACCTCTGGCCGCGCATAGTCAAAACAGCGCGAATCCCAGGCATGATGATTCCCGCGATCACCCGCATGAAAGAACTGATGCAGCGTGCCATCGTAGCGAGAGATGCCTTCCACCTCATTCTTCACAGCGTGGGAGTGCACCAGATCCATGATCACGCGCAAGCCCATGCCATGCGCTTCGTCGATCATCTCTTTTAGTTCCTCTGGCGTCCCGAAACGCGAGGATGGCGCAAAGAACGAACTCACATGATAACCAAACGATCCATAATACGGATGCTCCTGTACCGCCATCAGTTGTACCGTGTTGTAACCCGCTTGCTTGATCCTTGGTAATATATTTTGGCGAAACTCATCCCAGGTACCCGTCTTGGGCTCCTCCTGCGCCATTCCAGCGTGAGCCTCATAAATCAGCAGCGGCCCGTGCGAGGTGGGCGCACTGTTTTTCCACGCAAAAGGTTGTTCGGGAACCCAGACTTGAGCGTCAAACGCTTTCGTCACCTCATCCTGAACCACACGCCGGCCCCATGCAGGCAGACGATCTCCCTGCCCACCTTCCCAACGAATCCGCAGACGAAAGAGATCGCCGTGTCTCATCGCATCCGCTGGGAGCTTCAGTTCCCATTCGCCAGAGTTGCTTGTCCGCTTTGCCTCGTATGCAGCAGACTCCTTCCAGTCGTTAAAGCTACCCATTAGGCACACGCCAGTGGCATTCGGAGCCCAATCACGAAAGCACCACGTGCCATCTGCCTCACGATGCAGGCCAAAGTGCTTATGCCCTTGAGCGAACGCAGCCAGTGAGCCGCTGTCCTTGGCTAGCCTCTTGGTCAAAGCTTCAGCCTGCTCACGACGCCTATCAAGCGCTGGAAAAAACGGCGTCAGCCACCCGTCATCACGCAATCTGGCCGCCCTCACCTTACTCATTGGGCAGAGGCGACAGTCCCAGTCTCAGACTTCACAAACTCGTCCGCCTTCCGGTGCACCAGCGGGCGCGCCAGCATGGCCTCATAGATTTGCACATACTGCCTTGCCACTTCCTCATGATTGAACTGCCCACGACTCTCATCCATGACACGCTTGATCTCCCGCTCACGAAACTCCGGTGTCCGCCCATGGAACCTCATCGCCTCATCGATGGCCCACCGCAGTCCACTAGCGCCATACACATCAAAACGGAAACCATTGCCACTACCACCTTCCCAACTCATGTGCTGCACCGTGTCGTAGAGACCTCCTGTGCCGTGCACGATAGGGAGCGTTCCATAAATCGGGCTGATCATCTGCGGTAGGCCACAAGGCTCAAACAACGACGGCATCAGCATGAAATCAGACCCCGCATACCCCAGACGCGATAGACGCTCATCAAAGTCGCGCACCGCTACACGATCAAACAACCCATGCCGATGCACAATGTCGTTGAAGTGCTGTTGGTAAGGTCCGCTCGCAATGATCACCACCTGCAGCTTGCGGTCCCAGTAATCGGAGACCAGACGATAAAGAATATCCGTGAGCAGTTGCGGCCCCTTTTGGACTGGGTCCAGGCGGGATGGCCAGAACAAAACAGGAGCTGCAGGGTCCTCCACCAGCCCCAACTCCCGCTGGAGCACTTTTTTATTCTCTGCCTTCCCCTGCACGTGATCGTCACTGCCAAACACCTTAGCGATCAAGTCGTCCGTCATCGGATCATACGACGGATCAGGAGCGTTCAGGATACCCGTAGCGCACTGCGCCTGTTGCTTCTCCCACAACTCATTGCGCACACTATCAGGCACCACGCCATGCCAGCCATTCGTCACTTCCCAGAGGAACCTAGGGCTCACTGTATTGATGTAGTGAGAGGCAAATATCCCACTCGTCAGCAAATCCACCTTAATGTTAGCGCGTGCATCCTCATAGTTCGCTGGCGCACGGTCAAAATACAGATTCATCCAGAACTCCGCTGCATCAATCCCGTGGTCCTCAATTTGAGGCAATGCCACCCGCTGAGTATGGATGTTGTGCACCGTAAACAGAGATTTGATGCCCCTGCGGCGGGCCATTGCCGGGATCAAGCCCGTCATCCAGTCATTGCAGTGGATCAGATCAGGGTTCACACGTGGCACCACATGATTGATCACCTCCCGCTGGAACGTCAGTGCCACCTTTAGCGAATCATCCGTGTAGCCAGAGTAAACTTGGTCGCGGTAGTAGAAAATCCTGTCTTCCGCCAAGTGAATGTGGTCCTCAGGCAGGCGTTGATGAAACCGCCTCAGCTCCTTCTCATGCAACTGGAAGATATCATTGTGAAACATCCGCCGGTAGTTCGGCAGCGCCACGTGCACATCCGCGCCAGAGTCCCACAGTGCCGACACCAGAGAAGCCGAGACATCCGCCAGACCACCCGCCTTAGCTGTCACCCGCTCAGCCATGTTCCCCATCCCCTGCGGAAGATACGTGATCTCCGGGGTGACGATAAGGATGCGAGGCTTGCTCGGAAGACGCTGACTTGCTGACATACGGTTGCGTGAGCGGGACTTGTGAGAGGCGACTTTAACTGCGTTTGAAGAATCTGCCCGCTTCTTTTTTGTTAAAATTGCGTCGATTCGGTTTTCAGTAGTGCTGGTCGACTCCTTAGGGAGCTTGGTGGTGCGGAGCTTCGGCATCAGACCTCTCAAAACCGCAACATCCGTGCCAACATCCCCTGCCCCACATCAAGCTCTCGCCCAAAGAGTCCAACCTGATATTTCACCCCCATTAACAAAATGATCTTCCACCGAGAAGGGTGCAGGACTTTGATCAATTTTCTCAAATGAGATGAAGTGACACGGCTGAAGGGTGAGGCTTTTGGCCCTTTGCCAACTGCCGGTGTCGAGCCCCAGAGCACCGTAACGACATTTCGCTTCCAGGGGGTTAATGAGGTGGTTATGGACATCCACTGCCGCCCAGTCATTCAAACCGATGTTGGGCGGTGCCAATAACAGTGCCATTACCTATACCTCCACGCTTCCTTACTCAGTTATCACGGTGCACTTTTGAGTTAATGCTCAATGAACCAAGCAATGCCACTGGAGTCGATCTCATTGATCCACCTTATTTGCGCCTGCCCGTCAATGTAACAGAACGGGGTAACCGCACGCGACCCATCCCGCGCAGACGAGCCACGCCTCAACTTCACTGCCAATAGCCGAGCACAACGGCATGTATTGACTCGCTGCAATGAGACAGTCTACGCCGCCATTCGAGTCACCACTGGGCTCCAGAAACTTTGGCCGGTGCCGCCACCCGCTGCTGCTACTTGGAAGTGATACACCATGCCTGGCTTCAAATCCTCCACCAGCAGCGTTGCGCGCCCTTGGTGCACGTAGATCCATGAGTCGGGCGCTTCTGCAGACGCATAGCGGAGGATGTAGCCCTTGGCTTTCCTCACCGCTTTCCAAGACACCTTCAACTTCCCAGGAGTCTGAGACACATCCAACGCCAGCGCTTCAGGGAAAGGTAGCTGTTTGGTGCGTGAGCCCTTGTCCTTCACACCCATTCCCACAGCAAAGACCTTAGCCACGTTCCCTCGGCTCAACGCCTGCACCAGCAGCCCCAGATTCCGCATCGTCACCTCTAGCTGATCTCGGCGTTGCTTCTTCCGCGCATGCGCTTCTGCAAGGAGTTTCGTGTAGAGCCCCACCTCGCTTTGACTCTCTACAAACGCCACCAAGTCCTCCTGGATCAGTTCCACCATTTCTGGCGGCACAGGAGTGTCGGGATCATCAGCCAAAAGCTTCAGAACCACCTGACAGTAGCTCGTTAAGTCCACGTCCCGCCGCCGCGAAAGCCGCTGCACCACCTCCAGAGACATATTTCCTCGCGGCTCATCTTGGCTCTTCGCCATCGCAGTAGCTATCGCCTCCGTGGGCAGCGCCCTCCGGCGAGACGTAGAAAGAGGGGCATCCACCGCAGGAGAAGCGCCCGAAGATGCATTGGAGGCAGAGAGATTGATCATGACTAGTTAATATAATAGATATGATTATTATCAATTCAAGCATGAAAATGCACCATTTTCATCCAACAATCCCCCATCTTCACCTGCAGAACCCTCTCCCGCATGTGAAGAGCCATCTTCGACATGTGCAGAAGCCCCTTCGTCATCCAACAATCCCCAATCGGCACCTGAAGATCGCCGACAAACATGTGAAGATGCACCATCTTCACACGACAAAGCACCCCGCGCACATGCAAATCGTCCATCGTCACATGACAAAGCAGAACCTTCAAATGACGAACGCCCCCCTTCACCTTAGCCACGCCGTTTTCGACTATGCCCGGCTCAAGGAATGTTCGGAGCCCGTCCATCCGCCTGTAACAAAAGGTTGCCCAGGATAAGGCGTGCCATCGTGCGGATTCGTGGACTCCAAAATCAGAAGAATCACTCGCTAGCGCTTCGGGCAGCCAAGAGGAGATCTGGAACGCGAGACCAAGACGGGCCCAACCTCAGCGCCCACTTACTAAAGGCAGCAGATTCCTCATTCCGATAACAAAAGGCCAACTCGGCCATCGTGATCGGATTGATGTCCAAAGTCACATTCGCATCCGCCAGAACCACTGGTCACTCCTCCCCTCGAGTCGTAGCCATCATCTGGTCTGTGGTAACATTCGCCACTGCCGATCCTGCGGCCTTACTCAGCCAGGTGTCAAAAGCCGAGCATCCATTCTTCCCTCGCTTTCGCGGCTTAAGCCGCAGTGCATCCTCATCAGCTACAAACTCTAACTCCGTCCCCGGCAACAACCCGAATCTCTCCCGCAACGCCCGGGGGATCGTCACTTGTCCTTTTGTGCTCACGATCATGGGGCGGGTATTACTTGCGGCTCAAAGCTTTGCAAACCGCAAGATGGCGATGTAGGCTGGAATCATGAAGGTAGATCGCATTACCCTGGACCCTGCCGTGATGTCGGGAAAGCCTTGCATCCGGGGCATGAGAGTCACGGTAGCCAATGTCTTGCGCCAGTTGGCAAATCAGCGCACTCCGGCCCAGATTCTTGAAGATTGCCCTTACTTGGAAGCTGAAGATATTGAAGCTTGCCTTGGCTACGCGGCGCTCCGTGTGAATCACAAGGAACTGGCTATGACAGCAGCATGAACATCAGGAGTGTCTGGGTTTGTAGCCCGCATAGCTGTTTTTTGACTCAAGACTGAGTGCATTATTGCCGGACACTTTCCAGAAATACACCGGACAGCTCTTCGGGTGCTAGGTAGCGGTGCCGAGAGTCAGTTGTCGGTGACAAATCGCCTCGCACCCTCGCCAAATCTTCTACGACACTTCTGAATTTTCCAATATGCACTAGGTTCTCCAGGCTCCTAAGACTATCGGCTCCGTTCCAATGCCATATCCTTGGGGCCTTCTCGCCGACACCTCGCCCGCAGACGCTTGCAAGTACGACATACGCAAACTCAGGCTCGGTGGACAGCCGATGCTCAAGAAGATTCCGCAGACCGACATCATTGCCAAAGTGCCAAATGGTCCAAATGAAATCAACTGCTACTTCAGTGGCAATTGGCGCACCATCGTGCAGGCGCTGGAACATTTTCGAAGCCATTACCCTGAGAACAGATTGAGGCGAACCGCCCTGATGCTGGGATTTGCGTTCTAGCAATTCAGATGGAAGTGCACGGATGAACTTATTGGCCCAGATCAACGGGGCTTCGTCAATTACTTTGGCGGCAAGTTCCAGTGCGCCCTCGTGGTCAAGGTGTGCCACGACAAGATTTGCACAGAGCCCTACCCATCCTCCTTCATCTGACTCGGTGTTGTCTTTTGTGTCCGCTTTGGAAAGAAAAACTACTATCGCTGATACGATATCAGCACTGATGTCACAGCGAAGTAGCTTCTCCGCAAACAAGTGGCCTCCAAAATCTCTCCGAAGGGGGGACAACGTAGACTCAATCTCAATTGAGTTACTGTCTTTGAATCGGTCAATCCATGATTGCACTTCGGAATCGGCTACATCCCCATCCACGATTGCTGAAGAGAAATATCTCCAGTGGTATGGCTGCGCGCAAAGGCGCTTTTCCTTCCACCACGTTTTTGTAGCCGCCATGCCATACCCAATACTGGCTGACTGGGGAAACCACTCTGCGAGAGCCCTCAACTCGCGAGGCGTTGGGGCTGAGCCACCTTCCTTCGTCCACGCTTCAACTAACCACGATTGGTAGGGTGGCGTACCTTCTTTGGGCTTTTCAAACATCTCTGGAATGGAAAAGCCATTCGAAGGATCAAGATATTGCCACCCATTCTTTATGCGTTCGTACAGTGTCGGAAACAGCTGCCTTGCACACTCAAGTAGTACGAGATCGGTAATGTTGACCTCTCCCGGAACGAGACCTGAACTAAAGCGTATCGCGTTCGCTAGATTCTTTGCACGCCGTGGTGTATTGAAACGGAGCAAGAACAGCACGTCAAATATCCGCTCTAAACGGTCTTTATCGAAGTCCACAGCAGACTCAATCGAATCATAGATGGTGCCTAAGACAAACCGACGCATCAGGTGGGTTGGAATGGCAGGCAGAGCGATACTGACTTGAATAATCTTTTCGAGATAGTCGCGCCCAGCATCATCGTGCTGCTGAAACTGAGCTCCAATGGTTGAAGAAACCTTTTGATCATCCAACGCCAACAAAAACGTGGTATTGGGTAAACTCGCGTTCACCTTTAAGATCCGAAAGAGCAGCATTAGCTCAGTTCGATCCAACCGATCTATATCGTCAATGACCACCACCAACCGCCTGTTTGATTTGACGAGCTTTTCCTTTATCCTCTGTCGCAAGGCCTCCATGTCGGTTTGAAGGAACGAAGTCAGTAGACCTACCACGCCTGTCGCAGCAGAACCGACTCCCGATGCTCCGTTGCTCTCTGCAATCCCAGTAGCCACCGATGCGAGAGGTGATATCAACTTTAACGCTTTTGTCTTTAAGGTTTCCCAGGACGTGAGCAGTTCGTCATCAAGCGCTCGGGCGATGCTCTCGAACAACCGAAACAGCAAAGCGAGTTCCCCAGTGCAGCCCCAGGGATTGAAGTCTTTAACCGGAACGCATGGTAGTATAGCCTCTTCTTTTGATGAAGCCGCGAACTCATCCAGTATCCAACTTATAACTGAACTCTTTCCCGCCCCCCATTCGCTGACAATGGCGACCGTGAGGCATTCGCCAGGAGGTTGCGCTGAAATAATCTTCGCTAAACGTTTCGCAAATGGCTTGCGATGGAACTCGTCGATCTGTGCAAGGGACTCATACTCGAATGCGTCTTTCATCGCTAATCCTATAACATTAAGTCCATGTGAGCCAATGCGCATTCAACCATTGGTTCAGAGGCACGCCGGGTTTACACGAAACTCCGTTAATCACACATGTTCTTGAGCTTAGATTTATCTGTGGGGAGATTTTCGCCGCATCATTAGACGAAGTCTGACGGTTCGGACGGATCTGTTTGATCTGCGGGAGCTATGATGAAACTCAAGCGGGGGCGGTGCCTTTGCACTCGGGGTAGGCTGTGCAGCCCCAGAACTGGCTGCCGGGGTTCTTGCCGCCTTTGGCGGTGCGCAGGGCCATGATTTTGCCGCACTGAGGGCACTTGGGAGCTGTGTCGGCTTTTTGTTGCTGACGATGCTCGATGCGGGCTGCAGCTAGTTGTTCGGAAAAGCCGCCGTCCTCATTGAACTCTTGCTCTAATGCACCCAGTTGCTGATCTGAGAGGTAGTTGGCTTGGTGGATGAGACAGAGAATGGTGTTGGCTCTCACGGCCGGGTCCTCATGCTCTAGCCACGGGGTGTAGACGGGACGGATCAGTTGGATTGGACAGATCAAACCGACCTTAGGCTACTGCATCCGTGCAGCGGGCGCTTTTCTTGTGGGAGGCTTCTTCCATGGCGGCGGAGAGGGTTTCTCTGCGCTCGATGTGGAACTCGCTGAGGATAAAGAACTCGTGCAGGGTGAGGCGGACGGTGGCTTCTAGGCTGATCATTTGAGAGTTGCGAGGAAATTGCGGGGATGGTTAATTGCCGCAATGAAACCAGCAAACATGGATGCAATGTTCTCCAGCGTTGCCGAGACGATGAATGTCGCGGCGTTGCAGGAGATTGTCGCTTTGCGTGCTTCTGCGGAGGATGAGGAGCGGCTAGAGTATTTAGGTTCCAGAGCGAACGAGGGGCTCTTAACCCCGGAAGAACGCCAGGAGTATCAGAGCTGCATTATGTTCACCAATTTTCTGGGCATCCTGCAGTCCAAGGCTCGCAAGAAGCTACAGATGTCTGCCTGATGAGTCTTCCCGAGTCGCTTAGGCTGGACGTTAGACAGCGCGCTGAAGATCGCTGCGAGTATTGTAGGATGCGGCACAGGTGGGAACCATTTCAGTCCTACCATGTCGAGCACATCGTTGCCCAGCAACACCGCGGAACGAGCACGTTGGAGAATCTGGCGCTGGCCTGTCGGCACTGCAATTTGCTAAAAGGACCCAACTTGACCAGCACCGACCCTGATGGAGATGCAGTGGTGCGCCTTTTCCATCCACGCACTCAGTTATGGCATGAACATTTCAGCATGGACGATGGCAGAATCACCGCACTCACTAGTGTGGGGAGAACGACGATGTTTCTCCTGGAGATGAACGCACCCCACCGACTTGAACTTCGGCAGGAGAATCTGTGGGACTGGTGAGGGTGATGAAGCCGTTCGCTGAGGATGAAGAACTCGTGCAGGGTGGCGGGGTCGTTCCAGACTTCGTGGGTGAAGCCTTCCTTGGGCATGGTGAGGCGGACGGTGGCTTCTAAGCCGCTGCCGATCTTCTTGGCTTGGCGCTCGAGCTCGATGGCTTGCTGGATGATAGCTCTGCCATTGAGCATTTTTCGGCAGGATCAATCTCATGGGACCAATAAGACGCCTATTGTCACTGAGCCAATTCAGTCAACAATAAGTCTAGCTTCTTGAGTCCTGGAACCAAACCCTTCCAAAAAGCGTCTCTGTAAGTTTTTTGGGTCCGGCTGCCTAATGGCAGTGAAGGAACAGCCCCTTTTCTCACCGTTGACGCCGACCTCCGTCTCACGGCAGAAAAGTTAGGAGTGGAAGTGCATGGAATGTTATGGGTACTCGATTTGCTGGTCCAGCGAGAGCAACTCTGGACCGAACAGACCGCTGAAGCCATTAGGAAGCTATTCACCTGTGGCAGCCGATTTCCGGCGGATGAAGTACAGCGGAGATTGCGTGACTGGGAGTAGTGAAAGTCTATCTCACCGATGACCGCATTATCAAGGCATACTCCGAGTTCAGCACCTTGGCAAAAAGCCAAGACCTAGCGATCTTCCACGATAAAAACGATCTTTGGATTGCTACAGCGACCAAAGTCACAGGCACAACACTCCTCACCACGGGCAGGAAAAGGTCTCTTGGCGCTTCGGGACGGCAAGCCCCTGGACGTTGTGGTGCTTGATCCGCAGACTGGGTAGAGGGTGGAACACTTGAAATGGTGGACACTTACCTTAAAAGTCACTGTCCTCAGCAAAACAAAATCCACTAGCGGGTGAGTTGCTCACAATCTCGGACACCCAGCAAGGCTAGGCACAGAGGCTAGTCGCTTAGCAGCAGTAGTCCAAGGAGGTCGACTGCGTGCGATACTCATTGTGTGGCACGCGAGTCCCGTAGACGTCCCCGGTTGAACCGACATTTCTCTGGCGTTTGCGCTCACCAGTGAACTGGGTAAGGAGACTGCCGTGTCGGACGACAGATCAATCACAATCCCATCAATACACTTGGCCAGGGATGTTTACCGCTCATGGAGAAGTGCCTTACAGAGCGCACTGGATTCTGTGGTCATTTTCACTCCTTACTTTGATGGAGCGATTTCACGGCTCTTGAGCGCAGTTGAATCGGTCCCCCGTGAACACATCACGATAGTCACTACCTTTGACCCAACAGCGTTAATCCAACTACCGGCGCAGCTGCGTGAATTGAAAAAACTGATCAGCAGTGGATTCAGAGTGCTGCATATCGATTTGTTGCATGCAAAGATTTTGATAGTGGACGACAAAGTAGCCTCCGTTGGCTCACAGAACTTCACTGTTCGTGGGCGACGAAATAGGGAAGCGACAACGTTGACGAGCGTAATTCACGAGAATGCTGCGTTCGTGAGACAATTATGCGGCTGGCTCGATGATGCTGTTCCGATTGACTTGGCTGCTGTGGAGGAACTTCTCTCGGCGGTGAGTTCGGATAGACGAAGGCTCTCCAAAATCGGAAAGACAACAGAGATCGCAGTTCAGACCACCCTGCAGCGGCTTAAAGCTCGAGTAGGTGCTGAGTTAGAGCGCAGGAATCTTGCAAAAGCGCAACTCCACGCAGACTTACTGAAAAAGCAGTCGCGTTTGGAGTTTGAAGGGGGAGATGTCAGAGCCACTGTTGTCTGGGCCAAGTCGTCAGAGTGGGCTTTAGACGCAGAGTACGTAACACTCAAGGCTACAAGATGTGGAGACTTTACCAAGTGGATAAGTGTTGATGACAATGGCTTTAAGCGAAGAGTTAAACTAGGAAGATTAGATTGGTATCCGGTGTATTTCACTGAGTCGGGAACGCTCGCCTATGCGCGGCTGGGGAAGACTCAAATCACTTACTTCCGAACTGGAGCTTGGTGGAAGGGGCGCATTTATGTAGGAAATGATTGGTGTTGGGTAAATGTGGAGTTTCCAGCTGAGAAGCATCCTTCACCCAATATCAGAATCGAGTTGACGGCACCGACCAAAGAGAGATGCACCCTATCTTGCATTTGTGACGGATTACAGTTTGAAGTCGCTGGTGTGAAGTACCACATTAAGCCATTCAAGAGTACTCGGCGTGCTCGAACTTTCTTTTCACAGGTCGAGTTCAATCAGGATCACTTTAAGATGGAGTTGTTTCGGAAGCTTGCCTCCCCCTGGCGGCCGCGCAAAGATCGGAGGAGTGGTCAAGGTGTTCGGGCATTTTTAGCCCACAATAACTATATGGTAAATGTTGTTGAATGTCTTGGCACACCAATGCTCATCGCTACCCCTATTGACTAGTTCATGTGAAAGATAGGCGAGGGGAACGAGGATCACTAAGCGCTCAGAGATTGCAGTTTCATCGGACGGATTGGTCGGATACGTTTGATCTGATGGACCTATGGCGAAGGTCAAACCTTTGCGGTGCCTTTGCACTCGGGGTAGACGGTGCAGCCCCAGAACTGGCTGCCGGGATTTTTGCCGCCTCTGGCGGTGCGGAGGGCCATGATCTTGCCGCACTGAGGGCACTTGGGGGCGGTGTCGGCTTTTTGTTGCTGACGGTGCTCGATGCGGGCTGCAGCTAGTTGTTCGGAAAAGCCGCCGCCCTCAATGAACTCTTGCTCTAATGCGCCTAGCTGTTGGTCTAGGAGGTAGTTGGCTTGGTGGATAAGACAGAGAATGGTGTTAGCTCTCACGGTCGGGTCCTCATGCTCTAGCCACGGGGAGTAGAGGTCATAGCGGGCAAGGTCGCCATCGTCTTCCGGGTCTAGGAGAAGGAGATCGGACGGATCAGTCGGATGGGACGGATCTATTTTTCCTAAGCGCTGGCCTACGGCGCGGATTTCTGCCACTTGGGGGCTGTCTTTCTTCCAGAGAGGCAGTCTGCGTTGGCGGAGGTAGTCTTGGAAGTCTAATAGCAGCTCCTCCAGGCTGGCGCGAGCCCAGTTGGTGAGTTCCAGCTCAGACTTGCTGCTGGCGGCTCCGGCGCGATTGTCTTCTCCTATGTTCTGACGACCACTGCGAGCTGCCTGCACCATCTGGTCGTGCGTGCGGCTCTTGAGGTCTATAAACCGGTTACAGAAGGAAACCGTGGCGTCGTAGATGAGCGTGCTGGTCTGAAAACTGCGCAACGAACGATATCCGCCTGTCTTTCGGAGTCGGCGGGGGCGGTTCATAAGAGATCAGACGGATTTGACGGATCTTAGGCTACGGCATCCGTGCAGCGACCGCAGATCTCCTCCACATCTGGGAGGTGCTTCCAGCACCTCGCGCATTTCTTGTGGGAGGTTTCTTCCACGGCGGCGGAGAGCGTGTCTCCGCAGTCGATGTGAAGTTCGCTGAGGATGAAGAACTCGTGCAGGGTGGCGGGGTCGTTCCAGACGCTGTGGGTGAAGCTTTCCTTGGGCAAGGTGAGGCGGACGGTGGCTTCTAGGCTGCTGCCGATCTTCTTGGCCTGACGAGCGGGCTCGATGGCTTGCTGGATGATGGCGCGGGCTTTGAGCATCTCTTCCACGGCCACACTGGCGCTGCTGCCTTTGTGCTCGGGGTTGGGCACGGGGAACTGGGCAAGGTGCACGCTACTGGTGTTGCCGAGGTGCTCCCAGGCTTCGTCGGCGGTGAAGGCGATGATGGGGGCTAGGAGGCGGCAGAGGCTGTCGCTGATGTCGCGGATAACGGTTTGTGCGGCGCGGCGGCGTTTGCTGTTGCGAGCATCGCAGTAGAGGCGGTCCTTGGTGATGTCGATGTAGAGGGAGCTGAGATCGACGGCGAGGAAGTTGTTCACTAAGGTGAAGACCTTGCGGAAGTCGTACTCGGCATAAGCCTTGACGCACTCAGCAGTGACGTCGTGGAGACGCTCGCTGATCCAGCGGTCGATGAGTGTGTAGTCGCTTGTTGGGACGGCGTTCTCGGGCTTGAAGTCGTGAAGGTTGCCCAGCAGCACACGCAGGGTGTTGCGGATGCGGCGATAGCTCTCGCCGGTCTGCTCGAACAACTCCTGCGAGAAGGGCACTTCGTTTTGGTAATCCACGCTGCTGACCCAGAGGCGCACCATGTCGGCACCGTACTTGTTGTAGTAATGGTCGGCGGTCATGGGCTTGGCGTTCTTGTCGTTGCCTTGCTCAGACTTGGAGATCTTTTTACCGCTGGTATCCACGACGAAGCCGTGGGTGATGACAGACTTGTATGGAGCGGTGCCACGGGCAGCGATGCTGACCATGAGGCTGCTCTGGAACCAGCCGCGGTGTTGGTCGGTTGCCTCCAGGTACATGTCAGCAGGTGCGTGCAGCTCAGGATGGCGATCCAGAACAGCCACGTGCGAGCAACCGGAGTCAATCCACACGTCGAGCGTGTCTTTGCAACGAGTGCACCCATCCGGCAGGCCCACGAGGTCGGCCCAGAAGGCGTCGTCTTTTTCAAACCAAAGGTTGGTGCCGTGGGTCTCGACAGCGGTGGCGACCTTCTCGATGATCTCGCGATCCATCACGATTTCGCCATCGGGCTTGTAGAACACGGGAAGCGGCACGCCCCAGGTGCGCTGGCGGCTGATGCACCAGTCCGGGCGGCTCTCTACGGTGCCGTAGATGCGGTTGCGACCCCAAGCGGGCAGCCACTGCACTTTGTCGATCTCGTAGAGCGCACGTTCACGCAGGGCGTCGATCTTGATGAAGAACTGCGACACCGCGCGGAAGATGATGGGCGTCTTGGATCGCCAGCAGTGCGGATACTGATGAACGTAGGGCTCATTGCCGAGCAGCGCACCCTTTTCTTTGAGGATCTCGATGATGCCGTCGTTGCTCTTGAATACATGCTTGCCGACAAACTCAGGCAGGCCGCACTCTTCCGTGTAGAGGCCATTGTCATCGACTGGGGAAAGGATTTCCAATCCGTGCTCGCGTCCGGCCTGGTAGTCGTCTGCGCCATGTCCTGGAGCGATGTGCACGGCACCGGTTCCCGTGTCATCGGTGACGAACAGCGTGTTGATCACTTTCGAGGTGCGGGGCAGGAACGGATGCTGAGCGCTGCATCCATTAAGCTCTGCGCCTTTGAGCTTGTCCGTGTGTCCGGTGAGCTTGAAGCCGGTGGCGGCCGTGAAGGCCTCGATGCGTGAGTCAGCGATGACGAGCTTCACACTGCGGCCGTCGTCATGAGTGAACGTGCCAGCGGTGTAAGTGAACTCTGGGTGCAGCGCGATGGCGAGGTTGGCGGGCAGCGTCCAGGGCGTGGTGGTCCAGATGACCAAGGAGCAGCCATCCGCGCCTGGAGGTGGATTTTGCAGAGCAAAGGCCACATACACCGCAGGCGAGGTCTTTTCCTTGTATTCGACCTCTGCCTCAGCAAGCGCGGTCTGGGCACCGAAGCTCCAGAGCACGGGCTTCTTGGAGCGGTAGACGATGTCCTGCTCCACGAACTTGCCGAAGGTGCGCATGATATCCGCCTCGTAACCAGGGGCGAGAGTGAGATACGGGTTTTCCCAGTCGCCAAACACGCCGAGGCGCTTGAAGGAGCCACGTTGGATGTCGATGAACTTGCGCGCGTAAGCCTCCGAGCGGGTGCGGACTTCGGCAGGTGAGAGGTCTTTGGCTTCTTTGACCACCTTGAACTCGATGGGCAGGCCGTGGCAGTCCCAGCCGGGGATGAAGGGCGAGTGGAAGCCGGCCATGGTCTTGGACTTCACCACGAGGTCCTTCAGCACCTTGTTCAGGGCGGTTCCCATGTGGACGTCGCCATTGGCGAAGGGCGGGCCGTCATGCAGGATGAACTTGGGTTTGCCCTGGGTGCTGGCCTGGATCTGCGAGTAGAGTTTTTCATCCTCCCACTTCTTCAAACGAATCGGCTCCCGCTGCACAAGGTCCGCCTTCATGGGGAAGTCGGTTTTTGGCAGGAGAACGGTGTCTTTGTAGTTGGGTGCGGCGCTCATAGGAAAAGGGGAAAGAGCGCGGAGAGTAGCGGGATGCAGCGTCAGGGCAAGAGGCGGCTAATGGGGAATGCATCAGCAGGTGCCGCGCAACTCCCGTCTGCCTTCTGGGTTACAGGCAGGCATGAAGCTTCGTTTTCTGTTTTTTCCAGCTTTAGCCGCAGTCACTACCCCGGCTGCAGAGCCACATGGCGATTTCACGCCTGAGCAGCTCGCGTTTTTTGAAAAGAACATCCGCCCGGTGCTCATCAGCAAGTGCTATGACTGCCACTCTGCCTCTGCAAAAAAGCTCAAGGGTGGTCTCGTCCTCGATACCCGTGAAGGCACGCTCATGGGAGGCGAGTCGGGTCATCCAGGCGTGGTCCCAGGCGATCCTACCTCCAGCAGCATCTACGAGGCACTGCTGTGGACTAACGACGACATGCAAATGCCGCCCAAGGAGAGGCTTCCTGCTGACGTGGTGGCCAATTTCAAAAAGTGGATCGAGATGGGCGCACCTGATCCGCGTCAAAGCACTGGTGCACCTGCCGCTGGCAAACGAACGATCAATATCGACGAAGGACGCAAGCACTGGGCTTTCACCAAGCCCGTCAAAGCAAGTCCACCGCCCATCAAAGACGAAAACTGGGCCAATAACGACATTGATCGTTGGATCATGGCCAGTCTCGAGAAAAACCAACTCCAGCCTGCACCCGATGCAGATCGCGTGACGCTGATTCGTCGCCTGGCTTTGGACCTGACAGGACTTCCACCCACTCCTGATGAAGTGAAGGCTTTCCTAGCTGACACGGCTCCCGATGCCATCAAGAGTGTGGTGGAAATGTATCTCGACTCCGAGCGCTACGGTGAACGCTGGGGACGTCACTGGCTGGATGTGGCCAGATATGCGGAATCTAGCGGTAAGGATGTGAACCTGCTCTACCCTCAGGCATGGCGATACCGCGACTACGTCATTGAGTCCTTCAAGAAAGACAAACCGTATGACCTCTTCTTGAAGGAGCAGATCGCAGGTGACTTGATGAAGAGCCGCGACAAGCGAGATCAGGCCGAGAAGATCGTGGCAACTGGATTCCTCGCCATCGGGTCCAAGGGTCACAACACTCGCGAGCGGCGGCAGTTTGTCGTGGATGTGGTGGACGAGCAAATCGACACCGTCTCCCAGGCAATGCTCGGAGTCACGCTAGCCTGTGCACGCTGCCATGATCACAAGTTTGATCCCTTCACCCAGCGCGACTACTACGCGATGGCGGGCATCTTCATGAGCAGTGAGACGCTCTACGGCACCCACGCTCAACTCCAGAACAACAACCCAAGCACGCTCATCGAACTGGAGGAAGACGCGGGTCTGCCTGCTGGATTGGCGAAGATTTCCACTGCGGAAGTGGCGATCTTGAAACAACGGAAGACCCAGGCTGAAACGACGGCCAACGAAGCGACTCAAGAGCTGAGATCGATGGCCAGATCCGGCAATGCGGTGGATCGTGCTTTGCGAACACGGATTCTGCGAGATCAAGCAGCAGCGCGCTCGTCTGATCTTGAGCTATTCAATGATGACGGAACACCGCGCACGCTGGTGATGGGCATGCTGGACCGCGAGTCACCTATTAACAGCCCCATTCTCACCCGCGGCGAGTTATCGCAGCCGGGAGAAGTCGTGCCACGGGGTCTGACCGAGGTTCTGTGTGCCAAGGGTGAGCCGCTCAACATCAGCGAGGGAAGTGGAAGGCTTGATCTCGCCTACTGGATAGCCAGCAAAGACAATCCGCTTACCGCCCGCGTGATGGCTAACCGCGTATGGCTGAAACTCTTTGGCAAGGCACTGGTGGAGACTCCTGACAACTTTGGAGCGATGGGTGCCAAGCCAACGCACCCTGAGTTGCTCGACTACCTGGCCGTGCGCTTCATGGAGAATGGCTGGAGCATCAAGAGCCTCATCAAAGAGATCGTCATGAGCCGAGCCTATCAAATGAGTTCCACGGCCGTGCCTGCTAACCTGGAGAAGGACCCTGACAACCGCCTGGTGTGGCGCATGAACCAACGTCGGCTGGATGCCGAAGCCCTGCGTGACTCCATGCTTGCCGTAGCGGGTGTCCTTGACCTCTACCCGGTGGCCGGTTCACCCGTGGCGAGAGCCGGAGAGGGACGGGAAGGTCTGCTCAATCTCCTGCGGGAAGTCAGCAGCAACGCGCAGAACTACCGCTCCATCTTCCTGCCCATCCTGCGGGATCAGATTCCTGAAGTGCTGGCACTCTTTGACTATCCGGATGCCAGCTTGGTCACCGGGGATCGCGATAGCACCAACGTGCCAAGCCAGAGCCTCTACTTGATGAACAATCCGCAGGTCATCGGCCTTGCAGACTCCTTTGCGCGTCGTGTAGGCGGCATGGAAGGCACCGATCAGGAGAAGCTCGCAGCGGCTTTCACGCTGGCCTACGGCAGAGCGCCTACAGCCGCGGAAGGACAGGCGGCCAGGGAGTTCTTCACCCGCTTCATCACCGAGCAGATGAAGGGCAAAGGCTCACCTAACGCAAAGAAGGAGGCGCAAAACAAAGCCCTCTCGGCATTTTGCCAAGGTTTGTTAGCGAGCGCTGAGTTCCGCTACCTGAAGTAGCCGACTCGTGCGGTCTGATCACTTCTTTTTCTTCTTGCCCTTCTTCTTGGGTGCTTCTTCACCTGGATACGGTTTCACGTGAGCGCGCTCGGCCCAGGCTTCCCACTTAGCGGCCAGTGACTTCACCTTCTCGGGTTGTGCAGCAGCTAGGTCGTGCATTTCAGTGCGATCTTTTTTCAAATCGTAGAGCTCCCAGGCACCATTGCGCCCCAGACGCACCAGTTTGTCATCCCCAACGCGAATAGCGGCATTGCCCTCGTGCTCCCAGTAGAGCGCGTCTCGCTCAATGGGCTTGTTTTCAAACGCTGGTCGCAAGCTGCGGCCCTCCATGGGAGTGATGGCGTGTCCGTTGAACTCCTGTGGATAAGCAGCACCACTCACATCGACGACGGTGGCCATGACATCGATCAAATGACCTGGCTGTTGCCGCAGTTCATTCTGTGCAGCGATGCCCTTTGGCCAGTGAGCGATCAGTGGTGTCGCGATACCGCCTTCGTGGTTGAAGTGCTTGTACTTGCGGAAAGGTGCGTTCTGTAGGAACGCCCAACTCTCACCGCAGAACCAGTTGGATGCGGCCAGCGTGGGATCGCCCTCAGACCTACCAGCGGGACCAGCCTCTGCATTGCCGCCGTTGTCACTCATGAAAAGGATCAGCGTGTCATCCAGCACACCCCGCTTCTCCAGACCCGCTACGAGATCACCCACGGCCTTGTCCATGCGATGAACACACGCCGCGTACACCGCCATGATGTGATCGAACCGGTCCTGCTCCTCAGCCGAGACGTCCTTCCAGGCTTTCACCGCTGGTGGCCGTGGTGACTTCTCCCACGCGGCATCGATGATGCCCATCTCCTTCTGGCGCTGGATGCGTGCATCCCGCAGCGCGCCCCAGCCGGCCTTGTATTTGCCTCTGAACATCTGGATGGCATCAGCCGGTGCCTGGAGCGGGAAGTGCGGTGCATTGTGGCAGAGATGCAGGTAGAACGGCTTCTTTGCTTCCAGAGCTTCGTCGATGAACTTGAGACCAAACGTAGTCCACAGGTCGGTGGAGTACCAGTTCTGCTCCACACCCGGATCATCCTTGCTGAGTTCCTCACCGTTCAGGAAGAGCTTGGCTTTGCCAGCGCCTGAGAAGTAAAAGCCACCTGCCACGGCATTCAGGCTCCGGTCGAATCCATTTCCCCACGGTGTAGCACCGTGCTCTTGTCCCACGTGCCACTTACCCGCCATCGCGGTAAAGTAACCCGCAGGCCGCAGCACTTCCGCGATCGTCACCGACGTGTCATTCAGCCGTCCGCGATACCCAGGCAGCCCCTTGTCTCCAGTCATGTGCCCCACGCCCGCTTGGTGCGGGTAGAGCCCCGTGAGCAACGAGGCGCGTGTAGGGCAGCACCGCGCCGTGTTGTAGAACTGCGTGAAGCGTAAGCCCTTCTTCGCCAGCCCATCCAGGTTGGGCGTTGGGATTTCTCCTCCATAGCACCCCAAGTCCGCAAAGCCCATGTCATCCACCAGGATGACCACCACGTTCGGCTTCTCTGCCGCGCTGACCACCTGAGCTAACGTCCAACTCAGAGCCAAAACCATCTTTACCCAGCCATTCATCGTCTTCATGTGTTTGTTAAGTCTGTGTTCAGCCTTTTGACTTCTTGTTAGCCTTCCATTGAGGTTCCCACTCAGGCAGCGGAGTGCGCGCCTCACGCAGGTAAGCGCCGATGCGTGCGGCTATCTCAGGCTCCTTGGCCGCCACGTTCGTCTGCTCGGCTACGTCATTGGCCAGATCATACAGCACGACGAGCGCATCCGGTCCGCCAGCGCGGATTCCCTTCCAGCGGCCCTTATACAGCGCTGCTTGCTTGAATCCCCCTTCATGGAACTCCCAGTAGAGAAACTCATGCGCCTTCTGCTCTTCCTTCTGCCCTTTCAACACGGGTGCTAGGCTGATGCCATCCGTCCGCTCAGGTTTAGCTGCCCCTGCCAGTTCGGCTGCGGTGGGTAGCCAGTCGGAGAAGTGCCCCACGTGAGCAGATTCCCCCGGCGACACCGTTCCTGGCCACCAAGCGATGAACGGCACCCGGATTCCGCCATCCGTCAGGCTACGTTTGATGCCGGTGAACGGCCCCGCTGGGTCAAAGCGCTCCAGGTTGTGCTTGCTCTCGTTGTGGGGGCCATTGTCGCTGCTGAAGACCACCAGCGTGTCCTTCTCCAGGCCTAGTTCCTTCAGTTTGGTCATCATTTGGCCCACGTAGCCATCCAGCCGAGTGATCATGGCCGCCTGTCCTTTATCTTGCTCTGGCCAATCTTTATCCGCATACGGCCCAAAGTCCGGCACGTGCGCTCCATTGCCTAACATCTTAGCGCGTTCGTTGTTCGCGTGAGGAATCACCATGGACCAGTAAAGGAAGAAGGGACCGGCCTTGTGCTCCTGCACATACTGGAGCGCCTCTTTGGCCAGTAGATCATCCGCAAAGTGCACCGCAGTCGTCGCATACCCGGCACCGTCCTCACCTACGGGCACGATGATGTTAGACAGTGGTTCCTTGGTCTCATTTCTCCACAGGTAGTCAGGGAAATGATTGTGCGCGTGGTGCTGGCTGAGGTAGCCGTAAAAAGAGTCGAACCCGTGCTTGCGCGGCAGGCCAGACTCAGCGGCCCCTTCATTCCCCAGGCCCCACTTGCCCAGCAGAGCCGTGGAGTAGCCCGCTTTTTTGAGCACACTGGCCACCGTCACATCCTCTGGCTTCAGCGCTTGAGCCGCCGGATTGGTCTTGCCCGCGTTTCCGCGCACCCGCGTATGACCGTGGTGCAGCCCCGTCATCAAAACACTGCGAGATGGAGCGCAAACGGTGGCACCGGAGTAAAATTGGCTGAACCGCAGCCCTTCCTTGGCCATCCGATCCAGGTTCGGCGTCTGGATCACCTTCTGGCCATAGCAACCCAAGTCTCCCCAGCCAAGATCATCGGCAAGGATAAAGATCAAGTTGGGCTGCCTGGAGATCCCTGAGGAGGTGAGACAGATGAAGCAGGCAAACAGCAAACAAAGGCGAATCATAGAAGCGTTGGTAACGACCCACCCCCCAAGCATCTAGCGCCACCCAAAGCAACAACCCCAAGCCCCAGCACCCCCCACAGCATGCACACCGGTCGGAGGGGCGGTTGTGCCCACGGTTTTGATGTGCGGTCCGGCCCGAAGGGTCGGGAGATTTAGCCCAGGGCTGAGCGGAGCGATGCCCTGGGTTTTTGGGTTGGCAAAGTTGGGTGCCCTGGAGGGGCACGAGAGGGTTATGGAGTCTCTCGCGCCCTTTCAGGGCGCGGGGTGTTGTTTCATCGCGTGACCCAGGGCATCGCATCGCTCAGCCCTGGGCTGGAGTCTCAGCCCCCTTTGGGGGCGTTTGGGGAATGTGGATACGCGGCGGGTGGTTTTGACGGGCGGATCGGCCCGAGGGGTGTTTTGGCCCACGATTTCGACGTGCGGTCCGGCCGGAGGGGCGGTTGTGCCCACGGTTTTGAAATGCGGATCGGCCCGAGGGGTGTTTTGGCCAACGGTTTTGATGTGCGGTCCGGCCCGAGGCGCGGTTGGGTCCATCGTTTTGATGTGTGGACCGGCCCGAGGGGTGTGTTTGCCCACGGTTTTGATGTGTGGACCGGCCCGAGGGGTGTTTTGGGCCGTGGTTTTGATGTGCGGTCCGGCCCAAAGGGTCGGGAGATTTAGCCCAGGGCTGAGCGGAGCGATGCCCTGGGTTTTTGGGTTGGCAACGTTGGGTGCCCTGGAGGGGCACGAGAGGGTTATGGAGTCTCTCGCGCCCTTTCAGGGCGCGGGGTGTTGTTTCATCGCATGACCCAGGGCATCGCTACGCTCAGCCCTGGGCTGGAGTCTCAGCCCCCTTTGGGGGCGTTTGGGGAATGTGGATACGCGGCGGGTGGTTTTGGCGAGTTGGCGGGCCGGAGGAGTTGGGTGGTTGGGCTTTTTGAGGGGTGATGCTTGGATTCACACTACAGTATTTACTGTTTTATCCATTGTATCTTTTGTTAATAGTAAATGCTTTTGTTTGTGACTGACTGACTCCTGCGAGTTTGATGATGTTTTTGGTTAATTGGTCGATGATTTGTGTTTTCTGCTCACTGATTCGTGTTTTGTACCCGATTCTCCGCTACATTTGGCGAATGTTTTGGAAGCAGAGGCCTGTTTACCCGAAGCAGAGGCCTGTTTACCCGAAGCAGCGACCTGTTTACCCGAAGCAGCGACCTGTTTACGCGAAGCAGCGACCTGTTTACGCAAAGCAGCGACCCATTTCCGCGAAACAGTGACCCATTTCCGCGAAACAGTGACCTATTTTCGTGAATCAGTGGGTGTTTGTCCTGTCTCTTTGATGGCTTGGGGCAAATCTGGACGGATGAATTGGCCTGGACGTGATGGGCGTGATGCTCTGGATGACAGTTGGACTGCGCGCTTTTGCTGCCTGGGCGTGAGTTTTGGCGGGAGTTGAACCCGAGGGGCTCAGTTTTTGCTCGGCTGGAGGTCGAGTTGCTGGATCTCAGCGGCACCTGGCAGATGGAGTCTCAGGTGGATGATGCGTCCGGTGGCTGGGAGGTCGAGTGTGTGAGTCTGCCAGTCGGGCGTAGACTCGAGTTTGAATGGCAGTTGGTTTGCGGGAACGAAGTCTTTCTCATCTTGCACACGCCATGCCACGGAGGCGGGGCCGGAGGCGCTGCTTTTTAACTTGAGCTGCACTTTGGCTGGCGCGCGGAGTGAGAGTTGGCTGCGGGTGAGGAAGCCGGCCTTCCGGTTGTTCTGGGGGGTGAAGAGCATGACGCCGTCTTTGTCCTCAAGGGTGCCGTTGCGTGCCAGCCAACCGCGAACTGTTCCTGGCTGGCTCTTTGCCTTGGCCGGGGATGGGCTTACGGGTTTGCCTTCGAGGTAGTGGTCGAAGTAGTCGTTCCAATTTTGTGCCATTGGACCAAGTGCTAGCCCTGGAGGTGTGAGTTCTGCGCACCAGTGCGTTAGCTTTTCACGAAGTCGGGAGGCGATGTCTGGGTGTTGGGAGGCGAGGTTGTGCTTCTCCGTTAGGTCACTGTCCAAATCGTACAAATACTCGCGCTCACCACCACGCAGCAGCTTCCATTTGCCTTCACGGATGGCACTTTGCGCCATCCATCGCCACGCGAGGAACTCATGTGGAGGCGCTTTCACTTTGCCAGTGAGGTGGGGGATAAGATTGACTCCATCCAGCTCCCCTTTCGCGGAGATGGATGCTACCTCGACCGCTGTGGCGGCTACATCGAGTGCGCTAACGGGATGCTCATACACTTGACCGCCAGGGATGGTGCCCGGCCATGCGATGAGGAAGGGGACATGCATGCCTCCTTCAGCCAGCATGCCCTTCTCACCATTCAGCGGAGTGTTCAGGCTGCCATCCCAGCCACCCGCATCGCCATTGAGAGGGGAATCCGTCTTGTGGATCTTCAGTGGAGCGCCGTTGTCGCCAATGAGGAAGATCAGCGTCTTCTCCGTGAGCCCGTGCTTCTTCAAAGTATCCGTCACCAGCCCCACGCCATCATCCACCGCGCTGAGCATAGCCAGAGCAGCCCTGCGGCGTTCTGGCATGGGGCCTGGGAAGCGGTCCTTGTAGCTCTGCGGTGCATCCAGCGGCGTGTGCGGTGCCCGGAAGGCCACGTAGAGAAAGAACGGCTCGGCGTGGTAGCGCTCAATGATGGATGCCGCCGCGCGAGAGCAGCCATCTAGATGATAATACTCTGGCTTCATCTCACTCATGGGGCGGTCCGTGCCATCCGCTTGGATGTTAGCGGAGAAAGACTGCCCCCCATGCTGAGCATACACGTGCCTAAAACCGTGCCGAGGGATCTCCGCCAGCGGACCGAGGTGCCATTTGCCAAACTGACCCGTCACATACCCCGCATTCTGCAGGCGTGTGGCGATGGTGGTCTGCTTATTGAAGCCATCAAGAGACGAACCGTTGTTATCGAGGTCAAAACGGCCCTGAAATCTCCCTGTCATGAGGCCGCCGCGGGAGGGTACGCACTGAGGTGCGGTGCTGTAACCGTGTGCGGCCACAACTCCACTCTTGGCCAAGGCATCGAGATGAGGCGTGCGCACATCTTTCTCGATCCCCCGGATGCCGAGATCAGCAAATCCATGATCATCGGTGTAAAACACGATGATGTTGGGGCGCTGGACGGCGGCAAACGACGTAACGGCGAGAGCCAGCGAGCACAAGATGGCGATTAACTTCATAATGACCGCTGAAACGAGTTCAAAACTGCATTTCACGCAGTTCAATCACATCAACGCTTCCTTGCATTCCGATGTCTTCGTTGAAGCGTAAAGAGAAGTGTCATGATCGACGAAGAAGCCATCAAGCCCGAGGGCCAACTAGACGAGGCTCAAACGCCCACCGCTCCGCTGAGTGAAGAGGAGCAGATGGAGGCGTTTGAAGACGCACTCAAGGAAGCGGACTGGGGCCACCAGCCTTGCTAGCGGCCCGCGATTACGCGCTACGGAACCCGAGGGAACTTGCTGAAGTCTGGCTTCCGCTTTTCAACGAAGGCATTTTTGCCCTCCTTGGCCTCCTCGCTCATGTAGTAGAGCAAGGTGGCGTTCCCGGCGAGGTCCAGCAGCCCCATTTGTCCATCACAGTCCGCATTGAGAGCTGACTTGAGGCAACGAATGGCCAACGGTGAGTGCTGAAGGATTTCGCGACACCATTTGAGGGTCTCAGTCTCAAGTTCGGCGAGAGGAACCACGGTGTTCACGAGTCCCATCTCAAGCGCCTGCTTGGCGTCATACTGCCGGCAAAGGTACCAGATCTCCCTCGCTTTTTTTTGGCCGACAATCCGTGCGAGGTAGCTGCTTCCTAGACCACCGTCGAAAGAACCCACCTTGGGACCGGTTTGACCAAACCGAGCATTGTCAGCAGCGATGCTCAGATCGCACACGACATGCAACACATGCCCGCCACCGATGGCATAGCCGGCAATCATGGCAATCACTGGCTTCGGAATGCCGCGGATCTTTTTCTGCAAATCCAGCACGTTGAGACGAGGCACGCCATCTGAACCCACGTAGCCCGCATGGCCGCGAACCTTCTGGTCACCACCGGAACAGAAAGCTTTGTCCCCTTCCCCAGTGAGGATGATGACGCCTACATCAGGGTCCTCGTGAGCAATGTCGAATGCCTGGAGCAACTCCTGCACGGTGAGGGGACGAAAAGCATTCCGCACCTCCGGGCGGTTGATAGTGATCTTGGCGATGCCGTCCGCAGTCTTCTCCAGCTTGATGTCAGTAAAGGTCTTGATCGATGTCCACATGGAAGAGATACCGTAGCGAGCGTCTTGCTCCTGTCAGTGCGGTTTTTCCGTTGCGTGAGAGAATGATTTTTGATTTCAATGGACTGCATATGCGTATCACTTTTTCGTTGGCCGTCATCGCTGTGTCTCTTGGCTTGGCATCCTGTGCGTCTGGAGGCAAGAAAGCCGGAAATGCTAACTTCGGGGCAACTCCTGCAGCGGAAGGATTGTGGAAGCACCGGACACTTCGGTGGCGCTTTGCCAGTCACACGACACCGAGCTACCTGAACGCTGCTAGTGTGATCAATGACCTTCACCGCAGTTTTTCCTATTGGCAGGGAGCAGGTGTTTTCCGCTTCTCGCAGGCATCCGATGACGAACCTGCTGACATTCAGATCGCTTTTGGCAAGCCCCCCGAGGCCTCTTTTGATCTTGAGGATGATCAGATGGCCTTTGGCTTCTACCCTTGGTCGTCTCACCGAGGTCAAATCTTCCTCGACCCGTCAGAAAAGTGGTCGACCGCCGACGTGAGCGTGAGTGGCGAGCCCATCACCGACTGGGTGCCACATGAGATAGGACACGTCCTCGGGCTGAAGCACAGCCACAGCGACCGGGACGTGATGCATGCCGTGGGGCCATTTTCAAAGCCTAGCGGGAATGACTTTGATGCACTCCGTAAAATATACGGTCAGCAATGAGAGCCGTTTTGCTGACCCTCTGCCTGATAGGGTCGTTCGATGCACATGCAGACTCGCTGACGGACATCATGTACGCCAAAGTGGGCGAGACATCGTTGCAACTTGATCTGCACCGTCCACCTAAACCAAGTGCGCCCCTTATCGTCTACGTGCACGGGGGTGCATGGCGGAGTGGATCCAAAGAGGATGTGCCAATTGGCGCGCTCGTTGATCAGGGCTTTGCCATCGCCAGCGTTAACTACCGGCTGTCCACGCAAGCTCGGTTTCCAGCACAGATTCACGATATCAAAGCCGCCATCCGCTTCCTGCGTGCAAAATCCCATGAGTTGCAGGTCAATGCAGATCGCATTGCGATTGTTGGAAGCTCTGCGGGAGGCCATCTTGCTGCACTTGTGGGTGTAACCAATGGGAATGTGGCTCTGGAAGGCACGATTGGTGAACACTTGGATCAAAGTAGCAGCGTGCAGTCGATCGTTAGCTTTTACGGTGCATCGAACCTTGAATCCATTCTTGCGCAAAGCACCGAGTTTGGCCTGACGGTGAGAATCCCGGCTCTAAAGCTGTTGCTCGGTGGACTTCCAGACAAGGAAGTGGCCCTAGCTCGCCTTGCGAGTCCTGTAGCACATATAGACTCTCAAGATCCTCCACTGTGGTTGATCCACGGAGATGCTGATCCTCAAATGCCACCTCTACAATCTCAGGAGTTTGCAGAAGCCTATCGCAAAGCAGGACTCCAGGTGACTCATCGCGTCTTGAAAGGCTCCAAGCACGGTGGACCGGAGTTTTACGAAACGGCAGTGTTGAGCGAGGTAGCCAAGTTCCTACAACAGCGCCGTTAGTTGCACGCTTCCTTCTGAAGTTAGCCTACTTCGACAACGCTTGGAGCGGTCGCATTCGCCTTTAAGTCCACCAGCAGCGCCTCAAAGCGCTCGGCCATCAGAGACGAAGTGAAATGCTTCCGGACATTGTTCATGCCCTCATCGGCCATGCGCTGACGGGCGACATCATCCAGGAGAAGTTGATTGAGTCCCTCCGCCAAAGATTCCGCGCTATCAGGCTCACACAGCAGGCCCCCTTTGGTTAGCTCCAATATTTCAGGAAAAGCACCGTGCCGAGGTTGGACCACGGGAACGCCAGATGCAATTGCCTCCAATACATAAAGGCCAAAGGCCTCTCCATACGTGCAGGGCACACTGAACACCGTCACATCTCTGAAAAAGCGTACCTTGTCACTGGCATTGAGATTGGTGTGGAACTCATACCGGCCTTTCAATCCAGCAGCATCCAGCTTTGCTTTGACTTGTTTGATATAGGCCTCGTCAGACTTAGTTGCAGAGCCACCAATCTTGAGCTTCAAGCGCTGGATATGACGACGTTGGCAAAGCAAGATGAAAGCGTCTACCAGCGTGTTTAGGCCCTTGCCGGGAATGATGCGCGCAAAATATCCAATGGTCGGGAAGTTGGTGCTGGGATCCGCTGCGGCAAACGCATTAACATCCATCCCGTTGTGAATGACTACCATCTGCTCGTCCGAAGCTCCAAGCCTAGTCTGCATCTGGTGAGCGTAAAACTGACTTGGCGCGACATAGCGCGTCACAGCACGGCCATTGCTACGGAGAGCCTCCCAACACTGCTCACCGTAGGGCTCGGGCAGTCCATCCAGAAATGCGTCTTCCCCCTGAAGTGAGCAAACGATCGGGCAGCCAAACTCATCTGCTATCGCGGGCGCAAGCCCGGAAAGCATTGAGTTGGAGAGGGACACAATATCGGGCTTCGGTTGTGTGCGCATCCACGCAAGGAGCTTTTTCCATTCACCCCATTGACGCCCATCTCGTCCCTGAAGGGTGCCTAATGTCATCTCGCCTAGAGAACGTGCACTTGTCATGCCTATTCTCTGCGACACTTTCTTGAGCCGCTCTGGCTTGTTAAGCCAGCGGTGGAAGAAGCCGGGCATTTTGGCTATCCATGGCATCTTTTGAGCTAGGTAGAGCGAGATGCCACCTACTTGAACCGGAATCTCGGGGTTGGCAGCCAGACCATCCGTCACTAGAGGAAGATACAATGGAACCATGAGTGCATCATGACGTCTCACCCGCAGTGCTTTGATCAAAGCGTTGTCGCGTAGACAACTGCCACAATAAAAGCTTCCCGTGCCGGGAGTGAGATGAATGATACGCATGTGGGGGTGATTTTGGGGGGATGGGACTGATGGACACGGTCCGGAGAAATGCAATATGCGATTAGCAAAACGTCTGATGGTCGGCCTGGCGTTTACCGGGACACAAAAAAGCAGGAAGCGCACCCTTTAGTACGCATTCCTGCCTTGTAATCGAACGCCGGTTACTACTGCTGATTCTCAGCCGCTTTGCCTTGTGGATTTGGGTCTTCAGGAGTCTTGGCCTTCTTTTCGTCCTCCGCCTTCTTTCCATTGGGGGGCAACTCCTCGTCTGCGGTCATAATGACCGGTCCCGCCATGAAATCTTGCTCATTACGAGGCTTCTCCATTCCCACCGGGTTCAGAGTTCCCTGCCCCTTCACTGCCCCAGACTGATCGTCTTTCATCCAAGTCAGGGCAGCGAACACAGCCATAGCGGCTGCACCCGCCACTCCCCATGCAGGTGGCGAAAGGGAATCAAAAAAAGCATCCAACCGCTCCCAGAGCCTTTGGATTGGACTCACCTTTGCCGGAGGTTGCTCACTTCGACGACGTTGAAACTCCGCAAGAAAATCATCCACAAATCCTTCTGGCGGTTGCTCATACCGCTTGAGGGCTATCAGTTTTCTCAGGTCTTCAAAGTCGTCGTTCATGGTCTTTTCATTTTTCAGAGTCGTTGTGCGGGAGCAGTTCAGTTGAGGTGCGAAAAACGTGAAACCCATCAACGAAACTCTTCGAGGAAGTTTTGAAGCTGCCTGTGGGCGTAGAACAAACGAGACCGAACAGTCCCCTCGGATACCCCGAGGATCTTGCTGATCTCCGCATGTTGTAGGCCCTGAATATCATACATGGTCACGACTGCACGGTGGTCTTCTGACAGCTTCATCATCGCCTCGTTCAATTTTTTCTGGAGTTCATGCAGATTCACATCCCTGAGCGGGTTGGTGCTTCCCGTGGTGGCTTTTATGAAGTCTGGATCATTCTCCACGCCTGCGTCCATGTCATCCAGGCTGAGCTTGGGGTGACGGTTTCGCTTTTTCAGATAGTTGAGCGTCATATTGACGCCGATGGCGTAGATCCAGGTATAGAATGAGGATTTTCCCAGAAATCGGTCCAGTGACCGATAAGCCTTGGCAAAAATATCTTGAAGAAGGTCGGCCGTGTCCTCCCGATTGGCTGTCATGTTATACACCAGCCCATAGATCTTCGGGGTATACTTCCGCACGAGCTGATCAAATGCACGAGTGTCCCCCTTTTGGGCCAGGTCGACAAGGGCGCGATCTTCTTCGCTCCCCGTGGGGGCTGTCACTTGTTCATTCATTCACCTAAGTCGAGCGCATCCGGGCGGAGTTGTAAAGTCGCGTGATTATGCACAAGTCAACCATCCGAACCAATCTACGACAAGCTTTTCTTGTCTGACCAGCCTGTGGTGGCAACTGCCACCCAACGTGCATTGGGCAAGATGCGTTTACGCACTCGCACAAAAACTTCCACTGCATCAAAGGCAACGAGAACCAGATTCTTTATTTCCTCAGCCAGTGTCTCGATCAAGCGTCTAGGCTTTTCGAGGGCGAGCTTCTCTATCGCAACAGCCACCGCTGCATAGTCGATCGTGTTTTGGACATCGTCTGCACATTTATCAAAGGGAACCGCAGAGACGATCTTGAGGTCGATCCAAACGCTCTGAGCAATCGCTCGCTCCTCATCTGGAACTCCGATGAAGGTCCTTACTTCCAAAGCTTTGATCTCGATAAACTGTGTCTCCATGGGACGCGTTGCTTACCACAGGACTGAATATTTCGCACCCTGTCTTGACGGGGGAGTCGTTTGCCCTTTTCTTGCCCGCTCCCCAAATCATGACCGACAGACAAAGTTCCGAGGCAAAAGCAGCCGTCCTGCTTGAGGCACTTCCGTACATGCAGGGGTTCCGGGGCAAGACTTTCCTCATCAAAGTAGGAGGGAGCGCTATGGAGGACCCCGCCCTCGTCGACCGGTTTCTAAGGGACATCGTTTTCCTCGAGGCAGTGGGCATTAACCCAGTCCTGGTTCACGGCGGGGGCAAAGCGATCTCGAAAGCCATGAAGGACGCCGGCCTGGATGCCCGCTTCGTGGGCGGAATGCGCGTAACAGACGAGGACACGATCAGCATCGTGGAAAAGACCCTCGCTCGAGTCATCAACCCTGAAATCGTAGACAAAATCAATGCCTTTGGCGGCAAGGCCGTCGGGTTGCCCGGCACGGAAGTTTTCCTCGGCGAAAAGATGCTTGGGCTTGATCCCGCTACGAATACAGAAGTCGATATCGGCTATGTCGGGAAGGTCACTGACTGTCGGCTTGGGCTTATTGAAGCAGCAGTTGCAGGTGAGTTCGTGCCTTGCGTGTCCCCAGTGGCGAGGGATGCCGTAACCGGGCACACTTTGAATGTGAATGCTGATCTGGCGGCCTGTGCCCTAGCAACTCGGCTCAAAGCCCACAAACTGATCTTTCTAAGTGACGTCCTGGGCGTCATGCGTGATCCCAAAGATCCTTCGACCCTGATTCCAAGCCTCAACGAAGCGGAGATCGCCTCCTTGAAGACAGAGGGGATAATCTCTGGTGGCATGATACCAAAAGTGCAAAGCGCTCTTGAGTCACTGCATGGCGGTGTGGGCAAAGTCCACCTCATTGATGGGCGAGTACCTCATGCGCTAATCCTGGAGATCTTCACGGATGGCGGCATTGGCACCGAGATCACTTTGTAGACCGCTAATCATGACTGCTGACGAGAAACTCCAACGCTATGTCGTCCCCAATTACGGACGCTATCCTATCTGGCCCGTGAGAGCCAACGGCACGGAAGTGTGGGATCGCGATGGAAAGCGCTACCTGGATTTCGCAGGGGGCGTGGCTGTGTGTCCAGTGGGTCACGCGCACCCAGCCATCGTTGAGGCTCTCTCAAAACAGGCATCGACGTTGATTCATGTGTCCAACTGGTACTGCATAGAGGGCCAAGCTCACCTCGCCGAGCGTCTGGTGAACGAAGTCGTGGAAATCGAAGGGAAGTGCTTTTTCTGCAACAGCGGTGCCGAGGCAAATGAAGGACTACTGAAGCTTGCCCGCCGCTACGGCGTGCAACAAAGAGGTCTCAAGGCCCCCAAGATCATCACGTTCACCAACTCATTTCACGGCAGGACACTCGGCGCGATGTTCGCCACGGCCCAATCCAAAATATGGGGCGATTTTGGCCTTGAGCCTGCTGAACTGGGCTACATCCACCTTCCATTCAACGACACCAGCGCGCTGAAATCTGTATTTTCACAGCACTCCGACATTGTCGCGGTGCTTTTGGAGCCTATTCAGGGAGAAAGCGGCGTGAATGCAGTCACTGCAGACTTTCTGAGGACCGCTCAGTCACTTTGCCGTGCACATAATGCACTTCTTCTACTAGATGAAGTGCAGTGCGGCTTTGGTCGTGCCGGTCATCTCTCCGGCTGGCGTGCCATCATCCCAGGTGACGAGATACAGCCAGACGGCATAAGTTGGGCCAAGGCGATGGGGTCTGGTTATCCCTTGGGTGCGTTTTGGGTGCGTGATGCAGCCATGCCCAACGGAGGCAAGCTGTGTGATTTACTTGGACCCGGCTCCCACGGCACTACTTATGGAGGCTCACCACTAGCTTGCGCTGTAGGACTAGCCACCGTTGATACCATTATTAATGAAGACCTCTGCGGGAACGCCGAGATGGTCGGCAATTTTATCAGGACTGAAGCAACTGCCTGGAAGCACCCCCTGATCACGACCATTCGGCAAAAAGGCCTGTTTATCGGTTTTGAACTGGAGGCGGATTCCATCAAACGCGCGGCAGGAGAAAAGGCACCGTCGATCTTTCTCGCAGGATTGCTGCTAAACGCGGGTCTCATGACCGTCCCGGCTGGACCGAACGTGGTCCGCTGGCTGCCGCCTCTTAATATTTCTAAACAAGATGCCATCGAGGCGCTTTCGATCATGAGAGCGGTACTCGACGAAGTGTCCACTCCCATGCCCTGAACATGAAACACCTGCTTTCCCTTGAACAACTCACGCAGGCCGAGATAGAGGGCCTGATTCACAGCGCTGTCGATCTCAAAGCCAAGCGCAAGTCGTGCCCGCAGGTGCTGGCTGGACAAACGTGGGCTCTCATTTTCAACAAATCGTCCACTCGCACGAGGGTGAGCTTTGAAGTGGGCATCCGCGAGCTCGGCGGCTCTCCGATGTTCCTCTCCGGTAGTGAAATGCAACTTGGCCGGGGTGAGCCGGTCAAGGATACCGCACGAGTGCTAGGCAGGATGGTCGATGGAGCAATCATCAGGACCTTTGCCCAAAAAGATGTGGATGACTTTGCGTCGTTTAGCGGCATTCCAACGATCAATGCTCTCACGGATGACGAGCACCCGTGCCAGATCTTGGCCGACTTGCAAACCATGCAAGAGCGTTTGGGCGGCTGGAAGAACAAGCGGGTCTGTTTCCTTGGAGATGGCGACTGCAATGTGGCTCGTTCATGGATTTGGGCCAGTGCGCGGCTTGGGTTTGAGCTTGTGGTCGGCGCTCCGGCGCCCTTTCAACCTGCAGATTCCTTCATGGAGCGCGTTCCGAAAGGAACCGTGAGTGTCGAATCAGATGCCATGCGGGCGGTGTCAGGCTGTGATGTCGTTTATACCGACGTATGGGTGAGCATGGGCAAAGAGGCCGAATCCGCAGATCGCCTCCGCGTTCTGAGTCCCTACCAGATCAATACGCAACTGATGGCCGCAGCAAATCCTGGAGCAGTCGTGATGCATTGCCTGCCAGCTTACCGCGGCAAAGAAATCACTGACGAGGTCATGGAAGCCCATGCAGGGATCATCTTTGAGGAGGCTGAGAACCGCCTCCATGCTCAAAAAGCGGTGATGACCGAGCTGGTCCGCTGACTGTTCGAAGTAGATCCCCATTTGCGCAGAAAACAACCGGCTGGAGCGTAAAGCTTAGCGGAGTCCGCGCATCCATCGCGTTTATTAATAGTCTGCACTTCACTATAACCCTGAAATCTGTGCCGTTCCCATGACTCTGGAACCGTTGACTGGCAAATTTCCTAAATAATGATCTAGAGATTCGGTTTCGCTACACCCAACACGGCGGTCTAGCATCTCAATCCAGAGCAGGCTGGCAATTTCTCAAATCTGTCTATTTAGGCGGTTGCGTGGTTCGGGAACGATGCTAAAAAGGGTGCGCCGCCGGGTAATCTCGGCCAGAACCCCTGATTTTTCAGGGTTTTGGATCGTGAACAGCCCAAAACAGTTTTTTAGTATTTATAAAATATTCAAAAAAATGTTGCGGCAGGTCTAAATTGTGTGCTAATATAAAATAAATTGCGGGTATAGCTTAGTGGTAAAGCTCCAGCCTTCCAAGCTGGCTATGTGGGTTCGATTCCCACTACCCGCTTTGTACACAGTAAATCCATCTCCTTAGACCGTCATGAAAACAATCCAACTTCCCGCCTGGGCAGCAAGTTTCGCGCTTGCAACCTCTCTGAGCTTTGCGGGCACGAGCACCCCGTGTGACAAAATCGCACAGGACGTGCGAGATGCCGTTGCCAAGGATCCTTCCAAGGTGCTTATGCAGGTCGAAGATGCACTGGTGATCAACGAGTCATGCGCCTGCGAGATCGTTAAAGCGGCAATCGCGGGTGCCAATGCAGACGCTGAGCTCACCAAGCAGATCGTAGAGACGGCAGTCGCTGTAGCTCCAAAAATGACCGCAGTTATTCAGGAGTGTGCAGCTGGCGGCACGGTGGAACAGCCTGCTGTCGCCTCTGGCAAGAATGGTGCCGGAAAGAACGCCAACGCTTTCACAGTCCAACCTCCAAAAGAGGACACATCGACCACTGACTTCAATCAGGGTGGAAGAATCGATATCCGTGGAATCTATCTCTCCATGCCAGCAGCAGGTGGTTTCTTGACGACCGATGATCTGAAAGACCACGACGAACATGATGACTCTGGCAAAGGCGGACGCACCCGCACCAAAATCATCCGTGAACGCAAGATCATCATCGTTCCCGTCTCGCCTACAAGGCCTGATCCAAAGAAGTGATTTCTAGCTGATCCCAACGTCTCTCCCCTCATCCCTCGACGTCATGCGCACTTCCCTCAAAACACTGGCTCTCAGCCTGCTGATAGCAGCACCCACGGCGCACGCTCAGGGCCTGCTTGCACTCCAGAACAATCTGGACCGGCAGCAAGCAGAAGACCCGATGGCTTACTCATTCTACTTTGGGGGCGGCTATGACAATCTTGATTATGCCAACTCAAATCTCGGCGACATCGACACTCCCTTCGCTCAAGCCGGAGTGAGCGCCACCTTCTCTGACATCGACCGTCAGACGCCTTGGAACTTGGGCATTGATGCAGGCTCCATGTATTACTTCGACAGCCCTGCGGGAGTCGATGAATACAGTTATATGGCCAAAGCTGCATTCAATATCTCCCACGAGGCATCAGAGAGACTGCGCTTCAGCAATAACTTCTACCTGACCTACGAGATTGAGCCCAACTTCGGCCTCGGCGCATCTACTGCACGGCGTGCTGGCCAGTATCTCTACGGCTACAACAACTTCTCCGTAGCCTATGCTTGGTCTGAGCGCTTCAGCACCACCACGAGCTACACTGTAGATGGCATTCGCTACGATGATCGGGCCGTGGGCCAGTTTGAAGACCGTTTTTCTCACGTGCTGTCGCAGCAGTTCTCATACGCTGTGAGCAAAACCATGAAGGCTGTGGCAGAGTATCGTTTCCGGACCACCCGATACCAGCACGCTACAGGTGCTGACTTTACCTCTCACTACTTACTCGCTGGCGTCGACAAAGCTTGGAGTGAACGCTCGCGTGGTTCCTTCAGAGCTGGTGCAGAAATGTATGAGTCTGACCGTTCCAGCAAAACAGCACCTTACTTTGAGGCTGCTTACTCCCATTCTGCCAGCGAGAAAACCATGGTGCAGGTCTTCACATCGGTTGGATTCGACGGCTCTGAACTTCGTAACTTCGGCTCGCGCTACTCTTACCGCGGCGGTGCGAGTGCTACCCATGACGTGTCCGAGCGGCTACGGGTGAACGGATCATTGAACTATGTTTACTCCGAGTTCGACAACACAGCAGCAGATCGGGACATCAAGGAGCACCAAATCAATGCATCGGCAGGCCTAGGTTACCGCCTCTGGAATAACGTCAACCTGGACGCTAACTACACTTACACTTTGCTCTCGTCTGACGACGAGTTCCGCGAATACGACCGGAATCGCATCTACCTCGGCCTCAACGCGACCTTCTAATCCAAATACGCCACAGCACTTCATCACCTAACCCTCGAGTCCGCAGAATCGACTTTCTCGCTCGAGGGTTTCTTAGGCTCCACAAAACTTAACGTCTCCTAACAAACCATCATCCAGGCATGAACTCCACTGCTCCGGATCTCCAACGTCAGGCTGTCGATTGGCTCCAGGTCATAAAAAACCGCCTGGGAACAGTTTTGCTAACCTTCATTTTGACGTTCGCTGTCGCCGCCATCATCACCTACGTGATGCCTCGCAAATATCGTGGGCGCGTGGAAATGAAGATTGAGCGCAAACCGGAGCGCATCCAGATCGCAGAGAGCCCCCTTGGACATGACCCCATGGCTGCGTCAGAGATTTATGTCAAAACCGAGTTCGAGACGATCACGAAGGCAGAAACTCTCTACCCAGTGGTTGAACAGTTCGACCTCACCAAGCGGTGGAATCTGACATCGCGGCTCGACACGCTTCACAAGCTCGTGGGCAATCTTGACCCGATGGCCGCAGTCAGATCTGATTTTGTGATCATCGAGTACTACGATGAAGATCCAAAACTCGCTGCCGACATCGCCAATGCCGTGGCAGACAGCTACATGAAAAAACGTGTGGAGAAAGCCGCAGAGCAACAGGCGAGCGCATTGGCTTCAGTCGATAAACAAATCAAGGTTCTTGAGGCACAGGCAGTGGATGCTCGGGCGAAAATGCTAGAACTTCAAAAAGACGGAGGAATAATCGACCCAACCGCAGGAATGATGGCGGCAAGAGCACCTGGTGCGACCGTGGAGAACGGCGGCACTGTAACAAACGTTTTCCGCGAGAACGAGCTCTATAAGCTCAACACCGAAATCATCGGTTACCGAGAAGATCTTAACACCCTCTCAAAACTCAGCGGCGATCAACTCGTCGAGCGTGCTTCAGCGTTGAAAGTCGAGAATCAGACCATAGCCGTCCTCTACCCTGAGTTTCTGAAGCTAAAGAGTGACCGTGAAGACCTTGTTGCTTCGGGTCGCGGACGCCTTCATCCAACCGTGCTCGGAGTCGATGCAAAACTCACCAGTCTTCAGAGTCAAATCATGTATGAAGCCCAACAACATGTAGAGGGCCTCAAGAATAAACTTACCGCCGCAGAATCGCGTTACAAGGAACTGGAAAAACTTCACGAGACCACCAAGCAAGACGCCATTGATAAACAGGGGGCATCTCTCAACTACCTCACTGCACGCAGGGACTTGGAGCACACAGAGGCGTTGCTTCAAACTTTGAAACAGCAGTATTTCACCACCAGCATCAACGAGACCATCGAGAAGGCTCCAGCTACCATCTGGCAACGTGCCGAAGTGGAATCTGCACCTGCTAAGCCCAGGATTGCTCTTAACCTAGCGTTAGGTGGCCTAGTTGGTTTGATGTTCGGCCTCGGACTTGCATTCGCGTTGGAGTTCATGGACACAACGGTGAAGTCTATCGACGATGTCGAGCGCTTCCTGGGCATCCAAGTGCTCGCTGTCGTTCCAAAGGGCGTGGGTATCCTGCACCACTCCAATGGTCTGACTCCAGACATGGAAGCATACCGCATTTTGCGCACCAACCTGGAGTTCAATCGTAAGAACCCAAATGCCAACTGTCTCACGGTGGTGTCTGGTAGCGCAGGAGAAGGAAAATCCACGACCATTTGCAACTTGGCTTACGTTTGCGCGCAAGCCGGCTACAACGTGTTGCTCATTGATGCAGACTTGCGCCGTCCACGTCAGCACACGCTTTTTAATACCACGAACTCCGTCGGACTTTCTACGTACCTCGCTTCAGATGTCCCTCTGCAGGAAGTGGTGCTGCAAACAGCAATCTCCGGCCTGTATTTCCTTCCGTCAGGCCCAAGTCCGGCTGATAGTGCGGGCCTACTCAACTCTCAGCGCATGGCAGATCTCATTGCCGACGTGAAAGCTCGTTTTGATCTCGTTCTCATCGACTCGCCACCAATCCTCGGGGTAAGCGATGCCTCCGTCCTTGCTCATGAAGCCGATGGCACGCTCATCGTCCTTCAACATCGCAAACTTCCTCGGCAGATGCTGTTCCGCGTCAAACAAGCAGTGGAGGCCGTTGGAGGTAACGTCATTGGCGCAGTACTGAACAATGTCGATGCCCGCTCTGACGTCAGCTACCACTACTACACTTCCTACTACTCCTACTATTCACCCAACTCTACTGCGGATCCCAACCTCAAAAGCCGTGGCCGGAAGCGCAAAGCTTCCGTACCAGCTTCAGAAGTAGCCGTGACACAACCACCCAAGGTCATGCACGCCATTACCGGAAGTTTGTCTAAAGCTCCTGCTTCAAAACCGAAGACCCCAGTCGAAACCGATCTTTTCTGAGCCATGAAAGCTATCCTTCTCACCTTTCTAACCTCACTTTTTCTCAGCCAGTTCATGCTGGCACAAAACCGTGAGACCCCGCTTCAAGCTGGCGACCAAATAGGCATCAGCATCGCTGGTATTCCGCCAGAAGAGATGGTCTCTATCAAGAATACGTATCGCATTGACGGGCGAGGTTACATCTCGCTCCTCTATCTTGACCAAGTCAAGGCCGCCGGTCTCACCGCTAGCGAACTGGCCCGCAGTATCGAAGGCCTGTACAAGTCTAAGGAAATCTATACCCGCCCCAGTGTGAACGTTTCCGTGGACACGAATGATCCAGGCGGCCGTGTTGTATTTGTGAATGGCGAAGTCGTGAAAGTGGGTCAAGTGCCGTTCCGGCCGGGCCTCACAGCAGCGATGGCACTAGCGACAGCAGGAGGCGGCACTCCTTATGCACGGCTCAGCAAAGTGAAACTTATCCGCGGGGGCCAAGTCATCGTGATTCTCGACCTCTCCAAGGCCGAGAAACCTGATGGTCAAACTCTGCTACAGCCAGACGACTATCTTGTGATTCCCGACTAGCCGAAAGAGCCTCACCGCTTTCGCAAGATAAGGCGAACAGAATCCAGACGATGCCGCGCGCTTCGAATGGCAAGCTGCAAATCTTCTTTCTGCCGCTTGAGCGCATTCACCTCATCCATCGTCACCTGTTGATTGATGAGCGCCAAGTCCTCCAGACGGTCGATCTCTGGATTCAATTTCTGAGTGACTGAAACGGCTGCCTCGTGCACGATCTCTGAGGTTCGATCGGACGCGAGACTACCTGCTTTCTTGAGCATCGCTGGCATGAGCTTTTTCCGAAACGGTGCGTTGTCCAGTAACTTGGAAGCATCACCTTTGACTAGTCGTGCCTCTTTGGCCTCTTCTTTGTTGGTCAAATCCGTCTGAGCATGATCCACGATGATTCTCACAGGGGTCATGGGCAAAAACCTTTCCACATGTAGCGCAGCAGGCGCCACGCTCTCGATCACGTAGGTCACATCCAATGCCAACCCGTCATCGCCAGCACCCTCCCAGACACCAAAACAAGAGTTTCCTGTCTCGCTGCCAAGAAAGTAATCTAGTGCCCCACGCACCAAAGGATGATCCACAGTCAGAAAACTGATGTTGTCGCGTGAGAGTGCTCGTTTCCGATCAAACGTAACGAGCAATCCGTCTGGCGGCACTGTCGGAAGGGTATCGGTCATCAGATCACCGGGCCGGAACACGTAACTGCGGTTTCCATGCTCTTCCACCACCATGCCGATCCGATCCATCAGTCGAACAATAAAGTCCTCAAAATCCAGATCCTCGTCCATCTCTCGCATGGCTTGGATGGTCGCATCTGCGTCCTTTGCCCTATAAGAGTTAATCTCCAGCAGTCGATCTCGCCCACGCTCCAACTTTTGTCCGGCTTGGGCATGAAGTTCATTCGTCTTCTTGATCAAAGTAGACAAGGCTTTGCCATCCACTTTGGTCATGACTTGCTGCAATGCTTCATGGACCTCTTGAAGAACCTCCATAGCGGCATGCGGATGTTTCTCGAACGCATTCAGGCCTTCATGATACCACCGTGCGAGGGCCTCAGACGCGCTGCCCTCAACATATGGAACGTGGATGTTGATCGTGGCCGTTTGACCAATCCGATCCAAACGCCCGATCCGTTGCTCCAGCAACTCAGGATTCTCGGGCAAGTCCAACAAGACCAAATGATGGGAAAACTGGAAGTTTCTACCCTCACTGCCGATCTCTGAGCAGATCAGTATCCGAGCACCCTCTTCGTCAGCAAAGTGCACAGCAGCACGATCTCGCTGCATAAGTGTCATCCCTTCGTGGAAAACTCCGCTGCTAACATTGATCTGACGCGCTAATCCAGCTTGCAGCGCCACAGCCTTGTCGGCGGTTCTACAAATCGCCAAAACTTTGGCCTCGCCCAACTGCTTCAAAAGTGCAGCCAGCCAGCGCGCCTGACCTTCATCCGATTCATCCTCTAAACTGTGCAGGACAGCCTTTCGCTCCGGGAAACCTTTCAGCGCTGAGCGGGTATTGCGGAACATGACGCGGCCTGTTCCGAACTCATCCAAGAGTGCATCGGTCAGTTCTTCACGGGCACCTTCCCTGCCCTGCTTCACATCCTCCAGCAATTTCTTCACACGTTCAGACTTGCTTGCAAAGAGCGTCTCGTCGGATGACGTCACAGTGCCGCCACTCAACAACCGATCCAGAACTACGGCCACTGCCTCATAGTGATCTGCTTCTTTGCAGAACGCCTCTAGATTGTCGTAACGCTCTGGATCGAGCAATCGCAACCTCGCAAAATGCCCTTCACGTCCAAGCTGCTGCGGTGTGGCCGTAATGAGCAACAATCCTTCGGTCTTTGCCGCCAATTGTGCCACGATTTCATACGCAGGACTGCCCCCTTGCGGCGTCCACTCCAAATGATGGGCCTCATCGACGATCACCAAGTCCCAGCCCGCGGAGAGACACTGCATCGCACGCTTTGGACTCTCCGCCAGGAAGCTCGCTGCACACAACACATGCTGACTGCCTAGAAAAGGATTTGCCTCGGCATCATCGGACTCAAAATCCTCGCATCGCGCCTCATCAAAAACACTCACGATCAAGTTGAACCGCCGCAACAGTTCGACAAACCACTGATTCACCAGGGCCTCGGGCACCACGATCAGAACCCGGTTAGCACGGCCAGTCAGGACCAGGCGATGCAGAATCAGCCCCGCCTCGATTGTCTTTCCCAAGCCCACTTCATCGGCCAGCAGAACCCGAGGCTTTAGCCGACGGCTCACTTCGTTGGCGATGTAAAGTTGGTGTCCAAGTAAATCGACCCTCCCACCCACAAAACCGCGCACTGGACTGCGTTGGATCTTGCTACGCCACTCCAACGCTTCAGCCCGCAGATTGTAAGTTCTGATATCTTCCATCTGCCCCGCCAACAGCCTGTCCTCGGGCTTGCTAAAGCTTATCGTGTCGGCCAATTGGCTTTCCGGGATGTCCTTTTTGCCACATTTATAGATGATCAGACCACCTTGCTCTTCCAGTGCACTTACGACGAAGGACTCACCCTCATGAGTTTTGATGCTATCACCCTCTTTGAACTTCACACGCCGCAAAGGAGCGGACTTCACCGCATACTGCCTCATTTCACCCGCTGCCGGATAAAAGATCTCCATCCGTCCATATTCCGCCTTCAGAACCACCCCAAGGCCCAGTTCTGCCTCGGTATTGCTCACCCATCTCTGTCCAGGTACTGCCGTATCCATTTATTGTCTCACTCTCTAATCCGTAAAAAGGGCCGAGAGCCTACACGGCTGCCCCACAGAGGCAAGGCCAACAGCCAAAAATCAAGCCGCCTTATCGCCTTTGCCGCTTTGACCATCGGAGAGAAGAAATGGAATCCCACTCGCTTCACAGGACACAAGTTGCTAAATTTCTCGCAGAGCCGATGATGGCCGCACACAAAGGTGCTTTAAAGACCTCACCTGTTGTGGTGCTTTGGGTCAAGCATTTGGTGAGACTTAGGCTGAGCAGTTTGCATTTGAGTCTCTTGGTCTGGTCATGCCAAATGGGACGCGCCAACTGTCCCAATCTGGTCTGACTCTTCGTCGCCCTAAAATGCGCGGTCACGCTTATCACATGTCCATCCGCTAATTAGCGACCTGGGTTTCGGAGTTGCTGACAAAAGGCAGCGCCCTGAAGAACGATCATTATCGCGATGATAGCTGTCAGGAAACGACCCCTAACTCGGCGAACAGTCTGGCAGCAAACTACCCGACACTCACAATGCAGCTGAGCCTGCCCGCTCCAGCGCGGCGGCGATTTCCTTTTCGATCACCGGCAGCGGATTGAGCAGTTCCAACGGGTTTTCGACGGGTGTGACCTCGTTTGTGCGCGGGTCCCAGTTCACGGGGCCGAAGCGGCAGGGCGCGGGATTGCCGGTGAGGATGTGCATACCCGCGTCGTCCTTGTCGAAGTGCCAAAACTCAAAGGGGAAGTGGATGAAGCCGTGCTTTTCCATCATCGCGCAGATGTCCAGCCGTGTGGCGACGTGCTCCGGCGCGACAAACGGCGAGCGCATGGGCGTGTGCTCGCTCATTTCGAGATACGGATAGCCACGCCAGACCTCCGTGCCGTCGTCGCGGCGGAACACGGAGATGTCGATGGCGGAGCCGGACATGTGCGCGCCGATCTTGGGCATGTTCGCCGTGAGCACGATGGCGCGGCGAAACATCATCTCCGCCGTCGGAATCTGCCCGCCGAGTTCCCACATGGTCTTTTTGAGCACATTGTCGAACACCGACGGCTTCCGAACGAGCTGCCGCTGCATGTCGAGCGAGCGGAACGCGTCCTCAATCTTCAAGATCCATCCGCGCTCATTCATCTCGCGGCCGATGGTGATGACATCGTGCACCAAACTCTCCCGCAGGAAATAGACGCGGTCGAGATCGCCCGCGATCTTCGTCGTGGAGAACAGCATCTCCACTCCTGCAGCCGCTGCGGCATCGGGGATCGAGGCAAAGCGCTCGCCGCATTCCTTCACCGGAAACTCGATGAGCTTCTGCACGATGGCATAGCCTGCCTCCATTTGTTCCGCCCAGTAGGCGCGGCGGGTTTGGTCGTCGGTGTTGGTCATGGTTTGGATTGTTTCTGTTCAAGTCGCACCTTCTCCTCTGCCTCGCGCTTCTGCATGTCTTTGGGGTGCTTCGAGAACGAGGCGAAGACATCGCCGACGACGCGGTCGGCGAGTTCGCCGAGTTTTTTGAGGATCACGGGCTCGGCTTCGGGCTTGAGTTTGGAGAGGTTAGGCTCGTAGCCGCCGACCTTGTGGGCCTCGGCGGTGGCGATGTAGCCGATGTTGCCGTTGGCGTAGCCGATGATGAGCGGCTTGGCGCGGTCGGCGATGGCTTGCTCGAGTTTGAAGCCGTATTCGACCATCGGCTCGCCGGGCATGGTGAGGAGCAGGTAGGGGCCGATTTTCATCGCCATGAGCTCGGCGCGGATGGGCTGTTCTTTGCCGGGAAGTTCGATGACCTCGCTGGCGACGCGGATGGGGTAATAAGTGGCGCGTTTGGCGAGTTGTTCACGCGTGAGGCTGTAGGCGGCGGCACGCACGACCGCACCGCCGAGGTCGCGACCGGCCCACTGGATGTCCGCTTCATCAGCACAGCGATACGGATAGCCGGGCAGATTCGGCCGGATGTCACCCGCGCAGCCCTGGATGAACATGGAGGCCGTTTTGCCGCTGTAGATGCTCTCGACAAAAGTCTGCGTCTCGCCGGGGAAGTCGGCGGTCATCATGGGAAAGCCCTTGGGATGCGGCTGCGAGCCTTTGTCGCCCCAGGTGAAGAAGCAGGGATGGCAGACGGCGTGCATGAGGATGGCCAAAGGCGTGAGCGACCAGCCGTCGTCGAAGCGCAGCACCTTCACGCGCGGATCGTTCGGGCCATCGGGGTTCAAACTCACCACCGCACGACCGTCGTAGATTTTGCGGCGGTTGATGCTGAAGCTGATGCGGTCCTCGGCGAGGCCGATGCTGGCCGGGCGCATGTTGGCGGCGGCCTCTTTAGCCGCGGCGGCGAGCTTTTTGATCACCTCGGAGGCCCAGCGCATGTTTTCCACCCAACCGGGGCCGGAGTGATTGTGCGAGGCGCAGATCATGATGTTCGCCGCGGGCACACCGGTCTCTTTTTCGATCGCCGGACGTGCCAGCGCCACCATGTCCTCCCAAGCGCTGATGACATCCATCGTCACGATGGCCGCCTTCGTCTCGCCATCGTCCAAAACGAGCACGCCCGCCCGCAAGGGATCGCGCACGCCATTCACCACCCGCGTGTGACCGGCCACGGTGATGTCCTTCACCTCCGCCGGTGTGATGTCCACCTTTGCCGCTCCAGCCTTGAGGTTTGAGACCACGGGAAATTTGCCGTCGATGATCTGCGCGTGGGCAGTAAGGGCTACAAGGAGGAAGATCGAGGATTTCATGAGTCTCGGTTGGCTACGAATGCATACTCCGCATTCCCTCAAGCTCCTTCGCGAACTAAAAACTTGGCAGAGAGAAAGAAACTGCTGGAAGTGTCTTGCAGAGATTACGGATTGGTGTTCATATTACTGTTCTAAAGAACAGTTTTCAGATGAACAATATGCAAACTATTGAGCACAGTCCTTTCCGCGGTCGTTTGGCCGGGCTTTTTCAACTTCTTCGTCGCAGGACCTACGGGCTTCCATCGCAACCAGCAGAGCGTTTTGTGCAATTGGAATTGGGCATCCCTGAGCGGGACATGCGTGGTGGTCGCCGCCGTCGGTAGGCTTCTTGTGTGAAAGAGAGATGCGCGACATCTGGAACGACTACTTTGGTTTTGGTTTTAGCGAGCAGTCACAAGCACCTCCACAGCCAGATTGGCCTTTCTTGCTTCTCCAGATTCGTCGGGCAATGAAAATAACGACCACAAGGGCCACGATGATTGGAGCCAACTTCGCCTGCCAATCTTCACCGGGAGCTTGGGCGAACAGGTGTATCATGGCACTGAGCCTACCAAGCGTGATGAGTTGATCAAGCAATGGCTTGCCGTGATGAGACTTCCCGCCACGTTAACCACCATGCATCGCATCATTGCTCTCGCACTTCTCGTTTCCCCGCTCAGCGCTGACGACTTGGCTGACTCTATCAAGGTATTGCGCCAAGTAGGCCCCGAAGCGCTCGGTAATGATGCAGCTTCGGAAGCTTGGAAACTAGTTTCGAAAGCACAGCCTAACCAACTGGTGGACCTCATCCGTGCTTTGGATGGCGCTAATCCTTTGGCGGAAAATTGGCTGCGGGCGGCGGTTTCGGCAGTAGATGAGCGGGTAGCTGCTCAAGGCGAGACTCCCGCTGTCGCACTAGCAGACTACATCAAAAACCGAGAGCATGGAGCCGGATCGCGCACTCTAGCTTATGAGTTACTGGCATCAAGGGCTCCAGCCGAGGCTGAGAAGTTGACGGACTTTTTTGCAGATGATCCGAGTGCGAGTCTGAGACGATACCCAGTGAGCAAACTGATGTCAGAAGGAGACAAGCTCGCTGCAACAGACAAGGCTGCTGCGATAGTAGCCTACAAAAAGGCGCTCGATTCTGCGCGTGATGAAGATCAAATCAAACCTTTGGCGAAGAAACTCAGAGATCTTGGAGAACAAGTCGATTTGCCGAAACACTTTGGATTTTTGATGGATTGGAAGCTGATCGCGCCATTCAGCAATGCAGACGGTGCCGGGCATGACAAAGTCTATCCGCCAGAGGAAAAAATCGATTTTGATGCAAGCTATGATGGCAAGGGCAAGCAAGCGAAGTGGTCCGCATTCACCTCCAAAGACGACTACGGTAAAGTGGACTTCAACAAGCCCTTTGGCATGGAAAAAGAAGTAACTGGGTATGCGGTGGCGGATTTTTACTCACCAGAAGACCGCAATGCCGAGATTCGGCTTGGTTGCAAGAACGCTTGGAAAGTTTGGCTGAACGGCAAGTTATTGTTCGCACGAGACGAATATCACCGCGGTGCGCAGTTGGACCAATACAAGCTGCCGTGCGCTCTCAAGAAGGGCAAAAACGTGATTCTCGTAAAATGCAGTCAGAACCACCAAACCGAAGAGTGGACGGTGGAGTGGGAGTTTCAGCTTCGTGTTTGTGACAGCACTGGCACTGCCATTCCCTCGCAAAAATAGACTTATCCTCGTATGACACCTGAACAACGCCTCCAAGAAGCCGGCCTCACTTTACCTCCAGCGCCACCGAGGGGTGGTGTGTACAAGCCCGTCGTCCGCGTGGGAAATGTGGCTTATGTTTCAGGACATGGGCCGTTTCGTGAGAATGAGACTTATGTGACTGGTCGTGTCGGGGATGAGCTTTCATTGGAAGAAGGACGTGCAGCGGCACGACAGACGGGACTGGCTATTCTCGCTACTCTCAAGGCCGAGTTTGGCGAACTGTCCAAGGTGAAGCGGGTGGTCAAACTGCTGGGGATGGTAAACTGCCCACCCACATTTGGTGAGCATCCGAAGGTCATCAATGGCTGCTCTGAGTTGTTCGGCTTAGTTTGGGGCGAAGATGCTGGCATTGGCGCACGCAGTGCGGTAGGCATGGGTTCTCTACCGGGAAATATTGCCGTCGAGATTGAGGGAATCTTCGAGATTGAGTAGCTTCACAGGTTGGGTAGGTCGCCAGAAAACAGTTGCTAGCAGGCCGGGCGGGATTAGGGCATAGGGACACCGTTATACCTATGATCATTGCACCCAAGATTCGTGGATTCATCTGCACTACTGCTCACCCCGATGGCTGTGCTAAGCACGTGGCTGAGCAGATTGCTGTCGTCAAAGGACGCGGCCCAATTGGAAATGGACCCAAAAAAGTGCTCGTGATTGGCTCATCCACTGGATACGGGCTGTCATCACGCATTGCTGCAGCATTTGGCGCGGGCGCGGCAACGATGGGAGTGTTTTTTGAAAAAGAGGGTGAGGCTGACCGCTGCGGTACCGCTGGCTGGTACAACTCTGTTGCGTTTGAAAAGGAAGCAAAGGCAGCTGGACTATATGCGCGTTCATTTAACGGAGACGCTTTCTCAGACGAAATAAAGTCACAGGTGATTGAGGCGATCAAAACTGACCTCGGGCAAGTTGATTGCGTGATTTATAGTCTGGCGTCTCCTCGCCGTGCACACCCAAAGACCGGGGAGGTGTTCAAATCGACACTCAAGCCCATCGGTGGGTCTTATACTAACAAGAACTTGAATACAGGAACGGGAGTGGTCAACGAGGTGACCATCGAGCCAGCCACAGATGAAGACATCCGCCAAACTGTGGCGGTAATGGGTGGTGAAGACTGGGAGATGTGGATCGATGCATTAGCTTCTGCGGGTCTTCTTGCCGAGGGAGTGAAGACTGTTGCCTACTCATACATAGGACCTGACTTGACCTGGGCGATTTACAAAAACGGCACTATCGGCCGTGCAAAAGAAGACCTTGAGCGTGTTCAACGCGCGTTGGATGTCAAACTCGCTCCGTTGAACGGCAAGGCTTGGGTGTCGGTGAATAAAGCGCTCGTAACACAGGCAAGCTCCGCCATCCCAGTTGTGCCGCTCTATATCTCGCTGCTCTACAAGGTCATGAAAGCCGAAGGCACACACGAGGACACCATCGAGCAGATGGACCGTTTGTTCAGAGAGCGCCTATACGGTGGCAACCCTCAGCCAGATGAGGCTGGTCGTATTCGTGTAGATGACTGGGAAATGAGACCTGCCGTACAAAGCTTAGTTGCTGAGCGATGGAAAACGGTAACCACCGAGACCCTGGGCGAAGTTGCTGACTTTGCGGGCTATCAGTCGAGTTTTCTTCGTCTTTTCGGCTTTGGTCTTCAAGATGTGGACTACGAAGCAGAAACTGACCCAGTTAGAACGCTCTAGCGACTTAGTTCATCAGTAGAGTCAAGGTATTGGTCGACAAAGTTATCGCTGACTCGTTTGACTCCGGCTTAGGCCCCAAACGATAAGGCCATAGCAGAACGAAACCCATCCACACAGAACCCATCCATTCTTGAATGCGGTAGCGGTGGATGAGTATGTCGTGCCCTGTCTGTAACCGGGAAGAACGTCCGGCCTATGCCGCACCTGATCTATTTCAGCGCGATTGTCATCGGAGCTAACCTCGATCGGGCGTTGGCCATATTGGGTGAGTGAGAGATCCAGAATCAGGTTCTGCCACGCTGTATTGCTGCGATCCAATGTTGGGTACTGAGCCGTCAGCAGGCTCTCCTCGTCCTTAGGGTCTTTCCATTCAACAACCTCGTCTGCGCCAAAGAATGATGGCACTTTGGCTCTATTCGCAATGAAGGGGACTATTTTGCCGAAGTTCTCTGACACTTCCATGATTCGCTGGGCTGCAGCGCTCGGGATTACACCAGAAACACTGCGGGCCGCGAGCCCCATGTCAGCAAGAACGACCACGAATCCACCAAATAGAATCTGCGGTATGAGGATCAAAGGCACCCACATGACGGCTTGAGTGGCCGAGCGGACGAGCGCTGACGCAGCTAACCCAAGAAAGACCCCAACTACTGCCACTCCAAGCAGGCCCAATACTTTCAGCCCAATTGAAGTACGGATAACTGACCACACGGGTATGCCAGGCCACCGCAACGGCCGATTGCTCCGGTCCACCAGGCCTTTCCCCTGAGCATCCTTCAATTGAGCAGGCCCAGCTTCGACAATATTGGCTTGAATGTCAAAGAGCCGTGCAAGCCAGATTGCAGCTTTTCGGCTATTTTCACTTAGGGGCCGTTGCGCTTTGAGGGGAACCCAGTGGTCTGCATAAGCACGCGATGAAGATTCAAGGGCAGAGAGCAAAACCGACTTGATCTCCGACCTTTTGCCAGAAGCGCCATCAAGCTTACTTATTTCCACGTCGACGGACTCCGACGATTTTCCGACAATCGCTCCAATCAGGCGAGTTCCATCGGTTAGTCTGATTTCTCTTGTGGGCTGTAGTGATGTCGATTCCCAATCTTGCTCGTCGGCAAATCGTTCGTCTCCCTGCCACGCCTCTTCTGAGTATTGTGGTTTATGGAAGTAAGGAGTGACAAGAAGAATGCTGCTGCCCAACACCAAACACTGCACAAATGTGAGGAGGGTCAGAAAGATGGCCTTGCTGAACAGATAGACGTTGATACCCATACCACAAACGCGCTCCCTCTGAAAAATCGGAAGTTCAGCGACGATTTGTTGAGCTCCATTGCTGCAACCAAACCAAAGCACTGCCACCACTGACAAAAAGTTCCGCAGGCCGGGAGAAGGTGCCAACCAAGCAATGAAGAGTCCAATAACAATAGCTTGCGCGAGGAGGAACTGAAGGTTAAGCCGATCCGAGATGAGTATTCGCCATTGGCGAGACAATAGAACCCTCAGCTTTTCCACGCTCGAAACCGTTTGGCTCCGACTGACATTAGTGGGTGAGACAATTTCTTCTTTCCTCGGTATAAAGAGAGGACCCAGATCGCTTGCTCTCAATTGCTTTTCCCATTGCGGACCTGTTTTTCGCCCACGGCTTAGAATCACTTCCTGGTATAATCGCTCGAGAGGTGACTGGCGGCCTGACTCCAGCGAGTTGCTACTAGTTGCTTGCTCGCCAAGCATGAATGAACGTGCCCGATCAGTGGAACCAAAGAAAATGACTTTCTTGTCATGGACCCACATGAGTCGAGTGAATAGGTAAGCTTTTTGCAACACGTGGGTGGTGCAAATAACCGTCATGCCCGACTCAGCGAGACCTTGAAGCAACTCCATGAGTTGACTCTCAGTAGCGGGATCGAGCCCAGAAGACGGTTCGTCGAGAAACAAAACACGTGGCTTTGCTAACAACTCAATGCCGATGCTTACCCGCTTACGCTGTCCCCCGGATAGCTGCGAAACCTTACTGTGGCGGAAAGGCTCAAGGCCAAGACTTTTGATCGTTTCATCCACCAATTGGCCTCGCTGGCGAGCGCTAAGCTTAACCCTCAGACGAGCTGAGTAATGCATTGCCTGTCCAACAGTTAGCTCGTAATGCACAATGTCATCTTGAGGAACATAACCAACCCCCAATGATTGAAGCCTCTTTCTCTCGTGAAGGCCCACCCCGCCAATCGAAACGCTACCAGATGTTGGGGGACTAATACCACACAGCGCTGTTAGCAACGTCGATTTACCTTGTCCGCTACCTCCCAATATCCCAATAAACTCGCCGCTACGTATGTCAATGCGAGTGTCATCAAGATCAATGATTACTTTCCTATTGCGCCCTCTCTGGACGATAAGATTTTGGGCGCAAACCCGACCGATGTCCGGATTCTCTATCCAAAGAAGACTTGTTCCTGTGAACTCGAACAAGTATTGTCCTACGCGAAGCCGATCACCATACACCAGCCTTTCTCGCTGGAAAGGCCGACCGTTTATCTCTGCACCCAAGCGACTTTCGTCTTGAGAGTAGTAATACCCGCCCTCGAAATATATAGTCACGTGGCGTCGTGAAAGCGTTGCAATTGCAGGGTCTAGCTCCCATCGGCGGTAGGCAACCTCATTCTTTGCTGTTTCAATCTGGGTGTCTGTTGAATGCTCATCAGGAGTGCGTCTACCGATAATGAGTGGTAGGGAATCAAGGATACACTCCACTTTGGGCTGCCCGCCAAGAACAGGCGGCTCAAGTTGCTTACAAAAACAAAGCAGAGTGTTGTTTACGAGTATCTCATCGCCATTTGCAAGGGGATGCCGATGTCCCGGCGACAGCTCCATGCGTCCATTGACTAACAAACTTGAGCCAAAATCAGACGAGACGGATAATACCCAAGTGGCCTGGCTGGCACTCCAAACCATTTTGCCCAAGTTGCTTAAGTTACCACCAAGGGGAACGTGAATGCCGCAACCAGCCGAACTGCCAAGAGTTATATCTTCGCGCCCAAGTGTGTAACTAGTACGGGAGTCACCTGAAACGATAAAGAGCTCACCCTTCATGTGCTAGTCCGGCACTTTATTTGGTTTCCGGTGGCCGAAATCCAAAGACCTTCTTTCCATTTTTCTCTCCGACTACACCAAAGCCTGTGTCGGCTCCCATTCCTTGGATGGGATTAACACCAGGTGGAAGATCCCCTTTGGTGATCGGCCGAAACTCAGTTGGGGACGGTGCTTTTGCAGAAGGTTGTTCAACATTCGATGGAGCTGTGGATGAACCCGTATCAGAAGAGCCTACTCGCATCTGATTTCCCCCGGTGGCATCAGTAAATGGCGCTGCCGATCTTTCGTCTTGAGCAATGTGCAGGGAGGAGGGCTTTACGAGCGCTGAAAGTTTTTCGGCGGCAATTGCTGACTCCCACAGATTTCCATTCAAGCGAAATGGAACCCCCACCAAGCTGGTCTGTCCGCTAGAGTGTACGATCAGCATTGGAATCTCGACGCAATCAAACAAAGGCTGAGCAGAAGCGATGGAGCCTAAACCACCGAGCTGAGTAGCTAGCTTATTAGCTGCAGCCCTGGCTTCCTCTGAAATGGGCGCAAGTGGTTTATCTGAGTTGGATGACTCTTTGGCGCCTTCTGCCCGTTCATTCTGGGCTGCCAAGAAATTTGCCACTTCGTTGCGCAAGGCCTCGATACTCGACTCAATAGCCTTTGCCTTTTCCAACTGCTGGACTAGCTGATCTCGCTCTGCTTCAAGGGTGAGAACCCTCTGATCGGCATTCTCCGCCGGTTGATCGCAAGCAACGAGGCCAATGGTCAAAACAGCGGCTACGATTGCGCTCTGGGGACGGGGGAAGAATATGCGATGCTTCATACAATTATCCTTGGACTACGCAGTTGGTTTTATCACTACTTGAGCCTTGCGTCTAGGGTGGAAACGGGTGCGGCAGAGAATGAAAATGATTGATCGAGATTATCCTTCAGTTGCAAATGCCATGAACTTCCGCGGTCTTCGGTAACCAGACTACCTTCTGCAACCTCAAGAGCCTCGTAAGAAGTCGTGTAGCCAGGGGTGCTTGTGGGCGGCATAATCCTACGTTTAAAACTCTGTAATTTAATGGTCAGGACTCCACCAGGAGTCCAAGTCATGGAAGTTGGAATAAGCACAGTTTTCAAAAGCGGAGGACGCTCAGTGGACGACGCGCTTGTTGTTGGTACGGGTAATGTCGCAGAGTGGTCGCGCAAGTCAGCAATAGCTAATCGTTGTTTGGTGAGGATGTCCTTAAGCTGTGTGCTTGTATCCTCGGCAGCATTCCGAAGTTCGCTATAACTGGGACCAACCAAACTTTGGATAGCCTCTAAACGAAGACGGCGGTTATCAATGAAGTCAGGCGAATCTTGGAAGAGCATTCTCTTCAAAGGTTCCACAAATCGGTCGAGTGGTGAGTTCGGATTCTCTTTGGCCACATGAAACAAACTTTCCGCCCACCATTCAGTCGTCACCGAGGTATTCTCCGTAAACAACTCCATAAAACCTTCATCAGGGTTCCATGTTAGACAGGCAGATGATGGCCAGTTGAGGCCCTTAGGGGCAAGCGAGGAAAGTGATGCACTAGGCAAAGCGACGAGGAGTTTGTCTAAACGGAAACAGTGCTGCAATTGAGTTTGAGTCAATTGCACATAGGACCGCAACACCATGTTGTTACGCAGCAGCGGAAGGGGGACCGGAGACTCTTGAGACTCATGGACCTCTATAGCTATCACCTCAGCGGTTCCGATGCTGCATCCCAGGGATGCAAAACCTTTGGTGTCTAGCTTTATCATTCCTGTCTTTGCGTAAGTCACGGCACTCGCTGACGATTTGAGTATATCTTTTGGATTCGCACCTTTGATCGAGTTCTCGGCAACCTCAAATTTCACTCCGTATGTACCTGAAGGTATGTTTTCAATCAGCAGATCATTTCCAACTCTCTGAAACAGTGCAGGTGAAGGCAGATTTATGGTATCTGCGGCTAAATTGATGGTGACCCCACCTCGCCAGACGCGATCAGATTGGGTGGCCCCAGTCACATTCGTGGCGAGCGTGATTGTGGCCTTGTCATGAAATGTTTTGGTTGGATCGCCCGCGTCAACAAGACGCAATTTGCCACTTGCTCTGTCCGCAGTAAGCCAGTCCAAGGTGGCTTCCAACACGTGTCCATCCTGTTTCAATTCTCCGAGGGCGCCTGGCGGAGTTTTCTTGAGTCCTGGTCCAGTGAAGTAGTAGCCGACTTTGTCGCTGGTGCCAAATCTGCCCGTTGGAAGCATATACTTCCAGCCCCTCTTGTTTTCGTGTAGACCTCCGTGAACTGTTTCACCTGCGATAACAAGGTCAGGAGGAATCGTTTCGGCAGCAATTAGCCCGCTGGCCGCAGCATCAAGATATGCGTGTGCCGGCCACCTCCTAATGCCTTGCGTGACGACCTCCCTCACTCCCTCGCGCAAGTGATTAAGAGACTGGGTTCGCAAAGACTCAGTTCCAAACTGAGCCAAGGCACTGATGTGCAAATCCAAGTCTTTGTCGTTGGGATTCTGCTTTCGGAACGCCTGATACCAGTTCGCAAGCTTTTGCAACTCGATATCAATGGAAATGATTCGCTTTGAAATTGCGTCTAGATCCCGAAGCCATGAGACCTTATTATCTTTGGCCACAGTATCAGTTGCACGGTGGAAATTATTGCCGATCTCGACGATCTGAGATTCGATTTTCTTCGCCTGACTTTCAATCAACTCTGCATGGTGTTGCCATTGCTGCTTGTCATGGAATGCAGAAAGGCCCGCATCAGGTATCACCGGGGGGGAGATCGCAGCCTGTGTCGGTCCGCTAGCTAGGCTAGGTGCTTCATCCTTTTGGTTTCGGGGAATAATTGCCAACAGGATGCAAAGAACGGCCACCGCCATGGTCGCATACTTAAGCCAAGGCAATGATGAAGAGGCTGTCCCCTCTACCGCTGCACCGCTCGTCAAGTCTGGCTTGCCAACATGCGCTTGTTGAACTGCTAGACATAGTTTTTGAGCCCTAACAATCTGCGCAACTGCTTGTAGCTCAAGATCCTCAACGAGTTTTGTATAGCGCTTAGCATCTTTGGAGAAGTTCTCGCCCTGCAAGCCGAGAGCAACCGCTTGCGAGGTGTTCGCCGTCAGTTCGTCCCTCAACGTCTTGCATTGTATACGAACAGCTTCATGCGCTGTAAGGTCAACCTTTGCTGCGGTTAGCTGAGCGCGCTCAATAGATGTTGGGTCTCCTTTCTTGATGAATTGGCGGATGCGCTTTTCACAGGTTGCCAGCTCTACACCGTATTTCTTTACACACACAGATAGTCGTTCGACTTCTTTTCGATTAGCCTCCAAACTTCCAAGCAACTGCTGACTGCTTTGCGCATTCTTTCTGACCTTTTCAAGTTCTGCATGGAGAGCGGGCATTTCCGATTCGATACCAGCCAATACCGACTCAGTCTTGACGATCTCATCCGCCACTTCCTTCACGGCATTGAGACGTTCATGGTCCCCAATTACTCCCAGTACATTAGTAAAGGCAATAGATTCGGGCTTTTGTCGGATCAACTCCTGCCGGATCTGAGAGAAAACATTATTCAAAAGACGTAACTGCTTAAGCGCCCTCTCAGTTTCAACCAAATCCCCCTTTGCTTTCAGATTGTTCGTCTTGCTCTTGAGCGTTGCAAAGTCTGCCCCGTATTTCTTGAATGAAACCAGTAACTTGCCAAGTTCTCGTGACCAGTCGTCGGACTGTGCTTGGGCGGCCGAAGTAACCTCACGGTACATCGCATCAAGTTTTTCAGACGTAGTCTCCCAAGTGGCTCCTGCCATGGCCAATCCCGTCAGGGCCGATTCAAAGGGTGTGCGCGCCGCAATCAATCCTACTTCGTTCTCGTCCAAGTTGAGTGTTCGGCAGCGGATTTCGAGTTCTCCGAGGATTTGCGTGTAAGTATTGCCGTCTTGAACTAGCTTGTCACGGGCTGTGCCAACCTGACGCATTTGAGCGAGACAATCTCGCATTTCTTCCGGCGAAAAATCTGGGCCATTTGTTTGGCGCTTTGCTTCTTCCTCCGAACTCGCCACCTGCTTAACAAGTTGTCCGACAGCGTCAGCCCAGGCACCGATCTTAATAATCAACGCTGCCGCTTCAGCTTTCGCCTTCGCCTTGTCGACAATAGTTGAAGTAACGTTGGACGATCCGATGCCACCTGACGCTAATGGATCGGTTGCGAGACTTGGTTGCGCGATTGGATTCGCAAACTCAGGCGGTGTCGATGCTGCAGGTGGTGTCGATGCTGCCGGTGGTGTCGATGCTGCAGGTGGTGTCGATGCTGCAGGTGGTGTCGATGCTACCTTGGACAATCCTTCTGGATGTTGGCGCTCGGGCCAGTTCGATCGCGTGGAGCCCTTCCCAAACGTGCCGACAGTCGACGGTGTGTTCTGAAGGCCCTCAATCTGAAGAAGCTGATTCCACCAAGCCGTGCAACTAGAGATCGTGCCTTGGTTCGCCAAGGTTTGTCGCAATAAATTGTTCCCAGATTCAGAAAGGCCAGATATTGGCAAGTACGCCGCAGTGGAGAGGTGGGACGCAGCCTTGGGACGTTTGCCCCCCACGGTCCAATAAACTAAACTCGCTAGCGCTGAACTAGAAGCCCCTGCGCCATTCACCAATCCCGAACCTGCAAAAACGGTGTGCACGGGCATCATAGTTCCAACAGCGGTCATCGCTGGGTCCCCGTTGCCACCGAGCAAAAGAACTGGCTGCAAAATGGGGACAAACTCCCCATCTACGAGGGCTTGATGATTGTCTTTTGAACTGGTGGTGACTTTTGACAATAGAACATCTCCGGGATCCGTCAAAACACTGAGTTCTGCATCCATTAAGCAGTCTAAAGCGTCGGCAATAGGGGCCAAGATATTCGCTGCATGTGCAAGATTTATGGCTCCTTCTTGGCGAACTAAATCAAGTAAAGTGGTTCCATCTGCACGAGCATGTTCGACTACCAAACCCTCCTCACATTCGTGGTAGCCATGATACCGCACCACATTTCGGTGATTCATGGCCAACAGCCGCTTCACATTTTGAGCCACCTTGGCGACGGCTTGATTTCCATTGGCCACTAGTGTGATCTCTACATCATCATTGCGTGCTAAGTTGCGAGCATAGTAATGAGTCAAGGCACCACTTTCACGTGGCTCCTGGGTAGCAAATAGGTCTCCAAGTCGCGACTTCTTCGATGCCGCAACTGAGGGAGCGTCTTGAGATTGTGAAAGTTTATCAGGGAGAGACCATCGACACGAATGATTTGAAATACACTCATTTAGCAACCTCTCGACTTCTATGCAGTCCTTGATGCGTTGAGAATGGTCCTTCTCCAACATCCGTACAAGTAGAGAGTGCACGTCTTCCGGCAGATCTGGCAGACGCCCTGCATAGCTCTCAGTCGACAGGCGCTCAGCCACGACAACGCTCTGCGAACCTGGAATCGGCGAACTGCCAAGCAAGAGATACCAAGCCGTCATGCCCAGTGAAAACACGTCTGTGGATGGTGTGACAGGTTCTTCCTTTAGTTGTTCAGGGCTTGCGAACAGTGCCGTACCTACTATCTGACCTGCCTGAGTGAGGAGTGCGGTCGGAACTTCTGTTTCATGCAAACGCTTCACAAGGCCGAAGTCGATTACTTTAACAACTGGGGTGCCCACATTCAGTTTCTCCAACAGAAGATTGGATGGCTTGATATCCCTATGGATCAACTGCCGCTGATGGGCGTGAGAGAGCGCGCTTGCTACTTGCCTTAGCACAAGCAACACATCCCCAAGCGGCAGACCTCCCAGTTTAGTAGAAAACTGGTGCAGATCGCCACCCTCGCAGAGTTCCACCGCATAAAATACACTGCCCTCCGCTTCACCAAAATCCGTTATCCTGGCAATGTGCGGGTGGACAAGTTTGGCCTGCTCTTGCGCTTCTTTCAGGAACCTCGCGCGGACACCCGCGTCGTTCGTCCAGCGTTCGTGAACTACTTTGAGCGCTACTTCAGTATCAAGAAACTTATGGCGCGCACGGTACGTAGTCCCGAACGTCCCTCTGCCAAGCGACACAGGCACCCCATCGGCACTACAAAGCACTTCGTAGCTGCCAAAAGTTAACCGATCTGCTTCTTTCATGATGCAGTGGCACAAGCATTGGGCTCAAGAAACAACATTTTGTAGAGCGAGAAGGAAGGCTAACATGGCTCACCTTCCCAGCAAGGGCGAAATGACCAGGCAAGCTGTCCAGAACTCGTCTTTACTACTATTTTCGCGAGCGCGCACTCTCGATAGCTGCGCTGGACTGGGCAGCTTGGTCTTGCGAGTTAGGGAACTTCGGAACAATCACGGCACGAGTCTTTTCCGCAGGTTCCTTCGCTTTAGCGGGTTGCATACCTGCTGGGGGCAATTGTGGGTCGTCAGGAGGCAGAAACTTGACTTTGATAGCCCCTCGCTGAGCGATCGGACGCTCATTTTTCACAACAGGCCTAGCAGGTGCTGTCGAGGACGCGCCATCAATAAGTTCTTGTGGCACACGAATGACGTTCCCAACTGGCTTGGGCGGTATGACCGGCGTCGGCTTCCCTGGATTCGGTATTTCAGCGAGTTCGGGAGTGATATGCGTGACAAAATCTACTGGTTTGCCAAAGCCCAGATGGTTCACCAGTTCCGAGTGAGCAATCAAAAACAATCTCCGCGGTACTGGGATGTTGGATGCAAGCTTTGAAGCAATTTCCTGAACTTTTCCAGATGCATGGCGCTGGAGCGAGACCAACAACGCGGTGGAATCATTCCCCGCAGCACCGAGTTCAGCAGCAAGGGTCTGGGCGGTTACGTCCCGTAGAAAAAGGCGGTAAATGCCTGAAACAGGTTCTGGCTTAGTATCTGGACTAACACCACACTCCCTGAGGGCTTCCGAAAAACTCCGACTATCAGCGTCGATGTGTTGAGCAATCCGCTCTTGTGAATACAAAAGAGCTACCTGCTCCTTGACTGCCTTCGGAGCATCAGAAACGTCCACTTTTTTCGCGACTTCGTCTTTTGGAGTAGCACCGAACATGCCCGCTTGGTGACAAGAGATGCACGATTGACCGTTGATAATTACTCCGTCTTGGCGACTCGAATCATGGACGATCTCAATAGGCGCCTTATCCAAGCGGCGACCACGATTGTCCACCAAAAGATAGGCTTGAAGCTTATTGGGTAACGAAAAGATTATCTCACTGCCTGCGGGCTTAAACTGTAAATCCCTGTCTGTAGTGAGTCCGGCGTTCACGGGACCTAGAGGACTTGTGAAGATATCGCCTCCAGGCTGATCCTTCTGCTTGGGGTCGAAGTCGTAGCTTTTCCAGTAATAACCAGGTGTGCCATCGGCATGAGTGAGAGACACGCGCTCAATTACCCGGTTTCCCTGAGACACCCCACTTTTTTCGAACCCAGAGCGCACGGAATCCGGCTTTCTAAGGTCTCGCACGAGGTCTATTCCTAACTTTCGTTCCAGTGCAAGAGCCGCATCTTGATCCTTCACATCTCCAGGTAAGCCTAATATCCTGTGGTAGAGCGGATCCTGAGTGGTCGCAAACACAAACCAATCAGCCCGTACCACGGATCTGACACTTCCCAGCCGACCTACAATCTCCTGCTCGTTAGCATCATTGAGCTTTACTGCTAAGGGATAGAACTTAACAATCTCCTCCCACAGTCCGGAGGTCCAACCGTAGTCACTGAGATTGATACGAAAAATGGTCTTTTCTTCGTCAATTGGCTGAGGTTTTGAAATTTTTTGCTTCGTCGAGAGAGAATTAACCGTTTTTACGAGGCCCAATCGCAACGTTTCGAGTTCTGCATCGTTGACCAATGGTGTTCCGTTAGCATCAACTGCATTATACCAGTTGGTGATTGTGAGGTAACGTCGTTCACCTACGGACGTGCCGACCTGGAGATCCCCAGCTACTTGAGCAAGAACTTCACTTGTGGGAATAAAACGACGTTTGGTATTTGGTGTGGTCGATTTGCCATCAATCCAATCTGCTACAACTTTGAGTTCTTGTTCCGTCAGCGGCTCACGGTAGTCTTCATCTCCAGGCTTGCCCACTGACTTAGGCATTCGTTTTTTGCTATCCGCAGGCAATACCAAGCGAGCATAAAGCTCAGACTTCACTCTGTCTCCAGGAACAACGATCTTCGTGTCCCCTCTCAAAGCCAGAAGGTCGGTGTTTTTCGTCAGTTCCGGTTCTTCCATGTCCTCGCCTTTGTCATGGCATTCAGCACATTTCTTTTGAAAGAGCTCATGGAGCGCATTTTCATCAGCTGAGAGTCCCTGAGAGGACCCAATCCAAGCTATGAGTAGGGCCGCGAGTCTCTTCACATGTAAATTTGTTTGCATGAATTAAGTGGGGCAGAGGAACCTGTGCATCGGCGGGGATCAAACCCCATACCAAACCCCGTCTAGAACGACGGGGCTGGCAGGGCGTCAAGACTTCAACGGGTTTTACTCATTAACATCCGCTTGCAGGGTGCGGCTCGGCTCCACCTTCTCTGGAGGAGTGTCAATGATTGGCCTCAATGGGACCTGTTGAGCGCCAAAGACGTTAACGGTAGTGCTTCCTGACCCACTTGAGGACGACTCCTTACCTTTGTCGGACTTGGCGGTCGACTCGCTGTTTGCTTGTTGGCTTTTTGAGCCTGACCCGCCTCCAGAACTCTTGTGGCTTGAGCCTGAACCAATTGAAGTGGTTCCCGAAGTAGGCTTAGCGGCAGAAGCCGTAGGAGCGGGGGTGGTAGCTGTGCATGCAGCGATTGTGAGTATGGAGACAAGAGTAAAAAATGCGCGTTTCATGGTGTATTGATGAGTATAGTTTTGGAAGAGTAAATTGAGATGAGCCAAACTTAGAAGCCAGCGTTCTGCATACCGACGAGTAGCGCAAAGTGGCCAAGTTTGGTGAAACGAGGATCGTTCTTGAGTGGGTCGACTACGATCGTGACTGTGCCACTGTAGCTCGACGCGAATTCCACGCATGCACGGCTAAGATCACGCGTGTCTTGTGCGATCATGTTACCAGATTCATCCTTCACGTAGAGATCAACCGCCCCAATGGCCTCGTCGATGCCAACCATGAGTACGTAATCCACTCCCTTGTTGACTTCAAACACGAACTCAAGCGTAGAATGTTTATTGTCGCCGGCGGCAACAGGAGCAATCGCGTAACCTTGAGCACGGAACTTAACTGCAATTTTTCGGGCATCATTACGAGCAAGAGTTGGACTCGACTCGGCACGAGAAGGCAGAATATCGGCACGAAGAGACACTGGATGTAGGGCCGTCATTGCAATAACAGGCAGCAAGGAGAAGAGACGTATCATTTTCATGGTTTGGATTAATTGCGGATTAGGCGCAGGTGCGCAGTTGTGTTTCGTTTTAGTTGGCTTGGACGGGCAGGGCGCTTTTCACGCCTAAGCTCGCCAAGTCAAAAATCTGTTGGAGCCTCTCTTTAGGGATGTTTGCATCGCGATCCACGTCGATGAGAGGCTTGATTTGAGCCAGAACCTCAACAGCCGATTTGATGGCAGGTTGAGCAAGTATTTTTGGGTCTGCGGTCTTTATTTCTGAGACCAAAAAATCGACAACTGCAGATGCACGCAAGTTATTAGAGAGGTCGATCACTTTCATATGATCAAGCACAAGGCCTGACCCGTAACGGCAGCCTTGGAGCCAAGCACCTGCGGCTACAAATACGCCTTTTCTTTTCTCACTACTATCCTTTAACTTCTCAATGATCTCCTCGCGCAAGATGCCAAGTTCAAAATGCACACCAAGCCAGTCGTCTTTTTGCACCGCTCTCACGATAGCATCAGCTCCAGTGAGTTCCTTTTTGGAAATTCCCAATTTTGCTGCTAGTTCTCTAACGTCATTTGCACAATCTTGCATCTTTGAAACATCCTTGCCCATCAGCGCTATGACCCCATCAGCCAAGCGGATGCCAATCAAAAAACCTATCGAAGCTTCATCCTTACCTGCCTTGGTGACGCTCTTGTCGGTGAGGGCCAGTTTTGAATAATAGTCAGACCACTTTACACTCTGATTTATCAACTTAAGCCCCATATCGAGCGCCATCAGTCTGAAGAATGGATCAGGGAACGCTAAGCGTGTCTCCTTCTGCAATTTACCCGGTTCCTGTGGTCCACCTTTATCGGCAGATTGACAATAGCTGCCAGGGTCCACCACAACGCAAACAGCCAGTGTGGCAATAAGCATGATCAGCCTTTTGGACTGAAGTAGATTGTGACGGGAGGTGCACATGGTTCTAAATTTATCAGCAACAAATGCTTATTTGAAAACATTAGGGGCCGGGATGCAACATATAATATCAAAACAAAAATACGGAATCCGAACACTATTATGGAAACTCCTCCAGAACTCTAATGGCGCGCCAAAAAGGTGACTGACAATTGACTTGTTACCGAAACCTAGTTCTGCATCACAGTTGATTGTTAAGGTGACTCTCAGAAGTTAGCCGAAATAGAGCAGTTGGAAGCGACTTGGAGAGGGGTGTGGAAGAAGGAGCGCAGTGCGAGGATGATGCGCTCCTCGAGTTGGTCGGGGGTTTTGGCGAAGAAGTCGGCAAAGTAGTCGCTCTTGAGCCTGAGCCAGAAGCGCTCAATGGGATTG
>JAEUHM010000047.1 GCA_016795485.1 Verrucomicrobiaceae bacterium | reverse complement strand
GAGCGACTACTTTGCCGACTTCTTCGCCAAAACCCCCGACCAACTCGAGGAGCGCATCATCCTCGCACTGCGCTCCTTCTTCCACACCCCTCTCCAAGTCGCTTCCAACTGCTCTATTTCGGCTAACTTCTGAGAGTCACTCTAGATCGCCGACATGTCCCGGAGCGTGCCGCGGGTTACGCCTAGCTGGGACTGGGCTTTTAGTTTTCGCCAGAGGCTTTGGCCTTCGAGGGAGCCGGCGATTAGGCCTTGGTAGAGCTGGATGGTCTCTAGGGCTTCCGCTTTGGTTTCTTCCAGCAGTTCCACGCGGAAGGTTCGAAGGCCGGCCTGGGTGAGTTCATCGTAGAACTGGGCTCCTGTTTGGGCCACGGCATTGAATAGCGTGTTACGGCAGCCGACGTCGGCCTTGAGCGGGTGCTCCATGCCTACCCGATCCCGAAGGTGCACGCGGTGCTTCTCACAAGGGCGGCCACAGGTGTGGAAGTCGGCTCCATTGCTCATGAATGCGGCAAAAGCGCAGTGCTCCATGTGAAACATGGGCATGTGCTGATGCAGGGTGATCTCATACCACTCGGGTGGTGAGCCGTGGAGGAGGTCCAGCACCTGCTCAGCGTTCAAATCGTAGCTGATGGTGAGTTTCTCTAGCGGAGTGTTCTGCTTGAGGAAGTCCGCGGTCAGCGGATTGGCTACATTGAGGGAAAAATCTCCCGTCAGGCGCAGAGCACTGTCCTCGAAGTGAGCCAGGGCTCCTAGGTTGCGGATCAGCACACCGTCTGGCTCAGCGCGCTGGATGAGTTTGAAGAAGCCTGCCTCGCCCGCTTTTTGAATGCGTGGGGTGGCCAGCCAAACTTGCGTGGATGGATGCGACCGTGCCTGGATCACCGCATCGCCATAGCGGCGGATGTCTTCGTAGTCGAGGTAGACGAGTGGCACGCCAAGCTCCAGCGCTGCGGCCAATTGGTCATCGGTGCGGCAGAGCACTCTGAGGTTAGGGGCTTCGGGATGCGCGTCCGGCTTGGGGATGGCTCGCAGCATCGACTCCAGGGTCTCGGTGACCTGCGGGCGCGATTGTAGCGGCTTTTCGGTGTCGAGGTTAGCCAAAAGATCTCGCCGCATGCGATTGAGCTCGCTCACGGGCAGAATGACCGCGCCTTCGACATCAAATTGAACGTTGCCCAGCTCAAAGGCCGTGCCTCCGAGGCGACCGAACTGCTCCTGAATGGTCTCCAGGGTGAGGGGCCGCTTGAGTGCGGTCTGGAGTGGCATGTTGGAGGTCACTTGAGCTGAACCGCAGGTCACTGTTAGTGGAGTGCCGGTGCTTCCGGTCACTCGCAAATCGAGCTTGTGTTGTTTCCGCGTGGGAATGTCACCTTCAAAAGTGCTCCTCCAAGCTCGGCTCAGAGCTGGGTCGCTGGTTTTGAAGACGCGGGTGCCTTCATGGATGTCTTCTGTCCGCAGTCTGCCGTGCTGGAAGGACAATGTCCGCCCCCGCACCTGATACACCGCGCCACCTTGTTCATCATCGGTGTCGCGGAGGTTCTCAAAAACGATGCCATCACCTGGTTTGATCGCAGCGCCCAAGTCATCCAGCTCCAAAGTGTCTGCATCCACTGCACGCACGACTTTGCCGACGTATGGTCCGCGTTTTTTGCCATAGAGAGCACCCACGAGCTCCTGATGGTTCACGCCGTGCATCCAGCCGGAATACATGCCGCGTGAGAATGCCATCTCCAACTCGTAGCGCTCTTGTTGGCTGGCTTTGCGGCCATTGTGGGCCTCGTCGATTGCACGGCGATAGATGCGGGTCACTGCCGCCACATATTCCGGCGTCTTCAGGCGGCCTTCGATCTTGAAACTCTTGATCCCGAGCTCTAGCAGACGCGGAATCTCATCCACGGCGGCTAAGTCCTGCGGGCTTAGCAAGTAGCGCTTGTCACCGAGGTCCTGCTGCTCGCCGTCAACGATGAGATCATACGTCATGCGACATGCTTGAGCGCATTCGCCGCGGTTAGCACTGCGTTGGCCAAGGGATTCGCTTGTTAGGCACTGCCCGCTGTAAGCGACACACAGCGCACCGTGCACGAAGACCTCCAGCGGCACGACCTCACTCTGGAAGCGCTCCAGTTCGCGCAAGCTGAGCTCACGCGCCAAGACGGCTTGATCAATGCCTAGCTTTTTCGCAAAGGCCAGCCCCTCAGGTGAAGTGATGGTCATCTGCGTGGATGCGTGCAAATGCAGTCCCGGAGTGAGTGCCTTCACCACGCGGGCCAGACCCAGGTCCTGCACGATCACGGCGTCTACCCCGGCTTGCTCCAGTTCGCGGAGTTGCGCGGCGGCATCGTCCAACTCATGAGTGAAGACGAGTGTATTGAATGCCACATAGCCCTTCACGCCATGGCTGTGGAGAAACTCCATCAGCTTGGGTAGATCTTCGTTCGTGAAATTGTCGGCACGCAGTCTGGCGTTAAACCTCGGCATGCCGAAGTAGATCGCATCCGCGCCGTTGGCCACCGCCGCCCGGGCGCACTCCCAGTTGCCAGCAGGTGCGAGGAGTTCAGCCATTAGTTTGTTTTGAGCACCTCAATGAAGGCTTCCTGAGGAATGTTCACCTTGCCGATGGCTTTCATCCGCTTCTTACCTTCCTTCTGCTTCTCCAGGAGCTTGCGCTTACGGGTGATGTCACCGCCGTAGCACTTGGCCGTGACGTTTTTCTTCAGTGCGCTGATCGACTCACGCGCAATGATCTTGCCACCGATAGCGGCTTGGATGGCCACGACGAAAAGCTGCTGGGGAATCACTTCCTTGAGTTTCTCCGCCAACTGACGGCCACGGCTCTCTGCCTTGCTGCGGTGCACGATGCAGGAGAACGCATCCACGGGATCACCAGCGATCATCATGTCCATTTTCACCAAGTCCTCAGCACGATAGCCGGCGTGCTCGTAGTCCATGCTACCGTAGCCGCGAGTGATGGACTTGAGCTTGTCGTTGAAGTCTACCAGGATCTCGTTCAGCGGCAGCACGCAGTGCAGCATCACTCGGCGATCATCAATAGTCTCCGTCTGCTCCATCAGACCGCGCTTCTCAGAAACGAGGCTCATCACGTCACCGATGTTCTCGTTCGGCACCAAGATGAATACCTTGACGATGGGTTCGCGAATCTCCTCAATCTCATTGGCCGGCGGCAGGAAGCTGGGGTTATCCACAATCAGCTCATCGCCGTTCGTCTTCTTCACCTCATACACCACGCTGGGGTAGGTGGAGATGATGTCCATGTTGAACTCACGGCGGAGACGTTCCTGCACGATCTCCATGTGCAAAAGCCCAAGGAAACCGCAGCGGAAGCCAAAGCCAAGTGCGGCAGAGCTCTCTGCCATGAAGGTGAAGGCTGCGTCATTGATTTGCAGCTTACCCACGGCCGCTTTCAGCGATTCGAAGTCGTCCGTGCTCACTGGATAGATGCCGCTGAAGACCATGGGGCTGATCTCCTTGAAACCAGGAAGGGGTTCAGGAGAAGGATTCCGGCTCTCAGTGATCGTGTCACCAATCTTAACGTCCGCAGTCGACTTCACGTTGGCGATAACGTAGCCCACGTCACCTGGCTCAAGCACATCCGAAGCCACCATCTTCGGTTTAAAGACACCCACGTCCTTCACTTCGTAGTTCTGGCCAGTCGACATCATTTGGATCTTCATCCCCCGACGAATGGAACCAGAGAACACGCGCACGTAGCTCACCACACCCCGGTAGTTGTCGAACACGGAGTCAAACACCGAGGCGCGCAGGTGCCCATCCGCACGGTCTTTCGGTGCAGGGATGTATTTCACTACCGCTTCCAAGATATCCTCAATCCCGATGCCCATTTTGGCACTTGCAGGCACCGCTTCGTCTGAAGGCAGTTGCAGAATGTCCTCCAACTGCTTTTTGACCTTCTCCACATCTGCTGCCGGAAGGTCGATCTTGTTGATGACCGGGATGACGTGGAGGTTCTGGTTTAGGGCCAGGTTCAAATTGGCCACCGTCTGTGCTTCCACCCCCTGGGAAGCATCCACCAGCAGCAGAGCCCCTTCACATGCTGCCAAACTGCGGGACACCTCATAGCTGAAGTCCACGTGTCCAGGAGTGTCCAGGAGGTTGAGCTTGTAGGTCTGGCCGTCCTTTGCCTTGTAATGCATGGTCACCGGGTGCGCCTTGATCGTGATCCCCCGCTCCCGCTCCAGATCCATGGCATCTAGCAGTTGGTCCTGCCTTTCGCGGTCCGTGATCGTGCGAGTCGTCTCCAACAGACGGTCAGAAAGGGTCGTCTTGCCGTGGTCGATGTGGGCAATGATCGAGAAGTTGCGAGTAAGGGCTATGGACATCAGAAAAGGGGCGCGGGACATAGCCCGGACGGGGCAGGGAGGCAAGCGGGCAAAAGCAGCCGGTGGCCGATTAGGACAGCCGTTTGACGGCTAGGGACCTGCGATGAGAGGTGAACGGGCAGACATTGCCGAGAAACCGAAGGGGCGAACCAGCCTCAGACTCGTTGTCGGATTGATCCCAGTCGACGACTTCTGCACAAGGTGATCCCTCCCACTGATGCTGGCCGCGTCTGGGCACCTGCTGGGGCAGGCTGAGGATTGCCAAGAGGGAAAAACCGGCTCAGTATGCCGCCGCATGGCTCCTGTTACCTCTCCTGTCGTTTGTACTATCACCAAATGGTATTACAAGCGCATGGCCATGCTTGGAGGGATGTTGCTGGTGTTTGCGACCTGGTTTTACAAGGACGGAAAGTGGACTTGGCCTGCGGAGAACTTGGATGCGGAGAAGTATGAGTGGTTCCAGAAGGGAGTGGTGGGTGGCTACGATGAGGCGCGCAAGGGTGGTAAGCTGGAGGCGTGGATAGCGGAAAAGAAGGCGGCGGGCTATCCGCTAAAAGAAAATGGTGAGCCCGAGAAGTGGCTTGCCTACTCAGCTCGCCTGGGGATACCCGAGAAACCAAAAAAACGCACAGATAAGGAAATCGAAGCACAGTTTCATTGGGCAGGTGGAATGGCCGTGTGTGCTCTGCTCGTGGGGATTTCTGTGTTGCTGAACTGCCGCAAACGATTGGTGGCTTACGAGGATCACCTGATCTCGCCGGAAGGAAACCGGATGAACTATGCAGACGCATTCCGCGTGGACAAGCGTCCTTGGGCCGTGAAGGGGCTGGCGTATGTTTATCACCGTCCCGGTGGTGTGGACGGGAAGGGGAGTGGGAGCAAGATTGTCATCGATGACCTAAAGTATGGTGGTGCCGACAAGGTGCTGGACTTGCTGATGGCGAAGTTTCGCGGTGAGTTGATCGAGAAAGTTGAGGAAGAGGAGGAGACTCCGGCTTCTGACTCGACCGCATCCTGAGGGGGGGACAATCGGCTGAGCATTACCGAACAATCAAGCGGAGGAATCCGCGTGAGTGTCCCGTGATGTCGACCGCAAGTCGTCTCAGAGCAGTCGTTGCGTTCACCGTACTCTGGATGCTGCCGTGGGAGAGGTCGTCCCAGTCGACAAGATCGGGTGACCACTGAGGAACAAGCTGAAAACCGATGACGTTCTCTCGATGCCGGTAGTCGAGCGACAACTCGGTGGCGCTGATGCTTGAGACGAAGGGTCGGTGCTGAGGTTCGTCGGCGAGTGGGTTGGAGCCTGTGAGGAGTTCGAGCACGTTGGCGAGGTTATCGTTGTCGGCATCGCCCGTCGGTGAGGTGTCGGCTCCAGGTGGCCAGGAGATGCCTGCCGCCCAGGTGGCGTAGGTGACGGTGGGTACAGTGAGATTGAGACCGACAATGACAGGATCGTGATCCGAAGCGCGGTAGAATGTGCCCACGTTGATGGTTTGTTGCTGGGTGGTCTTCCCGATGATGGAGTAGTCCAAAAAGGCAGGCTCGTCTGCATTGATGTGCCAAATAGCGGCCCCGGTCAGTTGAGGAGTGAGGCTGGATGTGGCGAGGGCGTGGTCGAGTTGGCCACGTGCAGCGTCGAAGTTGTAGGACCAAGTGCCGGGCTCGTGGAGGGCGAGTTGATCGGCATATCCGGCTGCTCGGAGCATGTCGACTGGGTCTTCCTCGGTATTGGCGTTGAGATCACCAAGCACCAGCACGTTGTCAGTGCCTGAGGCGGAACGAACGGCAGTGAGAAAGGTGATGAGGCGGGCTGCCTGCTGGCGTCTGCGCTCGTTAAACGCACCTTGGCCATCGTTTTGGTCCACATCCAGGCCCGTGGCACCGGAGCCTGCTTTGGCCTTGAAGTGGTTCACACATGCGATGAAGCGTGCGGAGGTGCTGGTCTCTGTAAAGGTCACTGCAAGGGGCCAGCGGTTCCAGACGGAATCGCCATCGGTGTAACTGGTGGCATCTGGCGTGACGGTGGAGGGCTTATAAATGAAAGCCACTCGCACAAGGTCGCCCCCTGTGCCTGCGGGTTCAGGGACGCGTGCGTAAACGGTGCTGCCGAGGTTTGCATTTACGGCGGCGATGAGCGTATCCAGGGCAATGGTGCCATTGTTTTCGATCTCAATGAGGCCAAGGACATCTGCATTAAGCCCAATGATCTGAGCGACGAGCTTGTCTTGTTGTCGCTGTAGCTCGGTCGTGTTGGTGGCACCCCGGGAGCCGAGTGTCGTGAAGTAATTGAGTGCGTTCATGCTCGCAATCTTCAGTCGACCTCCAACTGTGGGTGGAGTGCTTGGGCGTGGATTGGAATCAACGAACACGGGCGCAACAGTTGGCTGCAACTTATTGTCGCCGGAAGAATAGCTGAGAAATCCTGTGAGAGTGGACGTGGTGTCTCCGCATCGGCGAGTAAACTGAGCGTTGAAGTAAGGGGTAATGTCTGGGTAGGCCTCAATGCTGGCGTCATCAAGTATGAGCTTGCGGCGTGTATCGAAGCTTTCCTGGCTGTTGATGGCGGAGGCGTTGCTGGTTCCGGTACTGGTTGTGCCAGATGGTGGCACATCATTTGGGTCAATGTAGTTGGTGGGAGTATTGACTGCCCCACCACTGGCGAGAGTGAGCCGTCCCTCTGGACCAAGTTGTGATACAGACGTGACAGTCAGGGTCTGACTGAACTGAACGAGCATCCCTTCATAGCGCTCTAGCCCAGAGGTGGTGGCGGCAGGCAAACTAACGGGCACTGGTGAAGGAATCGCTGCCGAGCCAACTTTTCCAACGAAGGTGGGTGTCATCAAAGTGGTGACGCCACTGACCTCCACCACGCTGGCGGTGACACGCACAATATCTCCCGGCTGGACGTCGTAAGCACCATCATCATCGACAAAAATGCCTTGGGAGGTTGTGACATCGGCATCGTCATTGACGGGGAGTTCCCGCAGATAGAAACCACCGAGTGCAGGGTCGGCCCCTTGGAAGTCGCCCGTGACAAGTGCTTCAACAGTCACCGTATTTCCTGCCATTGGACTGGTGACGCCGGTGCCTTGGATAGAATGAATCCGAGTGATGAGAGGTAGGCTTCCAGTGACCGCTGAGAATGAAACATCGTCTATGGCGAGTGCATCATCAGAGCCAGCGTCATCGGTATCTGCCCATCTCAATGTCAAAGTTTGGCCTGGACCCCAAGGAACATTCGTGATCGTAGCGGCCATGACTGTGCGATTGCCCGTTGCGTTGCCATCCAGGGCCGCCGCAGTGGTGCTGCTGACCGGTGATGTGAACTGGAGGGAGCCGACCGTGATGAAAGCACCGGAGTCAATCGAATACGCGAACGTGAGAGTATTGGGTGTGTTGCTGCCGCCATTTCTCCACTGTTCACCCGTGTAAGTGACGGCCAACTCGGTCAAAATGCCTCCAGTATTGTTGATCAAAACGAGGCTTGAGCGTCCAATGTAACTGCCAGATGCCAGCATCCCAAGCGCGCGATCCCCTTGACCTGTGGAGCCTGATGAGAGGTGTGCAGCTGTGGATGAACCACCTGCATCTACACGAAAACGTGGCGCAATCGTGGTGCTCGCTGGCTGAATGAACCACCCTGCCGTATTGGGCGCATTGATGGGAGACGCACTGAGTGGTGCGGGACCGATCTCAGTGAGAGTAAAAGTGCCGCTGGAAGGCAATGTGTTGAAATCCTGACTCACCACGCCGCCTGTATAAGATAGCTGACCGAACGCGGACAGGGCGGCGAGCGCGGAAAAAAGAAAGCCAGGAAAGAAAACTCGCACAAGAACCCGTAGACCTTACTTTGGAAACGGATGTTCAAGCAAGTAAGTAAAATTGGGCTGTGTGTGGCCCTGGCCGGATGCAATCTGGCCCCCAAGTATCTTTCTCCCAAGCCCGAGGTCCCGGCAGAGTTCAAAACCTCTGGGGTATGGAAGCATGGAAGGCCCGCTGCAAACACAGATCGGGGCGAATGGTGGAAGATTTTTGGCCAGAATCGTCTCAATGTCCTGGAGACTGAGGCCACCAAGGCAAACGTCAGCCTGGAGATTGCATCTTATCAGGTCGCAGAAGCTAGAGCGCTGGCCAAGGCAGACCGCGCGGGGATATTTCCAGTGCTGGGAGTGGCTGCATCGTCACGCCGGACGCGGAACTCCGGTGCGGTGGCGATCAATTTTGGCGGTGGACGAACCATCACACGCAATCGCGGCACCGTGGAGGTCAGTTACGAAGTAGACTTGTGGTCGCGCGCCAGAAATACAGCCAAAGCGTCCCAATTGGATGCAGAGGCCCAGGAAGACCTCCAGCAGAGCGTGAAGCTGGCAGTTCAAGCTGAAGTGGCGACAACGTTCTTCGCACTGATGGCTCAAGATGAGGCGATTGCGCTTCTGAACCGGACTCTTGAGGTTAGGAAGCGCGCTGTTGAGCTCGCCACAGCCAGATTCAAGCAAGGTGACACGGCCCAGCTTGACGTGGCCCAGGCGGAGACTGATTTGGCAGAGACCGAGGCCGAGGCGATTGGGCTAGAACGGCGCCGTGAAGAACTAGAGCACGCACTTGCGGTGCTGACAGGCAAGCCTCCGGCTGGATTTGATATCCCAAGCCTGGAACTGCCAGGAAGTGCTCCATCGGTGCCCAAAAGCGTGCCTGCCGACCTCTTGCAACGTCGGCCAGACATCGCCGCAGCGGAGCGCCAGATGGCCGCACTGAACGCTGAGATAGGGGTCGCCAAAGCGGCACTGTTTCCAGGGATCACTCTGGGCAGCAGCGGCGGTGCGGAGAGCAGTTTGGTCTCTAATCTTGCGTCCAGAGCTGCTCGGGTGTGGGGCATCGGCCCGGAACTCAGCTGGGACCTATTGAGCGCGGGCCTAAATAAGGCTCAAGTTCAAGCAGCCACTGCACGCTACGATCAAGCGGCAGCAGCCTACAAAAACACAGTGCTGCAGGCCATGCGGGAAGTGGAGGACGCATTAAGCAGCATTGACGTTCTCCGGCGCCAACTTGCATCGCAACAAACCACGGTGGCAGCTGCTCAGAAGACCGTAGACTTGGCGCAGAAACGCTACGACTCGGGTCTTGTCGCCTATTATGAAGTCTTGGATGCCAGACGCACGCTGCTGCGAGCTGAACAGGAAGCCACAGTGATCCGTGGGGATTTGTTGACCACCACGGTGCAACTGATCAGAGCTTTGGGCGGCTCGTGGTAGGGCGATTGCCAAACATTGAAAGGGAGCCTCGTGTCACGAGGTTATCAGGGCAATGAAACACCGTGCACTTTGCATTTTTCTGACCCTTCTCAGCAGTATCTCACTGGCTAAAGAGAAGCCAAATGTCCTATTCATCATGGCGGATGACTTTAGACCTGAGCTCGCGAGCTATGGCTCAACAGCGATCACGCCCAACCTTGATCGTCTAGCCAAGAAATCGATGAAGTTCGAGCGTGCCTACTGTCAGCAGGCAGTGTGCAATCCCTCACGGTCATCTATGCTGACGGGATTGAGACCTGATACGACCAAGATTTGGAACAACAGCACGCATTTTCGTGAACCCAATCCAAATGTTGAGACGATCCCTGGTTGGTTCAAAAAGCAGGGCTACGAAACTCGTTGTGTTGGCAAAATATTCCACAACTGGCACACCACAGTCAAAGGCGATCGGCCTTCGTGGTCAGCGGATGAGTATCTGCACTACGCGAACCACGGTGATGACCTAGCAGAGGTAGAGGGCACGTTGCCTGAAAACAAAACGACGCTCACGCCGCTGAGTTATGGGGCAACCGTGATGTGTGAGTGCCGAAACGTGCCTGATGAGGCCTACTATGATGGGCGAGTGGCCGCCAAGGCTGTGGAGACCTTGGGTCAGTTGAACGATGGGCCATTTTTCTTGGCAGTGGGCTTCTGGAAGCCGCATGCACCTTTCAATGCTCCCAAAAAATATTGGGATATGTATGACCGGAGTCAGCTTCCGCCATTGAATGCCGCTCGTCCTCAAGGGGCTCCAGAGATTGCATTTCATCAAAGTACCGAGATTCTTCGGCGAGCAGAGAACAAAAACTTCCAACTCACATCAGAGCAGGCTGCAGAGATGCGGCATGGCTACTTTGCCAATATCTCGTATCTCGATGCACAACTTGGTAAGGTGCTTGATGCACTCGAAAAACACCCAAGTGCAGACAACACAGTCATCACCTTTGTAGGTGATCACGGTTATCACATCGGTGAGCATTCGCTGTGGGGAAAAACGTCCAACTTTGAGTATGACGCGCATGTTCCTATGTTCGTTGCTTTTCCAGGCATGCTAACAGCGGGCAGCAGCACGAAAGCGCTGGCCGAGCTTGTGGATCTGTTCCCGACCTTGAATGAGTTGTGTGGCCTCAGAGCTGTTCCTGGACTGGAGGGTAGTAGCCTAGTGCCTGTACTTATGAACCCGAGTGTTGCTGTGGACAATGCAGCCTTCACGCAGCACCCAAGGCCAGCGTATTTTGATCGGGAGCCCTCCAAGAAGCCTAGTCACATGGGATACTCCGTGCGCACCGACAAAGTGCGCTACACGGAGTGGCGAGATTGGCAAACTGGCGAGGTCAGAGCAAGAGAACTTTATCGCCACCCCGAAGATGAGGCCGAGATGATTAACGCCATTGAATCTGAAGAGGCAAAAGAGGCGCTGAAAGAGGCGGAATCGCTTCTGAGAAAGCAGTTCCCCGTATTGAGGAACTAAAGTGTTCTTACATGGCCTGAAGGCCTGACTTCTCAGCAGCAAGTTGAATCATCGTGACCCCTCTGATCACGGAGGCTGTCAGCCATGCCGCAGTGACGGCGAGGAAACCTGCGACAAACCCGAGATGCTCCTGACTGAGGAATAACAAAACACCAGCGGCAGCGAACCAACGCCAGTCCAAACGCAAAAGTAATCGAATGCGCGTGAGTTTTCGTGGTCCGCCATGGTACTCCGTCACGGTGAGCCAAGCGAGAGGGGATTGTTCAATATCGAACCAGCGCCACCCATCATCCTCACGCCACGTCCGTTTGGTCGCTGCCAAATGTTCGCGCAGAGCTTGCATCCACTCGTCTCGACCCTTTCCGGTAGCGCTCCAATAGCTCCTCTCGGCGAGTTTGATCGAGAACTTCTTTGGTTTGATGGGTGGGATGATGTCAGGGAGAGCTGTCTTGAAAGTAGGCCTTGCTCCAGTCCTGATCATGCCGACGACCCTTGCCCATTCTCGAATCACTGGCTGAAGTAGACACATTAGCCAGAGCAAAAACGCATCGGAGGCACGGTGCAAACCGCTCCCTCTCCATTGTCTGCGGGCCACATTGCCAGCTGACACTAAGGCGCATCCAACTAGCCCTGTGGCAACCCACATCCAGCCAAAACACAAGAACATCAGCGATAGGGCAATCCACAGCACGCCTGCAAACCAATGCCACCAGCCGAACTGTGCACCTCCAGCATAGACCACCTGAAAAGCACCTGTGCCGTAAGGTCCATGAAACACCGCACCCTCGTCTGGCACGGTTCCACCGCCACCGTCGCCATAGATAAGGCCGCGCCAGCGTGCGCCGCCCATCATCCCAAAGCGATTCGGGTGTTTTTTCATCAATAAGGCTTCCGCGTGTCCGTACCCACGCTGTTGCTTGAGGTAAGCACCCAACGTGAATCTTCGATGATGCCAGACCATGGCCCCAGGGACAAAGCGAAGCTTGCCGCCAGCCTCTCTGAGTCGCCAGCAGACATCCACATCATCACCGGCTGCTCGGAAAACCGAATCAAATCCACCAATGGCATTTAACGCAGATTTGCGAATCGAGAGATTGCATCCAGGCAGGTGTTCTGCCTCTTCGTCGTTCAGCAGCACATGACACGGACCTCCTGGGGCCGCTGCCACACAACGCTCCGTATTGTTTCTCGGTGTCGGCGGCAAGTTGGGACCACCCGCAGCCACCCACATTGGATCATCGAACGCTTGCGCAAGGTATTGAAGCCAGTCTTCGTCTGGCACACAGTCATCATCGGTGTATGCGATGATTTCACCGCGTGCAGCATCTTTGCCAGTATTCCTAGCTACGCTTAATCCCGCGTGTTCCTGGTGGATGTAGCGGACAGACTCATGTGCTGCGGCAATCGTCGGCACTCCATCGGTTGAACCGTCGTCGATGACGATTACTTCGTATCTCTCATAGTTCTGTCTCTCAAGGGCAGCCAAGCAAGCCTCCAGGGTAGCGGCTCCGTTGCGTGTGCACACGACGACCGAAATGTAGGGCCCTTGCGTCCGTGGCGATAATCCGTCCTTTGTTGTTTGGCAGATGATTCTTGGCTGCCGTTCCTCGTCGACGAGACCAAACTTCCAGCCACGCACCTGCTCGCCGCCGCGGAACCACTCGTCTGTGTAGCTAAACCACACGGTACCCGCTATCCCACACGCAGAGCATGTGTCTCTCATCCAGGTCCAGGCTTCGGCTTGCAGTTCTTCACCGTGAACATGGGCATCCAGACCAAACTCAGAAATGATCAGCGGCCTGCTGGCAGTCTGATTCATGAGGCGCAATAGATATCTCTTGAACTTCTCCTGCTGTTCCAAATAGACATTCACGGCAACCACATCTGCATTGTCCGGAACGATGTATTCGGTGCTGGGATAGGTGGCGTAAGCGATCAGGCAGGCGGGAGCCGCTTTTTTGGCGATGGTGACCAGTTCCTCAAGTGCTGCTTTCACTTTTGGGGGCTTCATCCATCGAACGAGAGTCTTCTCGATCTCATTGCCAACGAGCAGAACAGCGACTCGGTCTCCATTGCCGTATTTCGATGCAACCTCATGGACTCTTCGCCTTATCTCGTGCCACGCTTCATCATCGGAGAGAAAATCAGTGTGATCCGTCCAGGGAATGCCAGCAATCAGCCGGAGATCTTGCCGCCGTGCCTCGCGCAGAACTGCGTCACTCGGTAAATCATAAACACGAACGGTGTTGAACCCCAACGCTTTGATGTGCGCAAAATCGCGTGCCAGTTGCGCATCATCGGGATAGCTCTCACCACGTGAGTTAGGCTTGAACGGCCCATAAGACACACCGTTTAGCATCCACTTCTCATTTCCCATCCGCAAACTCATACCGCTGGTCGAAACTCTTCCAAATGGAAGGCCGGACATGACGGGTAAGACGGAACTCATGGAGTGAAGTATTTAAAGGGCGTCATGGATAGACGTCAGTTCCGTCCGGCGCTATTCAGAAGTATCGTTACTTCTTTCGCTCCTCCGGAAGAGCCTGGATGGGTGCCTCAGACATTTCGGATGAGATCCCTTGGAAGTGTTTGTCGACGAACTTTTGCCCTCTTACCCGGACTTCGGGGTGCCCCACTGAACTGTGACCGCCGCCGACGATCGGAGCAAGGTAGGACTCTACTCCTACCTTCTTGAGTGCTGTGTGGATCAACTCTGCGTGTTTGAAAGACACTCGTTCATCCTTTGTGCCGTGAAAGGTAAAAAACGGCGGATCGTCAGCGCTTACGTAAGTCAACGGTGATGCTGCTTTTGCCACTTCAGGCCTCTCAGTCGCCATTCCACCCAACAATGCACTGACAGCGTCATCCTTGTAAATTGGTACGTCTTTGGCATCGAACATCAGCGCGGTCATAAAGTCTTCTGGACCACATAGATTCACCACGCAATTGACCTTGCTGCTTACATTCTTGAAGCTGCCGATATTGCCTTCAAGTTCCTCTACACCGCCACTGGTGCCCAGAAGAGACGATAAGTGCCCACCTGCTGAGCTTCCCCAAACGGCGATCTTGTTGGCATCGAGGTTGTATTTGGAGGCATTGCCGCGAATCCACCTAATGGCTGCTTTGCAGTCGTGAATCTGGGCCGGCCAGCCCGCTTCATCAGTCAAACGATAGCCGATGCCTACTGCAGCATACATGCCACTTCGCGCTGTGCTGATGCATCCTGATGCTGTGCCGATGCGGTCTCCGCGCATCCATCCACCACCGTGGATGAACGCGATCACTGGCAGTGGCGCGGAAGACTTGCGATGCTTGGGCAGATAGAGATCGACTTGCTGCTTTGGATTTACCCCATCGGCGTAAGGTTGATCCAGAAGCACCTCGACATCATTCTTCTCTGCCACGGCCACTGCGTTTGTCTTTTGGGGAGTAGCTTGTTCGGCCTGTGCCGAAACAAGACTCAGCAGTAGCGGAATGGTCAGAGAGCGTATCATGAGCACAACCAACGTCTTGGGTTTCTCACTCTTCCACGGGATGCGTGGGTCCGGTGAGTTGTTTTTGGCAGATCACAAGGTCGAGCCACCGCCCAAACTTGTATCCTGCTTCTTTAATGATCCCACACGTGATGAAGCCCTGCTTTTTGTGTAACTCGATGCTACCGGCATTTTCAGCATCAATGACGCCAACCATGGTCTTAAATCCCTGGCTTTCGGCAACTTGGATAAGACGATCTAACAGCTGCTTGCCGAACCCCCGTCCTTGGAACTCTGTGTCGACGTAAATCGAGTGCTCAACCGTGTATTTGTAGGCAGCAAATGCTCGAAAAGGCCCGTAGCTACCAAAACCGACCAATCGACCCGAGTCGTCCGCGAGTCCGATGATAGGCAATCCAGCGTGCTGTTTGCCCTCAAACCAGGATGACATTTCGTCCGCTGTTTTGGGCAAGTAGTCATATCGTGCCGTAGTATGCACGATGGCGTGGTTTAGGATGCCTCGAATGGCCTCAAGGTGTTCTGGCCCGCAATCAATCCATGTCATAACGATCCTCTAGGATACCACAAGAGCTCGGGAGGCAAACGTGAGAGCATGCACGCTAAGGACACGCTCGGCCTCCCATATAATCAATAAACCATAACTATTAAGGTTCACTAAAACTCAGATTTCGAGCCAAAAGACTCCTTGACCCCATATTGGGCGGGCATACTTTACCAAGTTTCCTCAGAACTGCCTCATTCGCCTTATTGTGATTCTTAAAATAGCGATGATTTGCGATAGCGAGGCGGATTCTGCATTCATTTCATTTTTTTCATAATCACTTTCTACTTCCTTTTTATTTTCCATGTTTGGTCGCCTATTCGGTTTTGTCTCCAATGACATCGGCATTGATCTCGGTACTGCCAACACCCTCGTCTACGTTAAGGATCACGGGATCGTCCTCCGTGAGCCCTCAGTCGTAGCCGTCAAAGAAATCTCCAATGACGTGGTAGCCGTTGGGGATGATGCTAAGCGCATGCTGGGGCGCACTCCCGGCGGTATCAAAGCTATCCGCCCGCTCAAAGACGGTGTGATTGCTGACTTTCGTGTGACCGAGGCCATGCTTCGTCACTTCATCCGGAAGGTGCATAACCGCCGCGCTATGGTGCGGCCCAGGGTTGTGATTGCGGTTCCGTCAGGCATTACCGAGGTCGAGAAGCGCGCAGTAAAGGAGTCCGCAGAGCAGGCAGGTGCCCGTGAGGTGCATCTCATGGAAGAGCCGATGGCTGCTGCGATCGGGGTTGGTTTGCCAGTGCAAGAAGCAGCAGGCAACATGATCGTGGATATCGGAGGTGGGACCACTGAAGTCGCCATTATTTCTCTCAGTGGCATCGTCTACGCCCGGAGCGTCCGTGTGGCTGGTGATGAACTGGACGAGGCGATCATCAACTACATGAAGCGCGCGTACAACCTTATGATTGGCGAGCGCACAGCAGAAGAGATCAAATTGCGTATCGGGTCCGCGTTCCCACTTGGGAAAGAGACAACGATGGAGGTGAAAGGCCGCGACATGGTAGCGGGGCTACCCAAAACGATAACGATCACCAGCCAGGAAGTCCGGGAGGCCATGTTGGAGCCACTCAATACCATCATTGATGCCGTCAGGACCACTCTTGAGCGTTGTCCGCCTGAGCTTTCTGCGGACTTGGTAGACCGCGGCATCATGTTGGCCGGCGGTGGTGCCCTTCTTCGTGGATTGGACAAATTGCTCCAGGAAGAAACTGCCCTACCCGTCCACGTGGCCGAAGACCCGCTCAGTGCAGTGGCGGAAGGCACCGGACGCGTGCTCAGCGAGCTGGAGTTTCTCCGGAAAGTTGGCACCACTGATGTGTAGCAACTCGGATTCACGTCTCCGATGACTCCGCAAGTTTATCGCAAGCGGACAAAACCACGAGATCGGAAAAATGAATCACTGTTGCTCATCGTTCTTCAGATCTTGCTGAAGGTTCCATGAAAGTTCTCAACATCATCGCACTCCTTATCTTCCTTGGCGGGGGAACCGCAGTGCTGTTGCTGGACACTGAGGTCACTCGGGCCATCCAGGGAAAGGTCATGGGCTTGTTTTCGCCATTCATTCATGCAAGCAGCACCATCACGTCTTCAACAAAAGATGTGATGGGACCGAAAATTGATCCGCGCGAGTTGATGCGCGAGAACGAGCGCTTGCGGCTTGAGGTCCAAAAACTACGCATCACTTCTCAGCGCCATGATGAGTTGCTTCAAGAGAACAACAGCTTGAGGCGGCTTGTCGCCTATAAACAGAATGCACCCTTCAAGAACCTCGTAGCGGCACGGGTGTTGAAGCGTTCATCTGCAACTTGGTGGAACACGATGATCATCGATAAAGGTTCAAATGACGGTGTGGTCGTAGACGCTCCTGTCGTAACGGATGTTGGGCTCGTTGGCAAGATTAGCCGCGTTGCCCCCCAGATGTCAGAAGTCACGCTGCTCACCGACGAGACTTGCAGAGTGGCGGCCGGTATCGAGGGCACCCACGAGAAAGGCATTCTAAATGGTGAGCGGGCAGGGATCGACGTGCGTCCAGACTTGCGGTTGCGCTTTCTAAGCCAGAACGCTCCTGTCAACGTGGGTGCCGCTGTTTACTCGACGGGCGATGGACGCGTGTTTCCGCCGGGCGTGTTGTTGGGCAAAGTGAAGCGATTTGAACGTGGCGAAATATCCGGGGAAGCGATCGTAGAGTCAGCGGTGGATTTTTCGCTGATTGAGGACGTTTTCGTGTTGGAACGAAAGGCTGAAACCCCTTAATACTGAACCGGTTATGCTGTTCAACCTCACCGTCATCGTGCTTATGGCCCTGGCGTTCGCGCTTGAAGAGTTTATTCCGGCGATTCCGCTCGCTCAGAATGCGCGTTTGTTCATCGCTCCAGTATTTTTCTTCTGCGCATCCGTTGCGGTTCCTTTTCCAGTCATGCTCATTCTGGCCTTCATGACTGGCATTTTGTGGGATGCACGTTACCTGCAAATCAACGTTACTGATGAAATGGCAGAAGCACTTGCCGGATTTGGCGGAGCAGCCAGTGCTGCGGGATACAATCAGGCAATGTCCAGTGGCATGGATTTGCGTTTTGGCTCTTCGATCATCATGTTCGGTGTGATCGGGCTCGCCATGCAAGGTATCAGGCCACTGTTTAGACGAGTAAGATGGGAGCTCCCTGTGCTCATGGTGGGGCTCGTCACCGCTTTCTGGCTCAGTGCCCAGTATTTGCTCATTACCTTTCTTCGCGGGGAACTCTTCTTCCCCTTTCCTGTGCTTTCAAAGCTGATTACGACCACGTTGATGGCGATGCTTCTCGCGCCGCTGATCTTCTTGTCTCTTCATCTCTTGGCGCGGTTGACGAACTACGAAATCAAATACGAAGGTCTGAGGTGCCGGTTCGATGGTCGTTAAATACAAGTTCCGTCTCTATTTGTTCAGTCTGCTTGTTCTGACTGGATTCGTTTCCCTCGTGGCGCGTCTGCATTACTTGCAGATCGTGAAGCATGATGAATACGTCAAACGCGTACCTGGCGAGCGAAAACTTCGCGCAAGGGTTCCAGGCGTGCGCGGTGAGATCAAGGATCGCAATGGCATCGTCTTGGCAGCCAACAAGCCATCATTCGAAGTTCGCGTGAATCTCTTCGATGTGGTTGAGGAGAAACGCAGGCTTGAGCGCATACGCCAAGGCAAAGACTTCAAGTTACCCAAATATGTTTATCAAGAAAAGGACGGCGGTTTCCTGCGAAACAAGTCCGAGATCGATATTGCAGCGATCTTTGACGAACTAGTCAGCCAACCGCTCAAGCAGATGGGGTTGGCACGCCCAGACTATGATGAAAAGGAGCTGGAGAAGCTGAGGATTCACTTCAGAACAAATCCAGGTGGAGCTGTTCCGTGGGTGTATCGTACCGACCTGACGTTTGAAGAGTTCAGCCGGTTTGCGGAAAACAATCTTCAATTGCCTGGAGTGTTCCCTGAGGTCCGCCCGATGCGCCAATACCTTTATGAGGCCTTTGCTTGCCACATACTCGGGTACGTTAGGTTGCCAGACGAGCAGCTGACGCCTAAGGAAGAGCGCGATAAGTGGGACTATTTCGTTGGAGATGACTTTGGTGTGGCTGGAGTGGAGAAGACTCTCGACTCTTATATGCGTGGCGTGCCTGGAGTTCGCATGATGCTCCGAAATGAAAAAGGTGCGTATGTGGGCGAGATTGAAGAGGAATATGTGCCGCCCAAGAAGGGTAATGATGTTTGCCTCACCATCGATGCGCGGATCCAAATGATCGCTGAGCGGGCATTGCGGGAGTCGGGCATTGGACGTGGGGCGGTGGCAGTCATTCAACCTGCGACAGGAGAGGTTCTGGCCATGGCGTCCATCCCAAACTATGACCCTAACAAGTTTGTGCCACAGATTGATGCAGAGGATTGGAACGTTATTCGTGACAACGAGGCCAATCCTATGATGAATCGTGCCATTGGGAAGTACGTGCCCGGGTCCATTTACAAGATTGCAATCTCCATCGCCGGGTGTGCCGCCAACAAGCAAGGAATGCATGCCACTTGCACAGGGAGCCGCTCCTATGGTGGCACCTCTATGGCTTGCATGGGAACCCACGGCACCCTCAGCCTGACCGATGGCATCATGCGCTCGTGCAACTGCTTCTTCTTCGACTACGGAAACGCAACTGGCATCGAAACATACGGAAAGGTTGGCAACATCCTGGGACTTGGCCGCAAAACCGGGATTGAGCTTGACGAAGAATCCGCAGGGAACCTCCCGTCAAGGCCGTGGATGCAACTCAACCATCCAGGAGAGAACTGGCGTAGTCAGGGCCTGATGGCCAACTCATCTATCGGCCAAGGTTATGTGCTTGTCACTCCCCTCCAGATGGCATCTGTGACGGCCATTGTTGCCAATGGCGGACGTGCTTATGTGCCTCATTTGTTGAAGCGGGTCATGAGGGGTGATCTTCTGGTGGAAGAGCCACCACCAAGGCTGAGCGGAGATCTTGCGGCAGCAGGTGTGACTCCTGAGAAGATGGAACTTGTTCGGAAGGGGATGTGGAAAGTTGTTCAAGGTGACGGTGGCACGGCCCGAGGTGCTGCCATTGAAAACATCGAGATCGGTGGGAAAACCGGAACAGCTGACGTGCTCTACAAAGTGGGAAAACGCACGATCCAGGAGAACAACACTTGGTTTATCTCCTTTGCACCTTTCGAGAACCCAAAACTTGCCGTTTGTACGTTAGTACAGGGCGGGCATCGCGGTGGTTCGAGTGCTGCACCCGTTGTGAAGCGAGTCATCGAGCAGTCTCTGGCATTAGAGCAGGGCTACTCCGTAGCGGTGGCTCCAGCCAAGGAGATTAAGGGTCACTTCAACTTCGTCGAACGTGTGAGCTTCCCAGATGACAAGCCTCTCCTTGTAGCCAGTGGCGATGAGGCAGATACGGGCAACGCAGGTGGACGAGCGAACAGTGTCCAGACGGAGGACCGTCAAATCAAGGTTGACGAGTCAATGATTCGGCGGCGTGGTGGCACCAGCCGGGCCGTGCCCCGTGCGCGTCCGGTGGAACAAGCCCCGCCTCCACCTCCGCCACAGCGTCCTGGCTTCTTCCAGCGCCTGTTCCGGAGTCGCTGATAACCACATTTCCTTCCTTTCCCCTCACCCATTTCCAACCCATGGCACTTAGTTTTGTTAAGCGATTAAAAGAGTTTCTCACCGGCAAGAAGGATATCAAAGCTGGCACAAGAATCGTCATCAACTGTGAAGCTCTCGAGAACCGAGTAGCTCTGTTGGACAACGGACGCCTTGAAGAGTACTCCATTGAGAGAGTAGGCCAGCAGACGCTCATCGGTAGTGTTTACAAAGGCCGCATTAAAAACATCGAGCAGGGTCTCAAGGCGATGTTTGTCGACATTGGCTTCGAGAAGAATGCATTCCTGCACTTCTGGGACGCCATCCCCGCAGCTATCGACTCTGGCTTTGATGAGGTGAAGCGCTCCAAAGGAGGCAGCAAAAAGAAGAAGATTGAGGCTAAGGACATCCCAACGCTGTATCCCGTGGGATCAGAGATCATGGTGCAGGTAACCAAGGGGCCTATTGGCAACAAAGGCCCGCGGGTGACCACTAACATTTCCTTGGCTGGTCGCTTACTAGTCCTAATGCCACTCAATGACCAATGCGGTATCTCGCGGAAAGTGGACGATCCCAAGGAGCGCGCCCGTTTGCGCACCATACTCGAGAATCTTGATCTCCCAGACGGCATGGGTGTGATCATGCGCACTGAAGCCATTGGGAAGCGTGCTCGCCATCTGATTCGTGACCTCAGCATCCTGCTTGAGCAATGGAAGGAGATTGTGGAAGTGCGCGATCACCAGAAAGCGCCAGTCTGTTGCTTCCAGGAGCCGGACGTGATCGAGCGTACCGTCCGTGATTTCCTGACGGATGAAGTGGATGAAGTTGCCTGTGACAACAAAGAGACGGTCGAACGCATGCAGAAAATGGCTTCCGCCATTTCTAAGCGTGCTCAACGCCGCATCACGTTGTTCAATGGCCCGGGCTCGATTTTTGATGCTTACTTGATTCAGACTCAGATCGACAATGCCTTCTATCGTCAAGTCTGGCTGCCGTGCGGTGGCTACATCGTGATTGATCAAACCGAAGCACTTGTGGCCATCGACGTTAATACCGGCCGCAACAAAGGTCAGAAAGATGTCGATAAGCTCATCTTGGAAACCAACCTGGAAGCCGCTGCGGAAGTAGCGCGCCAACTCCGTCTCCGAAACATGGGTGGCTTGATCGTTGTTGATTTTATCGACATGAAGGGCCGCCGGGATCAGCAGGCGGTTTACAAAACCATGCAGGATCACGTCAAACGTGACAAAGCCAAAACCCAAGTGCTTCCCATAAGTCAGTTTGGCCTCATGGAGATGACTCGCCAGCGCCTCAATGATAGCCTCAACACAGCTCTCTTTGAGCCATGCCCTCAGTGTAATGGTCACGGCCAGGTTAAAACGCCACTCACCATGAGCGTTGAGATTCAGCGGCGCCTCACTTCCATTCTTCAGCGCGGGCGTCCTGATCACAAGAGTCTGATGGTGATAGTCCACCCAGATGTGATGCAGCGCCTCCGTAGTGAAGATGGAAACTTGCTTGTTGATCTCGAACGTCGCTTTGAAGCTCGTCTCACCTTCAGGACAGATGCGAGCTATCGACGTGAGCAGTTTGTGGTAGCGAATCCCAACGGCGAGGAGATCAAGATCTAGTCTGTAGGTCGACATCTATGCACGAGTACCATCGGCTTTTGCGCAAAGTTCTCGAGACTGGGAGCTTTCGCCGTGATCGCACTGGCACCGGAGCTTGGTCCGTATTTGGAGAGCAATCGCGTTATGATCTGAGTTCTGGATTTCCTTTGGTGACGACCAAAAAGTGCCATCTCCGCTCCATCATTCATGAGTTGCTATGGTTTATCAAAGGCGACACGAACGTCCGTTACCTTCAGGAGAACAAAGTCACGATTTGGGATGAATGGGCAGACCCAGAAGGTAATCTTGGACCCGTTTATGGTGCTCAGTGGCGCTCATGGAGAGGAACTGAGGACGCAAGTCCCATCGACCAGATCGCTCAAGTCGTCAGCAACATCCAAACGAATCCCTACAGCCGCAGGCACATCGTCAGCGCTTGGAATGTAGCCCGCATCGACGACATGGCATTGCCTCCCTGTCACTGCCTGTTCCAGTTTTTTGTCGCTGAAGATAAATTGAGCTGCCAACTGTATCAAAGAAGTGCGGACTTGTTTCTTGGAGTTCCCTTCAACATCGCGAGCTATGCCTTGCTCACGATGATGGTGGCTCAGGTCACTGGCCTCAAAGCGGGCGAGTTTGTTCACACGTTTGGTGATCTCCATCTCTACGACAATCACTTGGAGCAGGCAAAGCTCCAGCTAACGAGAGAGCCAAGGCCACTTCCCACGATGAAAATCAACCCAGCGGTAAAGGCCCTTGATGATTTTCAGTTCGACGACTTCACGTTGGAGAACTACGACCCGTGGCCTGCCATCAAGGCACCGATCGCCGTCTGATCTCGAAGAGAACGTGTAGGATCGACCAGCCTCGTATCGTAAGTGTGGCCATGAAGCCCAATGCCACCATCTTTGCTTTTTCAGTCGCCTTGGCATTATCAGCCGCTGACCCAAAGCCAAAGCCGAAGTATCAGTATGAAAGTGAGGGGATTCAGGTCACGATTCCTTCAGCGGATGAGCCCAAAGCAAAGGCGATCGACAAGGAAAGCATTCAGAGCATTTCCCGATACCTAAATGACGGAGCGGTTGCTTGGGTGCGCGAGAAAAGTTGCATCAACTGCCACACGACTGGCCCTTACATGAGCGAGCGCCCCGCTTTGTCAAAGTGGCTTGGAGAGCCTAACGCGGAGGTAAGAGCCGACTTCCTGGAGGGGATACCTGAGAAGCCTGGCGCTGCTGAGACGGAAAAGGACGGTCTTCGTTATGTTCCTGGCTCCTGGACCGCCATCTGGAGGTCCATGGGCTTGGCGGAATGGGACAAGCACGTCACCGGGAAGCTTTCGGAGGAGACCACAAAGTCACTTGCAGACATGATGCTACGGCAGTCGCCCAACGGAAGCTTTGTAAGCTACGGAGAGGTAGAGATTCCGCACATCACCACCGACTTTGAGCTGAGTCTGCAAGCAGCGCGTGCCGTCACTGCTGCTCCGCAGTGGTTAGCAACTCTGACGGATCCTGATTTGAAGCAACGTGTCGAAAAACTTAAAACTTGGCTCAAGAGTGCGGTCCCCAAGAACGACTTTGATCGCGTCCTGAAGCTCCAACTCGCTGCTTACATGCCCGAGCTCGTGTCTGAGACAGAACGAGCTTCTTCACTCGCTCTTTTGTCCTCCAAACAGCACGCTGACGGCGGCTGGTCAATCCGTGACATGTCCTCGGTCAATGATTGGCACTTCAAGATGAGTGAAACGGTTCTCAATCTCATTGCAGGCCTTCCAGACGCTCAAAAACCAGAAAGCGACGCGTATATGACCGCACTTGCCATCGTGTTGATGCGCCAGTCCGGTATTCCTACCGGTGATGCACGTGTTCAGAAAGGCATTCAATGGCTCAAGGCTGAACTGCGGCAAAGTGGTCGCTGGTGGATGCACTCGCTCTATCGCGGTAACTACCATTACATCACCTACATTGCCACGGCCCAAGCGATGAAGGCCTTAGCGGCCTGCGGTGAGCTTCCTTCACTGGAAAGCGAGTAAGCCGCATTTTATTTTGGACATGTTAAGCAAAAGGTCGCACATTCTGCGATGAACGTCTTCAATCGTGTCCTCCGAATCCTGGAAATGGCGGGCTGCGTCCTCTTGGTCGCCTGCGGTTCAGGTTCGTCCCAGTGGCAGAATCAGCTACCATCTACGGTCGACAAGGTCACGCCCTACAACTTGTATCGCGAGATTGGCATGCGGATTGATCTCGTGCCTCGTGGAGTCGGCGGTAGAAGAAAGAACCGTCCAATGACGCCATCTTACATCACCATTCACAGCACGCAGAACCCAACCGGGGACGCATTTGATCATGCGTTAGCTCTGAAGCGTGGCGCGTTGTCTGCTAGTTGGCATTTCACCGTTCAGGACAATCTTTCCATCCAGCATCTGCCAACTCGCCAGGAAGGGCGCCATGCAGATATGGACGGCCCGGGCAATCACAATAGCATCGGGATCGAAATGTGTGAGCACCGTGGGAATAACCGAGCCTACACCATCGAACGAACAGCAAAATTGGCTGCATACTTGATGTACATCCACCGCATACCGCTTAGTCGGGTTGTTCCTCATTATCACTGGCCACGTGCCGGGTATCGACCGCCTAACAAGAACTGTCCTCACTTCCTTCTCGACAATGGTCGCCCTGGCAGAACCTGGCAATGGTTTCTCAGCAGAGTGAACCTGCATTACCATCGCCTCATGCCTGGTCCGATGATCACGACGTGAGGGTGCTGCTCAAACGAGAATCTCTTTCACCACGCTGCCATGCACATCGGTCAGGCGGAAGTCCCGACCGGACCAACGGTAAGTGAGCTTTTTGTGATCCAGCCCCAACAGATGAAGGATGGTCGCGTGCAAGTCATGCACATGCATGGGGTCAGAAGCAACACCAAGGCCAAAGTCATCTGTTATGCCGCGAACGTGGCCTCCCTTCACCGCACCGCCTGCTAACCAGACGGTAAAGCCATCCACATGATGGTCTCGGCCAAATGCGGCTGGTTTGTCGCTGCTGCCTTGGTACGTAGACGTGCGTCCCATTTCGCCTCCCCATACGATGAGAGTGTCGTTCCAGAGGCCTCGCTCTTTTAGGTCATTGATCAATGCTGCGATTGGCTGGTCTGCTTCTTTGCAGAGTTTGCGGTGGTTCGAGACCAGTGAGCCATGACTGTCCCATGGTTGACCAGTGCCGTGGTAGCACTGGATGTATCGCACGCCCCTTTCAGCTAATCGACGGGCAAGTAGCAAGTTGTTGCCCACAGGTGTATCGCCATAGGCCACACGTATGGTTTCTGTTTCGTCTTTGAGGTCAAAGGCATCTGTTGCGGCACTCTGCATGCGGAAAGCCAGTTCCATGGAGTGAATGCGCGATTCCAAGCGCTCGTCGCCAGGATGGTCTAACAAGTGACGACGGTTTAGGAACTGAGTCAATGCAAGTTGAGCCCGCTGATTGCCCGGAGCTATATCGTGGCGGGTGAGATCAGGAATGAGTTGCCCTTTCGTTTGAGTTTCGATGTGAGTGCCCTGGTACAAGCCTGGCAAGAAAGCGCTCGTCCAGTTCTTCGATTGAGCCGTGGGCATGCCGGATGGCATGAGCACGATATAACCGGGCAGATCCGCGCTCTCCGAACCGAGGCCGTAAGTCACCCATGAGCCGATGCTGGGCCGCTCCAGTACCGTGTGCCCGCAGTTCATCATGAGCAGCCCAGGGGAGTGATTGGCGATGTCACTCACCATTGAGCGGATCACACACAGGCTGTCTGCATGCTTTGCAACATTCGGAAACAGCTCGCTGATCTCGAGTCCCGACTGCCCATGTTTCATGAAGGCAAACGGTGAGGCAAAGATGTTGCCCACACGTGCTTTCTGCACGGGCTGAAGCCGCTCTTTGATCGAGTCAGGCAGAGGTTTTCCATCGAGCTTCGTTAGTTGCGGCTTGGGATCGAAAGTGTCGATCTGAGAAGGCCCGCCGTTCATGAATAGATGAATCACGCGCTTCACCTTTGCCGGGAAATGAGGCTGGCGAGGCGCGAGGGGATTGGCGTCATCCTTTTCTTCGGCATGCAAGAAGTCGGACGCAGCCAAGGCACCGATGCCAAAGCCAGAGCGCTGAAGGAAAAGACGTCGTGGGATCATGGGTAGCAAAGGGTTAGTCGAGGTAAAGCAGCTCGTTGGAGCTTAGTAGCGAGTGGGCAATCATGGCCCAAGGGTCCTGCTTGCGCTTTTCCATGAGCGCTAGGAATGGGATTAGGCGCTGCTGTTCTTTGTCACTCGCATCGCGCCGATACACGCGCTGAAACAGTGCGTTCGCCTTTTCATCCGCGCTCATGCCGTCACTGAAATGTAAGCTCTCCACCAGAGACTTCGCTTTGGCGATGAGGAAGGGTGAGTTCAGCGCAAAGAGAGACTGCTGAGGCACGATGTTCTCAGTGCGTTTGTCCGCCGTGGCTCCGGTGGATGGGAAATCAAACGCACGCAGCGTTGGATCGGTGTTGATGCGGTTGATCAGACCGTAAATGCTACGGCGGTTGTTGCTCTCCACATCCCACAAGAGTTTTGGGTGTCCTTTGAGTTTGGGATCAAGCGTGCCGCTTAGCGCTAGTAGCGTGTCGCGCAGTTGCTCAATTCTTAGCCGCTTCGAGTTTGCGCGCCAGAGCCACTGATTGGTTGGATCCACCGCAGCCATGTCATTGCGCATGGTGCTACTCTGCTGATAGGTGCGGCTACTGACAATGGTGCGCACGAGGTGCTTTAACGACCATCCGTGATCCATGAAATCTTTCGCCAGCCAGTCGAGCAACTCGGGATGCGAGGGAGCGGCACCTTGCAGGCCGAAGTCCGACGGAGTGTCCACGAGGTGACTTCCTATCAGAAAGCCCCACACGCGATTTACCATGACGCGTGCCGTCAGTGGATTGCTTCGGTCCACAATCTTGTTGGCTAGCACCAGCCGACCGCTGTTTTCTTCCGGAAAGGCCTTCTGTTCCGGATCGAGCAACTTGAGGAATCGTCTTGGCACAGAGTCGCCACGCGTGTCTGCCTCGCCACGTAGAAAAATGCGAGGTGTGATCGGCTTTGGCTTTTCTTTGACCATGATGGCTCGGCCTCCGGCTCCATCGTGAAAAGTTATCAACTCACACATCTCGCTCTGCTGGATGATCTGCCACTGCGGTCGCCTTGCTCCAACAAGCTTTCCGCTCTTCTTTGCTGCTGCAACTTTGGCGAGAATGACTTCCCGTTTCTTTTGATAATCGTCACGCAGTGTTGCATCCACGTCATAACCTTCGATCACTGGAAACTCGCCAAACGCGGCATGCTCAATGCGGTCAACGGAGCCAAATACACCGTAGAGCGAGTAGTAATCCGCCGTTGGCACGGGTTCGAACTTGTGATCGTGACATCGTGCACACGCAACGGTGAGACCCAATAGCCCACGAGTCGTCGTATCGATCACGTCATCCACAAAGTCATGAGGCGCTGCGGTGAATGGCGTCACGGCAATGAATCCAAGTGCTGCCTGCTCGGGTGCACGATCTTTGAAGCCCATCAAGTCTGCCGCGAGTTGTTCTTTGATGAACTGATCGTACGGTTTGTCTTTGTTAAATGCCTCGATCACGTAGTCGCGATACGTGAATGCGAATGGATAGTAGGTCTCCATTCGCACCGCCGGCACCGTAACATTGGCGGTGTCGGCATAGCGGGCCACGTCTAACCATAGACGTGCTAGGTGCTCGCCGAAATGTGGTGATTTCATCAGCCTCTCGATTTCTGCCGCCACACTGCTCTGCATTTTGTCGTCAGGAGGCAATCCGGTCAGGTCGTAAGCCAGCCGCCGCTGGAGAACGGTCGGCTTCGCCTGAGGAGAAGGCGTTAGTCCTTTCTCCTTCATCTTGGCGAAAACGAAGCGATCCACCGGGTGCGCGTCCCAGTCATCATGGCCTGTTTTCGGAGGTTCCACCGATTTTACGGGCTGGAAGGCCCAGTGCGTTTTCGCCCGCTCAAAGAGAATGTCCTGGTCTCCCAGTTTGGAAAATGCAGTTTCACCGATGTCTTGCTTAGGCCCTGGCGCTCCCATCCTCACCCACTGCTCTAGTAGCTCCACCACGTCCTGATCCAGTTGATACTTTGGCGGCATCTGCATGTCTTCGTCAGAATAGCGGATTGCTTTGATGAAGATTGACCCCTCCACATCACCGGGGATGATCGTTTGGCCGCTGTCCCCGCCATCCAGCCATCCAGCTTGGCGATCGAGAAGCAGCCCGCCCTTTCTCTCGCCTTCTGCCTCGCTGTGGCACTTATAGCAGTGCTGCACCAGCAGCGGTCGGATCTTGGATTCAAAAAACGCAGCCCCGCGCGCATCCACTTCTTTAGGCGCGGCTGCGAGCGGCAAGACGAACCAGCCAAATAGAACTCCTGCTGCGATGCGCTTCGTGATCACGCCTCTCGAAACGCCGAGACCCGCTGTCGCTTTCATCTTTTGGGCTCCCGGACCCTCACAATTGAACGGAATCCCGCTGCAAACCCGGAAATGACAACGGGCTGCACCGCGTTATCTCTGTTCTCCAAAATGGACCTTTCGCTCAGACAAAACACCCGCCAGGCACTGGCTGCCTACCGCTCGCGGCACAACGGTATCCTTTCTAGAAAGGCACTGTTCATCCTGCTGGCACTCTGCCTCGGCCTACTATCGCTTTTGGCACTGCTGGACCGTGCATGGTTGCTGCCCGACAGCGTCAGACCTTGGACTTCGGTCGTGGCTTATCTCCTCTGCGCGTGGTTGGCGTGGAAATGGGCTCTGAGCGCAAGGCATTCCGCATCGAATCAGTTGGGAGTCGCTGCGGGGGCAGAGCAGACCGCGCCCGAGCTTCACGAAAAGCTGCTTGCTGCGGTCGAGCTCTCCCAAGCCGATCCAGCAACCGTCAAAGATTCTCCTGAGTTCCGGGCTAAGCTCCAAGATGAAGTCTCGGAGGCCGTAAAGTCGGTCGACTGGAAGAAGCGCCTACCTGCTACTCCGGTTTATCCTTGGTTGAAGCGACTGTTCTTGATCGCGTTGCTGGCGTGCGGGTTATCAGCCGTGCCGCGCCTGCATTTCCCAGGGTTCCTGGCACGTGCAGCACTACCATTCGCCAATCTGGAGCGTCCTTCTAGCGTCAAGATCTTCATTGAGACTCCGTCAGGTGATAAGTCCCTCGCCCCAATTGCATCCGAAGTCGATGTCGCCGTCCGAATCGAAGGCGAGGCGGTCGATTCGGCCGAGATCGAATACGGTGAGCTGACTTCTGCGTCTCGTCGGATGGAACTGGCCAAAATAGATGGACAGAGATTCGAAGCACGAGTTCCGGTAGGACAAACGGACGTCCGTTTTAGGGTCCGTGCGCTGGATGGCATCAGTTCCTGGCATCTATTGCAAGCGAGAGCACGTCCACGCGTCGTAGAGTTCGAGAAAATCATCGTTCCGCCTGCCTACTCGGGTCTACCAGAGTTGAAGAGCTCAGAAGATCACGGCGATATTGAAGCGCTCGAGGGTAGTACGGTAAAACTGACGATGAAGTGCAACCAGCCCGTGTCAGAAGCGGCTATTGTATTGAATCCAGACCTGCCTCTGCACCCAGATGCACCGCTTGTAACCCGCGAGGATGGAGATTCTATACTCCGCACAAGCTTAACTCTCGACGGGAAGTCAGAAGCATGGGCATTGAATCTCACCTCGACCGAGACCGGCTTTACGAACGAGGAATCGGCTTCCTGGCGCATCACTCTGCTTCCAGACCTCCCTCCGGTAGTTACAATGACCGCGCCTGCGGAGACCCAACTCAGTCTGTTGGCTGATGATGTCGTGCGTTTTACCGGAGACGCCTCTGATGACGTCGGTCTTGCCCAGGTATCCCTCGAGCACTCAGTGAACGGTGCAAAATGGACCGGCAAAGTGCTGGCAGAGAAGCCCGGCAAGGAAACCAAAGTGACCGAGAGCCTTCAACTCGCCACGCTACAACTACAAGCAGGAGACTCTGTGCAGACGCGTCTCGTCGCTACGGACTTGAAGGGGCAACGCGCTGAGTCTCCGGTGCTGCGCATTATTATTCTTGATCGCACCGTCGATCCACAAAAGCGAGTCTGGGCGGCTGAGCAACGTCGGCTTGCTGAACTCTCCAAAGAACTTGAAGAGCGCGCTCGTGATCTCACCAAAGACACCTCTGCTATTCAGAAGACCATCCGCAAGGAAAAGGCAGGGCAAGTCGAGCCCGAGGCTGAAACTCAGCTTGCTCGAATGAAGCAGCAACTTGAGCGCACACGTGAGCAAGCGGACGAAGTCTGGGAGCAATTGAAGAAAGCGGCTCAAGCAGCGCCCTCTCCGCTCGATGCGGAAGAGGTCCGGCAATTGGGACAGCGCGTTGCGCAGTTGCGGAATGGCTCTCTTAAACGCATGGAAGAGATTGCTGCAAAGGAGCCTGAAAGCGAGACCACGGACACGCTCAAAAAGATGGCGAGCGAAACTTCGAGTGCTGCCAACTCAATTCGCAGTGCCGCAGAAGTCTTTGCCGCAGATGATACTGCCCAGGTTGCTGCTCAAGTATCGCAACTCGCTGCTAGGCAGCAAGCACAACTCCGTGACCAGTCGCTAATTGCGAACCGGGATGCCTCGCAACGGGCCAAATGGCAAGAGCAACAGCGTGCGGCACTTGCAGCACAGACAGCAGTGAAAGACGATCTCGACGCTCTAAAGCAGCAGATCAACGGTGGGCAACAGAACCAGATCAATCAGTCTCAGAAGCAGATCGAAGAGGCAACGCGCGATCTCGCAGAGTCATTGGACAAAGATGACCCACCTCAGGCAGCCAATCCTCCTCAGTCGGTCACACCTCAGACCAAGAGTCCGGAACATCTTTACGGTGCCGCTGACAATCTTGCCCAGCGAATGCAGCGCAATGCGGATGCCGTGAAGAACATCGCACAAGACGCAGCCAGACGTGCATCAGAGATGCGTCAGCGTCTTCAGCAGATGGATAACCCGGCACTCGTGGCGCTTGAGCAAGCACAGAATGACCTGAAACAAGCAGCCGCAGATGCCAAGAACCCGCCTAAGCGCGAGAAACCATCGAAAGATGGTCTTACTGATGCTCAGCGCGCCGAGAATAAGCTACGTGAGGCCAGTAAGCAGCTTCAAGATCAGGCAGAACTGCGGGAACAGAACCCAATGACCAACACAGCCGCCGCCCTGGATGCAAACCGCGCCAGCCGTGCGGCAGCAAAGCTTGCTGAACAGGCATCCACGGCCAATAAGGATGTGGGCCAACTCGAAAAGACTCAGGCAGAAGCACAGGCTCTCGCGCAAGCCACTCGGACACTGGAAGCCGAAGGTCTTGCCAATGAAGCCACCCGCGCATTGGACGAGGCGGCTGCTCGCCAATCCATTGCGGCCACTCAGCGAGCCTCGGATGAGCCTCAAAAAGCCGCCGAAGCGGCCCAACAGGCGTCCGAACAGCTAAAGCAGTTGCCACAAGCTCTCCGCCGCACTCCAGAGGGTAATGCTGATCCTAAACTTCAGCAAACGGCCCAGCAAGCGGCGGACCAAGCAAAGAACGCTTCTCAACAACTCGCCCAGAACGCTCAACTACAACAGCAATCCAACCAGCCTGCTCCGCCGCCTCCAGCGAATCTTGGTGAAGCCCAAACAAGAGCCAAAGAAGTAGCTGACGCACTAGCACCCAGAGCAAAGGCCGCTCGCGACCAGATTGCTGCTCTTGCGCCAAAAGTGAGCGAGATGATGAAGCAAGTCGCACAAGACTTGAATCAGACCAAAGACAAGACCCAGAATGCTGCTCAAAACGCAGAAGCGCAGAAACCAGTGGCCGAAGTGGCGGATCAGGCCCGCCAGATACAGCCAGAGGCGGCAGAGAATGCTGAACAAATGACTGCTCTGCAGGCAGCTTTGCGCCAGGAAGCGAATGCGGCCACGCTTGCTGACGAGAATCAACGGCAATTGGCCCGCACTGCTGATGTTGCGCTGGAACAGATGCGGCAGAAGTCACCACAGATCGCTCAAAACTTAAGGCAGGCCACTCAAGCTCAAGCATCCAAACCACAGGCCGAAGCACTCAACAATGCGGCTCAGGCGCAAAAGTCGACCGCTGACGCTCTTCAGCAACTAGCCCAAGCGTTTGGACAGATGGAAGCGGGCCAGCAAGTCAGCCAAGAGCAGATGCAACAATTGGCCCAGATGGAGCAACAGCTTGGCGTGCAGGAACCTTTGGATGAAGCTTACAACGCAGCTGAGGAACTGGCCAAGATCGCTGAAGCCGCAGGAAAGAACCCGGAAGCAGCGCTGAAGGCGCTGGAAGATCAACTCAAGCGCAGTGCTCCCATGCAACGCGCTCTTGCAGAACTCGCGAGTCAGGCCGCGAAAGAGGCTGAGACGTCATTGAGCGAGAAGGCCAATCAACCAAGCTTCTTGGGTGATGCAGCAGAAGCTGCCGGGCATGAATTGGCTAGGGTTGCGCGTCATCAATCCCGACTTGATCAGCCCGAAGCCGCGAAGAAGACAGCCCAAGCAAGCGAGCAATTGAATGCGACCGCAAAGTCGACAAAAACACAGCCAGCCAATGCTACTCCGGAGGCGGCGCGCAGTGCTCAGGCTTCTGCTCAAGAAGGTGCAAAGAGCGCAGAACTCACGGCAGCCAATGCACCCGACACTTCCGAGACTCCAGCCCTCCAACAAGCAGAGGCACGCGATCTCGCCAATGCGTTGGATCAGTTGGATCAGATGCTGCATCCTCTTGGGGGACAGCAGGCCCAAGCTCAAGCAGGGCAGCAACAGAGTGGTCAGCAGCAGTCTGGTCAGCAAGCTCAGCAAAGTCTAGCCAACGCTCAGGAGAACCAGCAGCAGTCCATGGCTCAAGCACGCGCTCAAGGAAAAGTGCCAGGTCAAAGCCAGCAAGGCCAACAAGGAAAGCAGCAGCCAGGCAAGCCTAACGAGGACTCTCCTGGCCAACCCAACCAGGAAGGTGGCAACTTCTCCCAACTTGTGAAAGCGGAGGATGGGACGCTTGTTCCCATTGAGGTTCTTATGAATGGAGACTGGGGTAAACTTCCCGCTCGCATGGCTGAGGACCTCACGGAGGCCGCTCGCCAAGAGGCCGCTCCAGAGTACCGAGCCGCCATCGAGAACTACTACAAAGCTATCGCCGCGAGAGCCAAAAAGTAATGCCCAAGGATTATCTCTCGTTCACATCTAAGCCCATGAAGCTCACATTCGTCGCGTTTCTCGCCCTGGCCTCCATTCTGACCGCAGCAGAGAAGACAGATCCCATTTCGCCACAGGTGAAGCAAGCTGTAGATCGTGCCGTGGCTTGGCTGATGAAGCAGCAGAAGTCGACAGGCTATTTCTCTGACCAAGCGAATGAACAAAAGGTCGCCCCGGGTGATGTTCCGTCCCATAGCGCGGCGATGACCTCTCTCGCCCTCATGGGGCTCTCTTCTGTGGGCCATGTGCCAAGCGATCCAACTCCAGAAGGCCGAGCAGCAGCCAAAGGGCTCAAGTTTGTTGTGGATAACATTGCGCCGGACGAGCATGGCTACCTGGGTAAGAGTGATCGATCCCGCATGTATGGCCACGGCATCATTACCTTAATGCTCACTGAGATGTTAGGTATGTCGGTGGATGCAGGGACGGACAAAAAAGTGCACGAACTCGCTGAAGCAGGTGTGAAGCTTATCTTGTCTGCACAAAGGGTAAAGAAAAACGACTCCAACAAAGGTGGCTGGCGCTATGAGCCGCAAAGTAGCGACTCGGACATTTCCGTCTCCGTCTGGCAACTCATGTCTCTGCGAGCCGCGAAAAACGCAGGTTTGGACGTGCCTGCCGATGCCATTGCAGATGCCGTGGCCTACATCAAGCGGAGCTATAGAAGTGAGCGGGATGCAAACGGTCGGCCCAAGGACCTCGCCGCAGCGTTCAGCTATGAACCCTATGGCGGACGTCAGACGTTCAGCACCACAGCTGCTGGGTTGCTCAGTTTGGTCGTCTGTGGCCATTACGATGCTCCCGAGGTTGTTGGTGGCGCCAACTTCTTGATGAAGTCGCCGCCTGAGTTGAATGAACCCTGGTTCTACTACGGAAACTACTACTACGCCCAAGGCATGTATCAGCGCGGAGGAGACCTTGCAGCCACGGCACGTCGTAGGACAGAGGATATTCTAGTCAAGGCGCAAAGCCCCGAGGGTGCTTGGTTCCCGAAGAATGGCAATGAAAAGTCAGCGGGTCCGGTTTACGCCACATCGCTCGCTTTATTGAGCATCAGCGTGTATCATCATTTCCTTCCAATCTACCAAAAGTAGAGTCAGGGCTATTATCACGCCGCATCGGCTCCATTAGAGCGATAAACGGAAGGCGAAACTCCGACTTGGCGTCGAAACCATGCTGTGAAGTGAGACGCGTGACGAAAACCTAGCTCATAGGCAATCTGCTTCATCGTGTCACCATCGGCCTCCACCAACTCGCACGCCGCCTGAAGTCGACGCTTCTCCAGATAGCCACGCAGGGTTGTTCCCAGATGCTGCTGGAGCAATTGATCCGCTCGGCGTTGGCCAAGGTCAAAGTGGGGTGGTAAATCCGGTGCCAATCGGCTCAAGGGAAGGCTGTCCAACCACCTTACAAGCTTATCCAAGCGGCTGCTGCGGATTCTGGCCGACCTCGGCTCAGGTTTCACACCCATGACCTCCATCACCTCACACCACACTGCAAACCAGTCCTGAAACGCAGCCTCCCTATCGGCCCAATCGGCAAGACAACGCGATACAGGCTTAACGGCTTCGCGAAAGGTGACTGACTTCCGTCCCCGATGCACTGCAAGGAAGAGCCTCTGAGTAGCCGTCCTCAGTTTGCGTGACTTGGCGACGACATTTAGCCCTGATTTGAACACGGCTCGACCATCTGGCCACTGGACCCGGAATCCCACGGACAAAAGACGAGTTCCCGGCTTGAACCAATGCTTCCGAGGCCCAGGGGCCGACAGAAAGGCTTCTCCACGCTTTACCAATACTTCCTGTCCATCCGCCTGGATGCGCCCTTCACCCCTCTCCACAAAGAACACACCCGCTGGCACTGGAATCTCAGCCGACCAGACTCCGCATACTGGCACGGGACCACAATAGACCCACATCCATTCATTCTGGATGCCACGCCAGCCATCGGCGGTGAGTTCTAGGGGCTGAGTCATGTTTAAGCGATTTCGGTTTAGCATAACATACTGGAGTTGTCTGCCATACAGCCCTTGCTTTGCTCTAATGATGAAGTTGCTAGCTCTCTCTCTGACATTGCTTGCCGGAATCGCCATCGCACAGGAACCACCTAGTGTGAGTGGCATCTATCCGTCTTTGGCCATGTTCAACAATGAAGGCGAATGCGGCACTGGTGCTGTGGTTCCGTGGGCAGGAAGGCTGTGGGTCATCACTTATGGGCCTCACTTGCCTTTTGGCTCCAGCGATAAGCTTTACGAGATCACCACCGACCTGAGGCAGACCGTGCGACCCGAGAGTGTTGGCGGAACTCCTGCCAATCGCATGATTCATGAGGAGTCTCAGCAGCTTTTCATCGGTCCTTATGTCATCGATCAAGATCGTACGGTGAGAGTGATTCCACCAACACGCATGCCGGGCAGATTGACGGGCAATGCCCGACATCTTAGTGATCCAGCAGGCAAAATCTACTTCGCTACCATGGAAGAGGGTCTCTACGAAGTGGACGTGAAGTCGTTAGCTGTGAAGAACTTCATCCTCGATGGCAACGGGATGAAGAAGGACTTCAAAGTGGAGACCACTCTTTCCAGCCTACATTCCCAGCTACCTGGCTATCACGGGAAAGGTCTTTACTCGACTCAAGGACGCGTCATTTACGCCAACAATGGTGACCGTGACCCCCGAGTGATCAAAGATCCGACCACGCCCAGTGGCGCGCTGGGCGAGTGGACAGGAGACGGCGACTGGCAACTCGTGCGGCGCAATCAGTTCACCGAAGTGACTGGACCTGGAGGCATCAAAGGAAGCGCAACGGATGCGCCAGTGTGGAGCATGGGCTGGGATGCAAAGTCCCTCATCCTCATGATGCTCGACAACGGTAAATGGCACTCGTTTCGACTCCCCAAAGTCAGTCACAGCTACGATGGAGCGCACGGTTGGAACACCGAGTGGCCTCGCATCCGCGAGATTGGCGAGAATGATCTTCTCATGACCATGCACGGCGCATTCTGGAGGTTTCCGAGCACTTTCGCTGCGTCCAACACAAACGGCATTCGCGTCAGAAGCGCCTACTTGAAGGTGATAGGTGACTTCTGCCGCTGGAATGATCGTCTCGTCTTCGGATGTGATGATTCCGCCAAGTCAGAGTTCCTGAACAAACGCAAGGTCAAGGGCGGCATCGACAGTGTGGGCCAGTCGCAATCGAATCTATGGCTCACTGCCGTAGATCAGCCGGACAAGTTGGGCCCGCCTCACGCCTCGGGTTCACTCTGGCTGCATGATAAGGTGGATGCAGGAACCGAGTCTGATCCATTTTTGGTCGCAGGTTGGAAGCACCGCAGTGTCTGGCTCATTGATCACGCTAATGGCACAGTAGAGCGCATGGACATCGACACCTCCAGGGACTGGTTTACTCTCAAGGCTCCCGTGAGCTCTACAGACTTCAGCGCGGTGATTACGCTCACCAACGGCGACTCACGCGCCACAGATGCAGACCCGATCTTTGATGGCGTCAGTCAAATCGGTGATTCCACTTCCCTTACTGGCATCTTCCGTGCACGCGGCGAAAACAAGCGCACACTCGGCTTTGCCACCAAAGACGGTTACTACGAAATGGGTGCAGACATGAAGCTTCGATCAGTCGTGGACAAAGGAGCGCGCAACTACGTCGTCAATAAAGTCGCCATCCCGAAGAACGTTATCACATTGGATGAGGCAAGTGTGCTCGTCGTGGATGATCGAGGCCGCCGTTGGCGTCTACCAAGAGCCAGCACCGCCTACGATGCCCCAACAAACGCAGCTCAGCTTCGTGTCTGCCGCGAGGTTGCAACTGAGCGCGATATGCTGAGTGCAGCTGGCACCTTTTATGAGCTTCCCGCAGAGAATGCTGATGGATTTGCAAAGATCCGCCCCATTTGCTCTCACTCCTTGCGAGTTACCGACTTTGGGGGTTACCGCGGCATGTTTATCATGAGCGGCATCAAGCCAGACGCCAAAGCTGGAGAGCACATCGTGAAGAGTGACGATGGGAAAGCCGCCCTTTGGCTCGGAGCGGTGGATGACCTTTGGAAACTAGGCAAACCTCGTGGTGAAGGTGGTCCGCTGAAGAACACGAAGGTCAAAGCGGATCAGCCGAGCGATCCCTACCTCATTTGGGGCTATGACGAGCGCACTCTAAGGCTCAGCCATGATCAGAATGAGCCGATCAGCATGAAAATTGAACTCGATCTGACAGGGACAGGCGTTTGGGTGACTTACGGCCAACGCGAAGTTGCCCCAGGAGAAGAGGTTGCCGTGATGTTTGAGCCTCAAGTGCAGGCCCGCTGGCTACGAATCAGTGCCGAACGCGATTGTGCAGCCACGGCGTGGCTGAGTTACAGGTGATTCACATCACAGGGGCAGCGGCGAGTCTTCTCCGATCACTTTCACCTCTGTCTCAAGCTGTACCCCGCGTTCTCTGAGGGCTATCTCCTGAATCTTTGCAATCAAGTCCAGCACGTCCCGTGCTGTGGCACCGCCTTCGTTGACGATGAAGTTGCCATGCACCGTGCTGACGACTGCTTTGCCCACTTGCAAATCCTTGAGGCCAAGTTCATCGACCAATTGCCCTGCACCACAGATGCCTGGGTTCTTGAAGCAACATCCTGCACTGGCTCCGATCGGTTGCGACGTGCGGCGTTTCACGCGGCTCGCCTCCAGTCCAGCTTCTATGGCCTCAGCCGATGCTGGCTTGCCACGTAGCTTCACGCTCAGCACATAGCGCTCTTCAAACTCCGGCACGCTGCGATACTGATGCACGATCTCCTCGCGCGTCTTTTCTTTCACGCTGCCGTCAGAGTCGAGAAAGCGCACACTCACCACTTGGTCGAAGGTCTCCGTCCCCATCGCCCCTGCGTTCATACGAATCGCACCGCCGATATTGCCGGGAATGCCTTCCATCCACTCAAACCCACCCAGGCCAGCGTTCTTGGCCGCGCTCGCCACCTTCTTCAGGCGTGCGCCCGCACCCGCGATTAGGCAGTCGCCATCGTGAGTCACGTTTTCAAAATCACCTTTGCTGGGATGAATCACCGCACCGCGGATACCACCATCACGCACTAGCAAGTTAGAGCCACGCCCAATCACACGAATGGGCACAGCAGCGCTCCGGAGAAGGCGCACCACTTCACAGAAAGCAACTTCAGTCCTAGGCTCTATCCAGTATTGAGCAGGACCACCAATGCGGAAAGTCGTGTGCAGGCTCATGGGCTCATACAGCCGCACGTTGCCGCCACCGTTGGCCTCAATGATGCGCCACAGTTCCTCCACGATTCTTAGGTCCTTGGCAATGCAGGTGCCCACTTCGTGCACATTCCCTGCTCCTAGCGTCATGAAGACATCTCCAGGCCGCAGAAGATTGCCTATCATGTCCCTGGCTGCGGTCATGGTCGGCGTGCTGAGGCACTCCACGTTGCTCTGGGCACGCACTTCGTCGATGATGGTCATGCCCGTGACTCCGGGCAGCGGCTTCTCGGATGCCGGGTAGACATCCGTCACGGCTAGCACATCTGCATCATCGAACGCAGCACCAAACTCCTTTTTTAGCAACTGCGTGCGGCTAAACCGATGCGGTTGAAACAAACAAACCAGCCTTGTTGGCTTCAGCGCGCGCGCTGTAGCCAAAGTGGCCTTCACTTCGGTGGGGTGATGACCATAATCATCCACGATCGTCACACGCTCGCCTGCATGACGAATGTCAAAACGCCGCTTAGCACCACGGAAGCTTCCCAGAGCCCGCTGCACATCCTCAAACTTCACGCCCAGCCTCGTTGCGAGACCCACGGCGGCCAGCGCATTCAGCACGTTGTGCTTTCCTGGAATACCAAGCACAGCCTCGCCCAGAGATTGTCCTTTGTGCAGTACCTCAAATTTTGTTTGAGCCGGACGGGACTCAATGATCCGCGCACTGAAATCGTGCCGCAGGGTGTCCCACCCATAGCTCACCGCCCCTTCGTGATCCGCACACACTTCAGATGCCACAGGGTCCTCTCCACAGTGCACCCATAGCCCCGGAGTCTGAGACAGCAGCTGCCGGAACACTTTTTTGATCGCCTCCAGATCCTCGTAGAAGTCCAGGTGCTCGGGCTCGATGTTTAAGATGATCGCGTGCTGCGGATGGAAGTTCACCAAGGTGCCATCGGACTCATCGCCCTCAGCCACGAACAACTCTCCATCGTGATCCCAGTGCGCGTTGGAGCCCAGAATCGGAATCTCAGCCCCCACGTAGTGAGACGGCTTCAGCCCACCTTGCCGCAAAACATGAGCCACCAGCGCGGAGGTGGTCGTCTTGCCGTGCGTACCTGCCACCACCACGCCTTTCTTCCCTGCCATCACTGCGGCCAGGGCCTCTGCACGGCGCACCAGTGGTATGCCCTGCTTGTAGGCAGCCTCATAAGCCACATTCCCCGGCTTGATGGCACTGGAGTAGATCACCATGTCGCAGTCCTCCACCTCACGCTCGTGATGTGGGCTAAAGAACTGTAGCCCCGCCTTCTCCAGGCGCTCCGTCTCCAGCGTGGTCACTTTGTCTGATCCACTTACCTTGTGCCCCAACGCCAGAAGCAGCGAGGCTAGCCCGGACATCCCTGAGCCTGCCACGCCGATCAAGTCGATGCGCATCGGATGTTTGCTCTCCCGCAGGAGGCTGATCACCGCTTGATTCATCTCTTAGTTCAGCGGCTCTAGTTCCTTGAGCAAAAACTTGCCATCTTTGCGGATCAACTTGCCGTCGAACCAAATCTCGCCGCCGCCGTATTCTGGCCGCTGGATGCACACCATGTCCCAGTGGACTTGGCTGCGGTTGCCATTGTCAGCTATCCCTTCATACGCTTGTCCTGGCGTGAAGTGGAAGCTGCCAGCGATCTTCTCATCAAACAAAATGTCACGCATCGGCTCGCGGATCTCCCGATTGAATCCAATCGCGAACTCACCGATGTATCTTGCCCCCGGATCACTATCCAGGATCTTATTGATCGCTGCTGTGTTGTTAGACGTGGCCTTAACGATCTTCCCTTTGCTGAACTCCAGCTTGATGCTGTCGAACGCTATTCCCTGGTAGATCGTAGGCGCATTGTAGCTCACCACGCCTTCCACACTATCCTTCACCGGAGCGCTGAAGCACTCACCATCTGGGATGTTATGCTTCCCGCCGCAAGCAATCGCCTTCAGACCCTTCAAGCTAAAACGCAGATCCGTGCCAGGCCCCTTGATGTGCACCTGCTGCGTCTTGTCCATCAGCTTCTTCAGTTGATTCATGGCGGGCACCAGCGCGGCATAATCTAGCAAGCACACGCGGAAAAAGTAATCCTCGAACGCTTGCGTACTCATCCCCGCCTGTTGAGCCATGGACGCCGTAGGCCACCGCAGCACACACCAGCGCGTATTATTCACCCGCTCATTCATGAACGGCCTCAGTTTCTCCATCACCATCTTCATCTTCTCTGCTGGCACATCTGAGTTCTCCGTGATGTTGTGACTCCCACGGATCGCAATGTAGCAGTCCGTCTCCTTCATCAGGTCCAGATTGTTCTTGGCCAGAATCTCATACATCTCAGCATCAGCATGACGCATCAGCTCGCGCGAGACTGTGGAGTCGTGCAGCTTCACCAAAGGAAGTCCTTTCGCCTCTACCACGGCACGGATCATAGCCACTGCCACATAGGGAGGAACATCAAAGCAATCAATCCACACTCGGTCCCTCTTTCCTACTTGGGTCGAGTAACGGACAATCTGTTTGGCTAGCTGGTCAACGCGCGGATCGTGCATAATCCGAAAAGCTATAGCGCCCGCATTCACCGGGGCAAATTGGAAGTGAAAGCGTTCTTAATGACTCTTCACTTGCATTTCTCCGCGTTCACGGCATCAATCCCGCCCCATTTTGCACGGATAGCTCAGTGGTAGAGCGGCTCGTTTACACCGAGTTGGTCGGGGGTTCGAATCCCTCTCCGTGTACCACCCTCGGTGCAGATAAATCGCACGCGCACCCTTGGTCTGCCGCTCTGGCACTGTAGACCGCTTTAATCTCCCGCATCGTGCCTTGTCGGGGCCTGGTTAGCGAGCTTTGGTCCCACCTGCAGTCCCAGCACTGGCGACCACTCACCCGCCAGATCGCCGGTAGCATCCTGGAAGCGCATCCGATACTCCCTCGTTTCCTCTGTAGCCGCATCTAGCAGCGGACGCCTATCCACCACCACCCGTCCAGTGAACACACCCCCGTGCAGAGGCTCCCAGGCCCCGCCATTGCGGCGCGTCTCCACCCACACTCCCACGTGGCCAAACCGCTTCACCCTCACTCGCACCACGCCACGCGCACCATCATTGCTAGCCCCCAGGTTAAACACTGGGCGCACGGGCCGCTTAGCATGCAGATTCCCCACAATATCTAGCTCCCGGCCAATCTCCTCCGTGTAACCAGGAGCTGTCTTGATCGCCCTCACGAGTTGGAATACCCGTTTCAGCGCCCCACCCCTCACCCCAGGCCCAGGCGGCAGCGGCGGCTCAAATGACGGCAATACCAGTTCCCGCGCACCCTCCGCTTTCCCCGTCAGCAGCGCCCTCTGCATCGACATCACTGCTTTGGAGCACGACCTCAGCCACGCCATCAGCGTTCCCATCATATAGATCAGCCAATCCAGATCCCCCAACCGCTCCAAGTGCATCCGCTCCTCCGCCGGAACCCCCGGCCACAGCCTTTCCGCCACCCTAGGCAGCACTTGCCGAAAATGAATCAACCAGCCCAACTGGTCAGCATGACGTGCAGGAAAATAGAGTTGATGCTTCATGGAACGGAAGCCCAGGGAGAAAACACAAGCCAAAGACGAAGTTAAAAACCCCGCCCACAGCAAAAAGCACCCATGCTTACCCATCTTTCGTCGAACCACTATGCGCTTCAATGTAGGCCGGGTCTGTGAGCCAGGAGTCATAGCACGTTGCAATTGGCCGTTCCGCCGCAGCAGAACTCGCTAGAGTTCCGATCCTCAGCGCTCCAAAGTTACCCCCGGGCCGTGCGCCGGAAGCCTGCTTGGCGCGCGCCACGAGTCGCCGTGGTAGGGCGTGGCTGTCCTCAGCCCGCCGCGTTAGGCCGATGGGCTCTGTCGCGAATGGCGCACCAGCGGAGTCCTGTGCCCACTGTAGCCTGGGTCTGTGACCCAGGAGACGTAGGACTACATTCAAGCCCAAGGAACCCCGTCCGCCTCCACGTGCGACTGGAGCCCGGACTTCCTGGGCCTCATCAACTTCCGCCCCACCAGCGGCGGCAGTGCCACCCTGCCAGACGAGTTCCATAACCCCGATGACATCAATGCGGATGTAGCCCTCTCCTTCACCGCAGAGACCATCCGCCAGTGGCGCTCCACCCTCTCCCTGGAGAGCATGGGTGAGGTAGGCAAAGTCGTGCCCATCATCGAGGCCGTCATCCGCCCCAAAGACAAGGCTTTG
>JAEUHM010000015.1 GCA_016795485.1 Verrucomicrobiaceae bacterium | reverse complement strand
TGCCTCCGCTATGGAGGTCGCCACGCGCCCAGGGGCCTGCATCTCTGACCAGACCATCTACGACAACGAGCGGGGCGATAAGCTCAACCCCGGCCTCGCTCAGTTGACCCGCCATTCCCAGGCCCTCCGGCAGTACATCCTCGACTTGTTCGATGAAATCCGCCGGGAGGTGAGGATGTGGGGGCAGTGATCGGTAGACGGTGATCGGTAGACGGTGATCGGTCTGGCTTCTGGTGTCTGAAAGTCTGGCGTCTCAAGACTGGACAGCCCCGTTTAACCCGCATCGCCACGATAAGCGCATTGGATCGCCGGAGCGGGGGCGATGGGCCGATTCCAAAAAACCAGAACTTTTTGGCTAAGGGATTCCCCGCCAATCGTGGTGAAATCCGCACCCGATGACTTTTTTGGGGAAAATCGGTTCTGCGGTGCCAGCACGGCTGCTTTTGGGTGGCTGGGGGGTGGTTTTGGCCTCTGGAGGGGCGAAATCGGCCCAAAATGGCCCGAAAAGCAGGTTTTTGGCCTTGGCGGCGCGGTTTTGCCCTCCGTCAATCTGGCATTGCCGTCCGTCAATCCGGCGTTGCCCTCCGTCAATCCGGCGTTGCCCTCCGTCAATCTGGCATTGCCCTCCGTCAATCCGGCGTTGCCCTCCGTCAATCTGGCGTTGCCCTCCGTCAATCTGGCGTTGCCCTCCGTCAACCCGGCGTTGCCCTCCGTCAATCCGGCATTGCCCTCCGTCAATGCGGCGTTGCCCTCCGTCAATCTGGCGTTGCCCTCCGTCAATCTGGCATTGCCCTCCGTCAATCTGGCATTGCCCTCCGTCAATCTGGCGTTGCCCTCCGTCATTCCCGCATTGCCCTCCGTCAATCTGGCATTGCCCTCCGTCAATGACGCGGGGGGCGTGGGCAATTTCAGACTGCCCTCGGGCAGGGACGGCTTGGCACGCGCTTCTTAACCTTTACCGGAGGTCCTGCTAATGGCGCTGTGGAGCAATGGCACGCTGTGGACCTCCGGAGCTCTTTGGGGGCCTGTCACTCCGACGAGTCCCTCTAACCAGAACCGAAAACGCAAACGCAACACCATGAAAAGACAACGCTATTATCCAAGAGTGCTGGCTCAACGGCCAGAATGGCATCTAAACTTTGCTAACAAGCTGCCCAGCTATGCTGCCGCCCTCCCCCTGGACACGGATGAGGTTAATCAGGGCGTGGGGGACAATCTCCAGCTGTCTTATGGGCTGGGGTCTTGGCTGACGAATGTGCGGGACTTTGCTCCGGCGGCCACTGCGGCATTAAAGGAACTCACCGATGGCGTAGGGAGCTCAGCTTTTGTGTTCCCGGTCTGCACCGCACCCACACCGCCCACTTTGCCCGTGGGCATAACGGTCAAGCCGGGCGCTCTACAGAATGTGTTCAGGCTGGTGAAGGACATCAAGACTAAGCCGGGTTACACGGAGGCGATTGGCATCGATCTGGGGATCGTAGGAGAAGAGGACACTGTAGAAATCACGGTGCCGGAGTTTAGCATGAAGCTGGAGCAAGGGACTGGCTGCCAGTGCGTGCGGCTGAGCTTCAAGAAACACGGCTGGTACGCCGTGGCCATCTACAGCCGCCGTGGCGATGGTGACTGGGTGCTGCTGGGGATCGACTCCGAAAGCCCCTACCTGGACGAACGCCCCCTGCTGGTGCCCAGCCAACCCGAAGTGCGCGAATACCGCATGCGCTACTGGGAAGGCGGCACGGAACAAGGCGACTGGACCGCAGTGCAAAGCATCACGGTGGGAGTGTGAAGGGGGGGGCACGTTGGCGGTTGTTGAGCAATGGTTGAGCGATTGCTGAGCCATTGTTCATCAAACGGCCGCTAAACCACTGCTCAACGGCGCGCCAGCGCCCCTCAACGACTGCTAAACAACCGCAAACGTATTCCCCAAGCCATGCCCTTCGACCCATCCCTACCGCAAGCGAACACCGAGATTGATGCCGAGCAGATGCGTGATCAGCTCAACGCGTTGAATGACGACATCCAGACCCGAGCGACCAACGCGGCTCTGGCGAGTGCCATAGAGAACACCAGCGCTAACACGAACACGGTGACTACCTTGGACATGAACCCGGAGGTGGACTATGACCCGAATCAGTTGCTGCTCATCATCCAGAAGCTGAATGAGTTGATCCTGACGGCGAGGAGGTGAGGGGGCGGGCGGGGGAGACAGGGAGACAGGGAGACAGGGAGACAATCAGACAGTCAGAGGGGAGTGGTGGAGTGGTGGAGTGTTGTAGACTGGCTCTGTGAGCCAGTGGGCGTGGGACAATCTCTGAAACCAAGATTCAAGATTCAAGATTCAAGCCCGTCACCCCAACAACTGCAAACCACTGCCAACCATCGCAAACAACTGCAAACTCGCCCCCAGGCTCCAGAAGACCGAAGCGCGATGTTGTAGCCTGGCTCTGTGAGCCGGGAGGCGTGGGACTTTATTCAGAGCCCAAGTCCCCGGAAGTAGCGTCACGCCTGCCGCCTCACAGAGACGGCCTACAGTTTGGCGATGAGGTGGGTCGTAGCGATGGGCGAGTTGTAGCCTGGCTCTGTGAGCCAGGAGACGTGGGACTCTATTCAAAGCCCAACTGCCCGCACGATTTCAATTGCCACATTGCCTTCTTATTTCGATGCTCCTGTCATGGCCAATCAGTTCCGGCATCAGCACCTCCGCCGACTCGATCGCATTTGGTCCGACGCACCCATCGCATTCATCACTTGCTGTGTCGCTGACCGCAAGACCCTGTTGGCCCATCACTACGTCTCTGAAATCTTCAACGAGGTGTGGGACAACTGCGAGTCACTCTACCGATGGGAAGTAGGCTCCTACGTCATCATGCCCGACCATGTGCACTTCTTCTGCGCTGGAGTAGGTTGCACCAAGCCGTTAGCCACATTTGTTGGCAAATGGAAGGAGTGGACCGCCAAGAACCTCGCCCGGCGGCATCAGTATCCCCGCACCCTCTGGCAGCCACAGTTCTTCGATCACGTCATGAGATCAGACGAGAGCTACACAGAGAAGTGGATGTATGTGCGGAGCAATCCCGTACGCGCCGGGCTGGTGAGCGACCCAGAGTCATGGCCCTACTATGGCACTCGCCACATACTGTAGCCTGGCTCTGTGAGCCAGGGGGCGTGGGGCTTGGTTTGGAGTCCAAGGCGATGGAGGTAGCGCCACGCCTGCCGCCTCACAGAGACGGCCTACAGTTGGCCGCGGGGTGGTTCGTAGCGATGGGTGTTGTAGCCTGGCTCTGTGAGCCAGGAGGCGTGGGACTCTATTCAAAGCCCAAGTCCCCGGGAGCAGCCCCACGTCTACCGCCTCATAGAGACGGTCTACAGTTTGGCCGCGGGGTGATTTCTTGGCGTGGGGTTGTTGTTCGATGTTCGAGATGAGTGGGGCTTATTGGCCCACCCATTGGTAGACGTAGGCGGTGAACTGCTCTTCTTCTTGGCCGGGGGAGGTGAAGACGTGTTTGAACTCGCTTGGGTTGTCGAGGCGCTTGAAGACGGTGACGTGCTCGGTCCGAGCGAATCCCTGGTGTGCAAAGGCGAGGTAGAGGGGGCGTTGCTCTTTCCGTGCGCGCTCAATCATGGCGTTGAGATCGGCTTCGGTGGCCATGATGCCTGCGTGTGGGTCGTAGGCGGTGGCGTTGGTCCAAAAGGTTAAGAGCAGAGGTTTCTCGCCGGGAGTGCCGAGGTAGTGGGGATAGATGGCACCGCGGACGTGCTCGATGACGGCACGCTCGTTTTGCTTGGTGGAGTGGCTCCAATGGAATCCACTGATGGCCAAGGGGGAGATGAGCAGCCCTCCAGCGGCTAGGGATACGAACTGGCCTCCCATGCCGGTGATTCGTTGTTTCAGTGCGTTGCTGAGATTGCTCAAGCCCCAGGCTGCGGCCAGCACGAAGCCTGGAGTGGAGTAGATGGTGTACCAGGGGAGGAGGTAGTTGCCTTTGCGTGACATGAGCACCCAGGCGACTGCGAGCGCTACGACACTGGTGAGCGCGGTCACTTGGGCAGCCCGACCACTGCGCACCATGCAGATGAAACCTCCAGCGAGGAGGGCCACAAAGCCAATGACGGGCACCCACATGGCTGGATGCTCGGACAACACGCGGGTCCAAGCGAGGTTGTCGGGATTGGTGGGATCGTAGTCTTGCCAATGGGCTCCTAACAGGTGGTATGAGGTAACGAGAATCCACCAGGCGCTGCCCATTTCTCCCTTGATGGAGTGGAAGGTGGCCATCTGCTTGATGATGGGCGGGATGAATGACGAGAGAAGCTGGCTACCTACCATGGCGGCTAGCATTCCTGCCACCAGGGGCCGAACGAGTTGATGCATGTCTACCTCGCCACGTTTCCAACGGATGAACTGCACAAGCATGAGCACCAGGTAGAGGGCTATCAGGAAGTAGGCGGCTCCGAGGAAGGACCAAGCGCAGATGAGAACCCCAACGGCAAACCCGAGCCAGTCACGCCATCTTCCCAGTCGCATGGCGGAGTCTAGGAACCAAAAGGTAAGCATTACGCCCAAAAGCATGATGCCGTAGCCCCGAGCTTCGGATTGAAAGCGGACTAGCCAGCCGTGCAGAGCCCCTGCGAGCAAGGCCCAAAGCATCCCTTGAGTGCCTCGCCATCTCCACCCGAGAGCTCCGAGAAGTGCTAGGGCACCCACCCCGGCTAAGAGAGACGGAATGCGGGCTGGAGTCTCCGTCACTTCTCCTTCCGCCACGTCGAACATCTTTTTCCAGAGTTCAACGCAGCTCCGGGAGACGGTGGAGAAGAGTTGGGAGTTGTTCCCGGCGGTGTTGCGGAACAATGTCTCAGCCCAGGGGGATGCCCGGAACTTCAAGGGCTCGGCTTTGACTTCGTTGTTCTTCCATGCACCCGAGAGATAGCGCTGATAGCAGTGTGCCTCGTCGTTGTACAAGCTGTTGTCCAATCGCGGCACACGCAGCGCCACCGCCAGGACCATAATGCCGCCCGCCACGACCCAAGCGAGCCGGCTCGGCCTTTCCCAAGATGGGGTTGGTATCGGTTGAGTCGGGTTGGGCGTCAGCAGCCACCAGCGGCTCGTTGCGGCCAGGGCAGCAAGCAGCACGACGTTTCCCACGGCCGTCCACCAGAAGATCACCTGAAACTCCTCCCAGTAGCGCACCTCTTTTTGATTCTTCGTAGCCTCGGCCACGGCCTGGGGCCAGGTCGCACCCGTCGTCAGCAAGAACACCACCAGAGATGCAGCGGTCAGGACGAGGGCACCCAAAAACAGGCGGCGGAGGAGCAGTGAAGAGCGGGAAGCTTCAGACATAAGCCCGTTTTTAGCAGGCTCCGCTCCTCTTTGCCAACAACTCTGCCTTCGGAACACCCCTGATTTGTCACGGTTGGTGATTCCTTATGGCAACTCCCACCGTATTACATGAAGCAACTCCTTATGTCCCAGCCCCTTCAATCCAACTACGATGCTATCATGATCGGCGGCGGCCCAGCCGGCACCAGCACAGCGGCGGTGCTCGCCAGTCACGGCCATCGAGTGCTAGTCATCGAGCGTGACCGCTTTCCGCGCTATCGCATTGGAGAGTCGCTGATCCCGTTCACCTACCAGCCGCTGGAGCGCATTGGCATGATCCCCAAGATGCGGGCCTCCTCGTTTGTGAAGAAGTACTCGGTGTCCTTCGTGCAGCCAGATGGGAAGCGTTCCCAGCCGTTCTATTTCCACACTAGGTATGACAAAGAGACGGTGGCTCAGACTTGGCAGGTCACTCGTGCGGAGTTTGACCAGATGATGATGGACAACGCTCGGGAAAAGGGCGCTGAAGTGGTGGAGGGAACCACGGTCACCCGGCTTTTGACTGAAAATGACGCTACGGTTGGGGTGGAGATCAAATCCCCAGACGGCACGCTTTCAGAAGTCCGCGCCCGGATCACCGTGGATTGCTCCGGCAAAGAAGCCTTCACCTCCACGCGCAACTCATGGCGAGTGCGCGATCCCTTTCTCAATAAAGTAGCGGTCTGGACCTACTACGAAGGCTCAAAGCGGGAGTGTGGCCTCGACGAAGGAGCCACCACCATCGCCTTTGTTCCTGAGAAAGGCTGGTTCTGGCACATCCCGCAACACAACGATCGCGTCAGCGTGGGCATCGTGGCAGAAGGCAAATATCTCACTCGAGATGGCGTACGCGATCTCAAAGCCATCTTTGATCGTGAAGTTCTGCAGAACGAGTGGATTCGTGAGCACCTCGCGGAAGGTCAGCAAGTGGGTGACTACTTTATCACCAGCGAGTATTCACATCACTCCAAATACTGTGCAGCGCCAGGACTGCTGCTAGCAGGGGATGCGTTTGCATTCCTCGACCCCGTGTTTAGCAGCGGTGTCATGCTAGCGCTCAAGAGCGGTGTTTTGGCAGCCGACCTCATCCATCAGGGCCTGGAGGCCAACGACCTCTCGCCAGCGCGCTTTGAGCCCTACGGTCAAGCGATGCGTCAGGGCGTGGAGAACATGAGGAAGCTCGTCTACGCCTTCTACAACCCGGACTTCTCCTTCAAAGACGTCGTCATGAAGTATCCTGAAGCCAGCGGCGAACTTACGGATTGCCTCTCTGGCGATGTGAACAAGGACTTCAGCGCCCTGTGGAGCAAAATCTCCGAGTTCGTGCCTCTGCCCGACGAACTCCCCTACGGCAAGCCCATGCCCATGGCGGCGTGAGGCACCTAGCGTGGGAGTGATTCAGTCGCACGATGCTGTGTTTTCGTTTAGCGGTCGCATAGCCCGACAGGGTTGCGCGTATTACCTTCACCGGGTAACAGTGGGGCCGCATGAGTGATTCATCGGCTTCCGTGGCCAACAACTCCATCCCATCCCCGACCCAACCTGCCACGGGCTCCGTGTGGGCCGTGCTTTTGGTGCAGGCTCTCAATGCGTTTGGAGACAACCTCGTCAAGCTACTGATCATCGGTGTCGCGCTTGGAGTGGCTGCGGATACGGCCATTGGCAAAGAGATGCAGGTCTACTTGGCCATCGTTTTCTCGCTTCCCTACATCCTGTTTGCTCCAATCGCCGGATACCTCTCTGACCGGTTCTCCAAGCAAAAGATCATCCTCTGGACTCAAGTCAGCCAACTCTTTTGCTACCTGGGATTCATCGCCGCGCTGTGGAGCCGAGCAGGCGAGACCAGCCTGTGGTGGTGTCTTGTGTTCTTCTTTGGTCTAGCTGTCCAAGCCGCCATCTTCAGCCCTGCCAAGTCAGGCATCATGAAGGAGCTGGTTGGCTCAGACGGCCTTGGCCGTGTGAACGGACTGCTTCAGATGTTCATGATGGTGGGCATTCTGAGTGGCATTGGGGCTGGCGGTGAGATTTACAAACAACTGCGAGATCGCGGATTCGATGCTTGGGATGCGGGTCTGTATCCGATCATCGGTTGTGCGGTCCTGGCGTTGTTTCAAATCGTTGCCTCCTTGGTCACGCGGAGAACTCCCGGCTACCCCGAGCTTCACTATCGCCATTCCATCTGGTGGGAGCACCTGCATCAGTTGGGCGGGGCATTTCGGCAGCGCTCTATTGGCTTGGCCGTCAGCGGCATGGTGTTCTTTTGGTTCATGAGCTACTCCGTGGGCACGATCATGGTTGGTCTTGGGAAGGATCTACACCCCGGCAGTGACGCCAATGCCACCGCGGAGGTTTCTCGCATGTCAGCCATCATCGGAGTCGGCGTCATGCTCGGCGGGTTACTTGGTGGTTGGATTTGCAGGAAGAAGATTGAGCTCGGCGTTGTGCCCGTGGCGGGGCTTGGCATCGCGGGCGGGCTTATCGCTGCTTGGTTGCTTCCACTTCAAGGACCCAGTGTTTACGTTGCGCTCGGCGTTGTGGGGCTTGCTGGTGGCATCTTCTTGGTGCCGCTGTCGTCGTTCGTCCAAGACCGTGCGGCGGCAGATGAGCGCGCCCGCATCCTCTCCAGTGCCAATCTCCTTGATTGCCTCATCGGCGGTGTGGGGGGGAACGTCCTGGTGTGGATCATGATCAAGCTAGGCGTCTCGTCCCAGGCTCAACTCGGCGTCATTGGCATCATCTCACTGGCCGCAGCCTTCTACATCTCCCGCATCGTGCCCAAAGACATGGTGCGTTTCCTGTGCCTGCTCATCGTGCGCTCCATCTATCGGGTGAAGCCGGTGGACGCCTCACGTGTGCCAGCCACCGGCGGCGTGCTTTTGTTGCCCAATCACGTCAGTTATGTCGATGCCCTCGTTCTCTCGGCAGCGTGCGAGCGTCCCGTTCGGTTCGTCATCTGGGATGTGCTCTATCGCGTCTGGTGGATGAACGGCTTCCTCCGCATCTTCGGCACTGTGCCCATCTCTGCCACTAGGGCCAAAGACGCCATCCGCACCGTGACCGAAGCGCTCCAGGAAGGGGAAGTGGTTTGCCTATTCCCCGAGGGATCGCTGACTCGCACAGGGGAACTTGGTGAGCTTCAGAAGGGCTTTGAACTCATCCTCCGTCAGGCCCGCACTCCGGCCGTGCCGGTTTGGCTGGACGGCTTGTGGGGCTCCATTTTCTCCTGGAAAGATGGCCGCGTCTTCACGAAGTGGCCCAAAAAGCTCCGTTATCCCGTCGTCGTGAAGTTTGGACCAGTCCTTGAGCCCCGTGAAGCCACCACCGACCGCGTTCTCACTGAGCTCAAGACGATGCGGGACGGTGGCAACGAAGCGCCGTGACCTAAAGCACTCCGCATGGTTGCTCAAGGCGAGCCATGAACCGGTGCCACACTCCCTGAAAAAGGACAGTCTCCTCACCGAATGACACCCGACACCAACCGGATCTCGAAAAGACTCATTTGAGTCCATGACAGACTCGTTTGAGTCTAAGACAGACTCATTTGAGTCCATGACAGACTCGTTTGAGTCCAAGACAGACTCGTTTGAGTCTAAGACAGACTCATTTGAGTCCAAGACAGACTCGTTTGAGTCCATGACAGACTCGTTTGAGTCCAAGACAGACTCGTTTGAGTCCATGACAGACTCATTTGAGTCCATGACAGACTCGGTTGAGTCCATGACAGACTCGTTTGAGTCCAAGACAGACTCATTTGAGTCCAAGCCCAGGGCTGTCCGATGGTTTCTGTGTCGAGTGCGGGTAGAAGCGTTCTGGAGTCGCTGCGATCACGGTCACCTGGATGGAGATCGGGTGAAGGGTGCTGTGCTAGAGGCACAAAAAACCGCCCCGGCTGGACGAAAGCACGGGGCGGTTGGGTTTGGGGATGTTTGGGAGCGGTTAGTTCTTTTTGAATGCGCCGTTTTCGCGGTTCCCTCCGCTCAGGACGTAGGCGACGAGGTCTAGGACTTCTTCTTCCTTGAGCATGTTGAGCAGCATGGGGGGCATGAGACTTACTTTACTGGGCTCGATGCTCTTTACTTCTTTGCGGTCGATGTTGGCGCGCTGGTTGGGGTCGCTGAGGTCGGTGTTGAGCGTGACGCCGTCTCCGCTGAGGTTGACGACGACTCCGGTCATGACTTCTCCGTTGTTCTTGGTCACGACGATAGGAGCAAACTGCTCGTTGATCTCTTTGCTGGGGTTGATGATTTGATCCAGCAGGTCATGGGGGCTGTAACGTCCGCCTGAGCCGGTGAGGTCGGGGCCGGTCATACCGCCTTCGTTGCCGAAGCGATGGCAGGCAAAGCAGCCCACAGCGCCAAACATTTTGCGGCCATTGTCGAAGTCGCGGTTCTTCATGCCGGTGGCGGCTGCTTTGCTGAGTTGATCGAGCGTCCACATGGTAGGGGTGCGGCCAACGAACATGGCGGCGATGTTCTCCAGAGCGGACTTGGTCTCTGGCTTCTTCTCAATGAGAGCGGCATGCTCTTTCTTCTCGGCCTCGGTAAAGGTAGCGAGGGAGTCATTGCGTATGAACTCAATGTACTTGGTGAAGCTGGCTCCGCCACGGTAGTTGGCCGCTTTGAGGAGCCAGTTGAGTTGGGCGATGCGGGTCTCTGATGTCCAGCCGGTCTTCAACATGCGGAGACTGCGGGCATACTCGATCTGCTCTTCTTGGGTGGGTGCCTCAGCGATGAGTTCCATGCCTTTCTCAGCGGCAGAGGGGGCTTGGAGATAAACCAGGGTCTCACAGAGGAGCCAGTTCATCTCGGCTGAGGTGGATGGGAACAGGGGATCAAGTTTGGCGATGAGCTTGGCTACCGTGGCATCATCTGGATGGTCAAAGCGGTTCATGACGATCTGGATGGTGCGGACGGCAGCGAGTTGGAAGTCGGTGGGGAGTTCACCAATGTCGAGAGCCAGAAGGGCGGTTAACAGACGATTACGGAGCTCAGGGTCGACGTTGCGACCTGAGGGTGCGATCTGTGGGCAAGTGCCTGCCACGCGTGCGAGGGCCATGAGGGCTTCTGCATTGCCGCTGGTGAGCGCAAACTCAGCCCACTGGACCACTGGCTGGTGCTCAATGGCAACTCTAGCGGCCCAGCGAACGAAGCGATCTGGATGAGAGAGCTGGGGGCCTGCGACTTCGATGGCTTTGGGGTCTTGTTTGCCATGGAAGGCCTCCAGTTGATGGCGGAGTTTCACGACATCGGTTTGGGCGGACTTCACCACTTCCTCAGCGGTGCTTTCTTCACCAGCATAGGTGACCCGATAGAGTCCAGACTGCACACGGCGGCCTCCAATAGCGAAATACATGGCTCCGTCCTTGGGATGGATGATGGCATCCGTGAGGGGCAGGGGAGATCCGCTAATGAACTCTTCTTTAGTAGCGGTGTAAGTGGCTCCCGTGGGTGTCAGGTGGATGGCGTACATCTTGCCCCAACTCCAGTCGAGCGCGTAGAGAGCGTTTTGGTACTTTGCGGGGAACTTGGCTCCATAACCGAAGGTAACGCCAGTGGGTGAGCCAGGGCCGATGTCTACGACGGCAGGGAGGTTGTCTGGATACCATGCAGGGCGCTTGCCTGCTCCATTGCGCCAACCAAACTCGGCACCGCTGGTCACGTGATTGATGCGAGTTGGGCGATACCACGAGGTGTTGAAGTCATACTCCATGTCCGCATCGTAGGTGAACAGTTCGCCATCGCGATTGAGTGCGGCGTCAAAGATGTTGCGGAACCCATTGGCCACCGCCTCGAAGTTTTTCCCTTCTGGATCGACACGATAGATGATGCCGCCGGGCCCGACGACATCGCGCATGAACCCACGGCCATCTGGCATGCGAGGCAGGAGATGGTCTTCGCCCCAAACTTGAGGCACAGGGGACGATTTGGAGAGTGTGGTGGCCTTGGCACCATTGCCACAGACAAGGTAGAGGCCTTTGCCATCGGGGGTGAGCACGACGGCGTGCACCCCGTGGTCGCCCCTGGACTCGATGGCGCGGAGAAGCTCTACTTTGTCGAGTTGATCGTCATTGTTGCTATCTGTGATGCGATAGAGGCCGCTGGGAACCTTTTGCTCGTAATCGTTAACGCCGACATAAAGAGCACCGAAGGCGAAGAGCATACCGTTGACGGCTCGGATGTCGGCTGGGACCTTCTGGATGTCGGCAGCCTGGAGGGTTTTGCCTGGAGCTGGAGGCGTGAAGCGATAAAGGCCACCGTATTGATCTGAGGCGTAGATGCGGCCTTTGTCATCGCTGGTGAGGTTCACCCAGGAACCCTGGTCGACTCCAGGAACTGAGTAAATGAGCTCAACTTGGAAGCCTTTGGGAGCGCGAATGCGGGAGATGGGGGTAGCCTTGTTCTCTCCGACGGCAGGACCAACAGCAGCGGGACGTGCTTTGCCTTTCTCCTTGTCTTTCGGTTCTGCCGGGGCAGCAGCGGCCTTTTTGGGATTGCCTTTGCCTTTTCCCTTACCTTTGCCCTTGGGAGCGGGCTGTCCTTTGGCCGCAGGCTTCTTTTGCTCGATCACCTGGGCATCACTAGGGATGGCGCTCTTGGCAAAGGATTGCACGCCGCCTTCTGGGAGCTCTTTTAGCATTACGTCCTTTATTTGGACGTCCATGGCCGGACCGCGGTGAATCTGGAAGGCAAGTAGACCTTCCAACGCACGGGCTGACTCCTCGTGATCCGTGAGATCAGCGGTGACTTTGCCATTAACGCGATGGACGATGTGATTGCCGTTGGCCGTGATGCTGTATTCGTTCCATTGTGCGGTGTCGACATTGACGGGATCGCGCTCGGCTACGAGCCAGCGGACTTTTTCGGGGTCAATGACCACGCTTTGGCCATTCTGACAGATGATGCCGCGACCGCGCTCCTCGTAGACCATCGCGTTGTTCTGGGGGGTAGGGTGGACATCGCACTGGTAGCCGCCGATGGACCACTTCCCATTCTCGGGGAGTTCCTTGCTGCGATATTGGATGCCGGTGTTGTTGCCAGTGACCTTGATTTTGGCCTTGAGTTCAAAGTTTTTGACCTTCCCACCGCGCCAGATGAGGAACTGATTGTAGGACAGGTGGTCCGGGCCGTTGGTCTTGCCAGTGATGGCTCCGTCCTTGACTGACCAAAGTTCTGGGTTGCCGTCCCAACCGGAAAGGTCCTTGCCATTGAAGAGGGGCTTGAAGCCTTGTTGGGCGAACGAAGCAATCGGCGCGAGCAGTCCGAGGGTGAAAAGACAGGTAACGAGTTTCATGGGGAGGCAGCTAAACGGCCTCCGAGGCGCAAACTTTAACAAATCACCATCAAAACCCAAGCTTGCGAAAAAATGTCATTTTTGATATAAAAACCGTTCTTTACTCCGCCAAAATGCCCTAAGGGACGCGTTCCTTTTGAACCCAAAGCCTCCTCCAGCATCAAAAAAGCTTTCCCCAGTCAGCCTATGAGAATGTTAAACTACCTAGCCCCAGCCATCCTCATGGGGTCCACGCTCGCCCTGACGGGCGTTGCATGGGCACAGTCTACAACGGACCTGCCCCAGATGAACAACTACATCAACTGGCAGATGCTGGGCGACTCCAGCGAGGCTGGCGGAGTGGTGACCCTGACCCCAAATGCTGCCAATCAGCGCGGTGCGATATGGCTCATGGATGCGGTGGGCTCTACCCAGGACTTTAATGTTGTGGCGGATGTGAACCTGGGGACGGCAGATGCCGGGGGAGAGGGCATTGCTTTTGTCGTGCAGCGCGGGGGAATCAGCACGCTGGGATCGACTGGCTCGGGCCTCGGGGCGCTGGGCATCAATCCGGCACTGGTCATCAAGATCGACACTCGTTATGATACCGACCCGGACTACCAAGACCCGGTCAATGCCGATTTGATCTCCATCAACAAAGGGGATGCGACTTCAATCACGCTTCATGGCGGGGCTTACCACAGCTTTGGAGCTACCGACATTGAGGATGGCATGGATCATCGATTTGCGGTGGATTACATCGCGGCCACAGGGCGGTTGCGGGTGTTTTGGGACAATGTGCGGGTGATTGAAACCACGATCGACCTCAAGGCTGACTTTTTGGATAATGCACTGGCCGGCTACGTTGGGTTCACAAGTTCCACCCACACGACCGTCACGAACCTTCAGTCGGTGACGATTCAATCTGCCACCCGAGGGCCCACACTGCCCCAGTATGACCTGGATGACGATACGTATGCCGAAGATCTTGATACGGACGATGACGGAGACGGGCTATCTGACATCATCGAGGGCAATGGCGATACGGATGGTGACGGGGCCTTGGACCGGAAGGATTTTGACAGTGACAACGACGGCATCAATGACGTGCGAGAGGCGGCATTGGCTGACGCCGATGGAGATGGTGAAGCAGATGGGGCGGTAGGGCCTACAGGCATCATCGCTGGTGCACCCAGCAGCGAGGAGGACTCTGACAGTGACTTGGTGGGTGATCAGCGTGATCTCGATGCCGACAACGATGGCGTGACCGATCTTGTGGAGAGCGGGAACTCGACGGCCATTCTGGCCGACACCAATGGCGATGGCACACTGAACACGAAGGATGTGGGTGTCACCGATGCGGATGTGGATGGGCTTGCTTCTGTTGTGGATGGCTTGGCTACTGGCGGAGATGCATTGGATGCAGCACCAGCAAATACTGACGCAGACGCTTTCCCCAACTTTTTGGACCTAGACTCCGACAACGATGCGACCTGGGACCTGGAAGCCGCCGGTCACGATGCAGGATTGATCGACGTGAACGACGATGGACAGATTGATGCGGGAATGATCGCAGATGCGGACAATGATGGTCTCCCTGACGTCATTGACGATGACGATGCCGAGTTCGGAGGAGCTACACTCAATATTGATGTCCTTGCCCGGGCCGCTAACTCGGTGACACCGACCGCAGCTTCTGTGGGTGGTTCGGTGGACATGATTGGGCAAACGACCACGCTCTTGATTGAGTACTCGGACAACGCTGCCATGAACAGCGCTGCAATCACAACAGCGATCAACCTTGGCGCGGGCACGGCGCTAGAGATTCGCACTTATGGCTTAAGTAGCCTATTGCCGAGCAAGGAATATCACTATCGGGCCATCGCACGCACTGCCTGGGGCACAGCCCGTAGTCCGTTAAAGACGTTCAACACTACCGTGCTGCATTGGGGAACAACCGGTGCGGTACCTGGAGACGGGGAAGTGGACGTGAACCTGATACCGACCAATAGCACGGTCGTCTACGCTAGCTCGTCAGGCGCACAGTATGACGTCTATATCACGACGACGAATCTGGATCGTTCAGGGGTCATTGAGATTCTGGGAGAGCCAAGTTGGTTTGTGGAAGGTTCGAGGTCAAACACGACACCAAGCACCATCACGGTTCGTTTCTTTGAGCCTGGGACACTCACTCCTGCATCTGTGGAGGGCGTTAGGTTCCGGATCGAAGACATAGAAGAAGGAGAGGCTCTTTCAGACTTCAGCTTTTGGGACGACAATGGCTTCCAGCAGTCCGTCGTATTTTCAGACCTGAATGTGTTCGATTACAGTCATGCCCCTACACTAACTCTTTCAGATACAAGGGTGGAGAACGGAGCGGCTCTTGAGTCCACCTTCCAGCACGGCAAGTGGGTGGACGTAGATCTCACGGATCAGCCTGTGAGCGGATTTGAGTTCAATGTCCACCGCTCATCCAGTGGCGGCTCCATTGTCCTCACTCACCTGGGCAAACCGGCCAACGTCCTGGACTTCACAGGTACCTTCTCGCCTCTAGTTCTATCAACCGGAGTGAGCGGGGATGTGCCCCTGCCTGACTACACAGGTCAAGCCACTCACACCGGAAGCATGGGTGCGGTTGTCACCCAAAGTCCTGCGCCTGGAACGGATTTGAATGCAGGTACGCACGAAGTTACTTTGACCCTTGAGGATGAGGATGGCACAACGGCAGTGATCGCTTTCCATGTCGTTGTGATTGACGATACTGACCCTGAAATCGTGGATCCGGGAGGAGGTTACACCCCGGATGAAGTTGATTCTCTGACTCCTTTGGCCAACTACATCCCGCAGGCCATCATCACGGACAATGTAGCGGTAACGAGTGTCGTCCAATCACCTCCTGCAGGTAGCATCACAAGCGTTGGTGTGACCGAAGTCACCATCACGGCCCGTGATGCCGCTGGGAATACAGCCGAGACAACATTCAATGTGGTGGTTGTGCCTGAAGTCGTTCCGAGTGGGTCAGTGCGCTATTCCAGTCTGCTCTCTACCACTTCGGATGCGACATCTTATGGCGCGCCCGCAGGTGCACGTTTCAAAACGTTCGGTCAGCCTTCCATCAACGAGGACAACGCTACGGCGTTCACTGCGACTTACGCTGTCGGGACGAAACTGAAGGTGGGCTTGTTTGCAGGCAATCCAGCCACGCTCGTTGCGAAGCAGGATGATGCTGCACCAGACGTGTCTGGGACGCACTTTGTGAACTTCAATGCGCCTTGTTTGAATCGAGGTACAGGGGTAACGCCTTCCGTGGCATTCCTTGCCAGAATAATGCCTGATGTGGGTGAGCCGGCCATTCCTACCGCACAGCAGTTGGGGCTATGGACCAACGTGGGTGGCAGTCTGGAGCTTGTCGCACGCGGTGGTGATCTGGCTCCAGGCACAGGTGCGGTGTTTAAGGCGATCACATCTGTTAGTTTGGTCGAAGATGAAATCGTGTTCACCGCTACTCTGTCTGGAGGAGTGACCACAGCCTCTGATGTTGGAGCATGGCGCTGGACGGTTGGCGGCGGTGGGCCCGAACTGATTATTCAGGAAGGAGATGTGATTAACACCATGTCCACGAATAAGACGGTCAGAACCATCCAATTCATCCCCGCAGTCGGAACGACTACGGGTCATGGTCGTCATCATCCGCAGGCAGGATTGTATGCGATGCGCCTTGCCTTCACTGACGGGAATGCCGCCAACTACCTGATTGATGGGACCGGTGCAGGCTTTCTATTTGAGCCGGTGGCACAGACCCGGCAGTCGCTCCTTACGGACTTCCAGGCGGCCACTATGGGCATCCCTGCCATCAACACGTCATCATCCATGGCAATGGTGCAGACATTCTACACTCCACTTTCGAGTGGGATAACGAAAGCCGACAACGCCGCGATCATGACGCTCACGGGCAGCACTTGGGAGATAGCGGTGCGCAAAGGCGATCCCGCGGTGTCGACAGTGGTGGGCTGGAACGGATTCACTGACCCAATCATCAACGAACTAGGTGACATTGCGTGGTATGGCTCACTTTCCGCTTCCACCTCCGCGAATGGATACGCTCTAGGTTACAAACTTGCTGGTCAGCCTCCAGAAGTGCTCGCTCGGCTCTCGGATGTGGCTCCGGAAACAGGTGGAGGAAAGTTCAAAGCGATCACATCAATCGCATTGCCAGGTGGCACTTACGGTCCTGTGTTCAGCGCAACCCTTCAGTCGACCACGAGTGGTGTCTCTCCTGGCCCTGGCGGAGTCACGACGGCGAATGACCTTGGCGTATGGGGGACTAGCTCTGCTGGAACTGTGAAACTCGTCCTGCGTGAAGGTCAGTCGCTGGCGGGACGCACGGTGAAGGCTTTCCAAGTCCTCGGAGTCGTTGCTGGCAGCCCTGGGCAGCCTCGGTCCTTCACTTCGACCGGCACCATCGTGTTCCGAGTGCAGTTCACTGATCGGGTGGAGACGATTTTGGCAGTGCAGTTGCCATGATCTGATCTATTTTCCGAAATGTCAGATACCGCTGTGCCCAGAGTCCTCATTGCTGAGGAGAATCTGGCGTATCGACGAGTCATGCGAGAGGCGTTGACTGCCTTCCGGCATTGTGAAGTCGATGATGCAGCGACTGGTGAGCTCGCCTTTGAACTTAGCTTGAAGAGGCCCTACGTCTTATTCCTCACAGCGCTCTCCTTGCCTGATATCAAGGGCGATTTACTCGATACTCTGATCGCCAAGGCTTACCCACGGGTGCACAGCGGCACCCACTCCGCACCTGCGGTAGTTTTTCTTCTCAAGTCAGAGCAGCAGCATGAATGGCAGCGGCTTTCACGCAGCGCACGGGCTCGGGGTCACGTTTTGTTGCCGCCCCGACTTGATATGCTCATGAATGTCACGGCAGGATTGTTGTCGCCGCGCGATCCCATGGCAGGATTGCCCACATGACCCCTTTTTATCAGCTTGGACGCATCGGCGTCAAAATCTGCGGCATCACCAGCCAGCGGCAGGCGGAGGATATCATCGCTGCAGGTGCGGACGCCATTGGATTCAATTTTTGGCCCAAGTCCAAGCGCTACATCTCTATCCAACATGCCAAATGGGCCGCGGACCTCACCGGGGCTATGCGGGTTGCAGTGGTCGTCAACGCAACGGATGATGAACTCGACCAGATTGTGCAGTGCGGCCTGGTCGATGCGATTCAATTGCATGGCGACGAGACGCCCGAGCGCTGTGAACAGGTCGTGCAGATGGGGTTACCCGTGATCAAGGCACTTCAAGTTCGCGATGAAAGCGTATTGGATTGGATACCTGCCTATCGTTCTGCCCAAGCCGTCCTGTTGGACTCCTACAATCCTGGTCAGTACGGAGGTGAAGGGAGGACTTTTCCTTGGCACTTGGGTTCTCTTGCGGTGAGAAGATTTCAGGACCTCCCAGTGATATTAGCGGGGGGATTGGTCCCTGAAAACGTAGGTGAAGCTGTGTCAGGGGTGTATCCCGCCGCAGTTGATGTGGCCAGTGGGGTAGAAACTTCACCGGGAGTGAAGGATTTGGAAAAAGTGAGCCAGTTCATCCAGCAGGTGCACATGGCCGAGTCCTCGTTATCGTAACCGAAACATGAAATCTCGGCCCAGGAAGACGACATCCGCACAGCGGTTGCGCCATCGCTTACTCAGCGAATGGCGGGGCCTTCCTGAGCCACCGATTCTAAACTTCAAAGAGAAGCAACTGGCTTCTGTTCTGGACAAAGTCGTAAAAGATCTGGGACTGGCCGACCGCATGCGATTGGAAGAGGTTCTGGCTGCTTGGAAGACTGTTGCTGGGGACTTTGTAGCGCGGCAATCCGTGCCAGAGAGCTGTGTCAAAGGTGTCCTGATGGTGCGCATCATGCAGCCCTCGGTTCACTTTGCCTTGCTGCAGGAGAAGCCTCGCTTGTTGGAAAAATTGAATGCTCATCTCGGTGCAGGGAAGGTGCGCGACATCAAGTTTCGCCATGGTTGAGCAATGATGAATCGCTGGGAGAACAGGATCAACATCATGCGCTGGCGCGCAGTTGAGGAGGCTGACAAAGAAAGCGCAGTGCTCTCAAGTGCCACTCGCAGGGACGCCTCCCGTGAGGTGATGGAACAGCCCAACTTCCTTGCAGCCCGTGCTCAGTGGCTTTCTCGGAACACGTCTGATGGCGTCCGTGCGACAGCTGAGACGCTGCACGTGCCAACTGTCCCAAGTTGGATTCCTTGGGTCATCGTTAGTGTGGGGTTGATGGTCGGTTATGTGCTGACCGAACTAGGTAAAGACGGAAAGATGAATCTTCTCGCGCTTCCGCTTGTTAGTTTGCTCGTATGGAATGCCGTGGTGATGATTGCCGCATTGATTTCGGAAATCGGTGGACCACAGACTGGCCCTGGCTGGCTCGGACGCTGGCTCACCTGGGGCGACAGAGGAGGGTTGAAGACATTTCAAGATCGTGCGGTTCCTTTGGTCGCAGCGCGGGCCGCAGCATGTGGCCGCGCATGGCTGCATCTCGGAGCAGCGGCTCTTGCTATGGGAAGCATTGCTGGGCTTTACGCTAAAGGATGGTCCACTGAGTATCGTGCCATGTGGGAAAGCACGTTACTGAACACAACGCAGGTCCAGGCGCTGTGCAGTGCATTGTTCTCGCCCGCAGCGAGAGTCTTTGATTTGGAGGTTCCCATTTCGGACATTCCAGCCATGCAGAAGAGTGTTGGAGTGCCTGCATTGCCATGGATACATCTCTATGCAGGCACTCTCCTTCTGTTTATTGTTCTGCCTCGACTTGCTCTGGCATTGATCTCTTCATTGAGAGGTTCGTCCAGGCTGACCGCCGTGTGGAATGGCATGGGATGGGATCAATATGAGAAGCGGCTTAAGCGCGCCGCATCCGCAATCGCGGAGCACGTATGGATGGTGCCTCACGGCTGGCGTGCTCAGGACGAGCAGAGAGATCGCTGGAGCCTCGCAGTTGAAGATGAGATTGGCGCGGCTGTCCAGACAGAGTATGTGCCTGTCCCGCCCGGTGGCGAAGATGAGTTTGTGGAGAAGTGGCAGGGCCAAGATGGCAGCATCGTGGTCGTATTTAACGCCGCAGCGACTCCCGAAAAAGAAGTGCAGGGTCGACTCCTTGCGGAACTGAAAGCAAAGTTCGCATCGGGACGTGTCTTTGCGCTTTTGGACACAGCATTGCTTCATCAACGACGCCACGGATCGCTGGAAGGGCGCATTCAGCTCTGGAAAGAGATGCTCGGAACCAAGTTGATTGTCTGCGGAGAGGAGGTTTCGGTGTGAATCCATCCGACGTGATCACTCTCAGTCTCGTGTCACACACGAATGCAGGGAAAACCACATTGACCCGAACTTTGCTTCGGAGGGATGTGGGTGAAGTGAAAGACGCGCCTCATGTAACATTGTTCAACGAGGAATACACCTTGGTGCGGCTTGAAGATGCCGAGTTGCGTCTGTGGGACACTCCGGGATTTGGTGACTCAGCGCGCTTGCTGAAGCGCTTGAAGCGGGAACGCAATGCATTGTTCTGGTTCGTTTCGCAGACTTGGGACCGCATCACAGATCGGCCCATTTGGTGCAGCCAGCAGGCCGTAAAGAATGTAAGGGACTCGGCAGAGGTGGTCCTCTACCTCGTGAACGCTTCAGAGCCACCGGGTGCAGCCGGTTACTTAGCCCCTGAAATGGAAATCCTCTCTTGGCTGAAAAAGCCAGTGATCGTTTTGCTCAATCAGTTGGGAGACCCGCGTCCAGTAGAGATCGAGATGAAAGAGATCGAGGCTTGGCGTACGGAGCTAAGTCAATGGCAGTGCGTGAGGCAAGTAATCAGTCTGGACGCATTCATCCAGTGTTGGGTTCAAGAGAGCCGATTGCTGTCTGCCATAGCCGATGTGCTACCGCTTGAGAAACGAAGCGCTTTCGAGCGGTTGAAGGAGGCCTGGAACGCGGAGCACCAAGCCAAGTTTGCCGCTTCTATGCAGCGCCTGGCTGAAATGCTGGTTGCCTCGGCTTTAGATGGTATGGAAGTCCGCAGCGAGACGGTGCTTGAGAAGATTGGTCTAAGCAGGAGCGGCCTTAAGCGTGAGTTTTCTGACGCAAGAGAGAAGATGTCAGCCCGCCTTGCTACTCGAATGGAGAGCGCAACCAATGATCTCATCCAGATTCATGGCCTTGCCGGGAATGCCGAAAGGCAGATGGTCCACACGCAGCGAGAGCACTTTAAGGTGCCTCAACGAGTTCATGAAAGCATCTGGACCGCCATTGGTGGGATTACCACAGGAGCCATCACGGGAGTGATCGCTGATGTAAAGACCGGTGGTCTCTCTTTTGGAGCGGGTACGCTGGTGGGTGCCATTGGAGGTGGATTGGGTGCCTATGCTATCGCGTCTGCCACAAATCTAGTACGTGGAAAAGACTCCAGCGTTCACTGGTCTCGTGAACACTTCATGGAGCAGGCAAAACTTGCACTGGTTTGTTATCTCATGGTTGCGCATTTCGGTAGGGGGCGGGGAAAATGGGAGTCTGATGTTGTGCCGGTGGTTTGGAGTGATGCCACCGAGGCAGTGGTGCAGGAGCAAAAGGCAAGATGGGCCCACGTCTGGTCACTGGCTGTCGAGAAAGGTGCTGCACCGGAAGATATTTTGCGCGAACTCACCCCCCTTTGTCAGGAAGCCGGTCATCGCATTCTTCGGCGTCTTTATCCTCACTAAGTTGTGACTACAGAGCGATTAACAGTCGAAGATTTCCTGCAGATGGCCAAACAAGTGCCGGTCGTGGATGTGCGCACCCCGGCGGAGTTTTTTCAGGGGCACATCCCTGGGGCTACCAACTTGCCGCTGTTCACCAACGATGAGCGTGCTGCGGTTGGAACTGTCTATGTGCAGCAAGGATCATTACCGGCTCAGCTTCTGGGGCTAGGTTACGTTGGCCCGAGACTTCGTGACCTCGGGGAAAAGCTTCTTTCGGTCGCCGGAGGGACGGGCAGCCCGTTGTTGATTCATTGTTGGCGAGGCGGGATGAGAAGTAGCAGTGTAGCTTGGCTCGCTGGAACGCTGGGAATCCAAGCCTTCACTCTCGATCGTGGCTACAAATCATTTCGACGATGGGTCATCGATTCATCTTGGGTCAGACATGATTTACAAATCGTTGCAGGCTTCACTGGATCAGGGAAAACCGAGATTTTGAAAGCCTTAGCTGCACTGGGAGAATCGATCATCGACATCGAGGCTCTCGCGAATCACAAAGGAAGTGCATTTGGCTTCTTGGGCGAGGAGCAACAACCAACACAAGAGCACTTCGAGAATCGTGTCGCGTTGGCTTGCGCAAGTGCATCAAGTGCACGTCCAATTTGGGTTGAGGACGAGAGCCGCAACACTGGAAGGTGCTTCCTGGCCACTCCATTTTGGCAGGCTAAGCAAGCAGGCACATTTCACGTCGTGCAGGTCCCATTAGCAGAACGCGTCAGGCATCTGTGTAATGTCTATGGCCAATACTCCGCCGCCGATTTGCTTCGTTGTGTTAACACCATCGCCAAGAGGCTCGGTGGAAACCGTCTGACCACCGTAGTTGATGCGATAGAGCGTGGAGACCTCACGGACGCGTGCAAAGGCATCCTCGCCTATTACGATCGAGCCTATGGACGGGCGCTGGATGATATCCCAGCTGACAGGAAAGTTCTTCACACTTTCGATTCGCTCGATTCGAGTATCATCGCCCAAGCACTGACTTCCCATCTTACACCCAGGACGTATTGAAATGAAATCATCTGTTAGACTTACCCAGTATAGTTCCGGCGGCGGCTGTGGATGCAAAATATCGCCCAAAGTCTTGGATGAGATCCTTGCCGGTCAGGATCGCACATCGGGGGATCCGCGCTTACTCGTGGGAAATGAGTTTCGTGATGACGCAGCTGCCTACGAGTTGGAAGACGGCAATGTCCTACTCTCAACCACCGACTTCTTCATGCCCATTGTCGATGATCCATTCGATTTCGGGCGCATAGCATCCGCGAATGCGATCAGTGATGTCTATGCTATGGGCGGCAAGCCCTTGTTGGCTCTTGCGGTGCTTGGCTGGCCACTCGACAAACTTGGTCCAGACGTCGCTCGTGAAGTGATTGCTGGTTCACGCAGTATTTGTGCGGAGGCGGGGATTAGTTTGGCGGGAGGACACAGTATTGATACATCAGAGCCGATCTTCGGGCTGGCTGTGAATGGCATTGTCTCAAAAAAGAGGTTAAAGACGAATGCAGGTGCACAAGTAGGCGACCTTCTTTTTCTCACCAAGCCGTTAGGAGTTGGCATCTTGGCTACTGCGGAGAAGAAGGGTCGATTGAAGCCTCAAGATATCGGAAAAGCCACTGCATCAATGGTGAGACTCAACAGCTTGGGCTATGATGCTGCCCAACTAGAAGGAGTGCACTCGATCACGGATGTGACTGGCTTTGGATTGTTGGGGCATCTTGGAGAGATGTGCGCTGCGAGCGGTGTGCGTGCTGAGATCGACTTTCAATCGGTACCCATGATCACGGACCTGGCGGACTACCTTGCTGAGGGACTCTCGCCTGGTGGCGCTCGTCGCAACTGGGACAGCTATGGTCAACACATTGGTGCGATGTCCGAGGTTCAGCGCTCGGTCCTCACCGACCCACAGACCTCCGGAGGGCTCCTCATTGCTGTCGCGGAGCAGTCCGAGGGCGCATTGAGAGAACTATTAACCAACTCAGGTTTACAGCCCTTTGCTCAACCAATCGGAAGACTCTTGCCACCCTCAGAAGCGAAGGCCAGGATCGAGTTGGCGTAGGAATCAGGTGGTCCAACTACACTGAAGTTGTCTTACTTGCTCGGTCCGCTGGCTAGTGAATCAAGCGGCGGACATTAAGGTCCAGAAGCAGATCAGATATCGCGGGCGACTTTGCCGCCTAGGGATAGGATGCGGGCTTTGCCCTTTGCGTCTTCGGCTTCGGCTATTTTTCCGGCTTTGACGTAGGCTTGGGACAGGGCGGTCCAGGCTAAGAGATCGTTGGGTCTGATGGTGGTGGCCATCAAGCTGGCACCGATGGCTTCTTGAGTTGCTCCTGTTTTCAAGAGGGCCATTCCAAGCGAGTGCCAAGCGTCGAAGTGGCTTGGATCCAGTGCTGTGGCTTTACGATATAGGAGAATGGCTTCCTCCAACTCGCCGAGAGCGACGTGGCCACTCGCTTCGTCTAGAAGATCGTCGATCTCCCCCATCTTGATTTTGCTTATGCTCCTGCCGCAGCGGTCTCGGCGATGTGGGAATCCACTTTCGCTTCGTCGCTCAAGCCCTTGAACCACGCCTTGAAGATCGCGTCCTGGCCACGGTTTGTGTAGGTGGCTCTCTGGCCGTCTTTCTCGGCGGTGGATGAGTCAGATTTGCGCACCTCTTTTCCAGTAACAATGACCAAAAGTTGGTCTCCACTGTCGGTGAGGACTGGATCAGCTACTTCATTGACAGCGGTCTTACCTGCCGCGTCTACGATCTTTTGACCATCGGGATTACCGGTTGGAGGGGTGGATGGGCTGAACTCAGGTACATCTTCTACTTTCCAAGACTTTTCCTTGGCGATCTCTGCTAGCTTTTTCTTGGCCTTGAGACCTTCTTCAATCGCCTTGCGCGCGTCTTTAACGGCTTTTGCGAGTTCCTCTTTGGCTTTCTGCTCAACCAATGTGGTTTTGATCTTTTCGGAGACCTCTTTTTGCTCCTGTTGTTTGGGTTCGTCGATCTTGGTTACCTTCGCAAAGGCGTAGCCTTTTGATGACTCAACGGGGTCACTTGGCTTACCAACTGCAAGCGTGGTGCGGAAAATCTCTGCGAGAATCTGAGGCTCAGACTTGAGCGGTTCAGGAGCGTTTTCGCGCTCGAGGGCATTTACGACCTCAACCTTTGCGAGCTCGACGACGGGCTTGGCATCAGGCTTTTTCTCTTCGGGCTTCTTTTCTGGGGCCTTTGGATCAGCCTTTTTGTCTGCTTCAGCCTTCTTTTTCTCCTCGTCCGCCTTGCGCTTGGCTTCCTTGGCTTTCATTTCATCTGCCGCCTTATTGATCGCTGCCAATTTGATGTTGGTTGATTCAACGAGCTTGGGGAGGTCTGCATCAGGCTTTTCGAACTCTTTGTAGAAGTCGCCAACGGCCTGTTCCCAGTCTTTTGCGATCTTGGCGTTGTCTTCAAGCGCAAGGTCTGGGCTGCTGACTGGTTTGACGAAGTGGACATACTGCCCTGTCCGCTTCTCCGCGGTCTTGAAGGTGTCCTTTTTCTCGTCGTAGTATTTTTTGATCTCGTCGTCTTTGATTTGGATTTTCTTTTTGAACTCTTCCAGAGCAAACTTGATGGTGCTGGCACGCAGTGTTTGCTTTTGGGAGGCGTAAGCCTTGTCGACCTCCAGTGGAGATGCCACATAGTTCCCACCGACGATTTCTTTGAGTCGATCAAGGGCGATCTTGTCCTTTACAAGTTGCTGAACGTCTTCAGCGGTGAATCCGGATCCACGTAGGTTATCAAGGTAGGTGGCAGCAGCAGCGGGATCAAAGACGCCATTCTTCTGCATGGGCTGAAGTTTTTCGAACTCGACGCGAATATCCTCTTCAGAAGCAGCGACTCCATGCTTGAGAGCCTGCTCACGGAGGATGATGGTGTTGGCAACATAGTCCTTGTACATCCCGCCGCCCCCGAGGGAGTCTGTACGGCGTGCTAGTTCGGCTATTTCATATGGCAGCATCCAAAGCCCAAGACTTTGGGCGAGTTGCATGGAGCGTGCTAGCCTAGCTACATCCGCCTGCGTGTAATCCACTCCGTAGACGGTAAGTGCTGTGCTTTCTGCCTGAGCGTAGGGATCATTGCGATTGCTACCGGAGCCAGTGTAGGCGCCCCAGACCCCGAAGGCGAGGATAACGAGAACGGTGAGGCCGATGAGGAACGGCCCGCGGTGGCGGCGGAAAAACTCGAGCATGATGAAGGGAAAAGTGGGCCGCTAGTAAGCCCCGCTAAGGCGCTTTGAGCAAGGGCTTTCTTGATATGAAAAGCTGCCGGGAATGGGCTTCGGCATTTTCCTGAGTGGAGCTAGCCGAGGTGGCATGGAATGCGCATGGGTGGAGGCTTGCAGGCTACAGAAACTCGCCCCAAGTGATCGTTTGCGAGAAGCTATCTGATCTCGTAGCGGTGCGGTAGAACGTACTTAGTCCAGTTCCATCCATAGTGACCGAGCCTGAACCAGCCCCAAATCACCACAAGAGACGTGTCCGGTATTCCGGGAAAAACCCACGTCGTTATGAAGAAAAATACAAAGAGCACAATGCCGCCGCGCATCCAGAGACCGTAGCCAAGGTTATCGCTTCAGGGAAGACTCCGGCCGGGCAGCATCTGCCAATCATGGTGTCGGAGATTCTCGATGTCCTTGTCCCCGAACCCGGCCAGCATGCAGTAGACTGCACTTTGGGCCACGGGGGGCACTCAATCGCACTGTTGCGTGCGATTCAACCCGGTGGCGTGTTGCTAGCATTGGATCAGGATCCCATCGAAAGCGCTCGGGCGGAAGCACGTTTACGTTCTCAGGGTTACCCGGAGGACTCTTTAGTCGTTCGGCGGATGAACTTTGCGGGGTTGCGGCGAGCTCTGGACGAGTTGGGGTGGGAGGATGGGGCGGACGTAATCCTTGCCGACTTGGGTTTATCCTCAATGCAGATCGACAACCCAGTGCGCGGCTTTAGCTTCAAACAAGATGGTCCACTGGACATGCGAATGAATCCTCAAAGAGGTATTTCGGCACGGGACTATCTTGGCCGGATCAGTCCCACCAAGCTCGCCATTGCTCTCCAGCAGAACTCAGATGAACCGCGTGCAGCCGCGTTGTCAGAAGCTTTGGCGGGCAAAGATTACCCAACCACAAAGGCATTGGCGAGTGCGGTCCGTGCATCTTTGGGGGCGAGGATGCCAGAAGAAGAAAGAGACCTTTCGGTCCAAAGGGTTTTTCAAGCGGTGAGGATTGAGGTCAATGAAGAGTTCACGGTCCTCGATTCACTGTTGAGACAACTTCCTGGGTGTGTGCGCCCTGGTGGACGTGTGGCGATACTAACTTTCCATTCGGGCGAAGACAGGAGGGTAAAACACTTCTTCCGGGAAGGCCAGCGCGGGGGAATCTTTTCCAAAGTAAATGACGAAGTGATTCGCGCCAGTCCCGAGGAGCAAAGGCTAAATCCACGGTCAACTTCAGCCAAACTCAGGTGGGGTGTTAGAGCCGGAGCGGGATCGAATGACGGTTAGAAAGCAGTGATAAGGCCATCGCTTCGGTTACAATCCTCAGCCCCACACCCTCTCCGTGTTGAAGAGGGCAGGGGATGTTGGCGGTAAGACCTAGACGGTGACAGTTTTTCCCTCCGCCCCTGGTAGCGGGGGCGGTAGATTTGTCCTGATCGCCTTGCTCCAGTCGATGCGCGCGGTGCCTGTCATGATGAGACCAAGCGTGATGACCCCCATCACTGTCAGGGTGAGTCCAGTGTAGCCGTCAAAGAAAAAAGTGGCATTGAAGAGAATCACGTAAGCCAACATGCTGGTAAGGGCGATGCGCGCAAAAGCACTGCCTGCCACGAGCTTTAGATAGAGCCAAACCAGCCATGTCGAGGTGGCAGCGGCGACCGCAAAGGCGAACAAGACTGGCAACACGTCCACGCTGTAAGCGAATAGCAACTGGAAGGCAAAACAAGCTGCCCCGAGGAGCACAAAGTGCATCGGATGAAGGTTTACGCCCATCCGAATGGCGGCGATGACGAGCACTATGAAAAAGAGGCCCAGTGATAGCGGTCCAAAAAAACTCATACGTGCCGCAACCCTTGCGGCATCGACATAGGCGGGCACTTCAAGCCCAACGGCCTCTACTCCGGTGACATTCTCAAAAGTCCAAGTCAATTGGCTAGCCTGGCCTGCCGACTTTCTTCCAGTTGGGGACTCAGTGTTTTCAGGAATATTGAAATCAGTGAAGTCTGCATCTAGTCTTAACGTGAAATTGCGTGCTTTACCGCCACTACCCAGTCGATAAATCCATGAGTCTTTTCCGTTGGCTTTGTATTGAATGAGCATTTTCTTCTCGGCTCGTGCTGGAAGGGTAAATGAGATGTTCACTCGCCCGTCTGATGGTGCTTCGTCGAGAGTCAGGTCCTCGACCGTTGTCTTAAATTGTTCGATCCTTGTCGTGTCACCCGGGATCATGATCTCAGTGTCAACCTTCACGTCGACGGGATGTGGGTTTCGCCAAGTGTAGGTGCCGGACACGCTGGCAATAAAGGTGCGGTGGGTAATAAGTCCTTTGCGCTGAGGAAGAAAGTTGAGGCTGACGCCAATCTCTGATGCGGACGGGAGCAGCTGGTCCAGGGACTCGCGAGTCGAAAGCGACGAAACGCTAGCCCTCGGGTGATGGTGCTGAAGCGGAGGCCCCCAATTTCCTTCCACCTTTGCAGCAAGGGCATAGGAGGCGGTCACAGCGCGACCGCTCACGGTTCCACCGAGCAAGAGCCAAAGGAATGAGATGCCGCCGAGGATAAAGACGAGGATGATGAGACGTGAGATAGACCAAGGATTAGTTTTCATAAGATTCTTTGTTTGTTTTTGTTAGCTTGGTTTGAGTTAGGGATTTGCTGGTTGATAAAAAATCTCAGCAGTGGGCGGGTCGTTTCGCCAAAGGGAGCGCTTGAGGCTTATGCGGCCCATACCTTGCACTTTCTGGGCAGCCTCAGTGTTTGTGTTGAGCGAGGCGAGCTTCAATCCGTTAGGTAGTTCGATATTCCACTCCAAGCTTTCATGGAAAAGAGCACTCGCGGGTGTCTGAAGTTGGACTTTGCCTGTGCCACCACTGAATGGCGACAGCTTTGAAAAGCACGAGAGCTCAATCTTGGTGAGATCAGCTTCACGGGCGCTGAGCGAGAGTTGAAGCGTGAGGATACCTTTCTCGGTGGTTGTGTTGGATGGCTTCCCTGCGACCAGGCACTGAAGCACTTCCGCTTCTGGAGGAAGTTGAAGGGCAAGCTCAAACTCTGTGTGATGGCGTACGCTTAGATGGGTGGTGGTAAGACAGCCGCCGTCCATGACAAGTCGCTGTTGGCAAGTGAGTTGGGTAACAACTGCTTGCGAAGTGAACGTGGGTTGCGCTTGTTTGGTGAGACGGGTGACGATGAGGCAGTCCTCAGCGAGTAGGGGCAACAATCGGAGAGTCCCATTGTCGCTTACTTCGAGGGACCGGCCATTCACCAGCAATTTTTCATGTGGCGGCAGCCCGGTGATTGTGATGCTTCGGCTCGCAGCGGGTGAAAGGCTGATCTTGAGAGGAGAGTCGGGCGTCCATTCCAAAAATGGCGGCACATGAGCCTCAATCTTCCCAGAGACTCGCTCATTTGCTTGGGTGAGCAGTGAGTAGCCATCTGGCGCGGCTTCAATCAGTGGATTTGTCTCAGTTGGCCGGAGTGAGAGCGTGCCTTGGGCAAGTTTGAGCCGATGCCACCCGTCTTGCAGGGGGATGACATCCACTTCTAGGGTCCCAGAGCATGTTTCTGGGCCTGATTTGAGGTCGAGATGTAGTTTCTGAAGTAAGGCTTCAGCGGGCGGAGGCACTGGCCTCGGCTCTGGCTTAGACTCGGATTTGGGCAGTGATTTCTCCCACAGATCACGGAGAGCCGTGAGGGAGATGCTCGCCATGCCTTGACCGAGGTCATGCGGGTGTGACAAAGCATTGTTTGAGTTATTCGGTCGTTGAGCCAGGGCGTTTATTGCCAAGCCAACGACGCCTAAAGTGAGGGGAAGGATACGTATTCTCATCATCACCACCCTGAGCCCTGAGTGTGAAACGATAATGAACGGGATGTGAAATCCGCGTGAAATGGTCGATTTGGTGTTTGCTCAGCTCATGATTTGGTTCGGAGAGTGAAAGGGTAAAAGGTTGCACGGACACTTGGCGCGGGTTATGCGCCTACTGTAGCCTTGACCCGTAGGACAAAGATCCTCTGCACGCTCGGACCTGCTACCCAAACCCCCGAAGTTATTCGCGAACTCATCGCCAAGGGCTTAGATGAGGTTAGCGGCGATGTAACGGGAGCAAATCCCAGGCACTTTGTCTCTCGGCCTCTGTCCTGCGTTTTGTAGCGTGACGTTTGCAGGGGTGCGATTATGCATGGTCATTATCAGCCTTCTAATCCTCTCGGCGGGGGTGTTCATTCGATGATGCAGGTAGTGCGGATTGACACTGATGCATGATACGGGCACCCTTTGCTTCATGGTGGACGATTTAGAGCAAGCCTCAGGTGGTGACGCCGATGATGCGTTATTGCGGGTGGCATCGTCTGAGTTGTTGCCTGCTGTGTATGATGATCTTCGTAAGCTGGCACGCAGCATGGTGGCGGGTGATGGATTGCAGACCCTGACAGCTACGGCGTTGGTGCATGAGGCTTGGCTTCGTTTCTCCAAAGATGATCAGATGCAATGGGAGAACCGGCGGCACTTCTTCCGTGCGGTAGCGCAAGCGATGCGGCGCATCCTGCTTAATCGCATCCGTGACAAGCATCGCCAGAAACGTGGTGGCAATCACGCGCACGTCTCGTTCGACGAGGTGGAGATCGAGGCACCAGGGCCGGAAGCAGAACTGCTGGCGGTGGATGAGGCATTGCATCGTCTGGCAGCAGAGGAACCGCTGATCGCGGAGGTGGTGAGCTTGCGATATTTCGCTGGGCTGAAGTGGTCTGAGATCGCGGACCTGACGGGTGTGCCAGAGCGGGAACTGAACCGCTTGTGGGAGTTTGCGCGGGCTTGGCTGAAGGCAGAGATCGCCGATTCATGACTTTTTTTGCCGTTTTCTCACTTAAAAAGGGGATGTCCCGTTAGCACCACACCATGTCCTCTCTCTCCTCCAGCATCTCACGCCAGAAAGAAGTCTTTCTGGCTGCCCAAAAAATCACTGACAAGGAGGAGCGTGAACATTTTCTCAATGAGGCATGTGGTGAGGACTCGGCTCTGCTGGAGCGGTTGCGCCAGATGCTGCAATCAGATGGTGAGGAGGACGCTTTCCTTGAGCCGCTGATTGACCACGATGCGGCATCTTCCACGCCCTTGGTGGGCGACAAGGTGGGCTACTTCGGTGACTACCTGCTGCTGGATGAGATCGCGCGTGGAGCGACTGGCGTGGTCTTTCGCGCGCGGCAGATGTCGCTGGATCGCATCGTCGCGCTGAAGATGTTGCGCGAGGGTCCGATGCTCAGCGGTGAAGAGGGCACGCAGCGGTTGCGCGCTGAGGCAAAGGCCGCTGCTGCACTGGATCACCCTAACATTGTGCCGATCTACGATGTAGGTGTTCATGCTGGGCAGACTTATTTCAGCATGAAGCTGGTCAATGGTGGCACGTTGCAGTTCCGCATGGCGGAGTATCAGCAAGATGCGCGCAAGGCGGTGGCGCTCGTGGCCAAAATCGCACGCGCCATGCAGCACGCGCACAGTCAGGGCCTGCTGCACCGCGACTTGAAGCCAGGGAACATCTTGATTGATGCAAATGATGAACCTCACATCGCGGACTTCGGGCTGGCGCGGAAAATAGGTCTCGAATCCAGTCAGTCGAGCACGGGGCAGGTGATCGGCACACCGTACTACATGAGTCCTGAGCAGGCACGCGGCGGATCAAAGGAACTTACGCCCGCTACAGACATCTACAGCCTTGGAACGATGCTGTATGAACTCATCGAAGGCCACCGCCCGTTCCAGTCAGATGACTTGCTGGACCTCATCAAGCAAGTGGCCGAGAAGCCCGCGCCTGAACCGCAGACACCTCATCGTGCTCTAGCCAAGATTGCGATGAAGTGTTTGGAAAAGTCTCCCACAGCGCGCTTTGCCACTGCGGGAGAACTGGCAGATGCGCTCGAAGGCTGGTTGCGCGGTGATCTGGTGAATACGGGAACCAGCAAATCGTCCCGCAGTGCATGGAGGCTCCCGCTCGCAGTGGCCGCAGTGCTTTTGCTGGTGGTTGGAGGAAAGTTGCTGTGGGACGATCAGCATGGCATCAAAAGCCGTGAGGCACTCTCGTCCGCTGTTCAAACTTTTGGCGGACATCGTTATCAGTTTGTGCCTGGCGAGTTCAGATGGGAGGACGCAAAGGCGAAAGCCGAAGAGATAGGCGGGCACCTCGTCACCATCACGAGCAAAGAAGAGTGTGAGTGGGTCTATGCCACCTTTGGTTCGCAGATGGATGACAGTCAGCGTTCCTCCAGTATTTGGCTGGGTGGTTCGGCTGTTGCAGCCGGTAAGCCTTTCCAATGGGTTACTGGAGAGCCATTCACCTTCACGGACTGGGTCGTAGGCGATCCTGATTATACTTCCACCACAGGCCAGCCCATGCCGGGGCCGTTTGGTATTGTCATCAAGCATCGCGGAAGGCTGTTTTGGTTCGATGACCCAGCTAAGCGCAAAAACGCAAGTGCTGGATTCATCGTGGAGTGGGACAAGTGAAGAGCTGAAACTTTTTTTCGGCTTTTTTGCCGGAACGGACACTTAACGGGGGAAGTGGGAAGTGAACACTATGAAACGCTTCCTGCTCCTCCTCACCATTCTACCCTCTGCGCTCCTGTCACCGGCTTCCGGTCAGGTGCCAAACTTGATCAGTTACCAAGGACGTGTGGCCGTTGGCAACGTGAACTACGAAGGCACTGGGCAGTTCCGCTTTGCCCTCGTGAATGCTGCGGGAACCACCGTTTATTGGAGCAACGCTGCTGACACCACACCTGCCGATGGTGTGCCTGACGCTGCCGTTTCGCTAAATGTGAGCAAGGGTCTGTATTCCGTGCTTTTGGGCGACACATCACTCACTGACATGGCTGCCATCCCCACTAGCGCGTGGACAAATGCCGATGTGCGCCTGCGCGTCTGGTTCAACGACGGCGTGAACGGCAATCAGCTTCTCACGCCCGACCAGCGCTTAGCGCCCACCGGCTATCTTGCGGATGGAAGCGTGAACAGCGCACAACTCGCCGCTGGTGCTGTAGGTAGCAGTCAGTTGGCCTCTGGGTTGACGCTGGGCGGCACGACCACGGGCACTTTTAGTGGCAACCTCACGGGCAATGCATCCACGGCGACGAGTTTCACGGGCATGCTCGCCGGAGATGTGACTGGCACGCAGGGCGCAACGGTGATTTCGGACTCCACGGTCACTGGTAAACTGATCACTGGTTTTTCTTCCAGCGCGGGCACTGTCACGGCGAGCGATACTCTCTTGACCGCGATCAACAAACTGCATGGCAATGATGCACTCAAGGCCCCACTCGACTCACCGACCTTTACCGGCACAGTGAGCGGCACTTTCAGCGGCAACGGCGCGGCATTGACCAGCTTGGATGCCTCCAACATTTTGTCTGGCACACTGGCCGAGGCACGGCTCTCCGCTAACGTGGCTATGCGAAATGCGGCCAATACCTTCACCAACACGCTGACATTACCAGCAGGCACCAGCACCATCGCACCGCTGAAACTGCAAGACGGTGTCATGCTCACCACGCCCGTTTTTGGTGCGGTGGAGTTTGACGGCACGAATCTTTTTCTTACCAACAACAGCAGCACGCCAACGCGGAAGGCACTTGCCTTCACCGACAGCATCATCTCGCCATCCCAGATCGCCAATAGCACCATTGTCACCGCGATGTTGGCCGATGGAGCCATTACTTCGCCAAAAATCGCTCCCAATGCTATTACCAGCGCCAAACTCGCCAACAATCTGAACCTCGGCGGCACCACCACAGGCACTTTTAGCGGTAATCTCTCCGGCAATGCCACCACGGCCACCACCGCAGGCAGTTCGACCAACTTCACTGGCAGTCTCGCAGGAGATGTGACTGGGACACAAAGCTCCACTGCAATCTCGGCGGCCACGGTCACGGGCAAAGCGATCACTGGCTTTTCTTCCAGCGCGGGGACTGTCACGGCGAGCGATACGCTTTTGACCGCAATCAACAAGCTCGATGGTAATCTTGTTCTCAAGGCCCCACTAGCCTCGCCCACGTTCACCGGTACAGTCAGTGGCACCTTCAGCGGCAATGGTGCCGCCCTGACTAGCTTGAATGCCTCCAACGTCTCATCTGGTGTGCTGGCGGAGGCGCGTCTTTTTCCGAATGTGGCTATGCGCAATGGCACAAACACTTTCAGCAGCACTCAGACGTTCTCGGCTGGCACTAGCAGCATCGCCCCACTCAAACTGCAAACTGGCGTGAATCTTACTGTCCCGCAGTTTGGTGCAGTGGAGTTCGATGGGACAAATCTCTTTCTCACCAACAACAGCGGGAGTCCCACACGCAAGACACTCGCCTTTACTGACAGCGTCATATCTCCAACTCAGATCAGCAATGCCAGCATCACCACAGCGATGCTGGCCGACGGCGCTGTCATCGCCAGCAAGTTGGGTGCCGACGTGGGTATCTGGTCAGTCAACGGAAGCCATCTTCATCGTAGCACTGGCAGCCTGGGAATTGGCACGGCATCACCGCTCTCGGATATCGAGGTCAGCCGCTCGGGGCAGGGTGCTTCCTTCGGTGCTACATCCTACAGCACTGGTTCTGTTCCGTTGTTCATTGGTCGCCGCGCCAGTGGTACGGATCTGGCACCAGCAGCAGCTCAAGCAGACAGTGCGCTCGCCGTCTTTGCTGGTAAGGGCCACACAGGTACCGGCTTTGCAACCGGCAATGCTTTCACCAATGCCAGTATTGCCTTCATGGCAGCGGAGACATTCACTCCGACGGCCCAAGGCACCTACATGCGCTTCTACAACACGCCCGTTGGCTCGACGACTTCGGAAGAACAAATGAGGCTCACCGCTACTGGGGCCCTTGGCATCGGCACCACCACCCCTGGGGGTGATCTCGAGGTCAGTAGAGACGGTCAAACCACATCCATTGCCGCAACATCCTTTGGCAACTTTGCTCTATTCACTGGGCGGACTTCGCTCGGCACGAGATCGGCACCCACAGCCGTCACAACCAACTACGCACTGGCCATGTTCGGTGGGCGTGGGCACACCGGCACTGCATTTGGTAGTAGCTCAGCCACTCTGTCCAATGCCACGATCACCATGCACGCTGCAGAAACCTTTACCCCAACCGCCAACGGCACTGACATGCGGTTTTGGACAACGCCCATTGGCTCTACCGCCATCGCCGAACGAATGAGGATCACCTCCGCCGGATTTGTAGGCATCGGCACGAACAACCCCACCGCCAGACTCGACGTGAATGGCAATATCAACAGCACCGGCATCTTCAGCGGCAACGGATCTGCACTGACCAATCTCACTGGAGCAAACATCACGGCAGCATCCATCGGCAGTTCGCAACTGGCCAGCGGCCTCACACTCGGTGGCACTACAAGTGGTACCTTCAGCGGCAACGGGTCTGCACTGACCGCGCTTTCGGCTGCAAACCTCAGCGGAACACTACCTGCCCTCAACGGCTCTGCTTTGACGAACCTCAGTGGTGGGAACATCACGGCGGCATCCATCGGCACCACGCAACTTGCTGATGGTGTCATCACGACTGCGAAAATTGCCGACAACGCCATCACCACGGTCAAAATCAACAACAGTGCCGTCACTGCTGCCAAGCTGGGGGCAGATGTGGGCCTCTGGTCAGTCAACGGAAGCACATTTTATCGCAGCAGTGGCAACCTCGGCCTCGGCACGGTTTCACCGCTGTCAGATATCGAAGTCAGCCGATCTGGGTCAACTGCAGCGATAGGAGCCACATCCTACAGCAGCGGCTCTGTTCCTTTGTTCATTGGACGCCGCGCAAGCGGCACCGATGTGGCACCCGCAGCAGCACAGGCAGACAGCGCTCTGGCCGTTTTCGCTGGCAAGGGCCACACCGGCAGCAGCTTTCCATCTGGAAATGCTTTCACCAATGCCAGCATCGCTTTCATGGCAGCGGAGGATTTCACTCCCACAGCGCATGGCACTTACACTCGCTTTTACACTACGCCGATTGGTTCTACGACTTCGACAGAGCAAATGAGGCTGACTGCGAGTGGCAACTTTGGCATCGGCACAACCAATCCGGGTGGCGATCTCGATGTCAGCAGAGACGGCCAAACTACATCCATCGTCGCAACATCCTTCGGGAATGCATCCGTGTTTACTGGGCGCACCTCTCTAGGCACAGCATCAGCACCTACAGCCGTCACTGCCAACTATCCATTAGCCATGTTCGGTGGGCGCGGGTTCACGGGCTCAGGATTCGGCAGTAGCTCAACAACTCTGTCCAATGCCACGATCACCATGCACGCTGCCGAAGCCTTTACGCCGACGGCTAACGGTACCGACATGCGGTTTTGGACAACGCCCACTGGTTCCACTACCATCGCCGAGCGCATGAGGATCACCTCCACCGGTTTGGTGGGCATCGGTACGCCGAGTCCGGCTGGAAACTTTGAAGTGTACGGTTCTGGGCAGACGACGGTTGCTGTGACGGGTATCGGCACCACTTCCACACTCTATCCCACCCTCAACCTCCGTCGTGCCCGCGGCACCACCTCATCTCCTTCCGCCGTGCAGGTCAACGACGTGCTGGGTTTCTATGGAGCGAGTGGCTACACCAGCTCGGGCTCCATGTCGTCACCTCGGGCCTATATCGCCATGCACGCCGCAGAGACTTTCTCCTCCACAGCACAGGGCACCTACCTGCAGTTGGCTACCACGAGTATCGGCTCAGCCACCAGCACGCCCCGGATGATTATCTATCCCAATGGAGATGTCGGTATCGGCACTACCACTCCCAATGCTAGGCTCGAGGTCTCCAATGGCAGCATCGGATTGCAGATTCTTCCAGGCTCATTAAATGGCGTGGCCGATGCCAATGCGGTCACCCTGGAGATGGCTGGCAACAAGACCTTGGGCATCTGGGATGACCTAGAGGTGAGCGGAAATGCGTCCAAACCCGGTGGTGGCAGTTGGGCGTCCACTTCCGACATCCGACTCAAGAAAAACATCCATGAACTCACTGGCAGTCTGGACCGCCTGCTCAAACTCCGCAGTGTCACCTTTGAATACAAAGAACCTGAGAAAATCGGCGAGATTGAAGGGGTGAGGACGGGTTTCATCGCTCAAGAGGTGGAGAAGGTCTTCCCCGACTGGGTGGGCGAAAAAGCGGACGGCTTCAAGTATGTCGCACCGACAGGATTTGAAAGCCTCGCCGTGCAGGCCCTTCGTGAACTCCGCGCTGAGAAAGACGCCGAGATCGCCAAACTCAAAGCCCAGAACGCTGCACTCCAGAAGCAAATTGATGAGCAGAAGGCCCGCGACAAAGCATTCGAAGCCCGGCTCGCCTCGCTGGAAAGCAACTCCGGCCCAGCACCCAAGGCAATGAAGGTGGCCATGAAGAAATAGCCCAGGTTCCTATTCACCATGAAAACAACGGTCATCCTTTTTACTTTTGTTGCCTCCGCATACGCGGGCCCGCGCACTTCTGCCAACTACCGCATCCTCACGGATACTGCGAATGCGGGTGGCCAGCGCACCACCAGTCTGTCTTACACGAATACCAGCAGCGCGGGTGGTATGGTAGGCACCTCTACTGCACCCGCCCAGACAGCGAAGAGCGGCTACATTGCCCAACTCACAGAAGCAACAACGCTACAACTCACTGCGTCACCCACCAGCGTCAATGAAGGCACCACACGCCAACTCAGTGCCAGCTTGCTCAATGACGACCTCACTACCACCTCACTCCTCGCCAGTGCAGTCACCTGGAGCGTGCAGAGCGGTCCACTCATAAGCATCAGCACAGGTGGTCTTGCCTCAGCAGACATCGTTTACGAAGACACCACGGCCGTTGCACACTGCGCGTATGGTGGCGTCACGGGCACGCTCGACCTCACCGTGCTCAACGTAAGCAACGACGACCTCCCCGGCTACTCAGGTGACGGCCTCGATGACTCTTGGCAGTTCCAATACTTCGGTCTTAACAATCCTCTGGCTATTCCGACGGCGGACCCTGACTTCGATGGGCAGGACAATCTTTTTGAGTTCACTGCTGGCCTGATCCCAAACAGTAGTTCCTCAAGATTTATTTACGACTCAAAGCCAGTGCCTGGAGTGCCCGGCCAGATGCGCATCATCATCAATCCGCGCTTACCAGATCGCACCTACACAGTTGTCGTCAGCCCAACGTTAGGTGCTAGTGCCGTGTGGTCGCCTCTCACTACATTCACCATCAACGACAACGGCAATACCCGCACCATTACGGACACCAGCGCCACAGGTCAGCGGAAGTTCTACCGGGTGGAGATCACAAATCCCTAGCGCTTACGTTATCCCTTACACCCAGCTACCGATAGCATTCAGTCCACTGCGGAGTGAATGCTGTTGCTCAGATTTTTTACTCCTTAGGACTTGGTTTGGTTATGTGACCGGAGGATTCGATCAGTGATCGCAAGGATTTTGATCCGGCTGAGTAAATCTCTGGCGATGCAACAAGCGTTGCCATCTAACCTTTGAAGGCCCGCCGATACTCGCCAGGGGTCAGCCCGGTCGCTGAACGAAACTGTCGGCTAAAGGCAGCTTGATCGTAAAAGCCGCAGTCGAAGGCGATCATGCTAAGCGCCTCGGTGGTGTTACGCAGAGCTTCTGCAGCAAGTTCGATGCGCGACTTCGTGAGTAATTGGCGTGGAGTGAGCCCCGTGATGGCGCGTACACGGCGTTGAAACTGGCTCCAGGAAAGTCCAGCTCTCCTTGCTAACTTCTCGATGCGTAACGGCTTGGCGCAGTCTTGGTGGAGCGTATCCAAAATCTGAGCCAGACCGCCGAGTTCGTGGCCATGCTTTGCAGGTGTGTCCAGGTCACGAGATATGCCTGCCAAGGCAATGACTTCACCATTTTCAGCTTTGACAGCCACCTTCTGAGAAACAAACCAACCGACGTTGCCACCTGTCTGTGTGATCATTTCCAGCCGATCTCGAACCGTCACTCCCTTGGCAAATACGTCCTCGTCCTGCTGCTCGTAGCCAGCGGCCAGGATCGCCGGGAAGACCTCACGGGCTGTACGCCCAAGCAACTCGTTTCGATTTAGCAAGCCAGCACGCCGGATGAAGGCCTCATTTGCAGCCACATACCTTCGGTTGCGGTCTTTGACGCAGAAGAGCACGTCACTAATGGAGTCGAAGAGAACTTCTGACGCCTCCAATCCTGGGGCTTTTGAGAAGATGATTTCGCGCTGACTTGTTGGGCGTGAAGCTTGCTTCATGGGTGACGTCGTGGTGGTTGCAAGTAGGATGAGGTAACAGCGATCAAGATGCAATCATTGTGGTCTAGTTTGTATTTTTTCGTCTTGCTCAAAATAGAATAGTTCCACGACCCGAATGGCTTTTGGGAACATGATGAACACATGCAAGTCAGTGTTGTTTCACCTCTATGCGCCAACTCAGAGAATCGCTGTTCTCCAGTCCGTGCGCTTACTACTCAGCGGGATCTCTGTGACACAGTCGTTCAGCGAGCGGAAGCTTTGCTCACATCAGCCATTCACCAACAGACGCATGGAGAACGGGCTGAGGCGGCTAAGCTTGGTCGCTTGATGAACGATCCCAAGGGAAAGGCGTTCACCTTTGCCATGGTGGATGAAGTTTTCCGCAGTCATGATGCATCCGTAGCCGCTAGGCGCTGGAGGAAACTGCTTCAGACCTTTGGGATTCCTCAATACCCGCCGCTCCTGGATCGCCTACTTATGGGCCTTGGAGCGTTAGGTAGCTTGTTCCTCCCAAGTGTGCTCATGAAGGCAGTAGCTGCACGCATGAAATCGGATAGCTCTCGCGTGATTCTCCCAGGAGAAACAGAACCCTTGCACCGCTACCTCGCTTCACGCAGAGACACGGGCTTTCGTATCAATTTGAATCATCTCGGTGAGGCGGTGCTTGGCGAGGAAGAGGCGGAACGCCGTCTTGCGGCGGTGCTCTCACACCTATCTGACCCTGCTGTAAGCTACATCTCTGTGAAGATCTCCTCCATCTTCTCGCAAATCAATTTGATTGCCTGGGACCAAACGTTGATTGCCATCAAGGAACGGTTACGCTTGCTCTACCGTGCAGCATCGAAGGGCGGGAAATTTGTAAATCTCGACATGGAGGAATATCGGGACCTTGCGCTCACGATGGCAGCTTTTCGCGAAGTGCTTGATGAACCAGAGTTCGCAAAACAGCCAGCCGGCATTGTGTTGCAGGCCTACTTGCCAGATTCTTTTACTGCACAGCAAGATTTGACGCACTGGGCGCTTCAGCGTGTCGCTTCAGGGGGTGAACCAATCAAGATTCGTCTCGTTAAGGGTGCCAATCTCGCAATGGAAACAGTCGAGGCCGAACTGCATGGCTGGCATCCCGCACCTTATCCCTGCAAAGCAGACACCGATGCCAATTTCCGCCGCATGTTGGAGTATGGATGCGAGCCGCAGCACACAAAAGCCGTCCGCCTCGGCGTGGCGAGTCACAATCTGTTCGATGTGGCCCTCGCCCTCACGTTGCGTGAACAGAATGGTGTCGAGCAGCAAGTAGAGATCGAAATGCTCGAGGGCATGGCGAACCACCAAGCCCGCGCCGTGCGCGATGCTGCGGGTGGTTTGCTTCTATATGCACCTGCGGTGCAAAGCCATGATTTCCTCAGTGCCATGGCCTACCTCGTGCGCCGTCTTGATGAGAACACCGCTCCAGAAAACTTCCTCCGCGACATGTTTGCCATGCGTCCAGGCTCGGCGGAATGGAAACGCCAAGAACAACGCTTTATCCAAGGCTGGAATGAACGTCTCATCGTCTCAGCCGAATCGCGGCGAACCCACACCAAAGATCCGACCGATCCGTCTTCTTTCCCAAACGCCTCCGACACCGACTGGACTCAGTCCGCAGCGAGATATGCACTCAAGTGCGCGATTGCTGAATGGAAGAGCAGGGAATTGCCAGCACTTCCTGAACTTGAGGTGATGCTGTGCGCCGCCGCACAGGCACAACCTTCTTGGGAAGCTCGTGGTGCTAACGGTCGCGCGGCAATCCTCAATCGAGCCGCTGAAGTGATGAGCGCTCAACGCTTCACCGCGCTTGCTTGCCTTCGTGTTGACGGCAAGAAGAATGTTAGCGATGCCGATGGCGAAGTTTCTGAGGCGATTGATTTTGCCCGGTACTACGCACGAAACGCTGAGACACCAAACGGCGTGAAAGCGCAAGCCATCGGAATCGTGGCCGTCATTGCTCCATGGAACTTCCCATATGCCATTCCTGCTGGGGGAGTGCTGGCCGCATTGATGGCAGGTAACAGCGTCATATTGAAACCTGCACTTCCCACTCAGCAAATCGCATGGCTTCTCGTCAATCAGCTTTGGGAGGCCGGTGTGCCGCGTGAAGTGCTGCAGTTCTTCCCCTGCGATGGCGTCACCGGGCAAAAAATGCTCACGGACTCTCGCATCGCCGCATGCATCCTCACCGGCGGCTATGAGACCGCGCGGAAATTTCAGAGCTGGCGGCCTTCCTTGCCGCTGTATGCCGAAACGAGCGGCAAAAACGCGCTCATCATCACCGCTCAGGCGGATCGCGAACTCGCCATCAAAGACCTCGTGCGCAGCGCCTTCGGTCACAGCGGACAAAAATGCAGCGCAGCGAGTCTCGCCATCCTCGAAGCCGAAGTTTATGACGATCCCATCTTTCGTCGTCAGCTCCGCGATGCCGCTGCAAGCCTTCACGCCGGTCCTTCCACCGATCCGCGTAGCATCGTCACGCCACTCGTCATCACTCCTGGCAAGGACTTGAAACGGGCACTCACCACGCTCGATGCAGGCGAGGAATGGCTGCTGGAGCCGCGACCGCTCGGTGATGATCCCTGTGCATGGACGCCTGGCATCAAACTCGGTGTGAAGGCCGGTTCGTGGTTCCACCTCACCGAGTGCTTCGGCCCCGTGCTTGGCCTCATGCGTGCCGATTCACTCGCGCAGGCCACCGAATGGCAAAACGCCACCGACTTTGGCCTCACCGCAGGCATTCACTCGCTCGATCCCGATGAAGTCACCTGGTGGAAAGATCGCGTTCAAGCGGGCAATCTCTACATCAACCGCCCCATCACCGGTGCCATCGTGCAGAGGCAGCCCTTCGGCGGCTGGAAGAAGAGCTGCATCGGTCCCGGTGCCAAGGCAGGTGGTCCGAACTATGTGCTGAGCTTCACCCACCTGCGTGATGCCAGCGATGCCGCCAATGACTACCACGAGGCATGGGAGAGCCATTTCAGCCAGGCGCATGACCCTTCCGCGCTGAAGTGCGAATCGAATGTCTTCCGCTACCGCCCTTCACGCGGTGTGATCCTCAGAGTCGATCCGAATGATCAGACCGATCTCGCCAAACTCGCCTCTGAGGTCTGCGGCGTGCCTTTGCACATCAGCAGTGAACCCGAGGCGGAGTTCATCGCACGGCTTCCTGAACTGGCGAAGAACGCTGAGTTCCTCCGCACGTTCAAAACGCCGAGCGATGCCATTTTGCGTGCTGCGCATGAAGCGGGCCTGAACTGGATCAACGCACCGATGCTCAAAAATGGCCGCATCGAACTCACCCGCTGGCTGCGAGAGCAAAGCGTCACCGAGACCCGCCATCGCTACGGACAGCTCCCCGAAGCCTCTGTGGCACGCCGCGGCTAAACCGACCTCCTAATGGACATTTACAGACATCCGACCTTCGACATGGCTTGCGAGCAGTTTGACCTCGTGGCCGATTTTCTTGAGCTGCCGACCAATGATCGCGACCGCGTGAAGTATCCGAAGCGTGCCCTTACCGTCGCCGTTCCCGTGCGCATGGACAGCGGTGAGGTGCGCGTCTTTGCCGGCTACCGCGTGCAGCATCACCTTTCCATGGGACCGACAAAGGGCGGCATGCGTTTTCATCAAGACGTGGCTCTCGGTGAAGTCGCCGCGCTGGCGATGTGGATGAGTTGGAAATGCGCGCTCGCGGGTCTGCCCTATGGCGGAGCCAAAGGTGGCGTGGCCTGTGATCCGCGCACCCTTTCACGAAACGAGGTCGAGCGTGTCACGCGCCGCTTCACACAGGAGATCATCCCATTCATCGGCCCGCAGATCGACATCCCCGCGCCGGATGTGGGCACGAATGAGCAGACGATGGCCTGGATGATGGACACCTACTCGAATCACTTCGGCCATGCGGTGCCCGGAGTCGTCACGGGCAAGCCCGTGGACCTCGGCGGCTCGCTCGGACGACGCGAGAGCACTGGACGTGGTGTGGCCTTCCTCGTTGGTCGTGCGCTGCAGACACTCGGGATCAAGGCCGAAGGCAGCACCGCTGTTGTTCAAGGTTACGGCAATGTCGGAGCCGTCGCTGCACATCAAATGGTGCGCGATGGCATGAAGGTCATCGCCGTGAGTGATGCCGAAGGCGGTCTGCACAACGCCGGTGGCATCGACTTGATCAAACTGGACGCGCATGTCGCAAAGCACCGCACCGTGAAGGGCTTCACCGAGGCCGGTCCCATCGGCAATGACGACCTCCTTTTGCTCAAGTGCGATGTCTTGGTGCCAGCGGCCTTGGAGCGAGTCATCACCGAGTCCAACGCCGCGAAGCTGCAATGCCGCGTGCTCGCCGAAGGTGCCAACGGACCCACCACACCGGCTGCGGATGCCATTTTGAGCCAATGCGAAGACCTCTTCATCATCCCGGACATCCTCTGCAACGCGGGCGGTGTCATCGTCAGCTACTTCGAGTGGGTGCAGGACCTTCAGAGCTTCTTTTGGAGCGAGGCAGAGGTCATGGACAAACTCTACCGCATCCTCGACACCGCCTTTGTCGAGACGCTCACGCTCGCCCGGCAAAAACACACCCCGATGCGCCTCGCCGCCATGAGCCTCGGCATCCGCCGAGTCGCGGAGGCGAAACGCAAGCGCGGGCTCTTCCCATGAACCCTGACACTCGCATCAACAGTGAGACGTCCACCGCGCACGAGTTCACCATGAGCGTGCTCATGACGCCAGACACGGCGAACTTCAGCGGCCACGTCCATGGCGGGCATGTGCTGAAGCTGCTGGATCAGGTCGCCTACGCCTGCGCCAGCCGTTACAGCGGCTGCTACGTCGTCACGGTGTCCGTGGATCAGGTGAAGTTTCGCGAGCCTATCCATGTCGGTGAGTTGGTGACCTTCCTCGCCAGCGTGAACAGCACCGGCACCACCTCGATGGAGATTGGCATCAAGGTCGTCGCGGAAAACATCCAGACTCAGCACCGCCGTCACGCCAACAGTTGCATCTTCACCATGGTGGCCGTGGACCCGCAGCGAAAGCCTACCGCTGTTCCCGCCTGGGTTCCGACAACCCCCGAGCAAATCAAACGCCACCATGCCGCCCAAACCCGCCGCCAGTTGCGCCAAGAGTTCGAGACAAGGCTCAAGGCGATGTAGATGGAGTAAATCCTCGCTGCCGTCGTCAATTTGAGGATCGCTGATGCGATTCGTCGTCATCCTCCGCTCATTCGTCATGGGCCATGGCAGGCATCGCCAGTCCGCACCGTCGAAACCAGCGACACAAAACTAAACCTTCCCTGCGAGCACCTGGCGCTACGCGCGACTGAAGGTGGTGGGGCCGTTAGAGATCAAAAAGCTTTTGTTCAGTCATTCGATTCTCTGTTCTCGCGAATTCAGAGCCATGAAAAAGGCCGGTGCCTTTGTGGGACACCGGCCTGCCGTTCGTAACTCTGATCATCAATGCTGGCTGCAATGATGCAGGCCGCCGCCGCAGGACTTGCAGACGTGCTTGGTCAGACTGCCAGTCTTCATCCAGGCGACGACTTGGTTCTCGCAGTCCGGGCAGTCCATGCGGGAGGCGTCACGCAGAGTGACGAAGCCCTTGTTGCCAGGTGTTACCGCTCCGGGTGCTTTGAAATAGACGGTGCGGCATTTGTCACAGGTCACCGCGCTGGTTGGGTGCGAAGGGGCCTGACAGGAGGCGAGCAGCATGGCAGATGCGATGAGGCCCGTGGTGAGGAGGATGCGTTGGATCGTTTTCATGTTCTGTTTGTGTTTGTTTTGGCGAGGGCATTGCCCTTCATCACGCCAAACACCGCAGGCGGGAACATCCCTGATGAATGACAATCTTTGTTCTGTCTGGCGCAATAGACGCTCAGCTGCCCTCACCATCCAGCAGGCCGCGCAGCATTTGCCGGGCGCGGTAAATGCGGGTCTCCACGGCTTTGACGCTGCATCCCAGAGCGGCGGCGATGTCCGCCTGATTCATTTCTTCATAAGTGAAGAGGTGCAGAGGCTCGCGCAGCTCTTGCGGCAATGAGGCGAGGGCTTTTTCGATGCGTTGATGCTGCTCGCGAGCCTGAAGGCTCTCCTCGGGCGTTGCGGCCTCATCTGTCAAATCATCGGCTTCATGGCCTTCTTCACTTTCGATGGAGACGGCAGGATGCCGTTTGCGCCAGCGGGCATGATTGCGTGCGAGATTGGCCGCGATGCGGAAAAGGTAGCTGCTGAAAGGCGCACCTGGCTGGTAGCGGTGACGGCTTTGGTAGAGCTTCACAAAGGTCTCCTGCGCGAGATCACACGCGGCCTCATGGCTGCCGGTGCTGCGGTAGAGATAGGCGGCCAGCTTGTCCCGCCAGCGGTGCATGATGCCGTTCAGCGCGAGGTCATCCCCGCTGCTGAGACGGCGCATGGCCTCAAGATCAGCGTCTGGTGCATTGTCACTCATCCAGGGGCTAGTGGGTGTGGGCCTCCGGGGTGGCGCAGCAGCTCACGCCGAGCGCGTGAGGGATCATGCGGGCGCGGTAGAGGGCGGCCTGCTCGGCGTCCATGCACGCGGCAGTTTCATGAATGTGTTTGAGCAGAGCTTCCTGACACTCCGCCGCGAGCTGGCCGCGCTCACGCAGGGCGGCGGCCAGTTCGGCACTCACGGGCTGGCCTGGTGTGAGGCCGAGGTGCAGCACGCGTGCATCCGACTCTTGGACACGAGCACACAGTTTTTCGCAGGTGGGCAGATACGCAGCGTGCAGACGCCGGATGTTTTCAAACTGCGAGTCGGTGAGCTTGTATGAATGACGCAGCCAGCTCAGTTCAGGCAGGCGGCTGCCGTGCTCAGTGGGCATGATGCGCTCATCCAGATGCCCCAGCATGAGGCGCGTGCAGAAAAACATGCACACACCCAGCGCCACAGCCGCGAGAAGAATGACAGCGCCCTTTTTCATCGGCCCGCCTCCCATCCGGCGCGATAGAGTGGATTGATGGCCTGCTGATAAGCCAGCGCCGCACGTTCATCCATGTCATGACGGTGCCAGCTCCAGCCGATGCCAAGCCCACTCAGCGTAAACAAGGACAGCGTGACTGCCGCCGTCATTGGGCGTGCAAAGTGGGCCAGTGTGCGCTCGAAAAGCTCCGCTACGAGACTGCCGAGCGTGCGGGTGCTCTCCGCTTCGATGCGTGACCAGACCTCGCGGTCAAACGAGGATGCCAGCGGCACCCGTGCGGGATGCTGGCGGAGCAGGCGGTGGAGTTCGTCGTCATTCATGGCGGTGCGGGATGAGGTGCTGGGATTTACACACACCTCCTCATCATGACAAACACCGGCACCCGCAGAATCCCGCAGAAAAAGTTTCTTTGCGGGGTTTGGAGCGCGGCGGTGTTCGGCCTTCTGATGGCATTCTCCACTTCACTTTTCCGGCTTTTGGCAGCGTGCGCACTCGTGCTGCCCTCAGCCGTGCTCGCCTGTGACTCCTGCAAAAAGAGCAGCCCCGCGCCCGGACAGCGTGTCGTCGAATACGATCTGCACATCGCCGAGCAGCAGATGAGTCCCACAGGGAAAAAAGTCCGCGTGCTCGCCATCAATGGCAGCATCCCCGGCCCGGTGCTGCGCTTTCGTGAGGGCGACTTCGCCCGCATCCGTGTCCACAATGACCTCAAGCATGAGGAAACCTCTACCCACTGGCACGGCCTGCTTTTGCCAAACAAAGAAGACGGCGTGCCGCACGTCACCACGCCGCCGATCAAACCCGGCACCACGCATACCTTCCAGTTCACCCTCCGCCACAGCGGCACCTACTGGTTTCACTCGCACACGCATCTCCAGGAGCAGAGCGGCGTGTATGGCGGCATCGTCGTGGAGCCGCGCGGTGGCGAGCCGGTGAAAACAGACCGCGAGCAGGTGCTCATCCTCTCCGATTGGACCGACACCGACCCTATGGAAGTCATGCGCATGCTCATGCGCGGCAGCGATTACTTCGGACTCATGCGCCGGAACTCGCAATCCATCCTCGGAGCCTGGCAGCGCGGCAATTTGAAGGACTACTTCAAGCGTGAATGGGACCGCATGATGCCCATGGACGTGTCAGACGTGGGCTACCACGCCTTCCTCATCAATGGACAGCGCCAGACCCGCATCGAAGGCCGCCCCGGCGAGCGCGTGCGTCTGCGCATCATCAATGCCAGCGCCGCCAGTTACTACCACCTCAGCTCCTCCGCCGGGCCGCTCACCATCATCGCCGCCGATGGTCCACCCGTGCAGCCCGTCAGCGTGCCGCAGTTCCTCATGGGCATCGCCGAGACCTACGACCTGCTTTTGACCATCCCCAAAAACGGCCAGCATGAGCTGCGCTTCACCACCCAGGACGGCAGCGGCCACAGCAGCGCCTTATTTGGCAATGGAGAGCCTCATGCGGCCCCGGTGCCACCCCGGCCCAATCTTTATCAAATGGATGAGATGCTCAATCTTGCCCTCGAAGAGCAAGAAGACGATCCACGCGCCTCCCTGCGCCTACCACGGCCCGGATCACCCTATCGGCTGCTGAAAGCTACCCACGACACCTCTTTGCCGAAAAACCTGCCGCGCCGGAAAATCACCCTCCACCTCACCGGCGACATGAATCGCTACATCTGGAGCTTTGATGGCAAAACCATGGCCCAGCAGCCCTATGTGCTCATCAAAAAGGGCGAGATCATCGAGCTGGAACTCATCAACGACAGCATGATGCACCACCCCATCCATCTGCACGGCCACTTCTTCCGCCTGCTCATGGGAAACGGGCGTTTTTCACCGCTGAAACACACCGTGGATGTGCCACCCATGAGCAAACGCACCGTCGAGTTCGAGGCCAATGAAGAGCACGACTGGATGTTTCACTGCCACATCCTCTATCACATGATGAGCGGCATGGCCCGCGTCTTCCGCTATGAGAATGATGCAGACACGCCTGCTAGCGAAACAGCGGCACCAGCGCCCACCGCCGCCGATCACAGCATTTCAATGGCCGGGGGCCTCGGCGAGCACTCCCATGATATGAGCTACCTCTGGGGAGCCGCCTCGTTGCAAAGCAACATGAGCGAAGGCCTGCTCACGTGGATGAATCCCAAAAACGACCTCATGCTCGCCTGGGAAGTCGGCTGGGAACGCGTCGATGACCCTCAATATGAGATCGACCTCCTCTATCAGCGCTACTTCAACATGAACTTCCAAGCCTTCGCCGGGTATCGCCTCACCAACGACCCCGACGCAAAGGATCGCGGCCTCATCGGCATCAATTACCGCCTCCCGCTCATGGCCTGGCTCAATGTCAGCCTCGATACCGAAGGCGACGCCCGTTTCAGCCTCGCCAAGCGATTCCAGCTCACCCCGCGCCTCGGCGTCTGGGGAGATGTCTTCTACGACACCGGCACGAAATGGGAATGGAGCGCCGGAGCCGACTACACCATCACCCGCCACACCTCCCTCACTGCCAGTTACCATTCCGACTACGGACTCGGCGCTGGCGTGCTCATCCGCTTTTGACGGCATCACACCGCCAATCACAAGAAACCGAAAACCAAATCGAACACCGACATGAAAACACTGCTCACCATCCTCATCCTCGCTGGAGCCTCCATCACGGCCTCCGCGCAAACGGACTCATCCACCTGCTGCTGCATCGACTCACCCTGCTGCCTGCTCGGCTGCTGCCTCAGTGATACCTGCTGCGCAGATGGCAAATGCTGCGCCGAAGGCTGCTGTGAAGACCCAGACTGCTGCTGCAACACAGGTGCCTGCTGTGCAGACTGAGAGACCAACCATCGGAGCACCCGCTCTGCAAGCCGGACGGGTGCCCCACCCATTCAAACACCATCCTTATACCGAACATGAAGACCACCCTACGCTCACTCCTTTCCACCGCCCTCCTCGGCCTCACCCTCGCCGCCTGCTCCGCCCCGGAAGCCGTCAGCGCCGCTGAAAAAGCCAAAGCCTACCCCCTCAAGACCTGCCTCGTCAGCGGCAACGACCTCGACAGCATGGGCGGCCCCGTCACCAAGGTTTACAACGGCCAGGAGATCAAATTCTGCTGCAAACCCTGCGTGAAGAAGTTCGAAGCCAACCAGGCCAAATACCTCGCCAAGCTCAAGTAGGCCAAATCGAACCGACCTTCCGGTGGCGTCAAACCACCGGAAGGCAGCCCGCGAAACCGCCATGAATCTTCCCCAAACCTTCCCGCTCACCGGCATGAGCTGCGGCTCGTGCGTCTCCAAAATCACTGCGCGTCTCCAAGAGCATCCTGACATCAGCGAAGCAGTGGTCACTCTCACCCCGCCGCAGGCACGAATCGTCACCCGTGCCGCCTTGAGCAGTGCCGAGGTCAATGACTGGCTCAGGCCGCTCGGTAAATACCAAGTCACCGAAGATGCTGCGTCCGCCATGCCCGCCGCAGCCCTGCCGCCCAAATCCGCGCAGACCTACAAGCCCTTGCTCATCCTTCTCGCTTACCTGCTGCTCGTCATCATCGCAGCCAGTGTCGCCAGCGGGCAATTTCATCTCATGGAGGCCATGCGCCTGTTCATGGGCGGCTTCTTCATCGCCTTCTCCTTTTTCAAAATGCTCGATCTGCGTGGCTTTGCAGATGCCTACCGTTCCTACGACCTCATCGCCAAGGCAGTGCCCCGCTACGGTTATGTTTATCCCTTCATCGAGCTGCTTTTAGGACTGGCCTACCTCGCCGCATGGCAGCCCTTCGGCGTGAATTTGGTCACCACCGTCATCATGGGCGTAAGCCTCCTCGGCGTCATCAAAGCCGTCACCTCCAAGCAAACCATCCGCTGCGCCTGCCTCGGCACGGTCTTCAATCTGCCCATGTCCACCGTCACCATCATTGAGGATGGCTTGATGCTAGGAATGGCCTTCATCAGTCTGCTGGTGTCTCACTGATACTTCTCTGAAACGCATGTCTTCGGTGCCTGACAACCACGACGCCCACGACTACGCCGAGCGTATTCGCAAGCGCCTGCCGCGTCGGCATCAAGAGCTGCGTGAAAGCCTGAAACTGAGCATGTATGCGCTTTGGATGAAATGCGGCGTCTCGCGGGATACGATCAGCCGGATCGAAGGCGGAGAGACGATCCCCGGTGTGCATGTGCTGGCACGGCTGGCGTGGGGTTTGGGTGTGACGCTGGAAAAGTTTTTCGGCGGCATTGAAGACTAGAAGAGGAGACAGGGGGAGTCTGAATCTCATCGTCTCCGAGTCTCCGGCGAAGCCATCTCCCAGTCTGGCAACCGCCCGTCCTGAATATCGGACTAACCGCCATCACGGGGCCTGTGCTCTCGTCGAGGCCATTCCAGCCAACCACCGCGATGAAGCCGATTTTTGCTCCAACTGCCTCGTTTTCGCCTCCAGGGGCCGCTTTCCGGCCTGAAACGGGCCTTTTCCCCCGGAAAACGACGCCCCCATTCGTCGCGGGGGCCGCGCTGGACGCTCCGGGGGCGGAGTTCCGGCCTGCGGGGGCGTCGCTGAGCCTTCCGGGGGCAGCGCTCCGCCGTGCAGCGGTGCCCCCCTGCGGCGCGGGGGCGGAGTTCCGCCGTCTGGGGGCAGCGGTCCACGGCGCGGGGGCAGCGGTCCAGCAGCCGGGGGCGGCCCCCATTTCCTGCAGCGAAGCCCCCGCCGCCCGCAGCGGTGCCCCCGCCGCGCGGAACGGACACCCCGCCGCGTGCGGGTCTGTCACCAAAGTGGTCCGCACACTCCCCAGTGCGGTGATAGAACAACCCCCAGCACCGCACCGAGGCCTGTGGGGACCCCACACAAGAACATGGACCAATAGACCTC
>JAEUHM010000011.1 GCA_016795485.1 Verrucomicrobiaceae bacterium | reverse complement strand
GCGGACGAGTTAGGAATCGGGGGCAGTGTTAGCCAGTTCATGCATAGCGAAGGTCGTCGGTTAGACTTTGTGAGAGGTCGATGGTCGACGGTATGGGTCAAGCTCCCCGCCATTCGGCTGACTGACCCACCAGTGGTGACGATTCGTCGCTCACTACCTCTATGGAGGACAACAACCCAGTGGCAGTCACCCACGACACCAAACGGCATCCCAGAGACAACCGAATCAAGTTACCCACTCGCCACGATCGACTTTGAGCTTCACGGGACCACCATGAATAAGGTCGAGGACCTTCGCTCTCCTACTGGCTACTCGTGGTATGCAAAAGTGGCCAACATCACCTATATCAACCCTCCGCGGGACGGATTCCCCCTCCCCCTACAAATCGTCAGAGACACCACAACCGGAGCCGCAGGAGCCCTAATCGCCCCAGCCTTCGTCGCGGACCTCAATAACCCCGGCGGTAGATCAGATCAAATCCACCTTCCGCCGGTTGACATAGAGCCTGATGCGAACATGGCAGGCGTCATCGGAGACGTGGTTAAGTCCTTGAAACCTGGAAGCACGGTCGAGCACTTCGTCACGCCGAAGAAATCCACCGAGCTGAATCAAGAATACGTTGTCTTGAAGGCTGTCGGCGTGACTGCGGAGCAGATCACTGATGGCAACGCCAATCAGATTGTAGAATGGGACAAGACGGTCGGTGAGGCGTTTCCAGGTGACCCTTTGAAATGGCGCGTGAAACGTGACGCCACCAACAAGCATGAAGTGAAGATTAAAGCGAAACAAGGGGGCACCGTCGCAGCACAGATGAACGTATGGGTCATCTGGTCCGACATTAAGCAGGAGCAGGGAGACACGGAATTTCTTTCGGTGCCAAACCCAAACGGAGGTGAGGTGTGGCGAGTCAAGCCCGAAGCAGGGAAGCAGAAACGATTTGTCTTCATGATCGAACCCAAATCGATCACCGACCTGAACGCAGAGATTCCTGATTTAGCGGGTGTTGCATCATCTCAGCACCTCCCTCCAGGCTCAAACAAGCATCGCTGGGATGATTCCCAATTTGATCCAGAAAGCACATCTCAACCGCCTACATTAGATAGTGGTGATAATGCAAAATATAGATGGGATGTATCACGACAGATGCAGATTTCGATCACCAATGCTGATTCTATTCCAAAAGCTGAATTGAAGAAGGTATGGTTTCCATCAGTGTGCATTGGCCAGCCTGCTGCTGGCCTCACTAGGCCAGTTTCGTTTCCGGCCTTGGACTACGAAGGCAATGATGACCCTGGATACGCATCTGGCACAGACGAGGACGATGACCCCTATCACGCTTCCAGCACTGGGGATCTGCGACATGCTGTGGGCGAAATTACTTCGACAGATCGCCCAAGTGTGCCAGCTCTAGACGCTTGGGTGACAAAGAGTGGAATGAAGTTACAGTTCGAATTTAAATTCCGAGAATTCGCTCGTGTCCAGCTTTGGGATGGCAAACGCGGCCAGGGGCAGTTTTGGTTTCGGATATCTAAGTTCAGCGATGGTGAGTGGCATCATCACGCCAAGTTCGAATCCGGCATCAACTTTTGGAAGAACGATGGGTCCACTCCTTAACCCTTTGCCGTCAACCAAAATGAGAGATTCCGTTTTCATCATCGCCCTGCTGGCAGTGCTTCATAGCATGCAGCAACAAACTTGTGCAGCGCTTAATTTTGACTCCATGCCCATCGATAAAGTGCGGGAAATTGTCAGACTTGCAGCGCCGGGAGATTCGAGTTTCGAGGTAGTAGAGGCAGCTCTCAAATCTCGCAGACAGGAAGTGATTTTGGCCTGCAACGAGTCACCTACAGTAAGGTCTACTCTATCAGACAGAGTCCTCCGCATGGAGGATTGCTACTTGAAGGGGCAACTCCTCATTATGGATCTTCGGCATGGAAAATTTTGGGACGACGGGCATTCATTGCGAATGAACAATCAGCAGAGCATGCAGGCGGAGTTCTTTCTGCCGATGGTTCGCCAATACCTTCCTGAAACGCCCATTGATTACGAGGTCATTTCAAGTCCCGGCCTTCGGAAAGCATTGGCAGACACGCTCGAAGTCGCCGTCAAAAAGAAGTGGGGGATCATAGAGGGTGACTCATCCTCAGTGGGTAAACACCAAGGATTGATCCCAACGCCGTCTGATAAGAATGCATCAGCCATCAGGTCACCGGCACCACTATTCATCCAATCACTACCTGGAAAGAGGCCACCCGAAACAGCGCCCACTGTGCCAACCTCAATTGAGGAACCGCCATCATCAACGCGGTGGAGCATCATCGTTGTCTTGATCGTGGCGGCAACTGGCCTGCTTTGGCTGTTGCTCAAGAACCGCAAGTGATGCGGCCTGCAACGTCGTTCGTGGCAACTCAAGCGCTTCGCAAAGCTCGTGAAAGGGGTCAGCAGTCTCAGAGGGATCAAGCAGTTTTTTCGGAGCGGCGGTGCGAGTACATGCGCACAGGTGGCCGTGGTGAGCTTCGTTTTGCCATGCTTGGGCATGGGGCATCACGGCGGCTCGCAACGGCTGGGCGGTTGGGGATGAGGTGTTGGCGGTTCGAACCGAGCGGATGGGTAACAAGTTAACCGGGGAGATGGGTTACAGTTTTGGGGTGGTCTATGCCTTGGACAACACCGGATACGACAGAACTGCGATTGAACTGTGCGACGAGTATGGGGGCTGGTGAAACACAAAAGGTGAAATGTCAGGAACTCACTGGATAGTTAACCGACCGAGAGACAAATCCCATGCGCTTGCCGCGATGGACCAACAATAACAAGCAGCTACAGTCCAATTGCCGGAGTGCTTTTCCAAATGGCGATTAGGTGTCAAACTTTGATCACTGAGCCGGATTGATGTTAAAACCAACGTTCGGGACAGTGCCTCCGGATTCTGTGTGGCGGGGTTAGCAGCCATTCACTTCTCACGTCCCTTCAGGACGGTGTCCCTCTTCGTGGTCTGTCCGGTGGTTTCGTTGCACTCCACCACCGGCTAATCTCTTACAAGCCTCCGGCTTGGGTACAGGTCGGTAATCGAGAAGGACCTTGCATCCACCTCGCAAGCCTCTGGCTTGGAATGAAACTTCGTTCCGTTGGCCCCGACACTTGGCGTTTTGCCGAGCCGGAGGCTCGAAAGAGATTAGCCGGGGGTGAAGCGAGGCACGAGCGTAACCCCGGTTGTCGATTGGCGATGGATGGCGCTCTGGAAGAGCGCAAGAGGGCTTAGATTACCCCACCGCAAAAATATCCGTGTTCCAAAGCCCGAACGCCCCACTGCCTCCTTTTACCCCACGGCCCAGATCATTCCCGCGCTCCAGGGGCTTTGGTCGGTTTTGCTGCCTTGGGTGGCTGGGCGGAAGACTGGCTTCTCTGGCCTTATCCTTGCAGAGTTCAAAGGAGGCGTCATCTCATCCTAAGGAGGTTGAGGCTCCGGCGAGGGTGTTGAGTGAGGGAGGCTTGATGGAAGTATAGATATTTTGTTCTTCCTAAATAAAAGACACATTATAAATGCAGAAAACACGATTTTTACATTAAATCCGAGGCATTTTCGGCTAGAAGCGCCCCTTTTCTGCTATGGCTCTCCGATTTTCTACCCAGAAACTCTAATCTGCTGGCCGGAAATGGCTCTGATTTGGCTGGAAAAGTCCGTTTTCAGACCGGAAAAACGATTTTTCCACCCAGAAACAGGGCCGATCTGCCCCGATTCCAAATATATTTGGATGCCGAGACCGCTTTTCCGAGCAGGAAGTTTCCAGATGGGAGAATGCGGGCGTAGCTTCGATTGGTAATCGAAGTGTTGTGCTCCGTTGGGTCGGCGGCTTTGCGGTGTCAGGAGATGTTCCCCTTCGAGTGGCACTCGAAACTACGTTTGATGCCGAGTCACGCTACCGTGCACTTGCCGTTCGCAGCTCAGCGAAGAAAGCGCTGTCAGAAGCTGGACGCTGCATTGTCTTCTGCCAAGTAACTCCACGTTGAGTCACGGATCCAAGACCACCAACTCACTGCTGCCGAGATCACCCAAGACTGTGACAGCGATTTGTCCGTTGCTGTTGATGATCTGTCGTAGGCCGCGTGCTCCGGCTCCGCTTGTTTCTACAACGGGTGACAGGGAAAGCCCCTTGATGGCGCCGAGCGGTGTGGTGCCGCTGGTGTAGATTTGGCTCTTGCGCAGAACTCGTACAGGTAGTCTCGCTGAGGGTGCCATGTCGGTGCCGAGGCTTGTCTGCCCGCGATAGAGGACTTGGTTTGCCGAGGAACTGATGCCGTTGATGGTGGCGAGGATGACGTAGTGTCCGTTCACTGGATCGACGTCCATGGCGTTGAGTTTGCTAAGTTTCACGCTGGTGGGATAACCGGGTGCGGAGTCGCCTGTGCGAGCGAGGAAAAGGAAGTTGCCATCAGCTTGCCGCAGGACGAGTGCGGTGCTGGTGGAGCCAGTGATCTGCACATGAAGGACCATCTGCGCGGTGCCTACGGGCCAGAAGCGGAGGATTTTTGCCACTTTGAGTGCGGAGGGTGCGAGCGCTTGTCCTTTGCGTAACCAGAGGGCTTCAGTGGAGTCATAGATCGCCTCGTTTTCGCTGCTGGGTGATCCAGTGAGCGTGGTGCGGAAAAACGCCATGCTGCTGTTAGCGGTGGCGGCCAGGAAGGTGCCTAGCTTGATTGTGGGGCCAATCACAGGTGCTCCATCGCCTTGCATGGAACCTTGGATGCTGGTGTCGTTGAACAAGGCATCCTTTGCAGAGCTGCCAATGACGAACTTGCCGATGAACCATGGCTGCGGGTGGGCGGTCATTGAGACACGCGGAGTGATCTGCCCAAAGTTGCCTCCACTGCTGAACGCTGGACTTCCTTCCCGAGCGAATGATGAGGTGACTGCGCCACTGTGATCAATGATGAGCAATCCACTATCCGTGCTGCTGCTGGTGCTGAGTTTGTAGGACAGTGCGATGGCATTTTGTGAAGAAGATTGGCTGACTTCATGCAGCGTGCTGAGTTTAGCTCCTGCGAGTGCCGTGATGGGGACTCCGGTGCGGAACAGCGGCGTGACATTGACGCCATCTTCTTTAAAGAGCAGACGATTGCTCGCTGCTGTGATGCCTGTGCCAGTGACGGTAGCTTGGAAAAGCCCGAGGGACGATTGATTGGGCACCGGTAACAGCAAAGACGCCACCTTGGCATTGTCTGGAAGTCCCAACACGCCGCTCATGCTGGCGCCTTTCTGCAAGGCGAGCGTGAGGGGCGATCCGTTAAGCGTGGTGTACATGCCTTGGTTCTTGCCGCCTGCGGCTCCACTGCCCGTGAGCATGACATCAAAGAGCAACTGACCCGAGGGATCGAGCGCGGGGCTACCGAAGCGCAAAGCAAACAAGTCGATGCCACCGGGAACTCGTGCATTCCGGGCGGCATAGTTCTGCAAGGGCACGGGTGGCTCTAACATGAACGTGTAGGCCGCACCGGAGAAGGTAACGCTGTCGTCATTGCCATTTCCGTTCACGCTGGTGGCGCTACTGTCTTCATTGATAGCTCCCACAGCAAAAAAATCGCCACTGATGCTGACGGAACGACCAAAGGCATCGCCTGAGTCGGTATTGCTGGCTTTGAGATAAGCCTCCTGCTTCCAAGTGCTGCCGGTGCGGACGAACACGTAGGCTGCACCTGCCGAGGAGGCGTTGTTGTTTGCCTGATCTCCATTCACGCCTGTAGCGCTGCTGCCCTCCTCCACTGCGGAGACGATGAGCCTGTCTCCCTCCAACGCTACGGAGTGCCCAAAGAAATCCATGGCCCCCGTGTTGCTGGCTTTGAGATACGCTTGCTGACTCCACGTCACGCCATTGCGAGTAAAAACATAAGCTGCTCCAGCAAAGGTCGTGCTGTTGTCAGCTTGATTGCCATTGATGCCTGTAGCCTTGCTATCCTCGCTGGTGGCACCGACTACGACCGTATTGTCAAAGACAGTAACCGAACGTCCAAAGAAGTCTCCATCGCCGGTATTGCTCGCCTTCAAGTAAGCCTGCTGCGTCCAGGTCACACCGCTTCTGGTGAACACATAGGCCGCTCCTGCACTTGTGAGATTGGTTGTGGTGCCGGTGTTATTGACGCCCGTGGCGTTGCTGCCTTCTCCCACGGCTCCGACAATGACCGTATCGCCATCAATGGAAACAGAGTGGCCAAACTCATCGCTGTTCGTTGCGTTGGCGGCCGTGAGGATGGCCTCCTGAGTCCAAGTGACTCCCGAACGAGTAAAAACGTACGCTGAACCGGTGCTGCTGCCATTTTGATCCGTCCCTTCCGCTCCTACGATGATCGTGTCTCCATCGATACCGACGGAGATGCCAAAGCGGTCGTTGAATGCGGCATTGCTGGCGGTGAGAAGTTGCTGAAAGCTCCACACACCAGCACTGCGGGTGAAGACATAAGCCGCACCTGTGTTTGTGTTTCTGCCGTAGGCCCCAACGACGATGGTATCTCCCGAGATAGCGACACTGTGGCCAAAGAAGTCATCTTCATCTGGCACGTTCGCTTTCAAGTAAGCCTGCTGCGTCCACGAACCACCACTACGGAGAAAAACATAAGCCGCGCCACTGCGGTCCTCAGTGTTATTGGTCTGGCTGGTGCCATTGCTCTGCTCACCAAAGGCACCCACGACCATGGTAGTGCCAGAGAGTGCCACCGAGCAGCCGAAGAAATCGTTGGCATTGGTGTTACTCGCTTTGAAGTACGAATCAGGAAGAACGTCAGCGGACAGAGTGCCCGCGCTAATCAAGCAGATGAGAAAGGAAGTCTTCATGGTCTGAGTGCGATGAGTTCTGTAGCACCAGCGCTGTTGGTGAGATAGACAGCGGTGGTCCCATCAGCTCCTACGGCTTGAGCAAAGCCACGCCCTCCAGCACCAGAGGGATCAAGGTACGGCCTGATGGCCAGGGACTTGATGAAACTTCCAGGAGTCTCACGACTAGCGTAGTAAGCCCCCTTTCTGAGCCTTGCGGTGGGCCTTCTCGAAGTCTGATGCGCAAAGCCAAGCGTGGTATTGGGACCGCGCTGTGTGTTCCCAACAAAAAGCGCCAAGTTACTAGAAGGTGGTGTGTCTTTGAGACTCGCCACGATGGCATAGTCACCAGACATGGGGTTCACATCCACAGAGAGAATGGCGGCGATCTTCGTCTGGCCCAAGCCCGGAGCAAAATCACCTTTTCGAAGCAAGAACATGTATTCGCCGTCACTCTGTCTGAGAACGACAGCCTGGTTACCGGCAGCGGTTACACCCGTCCCAGCGATGTTCACCAGCATGACCGCCTGACCGTTGAGCAAGACATTTACCGGCCAGTAGCGAATGATCTTGGTGGCCCAAATACCGAATGAGACATCGCTAACGAAGGGCTCACTCTCCAACATGACAATGCCACTTGAACCCCAGAGACCCTCGTTCTTGCTGGCAGGTTGACCCTTCAAGGTAGCCTTGAACAAAGGGTCTGCCAGTCTGCCGGTCATGCCAGTGAAGTTGCTGAAGAACAATCCTCCAGAGCCCGGAGCCACGTCACCCGCTTTTACAACCAGACTAGTGGCACTGCCCCCGGCGTCCGTAGAAAATATGGCATTCACTGGCGTGCCAGTAGGAAGGGGCGTGCGCATGGCAGTGAAGAAATACAATCCAGCCAACGGCGTGATAGCAGAGTGTGGCCCGAACTCGCCAAAATTAGCGCCCCCACCATAGGCAGGCAGGCCTTCACGAGGGTCGGGGTTCGCAAGATGTCCCGCCTGATATGACAAGAAGCCGATGGCTGTGTCTTCTGCTGGCGTCACTGGCACCGAAGGTCGACTTCTGAGTTTGCACCCCAGCATGATGCGATTGGTAGAGTGACCCTGAAGGGTGTAGATGAAGCGATGAATCGTGGGATGGTCGAATGATCCACCAAAAGCCAGAAGTCGTGAACCAGTCGTGATGAGGGATTGAGTAAAGACGCCATCGTCAAGCATCAGGACATCATTGTCCTTCGAGCTAACTCCAGGCCCGTAGAGAATACCTCGGTAGAGCGCGTTTCCGGGATAGTTCGCCATCGGGGCACTAAAGGAAGCAAACTTGTCGGTGGGATTTGTATAGTCGGAGTAAAAGGACACTCTGCTTTGCGCCACCAGATCCGTTGCATCATTCCCAGGCGCCATGGTGGACAACACCGCTTTGTTGCGGCCCCCAGTGCTCCCGCTGCCTGCCAAGTTTTGCAGCCAGATCACATCTCCTTCGCCCCCAATGGCCGCAGCACCGATGGTGCTTTGTTTGAGATTAGGACCGCCGGGAGCCACGGTGCCTGTCTTTGCGACCGTGGGCAGCAGTTTGTCATAGGCATAGACCGCGCCTACGGACGGTAGTGAATCGTCACCTTGATCACTATTGATGCCGGTCGCCTTGCTAGATTCCGAGGCAGCAGCCACCGCTAGGGTATCGTTCCAGAGACTCACTGCTCCACCGAACTGATGCAATGCGCGAGGATTGGATGCTTTGAAACGGACTCCGGGCGACCAAGCCGAGCCTTTGCGGCGATAGGTATAGGCCGCGCCAGAAGCATTGATGGCGGGGGCACTCAGGTCACCATTGATGCCGCTGTAGCCGCTGTCTTCCGCATTGGCCGTCACCACCAGCGCATGGTTTTGCACGCAGACATCGTAACCAAACTGAGCGCCAGTCACGTTGTGGGTGGCCTTCACGTAGGCCTCGTGTGACCAACTGCTACCATTCCTGGTGAAGACATAGACCGCTCCAGAGGATGTGGACGTGCCACTGCCCTGCGAGCCGTCCACCCCGGTGGCAAGGCTGTCCTCAAGAGGAGCACCCACGACCACAGTATCGTGGGAAACGGAAACGGAAAAACCAAAATGGTCCCCTGGGTCTGTATTGCTGGGCTTCAAATATGCCTGCTGCGGCCAGGCATTGCCATTTTTGGCAAAGACATACACCGCACCGGAACCGTCTTCACTGTTGTCCGTCTCATCATCATCCACGCCCACACCACGGCTGTCTTCATCATAAGCCCCTACCGCGATGATGCCGTCATGCATGGCCACATCACAACCAAACTTGTCGTCAGGGTCCGCATTGCTGGCAGTGAGATAGGCCTGTTGTGTCCAGACAGAAGAAACACCCCTAAACACATAGGCCGCTCCCGCATCCGTACCCTCCGTATCGTCCAGCCAAGCCCCCACCGCGATGAAGTCATCTCCAGCGCTCTCAGAGACGGCCACACTGTGCCCAAAACCTGCCCCTGCTTCAGCCGTGGATGACTTCAAGTATGCCTGCTGGGTCCACGTTGTGCCATTGCGTGCAAACACATAAACCGCACCGGCCGCCGCATTGCTATTATTGGACTGACTCGCGCCATTGCCATCCTCATCAGGTGCACCCACTACGATGAAGTTTCTGTAAACCGCCACACTACTTCCAAAGTGGTCCTCCGCACCAGTATTGCTCGCCTTCAGATACGCCTGCAACACCCACGAACTGCCACTGCGAACGTAAACATAGGCCGCGCCCGAGTCCAAAGACGCCTCATTCTGCAATGGGTTCACGCCCGTCCCACTCCCGTCTTCAAATGGCGAGCCCACCACCAACGTATCGCCATGCACGGCAATGGCACTGCCAAACAAGTCATCCTCATCAGACTGGGGTGGCTTGAGGTAAGCGTTCTGAACAAGATCGGCGTGAGCGGTGCTGCTGAGCATCAGCAAGAGTGGAAGAAGACGGAGTTTCATCGAAGTTTGGGGGTTCACTCCGGTTCTTCGGCAATTGCGTACCGGCATTGCAGAAAATCATTCGTGCAGTTGGACAATCGTGTCGTTCTTCGATGGCAGGAGCACAAGATAGAGCGGCTTGTTTCCTGTTTTCTGAAACTCATGCCGAGTGGTTCTCTCTTCAGTGGCTGGCACTTCTTTTCCGCTCCATCCGAGTTTCCGGAGCGTTTCCATGTGCCACGCAATGACATCAGCGGAAGCCTTCCTCACCCAGTAGGACACAAGCGGCGGTGACTCTCGCAGTTTCAGCATGTCAGGTTCCTCCATGATCGGCAAAGAGGCCGAAAGCACCCCACTGTTTAAGGACACCTCCGTGTTGCCATCTTTGCGAGTCAGTCGAAACCGAAGTGTTGCTCCGTTTTGAGTGAAACTCTGTGTTTGCTCCAACTCTTCCTCTTTTGGCTCATAACCTGGAAAGTAATCGCGATACAGCAGCCATCCCTGAGCACTCAGTTGCTCCTTGTTAAACTTCCTCACCTCCAGCAGGTCCACCGGACAGATGACCATGGACGAAACACGGCTCTCTCGCTGCAACACACTGCCCGGAACTCGTGGAAGGGTGCGCGCATCCACGTCTCCCGCGAGAAACAATCCCGCATTCACATCCGGCTGCCGACCACCGAAGCTAGGGGTCACTCCCACCACTGCCTGGATGACCACGCTATCCTTCAAATAAAAAACTTCGCCTCCATCCTCCGTCCAGGCCGCTCCTTCCGGCGCTACCTTCCATCCATGCGCTGACAAGAACTGCTCCATCGCTTGTATGGAGCGCTGCACATCACTGGCGTCCTTCTTCGGCAATGAAAATCCCACTCTCACTGCATCTGCATAGTGCCTACTCGCACCCTCCACCTGCGGAAACAAAGAAAAGTCCACGACCTTCAAAATCTCGGCATGAGGACGAGGTTTAACAGGCGCGGCCGAGGCTACAGATTGATCCGCAGCCTCCTGTCGCTCACAAGACACCAGACACAGGGCACAGACAAAAGCATGGAAGGGAAAGCGGTGGTTTTTCATAAGAGTTCACAACCTTCTTCGGCACCTGTTGCCAGACATTGCAGGAAATGATTCTGCAATGTTCCTGCCCAACTGCCGAAGAACCACTTTGCCATGAAAACACACATTCTACTCACCCTACTCCTCGCCTTCACGACTCTCGCTGCCACACCGGAGGAAGAAAAGGCATTCATCGACAGCTACAAGAAGGCATTCGAGTCGAGCGACACGAAGGCACTCGACGCCATGATGCTCACTGAAGGCGTCACTGCCGAGATCAAAGAGATGCTCACCGGGATGCAGCGCATCGACATGGGTAAGCCCGTAGCTAGCATTGAAATGATAGCCGTCACTGATGCTGACCGAGCTCGCTACGGAGAGGTCATGGAGATGCCCGATGGGAAAAAACACAAGATGCCCATTCCTCCGGCCAAGCTGCTCGTCATCAAATCCACTGGAGGAGCCACCACCAAAGTTCCCGTGGCCGAGAAAGATGGCAAACTGGTCATTCTGTTGCCAGTAGAAGCCAAATGACTGGTCTTTTACAAGCGACCCGTTAGCATCCCAATAGCATGACGGTGACGCTGTGCCAGCAATGTGGAGTTTCTCTTCCGACGGGTGCGTCGGAGGAGATTTGTCCGTTTTGCGCGCCGCTGGATGAAGACTTCGACATGGGGCGCTCGCTCGGCGATTGCGAGTTGTATGAGGAACTGGGGCGCGGCGGCATGGGCGTGGTCTGGCGCGGCAGACAGCGCGGGCTGGATCGTGAAGTGGCGGTAAAAACACTGCCCGGTGGTGACCTTGCGAGCAAAGAAGCGCGGGAACGCTTTCATCAGGAAGCAATGGCTGCCGCGCGGCTCCTTCATCCCAACATCGTAGCCATTCATGAAGTCGGTGAGGCAGAGGGGATGCCTTACTTCATCATGGACCTAGTGAAAGGTCGCACGCTTAGTGCGGTGGTGGCAGAAAAACCTGTGGCTGCGGCCAAAGCAGCACGTTGGCTAAGAGACGCGGCTTTGGCCGTGCAACATGCTCATGACAAAGGCGTGCTGCATCGTGATTTGAAGCCATCCAACATCCTCATTGAGAACGAAGCTGACGGCGGCACGCCACGCGTGACAGACTTTGGCTTGGCCAAGCTCACAGATGTCTCGTCTGACGTGACTCAAGTGGGTTCTGCCATTGGTTCCCCTTCCTACATGGCACCTGAGAGCGTGAAGTCTGGCCAGTCCACGCCGCTGACAGATGTTTATGGCCTCGGAGCCGTGCTCTACACCACACTCACCGGACGCCCGCCATTTCAGGGTGAAACGATGGCCGCAGTGCTTGCCCAAGTGGAACAAACAGAACCTGTTTCGCCACGACAACTCATCCCGAGCATTCCGCGTGATTTGGAAACCATCTGCCTGCGGTGTTTGGAGAAATCACCCGCTCGTCGCCTGCCTAGCGCACAAGCTTTGGCCGATGACCTGACGCGTTTTCTCAACGGCGAGCCAGTGCTGTCACGTCCGGTGAGTCCCGCTGAACGTGCAGTGCGCTGGGCTTCAAGGCGGCCAGCACTTGCAGCAGCGATGGGCATTGCAGCACTCGCGCTGGCAGCGGTAGTCGTGGTCTCAATCCACAGCGCAATCAGCATTAAAGCTGCACGGGATGCGGCCATGCAACGCAACATCCGGCTGCATGTGGCCGAAGCAAATCGACGACAGGCAGATGGTGATCTTATCGGCTCGCTTCCTTCACTGGTGGCTGCATTGCGAACGGCTCAAGATGATAATGAAGAACTCTCCGTCCACACCACGCGTCTGGCTATGGCTCTGCGTCAGTGCCCGAAGTTGCTGCAACACTGGTCGCTCAACGGCTGGCGTGATCGGCGTGAGCCACTACTGACTTATCCTGGATTAGTTTACGCAGCTGACTTCTCGCCCGACGGACGCTGGCTGGCTTGTGCTACGAGAGCCACAACATTCCACTTTTGGAATACGGAGACTGGTGAGGACAGGGGCTCTGAGTTTGCTCAGGATGGAGTGGTTTATGTTAAGTTCTCCGCTGATGGAAAACGCCTGCTCACGGGCACGCAGACGGACAAGCTCTCATTATGGGATGTTGAATCCCGCAAGTTTTTGTCAGGCGATGTATCCCACACCTTGGGCTCATCCCATCCCTCGACGCTTGTGCCTCCGCTGATGACTCAAACAGGCAACAGGCTCATTGTTGTCCGCAGTGGGAAGGCGTTTATCATTGAGACTGAGACGAAAAGCGAGACCCCCATTCACACGGATCATCCCGTGCGCTCTACAGCGCTGTCACAGGACGAAAGACATCTCGCCTTGGGCACCACGAAGGGGGCCGTGATGCTTCTGGATGCCATCACGATGCATCGTCTGGTTCCTCCTCTGGAACTGGGGAGCACCATACGCGGTCTTTCGTTCAATCCCAATGGTAACAAGCTGGCGGTCTTTGTTGGCGCGAACGAGATGCACCTATGTGAGTTCGAATCGAACACGTTAAGGGTGCTCGGCTCACCCGTGAAGCACAGCGGCTACACCTATCAGGCAGCGTGGAGTCCTGATGGCAGTCGTGTGGCATCTGCTGCTTATGGCGAGAAAGCGTCTTTGATTTTGAATGCCGCCACCGGTGCCATGGAAGCCTTTGTGCGCCAGCCGCCTGGCATCCGCACGGTGCGCTTCAGTCCCGATGGTAGTGTGCTACTGACAGCGGGCTTTGACAACGCAGCACGCTTCTTTGAAGCCGCCACCGGACAGCCTTCCACTCATGCATCACTTCCACACGCCGGTTACGTGAGCAGTGCGTTGTTCAGTCCAAATGGAGAACGTGTTTTCACCGGCTCATACGACGGCACAGCGCGCCTTTGGGAGTTGCCTCAGCCTCCGCAGGCTCCCTCGGACGTGGCGAACCCGAAGTTGAGTGCTGGCCATCGTTATCTGGCCCGACGTGATCACAAACTTGGCGCTTTTGGTCCCATCGACATTTATTCCATGAGCGATGGACAGCATTTAGGCCGAGTAGGCCCGGGAATGTGTGCGGGCATCGCTGACAATGGTTTGGTTCTTGTCTATCCGCGTCATGATGAGTTTGAGCTCACACGCCTCGGTGCGGGCACGCTTTCAAGCTTCACTTATCCTTATCGCAAGGCCAAGGGTAGTGTGCGAGATGCGGAGTTAAGTCCTGACGGACGACGCGCCGTAGTCACCGGAGATCGACTTGAAATGCAGGTCTGGGACGTAACCGTGCCACGAGCTACGCTTGTAGGAACCTTGAAGCTTGCGCTGCCATTTTCGCATCGCCTTTTCAGTCTGGATGGTCGCTGGCTGGCCACTGGCTCCGCTCGTAAAGACAAGCAAACTGGCAGCGAGATCGTCGTGTGGGACCTTAATGCAGCCAAGATGCGCTGCATGTTTCTTACTGAGCAAAAAGTTTCCACAATTCAGTTCAGTCCCGATGGTCAACTGCTTGCCTGGGGTGGACAAGTGAACTCACTCATGGGTGCAGCAGTGCGGGTTCATCGCACAGCAGACGGCACGGCAGTGACAGGCTTTCTGCGCCATCGTGGTGATGTGAACTGCATGGAGTTTGATGCCTCATCGCAACTTCTTGCCACGGGTTGTGATGATGGTGTGGCACGTCTTTGGCAACTGCCGGAAGGAAAGCTTGCCGCACCCGAGCTGAGACACCCAAGGGCGATCGAAAGCCTCTCATTCAGCCGTGACCATCGCAAGCTCGTCACCCTCACCCAGCAACCTGCGGCCATGCGCGTGTGGGACTGCGTAACTGGCGAGGCCATGACGCCGCCCCTTCGACTCAGCCGTGGCGCATGGCATTGTCGCTTCACGGATGACGGTCAGGCACTGATGAGTGTGGGGGATACCTTCTCCCGCTGGCCGCTCACCGATGGAAATCAATCCCCCGAGTCCCTAATCCAACAAGCCGAACTCCTCAGTGCCCAACGACAGAACGATATCACCGGCCAACGGCCCATACCTGCCAATGAACTGCGGGACATGCACAGCAAGATTAAAGCAGTGCCCGCTTCAGAGCCTCCATCTCCGCTTCCAAGTCCGTCTGGCAACTCACCGTCTGCGTCAACTCCTGCTGGATGAGAGCGCGCCATCGCTGACGCAAACGAGTTGCCACAGTGCGGAAAGCATTCACTGACATGCCGAGTTTATCCGCCGTTTCCTGTCCACTCTCTTCCTTGGCCGAGAATAACGCATCAAAGACAACCGCCTTGCCAGAAGCCACACACTCTTCACGGAGCTTGATTTGCGCCCGCGATACGATTTCCATGGCCCAGGCTCGTTCAAAGGCCTTCTCCGGTGTCGGCAACTCCGACGCCACGATGCTGTAGTCACGTTCAGCAGACTGCAAATCCAGAGAAACCATTTCGACACGTCCACCACGCTTAACCGCGTGACTACGCGAGTCTTCATCAGACAGATGATTCCGCATAGCTCCCAAGAGGAAGGTGCGAAACTTACCTCTTGATGAATCGACATGCTTTAGCGACTGCCGCTTTAATAGACTACCGAGGAAGCTCTGCACCGAGTCCTCAGCGTCCTCTGGACCGCGACCCCAGCGCCGTGCAAACGCATACAAAGGTCGCCACATCTGCACACAAAGAGTCTCCAGTGCTGCCTCAGCATGATCATCATCACCCTGAGCCGCCACAACGAGGCTCCAGCGAGTGGTAAGGAAGGTGTCAGGCATAAGGTCTCCACCAACTTAAAGCATCGCCAGGGGGCATCAATGAGATGCTTGTTACAAAGTGCTGATCACCACTCACACCTTGGTAAACGTAGATGCGCACCTAAAAGCATCTGCATTTACTCCGCTCGGACTTTCTCGATGTCTTGCTCGTTCATATCCTATCAGAGATGGCATTTGCCTCGTGGCGAACACCGCCATCCCAGGATGCCTGAGTCTAAAACATGTCTCTTTCAGAGCCAAGAGACCGGCGATAACTGTCTTTCCCTTCTCTGAGACCAACGCCTTCACAAGCGCATCAGCATGATTCAAGGCGTGCCTAGCATCACCTTGCCACTCAGCTTGGGTGCGGTGGAGCCTGAAGCTGTGGGGAGGAGGAAGTAGCCGTAGCCCTCGGTGGTGGCTCCGATTTTGACGAACTGGCCCACGTAGGGCGCGGTGAGTCCGTTGGAGATGAAGCTGCCGTTGAAGGCTCCTGTCGCGGGGATGGGGCTGGTTAGTTTCGTGCTGTTAGTGACAGGGGCGGTGATGGCGACGACTCGGGTGGGGCTTATGGTGAGAAGTTGACTGAAATCCGGTGTTAGGCCGCCGAGGGTGAAGGTGAGTTTGGCATTCGGTAGGCTGAAGCCAGTGTAGGCTCCTCCAGCAGCGGTGACATTGATGGGACCGAAGGGGTCTTTGTAGATGGTGCCGGTGGTGAGGAGTTTGTTCCAGGTGAGGGTGCCGGTGATGTCGGTGCCGGTGAGGAGATATTGGCCAACGAGGCTGCCTTTGTTTTTGTAGAGCATCTGGAAGATGAGCACTTGGCCGTTGGCTCCGATGAAGGTGCTGCCGGTGAGGCTGCTGCCATCGGGGAGTTTGCCGGTGATGGTGACGCTGTTCCTGGCGCTGGCTTTGAGGGTGCTGAAGCCGTAGCCCTGGGGTGCTCCAACGACGGTGCCTGGGTCGAGCCGCAGGGTGTAGGTGGCGGCGGTGGCGGTGGGGGCTTTGCGCCAGGCGTCTGATTGGAAAGGCGAAAACATGAAGTCGATGAGGGTGAGGCGGGCGAGTTGCTCGGTAGCAAAGACTTCGACGTAGGCGGTCATTGGGCGGTTGGCGGGATCTTTGAGGCCGGGGATGTTGCCTCGGAGGATGACATCGCCAGTGCCGGAGCTGAGGAGGAGTTGGTTTTTGAAGCTGCGTTTGACGTTGCCCAGGGTGATGGAGCCTGAGAAGGAGCCAGTGGCGGTGGTGGTGAGGTCAAAGCGGCCTCCGAAGTTGTTGTTGATGGTTGTTGAGCGCTCAATGGGACCAGCAAAGGTGCCGACGGCGGTGCTGGGCACGATGTTGACGGTGAGGATGTCGGTGGCTGGCAAACTAGGGCCTTTGCTGTTGATGGCGCGCACGGTGAGTGAGTATCCGCCGGGCTTGCTGGCGGTGGGGCGGCCTGAGAAGACGCCGGTGGTCTTGTTGAACACAATACCCTTGGGCAAGGTGCCGGTGAGACTGAAGCTGGTGGCGGGTGCTCCGCTGATGTTCTGCACGGGAACCTTGTAGTAGTAGGTCTGGCCGATGGTGGCAGGTGGAAACACTAACGTATCGAGCTGGGGCACGGCATCGGTAACGTTGAGCTGGGTGTTGAAGGCGTTGGTGATGGTGCTGTCGCTGCCGCTGAGGAAGCTAACAGTGCAGGTGTAAAGACCAGTGTCTGCTCCGGTGACAGCGGGTAGGATGAAGTCCCTGTTATTCTGCATGATTGGGCTGCCGTCTCGCTTCCACGAGTAGGCTAATCCAGCGCCTGATGCGACGAGTCTGGCGATAAACGGTGTTCCCGCGTTGAGGTTGATCGTTTTAGCCTTGGTATCCACCACGGCGAGATCTGTGGTGGCAGAGGCGCTACCGGAGGTGCCCGACAAGGCAACGCAAGTGTAGAAACCGGCGTGGGTGAGGGCCACCTTGGGGATGTCGTAGCTGCTCCTGGTGGCTCCGGTGATCTTTTTGCCATTGTGTGACCACTGGTAGGTGAGCGGTGGTGATGCTGGGCCCACGGCTACCACACTGAGGGTCTGCTTGGCACCCACGGCAACTATCGTTTTGCCCGTGATGCGCTGGATGGTGACGGGCGAGCCATCTACGACCAAACTGGCGGGTGCGCTGGTGATTTGGAGCGGTGTGAGGGTGACGTTGTTGGTGGTGATGGTGCCGGGACTCGGTGCCTCGCTGATGACGACGTCGTAGAGGCCTTCGTCTGGCTCTCCAACACCAAGAATGCCGAGCGTGTCGGTGATCTGGGCGGGTTGGTCGCTTCCATTTTTCCGCCAACGGTAGGCAAAGCCGCCGCTGAAGTTCTCATGGAAGACGTTGAAGCTGGCATTGGCACCTGCGGCTAAGCTCTGTGACTGCGGCTGTTGATAAATCTCCAACGCATGGACGATGGTGATGCCGCCAGGGATGTCGGTGGCATCCAGGTTGCAGTTGTGCTGTGGATTCAGCGGACCGTTGACAAGGGTGATGGTGTTGGAGCCGGTGAACACCGCACGGTCAAAGGTGATGGTGTCGCCATCTGCCGCAGCGGCGACCGCTTCTCTGAGGGAAAGACCCGTGCCGGGGGTCTCGATCTCATCCCGGGCGGTGGTGACGATGAGGACGCTGCCTTCCACTGCTCCGATGTCTGGGCGGATGCCTTTGGGCCTTGAGACGCCACGTTGATCCACGGTCACGGCGGGAATCAGCACCAGCGCTTGATCGATAGCTGGACTGCCAAGCTGTGGACTCATAGTTGGGGTGTTGCCTCCTGCCTGGCCCAGTCCTCCCAGGATCGGGTCCGCCGTGATGAATGCCGGGCCGATGCCTGCGGGTGTGGTGGAGAAGCGGTCACAAATGTTGTTTCCCGCGCGCTCAAACTCACCCTCCAGTGAAGCTGAACCGGAGTCGCCCCAGATGATGCAGTTGGCCACATAACCTGCGTGATGGCCTGCATTGGTCACCGAGCCAAGCGAGCCGCTGTTGTTGAAGGCGATGGTGCAGTGCGTGAGTGAGACGTAGCCGTGGTCGTGATTGTAGATGGCTCCACCGCTATCGGTGCTGGTGTTGTTGGTGAAGGTGCAGTTGGTGGCGTAGAGGTTGGCATCGTTTCTGATGGCACCACCGAGAGTACCGGTGTTCTCGCTGAAGGCGCAGGACTCCAAGGTGAGCGTACCTTGATTCAAAATGGCGCCGCCATCACCCGATGGGTTGCCATTGACCATCCAGAAGCCTCGTAGTTTGGCAGTGCCGCCTGTGATGGTGAAAAGGCGGTTGGCATTGTTTCCACTGATCTGATGACGGATATTGCTTGCATCAATCACGACGCCATCGGGGTCATTGAGCGTGATCTCGCTGGCGAGGGTGAAGAGATTGTCGCTTAGCGCAGAGCTGAACAGAATGGTGTTCTCCCCAGGTGCTGCCAACGCGCTGGCCACCGCTGCACGCAGAGAGCCTGGGCCACTGTTGGCGCTGGTGGTGACTTCAAAGGGGTTCAACAGCGTGAGCATGACATCATTCCCCGTGCCGCCCACGTAGCTGATTTGCGCCGTGAGGGCGGGGTTTGGTGGCCAAGGGATGTAGGAGCCTTCAGGCAGGCTGTTGAAAGTGCCAGTGATGGCATCGCTGCTGTCGTTGTTGACGATGACGTAGGAGTCGAAGAGGTTGCCGTTGGGATTGGTGGTGCCATTGAGCGAGAGATCGACGCCAGAGAGATTGATGAGGCCATCGACCTTCAGCTGAGGGAAACCCGTGTCTGGGAGCTGGCCGGTCATGGGCATGGAAAGCCCAGCTTGCGGGCGGAAGGTGCCGCCTGCGAGATCAATGTCCGTGCCTGAGGCCGTAGCAGTCACACTATTCATATTCAGAGTGAAGTTGGTGGAACTGCTGCGAGTGATGGGTGCGCTGATGGTGGCGGCTAGTCCTGCGATGCGGATGGACTTGCTAGTCACACGATCAAGCTCCGCGTCTGTGAGGCCGAGCATGGTGGTAGCATCTGCACCACCGAGGTCAACATCCCGATCGTTGCTGTCAAAGACGATGCTGCCAGTGCTGGCGTTGGCTGAGACCGTAGCGGTGGCGTCAATGGAGACACTCCTGGAGATGAGGGTGAGCGTGCCGGGGCTAGCGGTGTTCGACACGGTGGAGGACGCTCCCACAAACAGCCCCCAACTGCCGCCGCCGCCCACGGGCTCGCCAGGTCCCGGTGTGCCCGATATGCCCAAGTTGCTGGCAGTAGTGGTGATGGTGCCGCTGCCCAACTCGATGCCCATGTTGAAGCCGCTGCCTTCTGCTCCGGCGCCTGTGCCGATGATTTGCAAACTATCTCCCACGCTGCTGATCTCACCACCAAACAACACGGCGATGCCAATGCCGTAGTAGCTGCCATTGGCACCTCCTCTGCCGTTGACGCTGACCGCAGCTCCATTGGAAGTGATTTTGGAGTTGGTGCCATACACGGTAATGCCGCGATTGAGGAAGTTGGTGCTGTCACCGCCCGTGCCATTGACCACCACCGATCCACTCGTGCCACCGATGATCTGCGCGCCGTTGTTGACGATTAATCCATACTGATAGCCACCACTGGCATCACCGCCTTTGCCTCCGACGGTCATGGTGGTGAAGCCCGTGGTGCGGATCATGGTGCCAGGGCCATCCACATTGATGCCGAAGAAGTTACCGCTGGTGCTTGGGGTTTGTTGGTTGGCTTCTACGGTGAGGGCTCCGTCCTGAGTTTGCAAACTGCTGGCGCTGTTGACGAGGATGGATTTGGAGGTTTGCACGATGAGGCTGCCACTTTGCGTCCTCAAACTGCTAGCGTTGATGATGTTGATCGCATCGCTGGCTCGGACGGTGATGGTGCCGGTGCCCGTGGCGATGAGATCGGCTCCGTTCTGCACCGCCACTATGTCTGTGCCAGGGCTTGGGGCATCGTTTTGCAAATCCACATCGAGGTGGTTGCCAGAGCCGAAGGTGATGTCGTTGAAAAAGTTCACCGTGTCATCCGAGGTGCCGCCGTTCACGGTGAGGGAGGGGAACGTGGTGCCAGTGAAGCCACCGAGGTTGATGGTGTCCGCGCCTGCTGCAGCGTTCACCACGATGCTGGTGATGCCGCTGAGGGAGATGTCTCCTGAGTTGCCGGTGATCTGCGGATTGCCATTGAGGCTGAAGGTACGGCCAGAGGCGGTGAACCGGATGCTACCATTTGTCGGTTCCGAGATGCTCAACATGTCGCCATTGCCGGCATCATCCGTGATAGTCAATACGCCGCTAACAGTCGTGACGGAGTAGTCCGGTGGCGGTGGAGCCTGCACGGTGATGACAAAGGTCTGAGCCGCGCTGCTGGCCACTGGACTGCCGTTGTCATCAGCACGGACGGAGATGGTAGCATTGCCAAGGGCCGCAGCCGCAGGCGTGTAAGTGAGTGTGCCATTGGTGGCTACCGCAGGTCCAGCACTGAACAAAGAGGGGTTCGTGTTGCCAGTGATGGCAAAGCTGACCGTCTGTGCGCTCTCGTTAACGGGTCCAGGAGAGATGGAAGTGGCCCAAGCGCTGACCGTTTGCGGGCCAGCATCTTCATCCACCGTCTGGTCAGAGCCTTTGGTGAAACTGGGCGAAACATTGGCTGGCACCAGGAAGCCGCGCAACTCGCCGCCGCCGTTGTTCACGGTGTGGATGTTGATGTAATACTTGCCGTTGAAGAGATCGGCAACTTGGCCCGAAGTCAGCGTGACCGTGTTTGGGCTGAACACCCCGCCAGAGGCTGCACTGCTGCTGCGGGTAAGGCCGACGATCACGCCAGCGGTCTGTCGAAAGTCGCCCACGCCGTTGTTGCCGAAGTTGTTCGTAGTAGCGCCGTGAATGTGGGCGTTGTTGGAGCTGCTAGTAAGGTCAGTAAAGCCTTGTGAGCTGCCCCAGCCGACATTGAGCGTGAGAGTATTGGTGCCGCTGTAAAAGGTGATGCCAGCGCCAATCTCGCCGCCTGTGCCACCAGTGACTGCTGGCGTTTCATTCCCAGGCAGTAAGCCCGGACCCGCAGTGCCGATGAGATTGAACTGCGTGATGAGACCCGTGACATTGGCCACCTGCACCGCCGGGCCACTGAGGACGCTGTTGGAGGTGACGGATGCGTTAAGCGTGCCAGCAGGCAGGTTGGCGAGGCTCGTGACGGTGAGAGTCGTAGCGGTGGCCGCCGTCACCGTGCCGGTGCCCGATGGCGAAAACGTGACCGTGTTGTTGCCCGGTGTCGTCGAGAATCCAAAGCCGCTGATGGTCATGGACGTGGCATTGGTGGCGATGTTGCCTGCGTTGATCGACACCACCGGCGTCACGGTGGCGACCTGCACTGCACTACCGCTGTTACCAAAAGGCGTGGTGACGATGGCGGTCAGCGGGCCCGCACTGGTGGGTTTTGTGCCAAAGGTAACGGTCAACTGTGTGGTCGTAGCCGCAGTGACGGTGCCGGTTGCACCATTGTTGAACACCACGGTGTTGTTGCCCGGTGTCGTGGCATCAAAAGTGGTGCCAGTGATGGTGACGGTGCTGGCACTCGCGAGCACAGGGGTGGTGGAGGATGTGACGGTAGGTGGACTGCGAACGAAGATGCGATCAATGAAGATACGCTCACCTGCCGCGTTGCTCACACAGCGCACCCGCAGGCCCAAAGTCGTAGCTGTTGGCATGTTGAAGGTGAAGTCCTGCATGGCAGTGCCTAATGCCGTGCCATCGCCCGTGCCGCTGTTGTCGGTGTCCAGAGCGAGCGAGGTGTTGATTCCACCTGTGCTCCTGAAGATGGCCACCTGGGAGTAGGCAGCACCGTTCACGCTTGCCTCGATGGCTACCAGATCGCCCGTATCAAAGACAGCTCCAGCGGCACCGAGACGCACACTAGCCGTGACGCCAGTGGAGCCGTTGGCAGCGAGCTGAAACTCCACGTTATTGGAGTCGGCATTGAGTTCGGTATCCTCGGAGGCGATGCCCATCGTTCCGTCCACGTTGGTTGCTCCGGTGAGCGTGGTGCGCTCAAAGATGGCCGTGCTGGGTCCGGTGAAGCGGCCATTGATGGCGTAACGAGTGCCGCGTCCGTCGGTCTCGAAGCTCTCGGTAAAGGGCAATGCCTGCGTCACCAGCGTATCGGTAGGCTGAACCTCGCGGATGGGCAGGTTGCTGTTGTTGGTGCCATCACTGACGGAGAAGCGCACATGGCGGAGGGCCGTGCTGGGCGCGGTGACGTTGGTGTTTTGATACGTCAGAGTCCGCAACACCGTCTGGTAGTTGGCCAAAGTGGCCGTGCGTGTGATGGTCAACGTTCCGGTGCCAGCGGTGTAAACCACATCACCCGCCTGGATGCTGCCGCTGGGTGTCACGGCCAGCACATCCTCAGTAGAGACAAGGTTCTGTGAGATGACGATTGAAGCCCCGGTGAGATTGGTGCTGTCGGTATCCGTGACGGTTAATGCGGATGCCAGAACCTGCGCCCCAGAGCCTTCCGTATAGTTCATGACTCCGGTAGGCACTCCCGCTATGCTAGGAGCAGCAGTTGCAGCGCTCTCGCCAAAGATGCGGATATTATCCACGCAGATGTACTCGTTGGTGGCGTTGCTGTGCATCACCAAGCGGACCTGCACCGTGCCGCCGGTGGAGATGGGCAGGTCAAACTCGCGGAACTGATGCGTGAGTAGATTCGTGGTACTGGTGTCTGCCAATCCATCGCCATCCGAGTCCAGCCCGAGCGGCTGGTTGAGGGTGTTCGTGAGGGGTGAAAACTGCACGAGCCGATTGAATGGCCCGCCATCCAAACTGGCTTCCACCCGCACAAAATCAATGTCAGAAGCAGTGGCGGCCCAGTCATAGTGCGTCTGCACACCGGGACCGACCACAGAGCCACCCGTGCCAGGAGCCGCGAGGAGGATCTTCACCGAGAGGTTGGTTTTGCCAGAGATGTTGAAGGAGTTGGTGGTGAGAGACTGAGTGGGATTCGATCCCGTGGCATCAATGTCCTCCGCTGCGAACATGTTCGTACCATCTCCACCAGTGATCGTGCCACCGGCGATTTTGGTGCCGTTGTTGGGCTGCACCATGAAGAAGTCATTCACCGGGAGAGAAGCCTCATCGAACTCCACAATGGAAGTCGTGTAGCCGATGCCGCCTCCATCAAAAGATTCTTTGGCCAGTTGGGTAGGCGCGGCCAACGCGGAATGCGCCAGCAGAACGAGACCTAACGCAGGGAGGAGGCGTGTATTCATATAGGCTTGATACGCCGAATCCGCCTGAGTGTCACTCAATTCCGAGAAATGGCGGCGGCTCGATAACCAAAGCATGACAACAAGGCCTTTCATGACCGCAATCCCGGTGGAGCTCATGCCTTCTCCTGGCTGTAGGGTCTGAGCCAGCACTCAAGGGCATGCACAGTCTCACGGAACACGTGTGAAGAGTCGGGATGAAATTGAGCTCGAACAAATCAGAATACAAAAGCAAGATCACGGTTTTTCGCTCCCGTCAGGCGAGTATGCTCCCACCCATACATGCCCCCGAAAAATGCCACGCTCTTTGCGACCGATGACGAACGCTATGCAGCGGTCGTGGGCAGGCTTTTGGAAGCGGATGGGCACTTTGTGTATGCCGTCACCACGACGGGGATCTTCTGTCGGCCATCTTGCTCTGCAAAGACGGCTCTTCGGAAGAATGTGCGATTCTTTGTTACACCCGTCGATGCACACCGGGCGGGCTTTCGCGCTTGCAAGCGTTGCCAACCGGATGGCGAGAGCTTGGACGAGCATTACTCCAAGATGGTTGCGAAAGCCTGCCACCGTTTAGACCAATGTGAGCGATTGCCTGCACTCAATGAGCTTGCCGTCCAATGCGGGATGAGCCGCTTTCATTTTCAGCGTATCTTCAAGCGTGTGATCGGCATCACTCCTGGACAATACCACGCCGCCAAGCGTGCCGAGCGTGTGCGGTCAGGGCTAACGAAGAAGCAATCGGTTACAGAAGCGATTCTTGATGCTGGCTTTGCAAACACGGCTCACTTTCACTCAACTATTTCTCAACAACTAGGCATGAAGGCAAAGACGTATCGCTCCGGTGGCCGTGGAGAGAATATCCGTTACGCGATGGGTGATTGCACTCTGGGCAAGGTACTCGTGGCGTCATCGGAGCGTGGCATCTGCGCCATACTGCTCGGTGACCAGCCAAATCCCTTGGTAGACGATCTGCGCGAGAGATTTCCTGAAGCCGACATTCAAGAAGGCGACTCAGCGTTTACGCAAATGGTGGAGGCGGTGATCCGGCACGTCGACACACCGAACCAGACGTTTGATCTGCCGCTAGATATCAGAGGGACAGCTTTTCAACAAAGGGTCTGGCGCGCGCTAATGACCATCCCTCCAGGCACGACAGCAACCTACAGCCAACTGGCCGACCTGATCGGGTCTCCTGCGGCAGTGCGAGCAGTTGCTGGCGCTTGTGCAGCAAATGCACTGGCAGTCGTGGTGCCCTGTCACCGCATCGTGCGCAGTGACGGCAACCTCTCCGGCTATCGCTGGGGAGTGAAACGCAAGGCTGCCCTGCTAGCCGCAGAAGGCGCTAAGCACTAGATCTTCTGCTTGGCCAGTTCCTGCCATTGTGGCAACGCCATCACTGCACCGAGGATGTCGTAGAGCACTTTGGCTGGTGGTTGAGAGGCATCAATGTCCACCACCTTGTCGTCGGAATAGTACTCGAGGATGGGCTTGGTCTCAGCCTCGTAGGTTTGGAAGCGTTTCTGAATCACTTCCTCGCTGGCGTCATCGTAGCGGTTGTCCTTCAAGGCACGTTTGCGCAAGCGGCGGGCGAGTTCCTCACGATTGGGGCACGAAAGATGGAACAGCTTCAACACCTCGATGTCTTTTTCCATGAAACGGGCCTGCTCCACATTCCGAGGAATGCCATCGAGCACGAGGAAGTCGATGTCTGGCTTAAACTGATAGGCATCGACACGATTCTTGATGTTTGCGCGCCAGAGTTGCACGGTCAGATCATCTGGCACCAGCTTGCCTTCACTGGAATAGCGCACAAACTCCTGACCAAGCGGCGTACGAGTGTCCAGCGAGCGAAAAACATCGCCGCAGGCCAAGTGATGGAAGCGCGGAATGGAGCCAAGCACTTTCCCTTGCGTACCCTTACCGCTACCAGGAGCGCCAAGGACAAGAAAGGTGCGAAACCGTCCGGTGAAATGTATGTCTGCCATGAGAGGGAAAGTTAGCCGCCTCCGCCACTCCCTCTCAAGTGAAAATGCGCTTGAGGCGACATTCGATGTTTTTCGCGCACGAATCCGCCATCTCCTGGCGATAAGTCAGTGCTATGAATCGACGCTACTTTTTCCAGGCTGCGGCTGCTGCAGCGGTCACTCCACGTTTACACGCTGCAGATGCTGCCGCTAAAAAGATCAAAGTCGCCGTCGTGGCCCTCGGGCGTGGAATGGGCCACGTGCAGGCATTGCTGAAGATCCCGAACGTGGAGATCAAATACTTAGCGGAGGTGGACCCGAAGCGCCTGGAGTCCGGTCTGAAGGTTGTTAATGACCAGCAGCCTGTGTCTTGCCACGGTGTGAAGGACTTCAGGACGTTCCTGGATGACAAAGAGCTGGACGCTGTATTCATCGCGACACCCAACTACTGGCACACGCCTGCTGCTCTACTGGCCATGCAAGCGGGTAAGCATGTCTACGTGGAGAAGCCCGGAAGCCAGAACCCGAAAGAGGCGGAAATGATCGTAGAAGCCTCCAAACGTCATGGACGGCTGGTGCAGATGGGCAATCAACGCCGCACGTGGATGAAGGACGCCATGGAAGCTCTGCACGGCGGTATCGTTGGCACAGCAAGATTTGGCCGCGCCTTCTACTACAACACCCGGAAGTCAGTAGCCACCAACGAGAAGCCAGCGCCTGCTGACTTAGATTTTGATCTGTGGCAGGGACCAGTCCCGAATGAGCCTGGGCGCGACATCAAAAAGATAGCGCACTACGACTGGCATTGGTTCTGGCACTGGGGCAATGGCGAGCTCGGAAACAATGGCATCCACAGCTTGGACATCTTGCGTTGGGGTCTGAAGGTCGACTATCCCACTAAGGTGACTTACAACGGCGGGCGCTACTTTTACGACGATGCCCAGGAGACACCCGATACGGGCACTGCGGTCTACGACTGCGGAGATGTGGGCTTTGAGTGGGTGCAGAGCAGCTCTCACCCACGTGCTGCTGAGAAACCCTTGGGAGAGGTGCTCTTCTATGGCGACCAAGGAACGTTGAGTGTTGGGAGAGACAACTGGACGATCTACGACATGAAAGGTGCAGAGGTGTCCAAGGGAGTAGCCTCAACAAAAGGCACAGGCGATGTCTCGCACATCGGCAACTTCATTGAAGCCATTCGTGGTAATGCCAAGCTGAACAGCCCCATCGACGAAGGACAAAAGAGCACCATGCTCTGTCATCTCGGCAACATCGCCTACCGCACCAACACCGTGGTGCAATGCGACCCGAAGACTGGCAAGATGCTCAATGCGACAGCGGACATGGAGAAACTCTGGGCGCGCCCAAGCTATCGTGACGGCTGGAAAGTCAGTGTGGAGTAGACTTTTCCACAGCGTGGAGTTCACTTCAGCGTGAGCATCTCTTCCATTCAAAACGCAGCGCCAGAGCTTGGCGTGGTGCTCGGGTCTGGCTTGGGCTCAGTGGCTGAATCGTTGGGGATTGAGTTCACGTTGCCGTATGACTCCATTCCCGGACTTCCCGCTTCAAAAGTAGTCGGGCACGCAGGGCGGTTTGTGCTATCACGCGTGAATGGCACTCCCGTGCTGATCGCTCAGGGCAGAAGTCATCTCTATGAGGGTCACTCGGCCAAGGATGTTACGGCTCATGTGCGTTTCATGCACTCCATGGGCGTAAAGACGGTGCTTTTGACCAATGCCGCAGGGGCCATTAACTCCACTTTTGCCGTGGGCGACCTAATGTTGATCACCGACCACATCAACCTCTCCGGCACTACTCCCTTGTTAGGCGGACCGCATTTCCACGACATGACCGAGGTGTATGATCGTCATCTTCGTGACAGGGTCCACCTTCTTGCCGAAGCGAAAGGCCTGACAATGCACCAAGGCGTCTACGCCTCTCTCCTCGGGCCGCAGTATGAGACCCCAGCAGAGATCAGGATGCTCCGGACAATAGGCGCAGATGCCGTGGGCATGTCCACCGTGCTTGAGGCAATCCAGGCACGCGCATTAAAAATGAACGTCCTGGGCATCTCCACGCTCACGAACTGGGCAGCGGGCCTATCCGACCAGAAACTGGATCACCACGAGGTAATCGCGATCGGCAAGCGCGCTTCCGCTGCTCTGGCCACCATCATTTCTGGTCTTGCTTCTGCACGGAGACCTACTTGACCAACTCTATGCGCGCAGTCTTGGCTTTCACCACTACTTTTTTAAGCGGATTGGCCGAACGCAAAACGGAATCTACAATGCCCTTGTTGGCTTCGTAATCTGCAATAGACGCCTTGCCGTTTGCCAAAATCATCCCGGCCGGCCGAACTTCTGCCGTGAGATCAGCTATATAGCGCTTGGCCATTTTGGGGTACTTGGCGGCCATGCCAAGTATCATGGCGTCCTTCGTTTCAATCACGATAGCTGACATAATTACTATATATTAATATATGACATAATTCGGCTAGGCATCAACCTTTAGTTTCAGGTTTAGGGTTGGGCTGATACACTTGGATGAGTTCCGTGCTAGAACTCAGATGGCAGAATGTAGCCATATATTCACGGCCGTCGGTAGAGTACTCTGGGCGGCGCTCCTGCCTAATTGGCAGTATAACAGCTTGGGCACTAGGCATCAGCTTCAACTCTCTGGGCCGAGTGGGTTCCCAAGAATCACGCCACAAGCCGATCGAGACAGGACTATCTGGCGTGGTGTTCTCACCATGGAGCTTTATCATCCCCAAGCTGGTAAGGGAAAGAACCGAGCTTCCGGGGTCCTCCGCAAGGACCGATGCGTAACGCGCTGGCCAGCGATAATGCAACTGCTGACTGTCCATCAACAGAGCGATAACCAAGTTGGGACCTACAGCGCGCACAAGTCGTGATGCAGGTTCCTGACGCGCAAGATCTTCGCAGACCAATAGGCACAGAGTAAAACTTCTCTTGAACGGGAAGAACTGAATTCGGCGGTCGGTGATGTCTGTCTGCTCCCAATATTTGTAATTGCTGTGAAGCGGATCTTCTAGGCGATAACCTTGTATTTGGCTGGTCTCAAGTTGCCATCGATGGTGCTTGGGCTGTCTGTAGGCCAGGAGAATGTCTGGCTCATCAGGCTTGCCAGTTGTCGACTCAGATACGCGGACAAACATTCCAGCGGTATTGACAGGGTTGCCCGTACGATTGTCGTGAAATCCTCCCACCGTCCAAGCTCCTGGAAAAACCTTCAAAACCTCAGATGCAGCAGCTTGAAGCTCTTCATCACCAAGCAAGCTGAGTTCTGGGAAAACCACGCCATCTATTCGCTGACTCGGAGCTAGGCGCTTTGCCTCCTGAAGGATGAGTGGGAATTGATTGGAAAGCCAATCCTTGGCCGATTCCGGCAAGTAACTAAACAGCGCGAAGTTGTCTGCCATCCGCTGTCTCCCGCAATGAGTGTTTTTTACTAGTCCGAACTGACTCCTTTTGATGTCGTAAGGGTACGGTACGAGTAGAAGGTTGAGGTGGGCGTTCTCAATATTTGTCCGATCAGTGGCCACCTCACCGGCCCAGATTGGACGAAGTTCGTCCTTTGGCCAGAGTGCTAGATGGTGGGTCAGCGACCTGAACGTCATGCCAATCTGAGGTGTGTGGACCTTGGGAAGGACACAAAGTGCGGAAGGCAGAACACGCTCGCAGAGGGATGATGAGCCCGTAATGCGATATGACCGGTAGAGTGCTTCAGCAGCCCTTTCCAACACATCGTAGCGTGTATCGCCATCTGGGAGATGTGGTTGCGGCAGTCCAAATCCCTCAGAAGCTATGTCCGCAGCGCTGACAAGATCAAGTAGCGCACCCACGAGGTCCTTGTCTTCGTAAAGCGCCTCGACATCAGAGGGGAGGCGCTCCCAGACAAGTTTCCAACGCTCAGTAAGCAGCACTGGGAGTGGGCGGCCATGATTGACCAGCGCATCCGACCATTGAACTCCAGCAGTCTTGAGTTCGGAAACCAGCGTGGGATTACCCGCACCGGTCCAATAGGCGTCAATGATGGATGCTAAGTAGCTACCCGACTTATGAAGAAGGTACCCGGCAACTGCAAACACGTCTGGGGGCCAAAGCAGTATTTGATCGAACTGTTGCTTTCGTAGGGATGAATTGCCCGTTAGATATCGGACAATGCTTGCCAGAGATGCGGCTCTCTGATCATTGCGTGAGGGTCTCTGGCTAACCATGGCGGTGAAGAAACGGCGACCACAGCGGATCGTTTCAACGAATCATTTCTGGTCTTGCTTCTGCACCAGAGGCTCGTCCTTGATGACGGTCCATTTACCGTCTTTCTGAGCCACCAAATACGTTCTGCGCTCTGCTTGGCGCTTGTAGGCCCAGCCCATTTCCATTGTGTAGTTGCCGTCTGGCTCTTTGTGCATGTAAGCAATCTGGAGGACGTATGGCGTGAGCCCGGATTTGGGATTCTTCGGCACACGGGTGACCTCCTCGGTCGTGAGCGCATCGCCATTGATGAAAGTCAGCTTCGTATCAGCGAACCGGCGTTCAAAGGCGGGCGTGGCTGGCCTCAAATCTCGAGCGATCATCACGCAGTACTCTTTAGGCACACCGGGTGCCGGATCGGGCAATTGGGTGATGAGATGGCGGATAGCAGCTTCACCCGCATCGTTTTCATAGTCGCGCAGACGAACAAAGCCTGGATCGCCCCCTCCACAGGCCGCGAGCAGGCTCAAAAGACAGGAAAAAACGATCAAATGACGGGGGAAAAACATCTCTCCCAGGGTTCAATGGCCTTAGGGACTGGTCAAGCCCAGGAAATGATCTGCCGCTAGCCTTTGATGTCGTAGCAGGAGATGAACTCCTGATCGCGCAAATAGAGCTTGCCACCTGCCACCACGGGGTGCGTCCAGATGCGTCCGTCTGGTGCCCGCTGGTCAGATTTTGCCTCCAATTGGAAACGACTGACCTCTTCCCACTTGTCGGTGGAGACTTTTACGAGGGCGACATCACCACTGTTCTCATCCACGCAATACAAATGGCCATCCGCATAGGTCACACAGCCCTTACCGAGATCTCGTGACTTCCAGACTTCCTTGCCCGACTCAAACTCCTGGCAGACCCAGCCCCCGCTGTCTGAATGCCCGTAGAGATGCTTATCCACGAGCACCACACCGCCGTGGTGATTGACGATGACGTTGTTGGCATACACCTCCTGCGGTTCGCTGCCACTGAGTTTGATCATCTTGCAACCGACCCCGTAGCCAGCCGTGACATAGACATGTCCGTTGTTGTAAATTGGAGTCGGGATGACCGCCGTGCGCCCTGGGAAACTGCTCTGCCACAAGACAGCGCCATCCGTGGGAGAGACGCCCACAATGTTATTCATCACGAGTTGAATGATCTGCGGTTTGTCGCCAACAACAGCGGTGATGCAGGAAGAGTATTGAGCGGGATCTTTGAAATCCTTGCTCCGCCACTTCACTTTCCCTGATCCCGTTTCCAAAGCAGCAAGCGCTCCATCTTTTCCACCGGGAGTCACCACGACGAGTTCGCCAGTGACCAGTGGCGACTCGCAATAGCCCCAGCCGGGCACTGCTCCCCCCAAGTCTTTAACCAAAGATTTGTCCCAGTCCTTTTTGCCAGTCGCCGCATCGGTACAGAGCAGCACGCCACTGGCACTCAAGGCATAAACTTTACCGCCGCTCACTGTCGGGGTGCTCCTGGGTCCATTACCCCACTTGTTCTGGAAGATAGGGCCCACTTCTGTGCTCCAGACAGTCTTACCGGTGGCAATGTCGATGCAGAGCAGCTTCTCTTCGGCATCGAACAAGCCGAGGGTATAAAGCTTACCGCCGCTCACCGCAAAACTCGCATAGCCAAGCCCTGCATCCTCGTTGACCCAAACCCGCTTAGGGCCGCCCGATGGCCACTTTTTGAGCAGTCCCTGCTCAGTGGACAGGTCGTCACGGTTGTTGCCGCGCCATTGGGGCCAATCACCTCCTCCACCAGCAGCAGAGCCCGCCGAACCGGTTGCTGCGGGCTTTAGAAAATCCTGATCTGCCTTGCTGAGACGAGCAAGAGGCAGCTTTGCGATACTTCCGTCGGGGCGCTTCAGCGTCACTTGCCCGCCTTGAATGCCGACCAACTCTGCTTCGATCTTGAACTGCCCAGTTGAGTCCGTCCAGGTGCGCACTTCTGCTTTCAGTTGGGCAGAACCAAGTAAAACAGCTCCCGAGACAATGAGGTGACGAAGGTGGATCATCCCTACACAACGTTGGAGTCACGCTCCTCTTAGCGGCACAACTCAGTCTGGCGGAAACGGGCTAGGCATCACCCAGTTGGGTCGCGCCGTTCGTGCTTGGATGAAACACGCACGTCCAGGGGCAAACACTGGCTCGTTGCCCACGTCCGCGAGACTCGTATCAGACGAGCGGGCCCACCACGCATCGGCACCGAGTTTCACATAAATGAACTGAGTGTAGGTCGCTTGTGACGGAACATCATCGCCACCCCAGACTTGAACTCTGTCTGCCAAGGTCGGGTTGGCAGAAGGCACAAAACCTTGCTCTTGGATCATCAGCCGCTGATTGAACGTACTAACCACGGCCCATGGTGATGCGATCCAGTTGTTGCCGGCCTTCAGAGGCATCGCAAATGCACCGCGCCTGACTTCTCCAGCGTGAGAATGTGCCACGGATGCGCTACGACACCGGACAAAGAGCCCTTCCGCTGGGTCGATGACGCGCCCGTTGGCACTATTGAGGCCCACATCGGTTTGATTGACCCAATGCGCCCCGCCTGGAGCAGCGTAGAGCCAAAAGCTTTCCCATCGGGCTTGTGCCGCACTGTAAAAGTTCACCGCATCAGCCGTTGCAGGGCTGCGTGTGGCCGTGAAAGCATTTGGAGGCAGCACTTCACTGAGAGTGCGATGTCGCCGAACAATCACGTGGTTACCAACCAGTCCCGTGCTCACGTTCAGTGTGGTGCTCCGAGTGTGTGCAGGCAACAGTGCAATGCTAGGACCCAAAGATCCTGCCTCGTCGATCTCAAGTCGGTGTCCGGCAATCGGTCCACTCACTGCTTCGAGGTAATACTCCACGCCAGGAGTCAACCAAGCAGCCACTGGCTCTGAAAACTCAGCCGCAGCACCATAGAAGCCGGAGACCACGCCAGAAAACACCGTCTTGCCGGCAAATGCTAAGCCCAGCGTGTTGCTGCCCGTTTGAAAAGCGCGCTTGTGCCATCCTAGCACGGGTTCAATCACGGTTGTTTGGCCATTGTGAACGATTGCCAAGCGAACGGCTCCCACCGCCGCGCTCGCAAACGCAGGCATACCGATGAGATTCCCGTAAGTCACCGTTTCGGTGCCATCGTCCGCCATCTCGATGTTCGGAGCAGTCTCAATCAGTTGCCAACTCGCCCGGTTGCTCGGAGTCGGTGTCGCTTGCAGCAGGAACTGCACATCACCGAGGCCACCGCGCCTCCTGCGATACTTCACATCGTAGCTACCAGCCACTGCACTAGGTTCGATTCGAAAATGAGAGGGCCTAGCACCGGACTTGGGATCTCCCATCAGCGCGTACTCCACCAAATCAGACAGACCATCGCCATCATGATCCGCAGTGCTGTTGTCCAACTCGCGGGCGGCTTTCCATTGCTCAAACGTCCCAGGGAGTTCGCTGAGATCAACGAACCCAAAGTCACGGGTAAGATCCACATCCGCATCACGTCCGTCATCCATCTCAGTGCCCGCTCCAGATTCGCCAATTGGCGACTGACCCGGACTCAACTCCAACACCGCAGTGGCTACTCCTGTCACCGCAGGCTCAACAGCATCTTCGCCGTCTTCCCCAGCATCGTCATCGCCTACCGAGACACCGGCCAGGGATTTCATTCGATACAGGGGTCGATCAACCCCAAACTCAGCACTATCGATCCGTAGCCGATAGCTTCCTTGCCTAACGTCCGTGAAGAGAAACTTTCCCTCGCTATCGGTTGTTTGGGTCTCCAGCAATGAATCATCGACGCCAGAGTGCAGCGCGACCCTCACGCCTGCGATTCCCTCTCCTGAGTCAGCTCGGCCGTTTCCATTCCGATCAAAGAACACAAGGTTCCCCACTCCCAACGGAGGCGGAACGAATCCAAAATCGATGGTCAGGTCACCATCCGCATCCGCATCGTCGTCCGCAGCAGCCTGAAAGCCCGTTTCCACCGGCTCAGTACCCAAGGATAATCTGAAAACGGCCGTACTAATACCATTCGTAGATGGGCTTTCATTTGGGAGCCCATCCTGGCCCACTACGTCATCACCCGCCGCCGAAACCGCCATGGCCGAGTGCCGCGCCAATGTCCCACCATCCACAAACTCAGACGCAGGCACATGAGCGAAGTAGTCTCCCGCTGAAAGGCCGGGCACCATGTAAAATCCATCCGGATCACTGACCGCTTTAGCCGCTGGGGTCGCTAGGGCGGGATCGTCTCCTGCCGCATAGATCCTCACTTCGACTCCCCCCCTTCCCTCCCCCGCATCCGCCACTCCGTTGGCATTCGAGTCGACGAAAACGAGGTTTCCGACCGCCAATCCATGGGCATGAACCGTCATTGCCCAGGTGCAGAGGGCAATGACAGGCGTTCCGAGCCAGCGGCAGTTCATCCGAAAATATAGCAGCGGCCATAAATACAACAATGCGTTTCCCGTCGTTCTCCTGGGATTTCTGGGTTGCCGGATATGCTTTTGCGGCCCTCTCCGGCCCGTGGTATGTCTCCGGCCATGATCAACAACGCCAGCTTGTTTCTTGCGCTCCGCTACCTCCAGCCGAAGCGCTCTTTCGTCTCGGTGATCACGCTTTTGTCGGTCCTGGGCATCATGCTGGGTGTTGGCGTGCTCATTGTGGTGATGTCGGTCATGAAGGGTTTCGAGATTGAGTTCAAAAAGATGCTCATCGGCTTCGAGCCCCACGTCCTGCTGCTGCAAGATGCCCCTCCAGTCCCTGAGAAGGGCGAGTCAATCGACGACTACCCAAAGCCCTCGAAATGGCAGGATGTCATGGCCCAAGTCGAGAAGATGTCGGCAGTGGTATCAGCCACTCCGTTTGTGTCAGGTTTGTCGTTCATCAAGACCAAGACTGACCCCGCTCCTGTGGAGATCTATGGGATGAGGGCCAAGGGCTCAGAGGCCATGGTGAAGAAGCTCTCGGAGCATTTTGTCGAGCCTCGGGAAGGTGAAACCGCGAGCGGGTTCGATTTGGAGATCGACTCCATCGTCATCAGCGACCAACTCGCCAATCAGCACGGCATTCGCATCGGAGACACCATCGACATCTACTCTCCTGGCAATCTCAAGGCCGCTGTGGCCAATGCCGAGAAAGCGAACTCAGAGAAACTCAGTGAAGAAGAGAAGAAGAAGCTGGATGAAGACACCCGGGTCCTCGTCACGCCATTGCCAGTGATTGTCACGGGCATCCTGAAAGGCGAGGAGACGGGCTACCGCGCCTTCATCCCTCTTCATGTGGGACAGGAGCTTTTTGAACTCAGTGGCCGTGTGCATGGCATTGGTCTGGAGGTCCACGATGCGATGACGGCAGATGTCTTCCTTGGCGATTTGATGAATGCCCAGGTGCTGCCCTTTGACTGGTCTGCCAATAGTTGGATGGACCGCCACTGGCAGCGCCTCAGTGCTGTCGCTCAGGAGAAGGCGATGATGTTCATGGTGCTGGCGCTCGTCTCTCTGGTAGCAGCCTTCTCTGTGGCCAACACCACCATCACCGTCACGGTGCAAAAGCGCCGCGAAATTGGCATGCTCAGCTCCATGGGCGCACGGGTGAGACAAATCGTGGGCATATTTGTGCTTCAGGGCCTCATCGTGGCCTCGGTGGGCACCTTGCTGGGCTACATTGGTGGCAAGCTCGTGCTCTACTTCCGCAATGACATCCGTGAGTTCATGGCAGACGCTTTTGGCATTCGGATTTTTGACCAAGCCGTCTACCATCTCCCTTCCATTCCATCTCACACGGTTCCAGCAGACATCCTTATCATTTGTAGCACCTCCATTGTGCTCTGCCTGATTGGCGCGCTTATCCCTGCTTACTTTGCAGCACGGGTGGATCCAGCGGTGGCTCTGAGAGATTGATTGAGCAGCCTGCTGCCTTTGAAATCCTTGTGGAAATGAATAGGCCGCTCGCCATGTAGACGGTCAGTCATGTTTCCACGCCTTCCCTCAAGAACCCTGCAGCTTGCTTGGCTTCTTCCTGCCCTCATGGGACTTGCCGCCATCGGCTTCTCCACAGCGCAAGAAGCGCGGAAGAATGACTTCGATCTCAGTCCAGAGCAGCGCACTAGACTCGCTGCCGTCTTGCCCAAATCCCTGCCCAAGCTAGAGAAGCGACTACCCTTTCACGCGGTCGTTCTTGGGGACGAAGTCGCAGGTGGCGGTGGCTTTGATCAAAACGCTGGCAATGTCCTGCTCGCCTATCCCGCTGAGTTTTTGGAGTTGCTCGCAGGCCAGTTTTTCTATGCCGGTGGCGTTAGAGTTGTAAAGCCCGCAGGCAAGCATCCCGCCAAACGACTGCCGCTTTCAGGAGACGAGATCACTCTCAGAAGTCTCGCAGGGCGTGGTCGCCTCGCGCTAGACGGAGGCCCCATGTGGGAAGCTCTGGGAAAGAACCCCGCACCGGATTTAGTCATCATCGGGTACGGCTCGGCTGAAACAGCGGCCAACTACGAACCCGCTCACTTCGGAGACATTGTGGATGACTTAGTAAAGTCCGCGCAAGCCGCAGGAGCAGACGTGATCATTACCAGCCCCACACTCATCGCTACGGAGCCAGTGGAGCGCGGTCTAGCAGCCACTCGCCCTTACGCCATCGAGCTTGCCCGAGTCGCCGCACTTCGGAAGTGCGCGTTTGTCGATCTGGGTGATCTCCAGGCCATCATGCGCCTGCCGCCGCTTGATCCTGGTACAGCTCCAGTGCCGGAAGATGTGTTCGAAGGTGCCATGGAGGCCTACTTGAATCACTTCCGCTGGCCCGTGGAGAATCAAACTCTGCCACAGCCCACACTACATCGTTTGTTAGGCAGACAAATCTTCCGCGCTCTGCTGGATGGAGCACCAGTCGCGCCATGGAACGTCCGGAAGAGCACTGTTCAGTTCTCTGACCCAGATACTTTCGTGCTCAAGTTCTCCGTGCAAAACCCCGGCACCGAACCTCTCCCCATCATGGTGTTGCCCTTGGTGCCATCCGGCTGGCTGCCCCAAGACGCCTCTCCAGAAGGCCTCGTGAAGCCAGGCAAGAGCTACAAAGCTGAAGTCACTTACAAGCGCGATGCAGCTTCCGCAGAACCCATCTTCACCGATGGCATGCAGCATTTGCCAGTGCTTGTGAGCAATGGATCGACGATTCGCATCGAAGACCTAGCCGCATCCGTCAGTCCTGTGACCTTGCGGCTTCCACCCCGTAGCCAGTACTCGGTGGAGAAGAGCGTCAAGCTCTCCAACATCGTCACCAACAGCACGGGCGCTCCCATTCCAGGTGCCAAGTGGACCGCTGAGATGGATGCAGTGAAACTCACTGGCACCGTTGATCTACCTCCAGGGCCTACCGCTCTACCCATTGAGCTTCCCTTACCCGACACGGCAGAGACGCTGCGGAAGGTGAGTCAGGTGAAAGTCACCGTCACCGCAGGTACTCAGACATTGGCTAAGATCGCAAAGATCGAGTTTGCCCGCCACATGGGCCTCAAGCAGAACATCCCGCTTACCACCAAGGCCAAAGGCAAAAATGCAGGTCCAGGGCTGCCACTCCGCTGCCTTGCAGACTCGACGGCACTCTACCTCACCGTAGACATCAGCGCGGTGCCGCTGGAGGACGACGAGATGGGCACCGCCCTTGTGTCCTCATTGTCTTTAGATGCCCGCTCGTTCGACAAGCGCCTCAAGCCCGGTGCCGTGGAGCCCGTGCGCTATCGCCTAGGCGTGGCAGATGGCTATGGCGAGACCTCCAAGCTTTCGCCTTGGGCTTTTGGCAATGGCTATGCCGCAGAGTTTGATCCAGGTGCCATGACCATTCGTCTGCAAAGTGGTGCCAATGGCCAGAGACGCGTCACATGGGTCGTGCCCCGCAGTTACCTCTACCTTCACGACTTCACTCCAGGCAATGGCAACTCCCACCTCGGCATCAATCTCACCCTTCAGTTCTACCGCCAGGCAGGCGAGGGCGTCGTGGCAGGATTCCCTCCAGGCCTCAGCTACTCACTCAACGAGAACGCAAGACTTCCGCAGGACGCAGGCAGTCTCAGCGTGCTGGAGCTGACCGACGAGCCCACCAAGCGCTGGTCTGCCGTGCAGTGGTAGTCCATTCAAAACTAGCCCTCCGCCCCCAACCACCGAGCGATGCCCAGACAAAAGGACAAATCCGCCGACACCACCGCGCCCAAACTCAAGCTCTGGAGCAAAGACTCATGGAAAGGAGCTGGATTCTTCTACACCTACCTCCGGCCACATCGGGGCGTGTTCATCCCGGCACTCATCGCCCTCGCCATCACGGCCTTTCTCACCGCGCTCTTCGTCAAATACGTCGGTGAGCTCGTAGCACCTGCCCTGGAGGGCAAAACCGGTGACGCGCTCATGGCAGAAGCCGGCACCAAGCTCAAGATGCTCATCGCGCTGGCAGCCACTCAGGCATTCATCGCCTTCTGGCGCATCCAGCTCTTTGCCAAGGCCGCAGAGCGCGCCCTGTCCAATCTCCGCGTCGATCTCTTTTCACGCATCGTGCGCCTCCCCATGGGCATCTTGAACGCACGGCGCTCGGGCGAGCTCGCCTCCCGCATCGCAAATGACGTCGAGTCCGTGCGGGACACCTTGGTTCTCACCATCCCCATGCTCATTCGGCACGGCGTCATGCTCACCACCGCCGTCATCTTCATTCTCACCATCTCGGTAAAGCTCGCCCTGTTCATGCTAGGCACTCTGCCCGTCGTCATGGTGCTCATCGCCATCTTCGGTGCTCGCATCCGCAAGCTAACCCGCCGCTCCCAGGATGAACTCGCTGCCTCCCAAGTCGTGGTGGATGAGGCACTGCAAGCCATCACCTCCGTCAAGGCCTTTGCCAACGAGACCCATGAGCAAGGCCGCTATCGCTCCGCCATCACTCAATACCTCGGCACCGCTCTCCATGCTGCCGTGCCGAGAGCGCTCTTTATCGCCTTCATCATCTTCTCCTTCAGTGTCGCGTTAGGCTGTGTTGCTTGGTTCGCGGTAAAAATGATCAGCACAGAAGAGCTCGCCCGCTCAGAGCTCACCATGTTCGCCCTCTTCAGCGCCATCGTCGTGCAGTCCTTTGGTCAGCTACCCGATCTCCTCGCCCAGTTTCAGCGCGCGCTCGGCGCTACGGATCGGGTGCGGGAGATTTTGAGCGAGCCTGTGGAAGAAGACACCGCCACCTCGCCAGATTCCGCCATTCCTCGTCTCAAAGGTCAGATCGAGATGAAGAACATCTGCTTTGCCTATCCCACGCGGCCAGAGGCCATCGTGCTTCAGGATTTCTCCTTCACCGCACGTGCTGGACAGCGCATCGCCCTCGTAGGCCCCAGTGGCTCAGGCAAGTCCACCGCCATTTCTTTGTTATTCCGCTTCTACGATCCCACCAGCGGCCAGATCCTCATCGACGGTCATCCCATCAACGCCATGCCGCTGGCCCATCTGCGAAAAAACCTCGCCCTCGTGCCTCAGGAGGTCCTCCTCTTTGGCGGCACCATTCGGGAAAACATCGCCTATGGCAAGCCACTGGCCACTCCAGAGGAAATCGAGTCCGCAGCACGTCAAGCCAACGCCGACAGCTTCATTCGCGCACTTCCCAATGGGTATGAAACACTCGTCGGCGAGCGCGGCACCCAGCTTTCAGGCGGACAACGCCAACGCATCGCCATTGCACGCGCCATCCTCGCAGATCCCGCCATCCTCGTGCTGGATGAAGCCACTTCGTCACTCGATGCTGAAAGCGAGCGCCTCGTTCAAGAAGCTCTCGATAAGCTGATGCAGAACCGCACCAGCATCATCATCGCCCACCGCCTCTCCACCGTTAGAACTGCCGATCAAATCCTCGTCCTATCCGCCGGCACCATCATGGAGCGCGGCACGCACGAAGAACTCATGGCCCACGGCAGCAACCTCTACGCCACCCTCGCTAAGCTCCAGCTTGGTTGAACTTCAGATGAGCAAGCTCTCTCATCTCCTCAGCGGACTTAGCGAGCTCTTTAAGTTCGACAATCCAGTCGCCCTGTTCGTCAATCGGCTCTTCTTCCGTAAGCAAGGCCTCACCGTTTATCGGTGCAAAGGCATGGACATTTTGATTGATCACGATGGTGGAGATCAACACGGCACCCGGGCATGTCTCACCGGCGACATGTATTCCAGGTACTTCAAATGGCTGCCACGCGACCGTCCACTCAGAGTGCTCGATCTTGGTGCCAACGGCGGCGGCCTCGCTCTCAGTTTAGCAGCAGAGGGATTCAAACTTGGGCAACTCGCCTGCGTGGAGATGAACCCCAACACCTTTCTGCGACTTCACTTCAACATCCACCGCAATCTAGGATTCTCCGGCATCCGCCTTCTCAATGCCGCAGCCTACAAGGAAGACGGCGAGATCGTCGTCAGCTTGGGCAAAGGCAGCACTGCCGACAGCATCTACGGTGGTGGATCATCCGGCCACTCCGCCACACTGCCCACCAAGACCCTGAACACCATCATCGACGAAAGTCTCGGCAGTGGCGACATCGACCTCTGCAAAATCGACATCGAAGGTGCCGAATACGACCTCTTCCAAGGCCCTTGCGATCAACTCGCCCAAGCAAAGCTCTTGGTCATCGAGATCCATCCCCACGCCACCCACACCCCCGAGTCCTTAGTCAGCCGAATCAAGCAACTAGGCTTCAACGAGCTCCAAGAGTCCTGCACCACCGACGGCACCTGTGCCGTCCACGTCTTCCAGCGGAACTGAGAACCAAAAATGTCATGTCAAGATTCCAACCATGACCCCCATTTTCCACTGCGGTACAATCACAGACTTTTTTCTCGCTGGCTCGACCTAGGATATCTCAGGTAGTTTTATGAAATATTTTGCAACATTACTCGCCATAGTTCTATCGCTTCCATCCGCGTCGTGCCAAGATAGAGCTGCCGTTTCGCTAACTTTTGATGTTGAAGATGACATCGGAATGCCTGTTGAAGGTGCGATCATCAGCACACAAATGTTCGATTACTGGAAGCCGGGCGGAGGTACATTTGGTCAAGACAAGTATAAGATGATTGACGTAACAACGGGAGCGAATGGCAAAGCTGCTCTTTCTGAAAAGACGAGCCGTTGTGAACTGGTCATCATAGCCCGGAAAGAGGGCTATTACAACGGAGCGACCTCGTTTAAAAGCATCACCGCAAGAGCAGGCATGTGGCAACCCACCCAGCAAGTGCTGCCGATCCTCTTGAAGCGAAAACTCAACGCAATTCCTCTTTTCGCAAAAAGAGTTGAGGCCGCTAATGCCGCTTGGTTAGACCTTCCCGCTGATCAGTGCTCTTACGACATGGATGTGGGGGATTGGGTGGCACCGCATGGCAAGGGCATGGTGGCGGATTTGGTGTTTACTTTGACGAATCGTTACTTCCCAGAGAAGACTGGGCTAATCCGAGACGCAAAGTTCACCGTTACCTTTTCCAATCCTTTGGATGGGCTCATCATCCACGACTCATCAAAGGATCTCCCAAGCGCACTGCTCATGCCATATTTAGCGCCCGAGACTGGCTATTTGCCGTCCATGAGTTGGCGGGATACCGTGGTAGCAGGGCCAGCAATCAACGAGAAGCCCAGCCATAAGGTGATGCATCAACCGAATGCCCCCAAAAGACATCTGTTTTTGCGGGTTCGCACCAAAGTGGACAAAGACGGCAAGATCATCTCCGCCAACTACGCCAAAGTGCACCGTGGCATCGAGTGGGGAGGAGAAGGAGTGATCAAGTTCCAGTACCACTACAACCCCACGCCGAATGACCGGAACTTGGAGTTTGACCCGAAGAAGAACCTTTTTCCGGCACCAAAGGACGGTAAAGAACGATGGAACAGCCCACCGCCTGTGACGGAGCCATAGCTGGAAATGGGGTCATCCTCCGTCCGAGGTGGAAAGGTGTTTAGATGGCAACAGAATGGGTGACAGCAGAATGGCTTCGTTGGTTGGGCCTATTTGTTATTCTTTTGCCTTCATTCTGTTGCCATTCCTACCTCCGTGATCTCCGAGTCCTCCGTGCGAGCCAAGCACAGCTAGGTTTCGCACGGAGAGCACTGAGGGCACGGAGGATTTGGAATGAACAGCCAAGAGTGCCCCCTCCGTGTGAGGCCCGAGGTGGCGAGGCGTTTGGATGGCAGCAGAATGGTGGCAGTAGAATATTTTTTGGTCCGCCTCTCTGAGTTATTCGTTTGCCTTCATTCTTCTGCCATTCCTACCTCCGTGTTCTCCGAGTCCTCCGTGCGAACCAAGCACAACTGGGTTTCGCACGGAGAGCACTGAGGCCGCGGAGAGTGGGTGGAATAACAAAAGGCCCCCTTCGTGCGAGTTAAGCCTTGTCTCGCATGACTGGATTTGAGATAACCATCTGCGTCTCTGCCGTGGATTGGCCGATTTGGTCCGGCGGTGGAGTTTTACTTCGCTTTTTCGCTAACATGAAACCGGATTCCAGTCGCAAGGGGCGCCGTGATGGCGCGGGTCGTCAGTGTGAAGTGTGGTGGTTAGATCAGCAGCGGCATCCGTTGCACAAAGAACTGGGCAAGATCGTGAGGGCTGCTCGGCTGGCGCACGGTCTGTCTCAGGCAGAGTTGGGAAGGTTGGCCAAGCTCTCCAAGTCGTATATTTGTGCGCTGGAGCAAGGGAAGCATTCCGTGACGGTGGAGATTCTTCTCCGTCTTGAAGCTGCTCTCCAGCTTGCGCCCTTGATGCTTATCGAGTCGGCTTTCGCCTATTGGTTCACACAGCAAAAACAGCGCCAACTTTAGTCCGATATTCCGAACGCGACAGTGCAGAAGGCCGCATTACTTGCTGTGCCCATGCCCCAACCGTTGACATGGTCCAATAACCTCGTGTGGAATGCACCGGGTGCCGTGTGGAATGGTTTTGTGGCCCAGCCCAAGCACCCTATGACCAACGACAATAAAATCAGTGCCACCCTCTCGGCACAGGACATGACAGACATCCTGGCAGCCTTTGCCACCGTCAAGGCCAAGATGCCCTTCCTCATCAACCTCTCTCTGGAGGAGAAACGACGTATGCCCACCATCAGCACGGAGCGAGGCGGTATGGTAGACACCTTCACCATGGAAATGGACGCGCACCCCGACCTCATACCGGGCTTTCTCGACCTGCCGGAGCTCGTCATGGACAAGGCGCTGTTCTTGCAACTTGATGAGCTCCGCGCCAAAGCGGAGGAACTGTGTGAGGGCATCAAAGATACCCAACAAGCCGTGGGTTCTGACATGTATCTGGCCTACCTGAGCTTCTATAATAGTGTGAAACAGGCCGTGAAACGCTCCGTGGTAGGTGCAGACGCCATCTTCCAGAATCTCCGCCGCTTCTTTCAGCGCGGTGGCGGCACTCCTCCTACCCCGCCGTCTCCATAAGCCCAGGATGGCTCTGGAAAGCCCTAAAACCGTTATTTTGACCCCAAAAAGGTCAACATTGACCCCGGCGGGGTCGACGTTGACCGCTTTGGGGTCAGTGTTGACCACTTTCGGGTCAATCATGAGCGTTTTGGGGTCAAGTTTGACCACTTTGAGGTCAACGTTGACCACTTTTCGGTCAAGTTTGACCGCTCTGGGGTCAGCGCCGAGCACTTTTGGGTCAAGTTTCACCCTTTTTACATCAAACTTTACCCCCCTCTGACCATGTTCGACCCCACCCTACCCCAAGAAAACACCCCCGCAGACGCCGCCCAGATGCGGGACCAACTCAATGCCCTCAACGACGACATCCAGACCCGCGCTACGACAGATGAGCTAAATACCGCCATCCAGGGCACCAGCGCCAACACGAACCAAGTCTCCACCCTGAACATGAACGCTGACGCTGCCTATGATCAAAATCAGATGCAGGCAGTGCTGCAAAAGCTCGATGAGGTGATCCTGGCGATGAGACGCTAGCGGAACGGGAGTTTGGATGGCAGTAGAATGGTGGCAGTAGAATGTTTTTTTGATTGGGCCTGTTTGTTATTCTTTTGCCTTCATTCTTCTGCCATTCCTCCCTCCGTGTTCTCCGAGTCCTCCGTGCGAGCCAACCACAGCAGGATTTCGCACGGAGAGCACTGAGGGCACGGAGGATTGGATGGCAGTAGAATTTTCTGATCTGAGTTTCTGGCTCTGAAATTCTACTGCCGTCATTCTACTGCCTGTTGATCTGGCTCATTTTCGCCGATGTGCCAGGAGTCGGTGCCCCCCGAAAACTCGGGGGTGCCACGCGGCGGGGTTGATGGCAGTATGCGAGCGTTCTCCGCTTGCTTCATGAGTTCGTTTTTTGCTGCTTTCAGCTTGGCGATGCCTCGCCGCTGCTTCATCGCCCTCGCGATGGGAGCGGCGCTGTCGCGTCCGTGTGCGGCAGCGGAGACGGGTGAAGATTGGGCACGTTTGCTGAGTCCGGAACTGCGGCGCATCGAGGCGGCGCGGATTGATTTGGAAAAAGAACTCCACACGCTGCCGCCAGCGCCGTTGCCACAGGCCACCGCACGCCTTGGCTGGCACAGCGAATACACCACTTCGGACACGCAGATCGAGTGGATCGAGCTCAATCTCGGCGAGGCGCAGGTGCTCGATGCGGTGGTGCTCATCGCGCCGCCGCCGAATGGAGGCACGGTGAGTGCGGGCTATGGGTTTCCGCGTCGTTTTCATGTCGAGCTGATCGGCGAGGGCGAGGAAACCGGCCGCACGATGCTGGCCGAGCATGCGAACGCGGATTTTCCGAATCCCGGCACGCTGCCCGTGGTGTTGCCCGCAGGCGGACGCTTGGCGAAAAAAGTGCGCATCACGGCCACGCGATTGTTTGGCGAGGGGCAGCGCTACTTCTTCGCGCTGGGCGAGGTCATGCTGCTGCGCGGTCGCGAAAATCTCGGCGCTCGCATTGAGCAGATCGGGCCGGAAGCCGTGCTAGCCAGCAGCAGCCAGGGCACGCGACCCGACTGGGGCCGCATCAATCTCGTCGATGGTCATCAGGCGCTCGGGCCGCCGCTCGGGAATCAACGCAGCCCGAGCCTCGGCTTTCATAGCGGCCGCATCAGCGAATCGCATCTCACCGATCCGCCGTGGGTGGAGATCGATCTCGGTCACGTCGCGCTCGTCGATGAGGTGAGGCTCTTTCCCGCGCATCCGCCGGACTTCGCACACTCGCAGGGCTACGGCTTTCCCGTGCGCTACGAGATCGAACTGCGCGAAGACGACATGGGGCCGCCCGCCGTGCTGCCCGCGCCGCAATCCGGCAGTTACAGCGCCTTGCCGGGCGACAACGTCGTCGCCATACCCGGTGGTCATTATGCCCGCCAGGTGCGCCTGAAGGCCCTCGATCCGCATGTCAGCAATGGCGGTGCCATCCTCGCGCTCGCCGAGATGCAGGTGTGGTCCGGAGGTCAAAACATCGCCGCCGGGGCTCACGTGGTGTCTTCCGGCTCAAAAGAAGCTGATCAATGGTCATCCGCCGCCCTCGTCGATGGCTTCACCAGCATCGCCAACATCCTCCACTGGCCCGAATGGCTCGCAGGATTGTCAAAGCGACGCGAACTCGAGCATCAACTCGCCTCGCTTGACATCGAACGCGCCGCCATCGTGCGAAGCTGGCAGCAGCGCGGCCTCGCGGCGGGCTTGCTGGTGCTTTTGATCATTGCTGCTGGCATCGGGCTCTGGCTGCATCGTCAGCGAAAGGCTCGTCGTGCGGAGCTGGAGCGCTTGCGGCAACGCATCGCGCAGGATTTGCATGACGACGTCGGCAGCAGCCTCGGCAGCATCGCGCTCATCGCTCAAGACATCCGCATGGACGACCCGCAGGCCCTCGATGACCTCGCCGAGATCAAATCCATCGCGAATGAATCCGTCGCGGCCATGCGCGACATCACCCGCCTCGTGCAAAGCGACCGCTACGGCAGCGATGATCTGCCGCAACTCCTGCGCGACACCTCCGAGCGCATGCTGCGCGGCCTCACGCATCGCATCGACATCGATGAGGAGATCACCACGCGTCATCTCAGCGTCGATCGTCAGCGTGATCTCATGCTCATCCTCAAAGAAGCGCTGCACAACATCACCCGCCACGCCCGCGCCACCGAGGCCACGGTGCGGCTTCGGCGCCGCCACGACGCCCTTGTTTTGACCGTCGAGGACAACGGCCAGGGCTTTGATCCCGCCGCGCCCGTCAGCGGCATGGGCCTCACCAATCTCCGCCGCCGTGCGGAAAAGCACCAAGGCCGCGTGGACATCCGCTCCTCGCCGCAAGGCACCATTTTGACCCTCAACCTCCCGCTGCATGCCTGAACCCATCCACGTCTGGCTCATCGAAGACCACCAAACCTACGGCCAGCGCCTCGCGAAGGCCCTGAACCGACTCGAAGGCATCGCTTGTCCGCGACACTTCACCGCCTGCGAGGACGCCTTCGCCGCGCTCACCTCCGAAACGCCGCCGCAGGTGCTTTTGCTCGATGTCGGCCTGCCCGGCATCAGCGGCCTCGATGGTCTTGCTCGTTTGCGCGAGCTCGCTCCGAGCACCTCCATCGTCATCCTCACCGTCTTTGAAGAGGACGACAAGATCTTCCGCGCCATCTGCGCCGGAGCCAGCGGCTATCTTTTAAAGACCGCCGACACCGCTGACATCGCCGCCGCCATCCGCAGCGCCGCGGCCGGAGGCTCGCCCATCAATCCCACCATCGCCCGCCGCGTGCTCGACATGTTTTCCAAAGCCGGCGCCGCCCCAAGCCAAAAAGACTACGGCCTCACCGCCCGCGAGAAAGACATCCTGCAACTCCTCGTCCAAGGCCACAGCACCAAAGAAGCCGCCGCCCAGCTCCAAATCAGCTACCACACCGCCGACGGCTATATCCGCGGCATCTACGAGAAGCTCCAAGTCAACACCCGAAGCGGCGTCGTGGCGAAGGCTCTGAAGGAAGGGCTGGTGTGAGGCGAAAAACCCGAACGATGGTTCATGCCAAAATCTCCTTCACGATGTTTCCGTGCACATCGGTGAGCCGGTAATCGCGGCCGAGGTGTCGCCAGGTGAGTTTTTCGTGATCGAGGCCGAGTTGATGGAGGACGGTGGCGTGCAGGTCATGGAGGTGGACCTTGCCGGAGATGGGGCGGAAGCCGAAGTCGTCCGTTTCGCCGTGCGTGAGGCCGGCCTTGATGCCGCCACCGGCCATCCACGTGCAAAAACTCTCGGGTTGATGCTCGCGGCCGTGTTTCTCGATGGGCGAGGTGCCGCTGAGGTCCTGGCTCCACGGCGTGCGGCCAAACTCACCGCTCCAGATGACAAGCGTGTCTTCAAGAAGGCCGCGTGACTTCAGATCTTTGATGAGCGCAGCGCAGGGCTGGTCGGTGCCTGCGCAGCTTTTCGGCAACGCATTGCGGATGTCGCCGTGATGATCCCAGCCGCCCATGGTGACCTGCACAAAGCGCACACCGGCCTCGCTCAATCGCCGCGCGAGCAGACAGGCGCGGGCGTTCTTGTCGCACTCCTTGCTGCCGACGCCATACAGCTTCTTCGTGGCCTCGGACTCGTTGGAGATGTCCATCAGCTCCGGCGTGGCCGTTTGCATGCGGAAGGCGATCTCCATGCTCTCGATCATGCCTTCCATGCGTGCATCGCCGGGCGCTTGATCGAGCAAGCGACGATTCATTCGCTGCGTGAAGTCGATGCGAGCACGCTGCGACTTCGCATCACCGGAAATGTCGGCGAGGTAGTCGATGGGCGACTGCTTCGCGTCCTGCGGCACGGTCACTTTGGTTCCTTGATGCGCGGCGGGGAGAAAGCCGGAGCCGTAGAGTCGCGTGTCGCTGTCCGGATGGATGGTGATGAAGCTCGGCAGGCTCTGATTCTCCGTGCCGAGGCCGTAGCTGACCCAGGAGCCGAGCGACGGACGCACGTCCGCGGTGATGCCGGTGTGAAATTGCAGCGCGGCGGGCTGGTGCTGGTTGTTGTCCGAATGCATCGCTCGCAGCAGGCAGATCTCGTCGGCGATGCTCGCGGTGTGCGGCAGCAAATCAGAAATCATCATGCCGCTCTGCCCGCGCGGCTTAACTTCGCCATGCGTGGCCAACGCGAGGAACTTGTCCGTGCCGACGCGAAGCTCGTTCGTGTTGATCGGCGCGGAGATCGTCTGCCCGTGCATGCGCTTGATGTAGCTCTTCGGATCAAACAGGTCCGGCTGCGATGGTCCGCCGGACATGAAGAGGAAGATCACGCGCTTCGCCTTCGCCGGAAGCTGTGGCGAACGCAGCGCCAGCGGACTCGATGCAGCCTGCACGAGGTCATGCAGCGCAAGCGCACCGAAACCACAAGCGGTGTGTTGAAGCCAGGCGCGGCGTGAATGGGCTTGGGAGTTCATAAACGGAGAAGAAACTCGTTCGAGGCGAGCAGGGCGTGGGTGAGTTCGATCCAGGCTTTGTCAGCAGCGAGCGATTCGATGAAAGTATTCGCTTCATCGCGCTCGGTGCTGGTGATGGGGCGGCTGAGGACGCGGAGCCAGAGGGCCTCCAAGCGTGCGCCGGGGTTTGGTTCGGCCTGCGTGATGAGTTTCGCGATGTCGGTGGCGCGAGCGCGGACGAGGTCACTGTTGATGAGAAAGAGCGCCTGCGTGGGCACGGCGGTCTCGGCGCGTTTTCCGGCGATTTGAGCAGGTTGAGTGAAGTCGAAGACATCGCGCAGGCGTGCGGAGCCGGGTTGTGCGGCGGTGCGGATGACGGGCTGATAAATCGTGCGCTCGAACTCTTGGATGGGGCGCGTCTTTTTGAAACTGAACGCGGGAGGATTCACGGCGCCGGGATTGAGGCTCTGCACGTTCTCCGGGAACTCGAGTGGCAGGGCGGTGCCGCCGCTGGAGGGCATCAAACGGCCGCTGATGGCCAGCATGGCATCTCGGATAGCCTCGGCGTCGAGACGGAAAGGCTGAGGGCGTAGAGCGTAGGGCGAAGATTCTGAGCGGTCGGAGGTTTGGCGATACGTGCGCGAGAGCACGAGCTCACGAATGAGGCGTTTTTGGGACCAACCGTGCCGCATGAACTGCGTGGCGAGAAAATCGAGCAACTCGGGATGCGTGGGCTTTTCGCCGCGGGTGCCGAAGTAGTCCACGGTGCGCACGAGGCCCTCGCCGAAGAGTTTTTGCCAGATGCGGTTCACGGTGACGCGGGCGGTGAGCGGATTGCGCGGATCGGCGAGCCAATCGGCGAGTTGGGCGCGTCCGCTTTGATTCGGCGGGATCGGCGGAAACTCGGCCCAGCTTGCGACGCGAAGCGTGCCGCGCTTCACGAGTTCGCCCGGCGCATACGGATTGCCGCGGATGGTGATGCGCATGTCGGCTGGTTTTTCGACATCGTGCACGGCGAAGGCTTTCGGAGTGTTGGGCGCGAAAAACTTCGCGTGCTCGATTTGGGCCTTCAGAGCCTTTGTATCGGCTTTTTCGGCTGTTTTGGCCTTTAATTCGGCTTCGAGGGCTTTGATGCGTGCTTCGTGATGCGTGAGCTGTTTTTCGCGAGCGGCTCGTTGCGCGGGTGTTTCGGGCAGATCGGCTTTGTTGACGCTGCTCCAGACCCCGTTGTCGGTTTTGTAGGTGCTGCTGGTGCTGCGGAACATGCCCGCGAGCGCGTAGTAGTCCGTCTGCGCGATGGGATCGAACTTGTGATCGTGGCAGCGCACGCAACCGAGCGTCATGCCGAGGAAGGCGGTGCCGATCTTGCTGACCTGCTGGTCCACGAGGTCATGTTCCATCTTCAATTTGTCCACAGCGACGATCTCCACGTCTCCGAGCACGAGAAAGCCCGTCGCGGTGATGCTGTCCGCCGTGGGTGCGATGAGATCCCCGGCGACTTGTTCACGAATGAACTGATCGAAGGCTTTGTCGCTGTTGAAGGCACGGATGACGTAATCGCGATAACGCCACGCATGTTCGGCGAAGACATTGTTCGAGGTGCCGATCTGGTCCGCGTAGCCGGTAAGATCGAGCCAGTGGCGGGCCCAGCGTTCACCGAAGGCTGGCGTGTTGAGAAGGCGGTCCACGACACGTGCATGTTTATCGGACGAGTCGGACGTGAATGCGGTGATGTCGTCTGGAGTCGGCGGCAGTCCCGTGAGGTCGAGATGCACGCGGCGAAGCCAGGTGTGTGGATCGGCATCGGGCGCGGGTGTGAGGCCTGCGGACTCTTGTTTGGCCAAAACGAAGCGGTCGATGTCCTGGAGAGGCCAACTCGTGTTTTTCACGGCAGGTGGCTTGAAGTCACGCACGGGCCGAAAGGCCCAAAACTGCTTTCCGGCTTCGATGTCGATGCCGCTCGCTTTGGTGACCGCACCGGAACGTGGGTCCGGCGCCCCCATCGCGACCCACTTTTCGAGCACTTCGATCTCGCTGGTGGCGAGTTTGCCCTTTGGCGGCATCTCTGTTTCGGGATCGGCATATCGCACGGCCTGGATGAGATGACTTTTCGCCAGATCGCCGGGAATGATGGCCGGACCGTTGTCACCACCGCTCTGCCAGCCGGATTTCGAATCGAGCGCGAGGCCGCCTTTGATCTTCGACTCGTGCGAGTGGCATTCGTAGCAATGCTTTCGCAGGATGGGCAACACTTTACTGTTAAAAAATGCCTCATCTGCAACCAACTGAGAGATGGTTGCAGTGACCAAGAGCGTTGTGAGCCGTTGCGTCATGCGACTGCAAGACTACGCAACGCCATTGACTACATTTTCGAGTTTCGCACCTGTCACGGCGGCCAGGGCAATGCGAGCAGAGGTAGTACGCATCTCTATCTTCGACTGGACGCTACAGAACGCGGCATGACAGGTGGCGATGAGATTGGGCGTTGCCGCTTCATGAGACGTGCGGAGTGGCTCATCTTCAATGACATCAAGTCCTGCTCCCGCAAGATGGCCTGTCCGCAATGAGGAGAGAATGGCGCTCTTTTTAATGATGGCTCCACGAGCTGTGTTCACGACGAATGAACCTGGCCTGAGCAAAGCAAGCTCACGTTCAGAGATCAGGTGGCGAGTCTCGTCAATCAGAGGACAATGCAGTGAAAGCACGTCTGCTTGCACAAGCAGGTCATCTAGTGTCCGCACGCGGGAAACCCCCAGGGCCTTATCGACTCCATTGGGCAAATATGGGTCATGGAAGATGACATTGAACCCCAGGGCTTTCGCTCGCAGGGCGGTTGCCGTTCCAATGCGCCCAAGACCCACAATGCCGAACGTCTGCTGGCGAATGCGACGAAGTTTATCCGCCACTTTAATGTTCCAACCGAGCGCCTTTGCCTCCGCATCCAGCGGGAAGAGTTGTCTACAAAGTGCCATGGCAAGAGCAATAGCGTGGTCTGCAACTTCCTCTGTGCCATAATCTGGAACATTGCACACCGCTATCCCAAGCTCGCGCGCGGCAGCGGCATCGACACTGTCAAAGCCGACTCCATTGCGGATGATTGCGCGACAGTTCGTTAGCTTGGCAATGCCGTGAGCGGTTAAGGGCATGTTGTGCCAAACGATGATCGCATTCGCTGAAGTGATCTCGTCATCCAGATCGGAGTCGGTATCACATAAGTGACGAGTCACGTTTGCAGCGGGACCAATGATGCGTTTCTCAATCGCTGAGTCGGCGTCACCTTGCGGTGCAGTGCGCCAGTCGATGATAGCAACGTGGGGAGTCATAGCAGAGGTAGGAACAAAGTTGGTGAACTGAGATTCAGCCGCGAGAAAACGGATCGGACAAGCGTCGAATCGCCAATACTTACTCATTCATCGTGTTGAGGGGCTATAGCTCAGTTGGTAGAGCGTCTCGTTCGCAATGAGAAGGCCAGGGGTTCGAATCCCCTTAGCTCCACCACTCTCAGTGAGAAGCGCGATCCAAATATCTTACCGCAACATCCGGGAAGTCAGAGAATAGACCATCGACCTGAGCCTTCCCGAAAAGAGCATTCATAGCAGCTTGGACGTTGTCGTAGCCTTTGGGTAGTTGGTCGACACGCAGCGTGTATGGATGCACCTGGAGTTTATTTTGGTGGGCGACCGCTACGAAGTCTGTGACGCTACCATCGGGCTTCAAAATGGCTCCGATCTCTGGACCCATTCCATCCACCACCTGAGCGGCATGTTTTATGCCTTCCGCAGTCTTGAAGTAATCATGGTCAGTGCCGTCCTTGGCTTTGCCATTGCCGAGGAGTTGAAGAAGGCGCCCCTCCCACTTCAACTCATTGCGAATGCGCTGCACTTCCGCCCACTCAAAGCACTGCACCCAGCAGAGATCGTTCTTTGTCGCATAGCCATGTTTACGAAGAATGGGGAGAACGATCGAACTAATATCATGACCTTGGTCGCGATGCCATTTGGGCTGTTTGATCTCGGGATATACTCCAGCGGTGCGTCCTGTGGAGTGATTGAGTCCAGCTATGAGTTCGAGGTCCTCCTCCAGCGTGGCAATGCGAAAATCTCCCTTCCAGAGAGGGAAGCGCTTGGGATAGACGGGCTTCCCGGTCTTGTGATTGAAGCGCTCGGTGAAGCACAGAGTCCTGAGTTCAGCGAGCGTGAAGTCGAGCGCATAGAAGCGCCCGTCTCCACGCACTCTATCGGGATAGCGCTGAGCTACATCTGAAACGGTGTCTACGTGGATGTCGTGCAAGACCACAGGCACATCGTCTTTGGTCAATACGACATCCTGCTCAATGAAATCCGCGCCCTGAGCATGAGCCATGGCTTTCGCCTCAAGTGTATGTTCGGGCAGGTATCCGCTGGCTCCACGATGAGCGACGACGATTTGTCTTTCAGCGGCTGGGGCAAAAGCAGCAACCAAGAGTGCAAGATTAAGTGTGAGATTCTTCATATTTGGCAATACGCAGTGTCAGGGCGCTGAAAATCATGGCCAGTATGCAACAGAAACTCATGGTGATGAATGCACCTGTCCAACCGAAGCGATCAGCGATCCAGCCCGTGCCGGTCCCGGCTACCGCAGAGCCAAACACATAACCAAAGAATCCCGTAAGCCCCGCTGCGGTGCCTGCGGCCTTCTTTGGCACGAGCTCCAGCGCGTGCAATCCGATGAGCATGATCGGACCGTAGATGAAAAAGCCAATCCAGGAGAGAGCGAGCTTGTCGATCCAGAACGGCCCATTAGCATTGAAGGCGTAACCAGCGACACCGATTAGCGTGGCGAGCATGAACAGGATGGTGCCTGGAGCGCGATGGGCTTTGAAGAACTTGTCTGACATCCAACCGCACAAAAGAGTGCCAGGAATGCCTGCGGTCTCGAACCAGGACAAGGCAGCCAGTGCATCCTCCTTGCTGATGCCCTTCGACTTCTGGAGGTAGAGCGGTATCCAATCGCTCACGCCATAGCGAACGAAGTAGATGAAAGCGTTAGCGATGGCGATGAGCCACAGGGCCTTGCTGGTGAAGACATGCTCGAAGAATATTTGCCGGAAGGAAAGTATTCTCTCACTGCGCTCACCGTAGCCAGGAGGGATATCATTCTTGTAAGCCTCAATGTTAGGCAGACCGCAGCTCTGCGGTGTGTCGCGAAGAAAGACCATCACCAGGAGGGCGATGACAGCTGCAATGCTTGCGTTGAACCAGCACTTGGCCCCCCAGTCGCCACTCATGTTTACACCCCAGATGGCGAACACTGCCACAAGAGCACCTCCGACGTTGTGAGCGAGGTTCCACACGGAAACAGCGCGTCCACGTTCCCGATGGCTGAACCAGTGGACCATCGTCTTGCCACATGGAGCCCAGCCCATGCCATTGAACCATCCATTGAGCGCCATGAGGATGACGATGACTGAGATAGATGCATAGACTTCCTTCACCAGTCCGCAAACCAACATGATGGCGCATGATAACAGTAGTCCGAGTGGCATAAAGTAGCGCGGATTGCTGCGATCTGAGACGGACCCCATGATGAACTTGGAAAAGCCGTAAGCTACGTTTACTGCGGTCAATCCTGTGCCAAGGGCAGCTTTTGAGTACTCAGGGTGCAGGGCGCTGACATCTGGCATGACGAGCGAGTAGTTGCGCCTAACCAAATAGTAGGCGGCATAGCCAAAGAAGATGCTAAGGAACACCTGAATGCGGAGACGGCGATACGTCGGATCGACTTCACCCTGCGGGAGAGGCTCGATCTGGGGTGCGGGACGCAGGAAGGACAGCATGGAAAGGCATGTTGGTCAGCTAGGGCGCTGTTTGTCAACTCATCGGGAATGAAATGACCGCCCGCGAGCTTCCCGGCGTTCATGGCCTCCAAAGCCAACGCAATGCATCTGGCAGCGATGCTGCCATGCCCTTGCTGCCGTGGAAACACTCGCCGTAGTCGAATCGGTAGTCGTATCCCGCAAACTTCAGTGCAGCGGCCATGTTGAGATTGGCGATTGGCCAATTACCAAAGGGGTTATCCAAATCATTGCGCCCGTCCAGCAAGTAGACGCGAAGTGGCTTGCGCTCCGCTTTGCGAACAAGTGCAGGATAAACGTGGCCACCTCGCAGATTGACGAAACTGCCAACCCAAGAGAGCACTTTACCGAACTGATCTGGGCGCTCCCATGCGGCGGTGAATGCACAAATGCCACCTGACGAACCCCCAGCTATGGCTCGAAGAGTGGGATCGTCACTCCAATCAAGCGAGTAGCGCTTCTTTACTTCAGGCAAGATCTCCTCAGTCACTAAACGCACATAAGCATCACCTAACGAGTCATACTCAAAACCGCGATTGGCCGCCTTGTCTCCGGGCTTCTGGCCGGGCTTGCGGCCAGGGTCAATGAACACACCGATCACAAGGGGCATCAGCTTACGAGCTATGAGATGGTCCATCACAACAGTTGCTCTCATTTGTCCGTTCGGATCACAATGCCGAGTCCCATCCTGCCATACAAACAGGCCTGGTTTGGTTCCTGCTTGGTACTGAGCTGGCACATACACACTAACTTGCCGCACTGTGTTTGGAAAAATCTTACTCTGACTGAACTCAAAGTGCTCGATCTTGCCGACGGGAATATCCTTCGAGGCCGTCCACTCTGGGGGCATTTGGTAGATTTCCACATGAAACTCGCCGGCCAGCAAGATCATGCCTCCGACTTCGACTCGATAGGTAAAGTTCGTGAAGTTGGGAAGTTCCTGCACGAGCACTTGAAGTCCTTTGTCACCCACAGGCTTGAGTTCACCAATTAGATTGCCTTTAGGATCGATGACCCGAGCGGGGGAAGGATTAACCAAGGCCCAAGCAGCGATGCGATCTTCCATCCGAGCACCGACTTTACCCATCAGCAAGTTCTGGCGTCCAAATGTGCGGAAAACCAATGTCTCCAAGGCCTCTGGTCCGGTGTCGCTCTTGGCAAAAGCGTCCCGAAGAGGGATGAGACTTACTGGCTTCTTAACGCCCGTCTTCTCCTGAGCACCAAGCGAGGTGAAGGAGGCAATGCAAAGAAGCAATAAAACGAAGAAATGACGATACATGACGAAATTGGTCAGCGGTGAACGTGAGGGGAGCCGCTGGCATTTCGGAAAACCGAAAATCATCTCGCTTGATGCGATTGGGACGAGTTGGTACGCCAAGTGCCACGGCCAAAGAAGCACGAGAATGTCTTGTTGAGGATGCACCTCCGCATTCTTTTTGGAGCACGGAGTTACGGAGGTGACATTCTCGCGGAAGTTGCGAACTCCTCGCTCCGTTGGTAGCGATTCACCCGAGTATCCATCTTCATGAACCGACTTTATCTCTTCACCTTCCTCCTCGCGGCAGTTTCTGCTTCCGCCGAGGTGTCCTACGAGTTCCAGGCTGATTTTATCAAGCCACCACCCGGTAAACAGCAGATCGGCAACGGCCACGGCGAGATTGCCTGTGACAGTGAAGGCAACTTCTATGTCTCCGTGCAGGAGAAGGACGCTGGCATTCAGGTCTACGACAAGACGGGGGCCTTTGTGAAGGCTCTGCCTCTCCCCCCTTCCCTGCATGGGTTCGTCGTCCGTAAGGATGGCGATGGCGAGTATTTGTTCGCAGCCGTTCTTGGCGAACAAAAGGTGATCAAGTGCAAGCTAGACGGTTCGGTTGTCATGACGATCCCTACAGACGAGTTTCCCGCAGATAAGCGGGCGAAAGGCCTTAAGCTCACCAACTGCGATGTTGCCCCCAATGGCGACATCTATGTGGTGGATGGCTACGGCCAGAGCTACATCTTCGTCTTCAACCGTGAAGGAAAGTTCAAGTCCGTGTTCGGTGGTCCGGTAGAGCCTTACGGATTCAAGAACACTCACAAAATCTTCATCGACCGCCGCTTCGAGCCCGCGCGTGTTGTCGCGTTGGATCGTGGTAACAACCGCATGCTACATCTCGGGTTGGACGGCACGATCATCGGCACCATAGCCAGCAGCCCCGTGTTGGATCCTAAGGTTGCGCCTCCGGCTCAGTCCGTGCGGAATCCCAGCTCCGCCAGTTTTCATGGTGACCTCATGTGTGTCGCCGAGATCGCTGGTCGTGTCAGCGTCTGGAACAAGGAGAACCAGCTCGTTGCCGAGCTTGGTGTGAACCCAGGCTTCACCAACACCCCGAAGCGCGAGCCAAAGGACTGGCAACAGGGTGTAGTGACATCACCACACGGCATCACCTTTGACAACGATGGCAACATTCTGGAAACCGAGTGGAACCAGTGGGGCCGGGTGCTGCGTTGGAACCGCAAAAAGTAGTCCTCCAGACAACATCTAACATTCACCAGCACGGGAGTTGTGGCGATCAGCCAACTCCCGTGCTTCATGTACGACCTTGATGAAATCCAAGTGGACCAAACTTCTTGCGGCGGTGACAAGCGGGGCACTGCTAGGGCTCGCCTTTCCACCATGGAATCTGGAGTTCATGGTCTGGATCTGGGCACTGCCACTGCTCTGGGCATTGTGGTGTGGAGAGCGTGCAGAAGAACTCAACACTGCTAATCGTGGCCGTCTTCGGAGTCTGGCGTCCCTGCCCTTCTGCCGTGCAGCTGCACTTGGGCTCATCGCTGGCATGGTTTGGGGACTGATCAGCCTGAACTGGGTGCGACATTCCTCCCGTGTCATCAATGGTGCCTACGGAGACGAGTGGATGGGCTGGGGCGTGGAGTTACTTGGCTGGGGCGCCGTCGTGGGGCTTTCACTCTACTGCGCGGCATACGTGGCCATTTGGGCCGGGTTTGTCGATACCGTAGCGCGCCCACACAAAGATCGGCTCTCGTCCACTTCCCATTCTGTGAAGCATGCATTCCTCGCTGCAGCATCGTGGGTGGCATTGGAATGGGTGCGTGGATGGATGTTAACCGGATTTGGATGGAACGGCCTGGGTGTCGCCCTCATTGAGAACAAGGCACTGATTCAAGCTGCGGAACTCGTAGGCGTGGCTGGGCTCTCGTTTGTTCCGATGCTAGTGGCCTGCTTGGCATTCATCACCGGATGGAGATTAATCCGGCAGTTTAAGGCTGGAGAGCGCTTGCAACGCCGCTGGGATCTCACGGCAGGCATCGTTCTACTGGGTGCACAGCTGATCTATGGCATGCTGACCTTTACCAATAAGGAAGAGGCGGGCGTGACGATCAGAACTGCTCTGGTTCAGCAGAACGTACCGCAAATGGACCGCTGGATGGCCTCACCCGAGCGACTCACCGAGATTTATCAGCGCTATGCGGACTTGACCAAACTATACGCCAAAGATGTAGACCTCGTCGTGTGGCCGGAGAGTGGATTGATCCTGACTTGGTATCATCCGGACCATCCAGCTTATCTGAACGGGCTTCTGTCGCAGGGTGACTTCACCTTGTTGAGCGGTGTGGACCTCGATGAACCTACACAGGGAGTCTACAATGCGGCCGTAATGCTCAAGAGCGACATTGAGAACGCCAAGTTCTATTTGAAGACCCATTTGGTCCCGTTTGGCGAGTATGTGCCCGGCCGAACGATCATCCCTGGAGTGGATGCAGTGTTCCGCGCCATCCTGCCAGGTGATATCACGCCCGGCACTAGCTACGAACCACTTCGACTCTCAAAGCCTGACGTCGATCTCATCCCTTTGATCTGTTTTGAAGACACCGTGGGCCGAGTGGCGCGAAAGTTTGTCCGCACCGAGCGACCACAATTGATCGTGAACATGACGAATGACGGCTGGTTCCTGAACAGCGTGGAGAACACCGTCCATCTCAACAATGCCATATTGCGTTGTGTGGAACTCCGGCGCCCCATGGTGCGAGCGGCTAACACAGGAGTGACTGCCGTCATTGACGAACGCGGGATCGTGACGGACCGATTGCACGATCCACAAACAGGTAGCCCATTTATTCAAGGAGTGCTCCCAGCACGCATCTCGCTGGCTACCAAACAGCCAATGACGCTCTATTCACGCTGGGGGGACTGGTTTGCCGGGGTAATGATGCTTCTTTGCTTTGGGGCAATCATCACGCATATCCGATCGAGCAAATCGATGACGAACTAACAAATCAAAACTCCAACCCTCTGATCTTCCTCACTTCTAATGGGAGGCGGCGGACCGGGTCAGAGTCATGACGCATTCAAGGTGCCTTGTTTGCGGGAAGAGATCGAACGGCTGCACTTTGCCGAGTTTGTAGCCCGCCTCTGATAGGATAACCAAGTCGCGCATTTGAGTGGGGGGATTGCAGGACACGTAAACCAGACCACTCGGCCCGTAGACTGCAAGTTGGCGCAAGAAATCCTCGCCGCACCCTGCCCTCGGAGGGTCAATGACCACCACCGTCTCGCCTGGGGGCAATACGAGCCCTTCAAAAAGCCGTTCGGCACTCGCGGCCGTGAAGGTGGCGTTGGTAATGTCATTAAGCGCTGCGTTGTGACGCGCTTTGGCAACGGATGTCTCGCTGATCTCGATGCCAATCACACTCTCGAAATGTGCTGCGGCAGAGAGCCCGAACAATCCAGACCCGCAGTAGGCATCAACCAAGTGCCGCGCACCGGTTTGACGCGCCTCCGTGACGACATGGTCAACAAATGCAGGAAGAATGAACGGATTGTTCTGAAAAAAGTCACCAGCCTGAAACTCGAATGTAATCGCCCCGACCTTCTCCCTGGCAACCTCATGAGACTGTGTCAGCACGCGATCCTCAGATGCCCGCAAAAGAAGGGTGGCTCCGTTTTTGAAGTTATGATCTCCGTTCAGAATCGCCTTACGTTGGTCTCGCAGACTTTCGTTAAGTTGCGGCATCGCAATTGGACACTCTGGAACGTCAATCATCGCATTTCGCGTACCTACTCGCAAAAAGCCAATCTCGGCCACACTTCCGTTCTTTGGCCGATGAAAGTGCGGGGTGATTTTGCTTCGGTATCCATACTGGCGAGGTGATGGAATAACCTTTTCTACGGGATGCTCGATGTGCGCCATGCGCTTCAACAGCTCTGCGACTTGTTGGCGTTTCCAAACAAGCTGCTCTTCATACGCGAGATGTTGGTATTGGCAGCCGCCGCACTTCCCGAACAGCGGGCATACCGTAGGGATGCGATGAGCCGAAGGCTCGATTACCTCGATCAGGTCTGCGTCCGAGTAGTTTTTGTGATTTCGGTAGACACGTACCCGCACTTTTTCACCGGGGAGCGAAAACGGAACAAACACAACCCACCCGTCCACACGAGCTACGCCATTACCCTCGTTGGTGAGCGACTCGATCGTGACTTCCAGCTCCTGATGATAGCTGAAGGGATGGGGATTGAACTTTGGCGGTGGACGCATGGCAGAAGCAGGTAGCACACGCTAGCAGTGGATGAAAAGAGCGGTGTTCTGCATTCATCACTGAGAATCTGAGGGCATCTGAATCACAAAACTGCGAGTTTTAGATCAAAACTCATCTGCACCGCGATCTACGCGACCACCCTTGAGACGGCTTTCAGCAAAGACATCCATTTCTGAGACGGTTGGGACAACAGAAGTGCTGCCAGAGTTGATCGCAGGCGATCCTGACAGAAGTTTGAAGGCCGAACTTGCCGAAGTGGAGGTAGGAGAAGCGGTCGCGAACTTTGGATTCGCAAAAGCGCTCCCTGCATCGCCAGAAACCTTGCCACTGGACTGCCAGGCGGTGACTCCGTTGTAGCTGCGGAACTTGCCACCAGTGAAGATCTCGAAGCTCACGCCCGAAGAGGAAGCTCCAGCGCAAAAGTAGAGATTGTGAGAGAACACGTTACCTGAGCCGAACTCCTTCTGGGCATTGGTAGCACTGTCGCTGCCAGGATAGTGCACAATCATCTGCTTGGTCTTGCTGCTGGCCCAGAGAATGTTGTTACGGAAGGTGTTGTTCTTTACATAGAACTGGAACTGGATCTGACCACCCCAGTTGGTGAGCGTGTCGTTTTGATACAGAGTGTTGTTCAGCACAGTGCAGTTCTCAGTGGTGCCGCGCTGCTCATCGTAACCACCCATGATGATGCCTGCTCCGTGGTTGTGGCGAAGGAGGTTGTTGCGGACGGTAATGAAATCTGTGCGGCCAGCGGCATGCTCACTTGCCAACTCCACTCCGAAGTTGCAAGCGCGCACATCATTGCGCTCGATCACAATCTGAGTGCCGCCATCGACATAGATGCCAGCCGCAGCACGATAGCCGCCACCACTTGTAAAGCTGCCGCTATAGGCGGGATTGGTGGCAGAGTCGATGTTCCATACGACGTTGCCACTGATGATGCCGTTGCGTGCGCGATCCAGTGCCTTGTTGCTGCAAGTGCCTTCGAAACCGATCGCATCAATTCCGATATTGTTGCAGTGATGCACTTTGTTGTTGATCACTTTGAAACCATCCACGTTTCCATTGATTGCGAGAGCTTCACTAGCTCCGAGACGCAAGTTTGAGAGCTCGTTTCCATCAATAACAAGGCCTGTGATGGCCGTGCCCGAGGTGCCGTAGACGGCGATGCCGTGAGCATTTGCGTCCCAGTTGCTCTTCACCGTGTTGTTTTGCTCGATGTAGCTGATTTTGTTTCCGAGCAATTGGATTCCAGCGCACGCTCCATCGACTAGGATGCCGCAGGGCACTTGCGACTCGCTTGAGGTGCGGAGGTTCTTCAGAGTCAGGCCTTGGATCGTGACGTGAGAGCGGGAAGGAATGCGGATGATCGCGCTGAGATCGTGGCCTGGAGTCACGCCGCTCAGATCAAGGACTGGAGCCTCAGACTGATAGTTGCGGAACACGATGCGTGCTGCAGCAGTGCCGTTCACGTTGATCTGTACCTTCTCATTATAGTTGCCGCTGCGGATGTAAACTGTGTCGCCTGCTTTGGCGGTGTTGGCAGCTTTTTGGATCGTTTTCCAAGGAGCGGAAAGGGTTCCTGGGTTGGTATCTTTGCCGGTTGGAGAGACAAAACGATCTACGGCTCCAGCAGAAGCGGTGAGGGAGAGAAGAGCGATGAAGTTGAGGGAAGTTTTCATGGCAGTTTTGTTATCAGTTATGGTAATTATAACAAAACCGCGAATCCGATCAATCAATTTATTATAATTTTTATATTTTTCATTTTTGAGAACAATCTTCGTCATGTGCCCTGGTTCGGTCAGAGATCCTCGTCCGCATTGATCCGTCGCCATTCGAGTGCGCCTCGTCTGCGGCGACTCTGCCGTCTTCGGCGGGAGCAAGACGTGCTGCGCGATCACCTCATCTTCCCGCTGGTTTTCAAAAACCATTGCAGATTGGAGGAATACAATCCCGCAGACGTAGCTCTAAAGGTCTGAATGTCGGCTCTCCGATTCCCGACAACAAAAAACCCAAAAAACGCTAATCACCCAATCATGAAAACCAAACAAGCTACCGTTGGCACCGCAGTCCTGCTGGCCTGTGGGGCTGCTTTGCTGGCGATCGCAGAATCGCCAAAGACTGATGCTCCGAAGATCACCGCTTCCGAACTGCGGGCAAAACTAAAGATCGACAACACTCCGCTGCCAGCCGGTGGACAGGCTCAGTTGAGCTATGCACCCGTGGTGGAGAAGATACTGCCCACCGTTGTGCGAGTTACTCCATCTGTGCGCGTGGGCGGCGGGCAGTTGGGCATGGGAGGACACGGCCGCAGCATGGAAGACATCGATCCGCAATTGCGGGAGTATTTCCGTCGGTTCTTCGGCCTTCCTTTTGGCGACGACAATTTCGGTTCGCCTGACAGTGACGAAGATGCTCCACCTCGCCGCACTCCACGTCGTGAAGAACAGCGCCAACCCCAAGGCAGACTCCAGAAAGGCACAGGGTCGGGTGTGGTGATCACTCCAGACGGTTACATCTTGACCAACAATCACGTCATCGAAGACGCTGAGAAGATTGAGGTCACCATTGGCAACGAGACCAAAGCCTATGACGCCAAACTGATCGGTGCTGACCCACGTGCGGATGTGGCACTCATTAAGATCGACGGTAAGAACCTGCCTTTCGCCACTATAGGAGACAGTTCCAAACTTCGGGTGGGAGACGTCGTTCTCGCCGCCGGCAGCCCAATGGAACTCAGCCAATCGGTGACGCTCGGCATCATCAGCGCCATGGGTCGTACTGGAATTGGTCTTCCCTCCTCCAGTCAACTTGCTGGCATCCAAGATTTCATCCAAACCGATGCCTCGATCAATCCTGGCAACTCAGGTGGCCCCCTGCTTGATGCGACAGGTCGTGTCATTGGGATCAACACGGCGATTCTTAGCCGCAGCGGCATGAACGCTGGTATTGGGTTCTCGATTCCCATCAACTTGGCACTCAGCATAGCCGAAGACCTGGTAGATGATGGTCAGGTGACGCGCGGATACCTTGGCGTCAAAATGGGGCCAGTCCGTGAGGGCCTCGGCAAAGTCATGGGCATGGAAAGTGATGCAGGCGCGTGGGTCGACGACGTCACGCCAGGATCCCCAGCTGAAAAAGCCGGTCTGGAGCGGGGTGATGTTATCGTGGGAGCCGCCAATCAGAAAGTGGAGGACAGTGTTGGTCTAACTCGCATCGTGGGCGTATCCAAGCCAGGCACTAAGCTGCCGCTGGAGGTATTCCGCGATGGAAAGAAAATCACGATAACTGCCACGCTCGAAGCGATTTCTGACGAGGAACTCTTGTCGGGCGGAAAACGGTCCGGGAGCAAATCCGGAAGCGGTCAGGAGCAAATCAAGAAGGCATCACCAGCCGAACTCATTCCAGGAGTGACCGTTCAGGACCTCACGCCGGGGTTGCGCCAGCGCTATGATGTCGAAGACGGCTTGAACGGCGTTGTCGTGCTCGAAGTGAAGCCAAACTCCGCCGCAGGAGGCGCTGGACTAGAAGAAGGCGATGTGATTACGGGCATCAATACAACTCGCATCAACTCGATGGCAGACACCAAAGGACTGCAGAAACTCGGGAAAGAGCCTATCTTCCTCCGCATCATCCGAGCGGGCAAAAAGGACTCAGTGATCATTCCCGGAGACGAGGAGTAATCCCTCAGGTAATACCCGAATCACTTTTAGCAGGGCGGCCAGTCAGCAATGACTGGCCGCCTTTTTCACGACAGCAGCCAGAAGGATTGGATTGCATTATTCCGTTACTTTTCATCTACTGTTACTCCACTTTATTATTCCCCATGGACTCGCCCATCATTACTCCGTCCGCAGTTTCTCGTCGTGACTTCATCAAACGCACCTCCATTGGAGCGTCCGTGCTTTCTGGAGTTTCACTTCCCTTTGTCCACGCCGCTGGCGACGACACCATGCGCGCCGCATTGATCGGATGCGGAGGTCGTGGATCTGGTGCTGCAAGCAACGCACTCTCCACCAAGCCCGCCATTAAACTCGTGGCGATGGCAGACGTGCAGAAAAATCGCCTGGATGCTAGCTTCGAGGGACTCACGGGCAAGCATCCTGACCGGATGGCTGTGTCTGAGGACACCAAGTTCATCGGTTTTGATGCCTACCAGAAGGCCATGGATCAACTTCGTCCCGGTGATGTCGCCATCGTGGCTACACCGCTCGCTTTTCGCTGGGTACACTTCAAATACGCCATCGAGAAAGGCATCCACATCTTCATGGAGAAACCAGTGATCGCGGATGCACCCAGTGCTCGTCGGATGTTGGAGCTCAACGAAGAGGCCAAGAAGAAAGGTATCAAAGTGGGCATCGGTCTTATGTGCCGTCACTGCCGGGCGCGTCAGGAGTTGTTCGATCGCATCCAAGACGGTGCCATTGGAGACATCATCCTCGCTCGCGCCTATCGTATGCAGGCTCCTGTGGCCACGTGCTTCTCCGAGAAGCGGGACGAGAAACTGGAACCCTCCGAGTTGCTCTGGCAGATCAAGCGATTCCACAGCTTCCTCTGGGCCTCGGGTGGCAGCTTTAGCGATTTCTTCATCCACAACATCGACGAAGCCTGCTGGATGAAGAACGACTGGCCCACTCACGTCTGGGGTAGCGGAGGTCGTACGGACAGAGGCAACTTTGTGGACCAAAACTTCGACAACTACACCTGTGAGTACACCTGGAAGGACGGCACCAAGTTCTTCTTTGAAGGTCGTAACATTTCCAACTGCCAGAACGAGTTTGCCACCTACGTGCACGGCACCAAAGGCATGGCAGTGGTCAGCAGCGCGGGTCACGCACCCAGCAATGCACTTATCTTGAAGGGTCATGTGCCTGTTCGCCTGCGTGAGTCCAAATCCGCTCGCATCAAGAAGAAATCGGGTGATGCACCCGCCGCTGTGGAAGCCGCAAAACTGCCAGACAGCGTGCTCTGGGCTGCCAAGCAACCTGAAGCCAACCCCTACGACCTTGAGTGGGAAGACTTCATCGACGCCATCCGCAACAACAAGCCTTACAACGAGCTTGAGCGTGGTGTCGCAGCGAGTGTCGTCACCAGCATGGGCCGTATGGCATGTCATACGGGCCAAGCAGTTACTTATGATGGCTTCATGCAAGTTCAGCACGAGTTCTCCCCTAACAGCGACAAACTGACTTTGGATGGACCAGCTCCGATCAAGGCCAACGCTGAAGGTCGTTACCCCGTGCCGCTGCCAGGCATCACCAAAGACCGCGAATACAACGACATGGCATAATGTGGGGCTGCTTCGTGCAGCAATCATCCGCAATCTCTGAAGAGGTCAGGCCCCAAAAAGCCTGGCCTCTTTCATTTAGATTCAGAACGGAAACGGAAGAACACGGCTAAGCAGAAACACCACCGCTAGGCCTATCACAGAATCTGCCGTGAGCTGAACTGACCAAGTCTTGAGCGTTTCTTTTTCGGTCATGCCGGACAGGCGAGACACCACCCAGAAGCCGCTGTCGTTCATCCAGGAGCAGAACATGGCTCCGAAGCCGATACTCATGAACAAATAGACGGGGTGGCAGTCAAGGGAACCGGCAGCAAGCATGGGCGCCATGATAGAGGACGCGGTGAGCATTCCTACTGTTGCCGAGCCTTGCGCCACACGCACCACAGCCGCTACCAACCAGCCAAGCAGGACAAGATTGATGCTGTAGTCTTGAGCAACGGCCTTCACTGCATCACCTACCCCAGCACTCCGAAGTGCCGCACCAAATGCTCCCCCAGCACTAGTGATCAGAATGATCATGCCGGCAGTCTCTAGCGGAGGGCCCACGAGCTCTTCGAGCTTCTTGAGGCCAAACTTGCACTGCCTTGCTAGCACGACGAGCGCAATGAATGCCCCGATCGTCAGTGCTATGTTTTTGTGTCCAACGAAGTCCACCCAGGCGCGCACCTTGGCAAATGAGGCTTCACCTCCCAACGTGGCCACCATGGCTTGTCCCCATGGCACTCCTTTGGCCGCACCCGAGTGCGCCAACTCAAAAACAGTGGTTAAGCTGATCAGAATGATCGGCAAAATAACAGGCGTGATGCTCCAGAAGAATGAGGGAAGTTCACTTTCGGGCTTACTGCTAATGCCTTCCAGGTTGTTCAATGAAAGGCTACCAGACCCTCTCAGCGGAACTTGCACCCGACGATTGAGCCACCCGCTCACCAGGAAACCCAGTGCTGAAACCACCGCCCCGACCAACATTCCGCCGACAATCGACTCGCCGACGTTGAGTTTGAGGTCTTCCACCACAGCGACAGGCCCTGGATGCGGCACTGTCATCGAGTGAGTGATGGTTCCTGCACAACAAACGGCAAGAATGTAGAGCACGTAGTCTTTACCCGTCCTCATGCATAGCGCCATGGCCAGCGGGGCCATCAGCATGAACATCGTGTCAAAGAAGATCGGCGCACTCAGCAGGAACGTGCTCCATAAAAGCGCCCAACCCGCTCGTTTCTCACCAAAAAAGGCCAGAAATCGCCGCACCACCTTGTCCGCACCACCACTCTCCATCAGGCACATGCCTATAATGGCCGCCAGAGCGATGGATATGGCAATATCTCTCGCCGTATCCCCGAGCCCTTTGGCAACCATCTCCACAGTGCCCACCAACCCCGACATGGTTTTCACCTTGCCGTCCTTTTGAACGATATCCCACGTGTCCTTGCCTGTCATCAGCCCAGCCAGCAGCGCCGCGAGGATCAAGGCAACAAACGCGTGCAGCCTTAGCTTGCTGATACCTACAATGATGAATGCCACGCTGACGGCGAGGATGACGAAAGGCCAAGTTTGGGGAGACATGCGCGCAAATGCTGACGAGCCAGCCGCGATGAGTCGAGCGAAAACGTGGTTCTGAGCCGCCCAAACCCCTCAAAAAGCACCCAAAACCCGTATTTGTTTGGCAATATTGAAAATAAGATTGACGCAACTGAAAAAATCCGTTGAAAATGAAATGACAGACTTGCCTCTGGCTACGTTTTGTTATTAACTGCTCCTCCCCGGTGTTTTCCGCCCCTCTCAGCCACCTTATTGGCACGCTTGTTGCAACTAACAGGGCGAAACACCACGGAGCGCAGGGGAATCTAGCGCTCTCCACGGCACTCTCATAGAGGCCAAGTCCAAACTATCATTTCACCTATTAATTTTATCAGTTTTGTATGTTCAACATGGAACTCGACGGCGGAATCAAGATCTACCTCAGGGAGATCGGCAAGACTGACTTGCTGACCCCTGATCAGGAGATTGAGCTCGCCGAGCGCATCAAGCGCGGCGATCCAGAGGCGCGGTCTCACATGATCCGCGCTAACTTGCGTCTGGTCGTCAAAATCGCTCAAGATTACGCCAACTATGGCCTCCCGCTGCTTGACCTCATCTCTGAGGGCAACATCGGTCTCATGAAAGCCGTGGAACGCTTTGACCCCAACAAAGGCGGCAAGCTCTCTACTTATGCGGCATGGTGGATCAAACAGTCCATCAAGCGTGCTTTGGCCAACCAGTCTAAGACCATCCGTCTGCCCGTGCACATGGTGGACAAGATCAGCAAGATGCGCCGTGTGGCTATGGCCATGTCCGAAGAACTCGGCCGTGAACCCACTGACGACGAACTTTCTGAAGAGATCGGCATCGACCGCGCAAAGCTCTCCCAACTGAAAGTCGCCTCCATGCGCCCAGCTTCCCTGGACGCACCCATAAGCGAGGACGACAGCACCGAGTTTGGCGAGATCGTTGGGGACGAGACCGCCCAGACTCCGTTCGAGATGCTGAGTCACAAGAACATGCACGGCCAGCTCGACGGACTGCTCACCGTGCTGGACGAGCGCGAGCGCAAAATCATTGACGCCCGTTTCGGCCTGAACGGCCAGAAGGCACGCACTCTTGAAGAAGTCGGCCAGGAGTTTGGGGTTACGCGGGAGCGTATCCGCCAGCTTCAGAACATCGCTTTGCGGAAGTTGCGTCGTGCATTGCAGAAGAAGGAAGACCCGATTCCGAAGGCACTCCGCAACGCAAACCTGAATAAGAAGAAGCCAAAGCTCTCTTCACCCTTGCTTCCACAATTGGCCAAACAGGCTGATGACGAAGATGCTGATGACGAAGGCCTTTCTGACACCGATGATGATCTCAGCAGCTTTGTCGCCCTCTTGGGTGGCACTCTGGATGACATCGGCGAGCCAGAACCTGAGCCAACGTTCACCCAGGAGCCAGAAGTTCAAGAAGAGGAAGAGGAGGAGCCGCCAAGCCCACCGCCTGCACCTGTGAAGGTCGAGAAAGCTCCCAAAGCAGCCCCGAAGGTCACCGAAAAGCCAAAAGCTACTAAAGCTCCAGCACCAAAGGCCGCCGCAAAGCCCAAGGCTGCAGCCGCTTCTTCAGCCAAGGCGAAGAAGCCTGTCCCGAAGACCCAAGCCGCCGCGAAAAAGGAGTCTCCTGCCAAGAAGGCCGCGCCGAAAAAGCGATAGAGCAGGTCCGGGAGCCGATTGGCATTAGAAACACCACCAGCGACAATGCTTGATCCGTCCTGGCAGGCGAGTCACGTACTTTAGACGTCCACGCCCATCAGCCCGCCGTGCAAATTGAAAATGCGTACGGTCATCGGTCCTTGAGTTCATCTGCGATGCGTTTGCTCCAAAGATTCCAATTGGAGCCGTGATCAGTGCCAAAGCGAAGCACCAACTGCTGCTGCGCCTCTTCTGCCTAAGGGTGCGGGGGACCCACCTTGGCCAGCTCCAACAGGTAGGGAAGCCCGATGTAGTCGGGACGTACCTTCACATTGCGAAACAGCAATCGCTGGGCGTCCATGCTGATTTTTGGATTTAGGCCACCTCGCATTGGACAAGCAATCCCTGTTTTCTCGGGAAATGGCGGCTCGGCTCGCCCCGGCTCCTCACCTGGAAACAGTCAAACCCTCCTCCAGCCCCCTCAAAGGCCGGTTGGGTGCGTTTCGAGGCATTTTCGGGCCATTTCGGGCCTTTTGACCCGATTTTGAGCAGGTACAGGATGATTCTGCACCGCTGCAGAATGGTTCTGCGCCTTTGCAGAACCATTTTGCGACACGGCAGAATCATTTTGCGCCGCTACGGAATCATTCTGTGCCTTTGCAGAACCATTTTGCGACACGGCAGAATCATTTTGCGCCGCTGCAGAATCATTCTGCGCCTTTGCAGAACCATTTTGCGACACGACAGAATCAATTTGCACCGCTGCAGAATCATTTTGCGCCTTTGCAGAACCATTCTGCGACACGACAGAATCATTCTGCACCGCTACAGAATCATTCTGCGCCTTTGCAGAACCATTCTGGGAGGTGTCTGAAGTCTCTCACCGCTGACCTGAGCCAAATCCGACTCCTCCTGTGAAAGGCGCTGACATGCCTTTGAAACCAGCGCCGTGCTCACCAATGATCCCGGCACCATGCTCGCCAATGATGGATGCACCATCCTGGCCGAGTAGGGATGCGCCGTCCTGGCCGAGGAGTGCCGCTTGGGAAATGACATTCAAGCTGTTGGCGTCCACTACGGCTCCACCCTCGACTGCTGCCACCGCAATCTCCGTCAGGCCCGCTCCGTCATTCGCGATCACCGCGTCAATCGGCCCTCGCAGTTGCACCACTTGCTCGACCACGGTGGGTGGGATCATCTTCAAGGCACCATCGGCTTCGATACGAAGGGTGCCAAAGCTGGCGCCGTCCATGCCCACAAGCGAGGCTCCGTCCAGGCCGACGAGGCCCGCACCATCGTTGGCGACTACAGCATTCTTCAGGTCCACCAGATTGCCCCCTCCACCAGCGACGATATTGCCACCACCGGCAGCAACGATCTGCGCCATGCTCTTGTAGAGGTCGGTCGCGGAGAGCATTCCGCGGCCTGGCACATCGACCTTAACAAAATTTCCGCCACCTGCCGCCACGATGTTGCCGCCGCCTGCCGCTACGATGTTGGTGACACCGGAGAAGATGTTGCCACCGCCTGCGGCCACGATGTTCCCGCCACCGGCAGCGACAATATTGCCACCCCCACCAGCCACAATGTTCCCGCCGCCACCAGCCACAATGTTCCCGCCGCCACCCGCTACGATGTTGCCGCCTCCTGCTGCCACAATGTTGCCACCGCCAGCAGCCACGATTTTGCCTCCACCCAGAGGAATCAGCACGGCATTATTCCCAGCCACGGTGAAGGCGTCCGTCCCGCTGAAATTCATCCATGACGAGCCAGCGTTAATCGAGTCGATCCTGCGAATAAACTTGTCGAAGCCTGCGCTCTTCGAGGCGCGGTCAGCAAGGTTGGCGTTGCCGACCGAGTCATTGGCCAGACGCTGCTTGCGCGAGTCTAACGATTCCCCAGGCGCATACACTGTGGTGCGGCCGCGCATCTGATAGCGTTTGCCGGTCCGATCCCCACTGGCATAGGCTTCATCGCACACCACGGTGCCCGTGAAACCGTCATTGATGCGGACAGTGACAAATGCCGTTGTGGCGGTATTTGTACCGTTGGTTAGTCCCCAACTTACTTTCCCATTGGTGCCGCCAAACTGAGATCCGGGTGGAGAATAGTTGCCTGATTCACCAGCGCCTCCGGTCATGACTATGCTGGGTGTGTGACGCACGTAGGTGGTGTTGGCGGGAATGGGAAAGAGCATGGCACCAGCCCCGGGGGATTGATTCGAGTTACTGCCCCACAGCACTTGATAGGTAATGAGGCGTTCGTTGGCAGGATCGTCTTCCGGCGCGTAATAGGCTGCACCGAACACACCGACGTAGAGTTTGGAAGGCGCGAGGCTGAGCTTGATAGGTTCCCCTTGGGAACCCGTCAGGGCAGAGAGCATGGGCGCTGGGGGTGGTGCGGGCACGGTGCTGGTGTGCGTGAAGCTGCCATCGCGACGCCAGTCGTTGGCACTCGTGGGCGGATTGTCGGGATCGATTTGCAATCGCACCACCGCGAACCCACCACCAGACACGGGCACACCCTTCACCAGCTTGTAGCGATTCACTGTTCCCACAGGGAAGATGACGGTGCCGGAGGTTGGCACCAGTGGCTTGGTGATGCTCAGGCTTTTGATCACATTCTTGGTGCCGTTTGCATTGAGGAAGACAGCATCGACGAACTTGTAGCCGGTAGGTATCGCATACCGGATCTCCACCCCGGAAGCCGGCAGAGTGCCCGTGTTTTCGTAGAAATGGCGATGGCGCACTTCGCTGATGCTGCTGCCGTTGGAGATGGTGAATCCATCCGACTTATATCGCATCACCGCAGGTGTGGACACCTCTGCTTCCAATTGATGCCGTGCTTGCGATGCGATGCCCAGATCGCGTGTGGTGACGGAGCCACCCTGCTGGATGATGCGCGTGCCGGTGGGTAGACCAGACTTCACGGTGACGCGGAACTCCAGTGTCTTTTCATAGCCAAGCACGCCGAACTTCTCCAGGTGGGGCAAGTTGAAGATCAAAAAAGAGCCTACCACGGCAGGCGTGCTGGTGCCGGTGGGATTCTTGTCATTCGGCGCAAGCTTCACCACGGCGGTGCCGGAGACGTAGGTGGTGTTGGCCGGCAGCGGCACCGCCATGCGCACGAACTCCGCGCTAACATTGCCGTAGTTTCGATAGGTCATGCGATACACGATTTGCCTCACAGAGCGCTGCGGACTGCTGCCAGCCACCATGTCATTGCGGTCGATCACCACCGCCACGGCGCTGTTGCCGGGCAGGATGCCAGCGGCTTCCTGCGTGATGGTGAGGGCAAGAGCGGGGCGCGGATCAAAAGGAGCCGCAGCCACGTTGATCACCAAAGGGCTAAGCAGTGTGCCAGTGACGGGATTGCGCGTGGAGGCTCCCGTTCCGGGACGCTTGATGCTGACGATGGCGTTGTTGAAGGAGATGGGCAGCGCTGGATTCCAGTCATACTGAATGCGGAAGGAGACGCGGCAAGTGAGTGCGGTGCCGCCAAGCATGTTGCCAAGGTTGAAAGTGACGAGTTGGTTCAACTGCGTGTCTTCCTCCAGGTAAGGGTTAGGTTTTCCGGGGTAGTAGCCGGGTATTTGTTTTCTCGTCACTGGATCGATGGGCGCGCCGCCGGTTTCGTTGCCGTTCACGAATGCAGAGCCTTGCAATAGGGTGAGTCCGGCGGGCGCGCGCACCACCAGATTGGTTCCTGTGGTTGTGTAGCTCGCGCCATTGGTGACTTTGAAGTCGATGTTCACAATGCCGCCCTGCTTCATCTGCGAGTCGCCACGGATCGTGCCAGTGAGACGCAACGGATTGACCACTGTAGTCGTGGCAACTGCCGCAGGTATGTCAGCGCCGGTGGCTCGCTTCATCTTCACATCAGAAACGATAGTGCCCCCCACGGGATTGATGACGGGTGTGGGTGTGTCCTGCACCTTTGTCGGATCGGTCACGCTCACGGTGAAGAGGCGCTTCTGCCAGGTGTCAGATTCACGGCGCATCGTGTGCGTGCCGATGCCTGTGTTCGTACACTTGATGGAGGTGGTCCTTCCCGGTTCGATGAGCTTTAAGCTGTTGCTCGTAGAGGACGTCACCTTGTAGATGATGCCTTCACGCAGACCTCCTGGCAGCGTGCCCGTCGTGCTCGCGCGCAGTTCAACAGTGTCACCATCATCAAAGCCGTGGTTCACTACCGTGATCACATCGGACCCAGTCTTGGCCGTGAAGGGTAACATCATATCCACAGGGTTAAGGTTGCGAATGATCGGCCAAGACAGTCCGGTGATGGCACCACTGGTTTTGAGAGGCGTTGCTGCGGGTGATGAGTTGAAGTAGCTCGTGCCAGTGGGGATCTTCGCTTCGATTTTGTGCTGCGATGCCGGCAACACGGCATTACCGCCAGTGTTTCTAAACTGCACGAGGTAGTCGATGTAGTCGCCTCGATGAGTGGTGGCTCCAGTAGCATCGCTGTCACTGACTGCAGTGACTTTTATCTCAATGGCTGCCCCCGCAGGCAGCACATCATACATTTCCGACGGCGCGCTATAGGAATCACCCACGCCTGACACTGATGTGGCTATGCGGAAGGCGAAGTGGCCTGCGGGCAGCGTATTGACGAGCAGAGTGAAGCCAGTCGATCCGGTGGGCGTCATCGTGCCGCCGGGCACATCCAGCCAACTGCTGTCATCCCACGGCGTGGGCGAATACTGAAGCTTCGCGGTCATGGTCGGATAGAGTTGCCGCTCGCCGTTGACCGCATTCACCAGCACTGTCTTGCCCGTCATCAGCGTGCCGGTGAACTTAAAGTCTTGCAGTGTGGGAATCTGGAAGGGTGAGTGGTCGATGAGCACCACGCTCGCGACGAGGCCGGTATGATCGTTAGAGTTGGTGCCATTGCCACCGACGAGCCAGTCCACAGTATCTCCCGCACCGACGGAGATCGTGTCAGTGAAAGATGCACCGTCGCCTTGGAAGGAGTTGATCGTGCTGTCAAAGAGGGTGTCCGAGTTGTGCAGCACATGCACGTCGCTGGTGGCCGCCACACCATCGTGCGCACCGGTGAAGGTGGCGCTTACAGCGAATCGTCCACTGGCGGGAGCCGTCCAGCGGAGCACGGCAAAGGATCCGTCGGATGAAGGATTCATGACGAACAGCAACGGATTCAGTTCCAGCGCGCCGGAAACTAGGCGCTGCGTTTCGTTGACGTTGAAGATCACCTGCGCCGTTGGCGGAGTTTTCATATAGGCGTGGAAGTCACCGCTGGCCTGTGCGGGTTTGGGGAAGAGGCCGCCCTGGGCTGGATTGCCGCCTTCAAGATAGGTGGGGCTGATCGGTCCAGCTTGAATCCAGCCATACTTCCATGGGGTGTTGGGATTGGCCACGGGAGAGAAGTCGCGCGCTGGATCGGCACGGTCTTTGCCGCCCGCACCGACGCTCACTATGAGACTGATCTCCGTCGAACTCAGTGCACGATTGAAGAGCGTCAGTTCGTCAATGCTGCCCGCAAACGGCGCACCCGGTGTGGCCGTGGGATTGGCCGTCGTCACGTAAGCGCCAATGCTGAGAGGTCCGCTCGTATTGGGCCGGCTTGGCGGTGTCTCTGATGCGGAAGCGACGACGTTGCCATTGACATAGAGCTTGCGCCCAGCGGTGTAAGACTCGGTCATGACCACATGCGTCCATACACCGACAGGAATGGTGCCTGTATCTGCCAACTCCCTGTCCACACCCGCCGAACGCGAGAGATACACGAGATGCCCGTCACGGAGGAAGAGCGCATACGAGACATTCGTATTGTTGTCGTCGCGCTTCGAAATGATTTCTCGCTCGCCTGAGACGGACGAAGGATTGATCCACGCCTCAATGGTCAACTCCTGCACCAAACTGATGCCCGCGGGTCTCCCCTGGATATGATCATCCACACCATCGAACACAAATGCACGGCCCACCTTGCCCGGGCCATACGCGTCCATTCCATTGTGCGCGGCATTCTTCATCGAGCCACGGCCAATGCCCGCCACGTCCCACGCGGAGTTTTCACCCGGCCACCACGAGACAAGATTCGGCGGTGGCTCAATAGTGTCGATTGGCGCAGCTTCGGTGATGCCAACGACGAAGGAGCCAAAGTTGAGATGATTGTCATACGCATCCAGCGCACCGAGGAAGAGTCGTGTGGCACCCGAGGGTACGCGGAAGGTCTGTGGGATCCCCCCTGCCGTTAGGCCATCACCGATGTAGAAGGGCTGCCTTAAGCCGGGCGTATAGTGGCGTGCATCGCGCGCCACATCCGACGTGTAATCAAGATATTGCTCAGGAGCGTCACCAGAAGGCACACTGGCATCGAGGAACACCCCGACAAGCGCGGTAAGCGGAGCCGTGAGCGAGGCGATGCTGTTCTCCGCATCATGCGTGATGATGTTCGCACCATCAGCTGGCAACGCTGGACCAGAGGGGCCGTTGCTCGTGCCGCCTCCCACTGTGAAAACGAGATCACGTCCGCCCACGACGTTGATGCCTGCGAGCTTCGGCGAATCCGCAGGCGCGGAATCTGTCTGGCGAGCGGTGGTGCCATTGGGATGACCGGCAAGCCATACGTTGGCGTAACCCGAAACGATGGGCTGCGTATTCTCCACTTCCACAATGGAGGCAAAGGGTTCCACAAAGGGATAGATAGGAGGACTGGTAGAGTCATTCCACGAACCCGGAATGCCGCCATAAGGATTGTTATGGGCAAACATGTGGGCGTAGTTCTCGTTCCCGCCGAGGTTGTCAGGCACGGTGGGATGCCAGTTCATATAGGGTGGCTGCGGCGTCTCACCGCTGACCCAGAGGTAGTTCCCATCGGTCGTAACCTCGCGCAGTCCGATCCAGAGATTGCGATTGACGGCGCCAACCGATTTGAAGGTATTGAAGACCCAGGTCTGCTCGCTGGCATTATCGATGGTCACCAGGTGACCGCCTCTGGCCACGGCCTCGTTTTCCCCTCCCTGCCAGGTGGCTTGATTCACGAGGAAATACGTGTGCCCGTTGTATTCCTCCGGACCCGCGAGCACTGCTGGCAGGGTGACAGCCAGGTTGACGCTGTCGAGTGCCCAGGCCGTGTTTGCGCCAGCCGCATCGGGTGTGGTGTCATTGAAGACCAGCTTGGTTGACGTCGAGGTGGCGGTGAAGCTATAAATCGTGCCAGCTCCCCACTGGTTCTGCGTGGTTGGAAGGGAGTTGCTCACCGCAGGTGCCAAAGACGTGGAGCCATTGAATGCTTCCACGCTCATTGTCTGGCCGTCATTGCCACCGGCCAGCATTTGAGCCAGCGAGTAAGCCACCTGATACGTCGCGCCCGGCACCGTATCGAAGGTCTGCGAGATGGTGCCGCCGTGCCCGCCATTGTGACCAAAGCTCAATACATGCGAGCCCTCTACAGCCGTGACGCCGTGGGAGTTCGTGTTTCGCTCATAGATCATGCCCGCACCACCACCCGCCACTTGCTCGGTGATCGTCGCGTTCATCCCCGTGCTGTCGCCACTGTGGCCATTGCCACCATCGCCCACGGCGAACTCCACGGTCATCCCGGCAGGCAGCGTGAATGGAAGCGTCAGAGTGCTGTCGGTGTTCGTCGTCGTGCCCCGTCCGGCGAGGGTGCCGTCATACACGGAAATGCCATTGATCAGCACATGCACATCGACCGTGGATTGTGATCCCAGGCCGACCCAATCTGCATGAATCGCATACGAGCGTCCGCCAGGGGGGCCACCCGCCGGTGCTGTCCAACGGACCACTGAGAACACCCCCCCATTCCCTGGATGAGAAAACAATTGGTTGGGTTGCAATACCACTCCGTCACTACTTGGCTGGGCAACGGCGGTGCCGTTGTGGATCACCGACGGCGTGGTGGCTCCCGTCGACCACGCATCCGATCCGTAATACACTCCGTGCATCGAGTAGAGCGTGAGCGAGGAAGACGCCAGCGTGCTGCGATAGCCATACTGCCAGGTGCGCGTGCTATTGTTCAGCGTGGCGGAGTAATCATCCGCCGCGCTATGCACCGTGCCCGATGCCTTGACCGTCCAGCCCGTGACAGTCGTCGAAGAAGAGCTCAGCGGCTCTTCTGAGCCCGTGGTGATCCCAGCCTGCTCGAAGCTGCCGTTGGAGAACGGCCCCGCGAAAGCGCTGAGCGGCAGGATCGTGAGGAGAGCGAAAAGTCGAAGTGTTTTCATGGCATGAGGTGCGGATTGCCCCCTTCATACCGACCTCGAAAAAATTGTTACACGGCTCTGCAAAATACTGGCATAAAAGACGCAGGACATGAGCAGCCCCCCCGATTCCTCGTCACCCGAAGGCCAATCGCCCTTCCCCACCACCAGCTGGACGCTGATCCAGAAGGTGCAAAGAGGCAGCGCGCGCGATGCGGCGCGCGCGCTGGAGGAGATCTGCAGCCAGTACTGGTATCCCATCTATGCCTACGCCCGGCGCTTCGGCTTCTCGGCCCATGATGCGGAGGACGTGACGCAGGCCTTTTTCCACAACCTCATTTCGCACGAGGCCCTGCACGCCGCGCAGCAGGAACACGGGCGCATGAGGACCTTCATGCTGGCCATCCTGCGCAACGTCGCACACAAACAGAACCGCCACGAGAACGCTGAAAAACGTGGCGGTCAGGTCATAACAGTATCGTTTGACGAAGACGTGGCCGAGGACCGCTACCAGCGCGAGCCTGCGGACCGTAAGGATCCCGAGCTGATCTTCGACCGCGCATGGGCCTATGAGCTGCTGGCTGCCGCCGCCGAAAAACTGCGGGCGGAGTTCATCCAGGGCAACAACTTGGACGAATACGAGCAAATGCGCGAGTTCCTGCCCCTGGGTGACAATGCCACGCCGTATGCCGAGGCTGCCGCACGGCTTGGCATCAACGAAAGCTCACTGCGCGTCCAAATCCACCGCATGAGAAAGCGCTATGCTAGGCTCATCGAGGCCGAGATTGCGCAGACCGTCAGTGATCCTGCCGAGCAGATGGCCGAGCTGGCGCACCTCATGAAAGTGATCGGGCGCAGCGGCTAACCGCCCTACTCTCTTGAGTCACCGCCGAAGTCCTCGAGCTTCATTCAGAAGGGCTGTCACTTGCCTTTAGTGCCGCTCCATCCAGTTCCGCGATCTCCACCTTTGTCACTACAGAGGAAGGAAGTAGAGCGATGTGCGTCGTGCCTTCCGTGAACTTCGTATCCTCCGCTTCACCGATGAGTTTCCCATCGACCCATGCTCGGATCTTGGTGCCTTGGATCACCACGACGGTCTCGTGCGGCTGGTGATAATCGAACCCGGCGTCGTGGATGCGTGACGGCCCGATGGAGACCGCCTTTGGCAAATCCTTTTCATAGCGGCTGAAGATGGTCTGTGTGCTCTGGCAGAGCACGAAGAGGAACCCCGCGTCGTTTCGGCGCATGACGATCTGACCGCCTCCCGAGTGATGCAGTCGCACGGCGCAGTCGCGGCGGCTGCGCGGTGAAATTGGAATGGTGAGGCTGTCTTGGGCGGATGAGCGGATCGCGTCCTGATCGACGACGATATGGGGAATCGTGCGTGCGGCGTCACGCGTCGCGGCCGTCACGTCCTGCCAGTTCGTGATGTTCGGCAGTGTTGCTACAGTGGATTTCTTCTCCCCGATTCCGGTGGTCTCGGCGCGTGTGATGTCGATGCCCGGGTTCGCGATGATTCCGCAAGATCCAGACGAAACGCGGGAATCGTGAATGGAAGCGATGACTTGTCCGCCGGACCAAACGCTCAACTGGTCACCCTCCGCGTGAATCTCAAACTCGAACTCATTCGAGCCGGCGGAGGTCGGAAGGAACGGCTTCTCCCGCCATAGGTACTCGGTCTTCTCCGTGCCAGCACCCCCGCCCTTTTCAAGATAGAGGAGGTGGCAGATGCGTTTCTGCGGGAGGAATTGGAAAAGGTATCGGACATCTTTCGTCGTGCCTGCGACCGGTGTGGCGCGCACCGAGATTTGCAACGGAGGGGCATTCGTCGGTCCCACGTCGAGCGCCCGGAACCGCACGCGAACCGTCCCGTCCGCGATCTTGCCGATCCAGCTTGTCGCATCATTCGCCGCAGCTTTCACCACCGCGCCCTCACGCACCCACGGTGCCTTCCAGA
>JAEUHM010000052.1 GCA_016795485.1 Verrucomicrobiaceae bacterium | reverse complement strand
CGCATCCGACTTCTGCATCCGCGTGTAAAAGTACCCGCCACCGATGAGAAAGAGCACGATGCAGGCTGCCAGCGTCATGCGCCTGCGGAATCGCTCTTTGGCCAACTCTCCACGCAACCCTTCTACGCTGAGTTGCAACTCACGAGTGCGATTTGCCAGTTCTTCAGGTGTCGCAAACTCATAGAAAAGCTCATCCCGCTTCAGTAGGCGGTCACGATGGGCCATTTGCAGCGCTTGCTTCTCCTCCGGCTCTGGGTCGTGCTTATCAAAGGGGAAGTTCTGTCCACAGAGGAACACATAACACGGCAGCTTCAGCTCCATGGCTATCTCATACTCCATCTGCGTGAAGCTCCGACGATCCGGACCAGGGATGACTGGCTGTGGCTCAGCACCATAGTAGAACCCAGCGAGGTGAACGACAGCATTGCAGGTCTGGATCTTGGTCCGCAGCATGTCACGCACGGATTTGTAATCAGGCGGGAAGTCATCCTGCACAATGGGCAGGCATTCCATGCGGCGGAGACCTTCTGCTACAAGTCCACGCGCGGTGCGTAGATCGCGGCTGGTGGCGCTGACGAAGATACGGGGTACGGGTTGCATCAGGAAGTGGGACGAGTTCTGCGTTTGCTTATTTGTCGATTCCGGGCGCGCTGCTCTTAGCCTGGCCCCTCCTCGAGCAATAGCTTGATGGCGTCCATGCCGGTCTCGTACACTTCAGCTCCCTTCTCAGCAAATCCTTCGCTTTCTGGGTCCTCCACTTTCTCTGCATCGTCTTGGGTGCGTCTCCATCCCACGAGCTTGCCCCGAAGGAAATTGTAGGTGTCGCCGGCTTTCTTCACGCCTTCCACCGGTACGTCCGAACCCTCCCGCAAGCGGAAGATCGACATTAGCGAACCATGTTGATTGAGATAGAACGTAGTGAATGTGCCGTTGTTCGTGTCTTTGGCGTTCCAAACGAAAGCCCGCTCCAGCTTGTCACCGGTCCAATGTCCTTCGAGGTAGTGCTCTCGACCTGCTGCCGCCTTTAGGGCGATTCTAGTCTTGGTGAGTTTGCCCGCTTTGACCCGATCATTGATATCCTTGCGGAAGTCTGCGTACTCTTCCAGTGAGGGGGGCGATTTGTCACTAGAAGGCGCTGGTGCGGGAGATGTCTCGGGGGGTGATTCCACAAAAGAGCCCAGATAATCGACCGACATTTTGAACAATTTGTTCTCTGGCTCCAGGTCCAGTGCCTTGCGGGCATACACCAGGGCTTCGGCCTCCTTCTTGGCCTCTGATCGCGTCCTGCTGAGATTGTGGTAGTTCAGCGCCAAAGAATGCGTGTCCTTCCGGTGATACTTTTCTCGCAAAGCCAACTCTTTGATCAATACTGGCTCGGCCAAACCGTATTCTTTCAGCCTCAACATAGCACCGGCGATGGACTCCAAGTCATCTGCGATCTCTGCGCTTTTCTCGGGCATCTTCTTCTCTCGGATGGCGAGCGCTTGCTCCAAAAGCTTAATTCCAGTTCTAATGCTGTCGGCGTCTTTTCGCAAAACCATCTTCCCACCCACATGGCTCAGCTCAAAAGCATATCCAAGATCGTCGGGCCCTGTGGATTTGCCCATTTCTTCAAGCCTCCGCTGCTGCTGCTGATTGGAGCCTTTGATGTCACCCTTTTCAAAAAGGATGAGTGACAGTTGTTCGAACGTGCTCAACGTACTAGGCTGGCTGGCACCATTCAGGCGGATTTTTGTCTCCAAAACGTTGCGCGAGAGGTTCTCTGCTTCGTCCAACTGTCTGGCAAACCGTTCAGGATCCTTCACTGCCGCCATCCAGATGGTGTGAGCCAACCCACTCGACTGATTGATAACGCTTTCGTCGTCTGGTCCGTAGGCTTTCTTGCAGATTTCCACGAGTCTACGTTGAATGTCGATGGCAGCTCCAAAGTCCTTTTGCTGCGTCCGCACCGTGGACAGAGCATTCAGTAGCCGGATCAATTTTGGATCAGAGTCGCCGTACTTCTTTTCCAGGTCAGCGATGACAGGGGTCAGCAGTTGCTCCGCTTCGGTGAGTTTCCCAAGCTCAATCAATAAGTCGCAACGATGCCGGATAAACGTCCGCGCCTCGTTTGAGCCAGGTCCAAACTTCTTGTCTGCCGCTGCAATGATTTTCTGGTAATAGCCATCTGCTTCTTCGGCTGCCGCTGCATCGTCGTTGCGCGTTGCGGCATTGCCCAGCGCAAGAGCCAAACTTGCCATAGCATCATACGTCTCCGCCTTATCCGGCCCGTGCAGTTTTTGCTGAGCCTTCAAAATCTCTCGATTCATGGCGATGTTTTCCTCAAGGGGGAGCCACGGTGCCAGAGAGGTCATGAGGGTCAGCGTGGTCTGATGCTCTTTTCCCAGCTTCGGCGAGTTGATGGCCCACTGCACGGCTTCCTTGAGCATTTCGATGGGTTCCTCACTCATCAAACTTCTAGACTTTTGCGCAATGACGAGCTTATCAGTCAGTTCCGCCCACTCCACCGGCTGAGCTTCCCGATCGATGGCCTTCTGGAGCTGCTCCATTGCTGTGGTGACCTCGTTTTCGTGTCCAAGAGCGCTTTCGGCGTCAATGAGTTTCCGCAGTGCAATTGCAAGCTTGGCTTTGTCCGCACCGGCCGCAGCCACCTCTGCCTTAGCCTCAGCCAACGCCTTCTGCACACCCTTCCGGACTTCCTCCACGCTCTGATTGTTGGCCTTGGCTACGTTCTCCTCGGCCGTTTTCATGATCTCCTCCGCAGTGCCACCAACCGCCTCACGCAAACGCTTCTGCTCTGCCAACAACTGAGCAATAAGATCTCCCTGCTTCTGGATC
>JAEUHM010000045.1 GCA_016795485.1 Verrucomicrobiaceae bacterium | reverse complement strand
TACGACGAGTCGGTGCTCGCAGCTCGCGAGCATGAAAAGGCGAGCGGCGCGGTCTATGTGCATGCTTACGACGATCTCGCGGTGATGGCTGGCCAGGGCACGTTGGCGGATGAAGTCGTGCTTTCCGGCCACGGGCCGTTCGACGCGGCGTTTTTGCAAATCGGCGGTGGCGGCATGGCCTCGGCCACGGCGGACTGGCTGAAAACCTACTGGCCCGGCATCGAAATCGTCGGCGTGGAAGGCATCGGCCAGGCATCGATGAAGGCCGCCATCGAAGATGGCAAGCCAGTGGAGCTGCACGACCTCGACATCTTCTGCGATGGCACCGCCGTGCGCAAAGCGGGTGCCCTGCCCTTTGAAATCTGCCGCACGATGCTCAACCGCATCGCCACCGTGACGAACGCGGAGGTCAGCGCGGCCATCCGCGTGCTGTGGGAGAGCCTGCGCTGCATTTCCGAGCCAAGCGGCGCGATGGGTCTCGCGGCGGTGATCAAAGAGCGCGCCGCATTCGCGAGCAAAAAGGTGCTCATCGTCATCACCGGCGCTAACATTGACTTTTTGCAGCTCGGCCTCATCGCGCAAAGCGAGGGCGCGGCCAGCACCGTCTCGCGCACGCTGCGCATCAACATCCCCGAGCGACCCGGCGCGATGCTGTCGCTGCTCGACTCGTGTTTCGAGGGCCTGAACATCGCCGACTTCCAATACGGCCTGCATCATCCCGACGAGGCCTGGCCCGTCTTTACCGTCACCGCCGAAAGCGCCGCGAAGCTCGCGGAACTGCCCGCACGGCTCGATGCAGGTGGTTTCCAATGGCAGGACCTCGGCGGCGCCGTCGATGTGGCCTTCCGCGCCATCCCGCTGCGCGGCGATCTGCTCACGCATCCGCTTTTCCTGCGCCTCGACTTCTACGAGCGACCCGGCGCACTGCATGACTTCCTCTCCCGCCTCATCCGCGACCGCGCCAGCCTCTGCTACTTCAACTACCGCCAGTCCGGCGAACGCGTCGGTCGCGCCTTGATCGGCCTCACGTTTCAAAACACCGCCTCACGCGATGCTTTCCTCTCGGATCTGCCTGAGCAAGGTGAAGGCTACCGCTCATGCAAACCGGTCGATGCAGAGACGCTGGCCCGGATGACGGCTTGAGAATGGACATTTGAATTTACCAGCAAGCATGGTCAGGCAGCCTCGTTGACTCGCCATGCTCCCTCCGAAGCTCCTTCTTCCTCTTTTCGCCATCATCGCCACGTCGTCTGTTTTGGCTCAAACACCTGCGCCGAAGCCCAAGACGGCCAATGACTACGTCGCGCAGCTCGTGGCGAAGCTCTCGCCGACGCGGAAGATCGTTTACAAGAAGGTCGCTGATCGCGAATTGAGCCTGCATGTGTTTCAGCCGGAGGGGTGGAAGGCCGGCGACAAGCGTATTTGCTACGTCACCATTCACGGCGGTGGTTGGACGGGCATGGGACCGGAGCGCATGTATGCCTTTGCCGATCATTTCGCGAAACTCGGCCTCGTGAGCATCAGCGTGCAGTATCGTCTGGCCAGCGCGAAGACGAACACGACCGTCTTCGACTGCGTGAAGGACGTGCGCTCCGCGATTCGCTACGTCCGGGCTCATGCGGACGAGCTTGGCATCGATCCTGGCAAGATCATCGCCAGCGGCGGCTCCGCTGGTGGTCATCTCGCCGCCTCAACGGCGATGTTCGATTTCAACGAAAACACCGACGACCTCAAAATCTCGCCCGTGCCGAGTGCTCTCGTTTTGCTCTTCCCGGTGATCGATACCTCCACCGAAGGCTACGGCAACGCCCGCATCGGCGAGCGCTGGAAGGAGCTCTCGCCCGCCCACAACGTCCGCCCCGGCCTGCCGCCCACGATCACCTTCCACGGCACCGCCGACCCGACGACGCCCTTCAAAGGCGCTCAAATCTTCCACGATGCCATGCTCAAAGCCGGCAACCGCAGCGAACTCGTCATTCACGAAGGCGGCGACCACGGCTACCTCATGCGCACCCAGCCCCTTTTCGAGGAGTGCCTTGTCAAAACGGACGCGTTTCTGAAATCGCTGAACCTGCTGCCATGATTCGTTCTTTGCTCATTCTGGCCTCGACGGCCGCTTTACATGCTCAAATCCCCGTCGTCGATCTCTCGAAAGACACGGAGCGGCATGTCATCATCGCCCAGGGCACGGAGAAGGTGTATCAGGGGCATCCCACGACGCTTTTGATGCCAGATGGCAAAACGATGTTCTGCGTGTGGACGCATGGTCACGGCGGCACGGCGGGGCCGTTGAAGCGCAGCGAGGATGGCGGCAAAACGTGGAGCGAGGAGCTGCCGGTGCCGGAGAACTGGTGGAAGGTGAAAAACTGCCCCGCGATCTATCGTCTCACCGATCCGCAGGGCGTGTCGCGGCTCGCCGTGTATGCCGGACAAGGCCCCGATGGCACGATGCAGCAGTCGGTTTCGACCGATGAAGGCAAAACGTGGTCACCGATGCAGAGCAACGGCCTCGTGTGTGTGATGCCGTTTTGCACGATCATGCCGGTCGAGGGCGGCAAGAAGCTCATTGGCCTCTCGAACATCCGCCGACCGGGCGAGACGAAGGACACGAAGTCGAACGTCGTCACGCAGAGCGAATCGACCGATGGCGGGCTGACTTGGAGCCCGTGGCGCATTCTCGTCGATCTTGGCGATTTGAAGCCCTGCGAGCCAGAGGTGGTGCGCTCGCCCGATGGCAAGCAACTGCTCTGCCTAATGCGCGAAAACATCCGCACCGAGCCCGCGCACTTCATCACGAGCGATGACGAGGGCAAGACGTGGTCGGAGGTGAAAGCGCTGCCGCCGGGACTGCATGGTGACCGACACAAGGCGGTGTATGCAAAAGACGGCCGGCTCGTCGTCTGCTTCCGCGACATGGGCAAGGATAGCCCCACACGCACGCATTTCGTCGCGTGGGTCGGCCGTTACGAGGACATCATCAGCGGAAGAGACGGCGAATACAAAATCAAGCTGCTCCACAGCCACAAAAGCAGCGATTGCGGCTATCCGGGCCTCGAAATGCTTCCCGACGGCACTCTCGTCGCAACGACCTACATCAAGTATCGTCCTGGCGCGGAGCAGAACTCCGTCGTGAGCACGCGCTTCACGCTCACGGAGACGGACAAGGCCGAAAAGACCACCGCGGCTACTTCCACTCGCAAAGCGGCAGGCATCGTGCTCGACGACGATGCGGCGAAATACACCGGCGCTTGGAAAGTCAGCGAAAAGCTCACGCCGCTTGTTGGTTCAGCGTATCGGCACGATGATCGCGCGAAGAAGTCGGCCGCGGTGGCGACGTTCACGCCCGAAATTCCTGCCGATGGCAAATACGAGGTGCGCCTGCTCTACCTTCATGCCTCGAACCGCGCTCAAAAGGCGCAGATCACCATTCGCAGTGCCGATGGCGAAACGGTGGTCGAGCTGAATCAGCGACTCGACTGCCTGGAGGATGGCATTCCGCGTTCGTTGGGCGTGTTTGCCTTCACGAAGGGCAAATCGGGCAGCATCGAAATCTCGAACGCGGGCGCGGATGGCTATGTGGCGGTCGATGGCCTGCAACTCGTGCCGGAGGCCGAGGCCATCGCCGAGCGCAACACGCGTGCGGATGCCGGATTTCCCGTCAAAACGAGCACGGAGGCCAAACCGGTCGTCATTCCACCGCCGATGTTGTTGAAGAGCGCCGCGAGGCCGCAGGACGTGGATGGCAAATCGTATGACCTCGTCGTCATCGGCGGCACACCGGGCGGGATCGCCTGTGCGGTGCGTGCCGCACGCGAGGGGCTCAGCGTGCTGTTCGTGAATCACACACAGCATCTCGGCGGCTTCGTCACGAGCGGCGCAGGCGGTTGGGAGGCACCGTATGACGGCCTGCGCTCGCCGATCTACGGCGAGATGCTCACCGGCGCGGCGCAGTATTACGCGAAGACCTATGGTGAAGGCTCGCCTCAGCACGTCGCGTCCATGCCGAGCAAAACGAGCCGTGCGCACATTGATCGTCCGAAGGTCGAGCCGCGCATCGCGGAGATGCTTTTCAATCAGATGGTCGAAAAAGAGAAGACACTGACCGTGCTGCTCGGTCACATCGTCACGAAAGCGGAACGTGACGGTGCTTTGCTCCAAAGCGTGACGTTGAAGCCGATGCATGGTGAGAAGGCGATCACCGTGCGCGGCCAGATCTTCGCGGATGGCATGTATGAAGGCGAATTGATGGCTGCAGCGGGCGTGAAGACGCAGATCGGCCGCGAATCCCGTGCGCAATACGGCGAGAAGCACGCGGGCGTGATTTACACGCAGGAGCGCCACAAGGAGCCCGGCCAGCGCGGCTTCCCGAAGGCCGCTGATGAAGGCACGCTGAACATCCGCTACAACAGCCACGCGACCGCCGAGGTCGTCGAAGGTCCGCAAAGCGGCGAGGCGGACAGCAGCGTGATGGCTTACAACTACCGCCTCATCCTCACGCGTGATCCCGCAAACCAAATCGTGCTGTCGAAGCCCGCGAACTTCGATCCCACCATCGCGAAGCAAGCTCTCGGCGGCGGTTTCGTGCCGAATCTGCCGAACAAGAAGGTCGCGTGGAATGGCGGTCGCCTGATCGGCCCGCAAAACGAGTATCCCGCCGCCGACTGGCCGACGCGTGAAGCGATTTCAAAGCGCTATCTCGACGCCATGCTCATGCGTCTGTGGTGGGTGCAGAACGACCCCGAGGCACCGGAGAAGGAGCGCAAGCAGTTCGCCGGTTACGCCCTCGCCGCCGATGAGTTTCCCGACAACGGCCACGCGCCTTACGAGATCTACGTCCGCGAGGCACGGCGACTCGTCGGACGCTACGTTTTCAAAGAGCAGGACAACGTCATCGCCGAAGGCATCGCCCGCACACCGATCCATTCGGACAGCATCGCCATGACCGACTGGCCGGTCGATTCCGTCGCCTGCCTGCCGCGCAAAGCGCCCGGCGGCAACACCGACGGCATCCTCTTCCTCGGCGAAGAATCCCGCCCCGCGCAGGTGCCGTATCGCAGCATCCTCGCGAACGAGATCGACAACCTCCTCGTCCCCGTCGCCATCAGCGCCTCTCACGTCGGCTGGGGCAGCATCCGCCTCGAACCCGTCTGGATGCAGCTCGGCGAAAGCGCCGGCCACGCCGCCGCGCTGTGTGTGAAGGGCCAAACAACACCCGCGAAGCTCCCTGCCGACACCTTGATCCGCAAACTCGCCGCGAACCAAGTGATGATCAGTTTCTTCAACGATGTCGATGTGACCAGCGATGATCCCCAAGTCGTCGCCGCGCAATTTTTCAGCACCAAAGGCTTCTTCGCGAGCTACGACGCCAAACTCGACCAACCGCTCACCGAAGCCGTGAAGGCCGTATGGCAGGAAGGCTTCGAAAAACTCCAAAACGACACTTTGGTGCCGATGCAGCTCGCGAAGGCAGTTCATGCGGCTGAAATGAAGGATTCGCCGGCCACGAAGGAGACGCGAGGCGCGGCGATTCTTGCCTTTTGGATTTCGCAGTCTCTTGATATGGACACTCGTCACCGTTAAAAGCGCTGTCCTGCCTACGCTTGGTGGAAAGCCTCTGGCAATAATCGATTGATGATCGTCTGCGACTTCTCAACTCTGAAGACTCAAACAGTATGAAAACTAAAACCACCGAGCCCGTGCGCGTGAAACTCGGCACCAACGATTGGCAGGAGATCGGCGAAACGCCGAACGATTCAATCCGTCAGTCCATCACACAGCGTCTTTGTCAGCGCGTTCTTGATACACACATTGTCTGCCTGGTTGGCAGCGGTGTTTCGCTTGGAGTAGATGGGCCAAGCATGGGGGATTTCTGGAAGCTGGCTAAGGAGCACAAAGACTTCGAGCACGCGCTTGCTAAGTCGGAGCATCCCAAGGCGAAAGAAGACATCGAGGCGTTCTTGTCACGTTGTCGAATGGCGGAACAGTTTCATGGCAAAGACGAGATACTCACCGGCTTCATTGCCGACATTCAGAAAGGTATCACGTTGAAATGTCGGACGTTTCTCACCCCGACAACCTTGCTTTCCGCTCACAGCAGCTTTCTTCAGCGGCTCGCCCGTCGTTCTAACGACGCCCCGCGAACGATGATTTTCACGACCAACTATGACCTATGCATTGAGCAGGCGGCCGGACAAGCTGGGCTGCCTGTAATTGATGGGTTCTCACATACTGATCCGCAGCGGTTCGACGGACGGAACTACGACTTGGATTACGTCCGGCGCGTCCCCAACCAACGGGAGCCGCGCTTTGTCGAAGGAGCGTTTCACCTCTACAAGCTCCACGGCTCCGTAAACTGGAATGATGTCGGTGGTGAAATTGTTCGCGATGCGCAGACCGAGCAGGGCGTGATGATCTTCCCTCGCGATTCCAAGTATCAGCTTTCGTATCAACACCCGTTCCTCGAAATGATGGCGCGGTTCCAGTTTGCGCTGCGGCAGCCGAACACGACGCTTTTCGTCTTGGGATTCGGGTTCAATGACGACCATCTTTCGGAGCCGATTCTATCCGCGTTGCGGAGCAATCCGCAGTTCAACCTCGTCGTGGCTACCCGCTCATTGGCGAAAAAGTCGGAGGGTGCCGATGCGAACCGCTACTTCAAAGTCCTCTCTGAATTGGCTGGGGCTTCGGGCTTGGAGAACGTCACGCTGATTGATTGCACCTTCGACCAGTTACTTCCGCTCGTTCCTTCTGCTGGCGGACAGTCGGACGAACAACGTTTTGCGGACATCGCCCGGAAAATTCTTCAACCCACAACCAGCGCATGACATTTCCCGCTTCACCATTCGAGCCTGCACGGCTCCTCGGTGCCATCTGCGAAGTGTCTCCGGGCACGGTCAAGGTAACGGCTCCCGCTTCGGCAGTGCCCGGCGGTAAATCTTTCTTTGGCCAATCGCTCGGCACCGGACAAGTCGGCGAGTTCGTCGTCATCCAATCTGGGCTGTCCGGGATTCTCGGGCGAGTGACGCGAGTCGCCTTGGCCGAGAAAGAACGTCTGTCAGTGGAGCCGTCGCTGGCACAACCTGACAACCTCCATCCGACAGCCTTGGTGCAGATGCTTGCCACACTCGATATTGGCAGACAGGTGGTGGTGCGGGGGATCGCCACTTGTCCGGGGCTGGGTGACAAAGTGTTTTCTGCGCCGCCAAGCTTGCTCAGATGGGTGGCTGGCAACGCAACCGGAAGCGATGCGAGCGATGACCTCAATCTCGACCTTGGCTGGGTTGCTAACGAACAGGGAGTCAGGGTGAACGCCAAGCCAGAGCGCCTTTTCGGACGGCACTGCGCTATCCTTGGGACCACAGGTGGCGGCAAAAGCTTTTCGCTGGCTCGGCTTGTGGAGCAATGCGCCACGCATCGCTGCAAGGTCATCGTCATTGATGCAGTCGGCGAGTATCGCTTCGACGAAGCTCACACGATGCGACTCGCGCTCGGGCGGACGGACAAGGCACGCGAGCAAGGAAACTTCACGTTGGTCTCGATGCCGTATCGGTTTCTCACCATCCCAGACCTGTTCGCGTTGTTTCAGCCGTCAGGAAAAGTTCAAGGGCCGATGTTGCGAAGAGCGATTGGTAGCCAGAAGTTACGTGCGGCGATCGAGAATGATTTTGGTGATGACCTTTCGAGCTTTATTGATAGCCGAGGTGTCGTGGTCAAGACAGGAAGACTGATTGCTGAGTTCGATGCTGCTTCAGCAAAATATGCGACTGCACTTCAGTCGCTAGAAGCGGATTTTGACGTTTTTGCACTTGGCGATCAGATACTCGCTGAGTGTATTTTTACTCCTGATAAATATAAACCCGACAAGTTTGGCATTGAGGATGGAAACGTCACGTATTGCACGGCACTCATTCATCGAATCAATGGAATTATCCATGCACCTGAGTTGGCTTGCGTGTTCAAGCCCGGCACGCACCCGCCGCTGACGACTAAATTGGTGGAGTTCTTTGCACCTCAGAACCAACAGCGCGTCCTGCATCTTTCGCTCCGCGACCTCGCCTTCGATTTCAACGCCCGTGAAGTCGTCGCCAACGCGATTGGTCGTTGGCTGTTGAGGCAAGCCCGCGAGGACAAGTTTCGCATTGAGTATGGTCCAGTGGTTGTATTTCTCGATGAAGCGCACCACTTCCTGAATAAGAGCATGGGAGACGAGGACTCGAAGGTTCAACTTGATGCCTTTGAACTCATTGCCAAAGAGGGGCGCAAGTATTGGCTCACACTCTGCTTAGCGACCCAGCAACCGCGCGATATTCCGTCGGGTGTCCTGAGTCAGATGGGGACGCTGCTCGTTCACCGCTTGATCAATGACCGTGACCGCGAAGTAGTTGAGCGCGCATGTGGTGAAATTGACCGCTCTGCCGCCGCCTTCCTTCCAACCCTCGGCCCCGGCGAAGCTGCGCTCATCGGCGTGGATTTCTCCATCCCACTCACCGTGCAGATGGACAAGCCCCGCAACGAACCGAAATCGCAGGGGCCGAACTACCAAGAAGCGTGGGCGAAAAAGGACGCACCTGCCGAAGACGATATTTTATTTTGATTCGCTGCTGTGAAGCCAAAGCCCGCAAAACTATTCCCAACGGGATACGCCCCACTTCTCGCTGACTTGAAGGCCCGCGTTCGCGCCACGCAGGTGAAGGCGGCGGTGTCGGTGAACCGGGAGTTGATCCTGCTCTACTGGCACATTGGGCGGGAGATTATGCGGGCGCAGAAGGCGGAGGGCTGGGGCGCGAAGGTCGTGGAGCGGCTGGCGAAGGACTTGGCGGCGGAGTTTCCTGAGATGGGCGGGTTTTCCACTCTCAACCTGAAACGCATGAAGGCGTTCTACGAGGCATGGGAGCCAATCGAAATCGGCCCACAGGCTGTGGGCCAATCAGCCAGTTCAATTGTGTCACAGGCTGTGAGACAATTGGAAGATGACGCATCCAAGCCCGGAACTCGGGCAATTGTGAAACAGCCCGTTTCACAAATTGTGTCACAGCCTGTGACACAATTTGAGGAAGAGCCGCCGGAGCCGCTCACGAGCCTATCCTGGAGCGCGAACCTGATCCTCCTTCACAAGCTCAAAGACCCCGCCGCACGTCTGTGGTATGCGCGGAAGGCGGTGGAGCATGGGTGGAGCCGGGCGGTGTTGACGGTGCAGATTGAGTCGCGGCTGCATGAGCGCAGCGGGAAGGCGATCACGAACTTCGAGCGCACGCTGCCACCCGCGCAATCGGACATGGCGCGGGAGGTGTTGAAGGATCCCTACACCTTCGATTTTCTCACGCTGGGCGAGGACGCGCATGAGCGCGACCTTGAGCGCGGGCTGGTGGAGCATGTGCAGAAGCTGCTGCTGGAGATGGGCGCGGGGTTTGCCTTTGTGGGTCGGCAAGTGCCGGTGGAGGTGGGCGACGAGGATTTTTACCTCGACCTGCTGTTCTACCATCTGCGGCTACGCTGCTTTGTGGTGGTGGATTTGAAGATGAAGCCGTTCGAGCCGGAGTTTGCGGGCAAGATGAACTTTTACCTGTCCGCCGTGGACGATCAGATGCGCCATGAGCACGACGCGCCGACCATCGGCCTGCTGCTGTGCAAGGACGCGAAGAACAATCTGAAGGTCGAGTATGCGCTGCGTGATATGAAGAAGCCCATCGGCGTGGCGGAGTGGCAGACGCGGCTGGTGGAATCGCTGCCGAAGAACCTGCGCGGATCGCTGCCGACCATCGCCGACATCGAACGCGAGCTGAATCAGCCACACGCGAAGAAGCCTGCGGGCAAGAAATCCAAGTCATGAGCATCCATCGCATTCTCGCCGCGCTGCTGATCTTCGCGCCCCTCGCTCTCTACGCGCAGGCAAAGCCGCTCGCGCAGGATTACCGCGTGGTGTTTCACAATCCGAACCCGGAGTTTTATGTCGAAGGGCCGGGGCTGGCGCGATTGAATGATGGCACGCTCGTTGCCGTGGTTCCGGTGGTGCCGCGTGAGGAGTGGAGCAAGGAACGGCGGGCCACGCAGAGCGTGACGCACATTTTGCGCAGCAGCGATGGCGGCCAGACGTGGCTGAAGGCATCCGATTTGCCCTACTACTCCGCCGCGCCGTGGACGCATGGCGGTGCGCTGTATTTGTTCGTGAACAAGGGCGGCACCAAGGTGCGCAATGACGACCTGCTGCTGCTCAAGAGCACCGATGGCGGCAAAACGTGGTCGGAGCCCGTCACGCTCTTCACCGGGCACTTCTGGAACTGCCACACGGGCATGGTGCAGCGCGACAACAAGCTCTACTGGGCCACGGACGATCTCGCGCTCGGCAGCAAACGCGGGCCGCGCATCATCGCGGGCGATTTGTCCGGCGAGGTGATGAATCCAGCCGCGTGGCGACTTTCCGAGCCGGTGCCCTTTCCCGGCGTGCCGGAGGCGATGACGAATCCGCAGTATGAAAAGCTCAGCAGCCAGTATCTGGAGCCCAACGTGATCGATGTGCGCGGCAGGCTGCGCGTGCTGATGACCGTGAAGCCCAAACGGCAGTCCACCGCTGGCATGTGCGCCGTGCTCGACTTTGAGGACAAGGGCGGGCCGATCGATTTGAAGTTCACGCAGTTTCATCCGATGCCCGGCGGCCAGTTGAAGTTCTGCGTGATCTGGGATGAGCAGACGAAGCTGTTTTGGGCCACGGCGAATCTCGTCGTCGATGGCCAGGGCGCGTTCGATTGGTTCCGCGACGGCGAAAAGCGCGGCAACGTGCGCTACGCCAGCGGTCTCGGCGGCAATGACCGCCGCTTTCTGATGCTGCAATACAGCGTCGACGGCCTGAACTGGTTCCAAGCCGGCTGCGTGGCGCAGGCAGGCAAAATTTCGCAGTCCTTCATGTATGCGCGTCCCGTGATCGACGGCGACGACCTTGCCATCATCGCCCGCAGCAGCATCAACGCTCCAAACCAACACGATGCCGACCACGCGACGTTTCATCGCGTGAAGAACTTCCGCAGCCTCGCGCTGAAACTCACGCCGGAGGCTGAAGAGTAACCTTTCCTGCATGAAGACTTTGTTTGCCGTTCTGATGGTTGCTTTTGCCTCGTCGGCTCGCGCCGAAAAGGTCGAGACCGATCTCTGCATCTATGAAGCCACGCCCGGAGGCATCGCGATGGCGGTGCGGGCGGCGAGGGAAGGCTTGTCCGTCGTGCTGGTGAATCACAATGATCATCTTGGCGGCATTCTCTCGAACGGGCTCGGCGTTTGGGACACGCTGTGGGAGGGGAAACGGGCTCCGATCTACGATGAGGCACGACAGGCGATCTTTGATCACTACCGCACGACCTATGGCGAGAAGTCGCCGCAGTATCGCGATGCACTGCCAGGCAAGAGCGGGCACACGAACGGGAAGTTTGAGCCGAAAGTGGCGGAGATGGTCTTGACGAATTTGGTCAAGAAGGAGCCACGCATCCGCTTGATCACGAATCGGGTTCTCAGCGAGGTGAAGCGAGAAGGCGCCTTGATTCAATCTGCGAGCTTCATGAGCCTGTGGGCGAATGTGGAAGCCATCGAGGTGCAGGCCAAGGTCTTCGCGGATTGCAGCTACGAGGGCGATCTGGCGGCGCTGGCGAAGGTGCCGTATCGAGTCGGGCGGGAAGCACACGATGAGTTCGACGAGCCTCATGCGGGCGTGATTTTCATGTCGCCGGTCAAATCGGCACCCACGGCTGAGATGGCGCGGGCGGCGGAGCTGCATCACAGGTTGAAGTTGCGAAAGTTCAGCGGCTTTCAGCGCATCAAGATGCCGGAAAGCACGGGCGAGGCGGATGGGAATGTGCAGGCCTTCAACTACCGCACGATCCTGAGCTCTGATCCCGCGAACCGGCTGCCAGTCGAAAAACCGGCGAACTACGATCCCGAGAAGCTCAAGCTGCTGGAGCACGGCTCCATCGTGGCGCCAATCCCGAACTCGAAGCGTGGCTGGAACCGCCCGCAACTCGTCGGGATGCAAACCGAGTATGTCGAAGCCGATTGGAGCGGTCGGCAGAAGATCATGAACGCGTTTGGGGACACGACGATGGCCCTGCTCTACTTTTTGCAGAACGATCCCAGCGTCGATCCCGCGCGGCAGAAGTCATGGCGGGAGTTTGGTCTCGCGAAGGACGAGTTCGCCGACAACGGACATCGTCCGCACGAGTTTTACGTGCGCGAAGCGCGGCGCATCACGGGGCGATACATTTTCACCCAGCATGACGCGATGCTCGCGGAAGGCCTGGAGCGTGCGCCCGTGCATGCGGACAGCATCGGCGTGACCGAGTGGTATCTCGACACACATGCCTGCACCCCGCGCCGCATCGAAGGGGCGCTCGAGGAAGGCAAAATGATGCTCGATGTCGAGACCTTCCCCGGTCAGGTGCCGTATCGCGCCATCCTGTCGCAAGGCGTGGACAATCTCCTCGTGCCCGTGTGCCTGAGCAGCACACATGTCGCTTGGGGCACGATCCGGCTGGAACCAACGTGGATGAACCTCTGTGAATCCGCCGGCCACGCCGCCGCGATGGCCGTTCAGCAGCGAATCGCACCCGCACAGCTCGATCCCGATGCCCTGATCCGCAAACTCACCGCGAGCCACGTGATGCTGAGCTTCTTCAATGACGTCGATGTCGCTTCCGATGATCAGCGTGTGGCTGCAGCGCAGTATTTTGCCACCAAAGGCTTTTTTGCCGATTACGACGCCAAACTCGACCAACCGCTTACCCAAGCCGTTAAGGCCGTGTGGGACCGTGGATTCGTTATGCTGGAGGCGGGTATCCTTGATGAGGCCATCCTAGCTAAGCAGGTGCAATCCGTTACGCACAGTGGTGGAGCCGCAACGGGAAAAACGAAGGGGGAGTATCTGCTAACAAAGTGGAGCAAGTTAGTGGCTAGATGAAAGTTTCTCACAGGCCTGTAGCTCTGTTATAGTATTATGATCTAGTATAAATCGAATATTCGAGACTTGACGCTCGCATCGGCAATGTGCTTGAGTTTACGCCATCATGGTTCGTCTTATTCTCCCGATAGTATTGATGTCAGCTTTGACGGCTTGCAAAAGGCCAATGCCTCAGTTGCCATCTGGTCCGCCGGTCGTGCACGTTGCCAAGCCATTGAAGCGGGATGTGCCGGTTGTGGTTGAGGCGATTGCTCAAACCGAAGCCACTGCGAACGTAGAAGTGCGTGCTCGGGTAGAGGCTACAGTTGACAAGATTCTCTTTGTAGAAGGCTCTGAGGTCAAAGCCGGAGATGCACTTTTCCTTTTGGATAAGAAACCGATCGAACAACGACTTGCTGCTGCCAAAGGAAACTTGGGACAGCTAGAAGCAGCACTTGGTCGTGCGCGTCAGGATGTTGAGCGTTTGACGCCTTTGGCTAAGACGGGTGCCGTACCTCAGAAAGACTTGGATACTGCACTGGCTGTGCAAAAGCAGGCCGAGGCAGCTCTCGATACGGGCAAGGCGCAAGTCACGTCTGCTGAGCTTGATCTGGGATACACCGACGTGAATGCACCAGTGGCTGGGATCATCGGTGCCAAGCAGGTCGATGTGGGATCGCTTGTCGGCAAAGGTCAGCCAACCGTCATGGCGACAATCTCGCCTCTCGATCCAATCTGGGCGAATCTGGAGGTAAGCGAAGTAGCTTATCTCAACAGTGCAGGGAAGATGAGAGATCCGACTAACTCGCCAGCTTTTGCTCTCGTGCTTGCAAATGGCCAAGTCCACCCGCATTTGGGTAAGCTAGCGTTTGTTGATCGCATGGTGAATGCCGCGACTGGCACGTTGCGCATCCGAGTAGAGTTTCCCAACCCGGAAAAGATTTTGAGGCCAGGGCAATTTTGTCGTGTTCGCGTGCTGACGCGAACCTTGCCAGGTGCACTACTCATCCCGCAAAGGGCTGTCCAGGAGTTGCAGGGCCTACACAACGTCTTTGTGGTCGGTGATGACGGCAAAGCGTCATTCAGAAGAGTGAAGATGGGCAAACGAGTCGGTTCTCTATGGCTCGTTGACTCTGGAATAGCCGCTGAAGATCGACTTGTCATAGAGGGCCTCCAGAAAGTGCGTGATGGTGGGCAAGTTGAGGCCCAGGATATTGAAGTTGAGGATAGTTCACTTCAGGAACTGCTGGCCAACGTGCCAGGAGCCAAAAACGAGGCAGCTGCTACGGAGCCAGCGAAAAATAACGCGGCTAAACCTTAACGCACTGCAACCATGGCCGAGTTTTTCATACGCCGCCCAATCGTAGCGATGGTGATATCCATCCTCATGGTCATCGTGGGTGGATTCACTCTCACGAATCTGCCCATCTCCGAGTATCCGGAGGTGAGTCCGCCCGTCATCAACGTTTCCGCCAACTACCGTGGAGCTGCATCAGAGGCAGTAGAAGCCTCGGTGGCGACTCCTATTGAGGCACAGGTCAATGGTGTGGAAGACATGCTATACATGAAGTCCGTGAACGCAGCGGATGGTTCAATGTCGCTCACCGCTACTTTTGATTTGGGCACGAACGCCAATATCAATCAGGTGAATGTTCAGAACAGAGCGTCTCTTGCATTTCCAAGGCTCCCTGAGTCTGTCACGCGTGAAGGTGTTAGCGTCAAGCGGTCTAGCCCAGACATATTGATGGTCATTGGAATATTCTCACCCAAGGGAACCTATGATGCCGTGTTCCTTTCAAACTATGCAACGATCAATATGATTGATGCCATTGCGCGTGTGAAAGGTGTGGGTGACGTGAAGAACTTCACTGCACAAGACTACGCGATGCGGTTATGGATTGATCCGGACCGTCTTGCATCCCTAGGCCTCACGCCTTCTGATGTGATTGCGGCAGTTCGCGAACAGAATGTGCAAGCGGCAGCGGGTCTGGTAGGTGCAGAGCCAGCGAAGAAAGGCCAGGAGTTCCAGTACAACGTGGTAGCTAGCGGACTGCTGCAGGAGCCAGAGGAGTTCGAGCAGATCATTGTGAGATCGAATGCAGATGGCTCTCAGGTGAAGGTGAAGGATGTGGCCCGCATTGAGATGGGGGCACAGATTTATAAGAGCACCGCGAGTGCGGGGGGCTCGCCTGCTGCAGCGTTGGGTATCTACCTTGCTCCAGGGGCGAATGCGCTCTCCACAGCGGATGCGATCAAGAAGCAGTTGGCAGAAATGGAGCAGCGATTCCCGCCCGACATGAAGTTGCAGATTACGTTAGACTCCACTCTTCCGATCAAGGCATCAATGGAGTCCATCGTTCATACGCTATTTGAAGCGGTGATCCTGGTGATTCTTGTGGTGTATATCTTCCTTCAGAGTTTCCGGGCAACCTTGATCCCGATGCTTACGGTGCCGGTAGCATTGCTTGGAACCTTCATGGTGTTTCCGTTATTGGGTTTCTCCGTCAATACACTGACCCTGTTTGGTCTCGTTTTGGCAATCGGCATTGTCGTTGACGATGCGATTGTTGTTGTTGAGGCCGTGATGCATCATTTGGAGCATGGTTCTACGCCGGTAGAGGCGACCAAGAAGGCTATGAAAGAGGTGTCCGGTCCTGTAGTGGCCATTGCCCTCATTTTGTGCGCTGTGTTCGTTCCGGTGGCATTCATGCCAGGACTCACAGGCACTCTTTATCAGCAGTTTGCGATCACCATTGCGGCATCGGTGATCTTCTCTGCGGTCAATGCATTGACTTTGAGCCCAGCGTTGGCCGCAATGCTTTTGCGCCCGCCAACACCTCAGCGTGGGCCAATCGGAGCCTTCTTCCGCCTGTTCAATCGCGTCTTCGACGCGATTACTGCGCGGTATACTGGGGTGGTTGGCTTCTTGGTTCGTCGTTCTGCACGCACGATGCTGCTTTTGATCGCGTCAGTGGTAGGCATCTACTATTTGGGCAATCAGGTCCCTGGTGGTTTCATTCCGGACGAGGATAAGGGCTACTTCTTCGTAGCGGCCGAACTGCCGGATGCAGCGTCTCTTCAGCGCTCGCAGGCCGTAGGCAAGAAGATCGAGGCTCTGTTGTCAAAAATGGAGGGGGTGGAGTCCTATTTGAATGTGACTGGATTTAGCACGTTGACGAATGTGGCTTCTCCGAACTCAATTACTTTCTTTGTGAGCCTAAAGGATTGGAAGGAACGGAAGACAAGACTCACTCATGTGAAGGGCATCATGTTTCAGCTGATGCGGGAGTTTCAAAAGATACCTGAAGCAAGGGTATTGGCCTTTGGTCCTCCTTCTCTCCCTGGATACGGCAATGCCTCGGGCTTTACGTTTATGCTTCAGGATCGGGCTGGTGGTACCGTGGCTGAGCTCGCTGCGATTTCCCAAAAGTTCCTCGCTGCTGCCGCACAGCGCCCCGAGTTGGCTCGACTGTATTCAGGTTTTCGTCCGGCCGTTCCGCAGGTGAAGGTGGATCTGGATAGAGAGAAATGTCGTGTGCTTGGTGTGAACATCAATGACGTGTTCTCCACCCTACAGGCCTATCTTGGCGGTGCCTACGTGAATGACTTCAATCGCTTTGGGCGAGTCTACCGAGTTTACTTGCAAGCAGAGCCGGAGTTTACCAGTAAACCGGAGGATATCTCTAAGTTTTATGTTAGGAACAAAGACGGGAATATGGTCCCGCTGGACACGATCGTGCAGGTTTCTCAGACAGGCGGTCCGGCCTTCACTACACGCTACAATTTGTATCGTGCTGTGGAGATCAGTGGTGCTCCAGCACCTGGCTACAGTTCTGCACAAGCAGTGACCGCCATGGAGGAGGTTGCGCGTGAGGTTTTGCCAGCCGGTTTTGGTTATGAGTGGACGGGTCTCACTTTCCAAGAGAAGAAGGCTGAGGGACAGGCTGTGTTTATCTTTGGCTTGGCCATTATCTTTGTGTTCCTGCTGTTGGCGGCACAGTATGAAAGCTGGTCACTGCCGTTCAGTGTGTTGCTGGCGACTCCACTGGTTGTTTTGGGTACGTATATTGGGCTTTTGGTACGCGGATTTGAGAACAACGTGTATGCTCAGATTGGAATCATCATGTTAATCGGCTTGGCGGCAAAGAATGCCATTCTGATTGTTGAGTTCGCCAAGATGGAACATGAGAAGGGCCGTTCTTGGCTGGATGCTGCCATCGAAGGTGCCAAGTTGCGACTTCGCCCCATCCTTATGACCTCCTTTGCCTTCATCCTTGGTGCTGTTCCACTGGCGATTGCTACAGGTTCGGGCGCGGAATCCAGAAAGGTCATGGGTACTGCGGTGGTATTCGGAATGACTGTTGCGACCTTGATTGGTGTATTTGTGATCCCAGCGTGCTATGGATTTGTCATGTGGGCGACTCGCGCTGACAAAAAGAAGGCCGCAGCTACTGCGACTCCTGCTCATTCATAGATTTGTCTTTCACCTATTCCTTCTGCTCATGAAACGTTCCCGCATTCTTTTTTTGCTTCTGGTTTCAGCTGCTATTGTTGGTTGCAAAGTCGGTCCGAACTACGAACGGCCATCTCTAGGGGAGCCATCGCTGTTCCGTTTTGGAGGAAAGAAGCAGGCTCGCAGTTTGGGTGATCTTGATTGGCGAACGGTCTTTAAGGATCAGGCGTTGCGTGGACTCATCGAGGAAGCGCTGGCCAACAACTTGGACATGAAGTCGGCGGCGGCACGAGTGCTTCAAGCGCAAGCCAATCTGGCTTCAGTGCGCTCACGTTTCCTTCCTTCGGTAGGTGCAGGCTATGACTATAATCGTACACAAGTGTCAACCGACCTACAGTTAGGTAACTTCAATTTTCCTACCGTTTTTGACACCGAGCAGAATGGTGTGGGATTGAGCTTGCTCCAGTATGAGGCAGATTTTTGGGGAAAGGTGCGCAGATCGTCCGAGGCCGCGCGCGCGCGGTTGGTGGCCACTGAAGAGGGTCGTCGAATGGTCCAGGTGGGTCTCGTAGCGGGAGTTGCGACAGCCTATATCACGATGCGCGAGCAAGATTATGAACTGGAGATTGCTCGTCGTACGCTTGATGCGCGGAGGAAGTCTTTGGAACTTATCTCCACCCGACAAAAGGGTGGTCAGAGTCCACTCACTGACGTGCGGCAGGCGGAAGTGTTGGTTGCAGAAGCTGATGCGGCGATGAGAACCATCGAGAAGCAGATCGCGTTACTTGAAAACCAACTCAGTTTTCTCGCGGGACGTGCGCCTAGTGGCATCCGCCGCGGCGAGTCGTTTCTCGCGCAGAACTTGGTGTCTTCGGTGCCTGCGGGCTTGCCGTCCGAGTTGTTGAATCGGAGGCCTGACATTCGTGCAGCTGAACAAGTCCTTGTTGCTGCTACTGCTGATATCGGTGTGGCCAAGGCTCAATTACTTCCGAGTTTCACTCTGACAGCAGCCGCTGGACTAAGAAGCAAGACATTCTCAGACTTGTTCAATGACCCCAGCAAGATTTGGCAAATTGGTCCAGGCGTGAGTGTGCCAGTGTTTGCTGGTGGACGTTTATTGGCTGGCATTCGTGGAAGCAAGGCTGCACGTGATGAAGCCGAGGCCGAGTATCGCAAGGTCGTGCTTCAAGGTCTCAGAGAGGTTTCAGATGCCCTGATCTCTCGCCAGAAGAGTGCTGGTGTGCGTGAGGCACAAGGAAGAGTTGTTAAAGCAAGGCAGGACGCATTGGGGCTGATTCGTGAACGTTACGACAATGGCGCAGCTGCCTATTTGGAAGTGCTCTACAATGACCAAGAGCTTTTCGGTGCCGAGTTGGCGAGTGCTCGTGCAAAACTCGATGAATATAAAGCTACGATTGAACTCTATCGTGCACTTGGCGGCGGATGGGATAGAACCAGTGCGCCATAGAGCCTTTTCATTGGATGGTTCTAACTACGACGGTCGATCCAAGCCGATGGGCTGAGTGATTCCGCCTTTACGTGCGTTGAGCTTTGCGAAGTTCAATCATGAATCGCGCTATTTGTTTCCTCTCTACATCGGCCTTCTTCGCGGCATCAACTTCAGCTTTGCTTGCTTGGGGCGAACCGCACCACGCGATCACACGAGCGGCAGTCAATGTGCTTGTGGATTGGGAAAAGAACATGCTTGGGGCTGAACGTCAGGCGCTGAGTGACAGCTATTGCATGATTCCGGACAATGTTTACAGCGACAAAGAGAATGCGCCATTTGCCGCAATGGAAAGCAGTCCGGGAACTGCTTATTTACAGAAGTTGCATTTGCCACAGCCGGAGCAGGCAACAAATCTCGAGACTGTCAGTTACTTTATGGGCAAAGCGGTGGCGGCCTTTCGCTCAGGTAAGGTCAAGGATGGTGCACGATATATGGGCACTATTTGCCATGTCATTGAAGACTTTGGCAGCCCTTCCCACACGTTGCCGGGAGACAATCAATTTACACTGCTTCAGCAGTTTCTTCCGCCAACAGATGTCATGCGAGATACGCTATTGCACGGACCTATTGAGAATGGGGACTTCAGTGTGGACCTCGGTTCTTATCGGCCACGATTTCTAGGAGTTACGGTCGAGGAGGCTTCGTGGAGATTGTTGCATCGTATTCACGAAGCGATCATCAATGCTCGTGCCACGACTGTGCCGATTTTGATGGCGCTCTATGCTGGCGATGAGGCTGAGCGAGTTCGCCAGCAGATGAGGGCGGCTGTCAAAGATGCAGAAGTGTTGGCTGACGCACTCCATACGATATTGTGCCTTGGTGCAGAATGGTTTGATGAATCAGAACAGACCAACTGTAAGGAGGTTGGTTTGGCGAGTTTTTGGCCGTTAGAGGCTGTTCATCTCTATTACCCTCAATCCCACTTCTTTATTGCGCCTTACTGGGGCCATGCTCACCATGGAGTGACGCTAGATGGCGGCAAAAAAGCGATTCCACTTCAATTGAAGATTATGAAAGGCGATGACTTAGCGGTGAAGACATTTGCAGAAGGAATCAGCACAGGCATGGGCAAAGGGTTAAGTTTTCATCTGCCAAAAGGGGTGTTTGATAAGTTCAAAGTTGTGGCGGGCCTCCAGGTTGGTATTGGTGAGAAGGGTAGGGTAGAGTTCAGTGTTCTGGGTGACGGAAAGTTGCTTGTGTCCAAAGTAGTCAGCGGCAAGGATCCAGCAGTTGATCTGGAGTGTAATGTTAGCGGAACCGCAATCCTCCAACTCAAGGCAGAGTCCCGAGGACTTGATGCCAAGAGCAACTATGCGGTGTGGGCAGAACCAACCTTGGTCAAAGTCTCACAGTGACGCACTTGAACGCCTGATCCGCATCGGAATGAGACATTTGTGGCTGGAGTCCCATACGTTGAATGAATGACAACTGAGTTTCATAGACAGGCTCCCTTTGCGTGCCGTGCTTCAGCCAATCGACGACATCGGTGAAGTTTACGTCAGCGGTGAGGTCTTGTCGGCCAACATTGAGATAGATGGATGAACCTTCGACTCTCTGCTGAAGAATGTAGCCTCGCACGGAGCCGTTGCGTCGATGTTCATAGAGGGTGGGGAGCTTGTCTCCGTAGTCGATGCTTAGCATGGCACCTGCTCTCCAGAGGGGAAGCCAGTCTTGGAACCAAGCGTGTAGGTCGGTGGCGACTTCTGCCCGTTGCGGGCGGACGGGGGCAGTCGCTAGGACACTAAAGGGCTCCGTGCGAGACAGCGGATCGTCAAGTTCTTCTGTAGGTAGTCCGTTCTTCCATGAAAGGCTTATGGTATTCCAGATGCGAGAATCAGGATCAAACTGAACAAGCTCTACTGGGAACGCATCCATGAGTTCGTTGTGGTAGATGATTGCTCGGCCATTGATAAGTCTCAGAACCTCTGACAGTGAAGTGTGCCACTGAACTGACCTCCTGCCGAGGTTGTCGGCTTGGACATCTTGAAGAGAATCGGAAATCTCTACTAGATGGAAACGCAACTTCAGACGGCTCCACCATCCTAAGCATGTGCGAATGGCCTTCAGGAGGCTGCCATCGCCCCCGCCGATTTCAATGATGTCGATGACACCAGTGGCCCTGGACTCTTCTTTGATCCACCGGGCAATCGCGTGTGCAAGTGGGGGATTGAGTGAGGCTGATGTGCTGAAGTCACCGCTTGCTCCGACGGTTCGTATTCTTTTTGAGTAGTAGCCTCGTTCTGGGTGGTAGAGGGCACGCCACATGAAGTCACGGAAACTTTCCTTCATGGTTATCTATTCGGGAGGTTTCGGTCCTAGCTTAATGGTTAGGATGCGCTGCCCTGAACGATTGGCTGTTACGATGACAACGGCGTCTCCTGCGGGCCTCGAGTTGATCGCGTTGGAGAATGCTTGCTGATTGACGACGGGAAGACCGTCCAGAGAGATGATCTCGTCACCTGATTTCATGCCCGAACGTTGGGCAGGAGATGCATCGGCAACAGCGGCCACTTCGACCCTGCCGGAGTGGCCTAGGCGAGTTTTAACACCCAGCCAGCCTCCCGCTCCATGTCCCCACTCGCGAATAATGGCGTTGTCTTGAAGGGCGTCCCAGGAGCGGAGATACGGCACCACTGAGACGTGCACATTCTGATCTCGCCCTTCCCAGATTTGACTGTGAATCCCGATGATCTCACCATCGAGTGCTAGAAGGGGGCCGCCACTGTCGCCACCCATCAGAACACAGTCTGTTTGGAGTCCATTTGGCATGACTTTGAGCACTTTCCCGATTCGCAAAACGGAGCCGCGCTGGAGGTCGTGGCCACCAGGATGACCGAGAGCGAAACACCAGTCGCCAGGCTTTGGACGGTGGCTTCGTTTTACAGGTCGAAATGGCCAGTCGGTTCGTTTGCCGTCGAGTTGGAGCATGGCGGCATCCGTTGCGAGATCCATGCCTAGCGAGGTGGCCATGACCGACTTTCCGTCTGGCAAGATGGCTTTGAATCGGCGGCCCGGTTTAGGAGGCTCGCCATCCACCATACAGACGTGAGCGGCTGTCAAGACAAGCCCTTCGGGTGAGGCAATGATGCCACTGGCGGCTTGAATCGTGCCTCCAGAGCTGGATTCAAGGGCAACGAGAGCCGCCGAGACATGGGGAAGAACCTGCTGCACCTGTTGCTGGACATGACGCAGTTCAGAGACTGACACCGTGGGTGCCGCGATTTCACCCCAGGTGAGGGTGTGCGAGAGGATCAGCCACAGAGCAAGGACAGCCCTACTCGCCTGGTTGGAAGTCAGGGTATTTGCTCTTGAGCTGGTCACGGAGCTGTTCGGCTTTGGTTTTGTCGCCCACACGTTCCAGAGCCTTGATGGCTTTGCTGAGAGCTACGGGTGTGACGGCCGGATTCTCGATGGTCTGGCTCGGCACAATGTATTTACCCGCGGCGGCTTCCCACTTGGTCCGCGCCGTCTGGATATCCCCCTCCTTTTCCGCTTTGTCGCCTGCAGAAAAGAGGGCATCACCTTGGACGATTAACAACTGAGCTTGGACAACACCATCTTTCACTAGGCGCAGGCCTTCGTCCGCAGTATTTCCGGCGTCTTCTTGGCGTCCAAGTCCGACGAGGACGCGAGCCTTGGTTTCGTAGCCCTTGGCTTTGGCTACTGATTCTGGGCTAACATCCAAAAAGTTGTCGATGGCTTTTAGAGCATCGTCGTAGCTCTTCACTTCAAGTAGCGCTTGGGCTAGGTAGTTCCAAATCCGCGGGTCAGTGTCTTCAGGAGTTTCGTGGGTGGCCGCCCAAGTCAGGTAGCGCGCTGCTCTACCGAAGTCTTTGCGGTCAAAGTGCTTGAGCCCCAAGAAGCCCAGCATAGTGGGCGGAATCACCGCGTTTGCATTTGTGTTTCGGTAGTCATCCACTTCACGGGAGAGATTGTCGATATCCTCGAGTGCCCAGTAGCAAAGCAAAACACGCTGGACGGCGAGATCACCGTAACGTTTGGCATCAAGCTTGATGGATTGTTTTAGCAACGTGATCGCTTTTTGGAACTGCTTCTGGTCTGCATACGCAACGCCTGACTTGAATGAAGCTTCGGCCGCTGCTGGACTCGCCGGAAAGTTCTTCAGGAGGGTTTCAAATGACTTGAGCATCGATTCCCGGTCATTCTTTTTCTCGTAGATGATGCCCGAGAGATAGTGGGCGAGTTCCACTGCTTCGGAAGTGGGGTAGTCCTTGATAATGCGATCAAAGTCGGCAAGCGCCTGACTCGTGTCGTTGATCTCCTTGGCGCTGACGCCACGTTTTGCTAGGGCTTTGGGCAGATCAGGGTTTTGGGCGTTGTCTTTGATGAACGCACCAAGGCTAGCCACAGCCTCGTTGTGGCGACCTGCTTCGCTTTCTGACCAGCCTTTGTGGTATAGGGCGTTAGGGCGGAGCTTCTCTGGAAGCTTGGCAAAGTTGACGTTGGCAAATGCCGAAGCAGCTTCAGTATACTGTTGCTTGTTAAAATAATGATCTGCTAGCAGCAAGTAGGTCGTGTTGAGGTATTCGTGGTCTTTGTGCGCTTTCGAGTACTTGTCGGTGAATCCGTTGATCAATGAGATGATTTCCGGCTTTTCCAAGAGGTAGAAACAGTAGATGCGCCAATATTCTGCCTCGAATGAAGCCGGAGAATCTGCGTGATACTGCACGACCATGTCGTACATCTCCACAGCTCTCTCATAGGCTTTTTTCCCCCGGAAAGCATTGCCGACATGGATGAGAAGACGAGGACGTAGATCTGCAGGAGGCGTAACGCTTGGATTGCGATTGTAGGCGTCGATCACTGCATCGTAGTCGCCCTTCGAGTAAAGGGTGGAGACGTAGCCGACGAGTGCTGCTCCACGTTGAGGAGCGGAAGCAATAGGGTTTTTCAAAACCAATTGGTAGAGGGCCACGGCTTCGGTTTGTTTGCCTTGCTCTCCTAGGATGACAGCAGCCTTCAAGGCGGCGTCCGCTCGGACTGCATCATCTTTGGCCGTTTCTGCCAACTCCTGGAGGATAGGCAGGGCGCTTTTTGAGTCTCCGGTCGACTGATAAACTGTAGCTAGGCTAAGGAGTGCATCTTGCAGGAACTCGTTCTTTTCTTTTGATGCGATGACCGTTTTGAGTGCCTCCACCTGCTTCTTGGTCTCACCTGTTTTTGAATGAGCCATGCTGCGATAGTAGGCGGCCTGGATCGTTAGCCCGCTTACTGAAGACTTTGTTTCAGCAAAGGAAAAGTAGGTCGCTGCCCCTTTGAAATCTTGCTCGTTGTATGAAATGACGCCGACACGAAGGGCTGCATACGGTGCGATTTCATCCCTTGGAAAACGGTTGACCACTTCTCTGTAGCACCGTCCGGCTTCCTTCAAATTGCTCTGATTGATGTAGCACTCCCCCAGCCGGTAGAGAGCTTGCGGCACGTGGCGGCCTTTCGGATAGGTGCTCAGGTATTGGCCAAAATTGGTGGCAGCCATTGCATACTCTTTCTGGGAGTACGCCAGCATCGCATAGTCGAACAAATCTTCGTCGGGTCCAGAAGGACGCGATGATGTTGCTGACGTGGGTGATTGTTGGGCAGGACGTACTGGCGCGGGTGCATCATCCTCTACGACAGCTGCTTTTCTTGCGCGGCCTTGATTTGGAAGAGGGACAGCTCGTGGCACATCATCTTCCACCACTGTGGCGCGCGGCGGCTGCTGTGCGGGCAGCATTTGCACCGTCAGTGCGGAAAGAAGTGTCAACGTGAGGGGGCGTAGCATGGTAGAACGTGATCAGCGTGACGCTGGAGGGGGCGTGTCTTTTGGGTCTCGTGTGGCAAAGCCTATGTTCCAGATGCCTGCCTTTTGGCAGGTGTCGAGCACCTTGATGATCTTATCATACTCGGTTTTTACATCTCCACGGATGATCACAGCCTGATCTTTGTACACGGAGGCGATGTTTTGCAGCTTTCCCAAGAGGTCGTCTACGGAAAGGCCCTGGCCATTGACGACAATGCCCCCATCGTTCTTCACGTTGATGATGATTTCGCCCACGGAGGTCTGTTTCCGATCCTTGCCCTCTTCAGCCGCAGGCACACTTACGTCCATAAGCTTTTCCTGCAGACCGGCTTTCCAGGTCACAGCAAAGAAAATGACCAACAGGAAAAGAACATCCACCAGAGGTGCGAGTTGGATCGGGACAGGGTCTATGGAATGTTGCTTTCGGAAGTTCATGCGAACGTATCAGCAGGGGTTGAAGGTTAGGATGGGGTTCCGGGCTCGCTACGAGGCGGCACAACGGCACGTGCTGCTCTCTTGTATTGGACGGCCAAAAGAGCCATCAGATGTGTTGTGGCCGCTTCCATTTCAGAGATGAGACGGTTCACTTTACCGCGGAAGATCGAATAAAAGATAAGGGAGGGAATGCCGATGACCAGACCCGATGCGGTGCAGAGCAGTGCCTCAGACACACCTTGCGCTAGGCCCATCTGCCCAGATGCTCCGTAGGTCTTATTGGTCATTTCGTGGAAGGTTGTGATCATCCCGATCGTGGTGCCCAACAGGCCTAGCATCGGGGCGACTGCTCCCACATCGCCGAGGTAGGCGATCCTGGACAAAAGAAGCGATGACTGCCGGTTGCCTTCGGCTTCCGTCACTTCTTTAACTTCTTCAAATGACGCAGTGGGATTCCGGGTGGCAAAATCCAATGTTTTGGCCGTGATCCTAGCGATGCACTCGTTGCGGCGATTGCACACGGCGAGTAGTCCAAGGTAGTCTTGTTTCCTGATGAGAGCATCGGCGGAGTTCATGAAGGCATCGGAAACGACCGTGCCTTGGCGCACCGTGAGGCTGTAGAGGACGATCAGGCAAACGGCGATCATGCTCAAGATGATCAAAGGCCAAGCCATGATTCCGGCTCGTTTCACAAACGTATCAAACGTGAGAGGTGCCTCAGCCTCAGGCGCATCGGCAGCGGGTAAGGCCACAGGGGAAGGGGTAATGACTACGTTTGGACTACCAGTGCTTGGTTGTTGGGCCTGGCAAGGCCCGACCGCAATGAACAGACTGGCAGTGAACACCAGCAAGAGGGAAAATGGAAAGCGAACCATGGGGGCCGCAAGATTAGTCTGGCCCTGCTGTCTTGCAATCGCGAACCCGCGATGTCAAAAACGTCCTGCGAGTGTTGCCGGTTCAATTGGGCATTCCGCCATCTATCGTAAAGGAGCAAGCACACCGGCCCTTTGGTCCAGGCTTTGGAGCGGCAGCGAACAATCCCTCAATGGTCGTGCCAGCATGGGCCTTAGGGCCGGGTGCTTGATTCTTTTCGCGGGGCGAAACGGGTTGGATAAATGATTTAAGCGGAACGCAGGGCTTCTACCGCTAGACGTAATGTAGGCGCTTTCCTCGTTGGGGTGGCACTCATGAGGAGAGTGTTGGCGAGGGCCTCGCTTAGCTGAGAGCGAAGTTCATGTGCGGCTTTCACTGCTTCTGGGTCGATTGTGTCACCCAACGCCAAAGAGGAGTCAGCGCGGTGCGGTAGGTCTGAAAGCCAGCTCAAATCTTGCTGTGGGCGAGCCTGATCTACCCCCTGAAGGAAGCGCGTGTAGCCTCCGGAGGGGCTGAGAATGAACTGTTTGAGGGATGATTTCATTTTCAAAATCGAAATCTACTAGAGATTGCGGATATGGTATTTTCGATTAAATGACGAAAAACGCAAATACAAAAATCGCAAAAATGCCAAATATTTTAAAAATGATGCACGAAAGTGACTTTTCTCGGCTGAAGATGCCTTGAAGCGACCTCAAGGTTGACGCTCTTATTGGCGCCAGTAATTGCCTTGCACCGGGTGGCTAAAAGGAGAGCTATGGAAGCTTGTCTGCGGTGAGATTGAAAAGCTTGCGGGAGTTTTCAAAAAGGATCTTCCGCTCAGCAGATTTGTTGGGGCACATCTTCCGGATCGCCGCAATAGTTCCGGCACCCTGGCAGGCGGGTCCACGTCCGAAATGGTCAGCACAGTCGCTCCCGTACAGAATCTTATCTTGATGGCGATCCAGAAAGCCTCGGGTGAAATCCTCGTCACGATTAAGCGCATTCAGACCTGATCCAGCTGACATGTCTGCCCAGAAATTGGGATAATCTGCTAGGTAACGCTCAGTTAGACCGCCGGGAGTGACTTTGCCTTTAGGGTAAAGGTTATTCCAGTCATGCGCCTTGTCGATATTGGCCCAAACGGTCTGTGCATGACCGATGAAATGAGTATTTGGGTACTTTTCCAACATCTTGTAGAAACGGTCATAGCCAAAGTTGTAGGTCTTGTGCTGGAAGTGAAGCAAGATGGGCACTTTATAAGCGGCGGCCAGTTCATAGAGTTTTTGGCTCTGAGGGGAATCGCTTTCGACGCCAAACTTTTGCTCGCCGATGATTACGGCTCCCTTCTTTAGGTATTCTTCGATCGACTTCACCGCATCATCTGCATCGGTGATCTCGTTCGCTCCGAGAAGAAACTCTTTGGGGTAAGCTTCCACCACCCTCAGTGCGTCAGAGTTTGGACCGACTCGTGCAGCCAGCCCGTTGGACTTTCCATTGTGCGTGGACGGAACGTTGGCAGGCCGGCCTCCAGGCAGCAGGATGGTAGTGGTCACGCCCATGGCACGCTGATGGGCTACCAGATGCTCATCAGAGCGACCATGGTAGTTCGTGTGCTGATGAATGTCGATGACTGGCTCGGCTGTCTCGGCCGCCTGGGTTAAGGTGCAAAAGGCTCCTGCTTGTAGAATGAACTGTCGACGGTTGGTCATGGTGGGTGTGGCTAGCGTTGCAGATCAACACGCTCGCAAAACGGCCTGTTTTGCGTGAGTCATTTACTCATTCGCCAAATCCCAAAAGCCATCAACCCAACAAGCACAAGCCAGCAGATTCCGGTGAGGCGCTCGATTTTCTCCACCAATCCAATAAAGCGGGCGCGTTGAGGAGGTGTTAATACGATTGAGATGACGATCACTGCTAGGCCGGGAAGGACCAGCCACGAGAATGGATGATAACTCCAGGCTGCAGTCCAATCACCTCTAAAAAGTGAGATTGTTCCACGCGTAAGACCGCAGCCAGGGCAGGGGATTCCAGTAGCCGTCCGGTATGGACACACATACAACGTAATGCCGAGCAATTGGGCACCCATCAGAATGCCACCCACTGCCAGAATGCTGATGCAAACGGCGCGTTCTTTGAGGATGGGCGTGAAGAGTGGTGGCACGGCCAGGACGGCTATTCCTGCACGTAAAGCAGCATGCGGTCGTGAACCAAGAGGCACAAGTCCATGCGACCATCGCCATTGAGATCCATGGTGGCGTAATCGTGCGGCTCAAACTCGTAGCCGCCTTTCCCTCGATAGTGTGGGTCTGCCTGGAAGATGCGGAAGAACATGAAACTGCGCCAACTCTTATGCTCGGCACTGTCACTCCTGAAGAACTCAGCCACCCGGGATTTCTTGTTGTCCAGTAGCATCAGGTCATCCACGTCACTGCGGGTAAATCTGGCTGTAATAAGGTCCACAGGTGAAGTGTCGCGCAACTCTGTGGTGAATGTGGCCAATCGTGACAGCGTGTATGATTCGCCAGAAAGCGGAACGACTTCAAAGCTCTGGCGTTTGAGCAAAAGGAGACGCTGCCCGCTCGCGCCGTTGATCAGTTGCACATCGTCTGGAGTGCCGACCGTGCCGAGAGCCTTGGTGCTGTGTGCACGGAAGACGCCATCACTTTTGGCGCGTAGTTCATGGAGCTTTTGGCCCGGCCCATCAACGAGCAGTACACGGCGTTTGGTCACGTCTGCATTCCCAACAGTGATGGCCGTAGTGATCTGCGTGCCAGCATCTGGTGCGTTGATCTGGTCTGCCACTCGGGCTTGCCCATTTTTATCCACATGAATGATTCTGGCCAGTTGGTCTTTGACGATAAGCAGCTCCTTCTTTCCATCAGCCTCCAGATCCACCAGCGAGATCGAGGAAGGTGCCAGTTTTGACGTGATGCTATCCGCCAAGCCTTCGACTTTTTTGAGGGCGGTTTTGGCATCTGCTCGGTTGAGCAGCATTTGCACTGGAGAAAGTGCGGAGAACAAAATGACGTCTCCGCGGTCATCCTGATCTGCATCTAACAGGCTAATGGCGGTGACTCGTGATGGTGAGGTGGAGATCTCAACTTTTGAAGTTTGGTACTTCTTGTCTCCTGCACTCCAGCGTGAAACCAAGAGATTGGGCTTCGGCTTGCTTTCGGTAAAAGTCACAATTGCGGCCTCCTTCACGTCTGCAAACCTTCCCACAGCAAGTCCCACTAGGGCGTCTGGTGATTGAAGAACCGTGGTCGGGTAGTCGATACGCGAACCTGACCAGCTTGATACTGCAATGGTCTTCTCCGCTGGGCTGAGGATTACCAAATCTGGCTTCTTGTCACCATTCGGGTCAGCTACGACCATGACTTCCACGCCACTGAGTGTGGGGTACTCCTTACCTTGATCAAAGCTGCCATCCGCTCTGCCTTGGAAAAGCCAAATGCGAGCTGCCTTGGATTCCGCGATCACCACGTCTGCCACGCCATCACCGGTGATGTCACCAAATGCGGAGGCCCCCACTTTTGACTCTGATGGAGGAATCGCATGAGTGATCGAAGCCGCCCGATCAGCATCTTGAGCAGACGCTGTCTTGGTCAGTTTTGCAATCTCCACCATTCCCGTGTTGGACTGGAGCCATGCAAATGCACTCTCCTTTCCGAGATGGATGTTTTTGACCCAGCTCTGCCCCGCAGCGATCTCCAAACGCCATTCTTCTCCAAAATCGCCCTCTGGACTCTGAAGTCGGACTAGGATGGCAGTGCCTTCTGCTTGTGTGCAGAAAAGGTCCACCCGACCATCGCTATTGAGGTCTGCCGTGTGGGGTGCAGAGGCTCCGCGGCTTGTGAGTGCGTAACTGCGCGCTTCTTTCCACTCGCCTTTGCCTGCCTGGAGGTAAATCACCCAACGCGTTTGCGTGATGACGATGATATCAGTCAGTTTGTCATCATTTAGGTCAGCAGCCAGCAGAGAGTCGCTATTGTCTGAGACGCTGTCCAACGTGAACTCCTTTTTCTGAGTCCAGTCTGCAGATTCCTTCCCGTGGATGCGCAGAACGAGTTTTGCATCATCGGTGGTGTAGGCAATGTCCGCTCGTTTGTCGCCATTCCAGTCGCCAGTCACCAGTGCCATCATGCTGCTGCCGATTACCAGAGGCTGTTTTTCGAAACGTGAAACCTCAAGCACAGGGTTCCAGACGTCGTTGCGAGCTACTTTCTCCGGTTGCCCCATTTTTGGACCATCCTTCCCCTGCAAGAGGAACTCAATCCGTGAGCGGTCCTGATTGATGAGGACGATGTCCTGCCTGCCATCGTCATTGAAGTCACCCACGCGCGGGCAGCGTGTGTTCCAGCCAAGTTTGATGACTTCGGGTTCGCTCAGGCGTAGCGCCAATGGTTGCTCAGCCTCTATCGGAACGCTTGCGAGGGTGAGAAGGAGCAGCGGAGAGAGTCGCATGGCTATTTGGCGGCAGGTGGCATCATGAGTGCCCTGACCTGAAAGGCGTCCGGCAGTGTGTAGAGAGCGGAAGCACCAGTGCCGAAGTAGCGGGAGAACACTTCATCCGGGGGAGTTGCGGATGGATCAAACCAGTTCATTTCGGCAGGGTTAACAGGCGCCTTGGCTCCTGCTTTTGGTCCCTTGGGTCCTTTGCTTGCAGTGTCTTTGCTGCCCTTGGTCTTCCCGAGTTCTTGGAGTTGAGCCATTGTCGTCATCAATAGCTTCACGATTGATCCGCCCTTGCTGAATGTCACTCCGTGGTAGTCTTTCGGAAGGCCACTGATTGCCGCCTGTACTTCGGTGTCATCCCACGCGCCCTCGCCATCTGCGTTCTTCAAACGGAGGAGCACTTTGTGTAGAAGATCGGCCTCGCCCTGGCTGAACAACACGTAGTCGTTCGCCACCACGTAGCTGAAAAGCGATCCTCCGCCTGCTGCTGGTGAGTCTGGCGTGAGCGATGATTTGATCGCAAAGATTTTGTGACCCTCGAACTCCGTTTCTTCAAACATCGCGAATCCATTGCCGATCAGTTTTTTGATGGCCTCCAGGGCCGCGTTGAACCGCTGCTGGTCCTTTAGCTTGATCATGGTCACCTTTGAAATGTTAGGAAGCGGACCCTTGGGTGGGCCAAAGGATTGAATCTCCACAAATGTGTCATCCATCGTGCCAAAGAGATCATCCTTCAAAGTCATGCCCACTTGTTGTTCAGTAGCGGCAATGGGAGCCAAGGCCATGGCGGCCATAGGCCCTAGTTTCTGGATGCCGTCCATCAGTGCCTGCCAGATATTGCCTAAACTCTGACGAGTCACCGTAGCGCCATCGACGCCTTTCGGCACAAAGGCTGGCAGTGCGACCTCTGTGCTGGTGCCTTTGAAAAGCGCTTGGATCAAGCCATTTGCCCCTTCGTTGTAAAGCAGTGCAAAATCGGATGTGCTCTGATTTTCTTCGAGGTCGATGGCGGCTCCGATTCCCTGGAGTTCCTTCAGTCCAAGGGCAGAAAGCACGGCTTGCGGGTCAACTGGCAATGGGCTTTTCCCAGAAGCCATCGACTCCGTCATGGCCTTCTCAGCCAGTTGAATCAGCGGCTCCAGGTCAATCATAAGCATCACGTCGGATTGCTTTCCACCTATCTCTAACTGCCGGGTGATCTTCTTCTCGAGCGCAGATGGGCGACTCGACTTCATGTCATTCAACGCTGACTCCATGCTGCTCCGGTCGTAGGCTTCCACCAGGGTATTGTCGATCACAGCCCAGCAATCTAGCCATTTGGCGTTCTTTTCACCACTGCTGGCAATCGCTGAGACTTGCTGACCTGCAAGTTCTTCCTGGATGATCACGGCGTCTGGATGTTTGCCCTTCTTGTAGGCCTCCAGTTGCTTTGCCTGCACGGCATTGAACTTATCAGCTCCTTCTGGCAGATCCGCAAAAACCACAAGTTCGGGCTTCGGCTCTGCTTTAGTGGCTTTCTTCAAATCAACCACAAAAGCAATCAGCGCGGCTCCAGGGGTGGAAGCAACGGCATCCGTGAAGTTTGATCCAGTTTCTTTTTTGAACTTGTCCGCTATCGACTCGCCTTCTAAGGCAGGGGCTAGCCATTTCTTAACATCGGGATCGTTGATGAACTGGTTGATGGATGATTTTTCCCAGTCCTTCACGACTTCAGACATGTTTTTGATCTGAATGACGGCGACTGTATTTTCAGGAAGATGCCGAGACCACTCCTGTAGCCTGTCGGCTGATTTGGCGCTGACGCAAAGACCGAGGAGTGCGGTCAGAAAGAGAGATGAAGTTTTGATCATGGTGCAGGATTTGAAGATTGAGTCTTGTCGGTGGTTGAAGGTGCCACTTGGGGCGGGGCGAGATAGCGGAAGCCGTTGTTTGGGTTACGAGGATCAAAAGAGAATGCCTCGCGGTTCTTGATGAAGAGCTTGAGTAAACTAGCAGGAATAGCAAAGCCTACTCCCTCAAGTCCTACTCCTGCGATTTTCATATTCGTCACACCCACGACTTCCCCTTGGCCATTAAAGAGCGGCCCACCAGAGTTGCCGGGATTTATCTGAGTAGTGGTCTGGATGTACCACCTACCATTGTTCTCACGACTCTTAATGCTAACGATCCCTTGCGAAACCGTACGCTCTAAGCCCAATGGACTTCCGATTGCAAAAACACTCTCCCCTTGAGAAATGGAGTCTGAATCACCAAGCACCACATGGGGGAGAGTGTCGGCGCTCTCATCGTCAATTTGAAGCAGCGCCAGATCCAAGTAGCCATTCATGGCAATGATCTGAATCTTGCTAAACGTCTGCTTTTCAATGCCCGTTGGCTTGTTCCGATACATGATCACCCGGATCTCTTGCTCCCCAGCGATCACGTGTTGATTTGTAATGACGTGGCCGAGTTTGTTGATCACAAAACCGGATCCAAGGCCACCCGGAGTCTGGATTTGCACCACGCTTTCAGAGACGCGCTTCACATTTTTGTCCACGTTTAGCGAATCGCGGTTGGCCTCTGTGTAAAAGATATCTTCAGCGAGTTGAGAGGCTTTCGTTTTCTCATCCGCCTTTGCATTCTCCGCCGTGATCGCGATGACTTCTGCACGTGGGATGCGAATCACGTTGTAACCCAGGTCCACAACGACGGCCTCCGTTGATTCCTTTAAGACCTCTCCTTTGACCTCACTGCCGTTCTTCAGTCCAACAACAGAAGGCCCTGCCCAAATAGGAGTCACGACGGCAAACGTGCTCAAGGACAGACCACAAAAAGTCAAAGCTCGGCTTAACACGGCGGAAACGATACCGTGTGCCAGAAGTCGGTCTAGTAGTTTTAGATGGGTTCCGATGCGAACATCGGCGAGCGCTCCCTGACCATAAGGCTCAGGAACCTCGGTCAGCCGCTGATTTGGTCGTAGCTAGGACCTTGTCGATGAGGTCATCCACCTTGATTTGCTGTGCCTCACCTTCAAAATTGAGGATCACTCGGTGACGCAACGCAACTTTTGCGACTCGGGCAACATCCTCGCACGCCACGTGCAGAGCTCCATTCACCGCAGCCCACACTCGCGCACCCTTGATGAGCGATTGTAAGCCTCGGGGGCTACTGCCATAAGACACAAAGCGCTTGATCTCAGGAAGCGCGCTTCCGTGCTCAGGGTGTGTCGCCAAAACCAAACGTGCCGCATACGACGCCACCGGATCAGGCACTGGCACATCAGAAAGAGCTTTCTGCACCGAGATCAATTCATCTCCGGCCATGATTGGGTTCAAAACAGGTTCGGCAAATCCTGTGGTCCGACGGCTGATCTCCACAAGGGACTCAAGATCAGGAAATGGCACCTTAATCTTGAACATGAAACGATCCAACTGAGCTTCAGGTAGTGGGTAGGTGCCTTCCATTTCCATTGGGTTCTGTGTCGCAAGCACAAAGAATGGCTCAGGCAAAGCTAGGCGTTCACCTCCAGCGGTCACCGCATGCTCTTGCATGACTTCGAGGAGTGCTGCCTGAGTCTTGGGTGTCGCGCGGTTAATCTCGTCTACCAGTAGCAGGTTTCGAAACACCGGACCCTTCTCAAAAAACAGAACACGGCGCCCTCTGTCATCCTCGTTCACGATGTGGGTGCCAAGGATGTCAGCTGGCATCAAATCGGGCGTGCATTGCACACGTCCAGGCTCAACTCCAATAACCTGAGAAAGCGTTCTCACTAGATAAGTCTTTCCCAGGCCAGGCACACCCTCTAGCAACACATGGCCGCTGGAGAAGATCGCCATCAGTACGTCAGTTAGTAGTTCGTCATAGCCGACAATCGCGCGTCCCAACTCACCTTTCAGTCGGGCGAATAGCTGCGGGAATGCTGCCAGATCGGATTTACTGCTCATCTAGCGATGAAAACCACGATTGGCCCGTTTGGCAATCACAGTCTAACGCCTTACACTCCTGGTAAGACGACCGTGTGTTCGCGCTTAGTAGTCGACTCATGAAATACTTGGTCGCTGCCCTTCTCATTGCTGTCTCCGCTCAGGCCGAGAGCATCATTACTCTGAATGTGGAGCCGACCAAGGATTTGCCGCGCAACTCGGAGGGGTCGTTTGCGACACTCAAAACCGGACGCATCATCTACTGCTACACTCAGTTCTACGGCGGTGCAGCGGACGAAAGCCCAGCGCGCATTGTTGAGATTAACTCGGACGATGATGGCCGTACGTGGAGCCAGCCAAGGGTCATCGTAGAAAACTCCGGCGGCAACAACGTGATGAGTGTGTCACTGTTGCGCTTGGCTAGTGGCAAGCTCGCCCTGTTTTACTTGGTCAAAAATAGTTGGATCGACTGCCGTCCTGTCATGCGTGTATCCGCCGACGAGGCGCAAACTTGGAGTGAGCCCATGCTCATCATGGACGCCCCCGGTTACTTTGTGATGAACAATGATCGCGTCATTCAGACATCAAAAGGTAGGCTCATCGCTCCGCTGGCCTTTCATCGCTCACGAGGAAGCGATCCGCATTCCAGTAAGTCATTTGATGCTCGTGCGATAGCAATGTGGGTCTATTCCGACAATGAAGGCGTCACTTGGACCGAATCTGCCACGTGGTGGGCTATGCCCGTACGCAGTGGCAGTGGTCTGCAAGAGCCTGGAATCGTCGAACTGGCGGACGGATCCCTCTTTTCATGGAGCCGGACCGATCAAGGTGCCCAATTTGGCTTTCGCTCCACGGATGGAGGGAAAACTTTCTCTGCACCCGAAGCTACCGAGATGAAGTCACCCAATGGCCCAGCTAGCATCAAGCGTCTGCCGGGTTCTAACGAACTGCTTGCTCTTTACAACGATCACTCGGGCCTCTTTCCATTCCCTGCGAAAAAGCGGAACCCCTTCATAGCCGCGATTTCTGCCGATGGAGGTAGAACTTGGCCACAACGCAAGTTGGTCGAGTCTGATCCTGACGGACTTTATCACTATACTGCCATCCACTTCACCAAGGACGCCGTCTTGCTGGCCTACTGTGCGGGTGATAGCAAGGTTGGCGCGCTCAACCGGCTTCGGATTCGTCGTCTAACACTTAACTGGCTGAAACAACCATGAAATACATCCTTCCACTCCTATTTGCTGTCTCCGCTGTCGCTCAAAACGACCTCAAACCGCTCCGCGCGGGCATTGTGGGCCTCGATACCTCACACGTCCCGGCCTTCACGAAACTCTTCAATAAAGGCGAGACCGAGGGCGAGCTGGCAGGCATCAAGGTGACCACCGGCTACACCGGCGGCACGGACATGCCGGCGAGCCGCGATCGGAAGGAGAAGTTCACGCAGCAGCTTCGCGACATGGGCGTGGAGATCGTGCCCACCATCCCGGAACTGCTCGCGAAGGTCGATGTGGTGCTGCTGGAGAGCGTGGATGGTCGCATCCATCTCCAAGAAGCGCGGGAGATTTTCAAAGCGGGCAAACCAGTGTTCATCGACAAACCGCTCGCGGGCACGCTGGCGGAAGCCATCGCCATCGTGGAACTGGCAAAGAAGCATGGTGTGAAGTTCTTCAGCAGCTCGTCGTCACGATTCGGCGCGGAAATGGTCGCGCTGAAGACGAACGCGGATCTCGGTGAGCTGCTCGGTGCCCAGACCTGGGGACCGTGCTCGTATCAAGAAGGCACGCCGGACTTTTTCTTCTACGGCATCCACGGCGTTGAGGCGCTCTACACGCTCATGGGCACTGGCTGCGAGACGGTATCACGCGTGAAGGCCGGCAATCACGACATCGCCACGGGCGTGTGGAAAAACGGCCGCGTCGGGGCCTATCGCGGCATTGTGAAAGGCAAGGCGGACTTCGGTGCGGTCGCCTACGGCAGCAAAAGCATCGGCCAGGCCGCGAAAGCGGTTAGTTACGAAGGCCTGTGCCGCCAGATCGGCAAATTTTTCCGCACCGGCGAGGCTCCCGTCAGCGCCGAGGAGACCATCGAGATCTTCACCTTCATGGAAGCCGCCGACGAAAGCCTCCGTCAAGGCGGCAAGCCCGTCGCCCTCGCCGATGTGCTCGCCAGAGCCAAGGCGGAAGCTGCCAAACATCTTCAATAAGCCGATGCGTACGCTTCTCTGCCTCGTCGTCGGTTTGTTGGGCATTCTGCACGCCGAACCGCCTCAAGTTTCCGTCACAAACATCCGCCGCATCTTCCACAATGGCGAGCACAATGCTTTCACGGACCTCGTTCGCTTCAAAGGGGCGCTCTATCTCTGTTTTCGCAGTTGCCCGGACGGCCACATGGTCTTCAACACGGCCTCGGTGATCGTTTTGCGCAGCACGGATGAAGGCGCGTCATGGACACAGGTGCATCGCTTCAGCGTGAAGGACCGCGACACGCGTGATCCGCACTTTCTCGTCTTCAAAGACCGGCTCTTCGTCTATACCGGCACTTGGTGGACCGGCCCCGCCATGCTCGACCGCAAGGACTACGACATGAACAAGCAACTCGGCTACGTCGTGACCTCCGCCGATGGCGCGAAGTGGAGCGAGCCGATGATCGCCGAGGGCACCTTCGGCCATTACATCTGGCGTGCGGCCACGCACGGCGCCAAAGCCTACCTCTGCGGCCGCCGGAAGGCGAACTTTGCTGTCGAGGTCATGGGCGAGCGCGGTCACAACCAGTCCATCCTGCTCGAAAGCGATGATGGCATCGTTTTTCATCACCGCGCTTACTTTCAGGAGAAAGGCGGCAATGAAACCGCTTTCTTCTTCGAGCCGGACGGCAGCCTCCTGGCGCTCGACCGCAATGGCAGCGGCAATTCGATGCTGTGCAGTTCCAAATCGCCCTACACCGACTGGAACCGCCGCCCGCTCGATCGTTTCGTTGGTGGTCCGCTGCTGGTGAAATGGGGCGAGCACATCCTCATCGCCGGACGGCACGCCACGAAGGAAAACGGCCCGAAAACCTCCTTCGGCTGGCTCGTGAACGACAAGTTCCAAGAGTTCGCCGAACTCCCCAGCGGCGGTGACAACTCGTATCCGGGCTTCGTCGAGCTCTCGCCCACCAAGGCCCTCATCTCCTGGTATTCGAGCCACGAGAAGGATGCTACAGGCAAGACCATCACGGCAATCTACATGGCAGAACTCAATCTCAAAAACTAACACCATGCTCGCACCCACCCGCCGACGCTTTTTTGAAGACTCGCTCATGGCCGCCGCAGCGGTCGCTTTGCCGAAAACTTTGATGGGAGCCGATCTGGCACCGGTTTCGGCAAATGAGAAGCTCACGGCGGCGATCATCGGCTGCGGGATTCGTGGGAAGGCGCATGCTCGGGAGCTGGCGAGGCTGGCGGATTGCGATGTGGCGTGGGTTTGTGATCCGGATCTGGATCGTGCGGATGAGGTGGGAGCGTTGTTGGTCGAGCTGAAGCGGCCGATGCCGAGGAAGGCGCAGGATTTGCGGAAGGTGCTTGAAGACAAGCGTGTGGATGTCGTTTTCATCGCCACGCCGAACCACTGGCATGCGCTCGCTGCGATCTGGGCGATGCAGGCGGGCAAGGACGTGTATGTCGAGAAGCCCGTGAGCCAGAATGTCGAGGAAGGCCGCCGCATCGTGCAGGTGGCGAGGAAGCTGGGGCGCATCGCGCAAACGGGCACACAGAACCGCTCGCGCGGAGCTTTGGCGGAGGCGGTGAAGTTCATGCGCGAGGGCAAACTGGGCGAGGTGAAGCTCGCGAAGAGCATCATCTACAGCGGACGCGGCAGCATCGGCGGCCCGGCGGAGTGTGTGATGCCGCCAAGGTGCGATTACGACCTGTGGGCCGGTCCCGCGCCGATGACGAAGCTCACGCGACCGAAGTTTCACTACGACTGGCATTGGTTCTGGGACACCGGCAACGGCGAGATCGGCAACAACAATGTCCACTCGCTCGACATCTGCCGCTGGGGCCTCGGCGTGACCGGTTTGGGCCGCAGTGTGCTCAGCTACGGCGGCCGTCTCGGCTATACGGATGTGGCCGAGACACCGAACTCGCAGGTCGGTATCTTCGACTTCGGCGACAAAACCATCGTCTCCGAAACCCGCGGCCTCAAAACCGCGCCGTTTCATCCCACGATCAAGTCCATGTGGTTCTTCTACGGCAGCGAAGGCATCATCGCCGACACGAGCTTCTTTGATCTGAAAGGCAACCTCGTCCGCGCCTTCGAAGGGGGCAAATCCGAGAATCACTTCGCCAATTTCCTCCGCGCCGTGCGCAGTCGCAAGCACACCGACCTCTCCGCCGACATTGAGGAAGGCCATCAAAGCACCGCGCTCTGTCACATCGCGAACATTTCGTATCGACTCGGCCAAACCGCCTCCGTGAACGCCATCTCGAAAACACTCGGCATGCTCCAAGTCCACGAAGATGTGCAGGACACGCTGGAACGAACGAAGCACTACCTCGCCGAGGCCAGCGTCGATCTCGAAAAGACCCAGCTCACCCTCGGCCAGCATCTCCGCGTCGATGGCGAGAAGGAATCCTTCCTCGACAACGCCGCCGCGAACGCGCTGCTCACCCGCGAGTATCGCGCGCCGTTTGTAGTGCCGAAGCTCAGTGATATTTGATCCCTCATGCAGCCCTCCGTCGTCCTTCAAAAAATCCGCGCCGGCCAGACCGTCATCACGGCGAAGTCGTGCTACACCGACCCCGAACTGGTCGAAATGATCGCCTCATCCGGATTTGACGCCGTGTGGATCTGCCTGGAGCACAAGCGTGTCGATGCGGCGATGGTCTATTCGCTCATCCAGGCCTGCCGGCTCGGCGGCGCGGACGCGTTCATTCGCGTGCGGCCATCGAGCTACACGGATGTGCTCCAGCTCATCGAAGCCGGAGCGCGTGGCATCATGCTGCCGCGGGTGAATCATCCTAACGAGGCTCGCGAGGTGGTGCGTGCGATGAAGTTTCCGCCGCTCGGTGCACGTGGCTTCGACGGCATTCACGCGGAGGCGGATTTTGGCCGCATCCCGCCCACAGAGTATCTGGCGAAGGCCAATGACGAAAACTTCCTCGCCGTACAGATCGAGGAGCCGGAGGTTGTGCCGCACATTGACGAGATCGCGGCGATTCCAGGTGTGGATGTGCTGTTTGTCGGCCCGGCGGACCTCACGCTTGGTCTTGGCAAGTTCGGCAAGACTGACGATCCCGAGGTGAAGGCCATTTTGGAGAGAGTCGTCGCTGCCTGCCAGCGCCACGGCAAGGTCGCGGCGATTCCATGCGCGCCGGAGCAGGTGAAAAGCTACCACGGCATGGGCTTCCGCTTCTTCAATGTGATCAGCGACTTTCGCTGCGTCTCCGCTGGCATGAAGGCAGCACGCGCGGCTGTCGAAGTTTGAAGCGTCATGCCAGTGACTACCCACATCGTCGAAACCGACCTGCTCGTTGCCGGTGGTGGCATCGCAGGGGTGTGTTGTGCCCTGGCAGCAGCACGACTCGGCACGCGCGTGATCCTTTGCCAGGACCGCAGCGTGCTCGGTGGCAATGCGAGCAGCGAGGTGCGCATGCACATCGTCGGTGCCACCGGCCTCAGCGGCGGCGAGGAACTGCAAAACGAGCTGCGCGAGGGCGGCATTATTGAGGAGCTGCGTCTCGACCTCGCCGTGCAGAATCCGCAACGCTCGCCAGCGCTGATGGATCTGCTGCTTTATGACAAATGCCGCCGTGAGCCGAACCTCGTGCTCTATTTAAACACGACGGTTGTCAGCGCCGTGGTCGAGGGTGGCCTTATCAGCGAAGTGCGGGCACAGCGCCCCTCCACCGAGGATGCGTTCATCATTCGGGCAAAAACTTTCGTCGATTGCACCGGCGATGGCCGGCTCGGCATCGAGGCCGGGGTGCCGTTCATGCGTGGACGAGAGAGCAAGGCGCAGTTCGGCGAATCGCTCGCGCAGGACGAGCCGGACAAGCTGACACTCGGCTCGTCGATCATGTTCCAGGCGCGCAAACACGAGCGTGAGATGCCTTTTGAAGCTCCGCCGTGGGCGCGACGCTTCAGCGCGGAGGATTTCAAGCTGCGGCCGTATGGGCAAAGCGGCTTCGACCTTGGCCTCGAATACGGCTACTGGTGGATCGAGTGGGGCGGCTGCCTCGACACACTGAAGGACAACGAACGCATCCGTGATGAACTGCTCGCCATCACGCTTGGCGTGTGGGACTTCGTCAAAAACCACTCCGACATCGACGCCTCACACTGGGCGCTGGAGTGGATCGGCTTTGTCCCTGGCAAGCGCGAAAGCCGCCGCTTCATCGGCCAGCACATCCTCACTGAGAACGATCTGCTCACGTCGCGCACCTTTCCCGATGCCATCGCCTACGGCGGCTGG
>JAEUHM010000042.1 GCA_016795485.1 Verrucomicrobiaceae bacterium | reverse complement strand
GATCTTGAGGCTGAGCGCTTGGTTGGCTTTGTGGAAATACTCGTCGGGTTTGGCGGTGGGCACAGTGTTGGTGGGGCTGATGCCGATGCGGAGTTCCGCTTTGCGCTCCTGACCTGCTGCCACGTTGTCGATCTCGCGGACATTGAACTTTAGCGAGCTAACGATCTCCGTGGCGTTGCTCAGCGGGTAAGTTTGATTACGAATGGCCAGATAGCCGGAGTCCGCGCCTGTGGTGGCAAGGCGCATGTTCAGTCCGCCAGTGCTGCTGGCTCCACCGTTTGCGCTGTGAGTGGGAGTGAAGTTGGCAGTGGCGATATTGAAGAAGTCGGTGGCATCGGTGGCAGACTCAAAGGCGACGTTGGTAGGTGGGTCACTGACCGAGATGGTGAAGCTGCGAGTGGCAAGGTTGTTCTCGGCTTGGCCATCGTTCAAAGTCACGGTAATGACGGCGCTGCCCGCGATGCCAGCGGGATCAAACGTCAGCGTGCCCGTGGTAGCAGGTGCGGTGTAGCTGATGGTCGGATGCGGAATGATGCTGGGGTCAGAAGAGGACGCGGTGATGGTGACGGTCTGCCCAGACTCGCCACCCGCCGTGATGTTGGTCAGATTGACGACAGTTGCGGGCGCGTAGGTGGCTACCGGGCCGATATTGGCAATGGCGTCCATGCCCGGAGGTGCGTTGGTGTTGGGCAAGATGACGGCGATGACAGCGGAGTCTGCGCTGGAACCGATGCTGTTCGTTGCTCGAACACGATAGAGGTAAGTTTGCAGCGCGGTGAGTCCGGTGAGCGTGTGGGAGAGACTGGTGACGTTGTGGGTGGTGAACGATGAGAAGTTGTCTGCCTGGGTGCTGACTTCCAGCGTGTAGCTGCTAGCCACCGGACCTGCTCCAGTGCTCCAGTTGGCCGTGAAGCCTCCGCTGTTGACCGCTGTGGCTGCCAGGGCTGTGGGCGTGGCTGGGGCGGAGGCGGTGACGGTGGTGGTCAGGTCGTCTAGGTAAATGGAAGTGGTCTTGAGTTTCTCCGTCTTTAGCGCAAAGCCTTCGTAGTGATTGGTGGCGCTGCCGAAAGGAGCGTTGGTGATGGAGACGGGCGCTGCGGTTTGCAGCAATGTCACAGGAGCGGCGGTGCCGTCCACGCCCAGGCTCTCGATGAGGTAGCTGGCGGTGAATGTGTCTGCACCGATGCGTTGAATGGTCAACGTGGCCTTGAGCCAGTGCTCGAACGATGTGGCATCATTTACAAAAGCTGCGGCAAACTTGGTCTCACTGCCCACGACCGAGGAACTGGACAACTCTGCGGCGATCTGACTGTTTTTGCCTTCCGTGGATTTGTTTTCGCCTTTGAGGACGAGGTGAATGGCGATGTTGTTCTTGTGGAAGAACTCCCAAGGCTTGGAACTGTTCACCGTGGTGCCAGCGGAGAAGCCGAAGCGGGTTTCATGCTTGTCAGGGTCCGTGTCGTTGGCCTCGCGGAAGTTCACGAGCACGGATTGCTGCCAGGTGGAGATGGTGCTGGGAGTGGCAGCTACGGGTTTGTAGGAAATGGAGCCGCGATCGGTGTTGGAGGTGTTGCCTTGGAAGCGCAAGCCACCTGTGACCGGGTTTCCAGCGCCTACCGTGACGTTCTGCACGAGCGTAGAGTTGGAAGTCACTGTGCTGGTGAACGCGGTGAGGTCTGAAGGCGCTTCAAAAGTCACGGGTTGGGCCAGTGCAGTGGTTGTGATCAGGGCCAGTGCGAGGGTGCGTTTCATTTAGCGATTGGCAGTTTCGGCAGCCACGACTCGGAAGCGTGGCGGGGTTTGTTGAGTGTCTTTGAGGATGACCAGGCGCAACCAACGCTCGGCGGTGACGGTGTCGGCGGCGTCCAGGATGCCAGGGCCGGATTGAGTGATGTTCTCATTAGGTTTTTTGGCTTCTTTGATGGTCTGCACCACGATGTAAGCGGTGAAGGCATTGGCGCTGATGCCAGCCTGGTTTGTGACGAGCGCCATCGGGGCGTTGTAATACACTCCGGCACGATGGAAGCCGCCGGGGAAGGCCCCGCCGTCCATGTAACCAGCTCGTTCCTGTTCCGTCTCGTCACCGTTGGGATTCGGCAGGGTTTCAGCACTGATGCCGGGGTTCAGTGCCGTCTTGAAGTTGATCCAGGTGCCCTCTGCATTTTCCTGATGGAAATCCACCGCCAGATCGCTGACAAAGTGCCGCATGGGGAACAATCCGAAGCGCGTGCTCCAGGACGCAGGAGTGTAAGTCTCCGCACTGGCATCAAATGCCGCCATGTTTTGATCGGAGCAAAACCGGCCTTTGAGAAATCCCTCATTCAGCGGCTTGAAGTTGCCGTTGTCATCAAACTCGCTGCTATCACTGCGGGCATCCACACCCAAGGCAAGCAGCTTTCCAAACGCAGGCATGTCTGATTCAATACTAACATACGGTTGCGCTCCATTTTGCGCGCCCAGTCCTGGCTCCCATGTCATGAGTGCGGGACCAAAGAACATTGAGGCGCTGTTGCCGATACCCCAGAGCTGGCTTTCTCCGCTGCGTGCGGGTGAAATGTCACCGCCCACCAGGCCCGTCCACATGGCGAACGGTCGTGCAAAGGTGGGATGCGGACGCAAATGCCTGTCCAGGCAGTGGCCAGGGTCTTTCTCCACGACCTGTTTCGCCTCGCGGCCGCGGAAGGCCTCGCTGCCATCGGAACGGCGGGAGAAGCCCTGGGCACTGGGACACCAGACTGCATGAACTTTCATGGCGGAAGGCATGAGGGCAGCTTTTGGCATCTGCCACCCATCACCGCCTTCACGCAGGGCCATGTAGTCGTCATGGGCGATGCTGGTGTTGATGTTCCAGGCATGACGCTGCCCAGTGGTCGCACTTCCAGCCTTCCACGAGGCTTCAGTCATGCCTGGATGCACGGGACGGGGCTTGAAAAGATCCAAGAGCATCCGCATGGGTGGTCCGTTGCGCGGAGAGTTGAGCTGGAAGCTCGTGCGTCCTTCATCAGGGCTCACGATGATGGGCGTTTGTGTGAAACCGGAGTGGCAGAAGCCGATCTCGCCCACGGTGAGGCAAGGGCGTCCCGCCGGAGCAGAACACATCAATGAGCGCGCTCCCTTTTTGCCATCGCTAGTCTTGATCCAGTCGCCCGGTTCATCCGGTGTGACCTTGTTGGTCTCGATATCCACGTAGTTGAGTGGACGGCTTTTTTCGCATGGAATCTTTTTGAAGAGGTCTTTCGTCAGGGTCTCGATGTCCCAGTTCCCCTGCGGCAGAGGACCATCCAGCATGGGGCTAAGGTAGAGTTGGGTGAGAAATCCCGCATCCTCCGGTTCACGCACGCCCGTGGCACCTGAGCCGCCATATTTATGCGTTAGATACTCGCCGCGCAACACGGCCGACCCAAGCGTGCCGTTCACCGCAGGCACATCCACCTGGGCGCTGCCGCTGACGAGGCGGTTGCCGGAAGGTTTCAGCACGCGGACGCTCTGTTGGCTGATATGGGTTGTTAACTGAAGCTGTTGCCATGCTGCCACCACCTTCACCTCCGGTGTGTCACGCCCTGCCACAGGCACCGCGATGCCGTTCAACTGCCGTGCCCGCCGCCAAGTGTGTCCCAGCACGCCATAGAAGTGCCCATTGCCACTGATGCCGGCCACACCCACGTCCAGAGTGCGGTGACCCAGCACCGGATCGATGCTGTAGGTCAGTTCCGTGAGGCTGGCCCTTTGCGCCAGACCGCTGCCCCATTTCATAACGCGGCTGGTCAGTGTTGGATCGCTGTTGTTCCAGTTCTCCACGTAGACGGTGTCTTTGATGGCCGCCTCCAACGTGTCTGCGGCAAACCAGCCCACGGCTCTGTTTCCGCGCTGCTGATTCACGGCAAAGGAGCGCTCGTCCTGCGGACTTCCTGCATTGAGTCCGACCTTGCCCATTTCCCAAAACTTCACCGGAGCGTTGGCCGCGCCTGGATGACGGAGCGGCACCTGATGCCAGATCTGGCCGTTGCGACGGATGGTCCAGCCGTGAATCTGCAAGGCGGTGGGCTTCAACAAGTCACTGGAGGAAACTTTTCCCAGCTTGAAGAAAACAGTGTCTCCCTCCACCCGCGCGGTCTTGGGATCCTTGTTAGCTGCGGGCGTGATGGTGTAGCGGCCCTTCAGCGGTGCCAGCAGCGGACCTTTGATTGGTCTTGAGCCGCCGGGGACATTCGCCACGCCCACCCACTCATAGTTCAACTCCACCTCACCCTCGAAGGGCTCGGTTTCAAAGGGGTTGGGGTTTACCAAAGCCAGTCCCACCTCCACCAGCACATGAGTGGCGTAGTGCTGCAACGGACGGCCCGCGTAGGAGTACGTGAAGTTGCCCGCGCCGTCGTTGGCCAGCAGCACCGCGGGGTTCTCGCGGTCAGCCTTGGGCAGTTCGTAGATGGCACTTCGGGCGCGGGTCAGCACTTCTGCCACATAGGGCATGGAGCGGGCACCGACGATGCCGCTTGCGCTGTCCACGACCGGCGGCACGGAGGCCGGCTGGGAAAACTCCGCGATGTTAACCAACATTTGCAGCCCAAAACCCCGCGCCATGGACCCGGCCTGATTGGCGCTGCCGCTTTGGCTGAAAAAATGGGCCAGCCCGTCCACATAAGAGCGCTGCGTTCCGCCTGAAGCCCAGCCACCGGGCACATACACGCCATGATAGGCGGCATCGACCAGCCGGGACCACACGGCGCTGCTCTGAACGGCACTGATGGACACGCTGCTGGTCTGACCGCCCGTGACGGCGTTCTGAAAATCCACGATTTCGATTTTTGGGCGCCCTAGGGGATCGAGGTCCTCCTCGTGGCCATAAAACGTCAGCGCGCTGGCAGCTGTCTGGGCCAGCAGTTGTTCTTCCGGTTTTTCCGACTGTGGCCGTCGGCCAGCAGGATGCACCGGACGCTGTTGGGGCGAGGCCCAGTCGCTTTGGAGTCTCGCCATGCGGCCACTTAACGTTGTGCTGCCCTCACCGATCGGCCACGGTGCTTCAAAGTAATCCCAGTCAATACTGCTGGTGAGCGCGGCCAGAGGTGGCGCCCCATTTTCAAAGCCCAACCAAGCACGGCGGGCTGCGGCAGCGGCAGCAGGTGCATAGCCATGTCCCCGAGCACCACTGCGGGTCAGTGGCTGCCCGTCCGCGCCCTGCTGAGACTCATTGTCACGGGGTGGCAGGGCTTGCTCCGCCGCACGCCGCGCGTCCAAGGCGCTGTTGGTGCCATTCGACTGGGCAAACCATGATCCACTGCCCTCGACAGCATCAGGATCGCCCAGCACACGGGCAAAGCTGGGATGCTCCCGCAATGGCTGCAGCGGCTGGTCGGCGCGGAGTTTGCTGTTTTCCACATCCACCCAGTAGGCATAGCGGCCAATGATTGGGTTCTCCGGTCCCTCTGGCGCGAGTGGATTTTTCCGCACGGGCACCCATTGCACCCACACGGGCCGGGCTGCAGAGGATGTGCCACCCTGCACCATGAAGCCCTGCTCACTGCCGCTGGTGGCAAAGGAGCCTCCTGATTTCTCCCGCACCAGCACTTCCGTCTCGGCGGTGACTCCAGACAGCAAATGACGGCCCGGCGTGAATGGGTTTTGCGTGGTATTAAGGTTGAAGGCGAGCGCGGGATTGTAGTCTGGGTTCTCCGTTGTGCCGGTGTTGCTCAGGTGCTTCAGCCGTGGAGCGAACCGAGTCCAAGAGAAGAGCGGTATCCAGCGCGGATTCGCCGGAGCGCCGTTGTATTCGGCATTGAAGGGTTCAGCAAAGAATGCGCCCTCGGAGAAAGCCAAGGGACCGGTGTGAGTGCCTCGATTCAGAGGCACATCGTAACGCAGCACCTCCAGCAGGCCTGGAGAAGCAGCCACACTGCCCGCGCGAGGAGCAGCGGTTTCCACAGAGAAGGCCTCCGTGAGCTTGGCCAGGATTTCCGCCCTCGCGGAGTCCGCCAGTTCATCGGCTGAGAGGTCTGGCACCTGACGTTCCGTGCGGTGGCGAGTGTCGCTGGCCAAGGTCAAAAACGCGATCGTGATGACCAGCAGTGCGCTGGTCAGCAGCAGTGCCCAAATGAGGGAAAAGCCCTGTTGCGAGCGGCTCCAGCGCGTCATCGCCCACCTCCCACGCTGAGGACGACCTCGTAATCACGCCCAGGGGCGGCAGAGTCGGCTGTGCTGCCGATCCTTGCCCGGCAACGCATCGCGGCGGGCAATCCTTTGTCACTGGACCACTCCAGCGGCCCAGTGGCGTCTGCGCCAGTAGCAAGGGCCATGAGTTGCAGGGATTGCACACCCGTGGCGATGGTTTCCTCTACGGCAGCGTTCTTGCGGACAAGCGTCTGGGCTGGCTTTGACCACTCGTAAGCCACCGGCTCCAGAGAGTCCGCGCCCGGCAGTTGTAAGATGAGCGTGCCATTCGCGCTCAGCCGCAGGGTGGCTCGGCCAACGGTGGCAGGATGCGGCACGCGCGCCAAATCCGCTGCGAGTCGTTCGCGCAAATGGTCGAGCTGGGCAGTGGATTCCATGCGGCCGGTGGACTCCGAGACATTCCTCACACTGCTGCCCGCCAGTTGGGCAATAAGCACCACCAGCAGACCTCCGATGGCCGTGGAGACGAGTATTTGAACAAGGGAAAATCCCCAACAGCTATTGAGACTCGATTGCAACATATGAGCGTGAAGATGCTTCATTGGTTCTCCTCTCGATTCACAGGTTTCGCTGCAGCACGGCCTCACCCAGCACGCGCCCAGAGGGCACGGCGAGGAACTCCACTTTGATTGACTCCAGTGCTGCGGACTGGAATCCAATCCCAGGCGCGCTGCTCATGCGGGCCTCAATGGCTGTGGACCCGTGTTTGGCGGTCGGCACTTCCTTGCCAAACGCATCAAAAAAGCGTGTTGCCTGCCATGCGGCTGCGGCCTGTGGTTGTGGCCAAGTCGGAGACTGCAGGCGGGTCCGCAGCGTCGTGCGAACTGTCTCCAGAGTGCGCTGGGTCACGGCAGCAGAGGCGTCATTGAAGCCCATAGACATGACCCCCAGCATCGGAACGGCGGTGGCAACGATCAGCCCGAGCGCCACCACCACCTCCGTGAGGCTGAAACCCGCACGCAGACGACGGAGAACACGGTACTGTGGCTGCAGCAGGTTCATAGGAGCGTGGCTTCTCCGGTTTGGGGTTGAACTTCCACACGGTGCTCGTGCCCGTAATGGCCGTCGGCGGCACGGAACGTGAAGCGGATGACCGTTGCCGCGCCATCCGAGCCACAAACCCGCCCGTCAGGCGCAAAGTCGATGGCAGGGAGCTGAACACTACGTCCCTTGGTGCCAGTGGCCACCCAGTGCCGCACCGGCAGCGCGCCGAACGTCTGGCGGGCTGGATCGGCAGCGGGAAATGGCTCCACAGCCAGCACTTGAGCAGCATCCAATGGCGTCTCTGCCAAGGGTGCAGCGAGATCCGGGTGTAGGGTGTCAGGCTTCACCAGCCAAGGAGAATCCGCGCTGACCGCGGCATAGACTGGGCCGGACACTTTGACGGATGGGTCCCACAGCGTCCAGTTCGCGTGACCAGGAGCCGGTTCCCAGCCCGCCCGGAGAGAATCAGGCACCTCAGAGGATTCCACGCTGGCCAGTTCCTGCAGACCGGCAGACTCAAGGTTGGAAGTAGTGGAAATGGAGATCACTGCACGAGCTTCCAGCGCTGGACGCCGCAGCACGTGAAGCGTGGCACCCATGCGCGGATGCTCCGGCTCACCCCGCCTCAGCAGCGATTGCTCCATGCCAGAGGGCAACAGCGCCACACGCACCCAAGCGCCCTCACGACGGGCGACCTCCCTCGCCTCGGAGAGCATTTCGTGAAAAGAAGCCGCCGCAGCTCGCACACGGTCGCGATTCGACATGCGCTCCAGTGCGCCAGCCGCGCCACCTACGAGAAAGGCGATGACCAGAAGAGACAACAGCATCTCCAGCAACGTGAAACCTGCAGCAGGAAGTGCACGAGCGCTTGGACTAGTCTGCACACGCTTGTCAGCAGTCAGAGTGACCGACTGGGCGGCGAGGTGGTCCAGCACCGCAGTCTCAAACGGTCCCTCACTCAGAGTCATTGGCCTGGCACCCGTGGCCTGCAACAGCGCGGTCACTTTTCCCTCGCCATCACCGTCCACGGCAAAGCCCAGCCTGCGGGCCGAACCCGGCTTCACCTTGCCACACAGCGTTGCCAAGGCCGCCAGATCAAAGCCTTCATCACCTGGCAGCACCACCAGCCAGCGCTCTTGGCTGAGGTCCAGCTTGGCGAGATTCCCTGCCGGGCAACGGAAGGCTCGCAGCCCACGTTTCTCTCCTTCAGCAGCCATCGCGAGGCCACGGCTGCCGAAATCCAACAGGGTCACAGACGAGCCCGGCACCGCAGGATCATCTGCAGCCTGGGCAACGGCTTTTTTGACTGCTTTGCGATGCATCAGCAGGCCAGAAACGACGAGGAACAGCAGCAGGAAGCCCTGTGAATCAATCCATATCCAGCGCGTCTCCGGCGGCAGAAACTTGCCGTAGTGAATGTCCATCAGCGCCCGACCGAGAGCCAGTTCGCCCCCTTTATGGGCGATGAACGGGCAGGACAGCGCGATAATCCCAAGCGTGATCACCGCCGCCATGCCAAGATTGGCATGCCAGACACGGTTGAGCAGCTTCCAGTTCATCGCGGCAGTTTGAAAATCAGTTGGCGGTGGGCAGGCCGTCGTTGAGCTTCTGCCAGGAGCCGTCCGGCTGGCGCTTCATCAGCGCGGCGGGCTTCATGGCACCCACCAGCAGCGAACCATCGCCACCAAGGGCCAGATTGTGGGCCTCGCCCTCATAAATCTCACTCCAAGCCCCATCTTTGCGCATGGAAACGCCATCGTGATGGAGCACATACATCGTCCCGGCGGCATCCAGCGCCACCGCCTTCACATCATGGCCAGTAAAGTCCTCCATGCGGTTCCACTGACCGTCCTTCAGAGTAAAAACACCATTCTTTCCGCCGCCAAAAACCGTCCCGTCCTTCGCCACTGCCAAACCTTTCACCTCGCGTTGTTTGTCAGCGGGCTCGCCTTTCTTCTTCACCTGCTCCGCCACCTTGCCGAGGGAAGCCGTCTCGCCCCTGGCCATCAACTGCGTGGCGCTGCTAAGATAAGGCACAGCCGCCAATGCTAAAAACCCGCCAGCGAGCCAAACACCAGCCGAAGGAGACCACCACTTGGGTGGAGGAGGAGCTTTTTGTTTAGGAGTGGACATACGCGTTAAAACTTGATCATGCCGCCAATATAGAAATTGCGCCCGTAGGCTGGGTCGATTCCGTCCTTCCGAACCCTGGCAAAGTATTTTTCATCGAACACGTTGTTCAGGCCTGCCATGAGCGTGAGGTTCTTTGTCACGGAGTACTCAGCGGTAAGGTCAAAGGTGAGGTAGGACGGAATGGTGTATTGCGGATCCCCGTCGTCACGTGCGTTGTGATCCGCCACATAGGTGCCCAGGAAGCCGACCTTCACTTTGTCACCCAAACGATAAATGAGACCAGAGCGGACCATGAGGTCGGGAGCGTACTGTGGACGCTCTCCATCGTTAGGGCCGCCGTGCAACTTCGCCTCAAGGAACGTAGCGTTGCCATAGAAACTCAAAACACTCTCGCGCTCCTTGCCTGTGAAGGCGCGCAGCAGATCAGCCTCAAAACTCACATCCAGGCCATAGTTGATGCTGCGGCCGACACTCTTTAGCACATCGTCTGTAACACCAAAGCGGTTGTCCAAGTCGATGAGGAACACGCTTGTATCAAAGGTAAACCAGGACTTTGGCTTGCCGCGCCAGCCGATCTCGTAGTTCCAGCCAGTGCTCGGAGCGGTATCGACTGCGGAAGTGCCCGGCTGAGCCACGATGGACTCGGTGAAGATCGTCGTGCGGTAGCTTTGCGAGAGGTTGCCGTAAAAATTGGTGTCGTTGCTGAGCTGATACTCAGCACCAATGCCAAAGAGCGGCTGAAACTCGTTTACCTCTTTGCTCAGGAAGGTCTTACCGTCATCACCGACCTTTGTGCTGTCGACACTTTGACGAATCAGCTCCATGCGGAAGCCGGGAGTAATGGTCCAGCGATTGAACGTGAACTTGTTTTCCGCAAAGAACGATCCGTAGAGCGTTTCGCGCTGAGCATCCAGACGCAGAGCGCCTTCTTCAGCTTTTGGGTGGGATCCCTCACGCTCAACACGTGGCGAGTCAGCGTAGTAGAACTGCATCCCTGCACTCAGCGTGTGAGTAGCCCCCCAAGCCTGCCAATCGTGACGTAGACGAGGCTCGATGCCAAAGGTGTAAAACTCCTGGTTCTCGATGCCATTCGTAGCGGCGTCTTCTCCTTCAGGCAGCGTTCCGAATCCGCCCCCATTCTGACGGCGGCTCCAGCGCTGATAGTATCCGCCCCAAGACTTCACGCTGAGCTCTGTGCCTTCGTTGAACTTGTGCTTCAGCTCAGCGCTTCCGATGTAGCGCTTCAGACGAAAGCGGTCATTTGGACGCGTAACTTTGTCAGGATTGTTGAGGAAATCCTTGAATGTCAGTCCGCCGGGCTCTCCGTGTTCTTCTTCATACCCGTCAAAGCTCAGAATCAGCTGAGTGTCGGGATTAAAGTCGTAGGAGAGCTTCAAGTTGGCTCCGTCCAGACGATAATCGCTGTTGGACTCGCGGAAGCCATCACTGCTGCGGTGGTTGAAGTAGCCGTAGTAGCCCAGATTGCCGATGGTTCCGTCTGCTGCCGTGTAGCTGGAGAAGAGATTGTCTGTTCCGTAGATGTTCTGCGTGCGGAAGGAGAATGGCTTCTCTTTGTTGGGCATGTAGGTCACGTAGTTGAACGCGCCGCCGGGCTGTGGGCCAAACATGAGCGAACCACCACCACGAATGAACTCAATGCGGTCAACGACATCGAGCGGAGGAGTGTAATAGGCTTCTGGATAGCCAAACTGGTCCGCATGGATGGGAATCCCGTCTTTCAGCACCTGCATGAACTGGAAGCGGTGCGGTTCGCCAATCCCACGGTACCCGATACTCACCAGGGGCGTGGTTTCTTCTGAAAACAACAGGCCTGCTGTTTGAGCAAGTGCCTGGCGGTAGTTGTTTGCCTGCACTTTGGGCAAGGCATCGAAGTCCAAGACTGTGGCGCGCTTCCCAGCAAAAATCTTTGTCCCCTCCACGGCAGGTGGGAACGGGTTCTGAATCAAAGCTTGGTCCTCAGCCTCTGCATACACTGTGACTGTCTCCAACTCCGTGGAGGAAGCAGCACTAGATGTGTCGGCAGGTTTGGATACAGCGGCTGATGGGCTCGTGGGCGCTGCTGACTGGGCGTTGCCGAGCACAGGGAGCGCTAACAGAAGTGCGGTGATAAGTGGGGATCGCATGGTTGGGTGTTAATTGAGACTGGATCGCAATCGGGCTTATTGATACAGCATCTCACTATCGGGGCAAGTATTTATTGCGACTGTGTCCCAATTGCAATTTGACGCGCGGATTCTGTCCGGCACTTTTACGCTTCGAAATGCAAACCGATGGTTTCCGTCTCGTTCCAAACTTCCCCTTCGTGACTGCCTTCATCCATCAAACGCAGCGCTCCAGCCTTGTTTCACGCCCCATGGCCGATGTGCCAGTTGGGCTGAGCTGGCTGGTCGGCATCACGGCTTCGTTTCTCGCCGTGGGTTTGATCGGTGTGCTCACGGACACGATTCCGGCTGTTCAGCTGCGGGCTTTCGCAGAGGAAGAAGCTCCCGTGGTTCTCCCAGACATCAGCATGGCATCTTTGGAACTCGCAAATGAGGCCGCTGAACCAGCGAGTAGCCCATCCGATGAAGCAGTCTTGCCACTGCTGCCTGAAGTGACCGCCCCACCCCCACAAATCACGAACGTGGATCTCCCAGAACCGGTGGATGCACTGACTGAAGAGGATATTTTCGCCGTGCCCGCGGCTCCCAGCATCGTAGCCATGGAAGATGTGGCTCAACCGCGCCCAAAAACCACGCCCACGCCCCCACGAACTTCCAACTCGCCAACAACAACCCAAAGACGAAGCAGCGTGCCAACGTCTAGCAGTGGAGGAGGTGGCACATCCATGAGCGCATCTGCAAGGGGCGGTCGCTTCCCTGCACCCCCATACCCTGGCTTTGCCAAAAGCGCCCGTATGCAGGGCACCGTGCGACTGAGATTGAGTGTCGGAGCTGGCGGGAATGTTGAATCAGCTACGGTGTTGAGTGGAACGGGTTTCTCTGCACTTGATGAGTACGCAGCGAGTTGGGTTCGCCGGAACTGGCGATTTAAGGCGGGCCCTGTGGCCTCCTACACCCTGCCGCTCTCGTTTAAGCTCAAGTGAGATCCTCCATTTTCCCCGTCCGCGAATGCTAGCCAACGCCGTCATCGACTTCGTCCACAAAGGTGGCCCCATCATGTATCCCATCCTGTTGGTGGCATTGTTCGCCGTCTGTGTGGGAGTGGAGCGGACATTTTGGTGGTTGCGCCTCACAACCAAGCGCGACCCAAAACTTCAAGACAACGTGTACGAGGCGCTTGAGTCCGGTCACCTGGATCGGGCACTGCAATTGTCTCAAACCAGCAGTGATCCGGTCGTGCGGATGATCCATCACGGATTGCACCACCGTCATAGTAGTATGGCGGGGGCTCTGGAGGTAGCTGCTGGGCGTGAGCTTCAACAGGCGGGCCGATTTTTGGGAGCGATGGACACAATCATCACGCTGGCACCTCTGCTGGGTCTCCTGGGAACAGTCACTGGCATCATGGGCAGCTTCAGCAGCATCGGCGGTGCAGAACTAGCTGTCGAAAAAGTCACCGGAGGCATCGGTGAGGCACTGATCGCAACGGCCGCAGGTCTTGGCATCGCCATCGCCACTTTGGTGCCAATGAACTACTTCCACGGCAGACTCAGCGCGCTGAAGTTTGACCTGGAGGCTGCGGCCAACAATGTGCTGATCCTCGCCGCCCAGCATGGTTTTGACAAAAAGACGCCGAAGGCATGAAGTTGCACTCCCCAGTGCCTGAAAAGAAGGCCCGGCTGGAGATCATTCCGTTGATTGACGTGATGTTCTTCCTGCTGGCTTCCTTCATGATGGTCAGTCTCACGATGACCAAGCAGCAGACCATCAAAGTGGACCTGCCAGTCGCGTCTTCCGCACAGTCGGACTTCAAGCCAGACATGATCAACCTCGCAGTCGATGCCAAGGGCGACCTATTTGCAGACAAGAGCGCGATTTCATTGCCCGCGCTTGAGTCCATGCTCGGCCAGCGATTTGCCAAAGATCCAAACACACCCGTCTATGTGAGTGCGGATGTGAACACGCGATATGCCGACATCGTTAAGGCTCTGGACATCGTCAAACGCATCGGCTTCACCAAGGTAGCACTCAACGTTAAGCCTCCCGTAGCAGCCCCATGAAGTCTTTGCTTCAAGGCCTCCTGGTGATCATCTCGCTCGGACTTTGTGCCGTGTGCGTAGTGCAGTGGACGCTTGAAGCGAAACTCCGCGATCACATCACTGGGCTCAACAAGCAACTTGTGAGCGAGAACGATGCTAGGATTGAAGCTGAACGTAAAAATGCAGAGTATGTTCGAGAAATTGAGCGTCTTGAAACTTTGCGCGCTGAAGCGAATGCGAGGCTCAATGAAGCCCTGGAGGAGCTTTCGCTTGGTGTGTGCGTCGAATACGGCCACCGTTACGCTCTTGCGCTCGCCGAAGGTGATCTCGCGGCCGCTAAGTCTGAGACAGCAGCGGCGCTCAAACAACTGGGCTCGGAAGTTGGCAACATCAAAGACTTCAATGCTAACGTCCAAGCCCAAAATGAAGCTATCGAGAAGCAGAATGCCCTCTTGAAGAAGCTCGCGGCAGAAAGGGATGACGCTATCAGCAAGCTCAATGCTCGGACAAAAGAGTTCAACGAACTCGCCGATAAGTACAATAAACTAGTGCGGTAACTTTAGCTAAGGAACGATGGCCGTCTTCACGCGAGACCAAAAGGCAGCGTGATATTTGTCCCTCACAGCCCGACTGACTTTGATGTGGTCGCCGTCGGCATACATATCGAGCGTCAAAGTAGGATCTTTTGTCTCATCGGTAAACACACAGCCCTGGCTGGCCAGCCACTCGCGGAGAGCCCGCATGTACGCCGCTCGCTCTGGCGAGTCCTGGCGATCTCCACCCGCTTTACGCGGCCTTTGCTTGATGCGATGGAAGTGCAGGCGAATGTCGTGCTCGTTGGCCACATTAATCATGTGCGGGAGAAAGGAAGCCGATGGCGAAGGATCAAACACCTGGGGCCCATGCCGATAAAAATCACTGGCAGGATCATCATCGAGATCAATTGAGGGTGCCGCATCCGAGCCGAGATCGTCTCGCAGATGGTACAGGGCGAATCGCTCGTTCAACTCCGCACGACGATCATCGACCCCGAGGCGGTTTCCCACGCGTGTGAGACGCATGGGCTTGGATTGAACATAATCGTGAGCTCGCTGATTGAGGTGAAAAGAGGGGAGCAGCGATTTCAGCGTGCTGCTTGTGTAGTCCAGCGTGCGGTCAACCAATGTCGCATCACGACGAAGTACGGCGTGCCATTCCGGCTGTTCATGACCATTCAGGGCTCGGATTCCGCCTTCTTGCAGGCCATCCACACGGAAGTCCGGCCAAGTAAGATCCGTCTCGCGAAAGAACACTGTTATCCACTTGGGACGTGCTTCAGACTTGAGCACAAGTTGCTTCAAGATGAGAAACCACACCGCTGACTGTGAACCTGGCCGATAGACCTTGCAGGCATGCAAGCCGCTAATCTCCGAGAGCTTCTCCTCATCAATCCGAGTGCCTAGCATGCTATTGCCAATCAAGACCCAGTCTGGCTTCTCTTGCGAAAGCCTCTCCTGTTCTTTAACAGGATTGAATCCACGCTGAGTGCGCAACCAGTCCTCTGTGGGATAATCCAATTTCCGGCAAAGCCAGGAGGGGATCAAAAGCCCGAGGCCAATGACAGCAAGCAGCTTCATGCAGGCGACTGACGTCTTCCCAGCCACTGAGAAATCAATCCATAACGCGGACTGAAGATATAAGCCAAAAAGAAGAGCCCACCCAGCACAACGATGATGGTGGAGCTGATGTGCCAGCCCAAAGGGTAAGACAGAAAGAACGCCAGCACAGAACCAGCAGCGCCCAAAGCTCCCCCACCCCAAAACAGAAGGCGCGCGTCGTTGCTGAATAAATAAATCGTTGCCGCTGGCGCGACCAAGAGCCCTACGCTCAAAATGCAGCCGACAGCTTGGAGAGATGAGATCAACACGAGGATCACGACAGCGAACAAGGCGTAGTTAAGCGCCCGGACTGGCACACCAAGACTCGCCGCGATGTTTTCCTCAAACAGCCAGATCAAGATGGGCCGCTGAAGCGCTGTGAGAAGCAGAACCGAGAGAACGCTCACACCAAAAGCTGTCCATAGATCCGCGTTGCTCATCCCAACGATGCTGCCGAAGATCCACTCGTCGAGTTTGGCTCGCAGGCTGAGTTGATTAAGGATCAGCAGGCCAATAGCGAACGCCGTGGTGTAAAGAATGCCCATGGCAGCGTCTTCCTTGATGCGGGACGTGCGGGAAATCATCAGAGAGCCAAGGCCTACGATCATCGCAGCAAAAACAGCACCCGCGAGGGTGCTCCAGTCCGTCAGACCTCCGGTGAGCAGCACCGCGAGAGCGATACCTGGCAGCAACGAGTGGGAAATAGTGCCAACCTTGAGCGCTGTGGCGCGCAAAACCACGAAGCCGCTGACAAATCCATTAGTGAAACCGATCAGCACACACGCAAGCAGCGCACGGCGTGCGATAGCGGATTCAAAAAAGTCAGCAAAAGTCATTGGTAGGTTGGGGACTGAGTATCAAGCCGTCGGTTCAATTGCGCAAGCGCACCGCCGTACTCAGCACGTGTTCTTCACCAGGCTCCAAGTGAATGACGTCCTCCCCGGCATTTGCTGCTTCGATGCACAAAAACTCATGATAAGCCTCATCTGGAAGGTCAGAGAGGCGCTTCGACTTCTCGATCCATGGATTCCACACCACGGTGGCCTCACTGCCCGATTTGGTGACTTCAATCGTCCTATTCCAGGCTTCGTCCTTCACCACAACCAGTCCACTGCTTTGATAGACACGGTCTATCTCCTCCTCGAACGTGATTGGACCCTGGGCGGGCTTTTGCTTGCCACCATCAAGGGTGTCCAGGTAGTTGGTTCCCTCCAACCCAAACACTGTCGTCTGCTCAATCGCACCCACCGAGAGGTAGGTATGCAAAGCGCCAGTGTAATCCGCACCGGTTGAGCCAAGATGTTTCATGTGCAGGCGCACACGGAGTGTCTTGCCCATCGTCACAGCCAGTTCCAAACGGAAATCATGCGGCCAAGTTCTTCTGGTTTGATCATCGCTTTCAAAGGCGAGTAGAAACTCCACTCCTGATGGGGTCTCATCCACACTATTGAGCTCCCAAAAGCGCGTTCGCACCACTCCGTGGCCTGGTAGATCCGCTTTAGGTCCAAACCACGGCCAGCAAATCGGGATTCCGCCGCGAATCGGACTGCCTTCCTCGAATACAGCATCTCCGCTCATATACAGCACAGGCTTCTGCCCTGTCGGAGTCCACCGCATAACGTGCGCACCCAAGAGAGCTATCTCGCCGCTCGCGGTAGGATGTTCCACATACAATACCGGATACCCTGGCCGAAGCTCGGCAAGACGTACAGACGGAGGCAGGTTCATGCTCCTATGTTGCGCTGAGTGAACGGGTTGTGCAACCTCAGCGCGTGATCAGTCACAACTCAAAGAGCCTACTTCTTGTCTTTCCCCAGCATCGAACGAGACATTTTGAGGCCCATCTCTGTCATGGCCTTCATCTGGTCCTGGTATTTCGTTAATGCAGTCATCTGCTCGGGGCTGAGAAAGGCAGCGGCACCTTTTTTGATCTCGCTAGCATCAGTCGCGGCTTTGGCCGTTATTTTGCCCAGCATCTCATCACTGGCTATCGCCTCGGGGCTGATATTCTTCGGGTTAGTCATGTCTGGCACAGCGCTCGGCTTCTTCCTCACGGTCGCCATGAGGCTCACGAGTTGCTCCTCCTGATCGGGAGAAAGTGGCACCCCTGCGTTCTCGAAGGCAGCCCGGCCCATCATTGTCATCTGCATCCGTTCTGGCTCAGTCTCTTCCCAGTGCTGAAAGGTTTTATAGTCGTTCTCGTCGTTGAGAAACGTGCGGATCGCTTCGTCACTGGTCTGTTTTTGCCGATCAAACTCATCCGTGATGGCTTTTCGCTGCTCTTTGCTCAAGCCGTTGTCCATGAGTTTGAATCCCATATCCATCTTTGCAGACGCGCGATCAGTGATGAGCTTTTTGAAGTGCGCCTTCTCGGTATCGTCCAGGCCTAGGTTCGTGAACAGCCGCGCATACTGCATCTCGATCTGCATTCCCTGCTGAGCCTTGACCATATCTCGCATGGCGGGATCTTTCATCATCTGCGTGATAGACGACACGGAGTTTCGCCCTGAGCCGCCAGCGTCCTTGGCCTGGCTTTCAGTTATCCCCGGTCCTGTCTGGGCAGGGGCACTTCTCGCAGCAGGTACAGCAGGGGGCTTCGGTTTGAGCGCATCGGCTTTGAGTTTGGCGATTTCGGCATCTGCTTCTTTGAGCTTGAGCTCCAGTTCTGCCACCCGGTTGGAGTAGTCTGGTGGCCTGGAGGCGAAAAGTCCGACAGCAATCCCAGCAAACGTGAGTGCGGCCAGGGAAACAAGGGCGAAAGCAGCTTTCATGGGCGCGATGTTATCAGCCTTGCTTCAGATCAGTCAATTACACGATCAGTGAGTGATACGAATGACACCGCCGCGCCGTTGAGTCTGCTCGATGATCTCCAAAGCTCTCTGCGCCATCTATCTTTGCCTGTCCATCACCAACCTGTTAGCAGAGGTGAAATGGCCGCCTCCAAAACCAACGAAACATGATTACTCCAAGTGGGAGAAAGCCGTTTCTGACTTTGAAAAGAAAGACAAAGAATCCCCACCCCCAAAGGGTGCGGTGTTGTTCGTCGGATCGTCTACCATCGTGCGATGGAAGACGCTGGCAGAAGACTTTCCAGAGTTGAAAGTGCTCAACCGGGGCTTTGGCGGCAATCAGATCAAAGACTCTACCCACTATGCGGACAGGATGATCTTCCCTTATGAGCCAAGCATGATCGTGCTGCGGGCCGGCGGCAACGACATCAATGCTGGCTGGCCAGCAACAGACGTGTTTGCAGACTTTAAGGCATTCGTCGCCAAAATGCGCACCAAACTCCCGGAAGTGCCCATCGTTTACATCGGACTGAGCCCCACGGTGAAGCGGGAGGCGCAAATCGCCGAAGGCAACAAGCTCAACGACATGATCGCCGAGTACGCCAAGTCGGCTCCGAACGTCCACTACGTTGAAACCCGGGAGACGACGATTGGCAAAAATGGTCGCCCGCGGCGCGACCTGTTTGTCGACGACATGCTGCACTTCAACGAGAAGGGCTATGAGCGCTTGGCAAAGGCCGTGCGCCCAGTCGTCCTTAAGCTCGCAGGCAAAGAGGGCTGAAGCGTGCTTTTCAGCCACGCATTGCCGTGCATGGTAGTCGGCATGAGACGAATCCTTGCCCTCAGCTTGATTGCAGCAGCGCCCCTAAGCGCCGAGGACAAATCCGTGCCCAAAGCCATCGGTTTGACCGGCAAAAAGACCGAGCCTGCTGAAAGTGATCCGTTGAAGACCGGCTCGCTGCCAAACTCGACCAACTTGCTGGCAGAGAAGGCGGCACGCTTGTTCTCCAAGCGTGATTTCGCCGCTGCCCGCGCGGCCTACAGGGAAATGCTACAGTTCTCCCCCGAGAACGCACTCGCTTGGGCCAACCTCGGCGCGGTGGAACAACAAGACGGCAATCTTCCGGCGGCGATTTCATGTTTCGAAGCCTCAGTGCGGTTCAATGAGCAGCTCGTGCAATCGTGGATCGCTCTTGGCCTCTTGTATTCGCAAAGGGGCGATCGCTACAAAGCCATCTCTTCGTTCGCACGCGCCATCCACGAAGAGCCTTTGAATCCCAGTGCTCACAATTACCTCGCGATTGAAGCGAACGGGCTCGGTTGGTCCGCTACAGCCATGGCAGAGCTGCAACGCGCTATCGAGTTGGACCCCAACTACGGGCTGGCTCACTTCAACCTCGCCACTCTCTATCTCGATCAAAAGCCACCGGCACGGGTTTTGGCCAAGAAGCACTACGAAAAAGCCCTCTCTCTCGGTGTGGCCAAGGACGAGGTGCTGGAACGTCGTCTAGACCCGAAATGAGCTGGGATCTAGAGGCGGAGCTCGCCGAGCTGGAGCAGCGACATCTCCGCAGACGCCTGCGTGTGTCAGAAACTCAGGCGCTCAACTTTGCGTCCAATGATTACCTCGGTCTGGCACAGTCGGACTTCTTGAAACAAACGCTGCTTGAGTCCGTGGCACGACAAGGTGCTGGTTCTGGTGCTTCCAGGCTCGTAGTCGGCACCAAAGGCCCACATCAGCGTCTGGAAGAGCAGATTGCAGCATTCAAACAGAAGCAGGCCGCGCTAACGTTTAGCAGCGGATATGCAGCGTCAGTTGGTGTCATTACGAGCGTGGTGGGTTCAGACGACGTGGTGCTGCTGGATAAGTTTGCTCACGCGTCTCTCATTGATGCCGCAAAACTCAGTGGTGCCACCATCCGTGTGTTCCCGCACAATCATTTGGGTAAACTCGAGCGCTTGTTGCAATCGACCGCCGCCACAGCACGAAGAACGTTGATCGTAACCGAATCGATCTTCAGCATGGACGGCGATGAATGCCCGTTGCGAGAGATCGTTGAACTGAAAGACAAGCATGGGGCCTGGTTGCTGCTGGATGAAGCGCACGCCATCGGAGTCATCGGGCCCGGTGGCAGAGGCTTAGCAGCTGACCTAGGCCTTGCAGATCAGGTGGAGATTCATCTTGGCACTCTAAGCAAGGCGCTAGGCCTCTCGGGAGGTTACATCGCAGGCAGTCGCGCTCTGATTGATGTGCTGATCAATCGCGCTCGCAGTTTCATTTATACCACAGCACCGCCACCTGCCCTTGCCGAAGCAGCTGCCGGGGCGTTGGCGCATGTTAGCGGCCGACAAGGAGATTCATTGCGCCAGCAACTCCACCAGAACGTCCAGCAACTCCGCCATGGGCTGCAAAACGTGCCAAAAGATCGCAGCGCCATCATTCCTTACATTGTTGGAGCGGAGAACGCAGCGCTGGAACTAGCTGAGCAACTCCGCGCTCAACACAACATCATCGCCCCCGCAATCCGCTACCCAACAGTCCCCCGCGGCACTGCAAGGCTAAGGCTTTCCGTGAGTGCCATTCACTCATCAGAAGAGATCCAGCACGTGACCGATGCACTGAGCATCTCTATGAAAGCCAGCTAACAGCTGATCAATCTCCACCCGCTTTCCCTGCGGATACGATGCCTCGTTGGCTACCTTCTACAAACTCCGCAAGCGAGGCCACTTCGTCGGTCATGGCTTTGGAATGAAGGACTTCGATGGCTTGGGAAGTATTGAGACCTTTGCGATACAGCGTGCGATACGCTGAGTTGATCGCCTTGATGGCGGTATCGTCGTATCCAGCCCGGCGGAGGCCCACTAGGTTGAGACCTCGCGCGCGGCCAGGATTGCCATCCGCCACCGTATACGGCAGCACGTCCTGAGTGATCTTGGCGCATCCGCCGATGAATGCATGCTTCCCAATGCGGCAGAACTGGTGCACCGCGCTCAAGCCGCCGAGAATGACATGATCCTCTACCACGACATGGCCAGCGAGCGTTCCATTGTTGGAGAAAATGACGTGATCGCCAACAATACAGTCGTGGGCGATGTGGACGTAGCTCAAAAAGTGGTTGTGGGAACCAATCACGGTTTTGTGGCCTGCCGAAGTAGCGCGATGCACGGTGCAGAACTCGCGAAACTCGTTGTCGGACCCAATTTCCAGCCATGTTGGCTCGCCAGCATACTTCAGATCTTGGGTTTGCTGACCGATAGAGCCGTAAGCCCAGAACTTGTTCCTTGGACCGATCTTGCTGGGGCCCATGATGGTCACGTGATGCTGTAGCCAGCAACCATCGCCCAACTCAACGTTAGGGCCGATGATGCAGTAAGGGCCAACCGTAATGTCGGTGCCCAACTTGGCAGATGGATCAATGATCGCCGTGGGATGAATCATCGATCAATCAGGTTAAACATCAGTTCTGCCTCGGAAACGACCTGCCCTTTGACCACACAGCGCCCATTCGCTTGGCCGATGTTGCGCTTCATCTTCGTGATCTCCGCTTCGATGAAGAGGTTGTCACCAGGAAGTACCGGTTTACGCCACTTCACGTTATTGGCGGACATGAAGTAGCCGATCTTGCCTGCATTGCCAGGCTGCCGAAGCATCAGCACGCTCGCCACCTGCGCCATGGCTTCCAATTGAAGCACACCGGGCATGATGGGGTGGCCTGGGAAGTGCCCCTGGAAATAGGGCTCGTTGATGGTGACAGTCTTGAGGCCAGTGCACTTGTTGTCGCCTTCAAATCCCACAATCCGATCTACCATGAGGAAAGGATAACGATGAGGAAGAATCTTCATTACCTCATTGATATTCAGGACCGCATCACCCGTTGGGAGATTCAACGTCTCTGGAACCATGGACCGCATGGTCTCATACTGCTTGGCAATCGCGCGTGCCGCTTCCGTGTTGGGTCCATGCCCGGGGCGAACCGCAATCACGTGGCCGAGAATGCGGCGTCCCGCTAGGGCAAGGTCGCCCACGATGTCGAGGATCTTGTGCCGTGCGAACTCCTCATTGAAACGCAGCGGGTGCTTGGAAAGCAGCGTTTCACCGCGGATCACCACTGCTGCCTCCAGAGTTCCGCCCTTGATCAAGCCTTTCTCCGCGAGAGGTGCCACGTCCTCGTAATAAACAAAGGTCCGCGCAGGCGCGATCTCCTTTTCGTAAAGCTCTGGCGTGATCTCAGTGCTGAAAAACTGGGTATTGCGGCCATCCGGGCCCACGTTGGTGCAGGAAACGCGGAACTTTTTGTCCGGAACAATGTGGATGATGGTGCCGTCTCGGGTTTCTTGAAAAATGGGTTCGCGGATCTCGAAAATCTTTCGAGCGGCCGCCTGTTCTTGAAGCCCCGCGGCCTTGATCAACTCCACAAACGGAAGAGAGCTGCCGTCTGCGATCGGAGGCTCGTTCGCGGTCATCTCGACGATAGCGTTGTCCACTCCCATGCCTGTCAGAGCACTAAGCACATGCTCCACGGTCTGCACTTTGACACTGCCCTCTGCCAGAGTGGTAGCGCGCTCTACCTTTTGCACATTCTCCGCTAAGGCCGGGATGAAAGGCTTGTCCTCCAGGTCCACACGCCGGAACTTGATACCAAAGTTCTCCGGGGCAGGCTGTAGCGTAATGGTGACGGCCGCCCCGGTATGAAGGGACGTGCCGGTCATGGATGACGGCTTGGCGAGCGTGTGCTGGCGGTCGGAAGCGGGCATAATAGAACGTTCCCCTTAGACTCAGGGCCGCAGGGGGTCAACCCAGGATTACCCATTGACCTCACGACAATCCGTTGTTTCAACGTGACACTATGCCCCCTGAGCACCTTGATTTGAAGTCCCTTGGCGAGCCGGTTTATCGTGGTTCGGTTCAGTATCTTTATGCCGTACCTGGACATGCTGACTACATCGCTGCCCGCACGACTGAGGCGGGTTCAGTTTTTGATGTGGGTTCCATTTTTGTCATCAAGGACAATGACGTGAACCGTGCGGTGTTCCGCCACGCGCTCTACACTCGGCTGGGTCAGGCGGAACAATGGCAGCGAGTGAAGGCACGTATTGAAGGAGATGCTTCCATCGATCCGGTGTGGAAGAAGGACATTTTGGACGGCCCGTTGGAGAAAATGGTCGCTGAAGGAGCCTCCACGCATCACGCGGGCATGGTGGATGCCGTCACGGGTGAAGTCGTGCGCACAGGGATGCCCAAGAACCCGAGTTCATGGAACATCGTGCGCCGTTTCCCTGTGATGAAGCCTCCCCAGCGCCCCTTCATGGGTGGTCATGTGTTTGACTACGAGCAGTTTTATCAGGCCAGCACCTACGTGGTGCCGCTGGAGTACATTGTGCGTTTCGGCATCACGGGTGGATCATCTGTTTTGAAGAAACATGAGGCCATGCAGGACTCTTCCAAGCGTGCCTACGAGCGTGAACTGGGCCTGAAGGAGCCGATGCACGCCTGGCAAACGCTTCCACAGCCCGTGTTTGATCTCACCAGTAAGTACGAGCCCGAAGACCGTAATGTGAGCCGCCAGGAAGCGCTGTTGATGAGCGGCCTGGGTGCTCCTCAGTTCCTCACCACGATAAAAATGGCACTGCTGGGTGCCTGGGTGGTGCGCGACATTCTTGACGAAGTCGGCCTCACGCTTTGGGACATGAAGTGGGAGTTTGCCGTGGATGGTGTGGACGCGTTTTTCGTGGATACCGTGGACACAGACAGCTTCCGTGCCACCAGCACCATCGAGCGCGGTGGTTACAAGCTCATTCTGCACTACAACAAGCAAGCCATGCGCGACTACTACAGGATCATGCACGCCGAGTGGTTCGCTGGAGTCAACGAAGCCAAGAAGGAAGCCGCGAAACAAGGCGGACCCTTCACGCAGATATTGAAAGCCGGTCAAGACGCTGGGAAGTGGCCCGTGACGCCGGAAGTGGACGCTACATTCCTCGCGCTTCAAGCAGAGAAGACTTTAGCCATCCGCGAGCACATCCTTGGAGTTAACAATGATGTGGCAAAATGGCTGCGAGATTGCGGCGAGCGTGAAATAGCCTTCTATGAGTCGCATGGGAAGCTGGATGCTTACGCAAAGTTCAATGCACTTTGAGCCATGAGGGCGCTGGTGCTCTATCTGCTGGTGAGTTGTTCGGCATTTTCTGGTGAACCCGAGGTGTTACTCCAGGAAACCTTCACCACAGCGCTTTCCAAAGACTGGTATTGGGGCTTGGGCACCTGGACGGCTCAAGATGGAGTGTTACGAGGTTTTGAATCAGGCCCCAGACGCCATGGGCCAGTGAAAGTGCGAAAGCTGCCACTCAAAGACGCTACTTTGGAGTGCGATTTTCGCCTGAACGGTAAGGCGACATTCGCCGGCATCATTTTCAATGGCTCCCAAGTGCGCGGACACATCGTTCACCTCGTCATGAGCAAGGAACAATTGCGCGTGCTGGCCCACCCGAAGAAGGGCGAGAGCGTTGAGCTCTTCAAGGCACCCGCAAAACTCAGTGTTGGCGAGTGGCATCATGTGAAGCTGGTTTTTTCTGGCGAAACTCTCTCGGCACAAGTCGATGAACATTACGTGACCGCCAAACACGCCTGCATTGCAGAAGAGAAGCTGACCTTTGGCCTGGGCGGAGAATCAGGTGGCCCGGAGGGCGAAAAAGCAGGCACACTGGAGTTCCGCGAGTTGAAGATCACACGCTAAGAATCGTGATCAGTCGCCTTTGGTGGAGCTGCCCGGTGCTTTTGGGACCACTGAGTCGTTATCGCGATCATCCACCGCGTCCATTGCACGTTGAAGCTTTAGAAGCTGCTCTTGCTCGGTTTTTGAGACATCGTTCTTCTCACCAGGATCAGCCTTCAGGTTGTAGAGTTCATAACGTGGCGGCTGCTTTTTGTCTTTACGATGCTCCACCAGCTTCCAATCACCGAGGCGTAACGCACGACTCCGGAAGCTGGGTGCAACGTTGTAAAGCGGTCGTTCATCCAGACCAGCGCCCTCGGCTAACACATTCCAGATGTTGACGCCGTCCAGCTTGAGATCGCTGTCCAACACAGCACCGGCAAGAGATGCGAGCGTTGGAGTCCAGTCGGTGATGCTGAGCGGCGTGTCTACTTCCCGTGGCTTCAGTTTGCCCTTCCAATGCGCAAAGGCAGCGACTCTGGTGCCGCCATCATAGACAGAACCTTTTTCATCGCGCCACGGGGTGTTCTTTCCGGGGAGTTTGCCTGAGGGATAGTCATCGGCTGGGTAAGCTTGGCCATTGTTCTCTGCTGTGGAGCCTCCGTTGTCCGAGGAAAACACAATTAGAGTGTTTTCACGCACACCTTTGTTATCCATAGTGGTTATGATCTTGCGGATGCTTGCATCAAGATGAATCAAACAGGCAGCGTAATGCCTAGCCGGCTCGCCAGTGATGCTGGGCGGCACTTTGTCGAGCCACTCTTTGTCTTCTTTGACAGGAAGATGCACCGCTGTGTAAGGAAGATAGAGAAAGAACGGCTTATCAGTCCGCTTTTGCAGCCAGCCGATAGCTTCCTGAGTGATGAGGTCCGTGACGTGGCCTTTTTCTTCCAACAACACCTCATTTCGATGCCATGTCTTTTGGAACGGCCCCTTTTTATACTGGTGATCATACGGCCCCACGCCTCCAGCCATAGAGCCATAACTGTGATCGAACCCAAAGTGATTCGGACCCTGCCCAGGCAAAGAACCAAGATGCCACTTGCCGCACAACGCGGTATCGTAACCCACACCTTTGAGCAGCTTGGGCAGAGTAACGGTGTTAAACGGCAACGCCTGATCATTCTGTGGAGTAGTCACGCCAAAGCGGCTCCAATATCGGCCTGTGAGTAGCCCGGTGCGCGTTGGACTGCACACAGGGGCGACATAGTGCGCCTTGAGATGGACACCCTCGGTTGCTAGAGAGTCGATGGCGGGGGTAGGCACTGCCCCGCCATGAAGACTTATATCTGCCCAGCCAAGATCATCGATCAGAATGAAGATGATGTTGGGCTTTTCAGCCGCCAGGCACAACCCAGCGGCCAGTGAACAAAGAGCAGTGATCAATGACTTCATAGCAGAGCTTGAACGTGATCTGGGCAGTCCGTTTGTCGTTGTTGTGAGTCAAATCCACCCTCTGAGCCGGTAAGTGAGGTAGCCGAGCATTTCGTACAGCCAGCCTGACACAAAGTCGACTTTTTGTGCATCGGGAGGCGAAATCCACTCGGTGATTTCATCCCTCACATTCACTCCCGTGCTAAAGGCACAGGGCACAGGGATAACTTCGATACCCTGTTTGGTAAAAGCGCCCACCGCGCGCTTCATGTGACTGGCTGACGTCACCAGCAGCACAGATTTCCACCCATGCTGATCCACCAGCTTCTTCATGGAGAGTGCTTCGTCATGCGTGTTCGCGCACACACCCAACTGATAAATCGGCACTGACGTAAGTTGCCAGTTTTTAATCCATTGCTCGGCAGCCACTCCTTCACTCGGACTCTTCTCAGTAGAAGGTCGAGTAGTTCCGCCAGCGACCAACACCGGTGCCTTTCCCAGTCGGATCAGTTCGATGGCCGTGGTGATGCGATCCGATGCATTCATTAAGTCCAGGCCAATCAACTCCCCACGGGATCCTTTGGCTCCACCGCCCAGAAACAGGACGGCGTCTGCCTTCGGCAAATCGGCAATCACGCGGCCAGCCCAGGGACGTTCGAGACTTGCGAGCAATCTATCAGGAAAGCAGGTCCAACCCGTAAACGTTGTTACCAACCAAACCGCCAATAGACTCCGCCAAGCCGCTTTCATCACCGAGCGAGAGCTCCAGAGAAAAAGCAACCCCACCGTGAGGCCCAGCCAAGCCAAACCGTACGAGTGAATCAAATGAATGAGTGACTTCATGCAAAAGCATGAGCCTACTGGCCCCAAAGATCACACGCAACTTTTGCCAGCACTTTGACGCCCGGCGATTTCATGCCAAGGTGCGCCGCGATCCGTCCCCGTAGTTCAATGGATAGAACGAGGGTTTCCTAAACTCTAAATACAGGTTCGATTCCTGTCGGGGATACCATCAAGCAAAATCAAGGCTTCCAGCGCCAAGTCTGGCTAAACTAAGAATGCGTCTAAGAATAGACCGCTTTTCACTCCGGCCACGATGCAGAAATATTTTCGGGCGCTGAATCCATTATTGTGGCGTGCGGTTGGGTCACACTTGAACCCCCTCCCCCCCTTTTAAGGTACTCCACCTAACTTGAGCGCGCGCCCTTGCGTTGCTGATGCTCTTCTAATGGGCCGTGTTACGGCTCCACACCGTAGCGGCAGGGCATGGTGCACTTTGCGCTATTCACCTTTCAGCGATGAACGACGACAATTCCATTTTCCCCCGCCGCGCCTGGACGTCCGCGCCTCAGCTCATCCGCGCCAGTAACCTGTGAACGCTGGTTGAGTGCCAGCGCTTGCCCGTAGGCGTTGGCACATTGCGAGCATTCAGGGCCTCCGTGATGCCTCTCACCGATTTGATGCCTTCGGCTTCCAGTTCCGCTAGTATGGGCCGCAAGGCAGCAGCAGTTTCCCGCGCTTTCTGGCGGTTCTGAGCGCCTAGGATGGCCCCGTGAGTGCCTAGCTTGGTCCCGCGCGCCTTGGCGCTAGCCAGAGCGGCCTTTGTGCGGGCAGATATGGCCCTGGCCTCATCCTCTGCCACTGCGGCCAGGATTTGCACCGTGAGTTTGTTCGTGGTGGGATTGTCCACGGCCACGAAGTCAATCTTGGACTCCATCAGCCCGCTGATGAAGTGCAGGTTCCGGGCTAAGCGGTCCAGCTTGGCTATCACAAGCGTGGCCTTGGCTTTCTTGCATAGCGCCAGCGCGGCTTGCAGCTCCGGGCGGTTCTTCCGTTTGCCGCTCTCCACCTCGGTGAACTCTCCCACGAGTTCCCAGTTCCCGCCGTTTAGGTAGCCTTTCACGGCCTCCCGCTGGGCTTCTAGGCCTAGTCCGCTCTTACCCTGCTGGGCTGTTGATACCCGATAATATGCGACAAAGTTCCCGTTCATGTTCACACATATACGTTCATTAATGTGTGAACACAAGCGCAAATTTCACTCCTATCGCGCCCGTGTTTCCGTCCACCTCCCTACCCCTTGGGGCCGCAGGAGTGGAAGAATCATGAGTCCACCTTTAATTGGTGAACCAGTGCTCGAATCTTGCAGCTTTCCCAAAGAAGTTGCTCGTGAGGAAGGCCAGTAAGTTTCTTCTCCCGCGCCCACTTTAGCAGCTCGATCACATGCCAGCATATCTCGGCGTTGATCGTCGATTCCGCCTCCAAATCCTCGTGCAGTCTTCCTATTCGGTGCTCAAGCGACTCTATCTTGGCCCTTAACTCCGTCGCTTCCTGACGGGAACGCTCCTTCTTTAGTTCTTCGAGCCTCTTTGCCAACACCTCAATATCAGCTTCTTCAATCTGTATGCCCAGGTCGGTCTGTCGGCTTCCCTGTTCATCAATTGAGCCGTTCATAACAGTTATTTCCCCTGGCTTCCAAGACGCTGCCCATTTTGGGTCCTCTGTTGAGTCGGTGACTTTCGTCCATGTTCTGGAGCTACGAGGGCCTCGAAAAATCTTCATGCCGTCCAAGATAGACCTGACCTATCACTTTTCCATCGGGCATTCAGCACCCTTATCCACCGTTAGCGTTCCATCTGCTGGATTGACTCGCAGAATGTCCCAGAAGCGCTCTTTGGCATTGCCACGTGTGTTCTGAACCGTGCTAGGTCCCTAACCTTCAATCGCGTCTTGGTGTCTCGAATAGCCCCGCATCTGAGGGTGGTTTAGATGTAGTTAACCCAAGTAACGACAGGTTTTATGAGCCTACATTTGCCAGCAGTTCCAGGCTCGCAACTAGCCCGTTTTCATCCAAGTTCAGGGGGTGACTACTTGGGTACGCTTTATAACGCTAGTGTTCGCCTGCTGAGCAAATTTAAAAAAATATAAAAATAACTTTTTAGTTGCTGTCATTTGGGTATGTTGTACACCCCTTGCGGTTTTTCCTTTCCTTCGTTCTACTCCCCCGTTTGACAGTTTGTGTGATGTAGTTTAGCTTTTATGCCAAACATATTATCAAGACCGTCGAATAATTTATGTTGTAATCTTGCCCTCGATTTTAATTTATGACGTACGCTAGCTCGACGGACGTTTCTAAGTACATTCAGCTCAGAAAGCTAGACGAGTCTGACAGTTGCTCATTGCTCTTCGATGTGCCGAACCCACAGTCAGATATAGACACTTCGTTTTCTGAACAGGACGCACAAGAAGCGTTTAATCGCAATGTGGAGCGAATGAATGAGCGAGCGCTTGCAGTAGTTGCATCCTTGGCTGACTAAGATAATTTATGGGGCTGTTTTCTGCTGCGGCTGGTTATCAGCCGGAAGATTATCGTTTAGCCCTTCGTGCAAGTAAGCGTGTAGTTGAGTGGTGGAATGGCGATCACTCGGAACGCTATGGTTTCAAGCTCGAAATCGCTCTCGGAAGCCTGGAGGAAAGCTGTTCCTTAGCGTCCAATCTCTTCGACGATAAGCCATACTATTTTGCTCGACCACCCGGGCCATTCAAGAGGGTGGCGGCATTCTTAGTCTACGGTTGCCTCAATCCCTTTTTCGATTTTGACCCAATCATGAAGAAGCCCGTTCGTCCTTCAATGCCTGGGACTCCTCATGAACGTCGGGTCTGGACCGTCCGCTTTTTATTGATGACCCTCCCCGAGCTGTTTGGGTCTCTTAAGGTTCACGTCAATGGCAAAGATGAGAAGGTCGATTGGCTCGGCTTTCCATCTGACCACTTCGAATTAGAATTCATGAATTGGTTGAAGTGGCTAGATCGTTGCGGCAACCTCGGGGAAGCTTTGCCCAAGGAATTCGAATGGGAAGCTTTTCAACGCAAACGTTATGCTCGCATGGTAATGGCAACTGCGATGGCCTTAGAAGCGTCCTCCTACGCCGACCCTAGTGCGCCACGGGGCCTACAGGGCAAGATAAAAGGCTGTATGGCCAATTTGACGCCTCAACAAATTGAGGACCTAACGTTTTCAAACCTGCCGGGAAACTAACGCGCGTCTCCCCCATCCACCGTTATCGTTCCATCTGCGGGATTGACTCGCAGGATGTCCCAGAAGCGCCCCTTGCCTTTATCCAGTGCATTGTAAGCCGCGCTCCTGCCCGCGCCTGTTAGCTTTCGTAGTGCTGCTACTGCTTCTGCTGGCTTCATCCATTTCTTGCCGTCTTCAAAGATGTGGCGCACGTGCTTCTCTTCGATCTTCTCGTTTTTGCCTTCACCAGACTTTCCGGCACTGTTGAACGAGTCCCAGTCAAAATCAGCCAGCGGGCCGACAAACCGCACGCCTTCCCGTCTCCATGCCGTTTGATGCCCTAGCGGGCCGTTGTTGTTCTTGCAGCAGGAGAAAACGAACTCGTTCCCTTCGGGGTCATCAGTCGCCGCCTGAAGGATGAAGGCCGATCTAGGCACACTCCCCAGGATAAGCGATCCAGACAGCAGGTTTAGCAGTCCGCGCCCTTTTACACTCTCACCCATGCGCGGCTTGCGTGTGTGGGCCACGATGCCAAGCGCTGGCTTCTCCGGCCCTTCTGGCAGGCATGACTTGATGTTATCGAATGCCGTTCTGAAGTCCTTCTCCATGCTGTCTCTGGTCGCACGGTTCCACGGGTCCAGCACGATCACATCCGGTTTGAAGTCCAGAATATCTGCCCGGAACTCCGCGCAAAATGCAGGGTCTTCAAAACTGAACGTGTCCACATCGGCAGACACCCTCACCCAGTCATCAAGGCCTGGAGTCTCACAATGCACCGCATACTCTGACGATAGCCGCACAAGGCCGTTCTCGGCTTGAAGAATCATCGTCTTGAACTTTCGATGCACCCTCATTCCGAACCAATCCGCACCCGTTGCACCCGATAGCGCCAGTTGAGACAAGCAGAAAGACTTCCCCACTCCCGGAGCGCCTCCAAGCACAAAGATGCCGCCCTTGAAGATATGCAGATCACCCACTAGCGGCACATCTTCAGGCACCTTGTAGGCCGCCAGCTCACTCGGCTTGTGCCATTGCACAAAGCGCTTCTTTTCCGGTATTGGCGCGCCCGTTTGCCCCTTGGGCCTTGGCTTATCCTCATCCGCCAGCGGGTCATAGAGTCCAGAGGCTTCCGTCATGGCATCACCTCCCGTTGAAACTTCTGCCAGCGCGCTCTGCACTCCGGGCTGATGTTCACCAGATCACAGAGATCCTTCCCCGGCTTGCCATCACTCCGCATCAAGCGAGACAGATCAAACGCATCCACACGAGCCGCGCCAGCATCCACTAGCACCCGCGCCCAGGTTCTAGCAGCTTTCCGGCCCGCATCATCCGCGTGAGGGAAGAGCCTCACCATCTTTTGCCGGAAGAATGGAAGCGCCTTTTCATCCAGTCGAGTGTTAGATGCGCCCAGGATACCCACCACGCCCACGGCATCCGCTTTGCTTTCCCGCCTCAGAATCTCCAGCGCTGCAAGCACGTCCGGCCCGCCTTCTACAAGAACCAACTTGGTGCAGTGCTGGCTGTCTTCCAGGTTCACTGGCCAGTTCTTCTGCCCGCCCCAAGCATGACATTTCCGCTCTGGCATGGAGCCGAAAGCCTCCCACGGCTTACCGTCTAGCCTCCGGCCCTCGGCAATACGCCCGCCGGGATCACACACAAGCCAAGCCACACGCCCCCAGACATCCGCAAACGCCAGCAAGCCGCGCTCTTGAGCATCCGCCAGCGTGACCAAGGACAAGCCGCGCAATGCCGCCAGCGCTTCAAGCTCGCCTTGCTTTGCCTGTCTCAGTTTCGGAGATGGCTTCACAGCGGTGGCCGCTGCTGGCTTGTGTGGCCGCAAAGGCACGCCTTCTTCTCCACATTGTTTCCGCGCCCAGTCGAGTGCTTCATTCAAGGGCACATTCAGCGCCAGTTGAATGAAGTCGATCACCGTCCCAGCATCGCCGCTGGCATGATCACGAAAGCGCCTCCCGTCATCAAACACACTGAAGGACGGCTTCCGCTCTTCACGGAATGGACTCTTGCAGCATTTCCCCGGTTCACCCGGAAGTTGCAGCATCCGCCACACATCCGGGATGAACAAACGGGCTTTGATGTCGTCGATGCTGAGTTGGTTAGGCTTCATCTGCATTACCTCGTTCGCGCTTGTCACGAATGGTTTTCAGCTTGTCACAGATCGCGCTCGCCTCCGCGAGTGAGCGGCACAGCGCGACGATCATGTAACTTGTCGGCCTATTCTCCATGAACGAACGCAGATTGCACCGCAGCGATTCCTCAAAGCCTTGAATATGAAAGCACTTCTGTTCAAAGCTCCACTCCACCACATGCGGTTCAAAGAGAACGGCAGCGCTGCCTGATAACGGTCCTTCGTTCCGTTTCATGGGCACGATCTCCAAACCATCGTCGTAGAACAGGAGTGCTGACGCAGCCCTTGCCCGGCCCAGTTTTGTTAAGTCGATTAGTTCCGTGCTCATGCCTTGCCCTCCGTGAGTTGTTCTTCCCGCACCTTCCGCAGATACTCCCGCAAGGTGGGTGTATGCAGGAGGCAAGCGCCACGAACTGCCCCCGGCTTGCGCAACCTCACAATTAAACCCGGCACGATCACGCCCAAGTCAATGAGCGCACTTCTGCTGATTCCCGATATAGGACACCGCCCGCCGCGTGGATGGGGAAGCCGTACGAACTCGGCTTCTGCTAAGCTCGCAGGTTGAAAGTGAAGTTCTGAGCCTTTGGGGATTCGCCCGGCGAGCTTGGCCGGGCCTGTCATTGGTATTGAGTTAGTTTTCATGGGTTAGCTTGCCAATGACCTCAAGCACCTTACCTGCCGTCATTGGCAGGTGTATCAGTATGCAGGTATTTGCCGCCCAAAACACCAGAGCCGCGCGTAGCTCAAAAATCGGCGGGGCAGGTGTCAGAAATCATTTTTTGATTTCGCGCAGACCCACCAAGGCATGTCGATGTCTCCGGTGATGCGATGAAACCAGCTCTCTGCCTTGCTCGGTTCTGCACGGCCAAGCGCTCGACGTTTCTCAATCACGTCATTCTTCACTTCGACTTCCGCCAGACTGTCTTTCACCCCAAACGCATCAATGAAAGCGGTCATTCTACAATGCAGGAGCGCACGCAATGCCTTATCCGGGTTCTCATCCCGACCAGCTTGCTCGATGAACTCTGGCCACTTCGTGGGCCGGATACGCTCGCACAAATCAGCAAACGCTTTTCCAAGATCGTCATTGCTAGTCGTGTTCCAGTTCACTCTGATCACGATGCTCTCTTCGCCATTTGCGTTCATCCTCCGTCCAGTGAGGTCATCGTTGGAACTGGCCGAAGTGCTGCCTTTTCTGTGCTTGCGCAATTTTTCAAAAGATTCAGCAACGGTCGCATTCAGCTTGCCGTCATACTTATAGACGTTGTGCTGATGCCGCCCTTTGCGAGTATCCAGTACTGAGATGGTTCCTGGACAAGTTGCCTCTTGAATGTTGGCAATGCGAAGTATCTGACGCCCAGCCCACTTCATCAGTGGCTCAAATGAAGGACGACCAGCATCCTGCATGGCAAAAGTGTGCTGATTGATACGTACCTGACTCCGAGAAGCGCTGGCGGCTAATCGAGCTACAGATTGGCGTACTTCCATCGCAATCTCAGAAAACGGCATATCCTGACCCAAGTATTCGGCTAGGGCTCCTAAAGCATCCGTCCAACCCTGTCCAATTGTTCCCGCAAGTATGCTCCTTCCAAGGCTATGGGCATGTGAGTCTGCAAAGGGAACCAGACTCCTATCTGCGGTGTAACCAAGCCTTGCCCAAGTCAACCAACGCTTTGACTGCCTCACGTACTCATAGCAGACAGGAAGCCATTCTTTCGCATTCTTGTTGCTCCCAATGAGCTGTTCAATTTCCTCCTTTTTCCGCCCCCTGGCCTTCTTCAATAGGCTGGCTAGTTGTTCGTCGTGCTTGTCAGGCTCAATCAGGAATGTGCCAACATCAAAACCAGTCGCCTCCAGGGAAAAATTTCGGCTTCCTATCCGCTCTTGTGCCCAGGCTTCCGCCTTATCTTTCCACAACCACCTTCTTCGGATTTCATCACCAATATCCCACACGCAACACTTCTGCTGTATGTCCTCCGCAGTGCAGTTTAGTTTCTTCCGCTCTGTCTCGCTCAAACAAGGCCCTTTCTCAGCTAGCTTCTCCTTGTCCTTTCTGATGCGGTCATCTTCTTCCAACTGCGCACGAATCCGCTTACCCTCGTCACCCGCCCACTTTCGTTCAGCCTCAGTCATAGAGCACGCTGCATAGTCCCTCTTTCTCCACTGTCGCCAAACCGCCAGCAACTCCCGCCATTTGGATAGGGTGACTTTTTTGCCGTCAGTGCAGTCCTCCCACCAACTCTTTCGATTATCTTCGTCACTGTCCCAAAAGGCAAGGAAGCGCCCTCGGACTGAATCCAATTTCAAAAAGCGATGGCGCGTAGGTCTCTCCTGAAACAAGCTCATAATCAATGCCAACGCTTCCAGCACCGCGCGGAATAGACTGGAACGGGCCGCGTTCATGACCATCAAGGACGTGAAGCCGTATCCAGTCCAGCTTCCACTAGGCGGATGCTGCTGGACAAACTTATTGGCGTTATTGGCGGCATGGCAAGGAATCCGTCCGGGAAAAAATTGCTTCCAGCACTGGCGCTTCAAAATGGGCAAAGAGAGAGAAGGTACTCTCTTTGTCTTCAAGCTCCGTTCATCCCTTCAACGGCCACATTGCAAAATATTCTGCGGCAGCGAATCCATTCCAGACACGAGCACGCCTGCCGAAACCCGCACCCCCTCCCCGGCATAGCGTTGTGTCAGATCACTGGAAGCGTCTCCAAGGCCTTACGTTTGGCCTCGGCTTCGATGTGTGTGTAATGGGCGCTCACTTCCGCGCTCTCGTGTCCAATCAAGTCTTGCACAATCGCCGGCGAAATGCCCGCGTTCTTCATCATGCTCACCGCACTATGCCGCAAGGAATGAAAACTCAGTTCATTCAGCACCCGCCGCGCCGCTCTGCCGCCTTTGCCCTCTGCTTTGTCGTGGGTTGTGGCAGGTCTAAAGCCGCAACGGGCCAGCACCTCGCCAAACTCCCTGGAAAGGTGGCTCACTCCTAACTCTGCGGCCTTGGGGTGAAGGAATGCCGTTGCTTCATCACCTGCGGGCAATGTTTCAATGTGGGCCATCAGCGGCTTGCAGATGGGCACAATCACCACGCGCCGCGTTTTGCCTGTGATCAGGCGGATTTCCTCGTTCTCAAGATCTACCTGGCTCCAACGTAAAGCCGCAAGGTCACCCAAGCGCTGCCCAGTGTACAGACCAAAGCGAACCAATGAAGCCCATTCTGTGCCCTTCACTTCACCCAAGACGATCCGCAGTTCTTCCAACGTAAAGCCGCGCCGTGTCGTTCCGCCGCTTTCCTTGCGCAAGATAGCCACATCGTCACAAGGATTCTCGAACAACAAGCCTTCAACCTTGGCGGCCTTGAAGAACACCCTCAGCAGCTTGAGCGCATGATTGGCCGTAGTGGGGTGCAGGCTATCGCCCAGATGGTTCCGAAACGCTATCACATCCCGCTTCTCCACGCGGAACAATTCCGCATCAGCACGATCACCCAGCCACTTCTTGAACCGTTCAGCGGTGCCTTTATAGGCCGCCATTGTGGCCTTGCTCACTTCACGCTTACGCCGCGCCAGATAGCCATCCAGGAACTCCCGCACGCTCAACGTGCTGAAGTCCTCCCCGGTCAACTCCTTCACCAAACCCCCGCATAGCTTCACCACTTGGGAAGTAGTCATACGCCGCTTGTGTGCGGTTTCCATTTCATCAGCTACACGCATCGCCCGCTTTCGATTCTTCTCCAGCGCTTCAATCTTCGTGGACGCTTTGCGCTGCCTTCCGTTGTGGTCGGTGTAGCAAGCCACCCAGAACTTGCTTTGAGGATGTTTCCAGAGTGATGCCATAAGAGAAGGACGGGAATCGAACCACTTTAGCCCTCACCATCTAAGAATCCAGCTAAGAATAACGCCCTTCATTTTTGATAACGCCATGATCGTGGAAGCCTTGAAAATACAGGGTTCCCCACTCCTCAAAAGTGCCCTGGAGCAAATACAGGTTCGATTCCTGTCGGGGATACGCGCTGCATTATGCGTGACCTTGAATCAACCAATGCCATGTGGCTCAAGGGCGTATTGTTTCTCCTGATCGGTGTCTCGTGTGCGGCACTGTTACTCTTGGAAAGTTGGAGTTGGCGCAATCTCCTCCTTCTAGGACTATGCGTTTGGGGCTTCTGCCGAGCCTACTACTTCGCATTCTATGTCATTGAGCGATGGGTAGACCCGAAGTTCAAGTTTAGCGGGCTGTGGCACTTTCTGGTCTGGTGGTGGAACGGGAAGAGATGACAACGCGCCCAGTTATTGCATCATCGCGGGTTGACCCGTGGACTCGAGCACAGAGTGCCAGAGCTCTTGAGTGGGGTCGACTTTGCGCCTGCCGTGAATGACGAGTTGGAACGGAAGGTGAACAAAAGAACCATTCCAACGCCCCACTAGCATGGCCGTTTTCCCTGCCATTCCAGCATGAACAGCTGCCTGGGCCAGTCTTGAGCAATACACGTTGTCCTGGGCGTTGGCCGGCACGGATCGGACGATGTAGCTTGGGTCAATGTACTTGAGGTTGATCTCTGTCCTGCGGCTTTTGAAGAACTGATTGATGCGGTCTTTGAGAAACAAGCCGATGTCGCCATACTTCACGTTGCCGCTGGCATCTCGTTCGCCACTAGTGGTCATGAGATGCTGGCCCGCTCCTTCTGAGACCACGACGACGGCACTGCCCCGCTTCACAAGACGATGCCGCAGCATCTCCAGCAGCCCCCCCTGCCCTTCGAGTTCAAATGGTACTTCAGGGATCAAAACGAAGTCTACATTGCTACCAGCAAGAGCCGCATAACATGCGATGAATCCTGAGTCTCTGCCCATAAGCTTAACAAGGCCGACACCATTGACGGCACCCTTGGCTTCCACAAAGGCGCACTTCACCGCCTGGACAGCCGCGTCAAATGCAGTCTCGAAACCAAAGCTTTTGTCGAGGTACATGATGTCATTGTCGATGGTCTTTGGGATGCCAACGACAGACTTCTTCAATCCTCGCCTCTCAATCTCTCCCACTAGTGCCGCAGCACCCCTCAAAGTACCATCACCGCCGATCACAAACAGGATGTCCACTTTCATGTCCTCTAAGGTGTCTACCATTTCTCGGACATCTTGCTCGCCGCGCGAACTGCCCAATACCGTGCCTCCGAAGTGGTGAATCTGTTCTACCGATGCGGGTTTCAACGTCATCGGTGTGTGTCCATAGCGCTGGACAAGTCCTTCGTATCCGTAACGAAAACCATACACTTTCGTTATGCCGTATTGGCGGTAGCATTGGTTGACGATGCCACGAATGATATCGTTTAGACCAGGGCATAACCCTCCACAGGTAACAATGCCTACACTGGTCCGTGCCGGATCAAAGTATATCTCCGCTCTCGCCCCAGCCTCCTCAAAGCTCGTTTCTGGCAAGGCGGGGCCATCCTGGGTGAGCCTGCTGTGCAGCAGGATGCGGTTGGCATCGGTCTTGAATGGAGCACTCACGGTGCCACTACGCGCAAGTGGCGATCGGACCTTGCAGGGTCCAAGGGAAAGGATGCGTGTGTCCGTGCCAGAAATCGTCATAAAAGAAGCCTAACCAGTGAGCAGAACCAGTGCCAGCACCGTCACGGTCTAAGCTTCAGGCTCAGGAACACGGAAGAAAGGCAGGAACACACGAAAGATAGTCCCGCCCTCGTCCCGTGATTCGAGCACAACCCGCCCGCCATGCATCTCTAAGCATCGCTTCACGATAACCAACCCAAGTCCAGTTCCCGGTATCTCTCCCACATTCGATCCGCGGTAAAAGGCCTCAAAAAGTCGCAGCCTATCCTTTTCGAGGATGCCAATGCCCTGGTCCATCACCTCAATCACGCCCTCATCACCTTCCCGTCTCACGTTCATCGTCACAGGCACACCATCGTTCGAGTATTTCACCGCGTTACTCAGAAGGTTGTTCAAGATATGCCGCAGTAGCGCCTCATCTGCATAAACCTTAACGATGTCGTCCGCGATCGTGGTGTGGATCGGGCACTTATCCCCTGTGAGGGCTTGCACGTCATCGACGATCTTCGCGAGGGCCGGAGCAAGATCCATCTGCTGTGGCTTGCACGTAAGTTTTCCAGCCTCTGCACGGCCAAGCACTAGCACCTGCTCCATCATGCCTCCCATATGTCGGGTAGCGGCGTGAATGTCCTCTAGTTGCCGCTTCTTTTCATCTTCAGGCAGTCGGTCAGAGTAGTGTTTTAGCAACTCCACGGATGACATGATCACGCCCAATGGTGTGCGGAACTCATGGCTTACCATAGAGACAAATCTCGTCTTCAACTCATTGAGCTCGCGTTCTTGATCCAGAGCTTTATGCAAATCTGCCTGTGTTCGACGCAGTTCCGCCGTCCGCTCGCTGACGCGCTGCTCCAACATCTGCGCGGACTCTGACTGCAATCGGCTGCTGCGGCGCAAACTGGCAATCCATGACAGGAGGATGCCCAACACGACGACCCCGCCGCCACCCCACATCCAAAACTGACGTCTGCGGACCGAGGGAGAGAGCCCCAAGGAGTGCACCTCCTCTGGCGAAAGTATTCTTAAATGCCTGGATTTTCGCCCTGACGATCCATTCACAATGCCACGCACGAGTACATCATCGTCCACCTTTACGTTAGCGAACCCTGAGCGGTCACGCCCCACATGGTTGGCATAGATGCTAACACGGCCACCATCTAACAGCAGATTGGTCCTCCAGTCCTCGCCCATGGCAGAGACTTGTTGCATTCCCAACAGTCGACCGCGCACCTCCACATAATCAGATGTGAAAGCGCCCTCGGCGACTTCTTTAACGGTGCTCAACATAGGCTTCACCTCCACCACGCGACCAGTAACCCGGAGGTGACACTCCGAGAGATCGCAAGCAGGTTCCAGCACACCAGAAGTCACATCGACTTGAGAACCAACAATCTCCACCTCTTCACCAACGCCTACAGCGGCTGGCGTGCCGCCGTCCACTTGAAATCCGGTTCTTGTGCTACTGGAACGGCTCCACGGGGTTTGCAGCTGTATTTTCAACGCAGCTCCATCACCTCGTAAATACAAAACACCCTTGTCATCATTGCCTAACACTACTCCGCGAGTTCTTACGCGATCAGCTGGAGGGATTGATCTCTCTACGATTTGGGTTGTGATTACCGCTGGTGCAGCAAACGACTCCGTTCGTCCAGGTTTGATCACTTGGAAGAAGTCTTTATTGGGCACAAGGAGTAGATCCTGGGCTCGCTGCAGCAGCGACCGACTGACTCCAGTCATCTTGACGCGCGCACCATGCAAGTCTGCGGGAAAACCGCCGCTCCATTGCCGGACTTGGACGATCCCATAGCCAAACTCATCCACTACGGCCAGCGATAGTAGCCCGCCCTGCTGCATCCACGCAGTAACAACCCCTCGAACTTCCACCCATCGGTCCTCGTCTCGAAGTTTCCCCAACTTTTCCAGGCTCATGGGCTCAGGAGTTGGCGCCGTGCCTTTCTTAACCACGCGTATTGCACAAGCCTGCAAACCAAACGGCTGCCTCTCCCTCAACGTCAGACCATAAATCGAACCCACAATCTCCACCTCGTCCCCTGGAACTGGTTCTGACCAAATACCAGCGTCTCCATAGTCGGTGCCAGACTCTCCTACTTCGCGCGATGGCAACAAACTCACCTGCATCGCACCTTCCTTGGACACGATGATGGCCTCTCGCTTTTGAAGAATGGCGGCCAAGACGCCGGTCACTCGCCAGCGCTTGCCCGGCTCCACTTTGCGCTGCATCACATCTGGCACACTTGCCGCAGGAGCATCAAAGATGCCCGCAGTTCCAGGTTCGATGATCTGGAGCTGAGGCGGGCCGGGCACAAAGAACGTCCTGCCCATGACTGACGTTATCGTCATGAGTCCCGTCAGCCGAACTCGTGCACCAATCAGTTTCTCTGGAATAGCTCCGCGTTCATGAAACGCAATGACTGCGTCCGCCACTCCGTCCCGAGTAACGACTTTTAGCATCAGATTTGGCGTTCGGTACTTCCACTCCATCACCACGGCATCAAACCGAGCCCACAGGTCAAATGCTGATGGCTCCTCAAGCTCAGGGATCGTCACCGGGCGCGGCTCAGGCAAAGCAGCAACGTCCTCGGACTTTATCTCGTCCGCTATGATCGTGATGCTGCGTCTTCCCCCAGCGTTTGCATTACTCGTGCGACCTGCCACTTCCACCACCTCTCCTTGTTTGGGAGCCGCCATCTCCCGGCCATATCTCACCCAAACTCCACTGCCGCTCTCGTAAACGAAGAAGAGATTGAACAACGTGCTCAATCCCAAAACAACCCCTCGGATCTTCACCTGCTGTCCCGCCGTGTCTGCGCCCGTCTCGGCGTTCGTCAGCAACTCAGGAATGGTGATTAGCGAGGGCACCACAGCCTGCTGGGCTAACAGTCGTGGACTCACCGCCAGCATCAGCCCGGCCGCCAGACATGTCAGATAAACTTTCCCCCGCATTTGTAGCCTTCACAATGCCACAAAAAGGGCAGGGGCAGGTATCCGACCAAAGTCGGATGCATCAACTTTGGCCCACCAAGAGAAAATATCTGCACACCAACGGCGTGTGGAAATGGATTGATTCAACCTTGAGGCCAGCGCGCGCAAAAGTTTCTTTCCACGTGGCGTCAGAATGGAAATGAAACGCCCCAACGCTGTATGTGATGAAATTGCACATATCACGAATGTGCTCCACGACCACAACACAGCCTTCGGGCTTAAGCGTGGCTTTCAAATGCTGAAAAAACTGAGCGCGCTCATTTGAGTCTCGTATCTCATGAGCAGACAGGAAAAGCAGCACTGCATCGACAGTCCCTGGCGGAACGGGGAGCGGAGCGAGCGTTGAGATTGTCTTCACCTCTCTCCCTGTTCGAGCATATCGCCGTGCCCGTTCTATGGATGGTTCGGTATGCCTCCTCGGGTCGTAGAAATCAAACGCTAGCACTTCAGCCGCTGGCAGATTCTCACGGATCGCACCACTAATCTCATCGAACCCAGCATGGAGTGAGACGACCCGCTTCCATTTTGGGTCAAGCCAATGAAGCCGATAGAGATCACTCCGGTCATAAACCCAATGAGAGACGGCGAGAGGTATAGTGACTCCGAAGGCGATTAACCAACCAAGCACTCTCCACCAGCCACCAAGAGCCACACACCCCGCGACCACCACACCGCCAACTGCAAACATCGGCCAGTTGAACCTGACGATGTTCCAGACCCCTTCAAACTGGCCCCGTGTATTCATCCTGGGCTCCAAGTCTCGATTCTCCCTGCCTTCCAGCGATATGGCACGTTTCGAACGACAAAGGCACTGGCAAGCCGCGCCGTCTTCCAGCCCATTTCTTCGATGAAGCCCACTTTTGCCTTTTCCACCAATACCGGTCTTGGTTTCCAGGTCTCTCGTTGACCTTCTACAATCACCACCCTGGATTTCTTTGAATCAAAACTAAAAGTGAAGGGCATGGGACCAGCGAAAAGCCGCGCTTGATGCCAGTCTCTAAACGGACTTCCCGCTGGCAACGGTGGCTCTTCATCGTTCGTTGTTTTGATGGCCACCTCCAAACCCGAACCCCTGCAGTTAACACTCCAACACGGCCAAAATGCATCGACCGACGTTTTGACATGATGGTATTGATATTGAGTGAACAGATTACCAAGCAAGACCATGCGCCAGCGGTCAGTCTCGCTTCTCAAGATATACAGACCACGAAGACTCCGGCCGTTCTGGGCGCGATAGCGAACAAAAAGCCGGTAGCCCGTGAGAAAGAAGTCTTGCCCGAACCACTTCGGAAATCCTGCAGGCCTCAGATGTCGAGTGGTCACCATCGCAACTGCGAAAAAGGCCGTTTGATCATCCAGCAGATCCAGTTCCACGCACGGCGGAACCCATTGCCGCGCTTCTTCCACGTCGACGGCATAAGTCAGCACCACAGAAGCGTCGAAAAAGGCCTCTACCGCAAATGGATGGTGCCGCAAGTTCATGCTTTGGAGAGTTTGAATCCGTGGTACGCTACGATGGCGCAGAACAGAGCTGCATAGACGATATTCATCGGCCCCCAAAGCAGCAGATCACGCGTCAGCGCTTGCTCAATCACATTCATCGCCATCACCACAACGATTTGGGTCATCGTGCAAAACCGCACACGCCAACGGCTCCAAACCCAAGCTGCCATCACCACCTCCGCGAGTCCTATGAACATCATGATCAGGCCAGCCCACTTATCGCCAAACAGACGCCCAACGATTTCAAGATGCCGCGGCACACCGCCGAGCACTTTCGCCCAAAGGCCATTGGCAAGCCAAATTAGGGCGGTAAGGACGCGGAGAGCTGGTTCCATGGACCGCATAACTCACCCGATATCTCCTTCTGCACCCAAGATCAACGGCTTGATGATTTCTTGAGGTTTTCAGCGATGATCCGCGTTTTAGTCTGCCCCACTCGACACGAAATACCCATGAAGAAAATCGCCCTTCTGCTTCTCCTTACTTCCTTATCTCACGCCGCTGACATCGTCATCTACGGTGGCACCTCGGGTGGCATCACGGCAGCGATTCAAACAGCTCGGCAGGGGAGGACGGCCGTTTTGATTGAGCCAACGAAGTTCCTCGGCGGTCTGACTACCGGCGGGTTGGGCGCAACTGATATTGGGAACAAGCGGGCCATCGGTGGCATGTCGCGGGAGTTTTATGCCAATGTCTTCAAGTATTACTCAGACGCAGCCAAGTGGAAGCAGCAGACGCGCGAGGACTACTTTGCCAAGAAGCATCATGGCAACTCGGGCAGTGAGGACACGATGTGGACCTTTGAGCCGCACGCAGCCACCGAGATTTATGATGCGATGCTTAAGGCCGCTGGAGACAAAGTGACGGTGGTGTTCGGCGAGCGGCTTGATCTAAAAAAAGGCGTGGTCAAAGACGGGACGAAGATCGTGAAGATCATCATGGAGAGTGGACGCGAGTTTGAGGGCAAGATGTTCATTGATGCCACTTATGAGGGCGATCTCATGGCCAAGGCGGGTGTGAGCTATCACGTCGGTCGTGAGGCCAACAGCGTGTATGGCGAGACGCTCAACGGAGTGCAGGTAGGTCACAGCAAACACCATCAGTTCGTGAAAGACGTGGACCCGTATGTAAACAAGGGCGACCCTTCCAGCGGTCTGCTGCCGGGCATCGAGAAGGAGCCAGGCGTGGAGTTCAGCGGTGACAAGAAAGTGCAGGCTTACAACTTCCGCATGTGTACGACGGACGTGCCGGAGAATCGCCGTGATTGGGAAAAGCCCGCCAACTACGATGAGAAGTGGTTCGAGTTGGCTTTACGAAATGTCGAGGCCGGCGACATGCGCATCTCATGGGCACCAGCGTGGATGCCGAATCGCAAAACAGACACGAACAACAACTTTGCCATCAGCACTGACTTCATCGGCCAAAACTGGGACTACCCTGAAGCTGACTATGAAACCCGGGCAAAGATTTGGCAGGCACATGAAGACTGGCAGAAGGGACTCATGTGGACTTACGCGCATCATCCGCGCGTGCCGGAGAAGATTCGTGAAGCATTTCAGAAGCTCGGTTTGGCCAAGGATGAGTTCCTGGACAACAACAACTGGCCTCGGCAGATGTATGTAAGGGAAGCACGCCGCATGATCAGCGATTACGTGATGACGGAGAAGAACTGCAAGCGCAAAGAAGTCGTAGAAGATAGCGTGGGCATGGGTGCCTACAATATGGACAGCCACAACATCCAACGTTACGTCACCAAAGAAGGTTTTGTGCGCAACGAGGGAGATGTTCAAGTCAGCAGTCGTCCCTATCCGGTCAGTTACCGCAGCATTAGGCCCAAAGCATCCGAATGCACCAACCTGTTAGTTCCAGTGTGCCTCAGCGCGAGTCATATCTCCTATGGAAGCATCCGCATGGAGCCAGTGTTCATGGTGATGGGCCAAAGCGCGGCCAGTGCTGCCATTTTGGCCATCGAGAGCGGCACTACCGTCCAGGGCATCGACTACGCCAAGCTCAAAGAGCGCCTTTTGGCTGACAAACAAGTGCTGGACTTCGAATCTCCGCCAATGCCAGACATCGTGGGATGGGACCAGGCCAAGCTGCCTGGCATTGTCGTGGATGATAGCGAGGCTGAGCGCACAGGCTTTGAATCCGAAGGCCACACGACACCGGGCTACATTGGTGCGGGTTATCGCCACGACAGTGATCAACTCAAAGGCGAATCCAAGGCTAAGTTCACGCCTGATCTACCCAAGGCTGGCAAATACAAGGTGTCGGTCTCTTATAGCGTCAATGGAAATCGCGCCACGAACGTTCCCGTGACCATTCACCACGCGGCTGGCGATGCCAAAGTCACCGTGAACCAGAAGAAGAAGCCTGAGGCTGACTTCAATATGCACGTTTTGGGAGAGTTTGATTTCACAGCAGGCAAAGCTGGCTTCGTCGAGATAAGCAATCAGGGCACCAATGGTCACGTCATCATTGATGCGGTTCAATTTGTCGAGGTGAAGTAGCATTTGGATGTTCGCCGATCTGTCTGCCTTCTTCACGCCCGCCTCCATCGCCCTTGTTGGAGCGACAGAGCGCGAGGGCAGCGTTGGCCGGGCCTTGACGGAGAATCTCCAGGCTTTCCCTGGCCAATTTTATCCCATCAACCCAAAGCGTAGTGAGGTCTGTGGTATTCGGGCGTGGCCGGATCTCCAATCCGTTCCCGAAGACATCGATCTGGTGGTTATAGCCGTGCCTGCGGAGAAGGTGCGGTCGGTGATTCGTGAGAGCAGCAAGCGTGGCGCAAAGGCTGCCATCATCATCACGGCAGGCTTCAAGGAAACAGGTCCCAAAGGCCGCGAGCTTGAGGAAGCGGTGATGGCTGAGGCGCGCGGGTGTGGCATTCGCGTGATCGGCCCCAACTGCCTTGGGCTTATGGCACCGCATCTGGGTCTGAACGCAACGTTTGCCACTGCTATGGCTCGGCCTGGACGTATTGCCTTGCTCAGTCAAAGCGGAGCTCTTTGCACAGCCCTGTTAGATTGGAGCTTTAAGCAGCAGGTTGGGTTCAGCGGATTTGTTTCCACCGGCTCCATGGCTGATGTGGGCTGGGGAGATTTGATTCGATACTTCGGTGACGATCCACAAACGCATAGCATTCTCATCTACATGGAGTCTGTGGGTGATGCCGCCAGTTTCATGCGCGCCGCTCAAGCTGTGGCGACTCGCAAACCGATCATCGTGATCAAAACAGGCCGCTCGGAGGCTGCCGCGCGCGCTGCCGCCTCGCACACAGGAGCAATGACTGGCAGTGATGCCGTGCTGGACGCTGCATTTGATCGCTGTGGCGTGCTGCGGGTGGATACCATCCAGGAGCTTTTTGACATGGCGGACGTACTCGCCAAGCAACCTCTCCCTTCTGGGCCACGACTTGCGATTGTTACCAATGCCGGTGGCCCCGGAACGCTCGCCGTGGATGCACTTGTCCATCATGGGGCGAGTCTTGCCGAGCTTTCGCCCGAAACCATCCATGCGCTGGACGCTTGCCTCCCCTCTCACTGGAGTCATGGCAATCCGGTCGATGTGCTAGGCGATGCAGATCCAGAGCGCTTTCGCCAAGCCACAAAAATCGTACTCAGCGACCCGAACATTGATGGCGTTCTAACCATCCTGACGCCGCAGGCCATGACAAAGCCGCTGGAAGTGGCACAGGCACTGGTCGGACCGACCGACAAGCCGGTGTTGGCAAGCTGGATGGGCAGTGCTGCTGTGGAAACCGCACGAGATGCGCTGATCCAAGCGGGTATCCCGTGTTTTGATTATCCAGACGAGGCCACTCGCGTCTTTGCCCTGATGTGGGAGCGCCAGAAGCGTTTGCGCACATTGATTCATCATCCCACTCCTGAGGGTCAACTCGTCACCTGCTTGATCGACAAGGGAACCGCTCGAGTTCTGACAGAAGCCGAGGCAAAATCAGTGTTGGTCGCTGCGGGCATACCCACTGTGGAGGTTCATCAAGCTCAGACGCGGGAAGAAGCGGTGTCCATGGCGGTAAAGATAGGTTTCCCGGTCGTGTTGAAGCTTCAATCCCCAACAATCACTCACAAGTCCGACGTTGGTGGCGTACGCCTCAACCTAGAAAGTGCCGAAGCCGTGATGGCAGCCTGGGATGCGATTCGCGGTGCCGTGAGTGAAACGGACTTCGATGGCGTGACGGTGCAACGCATGGTGCTCGACAAAGGCGTAGAACTCATCTGCGGGTTCAGTCGCGATCCACAGTTTGGCCCCGTATTATTGTTCGGTTCTGGTGGGATCGATGCTGAAGTACAGCAAGACACCGTGTTGCTTCTGCCGCCGCTCAATGCCGAGTTAGTGCGCCAGCGCATTCAACAAACCCGTGTTTTCAAAATCCTCCAAGGACTCCGTGGCCGCCCGTCCTGTGACATCGAAGCCGTGATCGACGCTCTGCTCAAGATCGCTTCTGTTGCTACGCAAAATCCCCAGTTCATTGAGATGGACATCAACCCCCTAATTGCTACGCCCCGAGGTGTCTTGGCACTGGATGCAAGGATTTTGGTGGTGGTGGTCTAGGTTTTCTTCCACAGGACCGATAAAGCGCAGGTCCCCAGGCGATTTACCGAAGAGGAATCTCCATGACAGAATGTCTCAAATTGACATTCTTGCGTGGACTCCAGATGTTGATTCAGGAACGGACGTGAAACGACGTCTGGGTGGGAGGACTCATCAATGCCGTGAACACATCTCAAATGGTCGGACACAAGTTGGCAGTGTCTGATAGACTTGACACTCAACGGTGTCACTTTCACCCAATTCAACCAGTGTTACTCTTTTTGGAAACTCCCAGCGTGGCCTCCGCGTTCCAAACGAAAAACGGACGCCTTTAAATTGCCCTCTCCTCCCCAGTTTCTGGGTTGTAGATAACTTTTCGCGTTTTTCCATATATTGCCGTGACGCATGAAGTTTGCACTTTCCAAACGACCTCTGGCTTTGGATGCTTGAGGACGTAATGCATACCTCCTGTTGGAGAACAAAAGTAACGCAACACTTCAACTTCCTGGGCATATCCGTCATCGGTAAACATGGCAGATTGATTTGGCGCAATTAGTTCCACCCATCCATCACTTGTTGAACCATCACTAGCAACCACGACGTTTGCACTAGACATCCCGGGCAGTCTCTCGAGTTCGGATAAGCAACTCTGCAACTGAGCTTGAACCAGCGCTTCATCATCATGAGCAGCTGCCTCAATTGCATCGCGAAGAATGAATTCAATGTCAGTGGCAAGTTTTTCTGTCAGACGCAGTCCGCCCGCTACATTGTCGTAAATGCAGATTCCTTTGCATGGATTTTGGCCGAGCGGCGAGACATTGACTTGGAAGGAGCCAAATCCCAAATCTCTACGGTGAACTGCATGTGCTCTGGTAAATGCATCAATTATAAACTCGACTGCTTCAGCGGGCAGTTTGTCAAACCCATCAAAATGCCAAAGTACTCCAGTTGTACGTAGAAAGCGTCTGACAGGTTTCTGCCACCACGGCGAACCCTGCCCGTAGTTGTGCGTCTCAGATGTATTTCCACGTTTCTCAATGAAACCAGTGACTTGTTCAGAGACTTGGACATCGCATTCCATGAGAAATCCCTGATCTGAAACTCGGCGATGGCGTGCCGTGGCCATGTTAGGGAATACCATCACTTGGGTGATGGGTTGAGTGGAGCGTCCATATTCCTTCCTGCACAAGATCTCACGGTCTTTCAGTCTGGTCTGCCTTACTCGGTATGGACATGCCTGATAGAGATATATAGCCCCTGGATAAGCTTCTCGGACCATTTGTGCATGAGAAAGCTCTCCAAGCGGAGATTCGCCCACCAGCTCCTTCACCTTGAAATTGATCTCACCCCCCGAGCGCAACGGGAACTCAAAGTGCGCACCGTTTTCAGCGCGTTGCTTTAGGTTGAACAAATCTTCCGGCACCATCCGAACCGGATTTATCTCATTTGACAGCATTTCTCGAAAACTTAGGGGTAACTCTGGAAAGCGATCCCAGCAGCTTTCGCTTTTGCCGACCGCTTGCAGTTCTTGTGCCGCAGCGAGTGCATTTGTAAACTGCATTACCTCATTACCTAGATAGAGATAGTTCGGCTCGGGCGGCAGAGAAAGATAGCCGGATAACCCATTGGCCTGAGCGCTCACCGTGCCAGTGCTGTCGATGAGCAAGCACTCACCAGGGCGCCCTCCTCGACCTGCTCGGCCAAATCGCTGCCAAAAAGCTTGGATGGAAGGTGGAGTGTCAACCATCACAACTAGGTCAATGTCGCCAATATCGAGCCCGAGTTCGAGGGCGCTAGTTGAGATGACCCCACGCAATCGTCCGTCAGCAAGAGCTTTCTGAATCTTATAACGGTCATCTGACTCATACCCGCTACGGTAGGGCATGAGAGAGCCTGGGATTTCTGCCACCGGCTCAGGCGTGTCTGCATCGGTGTGTTGTGCTTCATCCTTCTGATGATCTGAGGCCGACAATCTCAGTGTAGCACGAGTCAGTGTCTCTACCATTCTGCGGGAGTCTGCAAAAACCAAAAAGCGGCCTTCATACTCCGAGACAAGCCGATGAAGCAAATCAGTAATCTTGCCAAAGCCCTGGCGCCCGGTGACCTCGCTCAGCACCACACGTTTTTCCGGGAGGGGCGAACCTTCGTCGATCTTGGTGAACATCGTAAACGTCCTGCCGGTCAAGTGGTGCAGAAACTTCTCTGGCTGTCCAATGGTGGCAGTTGAAGCAATGATCTGGTGCTGCCCCGCCAAAACAGCAAGACGCCGCAGCAGATACGCCGTGTTAGTCCCAAATGCACCACTATACACATGCGCTTCATCCAAAACCAAAAGTCGCAAGCGCTCGAGATTCGCCCGATTTGTTGCCGCTGTCCGCAGTAGCCAGGTATGCACAACATCGGGAGTCATCACGACGACCGACGATGTATCGAGGATACTTTGGCGCTCCTTAAGGCTCACACTGCCGTCTATCTGACCGACTCGAACACCCAGTGGACCCGCGATCCCCCGCCACTTTACCAGTTGATCCTGCACGAGGGCGCGGGCGGGATAAACTGCGATCACGAGCGTTTTTGGGTCACTTAGCGCCAGGTGACAAGCTATGCTTTGGAATACTAGACTTTTGCCGGAGGCCGTCGAGGTAGCCAAGCAGACGTCTTCGCCCGCCAGCACCGCGTCTATTGCTTTCGCCTGATGGCAATACAATCCACGGCGATACGTTGCGTCCAAACTTTGGTACAAAACGGGGTGGATCTCTTTAGGGACTTGAGCAAAAACAGCATCGCGTTTGGGATAAATGTGGTCCTCGACGAGTGGCAGCGTGGTCGTACCAAGTATCTGTGTGATGGAAGGCATAATTGACGAATCTGATGGCGTCAGAGACTGACGTCAATAAGTTGACGTCTTTTCGATGGCAAACACCTTAAGTCCAGGCACCCGTTTAAACTCGGCCGTATTGCCAGTGACCAATGTAGCGCCCAAACTGCGAGCTTGTGCAGCAATGAGCATGTCGAGCGGCCCTATCGACTGGCCTTTGGACTCAAGAGTTGCTCGGATTTCAGCATAATGGAGAGCGGCATTCATGTTAAAGTCACGAATCGGAAACATTGACAAAAAAGCCTCCAGTTTGGCGGCCTGATGCGGATGGGTGTTGAGGCTCTTTTTTACTCCAGTCCAGAGTTCAGCAGCTACGATCATGGGAATCCCGCACTTGGCTGGTGAGGGAAGTGAACTCAGGTCCAGCTTGTTGCGCAACACAGGGATGCAGGCGCTGGAATCTAGAAGATAAGCAAGATTTGAAGCCATAGATCAAAACTCAACAATGGACCGCTCATGCTTCTTGGGTCTCGGCGGAGGCTCTGGGAACTCGCTCGCGTCAGGGAACTGCTCTGCCAAGTGTTTGGCGATTTGCTTGAAGGTCTTCAACGTTGGTTGCCCAATCGGCCGAAGCACGACCTCTTGCCCGTGCTTTTCAATCAGGACCTCTTTTGCGTCAAACCGAAAAGCTTTCGGAAGCCGCACTGCTTGACTACCTCCATGCTGAAAAATCTTGGCCGTTGTCATAGCTATATTTTGTATCTATAGAGTGAAGCGGCAACTGATTTAGAGTGACTCTCAGAAGTTAGCCGAAATAGAGCAATTGGAAGCGACTTGGAGAGGGGTGTGGAAGAAGGAGCGCAGTGCGAGGATGATGCGCTCCTCGAGTTGGTCGGGGGTTTTGGCGAAGAAGTCGGCAAAGTAGTCGCTCTTGAGCCTGAGCCAGAAGCGCTCAATGGGATTG
>JAEUHM010000031.1 GCA_016795485.1 Verrucomicrobiaceae bacterium | reverse complement strand
CAGATTGCCCGTGTAGATGCCGGTGTAACCCAGTGCTGCACCCAAGTAAGTGTTGCCGCCAAACAAGGTGGACTGGTTAATGTCCTGGCTGAAGCCCACCGCACCGATAGCAAATGCTACCTTCCATGGTGCTGATGAGTTGATCGACATCGTGGGCAACGTCGTGGCAGGATCAGCCACGTAGAGTTGGCCAATGGTGGCTATGCCGCCGTGATCAGAGTTAATCGTCACCTGACCGTTGTTCACGTTGCTCGGGGCAGCCAAAATCAGGTGCGCGCCAGGATTGATCGTGATGGTGTTGGCTGAACCAAAGGGCTTGGCGGTTGGCGATGCAGTGTAGCTTTGTAGCACACCAGCATATGCCGTGATGTTGCCTGAGTAACCAGAGGAGTCGCCAGCCACGATCAAGCGCTCATTCATAAACTTCTCGATGTTGCCTGATCCTGTGATGCCACCATTCACCTGCAATGGGTGAACAACAGACAACTGGCCATTAGCGGCCATGTCCAAGGTCCCGTACGCAGTCGTAATGTTGCCACCAGCCTGATTCTGAACCCAAAGGATGACTGGAGCAGAACTTCCTGAACGGGGCGCAATCGTGAGATTGTTAAACCCAGAACTACCGACGTTAACATTGCCCAAGCGTGAGTTCTCCCGGGCTGTGATGTTCGTGTAGTAACGGCCAGTGGCATTGAGGTAGGTTGAACCACCATTAATGTCAATCTGCCCGGGAGTCGTCGGCGTGCCACCCGCCGCCGCAAGGTTGTTGAGCCGAGTTTCACCAGAGTTGATGGTCAGAGGTCCGGTGAATGTATTGGCTCCTCCAAGAACGAGAACGCCATCGCCAAATCGGGTAACTCCGGCGGTGCCACTCAAAACGCCATTGAGACTCACGATTCCGCTGGCATTGTTTGGGTTATTTGCAGGTGGGGTGGCTGCTGCATTGTAAGCAGACGTAGCGACATAGAGCAGACCCTCCTGGCCTCCGGCAAAACTGAAATTAGTGGTATGGGTGACCGTATCGTTTGACGTGTGTGCCAGGAACAGACCAGCCCCTTGTCCCACGCCAGCAGCAGCACCGAGGGTAATCGTCCCGCCAGTAACCGCATTGCCTGTCGCCGTGGAACGAATACGCAACGCCTGAAGGCTTGGGGAGCCGGTGACAGCTATCGCAAGACCGCTGATGTCTCCAATCGTCGTCCCCGCAGTTTCCAAAGCTAATGCTCCAGCGTTTGCTAAGGTGGTCATGGTTGCAGCTTGAACACCATCGGTCCCATCGTGAGTGACAAACAGGGGCAAACTGGCGTCGTTCGAGTTGGCACCTCCCCAGAGAACGATATTGGCCCCAATCATACCATTGGCTGGGATGGGGGATGTTCCAATGATCAGTCTCTGAGTAGCGGCCGATGTGCCGAACGTCGTGGCTGTGTTTTGGATATTTTTAAGAATCAGAGTGCCCCGGTCTTGCCTGGTGAAACTGCTCGCCGTTAACGTTGTTTTGCGGCCAACCGTGGTGCCATCGGTATCAATACTTAATACGCTGCCGCCACGATACAGGAGGTCCTGCAACGTTTGATTCGCCAGAACTACGGCACCCCCATCACCTATGAGACGAAGCGTGGAGGACGACAAGCTCACTGTTGAAGTCGGCAACAGACGACGATCTGTGTTGTCGACAACCACAGCGCTGTTATCCAAAAGCAGTGTGCTACCACCAAAGAGTTTGAAGTCAGTATTCCCAAACTTAGCATCCGTTGCGTTATCCGTGCTCAGGGTGCCACCTAGAGCCACCACAGCGCCCTGGCCCACTGGCCTTGTAAGACCCGCACCGTTGATGTTGAGAGTGACACCTCGGTTCACAGTCACTGTGCCGAGCGTTGCTGCATTGTTAGCCCGCACAGAGACGATACCGTTGCCGGCAGTCGTACCTGAGAGTAGACCCGTTGCTTGTCCGATGTGGTTGCCTGTGAAAACGATCGGGTTGGAGTGGTCATAGCCAAATACCAAGTTATTCGTACCAGCAGCGCCTCCTAATTGATCAGCGGCACTAAGAATCAAATTGTTTGCCGCAGCCACAAGCCGCAAGTCTCCAGACGCCCCATTCGTCAGCGTTCCTGTGTAAGTCCGGTCAAAGCCCGGGACATTGCTCAGCCACACTCGGTTACTTCCACCGGCGACATAAGCCATGTCGATGTTAGCGGCATTGGTACTGGCCGTGCCAGTCACGCCGTCAATCGCCAAGGCCATGCCTGCTACAGGCACACTCACATTGATCGGCCTCGTGGCGTCGATCGCATCACTCCCACTGTATCCGATCGCTGGAATCGCAAATCGGGAGGTTCCGAGCTGCCCCACAAGGGTAACGCCGCTTGTCGTGACTAAGTTGTTAATTGTAGAAGCAGTCGCAACGGAAAGAAGTCCTCCATTCACGAAAGTAGACCCGCCACCCAGATTCGCTCCATCGTCCAACTGGACCACGCCGTCTTTAATGGAGGTAATGCCGCCGTAGGTGTTGGCATTGCTGATGATCCGAAGCCGTCCCGCTCCCTCTTTAATGAGATTGCGAGTTGCTACGCCATCATCGATTGCCCCTCCGAGTATCAAAGTTGCTCTTGTCGCGGTTGCATTGCCCAGCACGTCAAATACCGATGTCTGACCCAAGATATTGATCGGACCAGCGAACTGCAGGCTATGGCCGTTGCCACTGTTGGCTCGGAAAATACCTCCATTGACGGTGAGTCCGTCAAGCACGTGAGTGACGTTATCGTTGGCACCAGAAATAAAGTGGCGGATGGCTGCGAGGGTAGCCGCTCCACTGCTGATGACGTTGTTCGTGCCGGGATAGGTCACAGTGGTCAATGAACCAGTGCTGTTGTTAGCAATGTTGACCGTCGTAAGGTCAGTCCGCCCGGTGCCATTGATGATGATGGACCCAGTGCCTAGCATCGGATCCGCGCTTCCGTTGTTTCCAGCGATGGTCAACGTGCCTCGATTAGCCACCCAGTTGCCATTGAACCCTGTACCGTCCACATTCAACTGCACGGCACCCATGCCGTTCTTGATGAAATTAGAAGAAGCACTGATCAGGGGCACCGTGGCACTGGGACCGATCTGAAATGTCCCAGTGTAGATGTTTGCATCTAGGTGACTGTTCAGAGTGAGCGGAGCCTGAAGAATGTCCGTTGTGGAGTTATATTTGTTGATGAAAGCGTTCCCGCTTAACGCCTGCATGGTCAGTCCAGAACCAGAGAACGTGTAGGTATTGGCCCCCAACGTATCTCCTACGACAAGTCCACCCAATGTTACCGGGACATCCAGGGTGACTGTCCGGTTTCCAGTCAAATTGACCTGATTGAAGAGCGCCACATCTCCTATCGCATTTGGAACCAGTCCACCACTCCAGTTCGCGGTGTTCGTCCACGTGCCATTGTTGTTCAGCGTCCAAGTCCCAGTAGCCGCATGAGACTGCACTGACCATGATGCAAAACAGGCTAATAAAAGTGCGGTCAGCGGCACGCGAGCGCTTTTGCGGATCCAACACAGCAAAGGGCTGCCTTGAGACTGCCGAGGTTGGTAAAGTGGTCTAGAGTTCATACGCGAATAAAGTTCGAAGGGACTCTGGCTACTCCGGGCAGTTGGCCAGATGCTAACATTAATTAAGGGACTTGGTTTTTGGCAAGGCGAAAACGATATCTTTGATGCGAAATAGCGTGTTATTTTTGTGATTTATTAGCTCGGACAAACCATGTAGCGGTCACGTTCACAAAGCATCTTTTAACGAACTGGAATAACTGTGTTTATTAGACGCCGCTGCTTCAGTGGTTGTAGGAGAAGAACACTCAGTCAGTTTCGTTTTAAACAAATGCCCCCAGTTTCTCGAAGATCGTTTCTTTCTCGCGCATCTAATGGCTTTGGATTGGCTGCACTCTCCGCCCTTGGCGGTGCGGATCGGGTTTGGGGATCGCAAAATCTCCATCGGTCCCAAAAAATCCCTCCGCGAGCGCGCAGTGTCATCTTTTGCTACATGAGTGGCGGGGTCTCGCACATCGACACCTTCGACCACAAACCTGCCCTTGAGAAATACGCAGGGAAGCCCATGCCAGGTGAGGTCAGGCGCACACAGTTCAACAACAATGGCACAGTTCAGCCATCCCACTGGAACTATAAAAGCTATGGAAATAGTGGTTTGGCGATTTCGGACATGCTTCCTCACATCGGAAGTGTTGCCGATGAACTCTGTGTCATTCGCAGCATGACCGCCAAGTTTTCCGAGCACGCTCAGGGCAACTTTTTCATGCACACCGGCTTCCCGTTCCTAGGCTATCCGAGCGCTGGGGCATGGACTAGCTATGGGCTAGGTTCGGAATCCCAGGATCTGCCATCATATGTGGTTCTGCAGAGCGGAGGCGCGTCCTCTCCCCATGGTGGAGTTGGTCTGTTTGGAAATGGGTTCCTTCCTGCCCAGCACCAGGCATCGATCATCGCAGCAGACGAAGGCGAGCCCATGCGCAACATCTCCCCAAGAGAGCCAGCTAGCCTCCAGCGGAAGCGCCTGGACTTCATCCACGCTCTGGACCACCAGTTCACTCAGCAGATCCCTGAAGATGCCCATGTCGAAGCGGCCATTCGGAACTACGAGATGGCTTGGCGGATGCAAGCTGCCGTGCCAGAGCTGTGCGAGATCAAGGGCGAGTCCGAGGCCACTCGAAAACTCTACGGAATCGACGATCCTGAGCCCAAAAAGGCAGCTTACGCTCGGCAGTGTTTGCTAGCGCGCCGATTAGTCGAGCGTGGTGTGCGCTTCATCGAGCTTAGCACCTTGGCCTACAACTTGGGAGGTGGAAATGGAGCAAACCCTTGGGACCACCATGGCCAGATCAAAGAAGGTCACGGAAAAATGGGCAATCAAATTGATCAACCTATCGCCGGACTCATCAAGGACCTGCGCTCCAGGGGCTTACTAGATTCTACGCTCATCGTGTGGGCAGGAGAGTTTGGCCGGACCCCCTTTGCACAAGGCTCCAATGGGCGCGATCACAACCCTTATGGGTTCAGCGTATGGTTCGCGGGCGGCGGTGTCAAAGGAGGCCATGTCCACGGGTCTACCGACGACTTTGGCTACCATGCCGTAGACCGGGTGGCCAACGTGTACGACATGTGGGCCACCGTTCTACACCTCATGGGCATCGACCACGAGGCGCTGACCTACCTTTACAGTGGCCGCAACGTCCGCCTTACCGACGTCCACGGCCACGTGATGAAAGACATTATTGCCTAGGCTGCTGGGACTTCCCAGCCCTTGCGATAGATTTTGGTGAGCAGTTTCTCGGCCTCTGGGTGATTGGGGAACTTCATATTGGCAGCATCCCACCCCAGAAGAGTAGCACCATGGGCTGGATCAATATTGTGACCACCGCGTGAATCCGCCGGTCTGGTAGCCATCCGTGTTGCTACGTTTCCGAGTTGCACGGTTTCAGCCAGCCAACCAGCATAGTCAAACCCATCAGTAGTTTTCTCGCCGCCAAGAATCGCGTCTACCCATCTGTGCCAATGGATCGGCTTCTTGCCCACATCTGGGTAGCTAAATCCGGTGAACTTGTCTGCTGGGTAAAGGCGAGGAGCAGCCACGTGAGCAAGCACCATATTGCCCTTCTCACCGATGAAAATAGAGCCGCCCCCTGGCAAATCGAGTTCCGGTGGCATTTTCGCCAGCTTGCGGGCTGGTTTGAGTCCACCATCCGTCCAGGTAACGTTCAGCGTCTTGCCGGCAGTCAGGTCACTGCCTGGGAATGTCCATCGCACGGTTTCATTGACCGGCCAAACATGCTCATTGATACCGCTGTTGTCCGCAACGACCGACAGAGGAGCCTTCAATTTCAACGCCGTGAACACGGGATCGAGAACATGGCATCCAAAGTCTCCCAACCCACCGCCTCCAAAGTCCTGCCAGTCGCGCCAAACGAATGGATGATAAGCCTCCGGCGCAAACTCTCTCTCAGGAGCACAACCAAGCCACAAATCCCAAGCGAGATTCTTGGGAACTGGTCCCGACTTTGGAGGTGCGAGCAATCGCGTCCGTTCATTGCCTGAAACGCTAATCCAAGAGTGCACTTCAATCACTTTTCCGATCGCCCCGTCTTGGATGAGTCTGGTGCCGAGTCGATACTCTAGGGCCGAATGAATCTGGTTGCCCATTTGCGTAACCACACCGGTCTTCTCGGCCCACAGACGCATCTGGCGTGCTTCCCAGACGGTATGAGCCAACGGCTTTTGGCAATACACGTGCTTGCCGCGCTTCATTGCCTCAATCGCCACCAGCGCATGCATGTGATCGGGCGTGGACACACTCACCGCATCAATTTGATCGCCCATCTGGGCAAACATCTCCCTGAAGTCCTGAAACTTCTTCGCAGTGGGTGCCTTTTCGGCAGCCTTGTCGAAGCGATCCAAATCCACATCACACAGGGCCACATGCTGCACCTTCTCGTGGCTAGCGATGTTGGAGAAATCGCTGAACCCCATGCCATTCACACCCACGGCAGCGACCTGAACCTTGCCATTGAGATTCTTTCCCCTGACCAAGGCTGGGAAACCCAAAGCCATGCTCATACCCACACCTTTGCCGATGAAACTTCTGCGCGTTTTGTCCATACAGAAGTTACGGCATCACTTGCAGGCTACTTCCAGTGAATCGAAGTGTCACTCTCACACAATCAACAGGATTGTTATGCCAGATTTGCAGCTTGACGCCTCGCCGTCAGTGCGGATTGGTAAAAGTTCCCTCTCGCCCCGCCCCGACAACCGCTACTCTATGCTCGACTGGGATCGTTCTCTCTGGCTCATCTGTTACGTTCTAGTCTTTGCAGGCTTGTCCGTCTTTGGCGCGCACCGTCTTAAGGTGCTCTATCTTTATTGGAAGCATCGTAAAAACGTGCCGCGACCACTTGCCGAGTTCGCCGAGCTGCCATCCATCACGGTCCAGTTGCCTCTTTTCAACGAGATGCACGTCACGGAGCGTTTATTAGAAGCCGTGACGGCGTTCGACTATCCGCGTGATAAGCTACAGATTCAGGTCCTAGACGACTCCACGGATGAATCGGCAGATTTGGCACGCCGCCTGAGCGAGGAGATGGCCAAGCGCGGCTACGACATCGAGTACCGCCATCGTACCAACCGGCGGGGATTCAAGGCCGGGGCCTTGGACGAAGCGATGCCTTCGGTGAAGGGTGAGTTCATCGCCATTTTCGATGCAGACTTCGTTCCGCCGCCTGATTTGCTCAAGCGGATGATTCATCACTTTACCAACCACAACGTCGGCCTGGTGCAGGCGCGTTGGGGACACATGAACAAGGATTTTTCGCTGCTGACGAAACTGCAGGCCATCTTCTTGGATGGGCACTTGGTCCTGGAGCAGACCGCACGCAGCCGTGAGGGTGAGTTCCTCAACTTTAATGGAACGGCAGGAATCTGGCGCAAGCAGGCCATCGTAGATTCCGGCGGCTGGCAGCATGATACCCTCACGGAAGATTTGGATTTGAGCTATCGCGCTCAATTGCGCGGCTACGAGTTCATCTATCTCAAAGACGTCGTTGTTCCCGCAGAACTGCCTCCAGACATGGACGGCTTCAAGAGCCAGCAACACCGCTGGACCAAAGGTTCCATCCAAGTTTGCAAGAAGATCCTGGTTGATGTCTGGAACTCTGACACTCCGATCTGGCAAAAGCTGGAGGCCACAGCCCATCTGACTTCCAACTTCGCTTACTTGCTCACGCTCTGCACTCTGGTGCTCATGTACCCAGCCAACTTCCTGATGGAAGCCTCCTGGATGAAAGCCGTCTTCGTTGATCTGCCGGTGTTTTTCCTCGCCACACTGTCCGTCATTCTATTTTACCTCACCGCTCAAGCGGCCCAACCTCAAGGCTCATGGCTGAGAACGTTGCCTTACCTACCTGCTCTGCTGGCTCTCGGCATTGGCATGAGCATCAACAACGGGCGAGCGGTGATTGAAGCGCTGTGGAATCACGAATCCGAGTTTGTGCGCACACCTAAATATGGTGTCAAAACTCAAGCAGATGCCAGAAAGCAACGTTGGAAGTACGCCAGCCCCAAATCCCTTGCCGTCTGGATCGAGATTGGCCTCGCTGTCTACTTCGGCGTGTTGATCATCGCGGCTGCAGCACGTGGTCAATGGCTTTCCCTTCCCTTCCTCGGCCTATTTTTTGCTGGTTTCGTCTATGTTTCTTCCGGTTCGGTCATGAAGTGGTGGAACTTCCGCCGCAGCGCCAAAGCCGTTCCGTCGGTCACCGCCTAAGTCAGTGGACACAGGCGCGCTCGACCTCAAGACCATCCTCTACGCCGTCCTACCGGTCTACCTGATCATGGTAACCGGTGCCCTAGCGCGCCGTTGGCGGCTTTTGCCTTCAGAGGTAGATGCCGGACTCATGCGAGTCTCCGTGCAGTTGTTGTTCCCCTGTCTAATCGTTGACCGCATTGTCGGAAACCAGGCCGTCATGAGCCCCGCTCCAGTGCTTCTGGCTGCTGGCTTGGGATTCTCTCTCGTCGCCATAGGCATGGGCCTCGCCTACAGCACCGGCCCATTGCTTGGGTTGAGGATTGGCAGTGGTCGGCGCACCTTTGCGTTATCGGTCGGCGTCCAGAACTACGGTTTTGTAGCCATCCCCGTCATCGCCTCCCTGTTTCCAGGTAATCAGACCGTCGGAGTCATGTTCACTTTCACACTCGGTGTGGAACTCGCAGTCTGGCTGCTGGGTGTGTCCATGCTCACGGGCATGAGTCAGGCACCCTGGAGAGCCGCCCTCAATGCTCCCGTGCTGAGCATCGTTGGGTCTCTCTTGATCAACTTTGCAGGAGCTGGTGATACCATCCCAACACCTATCCGAACGGTCCTCAGCCAACTAGGCGCGTGCTCCGTTCCGCTCAGCGTGATGCTCATCGGCGCATCCATCCACGACCTTTGGGGAAAAGAGCGTTTTTCGTGGCCGGTTGCTCTCGTTAGCCCTGTTTTGCGCCTCGGAGTCATCCCCCTGGCCTTTGCTGCGTGCATTTGGGTGCTGCCGCTGAGCATGGAACTGAAACGGGTGCTGGTCGTTCAAGCCGCCATGCCGTCTGCGGTGTTTGGCATCGTGCTCGCCCGCATGTACGGAGGCCATGCAGCCACCGCAGTTCAAGTCGTGCTGGCTACCACCCTTGCGAGCCTGTTGACCACTCCTTGGGTCATCGCATTGGGTATCAAGTGGCTACATCTTGAGCCCTGACTTTCCGTGGTTTGATCTTGTCTCATGTCTTGGTCTCTGGGATAAATCGCCCAAAATGCGTAACTACGATTTGATCGAATACCTCTCGATGGTCATCGAGCGCCACGGTTCTGACCTTCATCTTTCGGCCAATGCGCCTCCCATTGGCCGCATTCACGGCTCTCTCCACCCACTCACGGACGAGATACTGGATCAGAACGATACCCGTGAACTCGTGCTCGGCGTCCTGAAGGAGAGCCAACGCGCTAAGCTCGAAAATGAATGGGAACTGGATTTTGCCATCAACGTCGACAACCTCGGCCGATTCCGCGGAAATGCCTGTTATGTGCTCGGACGGATTGAAGCAAACTTCCGCTACATCCCCGATTCCATTCCTGATCTCCGTGACCTCGGACACGGACCAACCGTCGAAAAACTTTGTCATTCACGAGATGGTCTGATTCTCATCACCGGCACCACTGGATCAGGCAAAACGACCACGCTCTGCAGCATGACTCAAATGATTGCCGCCACGAGGCAGTGCAACATCGTGAGCATTGAGGACCCCATTGAGTTCGTCTTCCAACACAACCGCAGCCTCATTCGTCAGCGCCAAGTCGGCAGCGATACACTGGCGTTTGCCACCGCCATGAGAAGCGCCCTCCGTCAAGATGCAGACGTCATCGTTGTCAGTGAGCTTCGTGACTTGGAGACAATGCGCACCGCCATCACTGCGGCAGAAACTGGACATTTGGTCATCAGCACACTCCACACCAGTGAAGCCGCAGGCACTCTCACTCGCATCTTCGATGCCTTCCCTGAAGAGCAGCAGGACTACATCGCGGCACAACTTGCTAGTTGTCTGCGTGGAGTTGTATGTCAGCACCTCATCCCTCGCGCCGATCAAGAAGGTCGCGTGCTGGCCACTGAGATCATGACTCAGAACCTCGCGGTCCAACGCTGCATCCGTGACCGCAGGATGCCCCAGTTGCCCAGCTTGATCCAAATCGGCGGCCGAGATGGCATGCACACCATCGACGACAGTTGCCTGCACCTTCTAACCAACGGTTACATCACCCTGGAGCGCGCTTTAGCCCACTGCCGCGACCAAGACTTCATCAAAACCAACTACGAGAACGTCCTCATTGAGCGCGGGGAATTGCCACCTCGGAAGAAGCGCTGAACGTTCCCAGCATTGCCCCTCACCTCACCGGGTGACATTAACGCCCATCTTGCGAGCCCACTGATCGGCCGACTGGCGGTCCACGGCTGCCCACTGACGATGGAAGGTGCTTACCAGAACATTTCGGTCATCCGCGCTGCGATAGGGAAGGCCCTCAATCCACTGAGCACCGCTCACTGGAGTTGCTCCTTGAACAGTGATCCACTCCTTAGCTACACGATTGACGGCTTGCCAAAGCAACTCCGCATTACCCTGCTGCCCAGCTCCGAGCGTTGAGAAGGATGGACGGGAAGTAAGGCGGCGGACAATATCCACACGTGCTGAAGTTGCCCCAGGGACATCCGCTTGCACCGTTCGGATCAAAGCGATCTCCATCGCTCCATCCAACTGACTCATCAGCGAGTCCATCGCTCGGGCGTAGTTGGTTTTGCTGAGTTGCGGCAAGGTTAGTGGCAGTGCCGCTTCAAAATCGGCTGCTGATTCCAAACTGTTAATCCAATCTAGAACCGCAGGCTGATCCACTCGCACCCAGCGCCTTCCTAGTTCATTGATCGCTTCCGCACGCGGTTGCCCTTGTAAGCCGTCGATAACCTTGAGCACTTCACCCACATGCCGCGACTGCACCACAAGTCCATGCAGGCACTCGATAAGCGACTTGCTTCGTAGAGCGTTGTCAGAAATCTGCGCCAAAGTTGCCAAGGCATCCGAAGAAGAACCTTGTGCCACATGATGCAGAACGCGCGGCACGATCATGGCTTGGTCTTGTGCTGAGAGATTCCGTAGCGCCCACTGCATCACGGCTTGACGTTGCTCGGGCTTCACCATCTCGGCCAACATGAGGTAGCGATCCATTTTGTCGTATGGCTTGAGATTGAGCGCCGCAATTGCCTGCATCTCGCCAAGCGCATCCTGATGACCACGCAAGACCGACAACAACCTCTCGCGCCCCGGTCCCTGAGGAAGAAGTGGAGCCATCACCTCTGCCGTCAAATGTGGGTGCTGCTTCAACAAAACCGGCAGCGCTGAATAAATCAATGTACGATCCGGCTGAGAAAGCTGTGCCAACCACAACAACGTCTCCTGCGGATGGCGGGAGGCCATCAGTCGCGCTACACCCACCAGCATTGCACCAGGGTAACCCAGCATTTGCCGCGCCTCTTCGTCACTCACCGCCAATCCCATCTCGCGGGCGAGTTCAGACCTTACCCAATCACGGTCTTTGCTTGCCTGAAGACGTAGCATGAGCGCACGGAAGTTGGCCGGATCGGCAAATCGGACCAGTTTTGCAACTTGGCCCGCATCGGGTGAACCTGGACCTCTCGCGGCAGCCACCGATGGTCCGCTAGTGCTCATACTGTTGTTAGTTCTGACCCTGGCGGGTGTGGCAAGTGCTTGGAACGGTGCGGCGCCAGCAGTTGGAGCCACGATGGGCTCCGTGCCCGCCGGAGGAACAGCAGTTTCATTGGGTGCTGCAAGTTGATACCCCACGGCACTGACGGCGATGACCGCACCGCCAATACTGAATGCAAGCACACCCGCCTTGGATGTAAGCGCCGACGCCATTGTGCTAAACCAACTCATGCCCGCCGCCGCACCCGCACCAGAAAGACCTAGCTTGCCCAAAATCGAACCTACCGCCGCTGGCGCTGCTTCGAGCGCGTGCACACCCAGGAGAGTAGCCATCCCGGCTCCAGCCGCTACTCCCTTGGCCCGCAGACGCTCACGCAATTGATCGAGGCTACTGTTTAGCGAACGCGAGATTGTGGCCTGACTCAAGCCTTGCTCACGGGCAATCTGTTCCTGGGTACGACCACAGAGGTAACGCGCGATGATTAAGCTCCGGCTCGCCTCGTCCATCTCGCTCAATGCCTCATCCAGCAGCGGCTCAATCTGCTCCCATGTGGCTTCGTTGGCGTCTGCCGTCTGCTCCACCGCCAGAGCCTCGTAGTGGCGGCGGCGGGATTCACGGCGCACCAAATCGCAGGCCTTCTGCCAAGCGACGTGATGAAGCCAAGCCGGTACGGATTGAATCCGCCTGTCACCTTTCTTCAACAGCGCCAGGAACGTCTCTTGGGCAACGTCCTGTGCCAAAGCAGCATCTTGGGTCACTCGCCTTGCCGTGGCGTAGACCATGCCCGCATGAAGTTGGACAAGTGTGCGGAAAGCGTTCGCATCACCCTGGTGGCGATGATGCAGAATGGATTGGGTGTCAGTAGTCATAAGAGTTTCACCAAGATGCCGCCGCTCGCCTGAGCATTATTCAAAAATCTTGAGCTTCCACTGCATATTGAGATGAACCGTGAGGATGCCCTGCTCGAAAGCAGTTCCATTCTTCAGTTTGCCCATTCTCTGTGAGCACACTAGCGTGATGCACATGAAAACGCTGTCCGCTGTTTTGCCCCTGCTCACGCCTCTCCTCATGAGTCTCACTTACCCTCAAACCAAGAAAGTCGACGTCGTCGATGACTACCACGGCACTCAAGTTCCCGATCCATTTCGCTGGCTGGAGGATGACAACGCGGAAGACACCAAAGCATGGGTAAAGGCGCAGAATGAGGTCACTCAATCCTACCTCTCCGGCTTGCCTCAGCGTGAGCAGATCAAGAAACGCCTCTCTGACGTGTGGAACTACGAGCGCTTCGGCCTCCCATCGAAAGAAGGCGGGCGCTACTTCTTCAGTCGCAACTCAGGCCTTCAAAATCAAAGCGTGCTCTACGTGGCGGACACACTTGAATCAGAGGCACGCGTGCTGATTGATCCGAACACCTTCTCCAAGGATGGCACCGTGTCCCTCACGGAGACCTCCGTCTCTGAAGACGGCAAAAAGATCGTCTACGGCATGTCCAAAGGCGGCAGCGACTGGGAAGAGTATCGCGTCCGTGATGTCGATTCAGGCAAAGACCTGCCGGATGTCATCGAGTGGGTGAAGTTCAGCAGCGCTTCTTGGGCAAAGGACGGCTCTGGCTTCTACTACAGCCGCTATCCTGAGCCAAAGTCCGGCACCAAACTCACTGCGGAGAACAAGAACCAGTCGCTGTACTTCCACAAAATCGGCACACCACAATCTGAGGACAAAAAAGTCTATGCTCGCCCGGATAAGCCCGACTGGGGCATTCATGGCTTTGTCACTGACGACGGCAAATACCTCTGCCTCAACCTCTCAGAAGGCACTGATCCTCGGAACCGCTTCTTCTATCAGTCGCTCGAAAAGCCAGACGCGCCCGTGGTCGAGCTCTTGCCTGACTTTGATGCCGAGTACTCGCTCATCGACAACGTGGACGGCGTTTTCTTCTTCCGCACCAACCAAGGAGCCCCGCGCTACCGAGTCATCGCCATCGACATCGCCAAGCCAGAGCGCGCTGCGTGGAAAGAGATCGTTCCACAGTCGCAAAACAAGCTGGAGGGCGCCAGCATGGTGGGCGGGCAGTTGTTCTGTGAATACTTGAAGGACGCAAGCTCAGCCGTGCTCGCCTACGACCTCAATGGCAAGTTAGTGCGTGAAGTCGAGCTGCCGGGAATCGGCAGCACAGGCGGCTTCGGTGGCAAGCGCGATGAAACGGAGACGTTCTACGCCTTCACCAGCTTCACCCAGCCCACTACGATGTTCCGTTATGACACCGCCAGCGGCAAAAGCACCGTTTGGAAGAAGTCTGCCGTTAAGTTCGACACCGATCAATTTGAAACCCAGCAGATCTTCGTCACCAGCAAAGACGGCACCAAGGTCCCTGTGTTCGTCGTTGGCAAAAAAGGCTTCATGACCGCTGGCCCACGTCCATGCTTGCTCTACGGTTACGGCGGCTTCGATATCAGCCTCACGCCATCGTTCTCCATTTCACGCGCCATCTGGATGGAGATGGGCGGTCTGTATGCACTGGCCAATCTACGCGGCGGTGGCGAGTATGGCCAGGAGTGGCACGAGGCCGGCACCAAGCTAAGAAAGCAAAACGTCTTTGATGACTTCATCGCGGCCGCAGAGGGCCTCATTGAGCGCAAGCTCACCACTTCGCCTCAGCTAGCCATCCAGGGCGGCAGCAATGGTGGCCTGCTCGTGGGTGCCTGCATGGCGCAACGTCCAGAGTTGTTCGGAGCCGCGCTTCCAGCCGTTGGCGTCATGGACATGCTCCGCTTCCACAAGTTCACCATCGGCTGGGCTTGGAAGAGCGACTACGGCAGCAGCGAGGACGCCGCCGAGTTCAAGGCCATCTACGCTTACAGCCCACTGCACAACCTGAAGCCTGGCACACGCTACCCCGCCACCATGGTCACCACCGCAGATCATGATGATCGAGTCGTGCCGGCCCACAGCTTCAAGTTCGCCGCTCGTTTGCAGGAGTGTCAGGCCAAAGACGGCCCGCCCGTGCTCATCCGCATCGAGACCAGTGCAGGGCACGGAGCAGGCACCGCGCTGAACAAAGTCATTGAGGAAACCGCAGACGAATGGGCCTTCCTGGTCAAAGAACTCGGCATGAAAACCGAGTGAGGCGTTGAATACCCTCTCGGAGGCTTTCGTCAGAGCCCGCATGAAAGCCTCCACCTGCGCGATCCTGCTCTTCGTTGCTCTTTGTGTCTCAGCAGAGGACAAAAACAGCCCCTCCAAGTCCTACCTCGCCACCCTGCCTTCAAAGACCGAGACCAGCCGTGACGCATCGGGCCGACTCGTGCGCAACTCCACCGTCTCGTCTTCTGGCACCGTCACCACACGAGACGCCTCCGGTCGTCTCGTCAGCACTTCTTCCACCAGCTCCAGCGGCACCACCACACATCGCGACTCCAGCGGAAGTCTGCTCGGCAGCGCTTCGGTTTCTAGCAGTGGAGTGCAAACCCTCCGAGATGCCTCTGGCCGTCTGTGCATGACCGCCACACCCAACACCAGCGGCGACACCATCACCTTCCGCGACTCCAGCGGCAGACTCGTAGGCACCAAGCACACCAGCTCCTCCGGCACCATCACCTATCGCGACTCCTCCGGCCGTCTGACTGGCCCCGAGTTCAAGTAGAGCGTTTCTCCTGAGTTTGCAGTGGTTGGCAATAGTTTGCGATTGTTTGCAGTGGTTTACCGTAGCTAAGAACCAATAACAACACTCCAACACTCCATCCCAACATTCGCTTACCACCCATCTTCTTACCATCGACCTCCCCCACCCTTGACAAAACAAGCCCCGGCCACCAATCTTCCTCCATGAGCCAGTCTTGGAAAAATCACTCGGTAGCGATATTGCCTGACACTCATTAGACTGTTCGGCAAACAAAGGGAGTCCATCGCCATCTTCATGAAGCCGCCAGAAACCACACTTGAGGACATTCAGTGGCTGTTCATCGTTTGCTTCGTAGCATTGACAGTTGTACATCTGTCACGCCTTGCGTTGGGTTTCGATACGGAGGCTCAGAAGGTTGCTGAGCGTGCTAAGAAGCTCCTGCCGCTAACTGTGGTTGAGCTACCGGTTATTCTCAGGGCCGCTCGTAGAGTTCATCTTTCTGGTGCCGCTTGGATTGCCACCTTTTTGCCCATGATTGCGCTGGTCTTGGGAACCACCGTTTGTTCCTTCCTTCGTGACAGAGGCCATTTGATTTTCCCTTGGCTTATTCCAGGTGCCTTTGCTCTCGTGGGCCTCGTTTCGTGGTTCAGTCGCGATTGGCGACAGAGAGCGATCCTTGAGACAGCGCTGAGCATGCAATCAGACCCAGCAGCAGACCCGGAACCACTAGAGACATGCAAGACGCAGCAGCAATGAACAGGGCGAACGCCTGAGCAACCGCACTCTTTGCCATGACCGCGTTCGTTATCTTCTTCGCCCTTGTTAGCTTGGTGTTCCTCGCTCCGTGGCTTGCTGATCGGATAGCGGAAAGATCATCGATTGATCCACCTGGGCGATCAGGTTGGTTTTGGACTACCGCGTTTCTTGCGTTCCTAGGACTCATGTTCGGTCTCGGAGAGGTTACTATTCTGGCCTTTCTTGTTGGGTGGCTGGTCGTTTGGACGGCTAAGTTGCTACCCCGCTGGATGGCTTCGATTCCCGCAGGTCTCGCCATTGCGATTGTTTCAGGGCACTTATGCGGATACCGCATTTACGGCTCACCGAGGATCGCTGACAATCGTCCCTTGCTACAGCGTTTCTTCGAGGCCGTACGCCTTGAGGCCCCGAATGTCATCGTCTGCACGGACGGGTCCAAGCATCCGGTCGCTGGCATTAAGTTTAGCCCGGAGATTCTAGCTCTCCCCGTCGAGGACCAGCGTGAAGCGATAGACAGGACTGGCCAGCCATTGAGATTTGCCCCTGACTCGGACCGACCCAGTGGCTACACCGTCGAACACCGCATTGACTATTTTTGCGGTAACAGCTTCTTCCCTTCCTTCTTTCCCCGAGACCTCCCATCGCACCGGAAGGAGGATTTGGCCGTTGCCCTCCGCTGGCTAGTCACCGCGGACGCTCCGACCCAAACGCCAATGAGCAAATGAAGAAGCTACGCATCCTAGCAGCGATTGGCGGTGCTCTCGTCCTTGTTGGGACCGGGGTCACTGCTTGGCTGATTCACGAGATGAATGAGTCAATAGGAACAAACACTTGGAGGCGCGATGGTCCACCTTCAGAGACGGATATGATCCGATTGCTTGGTTCAGACTATCCACGCTCAATTACAAGGGTCGTGGAGGATGGTGTATCAAGTCGCTTCAACGGCGATGGCGAGGAACTGATCATTTTCTGTTTTCCCGCCAGCGATCTTCCCCGCATGGTGAAGCTACTCAGCGATGACCGGGATTGGTCACCTGGACTTCCCAACGGTCCGAACTGGCGACACCAGATTGATTCACGATGCCCTGCCGATCTCCAGATTATTCCGACAGCCTCATCTGCGGACTTCATTCACGTTCAAATAGATAACTGGCGCTGGACGATCATCGATAAGAACCGAGGCATTAGTTACCGTGTCATTATTCGCACCTGAAATGCCAGTGAAACCACGCACAGCCGAGCCCAAACAGAACGGATACCCGCAGCGGCTCCAATGGCATCTGTCGTGTCAGCAACTTCCACCCCTCGCCTGTTCACCGGGAACCTCCTCACCTTCGTGACACCCACCTTCACTGAGTTTGCAGTGGTTGGCAATAGTTTGCGATTGTTTGCAGTGGTTTACCGTAGCTAAGAACCAATAACAACACTCCAACACTCCAACACTCCAACACTCCATTCTTCCATCCCAACATTCGCTTACCACCCACATTCTTGCCCTCCACCTCCCCCACCCTTGACAAAACACGCCCCGGCCACCAATCATCCTCCATGAGCAAGTCCAGCAAAGATCACTCGGTAGCGATGTTGCCTGACACTCACTAATCTGTTCGGCCAATAAAGCAAAAAGGGTTATCCTGTGACAGTCAAACATCCGCATTAAGTATGAACACCATTGAAATCAAAACACTATCTTTGCCGAGGTCCATCGTTTGCTTATCCAGAAGAACTGTTTCCACTGCGTTGCGCTATTTCTCGGTGGTCGCAATAATGAGTTTAGTCGCCTCCTGTGCGTTCATGCCTGGCAGCTCTCTGAAACCCACCACTGGATCTCCGAGTCAAGTTACCATCACCACTCCCCAGACTGTCGTCAACAGAGGTAAGCCAGACTTCACTACCTTGCCCGCTGGAACCTACAAATTGATTGGTGAAAACGAAAGAGGGGTATTCTATGTTGGACCAGGCCTTTGGACAATGAACTATGGAGTTTTCACGTCTGTGAATACATCAGCTGGAACAAGCCAATCGTATTCCACACTCAGCAAGCGCATTCAGTATGGCCTAGTCATTCCCAAGCAGGATTTTGTCGGAAAGCAGGCCACCGTTCGTGCATTCTGGACCGGAACCAACACAACCTGGAGTGACACAATAGTGCCCAACACACCCGGATTGTATTTTAAGTTGAAATCTCCATTCCAAATCCAGCTGCACTAACAACCGTTGGCAAGTTCTTGATCGAACGACTATGAGCAATTGGGCTATAGCGGGCGTAACACCAAAATCCGTATTGCTTCGAGGGGTTGAGTTTGTTGCTCTTGGGCTTCATCGAGCCAGCAGCTCGGGTTAGGGTTGACCAGAGCCGATGTATTGCGTGTTGTTTGGGTACAGCTCTTGCGGTGCCTTAATGAGTTTCGACCAACAATCGGCTATCGTCAGCGCCATTCATCCTGATGATCGCCAACAGATTGGTTTCTGAATGAATCTGTTGGCTTCCCTGAATCTATTGGAAATGACAGAAGCTCTCGAAAGGTATTAGGCGCTCCACGTTGCGTGGTTCCAGCCATCCTCGACATCGCACCAACACCGTCCATCCACCCGAGTCCTACAATCGGAAACACCCTCAACCTTCTCAGACCAAATCAAAAATCAGAAATTGGAAACCAGAAATCATCAATCATTCTTCACTGAGTTTGCAGTGGTTGGCCATAGTTTACGGTCGTTTACCGTAGCTAAGAACGAAGAACCAAGCACCAAGAACAAAACTCCAGCACTCCACCCCTCCATCCCAACATTCGCTTACCACCCATCTTCTTACCATCGACCTCCCCCAACCTTGACAAAACAGGCCCCGCCAACCAACCTTCCCCACGAGCCAGTCCAGGAAACGTCGTTCCGTAGCGATGTTGCCTGACACTCATTAGGTTGTTCTTTGCACCAATGGACATCGCAACCCAAATAGAAGAAGCCGATATCGGTCTTTGTGCCGATGGCTTCGACAATTTCGTCATGTATGGCGATCTCGATGAGCTTCGTCAGCATTCTGCCAATCTCAAGACCGTTGGCGCAATCAAGTGCTCGCAGGTCATGGATCAGTTGCTTGCTTGGCTCGATTCAGCGCAAGACCGAGATCCACTCCATGTCCTAAAGGCCGATCCCGCGCGAGCAAACGCTTTGTGGACCCAATACAATGAGGCGTCTTGTGAAGAGAGCCCACTTGATCTGGCCAAACGAAAAACCCCTCCGAAGAAACGGCAGTTACCCATCACCGATCGAGAGCACTACGACTTCTTTGGAGAGGAAGACTCCAGCCGCCCATGTCAATCCAGTGGATGCGAGCGGGGATCAGTGAAGTTCAGTGTGCATTGCAGAACTCATCACTTCGAGAAAGTCATGCGAAAGCCCTGCCAGTGGAATGACTGATGTGGAGCATCGGGTCGAAAAAGCACCATTGCGCCAGCCAGATCGGAAGCCAGAAGCCGGAAGTCAGAGGTCAGCAATCATTCTTCACCGAGTTTACAGTTGTTTACCGTAGCAAAGAACAAAGAACCAAGCACCAAGAACAAAACTCCAATACTCCATCCCACCATTCGCTTACCCCCATTCGCTTGCCAAATCTCCCACAGATTCAGCTCACCAAGAACCATTCTGTAGTCACCATTCTGCTGCCATCACTCGTTTGGCAGCCCCACCAAGCACCAAGAAACGAAGGCCAAGGTCATCCTCTCCAGAGATTGTCGTTGCACCGTATATGATACCACATACGATTGCACGTCGTGAGGGTTGTGCTTGATACTTGCGTGCTAGTGTCCGGGCTTCGCTCTACGAGAGGACCGGCACACTAAGTCCTTCGTGGGGTGCGAGCAGGCAGGGTTCATCCAGTTGTCTCGGTCCCCCTCTTTTTCGAGTATGAAGACGTTCTCCTCCGCCCCGGAATCTTGCCCACCCACATGCCGTTAGCAGCCATCAGTGCGTTTCTCGACGCATTCCTGTCTGTCGCAGAACCACGTGAAACACATTTTCGCTTTCGCCCGTGGCTGGCGGACCCAGGAGACGAGTTTGTCCTGGAAATCGCTTTTGCCGCAGGGAATGTCCCGATCGTCACTCATAACTCTTCAGATTTTGTTCCTGCTGCTCGCCTTGGCATCAGGGTCATGACCCCATCCCAGCTTGTCGAAGAACTTAACCTACCGTAGCCCATGTCCACATTGAGCATTCGTATTCCAGACTCGCTTCATCGAGCCGTCCGTGAACTTGCCGAAAGCGACCAGATTTCGATTAACCAGTTCATCGCCTATACATTGACTGAGAAGGTATCATCTTTGAAGACGGTGGATTATCTTCGCGAGCGCGCAACCAAAGCGAAGATGGAAGATTTCGATAAGTTATTGGCCATGGTCCCTGACGTTGAGCCAGATGACGCGGACCGAAAGTGACCACGAAACAACCGGGGCCAAACAAGGCGATAAGGTCTGGAAGGTCATGCCTTAGAGTCGGGTAAAATCACCACAGGTGAGTAGCCGCGAGCCAAGCATCGCGCTTATGCACCGTCGTTGCCACCGCCACATCCGGCACGTCACCGTTTGTCACGGCAAAACCCAAACTGCACCAGATACCTTAGAGGCACCCTCCGTTCCTGAGTTTGCAGTAGTTTGCAGTCGTTTGCAGTAACCAAGAACGAAGAACCAAGAACAGCTCTCCATCGCCTCCGATCCCAATCGGTAAGAACATTGATGGCAAGAAAACGTTCCTACCACCTCTCTTCTTACCATCCGCCTCAAGAACCAAGCACCAGGAACCAAGAACAACCTCCCACCCCTCCAACACTCCACCCATCACCCTCTTACTGGTCCGACCAAGAACCATATTGTTGCCAAACCATCCCTTTCTACTCCACGCCCACACTGTAGGCCGTCTCTAAGAGGCGGCAGACGTAGCGCACCCTTCCCGCCAAAAGCCTCCGTCGAAAGCGCCAGCAGAGTAGCCATCTCGCTCCGCCGAGGTGAGCCAAGCCCCACCTACAACCCAACAACCCTTCCACGCCCCAAACCCCGCTCCCTGAACTTCAAGAACCAAGCACCCGGAACAAAGAACAACCTCCCACCCCTCCAACACTCCACCCATCACCCCGCCAAGGCTGGTATTCCCTTCCCAACATCAGCGCAATATCCGTTGGGCAGCATTGGTAAAACATGCGGACAGCTTAACGACTGGCCGCAATGACCCAAAGACGTTCTAGCCTTGACAAAGTCAGGTCGAGGGTTCAGCATCCACGGTGAACCGGTCACCTAAAATATCACCGGGTAGTGGTATTGGCGCTGACTGAATAGACTATTTGGCCAACTGAAACCATGCCATCGTTCCGACTACGTGTAGTATTCGTGCTACTCGGCCCACTGGCTGCCTGTTCCGGACCGATCACACGATCTGCGCCTTATTGCCATCGACCAGCAGGCACTCAGTATCTGGCGGACGAACAACTTCCGACAGCCTCCGTCTCACCGGAGGTTTCCATGCAGACTGATATCGACCACGCGGACTACTTCACGTTAGGTTCCACAATGAACCACGTTGCCGAGGTGATGGGTACGCCCTCTCGCACCGCAGACGTCGGGGACGAAATTTGGTGGTATTACAGATATTCTCGGGTAACCTTTAGAAACGGCAAGGTGGCAGAGTGGTCTAACTCAGGGAACAACCTGAAAGTAATATTAGGGACCTCTGCCCCAGCAGCAGACTATTTCACCCAGGGAGCGACTACCGAACAGGTAATAGCTGTTATGGGGACGCCCACGCGAACGGCTACGATTGGAGATGAGGTATGGTGGTATTACGGCTATTCACGGATCACCTTCAAGCAGGGGCGAGTGAGTTCATGGTCGAATTCCGAAAACAACCTGAAAGTCCAGTGGAGTGATTCTGACGCTGCATTTGCTTCCAGTTCTGATACCGGCTATTCGCCCACCACACTTCCGGCAAGACATTACCCAAAAAGTTCATCAGGTTACTCGTTGCCCAGACTTCCGTCATCGTCCGCATCTCGTTCATATCTCCACGCCCCATCATTCAGTGACGGGTACGTGGATCCTCATTTTCGTAGTGGGGGCTACGTTCGCGGCTATACCCGCAAAGATGGCACTTATGTTTCACCCCACTATCGTTCAGGCGGTAGAGTCCGAGGATTCTCACGATGACCACAGGCCACAACGAGGACAACAAGGCGCGGCTGGACAGCCGCGGGAACTGCTCTCTCGGCCAAGAAAGGGAGTCCATCGCCAAAATGCAAAGGAAGATACTCGTTACCGGTTGCAGTGCCTTCCTCATCCTCTTTGGAGGTTATGCATGGTTCTCGTGGGTATATGCTGGCTCTCAAGAAAATCGCGCCGGGCAGTTTGGTGATGCTTTCGGTGCGTTGAACGCTTTCATAAGCGGATTGGCTTTGTTCGGAGTTATCTATGCTATTCTTCAGCAGCACTCAGCGATCATGTTACAGGGAGAGCAGACACGGATGCAGGCCGAGGAACTGAAGTTACAGAGAGAGGAGTTGGCTGAGACCCGAGCAGAGATTGCCAGAGGTGCTGAGGCCCAACGGCTGGCCGCCGCTGCTCTTAGTAGCGAGTTGCGGCTTGCCAGATTCAGGACAGACCTGGAGATGAATCAGCTACGACTTGCACAAGTCTACACTGAGATCCATGGAACTCAGAGTTCTTACACACATGGGCGAAGTGCTGAATCGATTACCGATGACAACATGCGAGCGATTGTGAGAGAGCTCCAGGTTCGGAGGGGCATCCCAGCGCGCCCAGACCCCGAGAAGCTCGCTTTGGCCAGGAAGTTTGAACGAGCTCTAGAACTAAGGGAACGCCGTGAATCGCTCTACATCGTTTTGAAACATGATGAGAATTCATCCGATCAACAGTAGGCCAGACAATAATGGCCGGGTCACTGCGAGTAGTTGAGGTGGTTGTTCTTGGGTTTCATCGCGACAGCGCTCCCCGCTAGTTGATTCAAACGTGCTTCACCTTCAATCAGCCAGCGATGACAGGCCTGTAGTCAAAAAGGCTCGCCCCCCCTACGTCACGAACGTGTTCCAAATCCAGCATCTAGTTGCAACTGACATTAATAATCCACGATGTTAAGCGTGCCATGTCATGAAAAGATCATTGTATCGTTTACTGTTCATCACAACGCTCTTGCTCGCCGTCACGCCCGCACATGCCTCAAAGTTGACAGATTGGGTGAGAAACCATGCTATTCCACGTGCCCCTAGCTCTAACAAGATAGATGGGGCTGCTGATCAGGCCAATAAGACAGCGGCTGAGTTGGAACAGACAATACTTAGGCTTTCGCCGAAAATTGAGATGGCGTGCGATGTCGTAACATACGGCGGAGGATCGGTCCTTGGTCTGGCGATTCTTTTGTTGTTGGCGAAAAATGTTTCCGCTTGGAAGACTGTTCTTACCAGGCGACGTGCAAATGGAGGTGGGACACTGGCACCTCCGGCCATCTCTGAATGCTGTCAGGTGGTGCACGTTGCATGATTCCGGTTACTCAAACCCGCAAAATGACACCAGAATGCTTCAAAGGGGAAACGCCCGAGCCTTTTTACCCTTCACAAGAGAATGAGCTGCAACCTTGACAAAAGAAGCCCTGCCCACCAATCATTCTCCAATGAAGCAGTCCAAGAAAAATCACGCGGCATCGAGATTGCCCCACGCCAGTTAGACCGTTCAGCCAACTAAAGCTTATAACCATGAAAACCACGATTAAACTCGTTCTTGCCTTTGTGTTTTGTGTATTGCCGTCTGGGGTCCATTCGCAAAATGCTGGTCCAACCTATCGGTTTTTTGTGAACCCTGAACAAAGCACCGAATCCGAAGCGAAATTGTTGACCTCGACTATCACAGCAGTCTTGGGCTCAGTTCCGAACATGACATTCCAGCCAGGTGACCGAGCCGACCACAATGTGATGATTTGGCCACTCATCCAGCAAAGAGGTACAGATTATTTCCTTTCGATGATTGGAAGCTTGCATTCTTCAACGACTAACTCTGATATAGTCCTGGCGCATGTGCAGATTGTTGGGGGAGATCAAAAAGAGATGGTTGCCACCGCCGCGAAGATAATTGCATCCAGAATTGAGAAGTTCGCCGCCAAAACCCAAAACACATCGCCGGATAAGGTGATTGAGTTTTTTGCCCGCAAAGGACTTCAAAGCCAACAGCAGAGGTAATTGACTCCTCATCTGGATCAACACTGTGAAAAAGGCTAAACAATAAAGGCCACATTGTTGCGAGGGGTTGAGGAGGCTGGTCGTGAACGGGATCAGGTCGTCCACTTTGCATGATTCCAGTTTCGCAATCACTCGGCAGCGCCCAAGATTCCCGGCAACCACGGCAACGTAGAACTGCTGTCAAAGCACGAGCATCCTGCCATGGGAAACACCGAGCCGACAACTCCAATGCCAATCGGTAAGAAAATGAATGGCAGGAAAATGTTCTTACCACCCATCTTCTTACCATCCACCTCGCCCAACCTTGACAAATCAAGCCCCGGCCACCAATCTTCCTCCATGAGCCAGTCCAGGATTGATCAAGCAGTAGAGTCGTTGTCTGGCAATCATTAGACCGGTCGCCTAACCTCAAAGTCCCTTCTCCGTGGCTCGTTATTTGATACATTGCAGCGTAAGGCAGGTCAGACTTGGACTATTCGAAACCTCCCCGAAGCATGCGTTACTTAGCGACCTGCAAGCACTCGGACTAATGAAGCAGCGGTCCAATACCCGAATGCTTGTGGGCGACTACGAATTTAATGACTCCGCAGCGGCCTGTGAATACTTTGCCGCGCAGTTCTTGACGCTTTCCAAGAAGCACAGCGATTTTAGTTATGTCGTCACCTCCAACGACCAACAAGTTAAGATGGCTGGATCGCACTCACGGTGTCGCTCGTGTGGCGGCAAAGGAGAAGTGTGGCTGAACTGCGGAAGCTGTGGCGGGAGCCGAAGATTCACAACAACGGTTCAACGTGACAATTTCGTACCGTGCCAGAATTGCAATGGAACAGGACGGCACTCCCACGGCGAGACCAATAACTATTACGGAGTTGGATGCTGGGAGTGTAATGAAACCGGAAGCATTAACAAGCCGATTACAGAGCACCATGATCACGGTCCATGCGAATACTGCGAAGGAACTGGAGGCTCATATGCTGAATGCAATCGATGCGGAGGCGATGGCGAAGGAAGTATCTCCAGTTTGCTGCT
>JAEUHM010000026.1 GCA_016795485.1 Verrucomicrobiaceae bacterium | reverse complement strand
CAGATTGCCCGTGTAGATGCCGGTGTAACCCAGTGCTGCACCCAAGTAAGTGTTGCCGCCAAACAAGGTGGACTGGTTAATGTCCTGGCTGAAGCCCACCGCACCGATAGCAAATGCTACCTTCCATGGTGCTGATGAGTTTATCGACATCGTGGGCAACGTCGTGGCTGGATCAGCCACGTAGAGTTGGCCAATGGTGGATATGCCGCCGTGATCAGAGTTAATCGTCACCTGACCGTTGTTCACGTTGCTCGGGGCAGCCAAAATCAAGTGCGCGCCCGGATTGATCGTGATGGTATTGGCTGAACCAAAGGGCTTGGCGGTTGACGATGCGGTGTAACTTTGTAGCACGCCAGCATACGCCGTGATGTTGCCTGAGTAACCAGAGGAGTCACCAGCCACGATCAAGCGCTCATTTTGATACTTCTCAATGTTGCCACTACCAGTAATGCCTGCATTGACTTGGAGCGGGTGGCTAATGGCCAGCAAGCCGTTGGCGCTCATGTTCAAGTTGCCATACAAAGTGGTGATATTACCACCCGCTTGGTTGCGGACATCCAACACAAGTGGGGCGGAGGTGCCTGGACGAGCAGCGATAGTCAAACTGTCCATGCCCGCTGAGCCAATATTCACGTTACCAAAGCGCGCATTATCATAGAGAGTAGCGCTTGCGTAATAACGCTGTGAGCCCGCGAGGTAGAGGGCGCCACCGTTAAGGTCAATCTGACTGGGAGAAGAAGCCGAGCCACCAGTAGCTGCAATGTTGTTCAAGCGAAGTTCCCCAGCATTCAATGTGGTCACACCTGTGTAGGTATTGGTGCCCGAGAGCTGGAGGGCTCCATCGCCGAACTTAGTGAGTCCATTTGATCCAGTGAGTACCCCCGTGAGGTTGACCACACTGCTGCCGCCTGTCGTGGAGGTGTAAATCATTGCCTCCTGCGTGCCGAAGTTAAACCCAGCTGAGTGCGCGATCGCATTATCAGCAGTATGAATGAGGAACAAGCCAGCGCCCTGACCAACTGCAGCCGTTGATCCTATGGTCATCGGGCTGGAGGCATTAAAAAACGTCGAAGTGTTGGCCGTGGTGCGAATCCGCAACGCCTGAATACTGGCACCTGCACCCGAATAAGCCGTAGCGTCAAAAGTCACAATTGAGCCAGCACCTACTCCCGTCAGCGTATTGGTGTGAGTGAAGGCAGCCGCCTGAACACCGTGGGTGGCATCATAGTTAACAAATAGTGGCTGCGTGCCGTCATTAGAAGTTGTTCCACCCCAGAGGACCAAGTTGGCACCGATCATCCCATTCGTCGGAGTGGGAGCTGCAGTAATGATGAGTTTCTGAGTTCCAGCAGCTGTGCCGAAAGTTGTGGTTTGCGCAGAAAGGCTACGAATGTTGAGAGTTCCGCGATCGACTCTGTTCAAGGTTCCCGCCGTCAAAACGGTTGTGCTCCCGGTAGCCCCATCGCGATCTACACTGATGGTGCTTCCGCCCCGATAGTCGACAGAGGCTACAGTCTGACTGCTAGTATTTCCTGCCACACCACCGTCACCAATAAGACGCAGAGTCGAAGTGCTCAGATCAATGTTGGAGGTATTCAGGAGCCTCCGATCCGTATTGTTGGCAGCCACCGCGCTGTTGTCGAGCTGCAGAGTGCCACCGGAATAGAGCTTGAAGTCGGTATTGCCAAACTTTGCGTCCGTAGTCGCATCTGACCGCACTGTGCCCCCAATCACCGTTACAGCACCAGTGCCGAGACCGGTGGTTACGCCCGTGCCATTGACCTCGACGATCTGACCACGATTGACGGTTACTGTTCCAAGGGTGTTTGCATTGTTTGCCCGCACGGAGACCACGCCACTACCTGCGGTCGTACCAGTGAGCAAAGCAGTCGCCTGACCAATATGAGCACCAACAGTCAGGATGGCATTGGAGTGACCAAGACCGAACACAAGGTTGTTAGAAGCCGCAGCGCCACCCAACTGATTCGCAGCACTCAGGATTAGCGTGTTGGCCGCAGAAATGAGTCGGAGGTCTCCAGAAACGCCGTTGGTCAGCGTGCCTGTATAAGTGCGGTCAAAACCGACCACGTTACCCAACCATACGTTACTGCTGCCACCAGCCACTTGGGCCATGTCGATGTTAGCGCTATTCGTGCTCGATGTGCCAGTGACTCCATCGATGGCCAGAACCATTCCAGAGACAGGCACCGAGAGCGATGAGCCGAAGGGGTTCGCCCCGTCAATATTGGCAGAGCCAGAATAGCCAATGGCAGGGAGGGCATAGCGAGTAATGCCTAGTTGGCCCACAAGAGCGATACCTCCTGCTGCCGCCACGCCACTCAGGGTGGCTGAGTCGGCTACTGAAAGCACACCACCATTCACATAGGTCAATCCGCCGCCGAGGGTAGCACCAGCAGCAAGGTGAACCACACCGTCCTTGATGGCCGTAACGCCGCCATAGGTGTTTGCGGTGTTCGTGATGGCCAAACGTCCTGCGCCTTCTTTGGTCAGGTGATTCGTGCCCGCACCGTCGTCAATGACGCCCGCCAGCGTCAGGTTAGCCAAGGTAGCAGTCAAGTTAGCCAGCGGCTCAATCACATTGGTCTGGCCATTGAGCAAAGTGGTGCCGGCAAAAGTAAGGCGGTGGCTGTTCCCGCTGGTGACACGGAGGATGCCGCCATTGACCGTTAGATTGTCCAGAACATGATTCACTCGATCATTCGCACCACTACTAAAGTTTCGATCCACTGTGAGCTGGGCACCACCGCTGAGGATTACGTCATTATTGCCGGAGTAGGTGGACGTTCCATCAGATGCGGCCCCGTTGTTGTTCAAGACAAGAATAGCCAGATCTTGACGACCATGGCCGACGAGTTGAATCCCGCCCGTGCCGGTACCCAATCCTCCAGGAGTCGCACCGTTGGCACCACCAATATTCAGCGTGCCGAAGTTCACCACGTAGTTGCCTGCGTAACCTGTAGAGCTTGAAAGCCTGAGAGCACCCGCTTGATTCTTGATCAGGTTTCCGGCCCCGGTCAGTGCCCCAGTGACATCCATCGTGCCGGTGAAGAGATTAAAATCGGTATTCGAGGTCAGCACCAAGGGAGCCGAGATCACATCCGTGGCACTGCCATATTTGTTGATGAATGCATTCCCGCTAGATGCACTCATCGTCAAGGCATTGGCACCACCCAAAGTAAACACAGAACCGCCAAGAAGATCACCCAGCTTCAGGCCGCCCAGCGTTACCGCCGTGTTCAACGTAATGGTTCTAGCCGCTGAAATGTCATTGCGAATCGTCGCCACATCACCCACTCCGTTTGGAACAATGCTACCCTGCCAGCGAACCGTGTCAGTCCAGTTGGCAGCAGCATCAGAAATCCAGCTTCCATTTGCGGCATTTGATTGAGCGGTCCACGCGGCCAAAGCAGCAATCATCAATCCCGTCACAGGCAGACGAAGATGATTTCTCATCCATTTAAGCGTCGGACTATTGCGGTATCCTGTCCGGGATGCGTTGGGTGTGGTGTTCGAGTTCATAAATAACAGAGGTTCAACAGGCGGGTTGGTGGCTCAGGGAGAGGTGAAAAAATGAGGCGTTCGCTCGCAAGTTCTGGCACGAACACTGCTCGCTAATATCAAGGTGATTGGCTGTGTCCGCAGCCCCACCACAACACAGAAAAGGAATCCCCAATCTCCTAACGATAGCCGTCGAGTAACTAACGACGGCACAGATTTTCCGCGCCCATGGGTATGGGCTGCGGCTGAAATCATCGTGGCTAGGAGTTGGTACGTAATCCGCCATAAAATGGCTATAACCGCCGATGTAAACACAGGCTCAAGTGTTCCGGCAAGGTTTTTCTGCCTGTATTCCAGATTTGTTTTCTCAGTTTCGATTTTTGTTCTCAAAAATGAGAGCCTTGTGGTTCTAGCGTGTCCTGGCGCTTGCCGCGCACGGCATTCTGCCTTTTATCGCCCTTGAATGAGTTCCATCCCCGCCGAAGTGGCCCGCCGCCGCACCTTTGCCATTATTTCTCACCCTGACGCAGGGAAAACGACCCTGACTGAAAAACTCCTCCTCTATGGAGGTGCGGTGGCATTGGCAGGATCAGTCACAGCCCGCAAAAATCAGCGCGCCACCACCTCAGACTGGATGGAGTTGGAGAAACAGCGTGGCATTTCCGTCAGTAGCACCGTTTTGCAGTTCGAGTACAAGGGCAGCGTGGTGAATCTACTCGATACACCCGGCCACAAGGACTTCTCAGAGGACACCTACCGCGTTCTGACCGCAGTGGATGCCGCCATCATGGTGGTGGACGCGGGTAAGGGTATCGAAAGCCAGACGCGGAAGCTTTTTGAGGTCTGCCGCAGGCGTGGAGTGCCCATTTTTACGTTCATGAACAAGCTGGATCGCCCTGCACGCGAGCCATTGACCCTTTTGGACGAGTTGGAGGAGGTCCTTGGCATCCAAGCCTGCGCCATGAACTGGCCCCTGGGCCTGGGACAGCAGTTCAAGGGCATTTTTGACCGGCAGAAGAAGGAAGTTCACCTATTCGAGCGCACGGTGCATGGAGCCTATCGAGCTCCGGTGAAAGTGGGTGGTCTGGATGACACCTTTGTGAAGGATCACGTCGCGGAAGATGCGCTTGCCCAGTCGGCGCTCGAACTTGAGATGCTGGACGGGGCTGGACACCCGTTTGACCGCGAAAAAGTAGCCGCTGGGGAGCTCACGCCTGTGTGGTTCGGCAGTGCGAGCAACAACTTCGGCGTCCAACTCCTCCTCGATGGCTTCCTGGATCTTGCCCCATTGCCAAAGGGACGCTCAGCTGGCGACAAGATCGTTGAACCGACCGACGAGGGCTTCAGCGGCTTCATTTTCAAAATCCAGGCCAACATGGACCCCAAACACCGCGACCGGATGAGCTACGTGCGCATCGTGAGTGGGAAGTTTGAGCGTGATATGCAGGCTACCATCACCCGCAGCGGCAAATCCCTGCGACTTGCCAACTCCCAGAAGCTTTTTGCACAGGATCGGGAGACGGTGAACGAGGCGTACGCTGGCGATGTGGTCGGAATCGTGGGGAACCACGACTTCCGCATAGGCGATACGTTGAGCAGCAGCGGCAAGCTCCAGTTTGACGAGATTCCGCGGTTTGCACCGGAAGTCTTCTCGTTCCTGCACAATCCCAGCACGGCCAAATACAAGCAGTTCCGCTCCGGGTTGGATCAACTCCTGGCTGAAGGTGTGGTGCAGAAGTTCGAGATGCCGCAGAGCGCGATGAAGATCCCCCTGCTCGGAGCGGTGGGTCCGCTTCAGTTTGAGGTGGTGCAATATCGTCTGGAGACGGAATACAACGCCGAGTCCCGGTTGGAGGCCGCTCCGTGGACCATTTTACGCTGGGTAACCCCGCCCGAAGGCAAGTCCGTCTCTGAAGACATCGTGTTAGGCTCAGATATGAGCACCGCCTTGGACGCGGAAGGCCGCTGGGTAGTGTTGTTCGGCTCTGAGTGGTCCATCCGCTACTTTGAACAGCGGAACGAAGGCTGGCAGCTCAGTGTGCTGCCATGATAGCAGCAAAAATACGTGGCAGTTGTCTGCCTCACGGCGCGAGTTGAACAAATGACGCACCCATGCGGTTCTGCTTGGTGCCGTTTGTGTAGGTCAGGGCCACCGACATAAGACCGCTGTTGGCAACAGAGGCAGGAAGCCCTTTGCAGCCAGTGCCTTGAAGATCGGTACCTGCATTGATCGACATGGTGGCGATCTTATTGACGATGTCGGCGTCTACCGTGCCGCGATATTCCAGTCCCTTGCGTTGGAAAAGGGTGGCGCGTGTTAGCCTGGGGTTCAAAACCACTGCTGGTGGGCGCACCAGACCGCCCGTGAAGAGCGCTAGGTTATTGTCCGCTCCACTGACCAACGTAGCCAACGCAATGTAACTGCTACGCACCGGGTCCACATCGACCTTTTGAATCACGCCGACCTTGGCGCGATCTGCTGTGGCCGTACGGTCTCCTTCACGGAGGAGTATGTAGTAACGATCATACGGATTTGCCAACAGCAGGGCTTGATCCGTGTCGGTAGAGACACCTGGGCCACTGAGCACAGCCACCAGCATCACCTGACCATGTTTCAGCGACCAAAACTTCACGATGCGGCTGATTTTTACGCCGGGTAGCAAGGTTGGGTCAATCAAGTCCCCTTTCCGTGCTGCCTGACCGAGGCCGAAGCGATAGATGCCTTCGTTGGTACTCGTCGTGACGCTGCTGCCTGTGAGAGTGACTCGGAAAGTGGCCTGATTGTCGTTGGAATACGACTCACCCAAAAAGGTGCGGTACGCTGTTCCCACTGCCGCAGAATCTCCAGAGCGCGCAATGACTCCTCCGTTGTTGCAAATCGCCTGATTATTGGTGCTGGTGATGGTGCCGGGTGGAGTCATGGGGCCGGCTATGAGCGCTGAGTTCCAGATGATGTTGGAGTTCATGATGGACACCCGTGGGGCTATCTGTCCCCAGCGCACATCAGAGCCGACCGTGCTCAGATCCCCCTCTCCGAAGCCAGCGACATGCCCACCGGTTTCGTCCATGAGAATCACACCCGTGTCGTTGACCGCAGTTACCGCACGAGAACCACTTTTGCGTTTGATGGCAGCCGCGACATGCCCGGTGATGGCGTAGTCTTGCACTACCTCAAGGAAGCTTCCGACTTTGGTGTCTGCAAAACCAGTGAAGGTGCCATTCTCCTGAAGAAGCACTGTGGGCGGCCCGCCAGTGCTATAAAAAAGAGCGCCGTCATTGATGGCAGAGATGCCCGTGCCCTTCAGCGTGCCTTGGCAGATGACTGTGTAATCGTCATTGAATACCGGCTTCTCCAAGGATGCGATGCTGACCCCGCTGCCCAAAACGGTAGAACCGCGAGCCAGAAACGTTTGGCCGCCGATGTCATCACGATACCAGAGCCCTTTCGCCACGTCTCCCGTGCCTGCTCCGCTACCCGTGAGCGTGCTGAAGAAGGCGCTCGTGCCGTTCCCACTAATCACTGGGGCAGAAGCCGTGCCAAACTTGGACGGGCTCACCCCAGGCGCCACGTCACCAGACTGGGCTACCAGAGCTAGAGGCTGCTCGTGATGCAGTTTACGTAGCAAGTATGCAGAACCATTGTCTGTGCCTCTGTCATCATCGGCAACGGCACCCACGAATGCCGTGTTGCCATCTAAAGCCACGGAATGACCAAACTGATCAGAAGTTTGGCTGTCGGACGGGACAAAACTGTTCCATTCACGGCCAGAGAGGGCCGTGTAGAAATAGACCTCACCTCCACCGCCAGAACTCCTGCCCACCAGAAGTTGATTGTGGCTCACTGCCACGCTCTTCCCAAAGTATTGGCCAGCAGCACCATCAGAAGCAGTGATTTTGTAGCCCTCGTCCGTGTTGCGATAGTCGATCACGTAGACCGCACCTTGGAAGCTGCTATCGCCCTCCGCACCCACAGCAGCCAAGCTGCCACAGAGCGACACGGCGCGTCCATAGTAATCGTTGGCCGTGCGGACCGCAGCGTTGAACCTTTTGAGCTGATTACCTGAACGCGCATCGAAAAGATACGCCGTGCCACGGAAGGAATCCTTGTTGGAGGCTCCCACCAGAGCCAACTCCCCACTGAGAGAAACACTCACACCAAAGAGGTCTCCATCAGTTCTGTCTGTAGCCAGCAGCTTGGCCAGTTGCGCCCCTGTGTTCACATCAAAAAGATACGCCGCACCTGTAGCTGCACCTGATAAAGGCACCGTGTGCTGGGGAGCACCCACAAGGGCGTAGTTCCCACTCAGCGACACCGAAAAGCCAAACCACTGCTCCGTACTACCATCGCTGGAGGTAAACTTGCGCAATAACCGTCCCGTAGTGGCATCAAACAGATACGCAGCGCCCGTGTTGGTATCATTCCCATAGGCACCTACCAGTACCAAGCTGCCACAAGCAGCCACGGAACAGCCAAAACGGCCCCCAGCCAGTCGATCTGGAGACACGAGTTTCCTGACAAAAGCACCGGTGGTCGCGCTGAAAACATGCACCGCACCAGCACCCACCGCCACGTCGTTGTTATTCACCTCGCCGGCTACAGCGTAGGAGTTAGACAAGGCCACACTCGAGCCAAAGTTGTTGAAGGTACTCGCCACAGACGAACTGCGGGAAACCTTGGTCACCACAGGCGGGCGCGGGGAGGCTCTTACGACGGTCCAGCTCAGAAGGCTCAGCGCGCAAACTGCGCCCAAGTGGGTCAGCAGCCAGTTATTGTAACGTAAAGTGATCATAAGCGTTTTCCTCAGAAGGTTGGGCGATCTCGCTACCGATTCGGCAGACGATAATGCCAGCCGACACTGCTGAAAAGCCTATTCTGCCCGTGCCAGGGTCCTAAAAGCCCGGTCTCCTGCGGCAGGGGACAAGTCTCCAACGCCAGGGGACGTGTCTCCAACGGCAAAAACGTTGCCCGAAACGGAAAAAAACTCGGTCTCCTGCGGCAAGGGACACGTCTCCAGCGGCAGAAACCTTGTCCCCAATGGCAAAAAACCTGTCTCCAGCGGCAAAAACCTTGTCCCAAACGGTAAAAACTTCGTCTCCAACGACAGAAATCTCGTCTCCAGAGGCAAAAAATCTGTCTCCTGCCGCAGGAAATCTGTGTCCAGAGCCAATCCAGTGCCTCTGAAGGCGGAGACCACAGCTCAACGCCTCACTGCACCGGGGCCACTCAATGGCGTGCGTTGGCTAAGTGTTACTGCCTATCACAGATCGAGGCTCCATCGCCGGGAGAAAGACCCTTCCCCAGCCACCGTTTTTTCACTCCCCCAAAACCAGAACTGTGCTTTCGTCTTCCCCCGCTTTATGAAAATGCGTCTTCCTGTCCTCATTATGGCCGCCCTGTCGGCTCCTGCCATCAATCATGCTGCCGACTGGCTGTCCTGGCGTGGCCCGCTCCAGACTGGCGTCAGCGTAGAGACCTACGAGGCCAGTGCAGACATGAAAGCAGGCAAGGTCCTGGCCGAGACACCAGCGTGGACTTATGACAGCCAGTCCCGCGGTTGCCCCGTGATTTGTGACGGCAAAGTGTTCGCTTTTGGCTACCTGGGCGTCAAAGAGGAGCTCGTGGAAGTGCTTACCTGCCTGGATGAGAAGAGCGGCAAGAAGCTCTGGGAGGTCCAAATCAAGGACTACATCTCGGACACCGTTTACAATCGCTACGCCATCGGCGCACCCGTCGTGGACCCCACGACCAAGCGCGTCTACTTGCTGACCGCATACGGTGTGTTCGGCTGCTGGGATTTCGAAGGCAAAGAGCAGTGGCGCATCAGCATGATGGAGAAGTTTGGCCGCATGACCTTCCCCAACTCCAAGGTAGGCGCTCCTGCCATTGAGGGTGACTACGTCATCGTGCGCGGCATCACAGCCAACTGGGGCGGTGACGGCCCTCCCGCAGATCGTTTCTATGCTTTCGACAAGATCACTGGCGAGCAAATCTATGTCTCCACTCCAGGTGAAAGCCCTCCTCAAGACAGCTCCTTCAGCCACCCGATCTTTGCCAACATCGACGGGAAGCGCGTGTATTTCGCCGCTACAGGCTGCGGTAACATTGTGTGCGCCAATGCACTGACGGGCAAGCCGCTGTGGCGTCACAAGTTCGCCAAAGCAGGTGCCAACGCCACCGTGCTCATTGATCAAAAAGCAGGTGTGGCCGTTGCCATCCATGGTGACGAGAACCTGGACACCGCTGACAAGGGTCGGATGCTGGGAGTGAAGCTTCCCACCAAGTTCAACGCGCCGCTGCCTCCGATTGCGACCAATCCTTATCCTGACCAAATCGTGTTCGACCCGGCAATCGACGCTGCGGCATGGAAGGCCAACGAAGTCTGGCGTCACCCATTCAGCTCCGGCTCCGGCAGCCCGATTTTGGTTGATGGCGTTGCAATCCAAATCACCGACACCGGCAGCGTGGTGGCAGTGGATGTAGCCTCCGGTGAGGTTAAGTGGAACACCAAGGTCGGTGCAGGTAACACCCACTCATCTCCAGCTTATGCAGATGGGTATGTGTTTGCGCCGATCATGGACGACGGCCTGAACGTGCTAGACGTCAAAACCGGCAAGCTGATCCAGCAAATCAAGGTCGAAGGCCAATGCATCGGAGCGGCCTGCATCGCTAACGGCAATGTGTATGTCCACACGCTCGAGAAGCTCTATCAGTTCAAAATCAACGCCTCCAGCTTCAAAGATGGCGAAGTGCCAGCTACAGCGCCCATCGCCAAAGGCAAGCCCGCCGCTCTACAGGTCATTCCTGCGGAAGTTGTCGTCTTCCCTGGTGAGAAAGTCGCCGTCAAGGTCCGTCAGGTGGATGCCGCCGGCAATGTCGTGGGCGAATCGAAGACCGTGAAGTGGGAAACCTTCATCCCCGTGACCGCAAAAGTGCGCGCCGAGATCAAGGACGCTGCTTTCAATGATAACAATGAACTGGTAGCCAACGCCGATGCCAAACTCGGTGCTGGTGCCTTCAAGTGCGTCGATCCCACCGTCAAGAACGCCAAGGGCGATCCCATCTTCGGCACCGTACGCGCTCGCGTGATGCTGAAGCCACCTTTCACCGCGGACTTCAATCAATACGAGCTGACGGAAACGTTCGCTGCCGAGACGGTGAACCCTGAATACAAGTTCGCTTACCCGCCGCTTCCTTGGATCGGTGCGCGCTTCAAGTTCCAAGTCATGGACAAAGACGGTGAGAAGGTCTTTGGCAAAAGTTTTGACCGCCTGCTCTTCCAACGCGGCACGGTCTTCATTGGTACCGCTGACATGAGCAACTACACCGTGGAAGCCGATGTGATGACAGATGGCAATCGCCGCTCGAAGTCGGACGTGGGCCTTATCAATCAGCGCTATGCGTTCGTGCTCAAGGGCAACGCCAACGAGCTGGAGATCAGTTCCAACTACGACCGCTTCAAGCGCGTGAAGGAAATGAAGATCGAAGCTAACAAGTGGTATACGATGAAGACGCAGGTCAAAGTCGATGCCGACGGCGTCAATGGCACGGTGATGGCAAAAGTTTGGGAAAAAGGCCAACCTGAGCCTGCCGAGTGGACCTTGAGCGAGAAGACCAACCCTGTTCACACAGAAGGCTCACCGGGCATCTTTGGATTCACTCCACAAAACCAGAAGCGCATCTTCATCGACAACGTGAAGGTCACCCCAAACAACTGATAGCCAGATCAACTTCCAAAAGCACGTTTTAGCACTCTACCCCATGACCACGTTGACCAAAACAACCCTGCTAGCCGCAGCTCTCGCCAGTGCTGCATCCGTAAATGCTGACTGGACCCAATGGGGCGGTCAGAATGAACGAAACTTCATCTCCAGCGAGAAGAACATGCCGGTGAAGATGAATCCCGGTAAAAAGAAGAAGGGCAGCGAGGACATCGACATGTCCACCACCGAAAACTGCCTCTGGGTGGCCAAGCTCGGCTCTCAAGCCTACGGCACCTGCACCGTGTCCAACGGCAAAATCCTCGTCGGCACCAACAACGAGAACCCACGCAGCCCAAAACACATCGGGGACCGCGGTATCGTGATGTGCTTCGACGAGAAGACCGGTGCCTTCAAATGGCAGCTCGCTGCTCCGAAGCTCGGTGCAGGTAAAGTGTCCGACTGGGAGTTCCTCGGCATGTGCTCCACCCCCACCATCGTGGGTGACAAGGGCTACGTGGTCACCAACCGCTGCGAGATCATGTGCATCGACCTGAAGGGCCTCGAAGACGGCAACCAAGGCTATGCCGATGAAGCCAAATACATGGCCGTGCCTGACAAAGACGGGAAGATCACTCCTGTTGAGCCTGATAGCACCGATGCGGACATCCTTTGGATCTACGACATGCGTTCTGAGCTTGGCGTGTTCCCACACAACATCGCTTCCAACTACCCTCTCGTCGTGGATGGCAAAGTTTACGCCGCCACATCAAACGGAGTGGATTGGTCCCACACCAACCTCCCTGCTCCGACCGCTCCAAGCTTCGTGTGCCTCGATGCCGAGACTGGAAAGTATGAAGCAGAGATCCCTGCCGACCTGGAAGTGTCTGAGAACATCATGCACTGCAACTGGGCATCTCCCTGCCTCGCAACGGCCAAAGACGGCAGCAAACAAATCATCTTCGGTGCAGGCGATGGCTGGGTTTACGCCTTCGGCACCGCCGACAAGAAGAACAAGATCGACGACGAGATCAGCGAGCTTCCTCTCATCTGGAAATACAACGCCTGCCCCAAAGAATACCGTGAGGACGAGAAGGGCGAGAAGCGCAAGTATGCTGAATACGACGGCCCCAGCGAAATCATCAGCACACCGGTGTTTGCGGAAGGGCTCGTCTTTATTGCTATCGGCCAAGACCCAGAACACGGTGAAGGCGTTGGCATGATGAGTGCCATTGACCCAAATGGCACTGGTGACCTCACCGGAAAAGCTGCTTGGACGTTCAAAGGCATCGAGCGCACGATCAGCAGCCCAGCCGTAAAGGATGGCCTTTGCTACATGCCCGACTACACAGGCCGCCTGTTCTGCTTTGAGGCCAAGACCGGCAAAGAGCTGTGGAAGTTCGACACCAAAGGCCACATTTGGTCGAACCCACTGGTGGTTGATGGCAAAATCTACCTCGGCAACGAAGAAGGCGAGCTCTTCATCCTGGCTGAAGGCAAAGAAATGAAGGAACTCGGCACTGTGGAGTTCCCCAGCCCTGTCATGGGCACCCCAGTGGCCTCCAATGGTGTGATGTACATCAGCACTCACACTCACCTCTACGCCTTCAAAGAAGGCGGCAAGCCACTGGCTCAGTAAGAACAGATTATCTCAATGATCGGCACAGACGGCAGATGCTGTCTGTGCCGATTTTTTTATACAAGCGCTTCCCCACCACGGCCCTGTAGCAGCCGAGGTAACGAGGCTCCCCTGTGTGCAAATGAAGTCCACCGCTAAGGCTTCCTAACGTCAGCCGCTACGTTTGGCACTGCTTTCACACATTCCGAAATAAATGCGCCAAAGAAGTTCCCAATACCCAGTGTCTCTCGGATCTAGCTTGGGATAACCCGTCACCAAGCACCCAGAGTAGTTCCAGTTTCTCCAGTCTTCTACCAGCCCCTTTCGCACGGGATTCAGCGCAATGTAGTAGCACGCGCTTTGAAACGCATCCTCATCACCTTCACTCGGACGCAGGACATGATCATGGGCCTGATGCTGGAATCGATAACCCGGCGGAAAGAGACGCTCTGTGTAAGTGCGCAGAAACACCATCCCCTTGCGTTGATCCGAATCCGCGCCCGTTCCCATCCAAACAAGATGGATGTGGTCAGGCATCATGCAATAAACAGGGCAGATCAATCCATAGCGGGCTTGGGTGTGCAAAAGCACCTCTCTGAAGCGGAGATGGAAAACATCACTCAACCACCCGGATCGCTTTTGTGAAATCGGGAGCGTCCAGTGAACTTTCGCGGTCCCTTTGTAGGCGTCTGCAGATAGCCTTGGTAAGTAACCCCGGTTCACGCATTGTCGACGACTGGAGATATCCTCATTTCCGCCCGGAGCAGACATTCGGCTGGATAAAGCCGTAGGTGCGAACTGCAAATAGAAGATTCAACACCGTAGCAGCCGAGGTAACGAGGCTCCCCTGTGCGCAAATGAAGCCCACCGCTAAGGCTTCCTCACGTTAGCCGCTACGAATGCGCTACTCAACGCATCACATCCCAGCGGCTTTCTTTGCCTGGGCTTGGCTCTCTGGGGACAGATTAGCCAAAGGAATCTTGTAGTAGGTGCCGTCAGCACCCTTGACCACGACCGCATCGCCCTCCATGCGATCAAAGTCAGCCGTCAGCGTCTTGCCAGCGGTGTTGGTCCAGGTATTGCCGGCTCCACCGCCAGCGGTTGCCGGGGCAGGAGCAGGTGCTGCGGGCTTGGCGCCACCTGCTTCAAAACTGGCTCCTTCCGTGATCCACTGCTTAATCAGAGCCACCTCCTGCGGGCTCACGCGCGTGCCCTTTCCTTTTGGCGGCATGACATCATCATCATCATCAGGAAGAGTGATCGTGATGATAAGGCTGCTAGCGTCAGGCGAACCTGCCTTCACCTGCTTCTGCATATCTTCCTTGCGATCTACCGCAAAGTCCCCCTTCTCTTCCTTGCCGACGGTGTGGCACTTGCCGCATTTACTTTTCAAAATGGGGAACACCTGCCGTGCGAAATCAACGGCGTGGGCAGGCACAGCAACAACACCACCGAGGACGGTGGACAGCATAAGGGTTTTTAGGCGGAGCATGGCTATCAGATTAACGATGGGGAACAATCTAGGCAAGAGAGGAATCAAACCGCGCTTTTGGGAGAGCGAATGTGCGCCCAGCAGTGCACATGCGGGTCACCTCGGAAGTACCAAACCATGTTCGGGCCTTCCAACTGCCACACATCCCACACGCCGTCCTTGCCCACATCCTGATTCTTGTAGAAAGCCATGTGCAGATTATCGAAGCCACCAGCCTCGATCATTTTCATCGCCTCATCAGCATCTCCCTTCCGGAAAGGCTTGAGTAAGTCAGCAACCACGGCACGAACAAGGCCCTTCTGGTCTGCCGCCAATTGACTAACCGCAATGCCGGATAAACCGCGTGCTTTTCCACTCAATTTAACCGTATCCGTTCCGTCCTCCTCTCGGCCAGTGCCGAGGAGCGCTGCCTCACGTTGCTTGCCATCCAGCGCCTTAAACACCTCGTTGGCTCGCTTTGCCTGAAACCAGTAGACGTTGCCCTCGTGTGAGGGTCCCTCGTTGAAAGACTTGGAAGCATGTCCGTAGAAGATAGGCCCACCGAAGGCCGCACCTTCCACGCTGTCACCATCGCACCTGCGAGTGCAGTGCCTGCCGGTGAACACAAACTCGAACTTTCCGCTCCCTGGCTGGCCAAACAACGCCACGGACGCCCCCTCGAACCCTTCTTTTCCACTGTCCTCTCGGAACTGCCGCATCACCTCGCTGCGATACTCATCACTGTGCAAGCTATCGAATATCTGCTTCACCAAATCCTGCTGATCTTTGTTTAGCAGACTCCCCACCCGCGCCTTGGTGATGTGCCAGTTGTTGTCCACCTTAGACCGCAGCGGATGATCAAACTCAAAACAGATCTCCTTCTTCTGCGGCTCACTCAAGCTGGTATAAAGCTGCTGCACCAACGTTTCACCCTGGGTAGCCTTGCCAGAGGACTCCGCCAGAAGCGCTGCGGCAGAAAGTCCGCCGCTTGCAGCTCCGAGAATAAACTGGCGGCGGGAAAGTGAGGAGTTGAGAGGTGTGTTCATAAGTTAAGTAGTGTTTTATCAAACGCTGGGAGTTGGGGGAAGTTTTTCTGTGCGAGCGTCACTTATTTGCGGTAAGCACTGCGCCCCATTCGATGTCCAGCGCCACCGCCCATCCCCCAGAGGACCCCAACAAAGAGACACGCCGCCTCGTGTATCTGGGCATCGTCGTGGCCGCACTTGTGGCTGTACTTCAGTTTACACCGCTGAAGGCTTGGCTGGAAGACGTTCAGTCTTGGAAAAAATACGTCGATGAGTTCGGATGGAAGGCCCACGTCGGGTTCATCATCGTCAGTGTTCTGGCCATCGCCGTCGGGGTGCCTAGGCTCTTGCTCGCAGTGATCGCTGGCACGCTTTTCGCCTTCAAAGAGGGCTTTGCGCTCGCCATGATCACCGGATTGAGCGGATCCTACGCCACGTTTGTTGCCGCCAGGGGAGGTAGCTCAGCAAAACTGCGTGAGCGAATCAAAAACGTGTCCGAGTCCGTGCGCAAACTCCTAGAACATCCCTCCGTGCTCCACATTTTCTTCGTGCGCCAACTGCCGCTGCCCGCCGTCGTGCCCAACGTGTTGCTAGGGCTCCTCAAAACCCCGCACCGCAAGTTTCTCTGGGGCACCTTCCTCGGTTACCTGCCCAGCAACGCAGTCGTAGTCGCCCTCGGCAGCGCCCTCGGCAAAGACAACGCCACCAACGCCATGTCCCTCGTAGCCGCAGGCATGATCGGACTCGCCGCCATCACCTTCATCATCATCCGAGTCCGCCGCCGATTGGAAGTCGAGCGTGATGAGCCCGCAGAAGGGACATCGCGCCCAGAGAGCCGATAACCCAACCTGCATTAATCGGCCTCGTTAATACACGAACGCGCTCTAAATGCCGGCAATGGAGCTACCACTCCACCTGCCCTGGGGAGCTGATTCGTAAACTTTTTTGCAACTCCTGATTCTGCTCCGGAACTCCCTGTTCCGAGAAAGAAATGAATCATGAGTTCGACCGAATCATCCTTCTATGCAGCAACGCGATCTTCATCGCTCTGCTCGCGCAATAGCACTAGCCGCAGCACCCATCAAGAAGAGCGCCCCGGCATCCCTAGCCTCTCGATGCCAGCTTTCCCGCCAAGCACGAGGCAATCACTTTTAGACTTGTCATAGCGCACCTACACGCCTTGGCAGGTCTTTAAACACAACAATACCAAACCACATCAGAACCATGCTAACATTCAAAACACACACCGTCGACGTGCCCGCCACCAAAGATGGGCCGTTCTCCACCACATTCGATGTCGACATCACACGACCAAACCCAAGTCCAAATGCGCGCGCCGTTGTGGCTTTACAGTCATTTGACGTTCGTTACACCGATGCCGAGCATCGACTACTCCGGTTGATGGTAAGAGCTGAAGTTGTCGGTTTTGGGCCGTTCACCACAAGAGTGCCCGTTAAACTGAGACTCGCACTGCGCGATGACAGCGGAGAGTGGGACGACAAGTTCGAGGGCAAAATCCGCGTGGGAATCATCATCGTTGACGACGATCAGACAACCGTGTTCAGCGGCTCCGGCCAGTTTGACCCCAGACGAGGACGAGGCCCTGCAACTACCGATACTTTGGTCACGCTCAACCAACCAAACCACACTGGCATAGCCTTTCTCAGCGGCTTCGACATCTCGTACGAGACGTCAGATCACAACGTTCTTGAGATCGGCTGTGGAGTGGAAAGTCAGACCATTGAGGCTGCCGGGACGCGTTTTGACTCTGTCGAGAGCCGTCTAGGCCTACGTGATGACTCGGGCTTCTGGGACGATTCTTACCAAGGCGCAGTTTACTTCAACTCGCTCTGGTTCCCCACCGGACGGTTTGGGACCGATACCGGGAGGATTTCTGTCACCGGCGTCAACGAAGGACCCGTCAGTGCCGAGTCCACCCACTTCGTTCAACAAGACGTCGCCAAAGAGCGTGTCTTCGTTGGCATGACGGGCTTCAAGTGCGCCTACACCCAGGGTGATCACTTCCTGCACCGTATTGTCTCTGGCGTCTCACTGGACACCGTCACCAACGATCCCCAGAAGACGTCGATTGAAGTCAAATACAAAGGCGGAATCCGCGATCGCTCCAACGAGTGGGATGACCGTTACAGTTGTGAGGGTAGCTATGCTCTCCTGACCGTTCCGGCCCCTGGTCTTTCGCTATTCCCAAGGCGTCAGTTGCGGGTGAAGAAGTTCAACACCGCGATCCGACATACACTAAGTATTCCTCAGGGCTCCGGCAGTTAGGCTAATCTCCAAGTTGAACCCCCGTGAGGCAACTTACGGGGGTTTTCTGTTTGTATTGGCAACGTGAGATCGAAATGCTCCACTGCGACTTTCTCAACCTGATGAAGAACAGGTCGCATCATCCATCAGGACAGCAGGTCATTCGTTGCATGGGCGGATTCGCTGACTAATGCTCCCTGCCCCATGAGTAAAAAGTCCACCTGCACCCGAACCGAAGGCATCGTTTACCTCGTAGGCGCTGGGCCAGGTGATCCGGGGCTTCTGACTGTTCGTGGCAAGGAGTGTATCGAGATGGCGGATGTGCTGGTCTACGATTACTTGAGCAACGCTGAGTTCCTACGGTTGGCGCGGGCGGACGCGGAGAAGATTTATGCGGGAAAGAAGGCCAAGGACCACACGCTGACTCAGGATCAAATCAATGCGCTGATCGTGGAGAAGGCTAAGGAGGGCAAGATCGTCACCCGCCTCAAAGGTGGCGACCCTGTGTTGTTCGGCCGGGGTGCAGAAGAGGCTGCTGAGCTGGCAGCGGCGGGCGTTCGCTATGAAATCGTGCCAGGGGTGTCTTCATCGATTGCAGGACCGATTTACGCCGGGATTCCGGTCACCCATCGCTCACATGCGTCCCAGTTGACGATTTTCACTGGGCACGAGGACCCTACAAAGACAGAAAGCAGCCTGGATTACGCTCATCTGGCCCGCACACCTGGAACAAGAGTGATGTTGATGGGTGTGGAGCGGATGATGGAGATCACTGGCGAACTCATGAAGCACGGAGCAGCGTCAGACACGCCCGTGGCTCTCGTTCGCTGGGCCACCAGGGGCAATCAACAGACGCTGACGGGAACCCTGGGGGACATCGCGGAGAAGGTCAAGGCAACCGGGTTCAAAGCACCCGCTGTGTGTGTGATCGGAGACGTGGTAAAAGAACGTGAGCGCATCAACTGGTTTGAAGATCGCCCATTGTTTGGCAAGCGCATCGTGGTCACTCGCACCCGCCATCAAGCTGGTGGGCTGACGAAGGAGCTAAGCCAACTAGGTGCAGACGTGATTGAGCTTCCAACGATCAAAATCGTGCCCCCAGCCAACCTGATGGAGTTCGGCCAGTTGGTTCAGGACTGCCACAAGTTCGAGTGGATTGTGTTCACAAGTCCAAATGGCGTGGATGCGTTTTTTGAGATGTTCTTCAAGCTCTACGATGACGCTAGGGCGATCGGTGGAGCCAAAATCGCGGCCATTGGCCCCGGCACCGCCGATAAGGTGAAGCAATATCACTTAGCAGTGGATTTGATGCCAGAGAAGTATGTGGCGGAAAGCCTGGTGAAGGCGCTCATTGAGAAAGATGTGGAGAACCAACTCATCCTTTGGGTGCGGGCAGAAGGTGCGCGTGAAGTCATCGCGAAAGAGCTCAACAAAGCCCGCGCCATTGTGGATGAAGGCATCGCTTACCGAACAATCCCAGAACGTGAGGACAATGCGGGAGCGATTGCACGGCTGAAGGAAGAAGGTGCGGATGTCATCACATTTACCAGTTCATCCACCGTGGACTGCTTCTTTGACTTGGGTCTGGAGTTGCCAGCTGGGATCAAAGTGGCGAGCATTGGCCCCATCACGAGCCAAACCCTGCGTGCACGTGGGGTAAAGATCGACATCGAAGCGACTGAGTTCAGCATTCCTGGACTAGTGGCAGCGATCCGGAAGTATTTTGCCTAAAGCGAGGTTCAGAGATGCTGGCGGCCTCCAGTGACAAGAATCAGCAGGCTAGGAACGCTATGCGTGCCTCCTTGGTGCTGGGATTTGTCATGCTGGTGCTCAAAGTGGGTGCCTACGTGCTCACGGGCTCAGCAGCCATTCTGGGTGATGCCGCCGAATCGATTGTGCATGTGGCAGCCGTGATGTTTGCGGCCTACAGCTTAGCTTTGGTGGGCAAGCCCGCCGACGAAGAACATCGCTACGGCCACAGCAAGGTGGAGTTCTTCTCCGCAGGTGTGGAAGGCGGCCTCATCATGATTGCCGCGGTGTTCATCATCTTTGAATCCATCCGCAAATGGGTCAGTGGCAGCACACCGGGGCACTTGGGGACAGGTGTAGCGCTCATCCTGGCCACGATCGCGATCAATGGGGTGCTGGGCGCCGTTTTGATCCGCACCGGGAAGCGCTCCCAGTCGCTCATCCTCGTCTCGAATGGGCATCACGTTCTTACGGATGCGTGGACGAGTCTTGGTGCCCTACTTGGGCTTGGATTGATGCACTGGACCGGGTGGCCGGGCTGGGACCCGATATGCGGTCTGCTGATGGCGGGCAACATCCTCATCACAGGCTACGGGCTTGTGTCCAAGAGTGTAGGTGGCCTCATGGACATTGCGGATCCCGCAATGAATCGTGCCTTGGATGAAGCCCTGGCACGGGAGACTGCCGCGCGGGGGGTAACGTTTCATGCACTGAGGCACAGAGACTCTGGGTCTGTCCACTGGGTCGATGTGCATCTGATGTTTCCCGATGAAATCTCACTCAAAGAAGCCCACAAGCTCACCACAGAGATCGAAGTAGCCGTCAAGGCGACCGTGGGACGAAGAGTGATGATTACTAGCCACATGGAGTGCGCGGGCGATCACGATGAAATGCATCCCAACGGCGAAGAATCATGACACAACCGCTCGACCAACGCGAGATAGAGGCGCTCGCTCCTGGCTGGCGTGTTCAGGTTTTTGATGAAGTAAGATCCACCAATGACGTGGCAAGGAGCCTGGGCCTTCAAGGCGAAGATGCCTGTCTTGCTGTGCTTGCAGAGGCCCAAACGGCAGGCCGAGGGCAACGGAGCAACCGTTGGGTCACGCCCCGTGGGCTAGACATCATGCTCTCGGTACTTTTGCGACCCACCGTGCCGGTAAATCTCTGGCCGCGCCTCACAACTCTCGCTGCATTGGCGAGTGCTGAAGCGATTGAGGACGTCTGTCCGGTGAAAGCACTGATCAAATGGCCTAATGACGTCTACATCGGCCAGCGAAAAGTCTGCGGACTGCTTGCAGAGACCGTTTTCGGCAAACAACCCTTCATCATTCTTGGAATCGGCCTCAATGTGAACACGAGGGACTTCCCACCAGAACTGGCCAATCTCGCAACTTCACTCGCAAACGAAGTGGGCACACCTGTTCCGCGTGTGCCCGTGGCTGCAGCTTTGCTAAATCGTCTTACTGAACGACTTGGCCAATGGGAAGCGGGCTTTGAACAAGCATTGATGACCGTGCGGGAACGAAGCATGCTACTGGGGCGCACCATCCGGGCTCGTGTGGAAGAGCGCATTGTGCATGGGCGCGTTCGCGAACTCAATCACGAGGGGCATTTGGTGCTAGAGCGTGTGGACGGGAGCACTGAAGTGCTGACAAGTGCTGCTGAAGTGCGTCCAGATGCGTTCTTGTGAATATCTCATGCATGTTTTGCTGCCCAAGCTCTTGCGCACTCGCTCACCCTGCCCAAGATGGGGTTTTAATGCCATAGAATGAGCGACCCGATCAAGCACGAGTGCGGCATAGCCGTCGTGCGGCTGAAAAAGCCGCTGGCCTACTATCATGAATCAGGCAGGGGCACGCTGTATGGCCTCCGCTTGCTAGAATCCCTGATGACTAAACAGCGCAACCGCGGCCAGGATGGCGTGGGCTTGGGCTGTACGAAGCTGGGCATGGCCACAGGCTTGCCCTACATGTTCCGCGTGCGAGAAATGGTCTCCGCAGACCGAATCGACGAGGTGTTCGGTGCGGAAATGAAGGAGTTTAAGAGAATCGCACGTCGTATCGACAAGCAACGCAAGCACGAGCGCGACGAGTATGGGGTCGACTTCGTTCCGTTTGAGGAAGATCCAGACGCGATCAAACGCGAGTTCGAACTCGCAGGCGAGATCTACATGGGCCACCTCCGCTACGGCACCTCGGGTGAGTTCGGCAAGGGCAGCCTGCATCCGTATATGCGCCGCAGCACGTGGCCTACACGCAGCCTGATGGTGATGGGCAACTTCAACCTCACCAACACGGAAGAGCTGAACCGTATCATGATCAAACGCGGTCAGCACCCGGTCTTTGGAACGGATACGCAAAGCGTGCTGGAGGAAATCGGTTTTCAATTAGATGAAGCTCACACAGAGCTTTACCACAAGCTGCGGGACTCAGGAGTGAGCGGCCCGGACATTCCAGGTCACATCAGCCGAAAGCTTGACGTGGTGGATGTTATCAAAAAGTCGTCCGCAATGTGGGACGGCGGTTACACCATTGTGGGAACCATCGGCAATGGCGATGTTTTCATCATGCGCGACCCTCACGGCATCCGCCCTTGCTACTACTACGAGGACGAGGACATCTTTGTCGCTGCCTCGGAGCGAGTGGCGCTCATGAGTGTGCTGGAGAAAGAGGCGGAAGAGATTCGAGAACTACCCGCCGCGCATGTTTGTGTGATTAAGGCCGATGGGCAAACGCAGATAGAGCCCTTCACGGCTCAACTCGAGGCAAAGCCTTGCTCATTTGAGCGCATCTACTTCTCGCGCGGCAATGACCACATCATCTACGAGCAGCGCAAGCGCCTGGGCAGGGCACTTGTGCCGCAACTGCTCAGATTCATGGGAAGTGACTTCGAGAACACGGTCCTCAGCTTCATCCCTAACACCGCAGAGACAGCCTACTACGGCCTGCTGGATGGCCTGCGTGTTGAGCGCCGCGAGACAGTGAGAGCTCAACTCGTCGAACTGCTTCAGGCCGGAAAACTCACGCCGGAGAAGATCGAAGAACTTGTGGTGAAGAATGCACCCAGGCCGGAAAAGATCGCTCACAAAGACATCAAGATGCGCACATTCATCGCGCAAGAGTCTGGACGAGACAAAATGGTGTCGAGCGTCTATGACGTAACCTATGGTGTCGTGACGCCGAAAGATAGCCTTGTGGTGATTGATGATTCCATCGTGCGTGGAACCACACTCAAGACTTCCCTCCTACGCATCTTGGCCCGCACGCATCCAAAACGCATCATCGTCGTCTCCACAGCTCCTCAGATTCGCTATCCAGACTGCTATGGCATCGACATGGCGGAGTTGGGCAAGTTCATCGCATTCCAAGCAGCCATCAGCCTTCTCAAAGAGCGTGGAATGACTCGCATCATTGCCGAGACTCAAGAGCAAGCCTTGGCCGAGCTTCGGAAGCCGAAAGAACAGATGCAGAACGCCGTGAAAGCCATCTACGCTCCGTTCTCAGCCGACGAAATATCAGCGAAAGTCGCCCAACTTGTCTACCCAGAGAACACCAACTGGCGCGGCGAGCTCAAGGTGATTTACCAGACGATCTCTGGCCTGCATGAAGCACTCGGAATGGAGTCTGGGGACTGGTATTTCAGTGGTGACTATCCCACCCCAGGCGGCTTTGCCGTGGTGAACCGCTCGTTCCTGAACTTCATGAAGGGTCACGAAGGCCGCGCATACGGCGAAGTGCTTTTGTAGCACCGAGACCCAGCCCACGCTAAATCATCTGCCTCCTTAAAGCGGAGCGGATGAGAACGACTTCATGCACATTTTCCGCAGTGAACATGCCAACAATGATGCCAGTCACGGGATCAACCACGGGAAGAGTGGGCATGCTGGATTGCTGCAAGGCGCTCAGCCCTTCGTTAAGAGGCAAATCGGGCTCTAAAATGAGCGGTGAGGCATACATTGACTCCCGGACTCGATGAGCGGGACCATGATCCGCCAACGATGAGATAAGCTCCATCCGAAACAGCATGCCTGACACCGTGCCTGAGTCATTCAGCACCGGGAAATCTTGCTGACTGCTCGCACGAAGCAAATCCACGGCATGACGAAGCGTGGAGTCCTCTCGCAAAGTATGAAACTCAGTCATCATGCCGTCCGCAACACGCAATCCTCTTACATGGTCCTCCTGCGCTACCATTTGCGCCTCGCGACCCGCCGCTATGAAAACAAAGAATGCAATCAGGAGCAACATGGGGCTCCTATCAAACCATCCGCCAAAGACCATCCCCACAACGACCAGCACAGCGATGGCTTGGCCCAGAGTAGCGGCCCAGCGGGTAGCTTTGACGTAATCTCCAGTGAAGAGGGCTAGCAGCGCACGCAACACTCGTCCGCCATCCATTGGGAATGCAGGCACCATGTTGAACGCCACCATCATCACATTCCAACCCATCAGGGTCCAAGCTCCCTGCCGCAGTTGGCTGAGGTCGTTCATCAAGTCCTCGAGAGACGTTGGCAGACCAAAGATGAGCGCGAGCACGCCCGCGATGATCACGTTGACCAACGGGCCACAAAGAGCCACCACAAGCTCCTCCGATGGCTTTCGCGGCATGCGCTCCAGTCTGGCCACACCACCGATCGGCAGAAGCGTGATATCTGGCGTACGAATCCCATACCAACAAGCCGCAGTGACATGACCAAACTCATGCAGCAGGACGCAAAGAAACATGGCACACACGAGCAGCAGCGCCTGAAGAACATGGGACAGCTCGCCACCAGCGCTGCTAGTCTCCCAGGCAACAAACCCGAGAAGAAGTGCAAACGTGGCGTGGATACGAACTTCCGTGCCCGCTATCGTGGCGATATGATAAGACCATTTCATGGCTAACTCTGCCCCAGATTACGCTGAAACGCCCGCGGGAGTTGAGAAAATTGTCTTTAGGCTCCTCCAAACAGCTGTCGGTGATTTTGCTCCAAGATTGCGGCCAGATCCTCAGCGTTCAAGTTCTTGAGTTTGGCAAACTCGTCATAAAACCAAGTGATGTTTCTCGGGTCATTGATGGGACGGCCTGCTGGATCAAGCAACGGATACGGGCAACGCTCGGGCGGCGGCCACATGTCCGGCGCATCAGTCTCTAGGTGCAACCGCTCGATGGGGATCACCTGAAGAAAGGTGTTCAGTTGAGCCGCCTTTCGAGCATGAAGAAAATAGGGCGAGACGGAAAAGTGGGCACCTAGTTTAACAAACTCTGAGACCATCTCCGAAGGACCGCCATACGAGTGCAACAAAAAACCACGAGCCTGTCGAGGAGCCGATTTGATGGTCTCCAAAAGCAGTCCCCAAGCCTGTAAACAATGAACTGTGGGAGTGCGCTTCAAATCAGCTGCCATTTGTAGCTGGGTTTTGAAAAAGCGAAGTTGTAAAGGCACATCAGCGTCTTTGATCCACCGGTCCAGACCGATCTCACCCACCATGGCGTTAGGGCTTGCCTCAAGAAACTGGACTAGAATCTGTTGCCAATTCCCGGGCTGTTCACTGACATACCAAGGATGCACTCCAAAGGATGGGCGAACCCAAGAGTAATGATTCGCCAAAGCTTCGACCTCAGGCCAGTCCTCAGCCCCAGACCCCGCCACAACAGACTCAACCAAACCCAACTTTGGCAGCTCCGAAGTGATTTGTTCAAGATGAGGAATCAATCGCTCGTCTTGCAGATGATTGTGCGCATCAAATAGCTTCATTGCTGACCAAACTGCCGCACGTGAAACACGGCGATTGGCACATAACCAAGCGCCACGATACCAAACTGCGTCACTGGCGCCCAAAGCAGCGTGTTGAGCGCCACCAACACAAATCCGCTGGCAATGAGAACACCCGACCCAATCACAAAGATGCCAACCGTCGACACCATGCCATCTCTCCGCTGGAAATGCAGTGCCACCAAGGAGTAAAACTGATGCGCTAACGCTGCTAGTAGGACAAGTGAGATGAGATCGAGGTCTTGGGCATACTCAAGGCGCGAGGATGCACTAGGTGCCCAGTTGTAAAGACCATGAAGCACCACCGCTCCCACCAATGTTGCCAGAAAATGCCCAGCCGAGCCAAACCGAGTACGGATCATGGTGTAGAGCGCATGTCCCGTCATTCCCGTCAGTGCCACATGCAGAAAGCTGGCGGTAAGGAGCCGTCCCCAAGTATCTGCCCCAGCAGAGATGTAGCCAATGTTTTCCTCTAATGAGAAACCGAGCCCCACAAACGCACCCGTGAGAGTTGCCAAACCAGCATCTCTGCGTCTCAACAGCCAAGGAAGAAACAAACAGAAACCGAGAAGCTTGGCCACCTCCTCACGCGCCCCAACTCCAATGACTTCGTAAATGAGATCGTCAGGAAATACATCACTCTCACGCATTCCGAGTGTTTGCTCCTGATAATCCAGCAGTAGAAGCGTGCACCAGATGCTGGCCACACCAGCAAGCACTGGCAGCACTGGCCAAACCCATCGCCAACGTGTTCTGTCACCGTGGCGAACGAGAACGACAAACCAGAGAGTGGAAGCCAAAAGACCCAACGCGATTCCATAGGAAGAGGCCGTGGCCCACTGATCCAGCAAAATACCTGTCCACTGTAACCAGGCATCACCGACCAAAACACCCACACGATGTCGATCATGCACGCGGATTGCCTGACGATAGGCTGAATCTTGGATCAATCGTCGAAGTAACTCAGCGTCCTCCATCTCCAGAGCCAGACTCACTGCCTCTTCACGGGCCAAGCTTGCATCATCATGCCGACCTTCCTCTTGAAACGCACGCCGAGCACTTTCCAAATCTCCTCCCGCTAAAAATAGATAGCCGGTGATCTGCTGACTGAGTGGGCGGGACTTCCCATCCGCACTTTTCACTTCAGTGGCAGCACGAATCCGAGCTGCGGCCGCCGCCACTTCACTTTCATCCACTCCAAGACGCGCCACGATGTAATCGCTGATAAGAGCACCAGCCGGTTCAGAGACACCAGACTTGCGCACCAAGTTTAGCGCCTCATCCACCACGATTCTCCGCCGATCATCCGTCTCTAGGTCAGTAGTCTCCAAAAGAACATGCACGCGCTTCAGCAGCACTCTAGGCGAAGAAACTTGCTCTTCACCCTCGGCCAGCAGGCGCTTCAGGTTCTCCAACTGCTCTTCAACGATCCGAGCCTCCTCTGTCTCGATCGCTCTGGCGCGGGCCAGATGCGTATCAAGGTCTGGTTCCTCGAACTTCACAATGAGCCAGGCAGCGATTAACCCAAGTAACGACACGCCGATGGCACACTTCAGCAAGAATGGAATATCTCTGCTGAAGCGAAACAATCGGGTGCGGTGCCGGGAACTCATGATGCAACTTGGTCGTGCAGACCCTGGCTATACCTGACGGATGTCGGGTTTGCCATCCCGATTCAAGAAGATCTCCCAAACGCCGTGGTGCCCAGGATCGTACAACTCGAAGTCGCCATCCTGACGCATGAACACCTTGTCCACAGGATGGCCTGTGTTCGTCAATCGTGGCTTCTGCGCCTGTCCGTAGTGGATACGCTTTGGGTGATTCACGCACATCAGCACGAGTTCATGCCGCACATTGATGGGATTTCGATCCGGATTATCCAACGCAAACTTCGTGCGCACTCGGTCAAGACTTGCCCGCCCCCCCAACGCCACGAGCGCATCCAGAACCCTCTGCCAGTTCGGCAGACGCTTTACTTGTGGGGCACTGGAGGCCTGATGAGGCTTTTCCGCTGTCAACGCTGGTGGAACAGAGTCGTCTTCGTCCTGCCGTGAGGAAAATTGATTCGTGGAATCCAGAGTCACGTGGAAGCACAGCATCCGGAAATGGCTTGGTTCGAGTGCATACTCTTCCCACGTAGCCCGATAGGAAGATCGCAGTCGAATGTCAGACTCACGGCCTTTCATGCTGCCAGCAGAAGCAGATGAATGCCAGCCCAGTTTGCCTCCTATGACTCGGCCTTCGGTTAGCTTGAACGCTTCATCGAGATAGGGCTTTCCACGGGGAACAGGTGCCGACCAATAGCGTGGATCGTTACTGACCACGATAACAAATCCTTCGGCATTCTTGGCCCCGTCAACGACACCCTCAATCCGCTGAATGTCTTTCAGAATGTCGTAAGCCCCTTGATCCACCGCGCCTTGATCTCTCAGCTCAAAGACTTCATTGTTGTGCACGATCCTCGCCGTTCGAATCTTGTACTTGAGTTCGACATACGCAAGAGCATCAGCTGAGCGGATGATCATGTCCATGTAGCGCCTCTGACCGTCGAGTTGAAAAGGTACTTCTAATCTGATGCTCAAATGGCGATCCATTTGGCGCAACTCCATGGCGAGTTCATGTTGCATATCAGCCTCCGAATGAAATACAGGTCTTCTTTTCGACAAGGATTGCAGTGCTTGATGTATCGTCTCTCTCATAACAGGCCAGGCTATAGAGATCACACTCACAGCTTTCAATCTGTTTAACCTAACACTTTTGCAGGGAACCCCGATTCGTGAAATAGATCACAAAAGCATGTTGTTGAACGCCACCATTCCTCTGCCGCAGGGCTGCGTGAAAGCCTGCCGCTCGTGCCGACATCGCCAGTGGACAGAAGAAGCAAGCCACACACAGAAAATGGAGTTTCTCCAAAAGACCCTCGCACCATGGGTAGACCGCCTTTCACCGATCCAGGGGCCAGCGTCTGACCGCCGCTGGGGATATCGCGAGAAAGTCAAGCTTAGCGCACGCTGTTACGATGGGCGATGGGAGTTTGGAATGGAGCCGGTGGGAGATTTTGTTCCACTGCCAGACTGCCCTGTCCAATCTCAACGCGTCAACGAAGCATTTGCATTGCTTAAGCCCCACCTGCCCGGGATGGCCCTCCGCTACATCGTGCAAAACGGTTCGCTTATCACTCTGATCATCAAAGACAAAGCGCTGCCACCGACACACTGGATCACAGACTCACTCACCCAAGGATTGAGAGCCCTGGGGATCGAGGGTCTTCACGCCAATCTTCATCCAGCCTCAGGTCGCATTCTTTTTGCCGAAAAAGGATGGCGTTGCCTTTGGGGGAAAGCTCGTGTGCAAGACTCCCGAGGCCTCTGGCATGGCCCGGGATCATTTAGCCAACTGATACCCGAGTTGCATGAAGACTCGTTGGTCCACGCAGACCAATTTCTGGCCCCAACTGAAAGAGATGCTGTCGTAGATCTCTATTCAGGCATCGGCGCTAGTCTCCGACGATGGAAGCGCGCCATCGGCGTGGAGTTCGATGGTGAAGCTGTAGCATGCGCTCAACTGAATGCCCCTCACGCCCAAATCCTTCGAGGTCCGTGTAACCAACGTCTACCTCAAGTGCGCAATTGGCTGTCAGAACAAAAACCTTCTGCTATTCAAACCTACATCAACCCTCCGAGATCAGGATTGGAGCCTGGAGTGCTCAATTGGCTTGCAAACGAGCCTGCCGTAGATCGAATCGCCTATCTGTCCTGTAGCGCGGGCACCCTGGGGCGCGATCTCGCTGTATTGGAGGCTGCCGGCTATCAAGTGGAGCGGTTGCTGCCCTTTGACTTCTTTCCACAAACGCATCACGTGGAAGTCCTGGCGCAAATCCGCCGCAAAGAACATGCCTGAACTGCCCGAAGTCGAAACCACTCTCCGTGGGGTAATGCCTCATTTATTGAACGAGCGCATCAATGCGGTCATTGTGAGAGATCGCAGACTCCGTTGGCCAATCCCCGAGAGCGTTGAGCGCCTTGAAGGTTCCACCGTCATAAACGGCACTCGCAGGGCAAAATACCTTCTCTTTGAAACCATGTGCGGAGTGCTCCTCATCCACTTGGGCATGTCGGGAAGCCTTCGGATCGTCCCAAAGTCAACGCCATGGCGCAAACATGATCACTTCGCCCTCGAACTAGACAATGGAATGCAAATGCGTCTCCATGATCCACGGCGTTTCGGAGCCGCACTGCTACTCGACAAGCAAGAAGCCGCTCAACATAAGCTCCTAAAGGATTTAGGTCCCGAGCCACTCAGCGAAACCTTCACCGCCGACGTTCTACACGAGTTGTGCAAAGGTAAGTCTGCAACCATCAAGACTGTCATCATGGACGCCCACGTCGTCGTTGGAGTTGGCAACATCTACGCCTGTGAAGCACTCTTCACGGCAGGAATCAAGCCATCCAAACGAGCAAGCAAAGTGAAGATGGACGCACTCATCCGTCTTGTCGACGCCATCAAGGAAGTGCTTTCCGCGTCTATCAAGCAAGGTGGAACCACCTTGCGGGATTTTCTACGCGAGAACGGCGAGCCAGGGTATTTCAAACAAAGTCTGCGTGTCTACGACCGCGAAGGAGAGCCCTGCCGAGCCTGCCAAACAGCCATCAAACGCCAAATCCAAGCCCAACGCTCCACCTTCTTCTGCCCAAAATGCCAGAAGTGAGGACGAGGTGCCTTGGAACTACTTCCCGAGCAGGGCTTCAATCTCGGACGCTACTTTTTGGGCGAGGTATTTTGAGCCGGCGGGTGTGTAGTGGACGTTTGCGGGCAATTGGGCGTCTTTGGGGCCCGCTTTTGAGTGACTGCAAAGATCGTTGATGGGGATACCGGCCCCTTTCATGACTCGCTCGGCTGCTGCGTTGTACTTTTGCTCGTCTCCTTCGATCCGTCCGTCACTTCCTGAGGGAACAGGCGTCGTGTTGCACCAGATGAGCTTTGCACCAGTGGCTTTGAGTTGGGCGACAAGGGCTGTGAGGTTTTTCTCATAAGATGCCAAGTCCACCTGTGGATGAGCAGTCGGATCTTTGGGGTCTGCGCGCTTGGAGGGGTCGTTGGTGATGTATTTGAGGTCGTGCAGCCCCCAATTGAAGTGGATGACATCCCACTTGGAGTCGCCAAGCCACTTCGACAACTCAGTCAGACCTCGAGTGGTAGGCCCTCCATTGGTAGGGATGCGATGGAGGTTGGCTTTGCCTTTGAGCAGATCACGAACGTCGTTTGTGTAACCGATAGATATGCTGTCGCCGATCAAAAGGACACGTGGCAGCCCAGCTACGTCTTCTACTTTGGCAAAAGCCGGGTTAGGAGCTCGCTTCTTGGTAGCAGGGGCCTTGGTTTGGGCGCTACAGAGGGTTGTCAGTGCGAGGAGAGCAACGAGTAGTCTTTTCATGGTTGCCTGAGAACGACCCTACAGTTCACGTACTTTCCCGGTGGCAAAACATCCCAGAGTGACGGACAGTCTCGGACTTAAAACTATGGCAGCGTCCCAGACCACCATCGGCATCATCTACGATTACGATCAGACTCTCAGTCCCATTTACATGCAGGACGAGGTGCTCTTCCCCCGCTTCGGTATCAACCCAGGCCAGTTCTGGAAAAAGAGCCGTCAACTGGTGGATGAAGACGGCTACGATGGCGAACTCGCTTATCTGAAGACGATGCTCGACTATTTGGAGTTGGACCGCCCGACCAACGCTGAACTGCGCGCACTGGGTGCAGGGCTCAAGTTCTATCCGGGCCTACCCGAGATGTTCACCGAGATGGACGCCATGCTCAACGACGAGCACAAACTCTACGGCGTTAAGATTGAGCACTACATCGTCTCTTCGGGGCTAAAAGTCCTGCTGGATGGCAGCAAACTGGCTCCCTATGTGAAGCGAATCTTTGGCTGCGAGTTTGGAGAAGATAAAGAAGGCCGCATCACCTTCCCGAAGCGAGTAATCTCCCACACCACGAAGACCCAATACATCTTCCGCATCAACAAGGGCATGTTGGAGCCGACGGACGATGTGAACGATCACATGCCGCCAGAACTGCGGCCGATCCCTTTCAATCACATGGTTTATGTGGGCGATGGCCCAACAGACGTGCCCTGCTTCACTTTGATGAAGAAATACGGGGGCCACGCTCTGGCTGTCTACAATCCGGACGAGGCCAATCGCTCGTCTTTCCGCAAGTGCTATCAACTCTCTGCCCACGCTGACCGGCTCAAGCACATCGCTCCTGCTGACTACCGTGCAGGAAGCCATTTGAGGCTGCTCTTGGAAGAGATGGTGATGGAAGTGGCAAATGGCATCGTCCGCCGCAAGCGCGCCGAGATTGAAGATGGAATGGTGGCAGCACCACACTTTACGTGAAGCGAATCATCTTCTTTTTGTTCGGCATAGTCTGCACTTCAATGGCAGCGGATCTGCCAGACGGCGGCACCGATCTCACGGAGGGACAGCCCTTGCAATCCAGCGCTTCTCCTGAATCTGGTAGCGCCACTGCAAGGGAACCGACTGGCCAACGAATCAGCATTACCTCACCAAATGCGGCAAAGATTTTTGGCGCGCAGTTCACCCAACCGCTCCACGGCGGTGTGGAAAAGGGTGAGATTGTCTTGGCTTTAGTCAAAGCATGGGCGTCCGATGCACCGTCCGGAGAAGTGATGGCCAAGCTCCAGCTCAAATCCGCGCCCTACACGGCGTTTGCTGAGAGCAGAGCCATCGGGGTTCACCCGACTTGGATCACGCTGCCCATTCTTTTCACGGCAGATCGCGACATTGCACCTGGAACGGCTGCTATCGTGCTTCTTTGCGGTCACAAAAAGCAGACTTTAGAAGTAGAGAGCGTTCAGGTTTTGAAGTTCCCACAATCAACGGATCCTGCGGTGTTTCCCAAACTGAAACCCGTCCCACGCACTTACGAGGGGCGTGAACCTGATGCCCAATGGCGAAGACTGGCTCTTGAGCGCATTGAGCGCCATCGGAAGGCAGATTTGGAGCTCACAGTGAACGGAAAAGAAGGCAATCCCCTCGTGAACATTGATGTGCACATAAAACTTCGACGTCACGCCTTCGGTTTTGGCTCAGCAGTGGTAGCCAAACGTTTCTCCGGCTCTTCTGTGGATGATCAAAAGTATCGCGAACTCGTGGACCGTCTCTTCAGCATCGTTGTTTTTGAAAACGACCTTAAAGATGGTCAATGGGCTCCTGACCTGCCCGCAGATCGTCGACAACAGCGAAATGCCGAGCTCAATACCGCAATAGACTGGTTGAGCCAGCGCCACATCGGCATTCGCGGACACTACCTCATGCAAGTGGCTACGCCTTACAACCTCCACGACATCAAGGAGCCTGCGGACATCCGTGCGCGGGTGCTCGGTAGCGTCGAGGAGCGACTTAGATTTGTAAAGAATCGCGTGGTTGAGTGGGATGTGATCAACCACCCGATTGCATGGTCAGGGGCAGACATGCTCAACAAACGTCCAGGTCTAGAGCAGCTTGACCGCGATGTATTCATTCTGGCCCGCACTCTCACCCAATTGCCATTCTTTGTGAATGAGGATCAAGTATTCAGACCTGGACCGCAATGCGACGAAACGTTCGCTTACATCCAAGCGCTCCAGAATGCAGGCCTTGACGTTGCAGGACTGGGTAACCAAGCGCATGTCCACGAGTCTCACATTCCGACCCCAGAGCACATGCTTGCTGTCACTGATCGCTTTGCCACCGTCGTGCAGCATCAATCCATCACGGAGTTTGATATCGTCACGACTGAGGACGAACAACTAGCGGCTGACTACACGCGCGACATCCTCATCGCTACGTTCAGTCACCCTGCCTATACCAGTTTCTTGCTGTGGGGATTTTGGGAAGGCTCCCACTGGAAACCGGAAGCTGCTTCATGGACCAAGGATTGGCATCCACGTGCACGCGGTGCTGTGCTAGAAGACCTCATCACCAAGCGCTGGCACACCGAGTTGGACCTCACCACTGATGCAGAAGGCAAGATTTCGTGGCGTGGATTTCCTGGCTGGTATGAAGTTCAGGTTGGCGGCGAAAAACGGCTCCTCGAAGCTAAGTGAAGGTCCCTATTTATTGAAAATATAGCAAAATCGGTGAGATTTGCCGACTCACCACATGATTTCCGCTTTCACCCTCCCTTGCTGGCTTCAAGAAGCCGCCAGACGCTGGCCGGATCGTTGTTGGATTCGTTCCGGTGAGCGCGAGGTGACGTTCGAGGCCGCCTGGAAACAAGTGCAAGCACTGGCAGGAGGCTTGCAGGAGCTTGGACTTACTCCGGGGGGACGACTCATCATTCTGACAGAGAATCGCCTGGAGGGTGTGCTGCTCTTTTTTGCCGCAATGCTGGCAGGTGGCACCGCTGTGGTCCTTCATCCTCAAACCAAGCCCGAGGGGCTGCGACGTATTATTGATCAAACTGAGCCAGTCGCGGCTGTGCTCGACCAATCCACAGCCAGTTTGGCCGCAGAGTTTGGTAAACTACCTATTTTGATGGCGGAACAATCTCTTCCGCTAAGTGAGTTACGCCCTGTGGATGCACTTCCTGAGGCACCGGCTTTTCTTGTTTTCACCTCGGGCTCTACCGGCACTCCGCGTGGTGTGATGTTGATGCATGAAGGCGTGCGATTCGTATCCGAAGCCATCCAGGCGCGGCTGGACTATCGCGAAGATGATCATGTGGGTGTTTTTCTACCGCTGTCGTTCGATGTGGGACTCTACCAGCTCTTCTTTAGTCTCATGCGTGGCTGCACCTTGTTTTTGGGTCGTCCAGAGCAGGCTGGTCCCGAGCTAGGACGCATTTTAGCTACGGAAGGCATCACCGTGCTGCCAGCGGTCCCTACGTTGCTGGCTGGACTCATCAAAATGCAGCGCTTCAGGCCGGTTTCGTTGCCTCGGCTGCGTGCGATCACCAGCACTGGCGATCATCTGGCTCAGAGCCATATCAGCCAACTGCGCGACTTGTTTCCGCAAGCATCTGTATTTCCCATGTATGGTCTCACGGAATGCAAACGAGTATCCATACTGCTCCCAGACGAGTTAGAAAATAAACCAGGCTCGGTGGGTCGTGCTTTGGATGGCACTGAGGTGTTCGCTATGGATGAAATAGGCAACCGGATGCCCCCAGGCACCAAGGGCGAGCTTGGTATCACTGGGCCGCACCTTGCAGCGGGTTACTGGCGCGCACCGGAGGAGACTGCCAAACGGTATCGCATCATTCAGGGCAAGCGTGTGCTGTTCTCTGGTGACTTCGGGCACGTCGATGATGAAGGATTCATCTTTTTGAGCGGACGGGCAGACTTTGTGATCAAGCACCGAGGTTTCCGCATGAGTCCGGCGGAGATTGAAGAAGCGGCATGCACTCTGGCTGGCGTGACCGATGCAGGCTGCGTCAAAGATGATCAGCGCGACTTGTTGTGCCTCTTTATCAGCAGTCCGGCAACGCTTGAGCCACAAGCGATCCGGCAAGAGCTCAGTCGAATACTTGAACCCGCCAAGGTGCCAGATGTCGTTCGCATCCTGACAGATCTTCCGCGCACGGCCAACCAGAAAGTGGATCGCAAAGCCCTGCGGGCGTTCCTCGCATGAACATCGCCCTCGCTCATAAACTCATCGCCCAGCATGGCTCGCCGCTTTATGCTTACGACCTAGCGTCCGTGTCTGCTCGTGCAGACGAGCTGCTAAGCAGTCTGCCAGATCGTGCACGGCTCTATTACTCATTCAAAGCTAATCCCTTCCCTGCCATCGCCTCAACCTTGCGTGAACACGGCATACTGGCTGAGATCACTTCTACGGGTGAACTCGATGCAGCACTCGCCGCAGGCTATCGAGATGGCATGGTAGGTGGCGGTCCTGGCAAAACCATGCGTACCTTGTTGAAGATGCTGGAGCATGGCGTGCGAAAGTTTTCTTGTGAGTCATTTCAAGATGCCAAACGCATATCCCAAGCTGCTCAGGAGGCAGGAGTCGAAGTTTCAGCAGTCATTCGGGTGAATCCGTCTCAAGCTCCCGATGCAAGACTGGCCATGAGCGGTGTTGAGAGCCAGTTTGGATTTGATGAGGCCCTGCTAATCGCAGAAGCCAAGCCTAGGCTTGCACTGCCAGGCATTCGTTGGAACGGCGTGCATGTATACTTTGGGACTCAGGTGGCCTCTGTGGACGCTTTGCGGCGGAATACCGAGTGCGCACTGGCCACTGCTGAGCGAGTAGCCGAGAACCTAAGCATAGAAGTGCAAACCGTGAACGTCGGCGGTGGCTTTCCCTGGCCGTATGCCCATGAGGCACCTCCACCCAGCCTAGCAGGGCTTAAACAAGCACTCACTGAAGCTTGGCAGGCATCGCCATTGAGCGCTGCGGCCAGTTTGGCGTTCGAGTCTGGCCGCTTTTTGTGCGCCAGTTCAGGAACTTTGCTGACGACTGTGCTGGATGTGAAGCAGGCCGGGCAAAAGACCTTTGTTGTCCTTGATACTGGCATTCATCATCTAGGAGGCATGGCTGGACTGGGCCGCATCCCGCGTTCGGCCATGACGTTTCACAATCTCACGGCTCAGCGCACTGGTGAAGTGACGGTGGATATCGCCGGCCCACTGTGCAGTCCGTTGGATTGCCTCGCTCGCGGCATCAAATTGCCACCATTGGAGCCGGGAGATGTGCTGGCCATCCCCAATGTCGGTGCTTATGGTCTCACGGCCAGCCTCACCCGATTTCTCAGCCACGAACTCCCGCCCGAGATTCCATATTTTTCCATCCCTCATGACCAATGACCTCTCTACTGGCCTTCAGGACATCCTTAGGCCCAAGCTTCGTTTTCTCGGACCCCATGAACCGGTGCCCATGGATCGCAACCTCGGTGAGCTTGGCTTGGACTCCATGGCCACCATCGACTTGCTCATGGACATCGAGTCTGGGCTCGGCGTCAGCATTCCAGATGAGATGATCACTGTGGATACCTTCTCCACGGGAGATCACCTTCTGGAAGTCATTCGCAAGGCTTCGTCATAGACCCCAGTCTCCTTCGGCAAGCACGGTGCGTCTTGGCACTTCCTGCATGACGGGGGGGAGGATGAAGTGGTGACAAACTTGGACGGGACGCTGATAGAGTGTCCGCGCGCCCTTCCAGGTTTCATCTCCAGGGAAAGCATGAAGCTTGATCCACCACTTGCCACGGATGGCAGCAATCAATGCGTGCAGTTCCTCCCGATTCTCCGTCGAGAAGTGATCCACCTCTGTCCAACTACCAAGGCTTGAGGGTGTGAGGAACACGTAGCTGCTGAGACATCCATCGGCATCGACCACACCAGCGAAAACGTGCTTTCGCGTCACCGAGCGCGCATACCAGCGGAGATACTCAGGAGTGATCCATCGCTCTACCCCGTGCGGTGAAACAAAAGGCGACCGGATGCTTCTCACCTCATCGAGATTCATCGTCACGCGCTTCTCTTGAGGAAGCTTGGCACGTGTGAGCCACTGCGGGACGACGATGAACTGCGTGACTTCTCTTTGCGCTACCCATCCGGTCTTTTGCAGCAGCGACTGCACCTCTTCGGTGGGTGTGGAGTCTATCAGCAAGCGTCCCGCACCCATTCGCCGCAGTTGCATGAGCATTGCTACGCTTTGGTTGCGATGCTCTGGCTCCACGCGCCATGTAGAGGAAATACAGGCCTGCTTCTGCTCACCCAACACTGAGTAGCCAGCGGGAATGAGCCCTTGGAAGCCAACGACACGGCTACCAGACGTGAGCAGCCAACCACGCTCCGGGACAAATGCGCTCCAGGGGTTCTCATCCCACCAGTGCTTGAGCCGCGCGTGCCACCAGGCTGGCTCCACGGGGCTTCCTTCAGTGGCCACAAGCCAACGCACCAACTCCTCCCGGCTCTTCGGGGAGTCTGCATATGGCTGCAACTGGCACGTGGGCGAAATGGACATGAATACCTGATAATCTCGCAGCCGGTCCGCAGAAAAACAAAGGACAATCCAACGGAAAGACCGTACCTTTTGGTGAAAATGGGATTCTCCACGTCCAACGCCCAACCCGCGACAGCGAACACACGCCTGCCAGCAGCAGCCTGGCTCATGGCAGGTGCCGTGTTACTCGTTTATGTGGCTTTGCTGGTGTTGAATGGACGAGATCCGTTGGAAGGCGATGAACTCCGCTACCGGGATGACGTGCTGAGGATGCAAACAGCCGGATTCATCGACTCCGCTCACCCGCGTCTCTACAATGGGCCAGGGTTGCCGCTCGTGCTGTATCCTTTCGTGATCAACGACGCTCCAGATTGGGTTATGCGCCTGCACGCGCCTCTGTCGGTGGCGGCAGCCGCATTGTTTCTCTTTCTAGCCGCGCGCCAGTTCATGCCTCAACGCTGGGCGTTAGGTGTTGCAGGCATATGTTCGTTTCATCCCAGCCTCATGCACCAGGGCTGGCACCTCATGCCAGAGCCTCTTGCTCATCTTTTCATGTCTATTTTTCTTTGGTGCGTCATTCATGCCGTTCAGTCTGCTCGGTGGTGGAGCAAATGGCATTGGGGAGCCATGCTGGCCTATTTCGTCCTCACGATGGTGCGTACGGTCTGGGGTCCGGTGATGATGGTCACCCTGCTTCTCGGTCCTCTATTCATGATCTTGCCCACTTGGAGGAAGCCAGCACGCACGCTGCTCCTCGTGATGTCGGGTGTGATGGTGCTCTGTGTGCCATTTTTGCATTACACTTATGTCAAGACGGGCCGTCCCCTGCTCTGGACTTCTCTTACGGGTGAACTCGCCTACTGGATGACCAGTGCTGAGGATGGCGAGAACGGTCACTGGTACTCCGACGACATGGTCTTCAACGATCCAGTGCTCAATGCCCGCCACGGGCCTTATCTGCGCGAAGTTTATCAGAAGCCGCAACTTGAGTGCGACCAGCTCATGCTCCACGAGGCCTTCCGCCGCGCAAAAGCCAATCCCTCCGCCACGGCTTACAACTACTTGTGCAACTGGTGCCGCTTCTTCTTCGGCTTTCCGCGTTCCTTAGAGCACGAGCGCGTCTCCACTCTCGTGCTGTTGTTTTACAATGGTCTGCTGCTAGCGGCATTGGCTATGGGCATCGTCATCGCGCTGCTGCGAAAGCAGACTCTGCCCATCGTGCTGGGGTTGCTGCTCTTGCCCACCATGATCTACCTCGGCAGCAACACTCTGCTTTCCACCCAGCCGCGCTACTTCTTGGGCATCATGCCCATTGTGGTGTTGTTGACCTTCACTCTCTTGTCAAAGGCACGCTGGTCGGCGCTTCTTGAGCGAGCCGCTGAAAATCCTCAGCCTGTCACGAGCGTATCGTAGAGTTGGATAAACTTCTCGGCTGCTTGGCTTAGCGTGTACTCCTGCTGAATGCGCAAACGACCGTTGTGCACAATCTCAGCGCGCCGCTCCGGGTTGAGAGAGAGTTTGCGTTCCCAACCTGCTGCCAAGGCAACTGCATCTCGGCAGGGAACTACGACGCCGAGACCATCCAGCATGATTTGGCAGTCACCTGCATCAGTTGTCACGCAAGGGAGTCCACAAGACATCGCCTCCAGCACCACGTTAGGAAAGGCTTCTGACCGCGAGCATAGCGTGAAGACGTCCATGGCCGGATAATAGCGTTCCATCTGGCTGGCGAATGGCACATACTTCACCCCAGACTTATCTGGCACCTCATTCCACGCCTGGCGGGCTTCTGCACAGAGGTCCTCCGGCTTCCCGCCGACGAGTAAATACTGAACATCCTTCCGCTGCTGCTGATAGTGCTTCACCGCGCGGAAGAAGCACTCCAGATCCTTCACCGGGTGAAACCTGCCCACAAAACCAATCACTGGGCGGTCCATCGCTAGGTCCAGTTCTTGCCTCACTTCACGCCGCGCCTGTTCGTCCGGCACGAACCGGCGATAATCTACACCGTTGGGCACACGCACCCACACATCTTCACGGTAGCCCATCTTCAAGTGCGCCTTCCGTGCCTGCTCGGAGTTAGTCACGATCACACGCGGCACCAGACGGGAGCCCCACTTCAGCGCTTGATGAAAAAGATATGTCTTGAGCCTGCCGTCTGTGGGATTGCGATGAATCTCTGAAGCGCGCACTCCCCAAACGATGTTTGGCACACCCGCGAGAGTTCCCGTCACACTGCCCAGCACATCCGCGTGATGCATCCACGACTGAAGCACGTCTGGACGCTCCGCTTGGATCAGCTTCCACACTTTTTTCCACAGCTTGAACTGTAACAAATACGGGCAGCCTAGATCGTAAACGGTGCAGCCGAGACTGCGGAGTTCATCTGCAAATCCATGATAGGAACCCACGTCGGCAACCACGATCACCGTGCGCCAGTGGCTGTGCCGCATGGCTGATGCGAGATTGCGCAAAAAGTTCTCCGCGCCACCACCTCCCAGTCCAGGAATAACATGGAGCACCGTGTACGAGTGCTGCGATTTGAGAGCTCCGTTGCGGTAGGGCATGCTCATTCGGGGCGTTCGCCGCATGACACATGCGAGTTCCGTGGCAGAGGCTTCAGCATCGCCTTAGCTCTCTGAAGATAGGCCACACCGCCGCTCGCGGTAGCCTCCAGCATCACTACATCTTCCGGGCTGCCGTAGCGCGGGAGTTGGAGCAGCTCATCGGCACGCTGCACCAGCCCTTCGTTCATGGTGAAGGCCGCCGTGAAGCCTGCTGCTTTCAGTTCTAGCAGAGTCCCTGGGCCAAAGTCGCCTTGCTTGCCATTCGGGTAGGCGAACAACCCGCCCCCTGCCCCGAGCTCCGTCTTCAAACGTGCCGCACAGTTTTGTAGTTCCGTGCGCTGATTCGCTTCATCCATGCGTGCTAGCACCGGATGCGTGTGCGTGTGGCCGCCAAAGTCCGCTAGCCCACCCGCCTTCATCTCGCGGCACATGTCCCATGTCATCGGCTGCAAATGCGGTGGAAGCTCGGCTACTTTCGCGGTCGCAACGGCCAGAGAGCGCTCAAGGTCTGCCAGCCAGGCCATCGCTTGCTCATGGGGCTGGCGTTTCCACTCCGCACAGAGCAACCCATAGGCCTCACGGCGCTCGGTTTCATTTCTCAAATGCAACACCTCGCGCCCCAAAGTCAGCTCCGCCTTGTCTGAGCGGGCCAAAGCCGACTCCAGCCTCACAAACCAGGGCAGCATGGCCCCATCCACATACCCGGTCGTCACAAAGATCGTTGCCGGGAGGTCTAGCTCATGAAGAATCTGTAGTGCTAGGTGATAGTTGGAGGCATACCCGTCATCAAACGTCAGCACGACAGCCCGCTCCGGCACCTCCTCGCCCATCTGCAAGGCATCCACCAGCTCCCGGGCAGCGATCACCCGGTAGCTCTTCCGCAAATGCAGGCACAACTTGCGAAAATGCTCCGCCCAACTGTGGCAGGCGAGGTCCAAGAGACCCGCGCCCGACTCATGCTCCCGCAGGCCGTGAAACGTCAACACGCAGGCCTCACCGTGCCGCCAGCGCCTCAGAAGCGCCGACAACCCGCTCCGGGCCATCAGGTGTGAAGCAAACACACCCGCACTGAGTCCTTGAAGTGGCATTGTTGATTAAGTTATGGAAAATATACTTTTTGATGGTGATATCAACTCCTTATCCTCCATAAGTGCAATCCGCGATCACCCGGTAGGCCGGTGCCTCGCCCATCCTTGGGGCAACTCATCTTCGCCACGGGACGCGGTTTTTGCCGCTGGAGACGCTTTTTCTGCCGCAGGGGACGGCGCTTTTGTCGCTGGAGACGCGTCTCTTGCCCCAGGGGACAGCGTTTTTGCCGCTGGAGACGTGTCTCTTGCCGCAGGGGACGGCGTTTTTGCCGCTGGAGACGTGTCTCTTGCCGCAGGGGACAGCGTTTTTGCCGCTGGAGACGTGTCTCCTGCCGCAGGGGACTGCGCTTCTGGCGCTGGAGACGTGTCTCTTGCCACAGGAGACTGCGCTTCTGGCGCTGGAGACCGCGCTAAAACGTTACCGCAGCAGGCAAATCCCGCTCGGGATTTGTCGCCTGCCGCTCTGGGTGCTGCGGGCGCGGGATTAGCTGCGGCCCTTACCGGTCCTCACGGTGCCGCGATGACCTTTACCTCGCCACCTTCATAGGCTCCCGTGGTGTAAAGGAAGCAGCCGATGGCTTGCACGCTGCCGCCGGTGGGCACTGCCAGCCCAGTGATGACCATGGTGGTGTTCGTTGGTGACTTCACGCTGCCGCCAAGGATGCCGGAGGCAGTACGCAGCGTCAGTGCGCTCAATGGGGGGCTGGGTAGAGCGGTAAAGGTGTTGCTGGTGGTCAGGGTGAGGCTCTTGCTGAATGGCGAGGCGTAACCTGCTCCCGTGAACGTGGCGGTCACTCCCCCGGCTCCGTTGGTGGTCAGGATGCGCTCCCCAGCAGCAGGTACGATGTAAAAGCCACCGCTGGTCTCGTAGTTGCCGCTGAACCCGGTGGCATGGAATGCGCCCTTGGCCACACTTTGCACGGTTTTGTCAAAAGTGAGTGCTCCAGTCACCGCACCGCCGAGGGTGATGCTCAACTGGCCACCATACTCGCTCTTCGGATTGGAGCCGACAGCATTGGCATAGAAGGCGATCTCGCCGCCTTCCACGATGGCAGACGCCGCGCTCACAGGCAGCACATCCGGTGCACGACCACTGATGGTCACGTTGCCATTCTTGGTAACAAGTACCCGCAGCCATCCTGGTGATGCTGGCAGGCCGCTCTGACCTGCCACAGCGGTCTGGGCGGTGTTGTAGTTGCCGATTTGTGCCGGAGGAACCTGACTGCTGTTGGAGTAGAGATGGGCGATGGCATTGCCCGTGTAAGTCACACCCGTGTCCAGTGCAGTAACTTGCAGATGCTGACGCGGCTCACCTGGAATGGCGTTGGCTGCCTGGGCTTGTAAGGTGAAATCCACACCGCCGCTGGAGAGAGTATCGAATCCATTGGTATCCAAGCGTCCATTCATCGCCAGCGAGCGGCCATTGATGAAACAACGTGCGGTAACGATGCCCGTAGTGCCCACCGTGGCTCGATACATGCCATCCGCACGACCATTGCCGTCATCGAGCAGTCCGGTGTAGCTACCTGCTAGGCTGCCATAGGTGGCGAGGATCACCGCAGCGGTGCTGGTGCCGCCCATGCCATCACTGACCGTGTAGGTGAAGCCGTCTTGGTCGTCGAACGTGGTCGTGTCCTTCACATAGGTGATGGTGGTGCCATCCGTGGTCACACTTCCGGTGCCAGGATCACCCACGTCGATGATGGTGAGCGTATCGCCATCAGGATCGCTGTCATTGCCAAGAGGAGAGATGACCACGGTGGCCAGATTTGAGGTAACAAAGTCATCCTCCGCCACAGGAGCGCGATTGAGCACGGTGATTGTCTTCTCCACATCTGGTGCAGCGGTGTAGTCGCCAGAGCCTAACTGAGAGGCGCGCACAACCACATCCCCTCTAGCCGTGAAGCTCAGCACGCCCGCCGTGATGGAGCCTGGGCCGCTAACGACCTGGAACGTCACCGGATTGCCGCTCGGGCCACCTGTGGCAGTCAGCGTGACCGTATCCGTGGGCAAAGCGGAGGCAGGGAGGTTGAAAGTGATGCTCTGGGGCTGATCCACATCCAGGATGGTCACAGTGAAGTCTTTTTCAAAGAAGAGATTGCCCACACCACTGTCAGTTGCCCGCACTCGGATGCTGTAGCTGCTCTTCGTCTCGTAGTCGGCACTTCCGTTGAGGCTCAAGGTGGTTCCGGTGATGGTAAACGCGCTGTCATCCGCTCCACCTGCTAACGAAAACGTGTGGGTATCGCCAGCATCCGCATCCGTAGCGGTCAGCGTGCCCACGGTGGCACCCGGAGCATTGTTTTCTGCCAGGGTGGCGTTGCTCAGAGCGATGTTAGTGGGAGCGTTGTTGGCGGGTGCTACTGCATCCACGAGGCTGAGGTAGGGGTAGTTGGTAGAGCCTGAAGTGTAGAAAACCAGAGTCGCAAACGGCTTGGCAGGCAAAGGAGCAGACACAGTTGAAGTGAAGCTCACGTCGACGTAGTTGGCCGTGATGGCGGCTGAAGGTTGACTGTAGCTGATCGCTGTCATGCCAATGCCACTGTTGCTGATGCTCCACCGGCTATCTCCAAACACAGGTGTGAATCCTGGGCCGCTGGTCACATTGAAGTTGAAGGTAGCCCCACCTACATCACGCGGCAGCATTTGAATGCCAAACTCTGCCTCTGCCACCACGAACCCGTAGCCTGGCTCAAGGCGGAAGTTTTTGCCCGCAGGAGGCTTGATGCGGACTCGGACGGTATCGCCTGCATAAACGGTAGCACCCGAGAAGGCCGTGCTGCTGGACGAGCCAAAGCCGCGGATGTTATCCGCACCCGTCACCGTGCCTCCTTTGCCGCCGCGCTGGCCGATGGTGTTCACCGTGATGTCAGGAAGTTGCACAACGGAAGGCGTCACGTTCACCGGAGAGTAAATGTAGGCTGCTCCAAGACCGGGTATACGGAACCCGGTGGGCGGGTTGTTGATGCCTGAAGTGCTGCTGTCCTCGCCCTGGGCACCTGCTACGATGGTATCGCCAGAGATGGCCACCGAGATGCCGAAGAGATCGTTGTCACTGGGGATGTTCGCCTTTATGTAATGGGCAAATCCCCACACACCGGCTGCACGCTTAAAGTGATGAGCGGCACCCACGTTTTCGCCTGCCAAGACGTTCTGTGCACCACCCACTCCGAGTGCCATACTACTATCACGTTGAGCGCCTATGACCATCTGGTCACCTGACATGCTGGTGGAGACACCAAACTGCTGATTCTGCATGTGCTGACTGGTCTTCACGTAAGCCTGCTGAGCCCAAGCCGCACCCGTACGTTCAAAAAGGTAAGCCGCGCCTGATGCGTCAAAGCTGTTGTCCGCTTGATTTCCATTCATCCCGGTCGCGATGCTGTCTTCAAAGGGAGCACCCACGACAATGCTGTCACCAGCGATGGAGACGGAGTAGCCGAACTTATCTCCCACACCGGTATTGCTGGCCTTGAGATAAGCCTGCCCTGCCCAAACTCCTGCTGTGCGGAGATAAACATAAGCAGCACCCGATTGAGACGCATTTCCCACCGCGTGGTCGCCGTCCACACCTGTAGCGCTGCTGCCTTCATGCTGAGCACCCACCACGATGGTGTCACCCGAGATCGCCACTGCCGAGCCAAACTTGTCACCGTAACCCGAGGTCGTATGGCGAGTGATGGACTTCAGATAAGCCTGCTGGCTCCACGTCCCCGCCGTGCGGGTAAAGACATACGCCGCGCCTGCATTGGAGGCACTGTCATCGTTTTCGTCACCACCCACACCGGTGGCACTGCTGGACTCACCCTCAGCACCCACAACGATCGTATCCCCATCAATCGCCACCGACGAGCCAAACCGATCCACAAAGCCTGTGTTGCTGGCTTTGAGATAGGCCTGCTTCGTCCAGACGCCCGCCGTGCGGGTGAAAACATAGGCAGCTCCGGCAAAGAACGACGATTGATCATTCTCGTTACCATTGATCCCAGTGACCCCACTGCCCTCTCCAGGAGCACCCACCACGAGCGTGTCGCCAGAGATCGCCACTCTCCAGCCAAACTGGTTCATGTATCCCGGCACTCCGGCCTGCAAGATGGCCTGCTCCGACCAAGTGCCATCACCGGCCCGCACATACACAAACACAGCCCCAGTTTCATTGTTCCTTTGGTAGGCTCCCACTACCGCCGTGTCCCCAGAGATCGCCACCGAAGAACCAAAGCTGAAGTTCGGGTCAACCACACTAGGTTTCACATAAGCCACCTGGGCCAGAGGGCCCTGGGCAACAGCCAGAAGCGGTGCAGAGGCTAACAGGCAAACAGCTAGTGACCAGAAGAAGCGGGAATAGGATTTCATGCAGAAATGAGAAGCGCGCGGACCTAACAAGCAGCCCAGCCAAAAGCAACGACGAGTGTGAAGCAAACATCGGGCCGGGAGTTGAGGTTTCACCAATACTGATTCTGCTTTTTTGCTGGTGTTTACAGAACGCAATCCGCAAACTCCACACCCATGGCAACCACGCTGACTGACTTAGCCGCCTGGGCACTCGATCCAGAGCGCACTTTAGATGAACGCTACCTGCTGCTTTTGTTAACGGACGCCTGTCGTCAACATCGGTACCTGGAGACTCCAACCAGCGAACGCCCTCCAACTTTGGTTCAAATCATGGGCTTCCGTGAGAGGAAGCAGGCACAACTGACACCTCTGGAGCTTCCGAGGTTGAGCCTGGGGAATGCTGCACTTCTTGCGGAGGTGGCACCCCACTTGACCAGCTTTATCTCGCCTATCTCCTACTCAGAGCGGGCCATTGGTGAAGCTGGCTCAGTCCTGCGTTTCTTTCCAGCGCTGGAGACATTGGCACTAGGTTCCACCTCCATGAAGGACATCTCGTTTTTGGAGAGCCTGACCCATCTTGTCGAGTTCCAGATCAACTCGGGAGAGTTGGAAGACCTTAGCCCGTTTGTCCATTGCACCCATCTCAAACGCCTGAGCTTGGGACTGAGTGGTGAAGGCGCACCTCATTATGCGCCACCTTTGTTCTGGCTGGATACGTCCCCACTCGCAGCACTCGTGGCGTTGGAGAGCCTAACCTTCAGCCCCAACCCAGCCGCTCTATCTGCTCTGCGCTTCCCCAAACTCACTACGGCTTCTTTTGGTGGCGAACGCTGCGTGCAACGCGACTGCACCACTTTACCAGACATGCCTGCACTTCGCTTTCTCACCCTGTCAGGAGTACAGAGCCTCCGTGGCATTCAACGTTATCCCGAGTTGCGCCATCTTATTGTTAGAGGCTCACTACGCGACTTTGGGGACCTGCCCTCACTACAGCATCTGGACTGCTTGGAGGTGTGCACTGGTCAGGGGTGGCCACGTCGACTAGAGCCCCTCACAACTCTCCCTGCGTTAGAGTGGGTACGCTTCACTGGCGAATGTCCGCGCAACTACTGGCCGCTATCCGGTGCGCCGAAGCTGTGCCAACTCGAAGTCACTGGCTGCCCCATCGTCGCCCTCGATGTCGCAGCCATCAATGCCGCACTGCCGTCTTGGGACATGCATTTCTCCCTGCCGGTGCCCCGCCCTCTCCAGCCCTTGCGGTTCATTGCCGTTGACCATGGTGGAGATACCAGCGCCCTGCCCGTTTCTTCGGACACAGAGCATCCCGACTATACCAAGCATCCCCAACGCTTCGTGCTCGAACTCATCTGGATGTTCAAACGCCTACGGGCTTTGGGCAAAACGCTCGTGGATGACGAAACCGCGTTTTCAGCCATCTATACTCCCACTCACACGTACCGCTACGGGAGGGTGCTCAACCTTTCCATCGAGTCCATTGATGCCGCTAGACGCCTCCCCGAGGTCGTGGAGGCGATCCGTCAGCAACTCGCATACGCACGGCATACGGACTGGTTGATTCACCTCAGCGTCAACCTCCGCATCCGATATGAGCACATGAGCGCGGACCAGAAGAGGTGGCTAGATGAAATGAAGCAGGACAGTCTGGACGACTTCGACGACGAGCACATGAAGAAATGGTCTGCGACTCAAAAGCATATCCTTGAGACCCAGTACCGCATCCGTGCGAGTGAAGACGCTGGCGAGGAACTTGATCCAGAAGAGTTTGATGTCCCGGAGATCCTCAGCGGAGAGACCCTCGGAGGCCAGTTGGTCAATCCAAACGGACAGCCCACCAACAACGAGAACGAAGAAAATCCTGACTTTAGTCTCAAGCCCTTTGACGAACAGGAACAGAACCCAACAGGCGATGATGATGACAGCGATGATAACTCCGACATCGCGATCGCACCTCCACCAGAGCCACCGCCAAGCTTTTGGGACGATCCTTATGGCCATCCATTAGCCGCCACCTACCGCATTTACGCTATGGTGAACGAGCAAGGCCTCTACCACAACGCCTACAGAACGCTCCCAACTCTCTGCCAGCTCATGGGGCGCGAACCAGACGAATACTACCCCGCAACGGAGCCGCCGAACTGACCGAACGGCGCATCACCCTCAGCCCTATCTTCAAATATCTCTAACAGTAGACAAGGAAGTGATTGAAAAGGCCGATTCCGGACCGAGCCTCTCGTTAGTTCGTTTTACCTGCCTAGTTATGCATCTCTCCTTTCGCATCCTCATTGGTGCAGCAGCTCTTCCGCTGTCTGTGGGTCTGGCACAGAATCTTCCTGAGTTGCCAGCAGAAGTTCGGGAACAGATAACGCAACTGGTAGATGAAAAGGCCACGCGTAATGCTGCTCAACTAAAGATGGACTCTCAGTTGGTCTATCTGGTGAGGAAAAAGGCCAGCCCGGCAGCATTCAATCGGTTAAATCAATTCCAGGCGGATGTGAAGCGAGAGCCAGACAATCGCATCCTTGTGGACATCCGTGGCCGAGTGGGAAAAGGGCTGACGGACTTCATTCAGGCGAATGGCGGCACCCTGATCGTTGAAGTGCCTGAGTTCAATACCGTGCGTGCCCTGCTGCCCGAGAATGCTCTGGAGGCGGTGGCAGCTAGGCCAGAGGTGACACTGGTGGAACCTGCGGTGCAAGCGACGACGAATCTAGGACCTGTGCTGAGTGAAGGTGATCGCACACACCGGGCTGACACTGCACGCTCCACGTTTGGTGTGGACGGTGCCGGGATCAAGATAGGTGTGCTCTCGGACGGTGTGACATCGCTTGCCACGTCCAAAGCCACTGGCGAACTCAATGGGCGAGCTCGTGCATTGGCCGGGCAGGCAGGAACGGGCGACGAAGGAACGGCGATGATGGAGATCGTGCAAGATCTGCTGCCTGGGGCAGAGATTTACTTCGCCACAGCCTTCAGTGGTGATGCCAGCTTTGCCAAGAACATCATCAACCTGCAAAAAGCGGGCTGTTCGGTGATCGTGGACGATATCACTTACTTCAATGAGTCCCCTTTTCAGGACATGGTCATCTCTCAAGCAGTCAAGACCGTGTCAGACGCTGGTGTTCTCTATTTCTCGTCTGCGGGTAACTCAGGGAACAAAAATGACGCCACGTCTGGCGCGTGGGAAGGTGATTTCCTGAGCGGTGGCGCGGCGGCAGCGCCAGTGACGACGGTGGGTGATTTGCATGACTTCGGCGGGGTGAACTACAACACGGTGGCGAGCGGTGGAAGTAGCCGACGAGTCGATCTCTTCTGGTCGGACCCCTTGGGCGCGTCCAGCAACGACTACGACCTATTTGTGCTCAACTCCACGGGCACAGCGATCGCGAGAAGCTCTACGAACATTCAAAGTGGCACGCAAAACCCGTATGAAGCTGTTAGCACGTTGAATGTGGGTGAGCGCATCGTGATCGTGAAGAAAACTGGAGCTGCGGGCCGCTTCCTACACATGACCACTGGCCGCGCCCGCTTGACGGTGAGCACGCCGGGCGTGATCACCGGGCACAATGCCTCTGGCGCTGAAAATGCCTTCTGTGTGGCGGCTAGCTGGGTGGGGAACTCGCCCACGCCCAACTTCTTCGTCGGTGGCGTTACCAATCCTGTAGAGACCTTTAGCAGTGATGGCCCGAGGCGGATGTTTTATGAATCAAATGGCACTCCATTTACGCCGGGTGATGTTTCCGCTACCGGCGGTCTCCTCCTGAGCAAACCTGACATCACGGGTGCTGATGGTGGAGTGACTTCGGTGCCGGGATTCACCACCTTTTTCGGCACGTCCGCCGCGGCACCACACGTGGCGGCCATTGCTGGAATGCTCAAGGCCTACAATCCCGCTCTCACTCCAGCACAAGTTAGAACGCTGCTCACATCGACCGCACTGGACATCGAAGCGGGGGGCGTAGACCGCGACTCAGGCTCGGGCATCGCGATGGCACTCCAATCGATGACGGCGGCTACGTCTCCGGACGTGCTTACGGTCACGAGTCCAGGGCTGAACTCCACCGGTCCTTTGGGTGGACCCTTTGCTGGTAACTCAGCGGTCTACACGCTGACCAACACGAGTGGTGCGCCAATCAACTGGACGGTGAGTAAGACTGCGTCCTGGAGCACACTAACCTCGTCTGGAGGGACGCTTCTCGCTGGCGCCTCCACGACCGTCACATGCTCGCTCGCGGCTTCAGCTACTACTCTGCTGCCAGGCAGCTATGCGGACACCCTAACATTCACCAACACGACCTCTGGGTTTGTAAGACGGCATGGCATCAACTTGGCCATTGGAAGCCCTCCATTCCCATTCAACCAGACCAATACCGGCAGCATTCCTGACGGGACGGCGGGCACTCCACCAGCATTTGGTGCGCCTTTAGTAGTCAACGTGCCCGTCAGTGGCCTCTCTTCCAACGTCACTGAGGTGCATGTGTCTGTTACGATGTCACACGCTTACATTGGCGACTTGGAACTCACATTGAAGTCCCCTGGCGGCACTCGCTCTCACCTCCTATTTGGTCGGGTCGGTGCGACCACAGCGGGTGGTTTCGGCTTCGGCGCAGCAGTCAGCGGAAGCTACGTATTCACAGACACCGCCACTTCCAGCTTCTGGGTAACAGCCTCCACAGGCGCGCTTCCTGCTGGTCGCTATCGCACCGTGGCAGCAGGTGGGGCTGGACAAGTGAACCCCGCACCCGTGACGAGCATCAACACTACTTTTTCGGGTCTAACACCTGCCCAAGCGAATGGAACATGGACGATTGAAGCACGAGACGCGGCGTCTCCAGACGCTGGCACTATCACGGCAGCGGCGCTCACGTTCTCACCCATCATTCTTCCTTCTTCCGTCAAAAACCTGACCAACTTGGTGCCTTCTCATGGCACGCTAACTCCTGCATTTTCTAGCGGCGTCCAAGCATACAGTTTGGTGGTGCCCAACGGCGTGTCGTCTATCACACTGACGGGCACGGCGGAGGACCCGCAGAGCTTCTTGGATGTCGGCATCGTCGCTGGCGAGACTTTACCCGCTACTTCTGGGCAACCGTCTGCTTCACTACCGCTTCTCGTTGGTGTTAATCTGGCCCAAGCTTCGGTTACTGCGATGGATGGATCGGTGAAGTCTTACACCATCGCCGTGACACGCGAGGGAACTAGCCAAAACCTCCGAGTACCTCATCAACTCGACCAAAGCTGGGGACACAACGGCGTACTCTTTACCTCAGCCGTGTCCATGCAGTATGCTTACAGCTCACACTTGCTTCGTTACATACCCATAGGATCAAAGATCACCTCTTTGGCTTATCGACTGGGCTCGTTTGAGTCGTCCTGGCCGGCTTCCACACGGACATTCACGACATTTGACATCCAACTCAGTTCTGTAGCCGCCGCACCCGGCTCCCTGAGCACTAGCTTTGCCACCAACCTGGGGCCAGACGCCGTCACAGTCCGCAGCGGCTCACTCAGCATCAGCCCAAACAGCTATGTGCCAGGTGTCAACGGACCAACCATCAACTTCACCACACCTTACGTCTACACGGGCGGGAATCTGTTGGTCACTGTCCGTCACTCCGGCAATGGGGTGGACGCCAAATACATTGATGCTTCACCCAGCATCCCTGGCATGCATCAGGCTTTGTCAGCAGGTGGACTAGCGGCCACCACTGGCGGCTTTACTGATCCACCCAGAATCGAGTTCACCTTCACCCCTCCTTCAGAGATAGCCCTCACCGGGAACTCAGCCAACATCATCAATGGAGATACCACTCCCTCCGCAACAGACCACACAGAGTTTGGCAGTGTCTTGGTCAATGGCGGCACTCTCACCAGGACCTTCACCATTTCAAACACAGGTGCTGGCGCTCTGAATCTAACCGGATCACCACGCGTACAAGTGGGTGGCACTCATGCCGCTGACTTCACGGTCACCGCACTGCCCAGCACACCAGTGGCAGCCAACACAGGCAACACCACTTTCCAGGTGGAGTTCAATCCCAGCGCCAATGGTTTGCGCACGGCCACACTGAGCATCGCTAACGATGATTTGGATGAGAACCCCTTCACGTTCAGCATCCAAGGCACGGGCGTGACACCGGACATCAATCTCAAGGGTGGCAGCACCGATATCGTATCTGGTGACATCACGCCCAGTACGTTTGACGGCACCCAGTATGGAAATGTTCTCTTGGGCAATGCTCCGATTAACGGCTTCTTTATCGAAAACACCGGCACGGGCACGCTTTCGCTGACCAACTCTCCCAGGGTGCAGATCACTGGCTCTCATGCGGCAGATTTCTCGGTGCTCACTCAGCCAGCTTCTGTTGTGGGTGCCGCAAGCAGCGTTTCCTTTCAAATACGGTTTGTGCCGAGCAGTCTCGGAACGCGCGATGCTACAGTGACAATCTCCAGCAACGACCCGGATGAAAGTCCCTACACCTTTGCCGTTCAAGGCACTGGTGTTTCACCCGAGATAGATATTCCCGGCAGCAGTGGAGTGAACTTTGGCAATGTGCTGCTCGTGGGTGGCACTCAATCCATCTCTCTGGACATTGAGAACACTGGCACAGCCTCGCTCATACTCGGTGGTGACCCCAGAGTCTCCATTGGCGGTTCCAACGCTGCGGACTTCACTGTCACCTCGAGCCCTGCAAACAGCATTGCACCCGGTGACACAAGTCCCATGACCATTCAGTTTGATCCTACGGGTCTGGGCACCCGCAGTGCTACCGTAAGCATCGCCAACAGTGATCTGGACGAGAACCCCTACGTCTTCTCTATCGTCGGCACTGGTGTGGCACCGGACATTACCTTGTTAGGCAACAGCACCGGCATCAGCCACAACGACGTCACCCCATCCACCGCCGATCATACCGACTTCGAGAGCACCGCCGTCAATGGCGGAACCATCACCCGCACCTTCACCATTCAGAACGATGGATCAGCGACACTGAACCTCTCCGGCACACCCAGAGTGTTGCTCTCAGGCGACCCTGACTTCGTCGTCAACACACAGCCCAGCAGCACGTTGAACATCGGTATCTCCACCGTCTTCACCGTTGAGTTCAATCCCACCCAGCAGGGCACCCGAAGCGCCGTAGTCAGCATAGCGAACGATGATCCAGACGAGGCGCCTTTCCTCTTCCAAATCCAAGGCACCGGCCTTGTCCCAGAGATGGTCGTCTCTGGCGCCAGCGTAGACATCGCTGATGGTGACGTCACCCCATCTACCGGAGACCTGACCGACTTCGGCGAGGTAGCCACGTTGAACACCCAGCGGAAGGCCACCTTCACCATTCGCAACGACGGCGATGCACCGCTCAACCTGCAAGGCATGCCGCGCATCGAAGTCAGTGGGGCGAGTTCAGCAGAGTTTGATGTGACCGCGCTGCCCAGTGATGTCATCGCCGTCGGAGACAGCACCACGTTTGAAGTCACCTTTGACCCCGCTCTGCCTGGGGAGCGTCTGGTGGACGTCACCATCGTCACCGATGACCCCAACACCAGCCCCTACACATTCTCATTGCGCGGATTCGGGAAGCTCAGTCCCATGTTAGCTCAAAGCATCAACTTCTCACCTCCACCGGTCCTTTATCCCAGCCAGAGTCCCTTTGCACTCGATGCACAGGCCACCTCGGGCCTACCAGTAAGCTTTGAGCTCGTGTCAGGCACCGCCAGCCTTGCTGGCAGCACACTCACCTTTGCCACACCTGGAGTCATCAAGGTCAAGGCCACTCAAGCAGGCAGCGGGAACTACCTCCCAGCATCCTCCGTCACCAAAACCATTACCGTTAAGGCAGAACCTACCACTTTGACGCTAATCCAGCTCAACCAAGTGTACAACAAGACCCCGCGCTCTGTTGGAGTGGTCGGCACGACGGATCCCGTAACCATCACCTACAAGAAGGGATCTGCCACGCTTGCTGGACCACCCACAGACGCCGGAACCTATTCCGTGAAGGCACAAGCTGGCACGACCACAAAGACCGGCACGCTAGTCATCGCCAAAGCACCGCTCACCATCATGCCTCAAGACATGCGCAAGTTTGCTGGTCTAGCCAATCCACCATTCCCGACCCCAACCTACATCGGTTTCATGGTTGGTGATACCGCCGGGAACGCCTTGTCCAAGGAGCCCACTCTCTCCACCACAGCCACCACGAGCAGCCCAGGTGGACTTTACCCCATCACCAGCAGTGGAGGTGCTTCTGTAAACTACAGCCTCATCCGAGGACGCGGCACACTCGTGGTAGAGACCTTTGCTGGAGCCTATGAGGCGCTGCTGGTAGACGGCAGCAACGTCCCCGTGGGCAAGCTCAGCATCACTGTCCCCTCCACTAACAAGAGCTTCACAGCTAAACTCTACTCCTCCGCAGAGAAATCAGCCGTGCCGCTCTCAGGCACCCTCACCCCCAACGTAGGCAGTGAGACCGGCGGCGGAAACGTCACCCTCATCAAGAACAGCATCACCTACACCGCCACCTTCGTCCTGCCCCTATACGGAGACGTCACCGCCAGTGCCACGCGGAACACAATCCCTCTCGGCAGCGCCACGGACGGCCGCAAACTCCGCGCCAACAGCAAGGTCCTCTTTGCAGGTGCCCACACCGCCGTGTTAGAGCCAGCCACACCCGCCTCACCCACGGTCCCCGCTGGAGCAGGTTGGGCAAAAATCGCCATCGACAGCTTCGGAGTAGCCGTCATCAGCGGAAAGTTTGCCGATGGCACCGCTTTCACCACCACCTTGAAGCCAGATGTCGATGACGACCCAGCCTATCGCCTTTTCGTCCAGCCTTACATCATAGCGCGCACCCAGAGTTACCTCGCCGGCCTCGTTAGGATGCTTCCACACCCCATCCTAGCCAATCGCCGCTACGTCCCAGCCGCCGCCATGACTTGGCGGAAACTCGCCATCCCTGCAGACACCTCCTACCTCACAGACTTCGGTCCCGTCGGCACCGTCCTCACCGTAGACCCATGGATTCCGCCCACTGGTGCCCTACCCCTCAGCACCATGCTCGGTGCCAACGCCCTCACATTCACGCACGGAGCCACTGGCAGCCTCTCCCAGGCAGATCTACCCACCGGCGGCACCGTCACCACCAAGATCACACCCCTTGTTAACAACACCAAGTGGACCATGAGCCACAGCGCCAGCAAAGGAACCTTCACCGGCAGTTTTGAACTCAACGATGGCGGCACCAAGCGCACCGTCAGCTTCAGCGGCGTCCTGCGCCAGCCACCTGCCGCCCTGGACAACGTCGTAGGAGACGGCCACTTCATGCTCGCCCCGCTTCCCGGAGGCCCAACAAGCGACAAGACCTCCCTGGAGATCCTCTTCACCCGCTGAAGCCCCCACGGCAAACCACAGTGCCACCGCCGCGTCTAGGCGCTCCTGCCCCACCAGAGACCGGGCCAGCCGCCTAGAACCCGATTTTCCTGTCTCAGGAGACAAATCTCCAGCCGCAGAAGCGCAGTCTCCAGCGGCGAAAGCGCGGGCCCCTGAGGCAGGAGACACGTCCCCAACCACACAAAACTCAGTCTCCAACCACAGGGGACACGTCTCGAGCCGCAAAAACTCAGTCCCCTGCCACAGGAGACACGCCTCCAAACTCAAAAATCTCGGTCCCCAGCCGCAGAAACGGCGTCTCCAGCCGCAAAAACTTCGTCTCCTCCCACAAAAAGTCTGTCCCCTGCCGCAAGAAACCATCCCTCCGCCCCAAAAAGGGCGTCCCTTGAGCGCTCGGGGCTGCGGTGGTCAACGTCTGCAAGGTTGACCTCAATCAGCGGCAAACAGCGGAGGGAGTAGGACAAGCTCGGTGGTGTTGCGGTCGGTGAGGAGGTGGACGGCTATGCTGCCTACAGAGGAAATGCAGCGGGAGAGGCCGCGGCCTCCGGCTCCCGTGGAGTCGGTGAAGGGTTTCATGCTGATGCTCTTAATCACCGCGCTGGTCGTCTGAGGCGAGCTGTAGCGCTCGCCCTTGCGGAGACGCACCTGGGGAAGGCGGAGGGCTTGCTTATCGGCCGGACTATCTGCTCCGGCCCCGGTTGCCCCAATCCAGAGGACTTGGTTGGCGTTGGTTGGCGCTCCGCTGAGAGAGGTAAGGACGACGTAGATGCCGTTGTCCGGCTCTACCTCCACGGCGGAGAAGGTGGTTATCTTGGCGGTGCCGATTCCATCGGGGCTGTCACCTGTGCGCATGAGAACGAGGAAGTTCCCATCTGCTTGTCTAAGGGCTAACACTTGATTGTTAGATGATGATACACCTGGGCCGGAGATCTTTGCCTGGATGATGACTTGATCTCGATCTGCGGGCCAGAATCGTGTGAAGCTGCTGAAGACAACTCCTGTGGGCAGGCCGGTGACTTGGTCGCCCTTGCGGGCTAGGCGTTGGTCTGTGGGGGTATCGGTGTTGGGCAGTCGCCAAATGCCTTCGTTGCGTGCTGAATCACCGCTTTTCAGGATGGCTTTGAACAGGGCATCATCGCTGCTTAAACCGGTGTGCTTGCTGAGGGCGGGGAAGCTGGAGAACTTCACCGTAGCAGCATCGGAGTCGCCAGTGATGTCGGGTGGTGACTCGCCAACGAGTGCGACACGGCTTGCACTGGTTCCATCGCTATCAAAACGGAAAATGGCATCTGCTGTAGAGCCGGAGGAGGGTTTGAAGCTTGAGGTGAAGTGAATGACGTCCTGCCCGGCTGCAGCTTTTCCCGAAAGCTGCCCGAGCGTGCCACCACCGAAGGCCGCGCTGCCTTCTCTGGCGATCGTGGCATTGGGATTGATGCCGCCGCCGTGGCTTAGGATGAGAATGCCTGAGTCGTTGCTGCTATTGACGCCGGTACTGGTAGCCAGGGTGTAGCTGAGGACTAGCATGTCAGTGCGTTCCGCCTGGAGGAGTTCCCTGATAGTGGAGACTTTTGCACTACCCAAGCCCGGCGTGGGCTGGCCGGTTTGGAAGATGGGCATGACGTAAGCACCGCTGTCGACGAGAATGGTTTTGTTGTTACTACTGGTGATGCCGGAGCCACTGAGAGTGCCTTGAAAGACGCCGCGCCCGTATTGGAGGTTGAGGAGACTGCTGAAACCGGTGGCTGTGGCATTGATTTCCCTAACATCATCATAACCACCCACCACGGCTCCGCTCTGCAGGACCATGTCTATGGGTGCGTCATACCAGGGTGTGGCGAACACGCCTTTGTTTTTGCCTGCCTTGGACCCGGCACCTGTGAGGGTACCGTCAAAGAGCGCGCTGCCAGCAGCACTGACAGCCGCGCTGCCGAGCGCGGAATAGGCGATGTCCTGAGCGCCCGGTGCAGCAGCAGTGGTCCTGGCGAGTGAGCGGGGGAAGTGAGTGCCAAAGAGCGTGATGATGTTTTCAAGCTGTCTGGTGACGACCAGGGTTTGTGAGGAGACATTCGCCGACCGTGCGGACCTGACGGACAGCCCACCTAGCGCCGTCTGGCCAAAAACAGAGTTCTGCGGAGAAACGAGACCGACCGTGCCCGAGACTCCGTTCCCTAACGTAACCGCTCCCACCTCCGAGACGCCGAGTTGGCTGACGCTTGGGCTGTTGACACTGTAGTTGCCGTTGGCAAGCGGGACCACTCCGCCGCTTCCCAACTCGTCAGTGGTGAGGTTGCCGATGAGTGAGTTGGTGGCACTCACAACGCCCTTGGTCGCAGCGGTGCCATCGCACCAAGTGACAGAGCCTCTGCCGTCATTCCACGTCTCTGATACCACCACGTAATGGCCGCCGGAGAGGGGCGTAACGCGGGGATTGTCGAAGTCGGAGTCGCGCTCACCAATGAGCGAGTTGGCAGCTGAGACGGCGCCTTTTACCCCGCTCATACCGTTGCCCCAGGTGACCGCGCCGACGTTGTTCGGGCTACCGTTATGCCATTTGGTGCTGAGCGTGACGTAGTTGCCGTTGCGGAGTGCGTAGATCGCCTGGCCAACACCGTCTTGATCGGAGGTGCCGACGAGGGAGTTGGACTTTGAGACGGGGCCTTTCACTCCCTTCGTGCCGCTGCCCCAGGTGACTGCCCCCGCGTCAACGACGGAACCGTTGTCCCACGACTCGCTGCTGACCACATAGTTTCCATTGATGAGATTGGTCGACTGAGAGCCGATGCGATCGAATGAAGTGGTTCCGACAAGAGAGTTGGCACTGCTAACAGGTCCTGAGAGGCCCTTGGAGCCGTTGCACCATGTCACCGCGCCAGCGTCCACCGCGCTGCCGTTGTCCCAAATGGGAGATGGAACGATGTAATTGCCATTATTGAGCCCAAGCACCTGATAGCTGCCCACTTCGTCGGAGTTGGTTGTGCCGTGGAGGGAGTTGGCCGTGGAGACGACACTTGTGGTGGGTCCATTTCCGTTAGCCCATGTTACGGCTCCTGCGTTGACGATTCCACCATTGTCCCAACTTGGAGAGTTGATCACGTAGTGGCCGTTGGAGAGCGCAGTGCCACGTGCCTGCCCAATCTGGTCGCTCGCCGTGCTACCGACAATCGAGTTGGCGGCTGAAACAGGCCCCGTGACTCCAGCAAAGCCGTCACCCCAAGTAACAGCGCCCACATCGACAGCAGCGCCATCCCAGACGGAGCTAAAAACAGCATAGTGGCCATTGGCCAAAGACAGTATGCCATCGGTAGAAATGTAGTCGTCTGTGGCACTGCCCACGAGCGAGTTTGAGTCACTCACGTTGCCAACAAGGCCCAAGACGCCGTCCACGAGAGTAGCAGCACCAGCATTCACTGCGGTACCGTTGTCCCACTCAGGACTGGACACTACAAAGTTGCCATTCTTCAAAATCCAGATGCCGCCACTGCCAACGCTATCCCCAGCGGTGCTGCCAATGAGCGCATTAGCGCTGGTGATGGTGCCGACCGTGCTAGCGGAGCCACGGCACAGAACCACAGCTCCCACGTCTACGGTAGGACCGTCATCCCAGCCCTCCACAGGGACGACATAGTTTCCACTGCTCAATGCCTGCATTCCAACAATACCAACGCGGTCATTCGTGGTGCTGCCCACCAGGGAGTTCCCGGCAGACACGGCACCACTCACGCCTTCCCATCCATCGCCCCAAGTCACTGCTCCGGCATCGGTAGCAGCACCGTTATCCCAGCGGGAGGTCAAAGCAACGTAGTGCCCATTTGGCAAAGGGTAAGGCCGTGAGCCGCCCACCATGTCGTTAGTATGAGTGCCCACCAACGAGTTGGCGGAAGTAACATTCTCCAGCACTCCAACATCAAAACCGGTGTCCGCATTGCCAAAACTAAGCGCACCCGCATCGACAGTACCTGCATTGTCCCAAAGCGGACTCTGCACCACGAAGTGCCCGGAACCGAGGACGACCACGCCGCCGCTGCCCACCTGATCTCCCGCTGAAGTGCCAGTAATGCGACTGACGAGCGTACCATCCGGCCGATAGAGATATACCGCGCCCACATCGGCCACGACGGGAATCTGTCGATCAAAAAGAGGGTCAGTGACGACGACATTGCCATTGGGCAACACTACAGCAAAAGTACCGAACGCGCCGCTGCCTGCGGGCCCTTCAATGTCGACCGGAATGGCGGCACGAAGAGACGAGACGACAACGAAGAAGCAAAAAAGAAAATGTCTCATGGAATGGGCGGATTCATTGCCCTGAGAACCATTCAGCCGCCGAAGTTGCACCCGAGATGAAGTTTTTTCAGCAGCCCGCTGCATGGAGTAAAGTTGTGGGCTAGTTTTTGCCAATGTTTGCCCCCGATCAGCGCTCGCATGACCGCAGTTTCCCGCCTACGGCGTGGACAGTGCTGTTGGCTGCACGCGATCCATCTTCTGCCACGGCACGGGAGGCGCGGGAAGCGGTGTGCAAGGCATACTGGCAGCCGGTATGCTCTTATCTAAAAACACTCGGCATGGACGCTGGCTATGCAGAGGATCTCACGCAGAGCATCCTGGCCAACTTCTGCACTGACGGCTGGATAGAGACCGTGGATCGCGCGCAAGGCAGGCTGCGGCATTTTTTCAAAGCAGCAGCCCGCAATGCGCTGGCCAACCACTTCCGAGATCAGTCGCGACAGAAGCGTGGAGGCGGTGTGGGAGTGCTGAGCACGGACCAACTCCATGATGATCAGGCTCCGGTCTCGGATATGGCGACAGATGAAGCCTTTGATCAACATTGGGCCTGGACTCTCTTCCAAAGATCAATGACGGCCCTGGCGGAGTCTTATGCCAGCCGCGGCAAAGGGGAGTTGTTTGCGGCACTGAAACCCGCGCTGATTTCTCCAGATGAGATGCAACCTTCAGTGCAAATCGGTTCTCAGTTTGGCGTGGGAGAACAGCAAATACGCATTGAAGTCCATCGCTTACGCCGCCGGATGGCCGACCGGCTGCGTGCGGAGGTAGCAGCTACACTGGGACCAGCTGCAACCTCGGCTGAGATCGATGCGGAGTTGCGTTACCTCGTACAATCTCTTGCCCATGAACGCACCAGTTGAAGCAGCCATGTGCCCGAAGTGTGGCAGCTCGCTGCCAGACATCGACGGACTCTGTGCCAAGTGCTTGGCACGCAGTGCGCTGAATCAAGGCACCGGCTGGCTGTCGCAATCGCACGCAACGCCCTCCCAAAGCAGCGAGCTGCCGCAGATCGACGGCTGGAAGATCATCGGCACCCTGGGTGCTGGTGGTATGGGCCGCGTCTACCAGGCTGAGTCAGAGGCAGATGGCAGTGCAGCGGCCATCAAAGTGCTAGATCAGCGTTGGTCCGATGATCCCGCGATGGAAGCTCGCTTCCAAAATGAAGCGCGCCTGCTGCAACAACTGGACCATCCTAACATTGTGCGTCTCATCGAGACTACAGAGACCAATGATGGCCAACTCTGCCTAGTAACAGAACTGGTCCAGGGCTGTGACCTTGCGCGATTGCTGCGTGCCGAGAAACTAAGCCACCAACGCGCGCTGGAGATCTTTGATAAAGTCTGTTCGGCAGTGGAGCACGCCCACGAGCATGGATTGATCCATCGCGACATCAAGCCGTCGAACATTCTAGTCGGACGTGAAGGGGAAGTGAAGCTAGCAGACTTCGGCTTAGCGAGAGCGGCGGATGAAGAAGGCGGTGTGTCCATCATCGGTGGACTGACCGCCACCACGGATCAGTTTGGCACAGCCTACTATTTGGCGCCAGAGCGCATGATTGGTGAAACGCATGCGGAAGCGGCCATGGATGTCTACTCCCTCGGCGTGCTGCTCTACCATCTACTGACCGGGCAGATGCCACTGGGCAACTATCAACTCGTATCAGCGCTCACGGGCTTACCGAAGCAAATGGATGCCATCGTTGCCGAGGCATTGGAGGCAGATCCAGCCAAACGGATTCAAGAAGCCAAAGACATGCATCAGCGCGTGATGAGTCTTTGGCGAGATTTCTCTGAGGGCACACTGCGTGCTAAAAAAATCCGCCGCGCGTTAGCTTTGGCAGCTGGGGTTTTGCTACTAGCGATCACGGCCGTGGCAGGAGCATGGTGGCAGCAAGAGCGCATGAAGCCAAAGCCAGTCGTCTATCCTGATCCCACAGCAGCCAGCGTGCAGGCTCCATTTGTGAATAGCCTTGGCATGAAGTTCGTGCCCGTACCTGGGACGAAGGTGCTTTTCTCGGTGTATGAGACACGGCGGAGAGAGGCAAAAGCATTTGTGCTAGCCATGGAAGAGAAGTTGGAGATTCCGTGGCTGGACAATGAGTTCTCCCGCCGCATGCAAGCGTTCAATCGGTCACTCTGGAACTACCAAAGTGCTGATGGCACTTGGACCAACTTCAGTTTTGATGATCCTGGCTGGCCAGTGACTCCAGAGCACCCTGTAATCTTCGCATCTGCCGTCGATGCCACCAACATGTGCCGCTGGCTCACGTGGAAAGAGCGGCAGGAAGGGCGCCTGAAGCCAGATCAACGCTATCGTCTTCCTACTGATGCCGAGTGGCGGAAGGCCAGTGGTGACATCGACAAGCCAGTGAGCCCCGGCAATCTTGCAGGCCCCGAGGCACGCGAGGGTCTGTGGCCAAAGGACATGCCCACCTTTGAAACGCCGGATGCGTATCCACGCACAGCCCCTGTAGGCTCCTTCCCCACTGAACTCTATGGCTTGCATGATATGTCCGGCAATGTGGCGGAGTGGGTCAATGACGAGCCTGACCTGACGTGGGAACAAGTCCCTCTCCGCGCTCGACACACACTTCGCGCTCGTGGTCCCTCCTATGCCGACGGCACTCCTGAATCAGCCGCCTTTGGCTACATGCGGCTGGTACATCCTACCAAACGGGTGGCAAACACTGGCTTCCGCATGGTATTGGAACTTGCTGGACCTGACCCGAAGTAGCCCTCTCCCACAACATAGAACTACGTACCGCAAAACGTGCGGTAATCGGAGTTATCACTAGGCTGACGAAAGTCTTCAGCTTGTCTTTGATGGTCGTAGGGGCGGGAAATCACGTCCAGCAAGCGATGCATGACACTCAGATCACCATTTTCGGCGGCAGTAAGGGCTTCTTCCACACGGTGATTGCGTGGAATGAAGGCGGGGTTGTGCTGCTCCATCAAAACGCGCACTACGGCCCGTGACTGAGTTTGCTGATCAAGCCTCTGCTTCCAACGTGAAGCCCACTCAGCAAGGACGGGCGGCGAGTCAGACGTCAAGTCTACCGCATTAGTGAGACTAACAAACGTATTGGTAAAGTCGGCCTTTGCGTCTTGCATGGAGTCCAACAAGTCTTGAATAAGGACCGCATCTTCCGCTTGTTCGTTAAAGAGGCCGACTTTCCGGCGCATTCCGTTCAGCCAGTGAGATTGATACTGAGGTAAATATGCCTCGACGGCTTGAGTAGCCAGTTCAATCGCCCTGTCCTCGTTCGGGTGTAACAAAGGGAGCATGGCTTCGGCCAGACGTGCGAGATTCCACTGGGCAATCTTTGGTTGTTGCCCATAGGCATAATGCCCGGAACGATCAATTGAGCTGAACACAGTGGCAGGATCGTAAGCGTCCATGAACGCACATGGCCCATAGTCAATCGTCTCTCCACTGAGGGCCATGTTGTCCGTGTTCATCACGCCATGGACGAAGCCTACCAGTTGCCATTGAGCCAGTAACCGAGCCTGACGTGCCGCTATGCCTTTGAAGAGTTCCAAATAAGGCTCTTCTGCTACGGTGAGCTCGGGATAGTGGCGCTGGAGCGTGTAATCGGCCAGAGCACGAAGGTCAGGGATATTTCCACGAGCAGCAGCGTACTCGAAGGTGCCCACACGAATGTGACTGGCGGCAACCCTGGTGAGCACAGCGCCTGGGAGTGGCTCCGGCCGATAGACTGTCTCTCCGGTGGTAACCACAGCGAGGCTCCTAGTGGACGGAATGCCGAGCGCATGCATCGCCTCGCTAATGATGTATTCACGCAGCATTGGCCCCAGGGCTGCCCGCCCATCTCCCCGACGAGAAAACGGAGTAATGCCGGGGCCTTTGAGCTGGATGTCGTATCGCTGTCCATCGGGTGCCACCTGCTCGCCGAGCAAGATCGCCCTCCCATCTCCGAGCATGGTGAAATGGGCATACTGATGACCCGCGTACGCCTGAGCCAGTGGCAAGGCTCCGGGGGGCAACACATTCCCAGCAAAGACGGCCGGATCGTCCATCAGATCAGGGTTCAGCCCCAGTTTAGTCGCCAGTGGACGATTCAGCACAACCAACGTAGGCTCGCGCACTGGAGTAGGTTCCACCCGCACATGAAAGGCTGCAGGTAAGTGTGAGTAGGAGTGGAGCAAGTTCCAGCCGGCGGCTGAAGGTGTTACATTTTCGGGCATTGGGTGAGATGGGTTGAAGCCAACCACTTGATTTGCGAAATGCGACATCGCTTTTCCTTTGTGACATCCAATTCCCGGGTTTGATTGCACATCCCAGCCCATGAAATCCGCCGCAGTCGTCAATTACGCACCAGACAAAGGTTCAGTCGAAATCCGTGAAATCGAAACCCCAACCATCGGAGCAGAAGACGTGCTGCTGGAAGTGGCAAACGTAGGTGTTTGCGGCTCGGATCTTCATCAGTGGACGGCTGATCACTCCTGGCCAGTGAACTACCCCGTCGTGCTCGGGCATGAGTTTGGCGGGGTCATCGTTGAAGCAGGAAAAGATGTGGAGCACTGGAAGGTAGGTGATCGTGTCGTGTCGGAAACGGCTGCGATCATTTCAAAGGACAATCCAATGACCAAAAGAGGTCTCTACAACCTGGACCCCACACGCAAAGGCTTTGGCTACGGCGTGAACGGTGCCATGACAAAGTATGTGCGCGTGCCCAGCAGGATCTTACATCATGTCCCGGATCAACTGCCCTTCGAGCAAGCCTGTCTGACCGAGCCGTGCTGTGTGGCCTACAACGCAGTGGTGAAGAACGCGCGTATCGAGCCAGGAGACCGGGTCGTAGTTCTCGGGCCCGGAACGATTGGCATCTTGTGCGCGGCAATGGCCCGTCAATGCGGCGCACAGGTCGCCATTGTAGGCTTGCAGCAGGATGCGCATCGCCTTGATCTGGCCCGCAAGCATTACGGATGTGAAGTCATCATCGGAGACGCCAAGCCTTGGGCATTAGAGCGTGACGGGCTCGGTTGTGACGGCGTGATCGATGCTGCTGGTGCAAGCATTACACTCAAAATAGCCCTCGATCTGGTGCGGCCAGCTGGGTGGATCAGCAAAGTCGGCTGGGGACCACAGCCGCTGGGGTTCAATATTGATCCGCTCGTGCAAAAGAACATCACCCTGCAAGGCAGCTTCAGTCACAACTGGCCAGTCTGGGAGCGCGTCATCGCACTCCTCGCCAGTGGCCAGCTCGACGTCCGTCCAATCATAGGAGGTGTTTGGCCCGTCACTGAGTGGCACGAAGCCTTTGAGAAAATGCACAAAGGCGAAGTGGTGAAAAGCGTGCTGCGTCCAGTCTAGGTAGCAGCGGAATCAGCTAATCCACGGAGATTCTCAGAATCCCGTGAAGAAGTGACCCATAACTGTGGTACTTGATGCCTGAAGCGCTCGGTCGATCGCTTGGAAGACGTTGTCGATGTTCGAGCCATCGCCAGTGACATCGACATTATTCGTGGCCGGATTTCCCAATGGTGATCTCCAAATCCTCTTTTGGGTACGGGTTTCAAACATAGAACCGTTGATAACCGCAGCGGCGTTGCGGTCAGACAACGGAATGAAGCCGTAGACCATCTGCACTTGTCCAACGATAGGCATCGCGATGTAGATCACTGCATCATAACTCTGCAAATACGTGCCGCGCCCTGGGATTGGCTTTTTGTCGCTCGGCTTGGCGATGATCGGAGCAAAGTCCTTTAGTTTTGGATGATCAGCCATCAAATCTGCCTGATAGCCGTTAGAGCGCAGTTTTGCCACCATCTGACGGCCAACTTCGTCCAACTTTGCTTGTGACGGATAATCCTCCAGCCGCTTCCTAGTCTTGGAGGCAAAGGCTTGATTCAATGCCATATCAAGTATCCCCTGCCCACCCAGATGATGAACCGAGGCCTTTGGTGCCTCCATTGTCACCACTGCTACTCGTTGTTTTCGGTTCGCTTTGAACGCAGCATCGACCGGTTGCGGGCTAAAGCAGGACGTGAATGAAGTCAGCAAGACCAATGCGGCGACAATGCGCACGACAACAGTTGGGGAGAAGTAATTAGCCATAACCCGTGCAGTTTAATTAGCGGATGGGTGCAAGCACAAGACCAAATATCCCACCCGCTACAGGAATCGGCTCAAATCCACTCACCACCGATTGGGCGCTTGGAATAGACCTTTGTAGTTCGCTCCCGCGTGGATTATGCGCACTCCTATTGCCTTTTCACTTTCCTGAACCCTGTTTTCTCTTTTGACTCTGGGAATGAAGATCGCGCACTGTCAGTTTGAGTCCTGGGCAGGAGAGTTTGAGCACAATCTGGCGAGGGTGAAGGAGGGCTTAGTGCGGGCACATGAGGAGAAGGTGGCAATTGTTTCGTTTCCAGAGTGTTTTCTCACAGGATACCCAAATACAGAGGACGCAGCACGTGCAGGCGCCATCGCTCTGGGCTCAGAACAGATTGCCAGGGTGCTGGATTTGACCGCAAATGTGGACCCAACTCTTGTGGTGGGGTTTAACGAAATCCGCGGCAATGATCTCTACAATACAGCCCTGGTAGCACACCGCAGACACTTGCTTGGTACCTACAGCAAGTGCGCTGCCTACATGAAATTTCATCGTCAAGGGCGTGAGTTCCCCATTTTTGAGCGTGACGGAGTAAAGTTTGGCATTCTGATCTGTGCGGACGGTGGCTACATCGAGCCCGCACGCATTTTGGCGCTCAAAGGCGCGAGATTGATCATTGCTCCTCACTTCAACTACATCGCAGACAAGGGACTGCTGGCGCATTTCACCAAGGTGCGAGCGGACCACACAGCGCGTGCCATTGAGAACTCTGTTTACTTTGTGAGGGCGAACAACGTGGTACTGGATGCCTCGAAGTCGGGGATCTCACGCACCGAAGGCATTGGTTATGGTGACTCGTATGTGATTGATCCGAGTGGGGAGCTCTTGGTGAGAACACGGAGGCACGTGGAAGATTTTCTCACGGTCGAGATCGACCCGCAGGCTCCACGCGACAGCGCTTGGGGAATGTCAAAAAGTGCCTGGAGTTGGAGCGAGTTTGCTCCTTACATCGAACAAGCCCTGAAAAAATGAAACCTATTGTTCAAATCTCACTCGACCTTACCAACATTGATGAAGCCCTTGAGACCGCCGCTATTGCGATGCGTGCAGGTGTGGACTGGCTGGAAGCTGGGACGCCTCTGATCCTAGCAGAAGGACTGCATGGTGTGCGCGCGCTACGAAAAGCTTTCCCATCCACGCCCATCGTGGCTGATCTCAAGACCATGGACGGCGGCTACCTAGAGGCTGAAATGATGGCCAAAGCAGGGGCAACCCATGTAGTGGTGATGGCTCGAGCACATGCGGAAACGATCAAGTGCGTAGTAAAAGCCGGGGCGGACTTCGGCTGCAAAGTCATGGGGGACAACATGGTGTGTCCTGACATGATCGCAGGGGCAAAGTTTCTGGAGGACCTCGGGTGTGACTACATCATCCACCACATCGGCTACGATGAGCGCCGAGGAATCGCTGCTGCGGGCTTACGCATGCCAAGTCCGCTTGATCAACTGCGTGAAGTGGTCAATGCCGTCAATATACCGGTGCAAGCAGTAGGTGGACTGAGCCTGGAGCAAGCGATCCAGTGCCCTCAGTACGGAGCACCGCTGGTAGTGCTGGGCGCCCCTCTAACGATTGATGCGGATGCGTTCAAAACTGCAGATGGTAATCTGGAAGCCTCACTGCGGATGATCTGTGAGGCGGTTCACGCACAAAAGGTCGCGGCAAAAGGCAATTGAGAGTGCGACAGCTGACATCCTCGCTTCCTGAGTCAAACATTGCTCACAATGGCAGGTAGTAAGTGATGTAGCCGATCATCATCTCGTCCTCCGTCTGCGGACCCCACTTCACGATCTTGCTGGGGTCCGGATTGGCTGGGTTGGCGCTGCTGTTGTCGTAATGTGCGATGCCACGTAGCTTGGTTCCCTTCTTGAGCAGGAGCGGTTGGCTCAGATTATACTGTAGTTGCCAGTTAAAATCATAGCGGGGAATATCGAGCAGTGTGCGGGTGCCCTCGGCTGCGTCTACTTCGTATCGGAATGCCTTTCCCCTCACGTGCATGTGCGGCAGGAAGCTCATGACATGAACATCCGATGGTATTGAGCGCTGGGCGATGACCTCGTGGTTAGCCACACCTGCCGGTATGGCAAACCGCGTATTCACGACGGAAGCCACATGGACCTCATTGACCGGAGGTTGGGTGGCAAAGTAGAACCCGATGCGTGTGAGGTCGTCTGTGGCTGTGCCATTAGGCGTGTAGTGCATCTGAAATCGAAGGCGAGCTCCGGCGGGCAGCTTTTTGGCAAATCCAGCAGGTAGCCGTTCAGTCCCACCACCTGGAACATAGGCAGCGAAGAAGCCGTCCTGCTCGCGGAAGTTTTCGACGCGCCCTTTGGCTGGATCGATGACGAAGACGAGCGCGTGATGCACGACTTCCTTCGCTCCAGGCAGGATTTGATACCCCTGGAGCCATTTGTCCTCAGTGATACCGGTTTCCACAGTGACATTGGCGTAGGGCATCTTACCCTCGGCCTTGACTCGTTGTGGTTTGGCAAATCCCACCACCAAATCAGGTGCTCCGTGAGTCCATCCCGAACTGTCAAAGCTGAGCGGCACAGGCGCATCGCTCAAGGGACCAAGGGGCTTGTCGGTGGAACGCAGCCAAGTCACCAAGCTCTCTCGGTCGGCTTTGCTCAAACTGCGATCGTTGGAGTAGGCGATGTTGTGCTTCTTTGCCGTTTCCTCATCGGCAAACCAGGGTGGCATGGTCCCATCGCTCACGACCCTGAGGATAGTCTTCGCCCGATCAATCACTTCGGTGGGCTCATCCAGCGAGAAAGGGGCCATCCCACCATCGTGGTGGCATTCCACACAGTTTTGCTGAAGGATGCGGGAGACGTGTTGATGGTAAGTAATTGCAGTGGCCGGCAGCGACTTTGCCGCAGTTGGCACGTCCAGCTCACAACCAGGTGCTTCCGTAGCGGCAATCAATGGCATGCGACCAGCCAGATGATCCCGAATCGCCTCCTGCAAGTAGCGCTGCCTTGGGGCATCCAGGCTGTAGTTGACGCCATATTGATCATCAAGTGCTCCCCGGTACACCAAGGTCCGAGTCGAATCGATAAAGAAGACCTCAGTAGTAGTGGTCGCCTCAAGGGCCCGACTCAACTGATAGGAGGTGTCTCTTATATAGGGGACAGTTGAACTGCTCTTCAGATTTCCCAGTTGGGCACGAATCTGCTCCGCACTATCGCTGGCCAGCGGATTGACGAGGACGAGAGCGATTCCCTGACGCGCAAGGTCATCTGCAAGTCTGACGAGCACGGGAAGGTATCGCTTACTGACAGGACAAGTAGCGCTCGTGTATGCCACGACCAATCCCTTCCCCTTTTTGGCTAACGCGCTCATTTTCAACGACTTACCTTCGAGGTCGGTCATGGTCACATCTTCGACCAGGCGGCCTATGCCCATCTCCCCAGGCTTGCGAATGGCCGGAGGCAACGGCCCGGGCTCCTTTGACGCGGCTGGGGACTCGTTTGTCGCGCCTTCACCCATTTTCCTGACTGCCTGAAGCGCTTCTTTGGGCGGTACGCGGCCATCATTGTCGAGATCCAGGCTGGCAAACAGCTTCGAGGGCACCTCAGAAGACGTTAGAACCCCATCCTTGTTGGAGTCAAACGCATCAAACTTACTCCGGAGTTGCGAGTTGGCTTGCTGGGCCCGGAGGAGCCGCCCACCAATAACGGTCACGACGGCAAAAGCTGAGAGAATGAGGAGTAGCTTCTTCATTTTGGGGGAACGCTGGGCAGAAACCCAACTCGGTAGGGGAAGTTGCAAGTAAAGCACGAGACCGCACAGGCACAAAATAGCCGTTCAGGTCTCTTGATAATCACCTAGGGAAAAATCGGCGCTTGCAAAAAATAAAGCAAATATTATAATTTCAATAACCTTCCCATCAGCATGCCCTATCTCAAGACTCTCGACCAGCGCCACGGCATCCGCATTCGCGGCAGTGCCGTAACTGTGGGCTCCGATCCCGGTAGCCACATCCCGATACGTGCGCCATTCGTTGTGGCGGCCCACCAGTTCACTCTCGTAGAGAATGGAGGACGTTACATGATCCAGAACGTCGATGAGGGTGGTAGGACCCATGTCAACGGGCAACCCGTGCAAGAAGTTTGGCTCAAGGACGGCGATGTGATCCATGCAGGAGACCTAGCCCTACTCTACATGGACGACAAACCCGGGGAAGAAGATCCTGTGTTCCTTGAGACAAAGCCATCGACCCCTTTCCAGGCGAGTTCCTCCGCCATTGAGGAGGTCCTCAGACCTGGAGGGGGCACGATGGTGGCTGACGGTGGGGAACTTCCCACCGATTACGATTCCATCTCAGTCTCCAGTCTTTCTGCGGATGACACTTCTCCGATCAACGAAGAGCAAGTCGCGTATGAGGCCCAACAAAGAGCCAAGCAACGCGCCTATGCTGAGCCAAGTGCCGTGCGTACGCTTTCAATGACATGGGTGGCGGTGATCGCCATTGCATTGATCTACGCTTGGTGGGAAAACGGCCCCTTGCTCGTTGAACAAATCAAAGTCTGGCGTGCTGGGCAGGAGCCCGTCATTGATTTGGTGCAGCCGAAGGCACTTCCCCCTGAGATGGAAGACCATTTCAAAGCTGTCCAACTCGTGGCCACCCTGCCGCCGGAGACGTTCGCCAGCATCGCTCTGGCCGACTTCATGACCAAAACCCAAAGCCCTTGGGTGAAGCAACGCGTAGAAAAGCAGCTCATACGCGCGCTTAGCCCCATCGTTCAAAATGTAGGGGACGTGGAGCGACTGTCGTTGATCGATGCAGCGCTTCCATCGTCCCGAATGGTCATCTTGACTCTCAAAGGTCGCCCAACCCTCACGGAGGTGCTCAAAGACGTAGGAGACTCGATGCTTCAACCCCTCACACTGAATGGCTTGAACGCCATGCGCCTTAAAACAGCCACCGGGCAAATGCGTCACATCGTAGAGGTCTCGGCAGGCAACCTCATCGTTACGGACGTGTCTGCAGAAAAGCTGAGCGCGCATTTTGAGATAGCGAGCAGGGTAAAGCGCCCCACTGGCATCACAGCCATGGCCAAAACCTGGGGTGGTGATTTTATGAGTTCTGTCCGCACAAGCGTCCTGGCGGATACAGGAGCTGAGGCTGCTCGCAGCCCACTCACTGCTGCACCGCTGGTGACTGTCGACTTCGAAGCTATGCCAGTTGGGGCGGTCATTCTGCCTGTGGAAGAGCATCTGAAAGTGGGCCTGTTCGAAGAGTGGTCCAAAGATGTCGACTACATGGCCGGACGTCTCATGTCACTGGGAACCGTAGCAGACGCGAAGGTCGCCAAGAGTCGCTCCGGGCTTCAATTTCGTGCGATGCTCCCCGGTGGCACTCTTCTAGACGAGATTTGGCGCCGCCAGTTCAACGACTTCGATCTCAAGTTCCGCCCTCTTGGTTTGGCACTCGATTTCTGATCTCGATGTGAGGCACATCTCCCGATACGATCGATCCATCATGACTTTGCCGCTCGGAGCCATCGAGTAGGTTCTTTGCTCCGGGCTATGGTTGGTAATTGTCATTCCGGAGGTTTCCGTCTACGTTCATGAGATGCCAGGAGATGAGCCAGAACTCATGCATAATGCCGAGGCCGAGCCACAAACGACGCTTACGGCGGCGAATGGAGTGCAGGGCTCAGTTGCTTCGTCTACTGGACTGCTCCGGCAGCATGTGCACATACCAGACTATCGCCTGATCAAAAGGATTGGCTCAGGTGCATACGGTGAAGTGTGGCTGGCCGAGAGCGTAACTGGAGCGCTCCGAGCGGTGAAGATCGTTTGGCGAGAAGATTTTGAGCTGACCAAGACCTTCCACCGCGAGTTCCAAGGCATCCAGCAGTTTGAGCCTATCTCCCGAGGTCACCCAGGCTTGGTGCACATTTTGCATGTGGGCTGGAATGATGAAGGCGGCTATTATTACTGCGTCATGGAGTTGGCGGACGATGTCGGGCATGGCCCACATGTAGATGATCCGCTGGAATATGTGCCCCGCACGTTGGGCACGGATCTCCGTCAGCACGGACGGCTGGATCTTCATTTCTGCCAAGAAGCAGGCTCCTTCCTGGCCGATGCTCTCCACTACATGCACAATCACGGACTCACCCACCGTGACATCAAGCCATCCAACATCATTTACTGCGGTGGCGTATGCAAACTGGCCGATATCGGTCTGGTAGCGGGATTTGGCGAGCGTTCATTCGTTGGCACCGAGGGCTTTGTGCCGCCGGAAGGCCCTGGCACACCCCAAGCAGACATCTACAGCCTGGGCAAAGTCGTCTACGAAATGACCAGCGGCAAAGACCGCATGGAGTTTCCTGAAGTTCCAGACAACCTAGATGAAACGGAGATGCCGTTCTGGAAGAACCTCAATCAGGTCATCTGCCGTGCGTGTGCTCCAGACCTGAGCGAGCGTTTTCAGACCGCTGGTGAGTTTGCTGAGGCTCTCAGAAGCGTCACAGAAACACGACCACTGACGCTTGTTGCCAAATTGACCACCTGGGTTAGTCGCGCTGCAATGTTCACATTCGGTAGTCTCATTTGCGGGGCTGCCATTGCATCCTATCGCACTGACCACGAGTGGCGAGTAGCATTTACTGCGGCAACTTCACCACCCGCGATGGCACTTTACCCTACTCCGGGCCAACCTTGGAGAGGTACGGACGGGCAGTGGTTCACGTTCAAGAAAGTAGAGCACGTAGCAGATGCGCTGCTCAATCTGGCGCAGTTTAATCGCTTCCTTGAGGCTGAAATGCGCTCATTTGAAGGCGAGATCGTCCCAATCACTGTGGGCAAACGTCAGCAATATGTGGTGATCATTCCTGCTCAAGATGCAGATGATTACTGCTCTTGGATCACCGCACTAGAGCGAAAGAACAAGCGGCTGCCGCTCAACCTCGAGTATTCCTGGCTACCAGTCACGGTACAACGTCCATCAGGATCTCCGCCACTCAAACCTGGCTGGGCCGCAGTGGAGTGTCGCGTCAAAGAAGCAAGCTACGGATCTCTCATCGTGCAGTCCACACCCTCTCCTGCACAAGTCTACGAAGGAGACACGCCCCTGGGCCAAACGCCGCTGACCTTGCCTCGCGTGAGAGCAGGCAAGTTTGAGTTTGAGGTGCGCTACCCCGGCTACAAGCCAGAACTCATCAAAGGTGACTTGAAGAAAGGCACATCGCTCACTCTCCCGGTGAAACTGAAAAACATCCGTGCCGTCATTTTTGGCAAGCCTTGGACCAACACTTTGGGCATGAAGTTTGTCCCACTCGGAAAGGCGATGATCGGTGCGCATGAAGTCAGACGCAGGGACTTCCGTGAGTTTGTCCGTGTAACCAAGCTAACTCCACTACCAGACTGGAAATTGGAAAACGAGTCAGAACTCGATCTCCCTATTGCATCGGTCACTCGCGCCGAAGCCATATCGTTTTCAGCATGGCTCACTAGCCATGAGCAGTCGCAAGAGATACTCGACGGAAGTCACCAATACAAACTGCCAACGGATGATGAGTGGAGCATGGCGGCCTACTTGCCGAGAGAAAAAGGCGATGCACCTGCTGACAAACATCTGCGTGGATTTGGTGTGTATCCGTGGGGGTACATCTGGCCTCCACCGCCTTTTTCCGGCAATCTCCTTGATCAAAGTGCCCCAGTCATCGCCGGAAGGCCCGCCTTGGCGGACTATAAAGATGGGTTTCCAGCTGCGAGCCCCGTAGAAGGCATCAAAGCAGATCCACGAGGCATATTTGGCCTGTCCGGCAATGTCTGGGAATGGGTTGCAGAAGATTACGGTGGTGAGGATCCAGTGCAGGCTGTCAAAGGCACTGCTCGCGGCGGCGGCTTCCGTTCGGCAGATCGGGCTGAACTTCAGTCTGGCTTCCGCAGAGCGCTGTCACCAGATGGACGCGAGGATGATGTTGGCTTCCGCCTCATGCTATCAGACGGCAGGCCCGCCCGCACTGAAGAGTAAGCATTCACCCATCATCTCGGCACACTCGGAGGTGGCGGAACTGGTTCGTTCAGACGTTTCTCCGGTGGAATGTTCAATTTCACCTCCAGCTCCTTCAGAGTAGCAACCGAAGTTGGAGACCGATAGCCTGTCGCATGGGTCTCCTTGAGCAAATCGTATGCTTTTTGCCAAAGATCAGGTGCATCAGGCACCCTCGCCCAGGCATAGGCAGCAAACCTCCGGTTCTTTGGTAAGCCCCCGTTCAGATACGATTCCAGGTAGTGCTCACCAGCTCTCCGGTAGTCCGGCGGATACAGCAGTTTCTGGTCAGGCGTGCCCACAAGTCGAAAATAAAGTTCCGCCAGTCGCTCATGCAGTCTGCGATCCTTTGGTAGCTCTCTCACACCCTCTTCGGCAAACTGTATGCCACGCTCAAAATTGCGTCGATAGATCTGATTTCGATACAGTGCTGGCCGAGATTTGTCGTAGAGATAAAATGAAGCTGCGTCGTATGCCATCCGAGTCGCCGCATCATCCCAATAACCGTAAAAGCGTGGCTGTAGCTGAGTCGTTAACGAGTTAAGGCTCTCCACCTGTGCCCAGTTGGACCGCTCGAAAGCCGTGAAGGCCTGCAAATACGTCATGCTTGCCACCAGCGAGCGCAATCCTCCTAGTGTGGCCGCAAACGCAAGCTGGCCAAGGTCATCACGAAGTCGAAAGTTCCCCGCCGACGGGAGTGAGCCCTCCTCACGCAGCAACGTTGCACCACGTTGCTCCAAGGGCAGCTTGATCACCCCAATCAATAGAAAACAAACAATCGCGAGCCACGTATTACGCACGAGCCCATTCACCGCTTTTTAATAATTACTGCAAGGAGATGTTGAGAAACTCCAAATAGCTGACATTAAAGATAATGTAACCTTCTGGCCCCTCCCAACCACATGGCCCGACCACCTCTCATCCGAACCAATATCTCCCGACTCCGCCTGGCTTTGGAGCTCAATCAGCGTGCCTTTGCCACCCTCCTGGGTCGCTCCATCGCTGCGGTCCAAAGCCTTGAGATCGGTCGTCTCAAACTATCTGACCAGCTCGCTGGCGAGATTGCAGGCCGCACCGGCATCAATCCACGATGGCTGATGGACAACGATTTGGACGAGGAGCCCTATGACATGAGCGGCAAGCCATGGACCATCGGCACCTTCGAAAGAATGCGCCACGAGATTCCTCATCATCTCAAGCAGGGAGATGAAGTTTTCCGCCAGCGCATGCTGGAGCTTGCTGTGCAACTCGCCCAAGCCCGCAACCAAGCCGGGCTCAAGCGTGTGTATCGTGCCATGAAGAATGCCAATGAGGCGCTCGAAATGGGCCGTCGCGTGGATCAACTCCTTTCGCTGCTAATGGCTGAGCTGGATGTGAAGCCAGACCTCAACATGATGGAAGAGATCCGCTATGCTGAGCATGAGGCCGAACGAAAGAGCCAAAATGTCTTGCGCGTGATGGGCGTACAAGCCCCTTCACTCCCGCCACCCAAACCTGTGCAAGGCAATCTGCCCCTCCCCATGACCGCACAGCCGGGACGCGCCAAAGGACTCGCTCTGGTAGGAGCCGCTTGGCGCAAATAGCAAGATGGAACGCAGTCGCCGCCTTCTGGACCGCTGGCCCATCTACTACTGGCGGCGCTATCCATTGATGTTGGCGGCGAATGGTTTCAAACCTCGTCTCCTCCAACAGATTCCAAAAAGTGCGATTCAACAAGCACTCCAACTCGGCTACCTCCGTTGGACACGCGCACTCGCTCCATGGTGCAGAGGCAAGGATGTCATTGATGTCGGATGCGGGATGGGACTCCACGGCGTTGGTTTCTTGTTAGAAGGGGCCAAGACTTACGTCGGCATTGATCCCGAGGTCAAACCTCGATCAGCTGTCATCAAAGATCAGCACAATGGCCAGCGCGTCGATTGTGGATGGACGCCAGAGCAACTCATGCACGCTTGTCCCCGATTCGAGATGATCCGCGGCCTCTCGAATCAATTGGAAGGTAAGCGCACCTTCGATTTTGCCGCCTTACACAACGCAACGGAGCACCTCACAGACCTCGCTGGCGTCCTCGGCTCCATCCGTCGTCTTTTGCGTCCAGGAGGCACTCTCGTCTTTAACCATCACAACTGGTACTGCTGGAACGGTCATCATCAGCAGCCAAAGACAGTAAAAAAAATCATTCCGGGAGACAGCACTCAGTCGCCTTACATCGACTGGGCTCACCTCACCACCCAACACCCACCTGAGTCCTACGTGATGACGAAACTCAATCGCCATAGCATGGCCGAGGTTCGATCCATCACCCAAGCCGCTGGATTTGAAATCCAAGTCTGGCAACCCACACGTTCCACCGAAGAACAAGGCGTTGATCGCCTAACGGATGCCATACGAAAAATGCATCCACACCTCACCGAGGCCGACTTCACCACACAGAACATCTTCGTCGTAGCCCGACTGAAGAGTTGATCGCGACTAGCGGCCTTTGCCAAGGCCTTTCTCTCCGAGAACCCAACTGCTGCGAGGGACTCGTTGTTTGCGGAGCTTGAACTGGCCAACGGCCTTAGCCTCAAGGTGGGCAATGGCTTCTTCGGCTGAATCGGTGAAGAGGAGAAGGTCCAAGTCCTCGGGGCTTATGGTGCCAGCTGCCTTCATGCGCTCCAGGAAGTCGATGAGGTCGGTCCAGTAGTCTTTGCCCATCATGATGATCGGGAAGTTGCGGATTTTTTTGGTCTGAATGAGCGTGAGAGCTTCAAACAACTCATCCATGGTGCCAAAACCGCCCGGCATGATGATGAACCCGTAACTGTACTTAATGAGCAGTGTCTTCCGCACGAAGAAATACTTCATGTTCACCCAGCGATCCAGATAAGGATTGGGCTCTTGCTCCATGGGAAGGATGATGTTGCAGCCGACAGAGCGGCCACCGACATCTTTTGCACCACGGTTGGCGGCTTCCATAATGCCTGGGCCACCACCGGTCATCACTGTGAAGCCCATTTTCGCCACGGCAGCCCCGATTTGCCGCGCCTGGACATAGTAGGGGTGATCTTCCTTGAATCGAGCCGAGCCAAACACTGTCACGCATGGCCCCACAAAATGAAGTGCCCGAAATCCATTCAGGAAGTCATTCACGACTCCCATGAGTAGGCGAAAATCTCTCGAACGAGGGTTAGGACCGCTCAGGAAGAGCCGATCCTCAAACTGGGCATTGAATTGGTTTTCATCCTTCATCTCCCCGCTAGTGGGAGCCGGAAGTTTGTCGATTTGTGACCTCGATTGGTTCTCTGACATGGCCTAAGGAACACTGATAGAACGTCCACGCAATGGCCAGGGACTAAAGAATCTGCTCTCAGGCAATGATATCGGTGGCAACGTGCCCATGGATATCTGTGAGGCGGAAGTCGCGGCCGGCATAACGATAAGTGAGGCGTTCATGATCGATGCCGAGAAGATGCAGCATCGTGGCATGGAGATCATGAATGTGGAGCTTGTTTTCGCGGGCGTAGTAGCCGTAGTCGTCAGTAGCACCGTAGGCGAAACCTTTTTTCACACCGCCACCTGCCATCCACATCGTGAAGCCATGTGGATTGTGGTCGCGACCGTCCTTCCCTTGAGCCGTAGGAGTACGGCCAAACTCGCCACCCCATAGGACGAGCGTATCGTCGAGTAGTCCGTGGGCCTTCAGGTCCTTCAAGAAGCCAGCGATCGGTTTGTCCACCTCAGCTGCATTTTTGGTGTGACCTTTGTACAGATTGCCATGCTGATCCCACTGCACTTCACTGTCTGAGTGTGTGACTTGAACAAAACGCACGCCTCTCTCAAGAAACCGACGAGCCATCAGACATTGACGACCAAAATTGGCCGTGATCGGGTTATCGAGGCCGTAGAGCTTGCGCGTGACCGGAGTCTCTCCGCTGATGTCTTGTGCCTCTGGCATGGTGGACTGCATCCGATAGGCGAGTTCAAATGAGGCGATGCGGCCTTCGAGCGCTTGATTGGCACCCACCTGGGCTAGATGTTCATGATTGATCTCCGCGAGCAAGTCCAACTGCTGGCGCTGAGTGGCCATGCTGAACTTCGGATTGCGAATGTGCTTCACGAGCGCCTGTTCTGCAGGAATGGATGCATTTCCGATTGGCGTACCTTGGGTCCAGGCTGGGAGGAACGCAGAACCCCAATTGTTGACCCCCCCATGGGCAAGAGTTGGGCAAATGGTGATGAAGGCAGGTAGGTTGTCATTCTCCGTGCCAAGCCCGTATGTGACCCAGGACCCCATGCTCGGCCGCACTTGCACGTCAGAACCCGTGTGCAATTTCAACAAAGCACCACCGTGTGCTGGATTGGTGCCGTGGAGAGAGCGAAGGATGCACAACTCGTCCACACACTGAGCTACGTTGGGAAATAGCTCACTGACTGGTAGCCCACTCTGGCCATACTGCTTGAACGACCAAGGCGACTTCAAGAGCTTCCCGGTCTCTGCAAACTTGATGCGTGGTTCAGGTCCCGGATAGGCTTTCCCATGATCCCGCTCTAGCAATGGCTTGGGGTCGAAGGTGTCGACGTGACTCGGTCCACCCTTCATGAAGAGAAAGACCACACGCTTGGCCCTTGCAGGAAAGTGCCCGGTCTTGGCCTTCAACGGCTGCGGTGCGGCAGCACCGACGCTATCCCTAGCCAACATTCCCGCGAGCGCGAGCTGTCCAAACCCAGCCGCAGTGCTGGAGAGCATGGCACGGCGGGAAAGCTTGTCTGTAACTGGCAGATCGGTTATCACGTCACAGGTTCACTACGCATGTAGTCGACCAAAGTTTGCACGCTCGCGTGATCTGTGTTGGAATCAGGACCCAAACCACGTTGCCTGACTCAAAGATTATCTATGAAAACTGTAATGACTTCCTTTTTAGCTTTTGCCCTGCTGCCAGTGGTTGCAAAAGCGCAAACAGAGGTGAAGGCCCCTGCCCCAGAAGTCAATGAACTGAAGATTCAGGGCGAATACGCGGGCATGATGCGCGATGCAGGCTTCGGATTTCAAGTCATCGCGTTGGGCAAAGGACGTTATGAAGCCATTCTCTGTCCTGGTGGACTTCCCGGTGCAGGGTGGACCATGGATCCCCCGTTGCGTCAACGTGTCACCTCCACCAACCAAGAAGGCGATGTTCGTTTCTCTGGAAACGGCTGGGTCGGGTTGCTGAAAGATGAGCGTATCATGCTTGAAGACTTCAAAGGGTCCACCATAGGCCGACTAACCCGCACCGAGCGCCGAAGCGAAAGCCTAGAGGCAGCTCCGCCACAGGATGCAGTGGTGCTCTTTGATGGCAAATCGCTAGATGCTTTCCAAAGCGGTGCACGGAAAACCGAGGATCATTTGTTGATGGAAGGATGCACCACAAAGCAAGAGTTTGGAGATTGTCGGGTGCACCTGGAGTTCAAACTGCCATTCATGCCAGAAGCCAAAGGTCAAGGTCGCGGCAATAGCGGCATCTACCTATCAAGCCGCTACGAGGTTCAGATCCTGGATAGTTTTGGCCTCCGTGGCGAGCACAATGAATGCGGCGGCATTTACATGGTGGCTAAGCCCAAGGTCAATATGTGCTATCCTCCAGAGCAATGGCAGACTTATGACATCGATTTCACTGCTCCTCGATTTGATGACAAAGGGGCCAAACTGACGAATGCTCTGATCACTGTGATACACAACGGAGTCGTCATCCACGACAAGGTGGAAGTTCCAAACCCAACCACTGCATCTCCTCTCCGTGATGAGGGCCCAACGGGTCCGATTCATTTACAAAATCACGGCAATCCGGTCAGATTCCGCAACTTCTGGGTCGTCCCACTGAAGTAGGCCCCGTCAAGGTGTTGGGAACCGATGAATCCGTGACGTTACCGATATGACGAACGCAGCTTTGAATGCTGGAAGCATTACCAGCTCAGTAACGGGAGAAGGCTCAGACAGGTTCTGATCCATCCACTGACCCGTAGCGCTTAGATAGTAGCTAAGATACCCTGTGGCACCAGGTGTAGAGTCGCCTTTCCACAAACGAATGCGATCAGAGTTGGCCGAATCCACTCCACCAGTTAGACCACCAGCGATCGTGAAGGCAGCACCATGAGTCGTGAGTGAACCCATGATTGGGTTGCCCAGGAGTTGAACCGAAGCACTCAACTTTGCAGTCATTGGAGTAGAGGCCACCTCGCCAACTACAGGAATAGTGACCGTTGTCGTGCGAACCTGCATCATAAGGCCTTCCACCGGCCCAAGAATACGATCTCCGGCATTTTGCAGGTTCGTGTCAGACTCTCTCACCCACTTGGATGGCCCATTTGCCGCACGGTAGTTCCAATATGGAGCGAATCTGCCATCGACGAAGAACATGGCACGATCCGCAGTCGCCGGAGAGGACGTTCCGCCGAATGATGTGGCAGGGATTACGTCTCCAAGCGTCTGGTGAGCTCTAATTGCCACGCGTGCCCCCATCAGACCCGATAAGTCAGCGCCAAGAGTGCTGAGACGATCTCCTGGCAGAAGCTTGATCGTCGTTCCGGTAGAACCTGCTTCATCCACTTCCACTCGGTGCCCAGTCAGATCACCACTGAGCACATGTAGCCAGAAGCTCCCACCTTGTTTCAACGCATCTGCTACTCCGCTCTCTACGGTGATGGATTGTCCGGCAACCATAGCCACGGCTCCCGAGAATATCTCAGTCTTGAGCAACGGCTGACTGAAGGTGGACTGACCTTGCTGGAAGCGAACGAACGCGAATGCGTGAACCGGACTTGTCGTGGATGCCTCCGCAACTCCATTGAGATCAGCATCTAGCACCACACGAAGACGAAGCTTGCCTTGACCATTACCTGCAAACACGGATGCGGTTTGCACATTCACATAGCGCACTTCCTCCAGTCCCTCATCCAACGGACTTACGGCAGGGGCCAACATCAAGTCTGTCCACCCAGCCCCCAACCCCTGCAGGCGATAGGTGATATCATTCAACGCTGGCATCGGACGCCGATAGACGGCATCCACGCCCCCGGTCGCATTCTTAACAAGTCGGAACGAAGAAGCGGAGTTAAGGCCGCTGTCTGGGTCGGTGCCCAATGCATACTCAAGCAAGTTCGAAGCTGAATCGCCATCTGGGTTGCCACCAGCGCGATTCTCTCCGCCCAGTGCGTGGCGCGATTGCCACTCGGCGAAAGTCGAGGGTTGAAGAGTTTGCGCAAAATCTACGCTCGTGGCCTTGGTGTCGGGAAGAGTCACGCACGTGCAGTTGGGATCACCACCATCCGTGTCATACGTGGCCACCGCTCCAGGCAGCGTGGACGCCATTACGAGATAGTTGCCAGCAGCAGTGTCGAACTCATACTCACCTCGTGAGTCAGTGTAGGCTACGGCAAGAGCCGACATCTCCGAGGAGTCCAAGGTGCCATCGGCATCGCGGTCCGCATAGAGTGATACTTCAACCCCCTCCAGACGGCTATCCGCAGCATCTATCGTGTGGTTGTTGTTGGCATCGTTGACCACCATACCAGCGATCAATGTCTCCTGAGGCACTGGACGGAAGCCAAAGTCAATAGTGAGGTCCACGTGGGTATCACCCAATGCATCATCCATGTCACCAGCAAAGCCTCCCTCTTGCGCTCCAATTGGCTCAGAACCAAGACCCAGGGCAAACACACTAGTGGAGACTCCATTGGCGATGGGAAGAGCCACATCAATGCCGTTCTCCCCGAGATTGTCATCACCTGATGCGGTGCCGTTGTCTTGGCTGCTAATCAATTCATGCAATGGTGATCCGCCGAAGAATGAGGTGGCCGGAACATGCAGGAAGTATGACCCCGGAGCCAAACCAGCAAACATAAAGCGGCCATCGCTTCCGGTAGTGGTCAGAGTCAGTGGTACACTTGCGATCGTGGAGTCTGTGGAACGATAGAGGAACACTTTTACACCTGGGATGCCAACGTCACCCGCGCTAAATGCGGAGTTGTTGTCATTGTCTCGGAAGACCAAGTTTCCAACGCCTGTCCCCCGGATGAATCCAAAGTCGATGGTCAGATTTGAGCTGTCATCGGTGCCAATGTCGCTGGCGTGCAAATAGCCCGTTTCCGTGCTTCCTGAGATTGGTGCAGCGCCGTAACCAAGAGAGAAGACTTCAGACCTGATGCCTTTCACAGCCGGAACGATTTCATCTAGGCCGTTTTCATCGCCATCGTCATCCGTGAAGCCGCCCGTGCCTGCATTGAGAGAAGAGATCATTCCCAACAGCGGCCCGGTTTGGCTGAACTGGTTTGGAGGAATGAACGCATAGTAGACTCCAGGGGTTGGCACCAACACCTGCCATGAGCCATCAGATGCCGTTGTCGTAATAATCCGAGGGCTGTAGGTGCTGTAGGGATCAGAACCAGCCGCGAGGACTTCCACCCGCACTCCAGAAACAGGCACATCACCGGCGTCAAACTTCCCGTTCGAGTTGTTGTCGCGGAATACAAGGTTACCCACCGTCAGCGGACGTGGTATGAATCCAAGATCGACGGTCAGGTCGCTCAGGAAATCCGTATCACCATCATCGGACCCACCTTGATGTCCAAGCTCAAGGCCGCTAGCACTATTAGGAGCGCCACCTGGAATCAGTGAGAACGGTAGCGTGCTCACCCCAGTGGTCGTCACACTCGCAGAAGCCTGTGCATCCTGTCCTTGATTGTCATCTCCATAGGCAGATGTGATGGTTGGTTCTGAGTTGGTCAGCGGACCTGGCGCGCTGAACATGATGCCCGGCACATGAATGAAGTAGGAGCCCGGGAAAGTGGTGAAGGTATAAACACCACTCGTCGAGGTGCTCGTGCTGTCCACAGGGATCGTGGTGAGAGGATCATCACCGACATTGAACAACTGCACTGTGACGCCGCTGATGCCGTAGTCCACGCCTGCGGTGTATTTTCCGTCACGATCGAGATCTTTGAACACGAGGTTACCGACCGTCATTCTCTGTGTGAAACCGAAGTCAATCGTGAGGTTACCATTGTCGTCATCCGCGTCATCCATCTCAGACGAAGCGCCAGTTTCCCCGGTTGCCGCCGTAGGTTCTTCATCAATACCGACAAACACGACACGTGAGTCTGTGCCGACCTGTTCAGGGTTCAATACATCCACACCGTCCTCATCCACGTGATCATCCAGATCAGAGTTGATCAATCCAGCACCGGGTATCGAGATGTGATTGTAGAGAGGCCCCGGTCCCACTGGCCCACCGCCTATGGAAACCGCAGGTTTGAAGTTATCCGCCGCGATATGCACAATGTAAGCCCCTGGCTGCAGTCCTGGGAACAAATAACGTCCCCCATTCGAAGTAAAGGTCGACGCCACTGGGTTGGAGCGATTCAAACCACTGCCAGCGTGATACAAAAGCACCCAGACGCCGTCTTTGCCCTCTCCCTGAGTGAACTTGCCGTCACCACTAACGTCCACATACACAATGTTGCCTATAGACATCGTTGGAGGAGGCAGAGTTGAGCCCACGAAGGCAAGGTCTATCGTCATGTCTGCACTACCGTCAGCTGCGTCATCCGCAGTTCCAGAGAAACCAGACTCGTTCACAGGTTCGCCACCATAATCGAGCGAGAAGAGCACGGAATCGACACCCGTCAGAGCCGGATTGGCCGCTGGGAGCGTGTTATGATCTAAATCATCGTCTCGACCCATCTCGATTGCATATCCAGTGTCTGGAACGCTCTGGTAAAGAGGTCCACCTACTTGGAACTCTGTGGCAGGGATGTGAACGAAGTAACCGCCCGGAGGGAAAACCGACAGGGTGTAGAATCCGTTGGATTGCGAAACCGTCCGAGCAACAGGCACGTCAATACCAGGAGACTGTCCAAAGGAGTATAGCTCAAGCTCGACACCCGAAATGCCGACATCCACACCTGAACTGTATTTGTGATCGCCATCCACATCCCGGAACACAAGGTTACCAACCGAGACGGGAAGCGGCGTAAAGCCAAGGTCCACCGTCAGGTTGATGTCATCATCATCCGGCCCGTCATCAACATGACTCATAAATCCGTCCTCAGTAGTCGATGCCGTGGGTTGCAAGCTCAGAGCAAGCGGGAATGCTGGCGTCCTCACGCCATTCGCCACTGGATCAAGCTCGTCAATGCCGTCCTCACCCACATTGTCATCCGTGAAAATGGACTCGGCGCTGACGCCGGAAGCACCCGTAGAGCCCACAACGCCCGCTTGGTTGGCAACCACAGAAGACAGAGTGCGGTACAGCGGGCCACCTGTTTCAAACATGGAGTTTGGAACCTCAATGTAGTAGTCGCCTGGAGGCACGCAGAACTTATAGAGTCCGCCGTTCGCAGTGACGACAGAGGCAACAAACTCTCCCACTTGGTTTGCCGGTTGGCGATACAGATGAACTGTCACGTTATCAGCCCCTTCATCGGTGCCAGGGTCAAACACACCGTTGGCGTTGTAGTCCATGAAGATCAGGTTGCCGATGCAAACCCGATCAATGAATCCGAAGTCCTGTGTCAGGTCCGTGTTGGCATCGACGAGTCCGTTAGCGGCATCGTCATCAGCCCCAAACATGCCTAGCTCCCCACCAAAGGCGGAACTTCCTGCCGGAGCACCACCAGGTGCGAGCACAAAGATGTCCGAACTGATGCCCGTCGTCGTAGGGTCGTCACTGTCTAGACCATTTTCGCTCACCGAATCGTCACCCTGAGCTTGGTAGCCCTGCAGCGAGACTTTATTGAATAGCGCACCGCCTTCATGGAACTGATTGGTGGGTATGTGGATGTAGTAGGCACCTGGGCGCACATTGGTGAACATGTATCGCCCGAGGCTCAGGCTGTCGTTGCTAGTTACCATCGACGATTTAGGAGAAGAGCCTCCTACCTCGAACAACTCGACCACCACTCCACCAATCCCCTCGCCTTCATCCGCCACACCATTGCGATTGATATCGTTAAACACAAGGTTGCCCACTCCCATCGGTGTGTAGAAACCAAAGTCGATGGTGAGGTCATTGTTTTCATCTGAACCAGTGTCCGCTTGGTAGTTCAGACCCGTTTCCGTATCTGTGGGCTCGCCACCCAGTGTAAGAGTGAACGTGTTGGATTGAACGCCGTCCATTGTGGGCGCCAATGGGTCACTTCCATTCTCATCGCTACTATCATCGGCACCGTCATCGCCACCCTGACCAGGAAGCGGACGAGAACCATCCAGTGCTCCACCTGGATTGAAATTGGACGGCGGAATGAAGATGTAATAGCTGCCTGGGCTGAGATTCCCGAAGTAGTAGCTGCCTTCCGATGAAGAAGCCGTGGTGGCGAGTGGCGTCCCGGTCAAAGGAGACGTCTCCGTAGACGGGAACAACTGAAGAATCACATTCGCAGCACCTTCACCTGCATCCGCCTTGCCGTTGCCATTGCTATCGTTGTAGACCGTATTTCCGACACCAACCACGTTGAGGTTGGGTGGAACAAAACCAAAGTCGATTGTCAGGTTGAAGTGCTGGTCATTGGGCGAATCCTCTGTGGCTAGGAATCCATTTTCACCCGAAGTCGCTGCTGGAGCCGTGTCCGTTGGCTGGGTGCCTGGAACCACCGAAAAGATGTTGGATGAAACTCCCGTAAACTGGGTGTTCGGCGTGTCGACACCATTCTCACCGACACTGTCATCTCCTGCTGATGATGTCTCGATGCCTGGGGCAGAAGCGAGGTGCTCCAGAGGCCCGCCGATGACGAAGTTGGAACCAGGAATGTGAATGTAGTATGAACCAGACGAGACTCGGTCAAACCGATAGCGTCCATCTGCCTCTGAAAGCGTTGTCATGACTGGCAGCTTGAATCCCGGCACATCAGTCGACTTATAGAGTTCAAGATAGACGTTCTCGACACCCTCATCGACCCCAGGGTCATAACGACCATTGTTGTTGAGGTCCTTAAATACGAGGTTCCCAATCCCAAGCGGGATCTGGAAGCCAAAGTCGATCGTGAGGTCCACAGCAGCGTCAATGCTGTTGTCCGTCTGGCCGTCCACACCCGTCTCACCGTTCTCATCCGTTGGAGCAAAACCAGCGTCAATGAATACATAGTTGGAGAACACCCCGTCGACCGCCGGATCAGTGACGTTTAGTCCATCTTCACCCACATCATCGTCACCAAACTGCCCCTGCGAGATGCTCACCAATCCATACAGAGGTCCACCGATCTGGAACATCTCCGGTGGTATATGCAAGCGATAAGCACCCGCAGGTATGCTGTCGAACAAGTAGCGACCACCGTCGGCACTGTAGGCCGTAGCCAGCGAACTGGTGATTCCAGGACCACCAAGGATGTCATAGAGGTCAATTTGAACTCCATCCACACCCTCGTTGGATGAAGCTACCCCGTCGTTGTTGAGATCAAAGAAGACAAAGTTGCCGATTCCAGCACGGCGATAGAATCCAAGATCGACCGTGAGGTTAATATTGCGATCATTGGTGAGGTCATCGTCCTTGTGCAATCCGGTTTCACCATCCGTGTCATCCGGCTGGCTACCCTCTACAAGCTGAACGATGCCGGAACTCACACCATCGACTTCCGGCGAGCTGGCGTCGATTCCATCTTCACCTGCATCATCGTCACCCGCCGCAGTTCCTTGGACGCTATAGAGGCCGCGCAAAATGCCCAATGGACCAAACTGGCTGGCTGGGACGTGTACGAAGTAGTCACGCTCCACAAGCCCTTGGAACATATAAAGTCCACCTGAAGAAGTGAGAGTTTGAGCAATTGGCAGATCCACACCGGGCTTCTTGCCTGAGATGTAAAGCTGGATGATCACATCGTCGATGCCCTCGCCATCATCGTAGATCTTGTTTCCATTGCGGTCTTCAAACACCAAATTGCCGATACCGAGCGGTCCCGGCACAACAAAACCGAAGTCTACGGTCATGTCGCCATGCGCATCTCCCAACTTATCGTCTAGATCGCCGCCTGAGCCAGACTCAGTGCCCGACAATGCATCACCCAATGGTTCGGCTCCTGTCGAGAGTGCGATTATTGGACTGCGGGCTTCCGTGAATGATCCAGCAAGCTGAATGCCGTTGTCGTCACCATCAATCTGGTCGTCGAATGTTCCATCAGTAGGGCTAGAAGTACCCCAGCCGAACAGCGAGCCACCAGCCTGGAAGTTCACTTCAGGCACCACGACTTGGTAAGAGCCCGGAACAAGTCCATTGAATGAGTAGTGGCCAAGCAAATCTGTAAACGTCCATCCCACCAGATACTCCGCTCCATCCCCAGAATCTGAGTTCGCGTCTCGATACAACTCGACGCGCACACCTGAGATTCCGTTCTCACCCGGATCTACCAACCCATCGGCATCAATGTCGTTCCAAATCAGGTTTCCGATAGACCCGATCGGCTGATTTACTCCTTCATAAAAAGCAAAGTTTAGATCACGAGGACCTGGCCACACTTCTTGGTTAGGTCCTGGCGGTGTGGGCATGGGTACTTCATAAACGGTGGGCACCGCATTAGGCGCGGCAGCCGGATTCAGCTTGAGAAATGCCGCCGTAAGATAGGTGCCTCCCACGATTGGCTTATGCCAACGGTACCCGGCGACATACAAGTGACGATCAACGGGATTGAGTTCAATGTCCCCGGTCTCAAAGGTCCCAGACAGAGCACTTGAAAGGGTGCCGACCAGCAATGGTGGCGGGACAGAAGCTGGATTGGTCAGGTTCACACTGATGACCTCGCCATCGGTCTCGTTGATCGCATAAAGCGTGTTGGACTCAATGTCGATGCCCGTGATCTTCGGAATCGAGCTTCCCCCAGCCACAACGGAAGTGATGGCGAATGGATTGCTCACAGTATTCAACTTTGCTCCAGTGACACCGTCATAGCGAACGATCGAATGCGCTCCCGTGAAGCCAATAGCTACCAGATAGATGTTTCCGTCTGGTCCAATGGATATGTCAGATGCATTTTCAGAGATGAACGCATACACTGGACCAACGTCCACAGGCTGTCCTGGGGTAGCACTTAGCGGTCCATGGAACCTCACCACCCGCTGTCCTGTCTTCTCAAGCACGAGAAACGACCCATCGGGCGCAAAAGTGAACGCAGCGATCTCCTGCAATCCTGGCAAGGTGCTCAGGAAGGCACCCATGTCCGTTCCGCTCGGGCTGATCCGGCGGATATTCCCATGCTGTGCCACATAAAGGAATCCATCTGGACCAAGCTCAATGCCCACCGGGGTATCCTCAGCAACCGTGTCACCCTGGTTGTGGTCTACTCCAAAGGGGTCGACCAGCATTTGTGAGTAACTGCCATTGGTGGGATCAAAGATAGGCAGGCTATCATCGTGAGTCGCTGTTACGAACCCTCCGACTGGATAGCCATTGATACCAAAGTCTACCGTCTTGTTCTCGTTGCCCGTGGTACCGCCTTCAGCGAGGGCTGTCAGGTCGATGATGGGCGAGTAAATCGGATCCGTGCAGATCTGCGAGCCATTGTCATCGTTGTCGATGTTATCGTCAGTGAAGTTCGTCACCGCTGTTGACAGCGGCGCCCACCACGGAAGGTCCTGCACACGAATGAAATACTTGCCAGGTAGCAAGCCAGTAACAGTCCAGTTTCCATTGATGTCGGTGACTTGTGTGGACACCAGCACGTCATCCAGTCCACCCACGCGGTTGTTTGGACCAGCAGAGAATATCTGCACGGTAACATTCTCAACACCTGGCTCCGTTGGGTCTCTCAGTCCGTCCTTATCCTCGTCGTGCCAGACCAAATCTCCCAAGGTCATCCCGGGGAAGAGGCCGAAGTCGACGGTAAAGTCTGTATCCGTGTTTCCATCCTCTGTTGCTGTCTCAGAGTCAGCCGCGAGGTTGATCATGGGACTAAAGAAGGCCGTGCCCGCACCTCCCGGTTGCATCGCATTGTTATCGTTGTCGACACTGTTGTCTGTGATGACCACGTTAGCACTTGTCCGGGGGTAGCCTGGGGGTGCCTGGAGCCGCACATAGTAGTCGCCCTGAGGAAGATTGTTGAATAAGTAAGCACCCGTCAATGTCGTCGTGCTATTGCGCACCAGCACATCATCAGCTGAGTACGGTGTCTTGTCCGGGCCCGCTTCAAAGAGTGAAATCGGCGCGGAGGGCACTCCAAGTTCGCCACTGTCCTTCAATCCGTTAAAGTTGGCATCGTGCCAGACCAAGTTACCAATCGATAGCGCCTTCACAGTGACCGTATACGGTTGATCAGCGATACACCCTGACGCATCAGAAGCCCGCACAGTAAATGTGACCGGCGCTTGCGACGTAGTTGGTGGCATCCCAGCCAGGATACCACTTCCAGCATTCAGCGTCAGCCAGGTGGGCAATATGCCTGAGATGACACTCCAAGTAATCGCCCCTGCACCACCCGTGGCAGTCAGAGTCTGCGAGTATGGCGTAGAAACATAAGCGAATGGCAATGATGTTGGTGAAATCTCAATCGGCGGACAGGCACGGAAGCCGATATCGATGGTGTTCTCCGTGTTGGTGCCGCCGCTGGTTCCGGGCTCATCTCCTGCCACATAGGTGATGAGCATGGTGTTCGCTGGCTGACTTGGCGCACTTTGGGTCGCGTTGTTGTCATTGTTGATCGCATTGTCGATGCCCGCCAGGGGACTGACCATGGGGAAGGCCACAGGAGGTGTGGCACGGACGAAGTAACGACCCGGCATCAGAGACGAGAACGCATACGCGCCATTTACGCCCGTAAGTTGCGATCCTACCAAGACATCATCACCATCGCCCACCACCGTATTCGTGGTGCGATAGAGCTGTACTTCTACGTTTTGCAGCCCGGAATCACCTGCATTGAAGGTTGAGGAGTTGTCTGCATCCAGGAAGACAAGATCGCCAATAACCCCACCTGAATAGAGACCGAAGTCAATCGTGCGCTCGGTATCAAGGTTTGAGTCACCGTCATTCCCGGACTCACCTTGAGGCTCCAATTGAACCAGGGGACTACGGTAGCCACTTCCCGGGCCGCTAATGAGGATCGCATTGTTGTCATTGTTGACCTCATTGTCCGCGACGATACCGCTGCCTCCCCCAATGTAAGGGAAACCAGGCACGTCGGGTATCGTCACATAATACCTGCCTACCGGCAGCCCTGTGAAGATGTAAGCACCCGTCAAACTAGTCGTCTGAGGGGCGGCCCAGAGTGTGTCATCGCCAGACGCAACCACACCGTCCCCACCGTCTTTGTAGAGGTTCACAGAAATGCCACCAAGTCCCAACTCGATACCTGAGTCGTAGACCCCGTTGTTATTCGCATCGTTCCAAACAAGATCTCCCAGCGACATGGTGCCTACGTTCACGGTGTATGCACGCTCACCCTTACAACCATAGACATCCGTTACTTCAACGACGAAGTTGTAGGTGCCAACGGCACTACAAGTGCCTGTTAGTGAACCGTTTCCTGCCAAAAAGATTCCTGGCGGCAGAGTACCGCTCTTCTTGGAGAAACTGTAGGGTCCGACACTTCCTGAACCGCTGAGGGCTTCACTGTAGACCGCGCCCCAGTATGGAGTCGGCAGAATAGCAGGCATCGGCACCACCACCGGGCACTCGCGGAATCCGATATCGATGGTATTCTCTGCGTTCTTAGTTCCGGACGATCCTGGTTCGGTATTCTTGGCCAGTTGGAATACCGGGGTTGTGACCAATGAATGGACGCCATTAGGCTGATAGCCGTTGTTGTCATTATCCACACCATTGTCCAACGCAACGTTCACCGCAGAAACCAGCGGATAGGCGGTCGGGGGCGTGGTTACCCTCACGTAGTAGTGCCCAGGCACGTTCGTCACAAGCATATAGCTACCGTCCGCAAGACTTGTCGTGCCAGTTACAACCGTGTCGGCCGCGCCACCTGAGCCACCGATAGCGTTGTCTGATCCTGTGCTCATAAGTTCCAGAACCACCCCAGGAATGCCCACTTCACCTGAGCTAACCACTGCATTATTGTTCGCATCATTCCAAACAAAGTTGCCAACACGGAACCCAACCCACAGCCCGAGATCAACGGTGATGTCTCCATTTGAGTCATCGCCGTCAACAGTCGACTCCGTGCCGGCTGCGAGAGTGATCTTGGGCGAGTAAATACTGGAGCCTAAACCTCCCGGCTGAAGTGCATTGTTGTCGTTGTCTGTCTGATTGTCTGACGAAACAGAAAGCGTTGTGGGACCATTGTTTTCAGCTGGCGGTGTAGCGAGTCGCACATAGTAGGCCCCTTGGGCGAGTTTGCTGAACGCATAGTTCCCACTGAAATCAGTGCCTACCATGCCAGCAAGTACGTCATCGCCTGCTCCATTGTCCACGTTCCCGTTCGCGCCGACACTCCAGAGCTCAAGCGTTATGCCAGCGAGTCGCGTATCAGTAGCGGCATCAAGCACACCATTTTCGACCGAATCAGCCCACAGGGTTCCTCCGAGCGTCATGCCGCCGAAGAAGCCAAAGTCCACGGTCATATCACCATTTGCCTCCATGGCATCATCAAGCTCACCCCCAGGCCCTGTCTCTGAAGCTGCCCCAGGCTCGGAACCCGCAGAGAGAGCAACAATAGGACTACGCACCTCAGTGGCGATCCCTCCGGATTGAATACCGTTGTCGTCACGGTCTTCACCATTGTCAGCGGTGTCCGTCACGCTGCTGCTCCACTGCAGATTCACGAGCGAGCCTCCAGGCACGAAATTGGAGACTGGGATCACCACTTCATAGTTTCCAGGGGAAAGTCCATTGAAGCAGTAGCGGCCCATTGAGTCGGTGGTGACATAGCCAACGCGCCATTCACGACCGTTAGCGGAGACGCCATCCCTGTCATAGTACAACTCCACCTTAACGTTGGCCACTCCGAGCTCACTCACATCGAGCAGTCCATCATCATCATAGTCGTGCCAGACTTGACTTCCGAGCACGAGATTGGAAGCCAGCGGGTTAGTTGTGACGAAAACAAGGCTTTGGTCTCTGGTCGCGTGATCTGGATCTGCACCACAAACAATATAAGTGGAGGAGCGATAGGTAGAAGCCACGCTCATGATCGCTGGAGTCATTGCAATCAGTGAAGGGATCGCAAACTGGTGGTTGCCTGTTAGCAGATCGAAGCCATTACCCGCATCCATAATGATCTCTCTCATCATTTCTCGCATGTAGGTCCATGTCTCCGCGGTAGCCCCAGATCCCGTGACCCAGGACGACCAGTAATTGTCCACCAACCAATGGATCCTTGCCATGGCTGCCGTCCGTTGAGCAACTGATGCAGGGTAATAGGTGGTCATCGCAGGAAGCGCATCCACCTCCATCATGTAGTAACCAGTCCCCGCTGGAGCGTAGGGACGTGCCGAATCCACACACACAGCTGTAGCGTCCGTGGCGGTGCGCCAGGGGGTGCCAGTCGATGCTCTACGCATGCGGAACCAGCGATAGATCGCTCCAGGGCTATCCTCGCCAGAAGCAGGATTGAATGGCTTGATCTCATCGAAGACAACCTGCTCTCCGTGGTTTGGTCTTAATCCAATGTCGATGGTGGAGTCGGTGTTGCTGTCATCACCATCTGCACCGACTCCCGGTGCAGCTCCGATCTGCAGATCGAACAAATCCGTACTAACCGCAGAGCCTAATCCACCGGATTGCGATCCATTGTTATCGTTATCGATTCCCGTGCTGGCCGCAGCGACTACCTGGCTTGCTAACTTTGCCGTTAGCGGGGGAGTTGGCATGAGGACGTACACATTGTTCTGTGGCTTCACGAAGTCGAACAAGTAACTACCGCCTGCAGTGGAAGTCGTAGTGCCTAGAAGAACATCATCACCACTTCCTGCCTGTGCCACGCTGTTGGTCCCCGAAGACCAAAGTTGTAGATTGATTCCAGGAACTCCAAGCTCCGTTGCGTCCTTGAAACCATCGTCATCCTCATCCAGCCAAACAAGACTACCAACTCGCATCGGCGGGATAACACGGAGATCGACATTTCGACTTCCTACACATCCATCGGCATCAGTGGCAGTCACGGTGAGACTGTAGGTCTGAACCGACAAGCCAATTGAAGCAGGCGTTCCTTCGATCTTTTGCGTCGTGGTATTGAACGTAAGGCCACTTGGCAACCCGGTCAGGGTGTAACTGTAGGGACTAGTGCCCCCAGCCGCCACGAACGGACTAGCTTGGTCATAACTGTGTCCCACGTGAGCGTCTTCCAGTGTTGCGGGTGTAAGGGTAATGATCGGACAAACGCGGAACGCATATGCTACCGTCACAATACAGCCATTCACGTCTGATGCGGTAACGTTGATGGAATAAAGTCCCACAACCGTTGGTGTGCCGATGAGAACTCGATTGGTGGCGTCCAAAGATATTCCCGGCGGCAATCCTGATGCGCTGTAGAAGTACGGTGCTTGGCCTCCACTGGCACTAAATGGCACGGCCTGAACGTAAGGTGTCCCCACATAGGCAAACGCCAGTGACGTCGGCGTTAGGTTGATGATTGGACAGACACGAAGATTGAAGGAGCGCGTTCCCTGGCACCCATAGAGGTCCGTCACTGTGACGTTCACATTGTAAACTCCTGGCACGGCTGTCGGCATGCCCACCAACTTCCTCGTAGTGGAGTTGAAGCTCAGTCCTGTAGGCAGCCCTGTGAAGTTCCAAGAATAAGGTGCTGTACCATTGGTAGCACTAAATGCATCGGGTTGGGTGTAGGCTGTGCCTTGATAGGCGTCTACGAGACTCGACGGGGAGATGCTAATCGGCGGGCAAACGATGGTCAGACTTGGTGTGATCGTTCGGGAGCACCCATCGTTGTCAGTTGCCGTCACAGAGACATTCCAGGTACCAAGCGCCGTGGCAGTTCCCTCTATCTTTCTGCTCACTGGATTGAAGGTAAGCCCGGTCGGGAGGTTGGACGCTGTGTAAGTGTAAGGAACTGCACCGCCTGAGGCACTGAAGGCCACTGCTTGACTGTATGGGTGGCCTACCCATCCATCCTCGAGCGTGGCTGGCACAAGATCGATCCACGGGCAGATCTTCACCGTGATTAACTGAGTTCCCACACAGCCTTTTGTATCCGTTGCCGTAACCGTGAACGAATAGGTTCCTGCGAGAGTAGGCGTTCCCGAGACTGTTCCTGTGGCAGTGCTGAATCCTAGCCCTGGAGGCAGGGTCCCACCCACGTGAGCCCAGGTGAATCCTCCAGGTTCACCTCCAGTAGCAGTAATCACTGTCGTGTAAGGCACCGTTGCGGTGCCAGTTGGTAAAGTAGCCGGCGAAATGACAATCGGAACACAAGCACGTAATCCTATGTCGATGGTATTGTCTGCGTTAAGCACTCCTGTACTGCCCGGCTCACTCTGCACCGCGAGCGAGATGGTTCCCGTGGTAACTGCCGTTTGCTGGAGACCGGGTTGCACGCCGTTGTTGTCGCCATCGGTGCCATTGTCCGTTCCAGAAGTGCTACTTGCTAGTGGTGTCGTCGTAGGAGGGGCGGGCACACGAACCTTGTAGCTTCCTGGAGCCAACCCAATGAAATTGTAGAGACCTCCTGCGGTCGTCGTGGTCGTAGCGATTACCGCGTCATTTGCGGCATCCAACAACTGAACCTCAACGTTGTTGATGCCAGTCTCTGTTGCAGAGTCATAGACACCATTGTTATTGGCGTCATCAAACACAAGGTTGCCCAAGCTGAGGGTCACACATCTTGGATAAAACAGCGCCTCTTTTGGCTCACCTAGTGCACCACCGAGGTTGAAGATGCCCAGATCCACACCCGTACTGCCGTGGACACGCCGGACATAGTTACCACTCACTGAAGTGGCGTACATGTGACCATCTGGTCCCCAGGAAACATGCGCGTAATAGTCTGGAAGGTTAGCGAAGACACTCAGATTCATCGTCGTGCCTGTGGTTACTTTATAAATCGTGCTGTTGTGAGCAGCTAGATACACGTTTCCGTCTGGACCAAAACTGAAGCCTCTCGCCGACACCACTCCCACAGGCAGTGTGATCGAATCAAGGAAGGTGCCAAGCGCATCGTACCGCCGAAGCTCACCACTTCCAATGTTGGTGACATAGAGCTTATTGTCTACTGACCACAAAATGCCCTGGTGAGGTTGGTTTAGCCCGCCGCTGGAAGGGATGAAGTTGTCAATGAATGCTCCTGTCGCTCCATTGTATCGCTTCACTTCATTCGTGCTCCGGCTCGTCACGTAAAGATGCCCATCTGGCCCAAAGGTCAGCCCAAAGGCGCCGTTCAAGCCACCCGAGCCTGCTGAAACAAAAGTACTGATGAACGCACCCGTATCGCCATCGTATCTTTTGACCTCGTTACTGAACTGGGAAGCGACAAACAGATCGCCGCCAGGGCCAATCACGATGTCATAGGGCCTGGACAATCCTCCAGATGAGGCACCGACAAAGTCACCCGCATACTTTCCGTGAGGATAAGTGTATTGAGCCACCTTGTCCGCATTGTTGTTGGAGACGAGCACATCCCAAGTCAGCGTCTTGGTGCACACAAATCCAAAGTCCACCGTCAAGTTGGAGTAGTTGTCGGAATCTCCGTCATCAGTGGGCTCACCGCCCGAAGTTAGCGTCAACGCAGAGGATGCGACTCCAAAACCAGCTACAGGTGCCCCGTTGTCATCCTGCGTCACATTGTCGTCTGGATCAGGTGCGCCTGGACTTGATACAAAATCACGAAGGATTCCACCCAACGCAAAGTTGGAGGCGGCTACTTCAACCAAGTAGTCACCAGGTGGCAGCCCACGGAAGCGATATTGGCCACCTGAGAACGTTGTCTGGCTTGCAAAAGGGCTGCCGTCTCCAGCGCTCAAGTTGCCGCTGCTGTCCAAATCGCGATAAAGATTAACCAGCACACCATCCAAAGGAAGTTCACCATTGGCAAACTCGAACATCCCGTCTCCGTCTGTATCCACCCAGACACGATCACCGATAGTGCCTGGAAGTGAAATTGGCACCATGTGATCTTCCACTTCGCCCAGCCCATCCGTTCCGTTGATCCCAGGGCTGGCAATCGTGCAGAAGCGCAAGCGCATGCCTACATTGCCCAAAGCAGCCGTCCATGGAACATTGACATTGAGGGCATGAGTATACTTAGCCGTGCCAGCAGCCACAAGGACACTGACCGCAACCTGCTCTGTTGCGTCCGTCATGGTGCCATCACCGTTGAAGTCTATCCACGCATTCAAGTATGCCGCTTGAGCGCTTAAGTTCTCCAGAATGACGCCAATCGTATGGCTCCCACCGCGAACAAGCGTAGCAGGCAGGATGATTCCATCTTCGTCGTCCATCCCAGCGGTATCGTCGCCAGTCGCAGTCGGATTCGCACCACCAACACCTTCTGCGTCAATGCCATCGCCAATGGTGATACCCGTTGTCACTCGACTGCGAGCCCAAGGCAGTGAATCCCAGTCGCCAAAATCATTTACTGGTGGCACCACTTCAATCAGGTAGTCCTCAACCTCGCCACTTCCATCAGCACCGTCAGGTCCCGGAGATGCAACGCTTGTCAGACGTAGGCGCATGCCCTTCATGCCAATAGGGGTACCGGGCGGAACATCAAACGAGATTGTTCGATTGACGTTATTGGTGCCGGAAGACACGGCGAGGTTGGACGCAATGGATTCGTTAGCGTCCGTTAAGTCGCCGTCATTGTCATAGTCGATCCACAAGTTCAGATAGGCCGTGCCTGCGGTGAAGTTGGTGACCCTTACGCTTACACTGACGTTGTTGCCTTCAGCGATATTGGGAATGGAGTTCACTCCATCTTCATCATCGGTGCCTGTGATATCATCAACGTCGGCTGCAGAAGTCAAAGTGAGGAGAGGCTCATTGTCCACTGAAGCACCCATTCTGAGCGAGCTGGTGACATTGCTGGATGCTGCGGGGAAGAGATTGTAGTCGCCACGATCCTCAGAGCGGACAAGCAACGTGTAGTCGCGGAAGCCAGAGCAGCCTAAGGGATCTGATGCCGTGATACGGAAGGTATAGGTTCCGGAAGAAGTTGGGGTACCTGAGAGTTCGCCGGTGCTTGAGTTCAGGGTCAGTCCTGGGACTGGGGGCGTTACGCTGCTAGCGAAGGTCACAGCGCTTGCGGCACCTGTCTGGCTGAACGTCACCGTGTAAGGATAGCCCAAATGCGCGTCTGAGAGCGTTCCGACGAGCGGTGAGACCACTACCACAGGGCAACCGATACCCACGAGGTAGTCTTCCACTTCTCCATTACCCCCATTTCCAACGGATGTAACCCCAGTGCTATGTGAAAGGCGTAACCGCAGACCGGTAGTCCCTTGGTTAGCGGTTAGCGGCACAGAGAAGTTAACGGTAGCCACAGACGAACCGCTAGTCACAATCTGATCCACAGCGACCTGCTCCCCAACGTCAGCGAACGAGCCATTGGCATTGAAATCAACCCAAGCGCTAAGACGTGCACTCGAGCCTGTCGTGTTACTCACACCGACGTCAAGCGACACGCTCTGGCCAATCAATAGGGAAGGCACAGTAGAAAGCGCATCTTCATCATCGGTGCCGAACGAGTCGTCACCGTCCGCACTGCCAGATTGAAGAGCCACTACATCCGCATCCCATGCTGTCCCCAACTCTAATCCCGCCAATCGGGTGTGGTGAGGGCCATTATTGTCCAACAATGTCTCGTAGTTGGCCGTCCCTGTTCCAGCGCTAGTGTCTGGCAGGTCGCCGAAATCAAGATTTGGCGGACTGATGGTTATCAGGTGATCCTCCACTTCTCCCGTGGCACTCGTTCCAGAAAAGCCCGACAACACAGAGCTGGAAATGCGAGCACGAAGTCCAATATTGCCCACTACTGCATTTGAGGGCACCAAGACGGAGATCACTTCATCCTGATTCGTCACTCCGGTGGGAATGGTGCGCAAAACAGCGATTTGCTCGCCAATCTCAATGGTCCCATTTCCGTTGTAATCTAACCAGACGTTAAGATAGGCGGTTGAACCCGAGGTATTCGTTACTTTGACAGTGACAGTGCCCGATTGCCCAGGGCGTAGGGCGCTAGTCGTAACACCATCTTCATCGTCAGATACGAGAACGTCATCTCCATTCGCCGACGATGTGGTTTGAGCCAATGTCTCAGTGTCGGTGGGCGTAGTCCCGATCCGGAGAGATGTAGTGGCTGTTGTTCCAGCCTGGGCGAATCCGCTGAAGTCACCAAAGTCAGTGATGGGCACCACAATGTTGGCTACATAGTCTTCCACCTCACCTTCTCCGCTCTGTCCCGTAGGCCCTGGATTCATCACTGAGGTCAGGCGCACACGCACGCCCACGCTACCGATGGATGCAACGGCGGGAACTGGAACAGTCACCACTTGGTTGCTGTTGCTGATTCCGCTGGCGATTACACTGTCGCTCAGAACCCGCTCACCAGAATCGGAGAAGTCACCATCCGCGTTGAAATCAAACCACACATTGAGATAAGCAGGAGCAGCAGATGTGTTCGTTACATTGACGGTGATGGAAGGACTTGTCCCCGCTGTCATTGTGGCTGGGAGCGTCACTCCATCCTCATCATCGACACCTGTTGTGTCGTCGCCAAGCGCAGCGGAGTCTAAAGCTGACACGATTTCTACGTCGGTGGCAGCACCAATGCGAATCGCAGATGTCTGTATACTGGACGCCGCAGCATAGCCGCTGTGGTCGCCAAAATCCTTGTTCGGCTGCTCAACAAAGCCAAAATCTATCGTGTTCTCCACACTGCCTGAGCCGGCACTTCCGGGTTCTGTGCCATTGTAAAGCGCAACGACCGGACTAAGCACCGGTCCGAGGCCTGTTTGGCTGCCATTGTCATCGTTGTCCTGACCATTGTCAGCAGTATCAGTCACCGAGCTCGAGATTGGTGTAGCCGCTGGTGGGGTCGGTATCCTCACAAAGAACGACCCAGGTTGAAGGCCGTCGAAAGAATAGAAACCTCCGCCACTCGTCGTGGTGGTAGCAGAAAGGGTATCATCACCACCTCCGATCTGATTATCCGCACCAGCTTTCCATAGCTCAACCTGCACACCGTTGATGCCTGGTTCGCCAGAGTCTCTCGTGCCATCGTTATCCATGTCATGCCAAACGAGATCACCGAGGCTGATGCCTCCTTCACAAAGGAAGATGTGGTCCACTGCGATTGGGCCACTGCCTGTTCCTCCGGCCAGGATAAGACTCGCTTGATTGATCTGTGTCGTTGTCGCCGTCGGAGGAATGGAGAAGTAGAAGACAAACTTTCTCCAAGTCGGCTGCAATGAATTGCCCGTTGCTTCAGCCCAGCCGTTGTAGTCAGTCGCGGTAAACTTGGGATTCGGCGTGCCCGTCCAGCGTCCCTGGCTGGCCATGAAATATTGGTAGTTCACGCCCGATATACCGAATATCTTGGCACCTGCCTGCATACTTAGAGTGAAGGATGCATCTGCAGCGCTCGCAGTATCAGCCCAAATCGCAATCTGGTAGCTCTTGCCGGGTTGAAGAACCGTGCTCCACGCACCACCACCAGCTGCACGCAGATCCAGGCAGGAGTTAGTTCCTTCAAATACCATATACCGCTTGCCGCTGCGAGCCTTTGCACTCTCAACCCATGCCACCCTAGCTGTCGGTCCCACGGCCAGCACCTGCATGTTCTGGATGGGCGTGTTCAGCGGGCTCATTCCGTTCACTCCAGCCACCCAACGCAGAGAGTTAGCTGCGGCACCGAATCCCGTTCCGACACCATTGTATCCAAGGATAGCAAACGGAGCGCCATTTGTATTCGGTGCTCCCTGAAGCTCAAAGTTGGGATTGTCGATGAGGTTCATGGCATAGCATGGGTCAGCCTCACGGAATCCGATATCAACTGTGAGCTCCCCATTGACACCGTCACCATCTACGCCTGATGCAGGCTCGGTTCCCTGAGATAGCACGATTCGTGGCGTGCGAACGGCAGCTCCACTTGCCGTCTGAAGTCCATTACTGTCGTTATTGACGCCGTTGTCCAGGTTTACAGCCGTGGTGACTTGTGGGTAATAGAAAGGGGGCGTTGGAACACGCACATAGTAGGTTCCCGCAGCGAGACTTGCGAACCCATACTGACCGTTGATATCAGTGATCACATCGGCACCGACTTTGACATCGTCACCACCACCATTTTCCTCAGCACCATTCACTCCGGGCGTCCAAAGCTGGACCGTCACTCCCGGGATACCGGCTTCCGTGGCGTCCCGAAGCCCATTGCCATTGGTGTCGATGAACACTTGGTTTCCAAGATTCAAACTTGGTAGAATGTCGATCGCGTAGTCTTCTGTTTCACCCGTTGCGCCACTGCTCGTCGGAGTGGTGCTGCTGCTATCAGTAAAGCGAACACGCAAGCCGCGCTGAGTGCCAATTGAAGCAGACACGGGCACTGAAAAAGTGACGTTAATGGTTTGTGCGGAAGCGCTGGCAGGAACAGCAGCATTGTAAACGCGCTCGCCGCCACTCGTCACATCGGTATCGTTGAATGCCCCATCATTATTGAAGTCAATCCACGCCTGAAGATACCGGTTGGCAACGTTGTCGTTGAATACGCTCACTGGAATCGTAGCTGGCAAGCCTAACGTGAGGGTAGCAGGCATCGACACTCCATCTTCGTCATGGGTACCATTGGTATCATCAACTGTTGCACCAGAGTTTGGCGTCACTCCCGCTTCAGCATCAACAGTAGAGCCAATTCGCACGCTGGTGCTCGCGATCAAGCCTGCTGTGGAAGTCAAAGCCCCAGGCCCGTTCCAGTCACCAAAATCCAGATTGGGTGCACTGACGGAGAGAAGATGGTCCTCAACTTCACCAATCGTAGTTCCAGGAAAAGTATTGCCAAACCCTGGCGAAATCGATGTCGTCAACCGGGCACGCATCGGAACGGTGCCCGCAGTCGTTGCAACGGGTGGCGTCACGTTGATCACCTGATTGCTATTAGTTGTTCCGTTCGAAATGGAGGCGTTTGTTGCCACTTGCTCACCTGCATCGACCGTATTGTTTCGGTTCCAGTCGATCCAAACGTTCAAATAGGCAACAGCACCACTGGAGTTGGTCACATTCACCGTGACCGTGCCAGCTTGATTGGCTCTGATGGTACCCTGCGTGATCCCGTCTTCGTCATCCACGCCGTTTAGGTCGTCCGCATCAGCCGCACTATTGCCTGTCATAGTTACTTCGGCATCTGCACTGTTAGATCCCAGTTTGACAGCAGGTGAAGCGATGCTCGTCGCCTGAACAAAGCCACTGAAGTCACCATAGTCTAAGTTGGGAGCGCTAATCGTCAGAAGATGATCTTCCACTTCACCTATCGTAGTCCCAGGAAAGCTATTGCTGAATCCAGGTGAGGCCGTGGTGGTAATCCGGGCACGGAGCGGCACCGTGCCGGTCAAAGTGGTCGCCGGTGGTGTCACGTTGATCACCTGATTGCTGTTACTCGTTCCATTGGAGATGGAGGAGTCGACAACCACTTGTTCACCGACGTCGATGGTATTGTTCTGGTTCCAGTCGATCCACACATTCAGGAATGAAGCCGCTCCACTTGTGTTCGTCACATTGACCGTCACCGTCCCAGGTTGATTCGCGCGCAGAATGCTCTGGGTCACCCCGTCTTCATCGTCGACTGCAAGTGCGTCGTCCGCGCTTGCACTAGAGTTTGCGGTAAGGCTGACCTCTGCATCTGCAGCGTTGGAGCCCATCTTGACTGCACTGCTAACCACACTAGTCGCCTCAGCAAATCCACTGAAGTCTCCAAAATCCATGTTAGGCCCGCTAATGCTCAGGAGGTGATCCTCCACCTCTCCGACGCTCGTTCCTGGAAAGAGATTGCTAAAGCCAGGCGAGGACGTTGTCGTGAGCCGGGCACGCAATGGAACGGACCCTGCCGCTGTAGTGACAGGTGGCGTCACGGCGATCACCTGATTGCTGTTGCTTGTTCCGGTCGCGATGGAGGCATTGACCACAACCTGTTCTCCTGCGTCTACTGCGTTGTTCAGATTCCAGTCGATCCATACGTTCAAGAACGCAGCCACTCCGCTGGTGTTGGAGACATTGACCGTCACCGTGCCTGGCTGGTTGGCTCGCAGGACGCTTTGCGTCACACCATCCTCATCATCGCCACCCAAAGTGTCATCAGCGTCTGCATTGGTATTGCCCGTGAGAGCAGCTTCTGCATCCGCAGCGGTCGCACCCAACTTCAAGGCGCTTGTCACTACACTTGTCGCTTGGGGAAATCCGCTAAAGTCACCAAAGTCGAGGTTTGGTGCGCTGATATTGAGCATGTGATCTTCCACCTCACCAGGCCCAGTGTTTCCACTAAACGCGGTACCGCTGGCGGAAGTGAGCCGAACACGCATTGGAACCGTTCCGGTTGCAGTAATAACGGGTGGCGTGACGGTGAGCGATTGATTGCTGTTGCTGGTGCCAGTTGGAATCGACACATCCGTTGCCACCTGCTCGCCGGAATCCACCGAGTTATTGAGGTTCCAGTCAATCCACGCATTCAAGTATGCAACCGATCCACTGGTGTTTGTTAGATTGACCGTGATCGACCCGCTCTGCCCCGCACGCAATGTACCCTGCGTCACGCTATCTTCATCGTCACTACCGGTAACGTCGTCACCTGTGGCAGAAGCATTGGTCGTTGCACTGGACTCGACATCTGTTGTCGCCCCGAGTCGGATTGACGCGGAAAGGGTGTTGCTGGCAGATGCAAAACCGGAGAAGTCCCCATAGTCTGTGTTTACCACTACGTTGACCGCGTAGTCCTCCACTTCCCCCTTCAGTAGGCTCGTGCCGGAGAAGGTGGGGGCTGTGCTGCCCTCCGTAATGCGAATGCGCAAATACTTCGTTCCAACAGTAGTGCCAATGGGCGGTGTGAGGCTAAAGGTGACGTTGCTCGTGCCATTGGTGGCAACAGTTTGGGGTGATAACGTCTCATTTGCGTCTGCCACATCGCCGTCATCGTTCCAGTCGACGAACACATTGATGCGTGAGGTACTACCACTAAGGCTTGATACTGCGGGGATGGTGACAGGAATCACGAGATTTGTGGCATGACCCACGGTGAAGCTCGGCAGTGTCAGATCTTCGTCATTGGTGCCGGTAGTATCATCTTTATTAGCGACCGAGTCCGAGGGATCGCTGAGTTCAGCGTCTGTGGCGTTGGTGCCGATCTTGATGGCAGTGCTGATGGCTTGCGAGGCAGTACTTGCGGCAAGATTGCCAAAGACATGGTCGCCGAAGTCAGACGGAATGATCACCGAGATCAAGTGGTCTTCGACCTCACCATTGCCATCCGCTCCGTCAAACGACGGGCCTGATACACTAGTAAGCCTCACACGGACGCCCCTGGGACCTGGTAAGATTCCTGCGGGAACACTGAATGTAATCGTGCGGTTGGAGTTGTTGGTGCCTGTGGCGATTGCCGTATTCGTCGCCACTTGCTCCGCCACTCCACCGATTGTCTCCCCAAGAACTCCGTCCCCGTCCCAATCTACCCAAGCATTCATGTATGCCGTAGATCCCGTGGAGTTGCTCACGGTTACCGTCATCGTTTGGCTGGTAGCACCTGGAGCTACGGAGGTCGGCAATGTTACGCCATCCTCATCATCGGTGCTTCCGGTCCTGCTCAGATCGTCTGTATTTGCTTCCAGATTCCCTCTCGTAGCTCCAGAGTCGGGGTCGGTCGTCGCTCCGATCTTCAGTGAACTGACTACTGTGCTGCTTGCGCTTGGAAAACTGGCGTAATCTCCAAAATCTGCGGTCTTCGTCTGTAGACTGGCTTTTAACAACGCAGGCCAATAACCTGTGTCAAACCAGCCGATATACTGCTTGTAAGTGTCGGTGACGTCTTTCGTGGTCTGATCGATCGGATAGGTCAAAAGACCGCCAGTGCTGCTGTTGTAAGTTGGTTGTCCGCTGAACTTGAACCAGTGCAGCCACACGCCCACTTCACTGCCAAAACGTATGCCCTGCCAGCTCTGTGGCAAACTGTAGCCAGGGAAGTTAGAGCCTTCGTTGATAACGCTGGCGTCGATGGCGAACTGCACAGTATAGTAATTGCTTCCCTCGTTGACCAGTGGTCCGGGGCGCAAGCGCGTATCGTTAATGCTTGATGCCAGAAGTTTCGCCGGGTTGGAGAAGCTCAGGTCTCCCTGCATTTCATCGTAGACATAGACAGTTAGCTTCGGATCTGCTGGCGTGAAGCCATCATAGTAGATGACAGCCCGGTTGTTATCCCGAGGGAACGGACCGTCACTTAGAGTTAGCCATATTCCCTGCAGTGGGTTAGCGGAGTTGTAGCACTTGATTCGCAGAGACACCTCAAGCATCTCAGAGGTCGGGTTGTAGGTCATGCGCGCATAGCGCATGGTGCCAAAACCTTCTCCATTGATGAGCGGCGTCCAACTCACCGCATCAGGATCAAGCTCCGTGTTGTCCAGATCCCAGTTCTCATTCACGTTATCGGCAGTCCATGAGTAGCACTGATTGGAGTTGACGTTGGTGATGGTGGTAATGAAGTCCTCAATCTCTCCCGTACCGCTAGATGTGGTGGCTGTGACCCCAGAGTCGCTGGAGAGTCGAATCCTAACACCTAAGTTGGTGCCAGATGCAAGCGGACTAACCGCATAGTAGTAAGTGTTGTTCGTGACTCCAGTTGGAATCGTGTCTTTGATCACCAACTCCCCAGAGTCGGAGAAATCACCGTCATTGTTATAGTCTATCCATCCACGTAGGTGACTTGAAGCCCCGGTGGTGTTTGTGGCAACAATCGTGAAGTTCTTCGCCTCTCCTACGGCCCACGGGGCGGACGGCAGTGTCACACCGTCCTCGTCGGAACCATCGGCATTGGCCGAAGTCGTGGGCGACACACTTGATTCCCCGTCGATCGTGGCACCGAGACGCAAATTGCTGTTAATCGTGCTAAATGTCGTCGTTGTGGCTGCCCCAGTCGGGTTGGTCCCGTGCGCCCAGTCACCGTAATCACGGGATGTCCCTGCAACAGCAACGGAAACATCGTCTACATAATAGTCTTCACTTGTTCCCGTGGCACTCACTGCACGAAAGCGAATGCGATACGTGCCCGCAGTCGTGACGCCCGAGAGGTTGTAGGTGGGAGACGTCGTGTAGCTTGTGGTGTTGTGATAAAGAGATGCGATTTGCGAGTAGCTGCTGCCGCCATTGGAGGAAAACTCAACTATCAAGAGATCAGAGCCGGAGTCGTTGCCCACTTCCCCTCGGTAAGAGAACGACAAAGTCGCTGAAGTCACAGTAGTCGTGCTCACTGTGAAGTTACGATACAATCCACCCGCATTGCTCAACGCCTGATAGAGTCTCACGGCCCCACTCTCGACCCGAATGTTGCCGTCCGTCGGCAAAGTAAGACTCGTCTCCTCATCGATCCAGTTCCCCGACCACCCAGAACCTCCTGTGTAGTTTCCGGAGGCAAAATTGTCGGTTGCGTTGGTCTGCGCGGCGACAAACGAGCCTTGCATCAAAAGCAAAAGCAAGCTCCACGCCAGTAGAGGCACGTGGCGGAACGCACTTAGCAGTTTTTTTAATTGGTAGCGAGACATTGAGAAAGGCGGAAGTTCAGTGGCTAGGGGCACGAAGAAGTGCGTCCGGGAAACACCGCTGGAGACTGCCCGCAGCAGCGGTTTGGCTGCCGTGGAGTAGCTGCATCAATCCCGGACTGGTCAGCCGGAGGGGCTGACACTGGATCGGTCTTTTGTTGGTGATGCAGGGGCAAAACGGGGCCATATAACACTAGTGAATGCCGAAAATTATAATAATTACTGATTTAATCAATAATAATCGAATATTGATTTGGTTTTGTTTATTATCTGTTTTCCAAGAATAACCTTGAAATTAGGCTCTTCCGACCAATCAAGGCACAGGCTGGCTCCACGCAGGGTCAACTCGCCCCCCCGTGCCAAAAACAGCTGCTCCGAACGCTCCAAACGTTAACCGGCTCACCCCCGTGACACCTTCTTGGCTCTGCCAGGCGTTACCATCGAAAGTGAAGAGAGAGTAGCTAGCGGTCTCAGCTTGCCACAGCCGGACCGTATCACCAGGAAGGAAGCCGCCTGAACCATTCATCGCGCGCTGATCTGCCGTGACTGGAATGGGGTAACCACCTCCCAGCAGACTCGGCTTCTTGCCCAAAACGGAAGTGAACTTCCAGGTCCGTACTTCACCTGCAGCTCGAAGAGTGCCACCGGTTGCCCGTCTTTGAATGAAGACGCCTTCGTCCGGTCCAACAACGACTCCTCCGCGATCCGTCAGGTCGGTGCTGCCATCTCGGACCCACATCGGCGTTCCAGCCACCGCACCAGAGTAGAGCCAATAGACCTCGTACGCACCGTTCCGGAAGAACATGACGCGATCCGCCTGAGCTGGAGATGCCGCGGAACGGAACTCGCCAACGGGGAAGAGCTCACCCAGGGTCCAGTGAGGACGCACAGCAATACGCGTTCCTTCTGATGGGCCTTTACCGTCTCCATAGACCAACTTTTGCAAATCACCCTCCAACTCATTGATCTCGAATCGGTGACCCTCAGCTTCTCCTTCTAGCACCTCGGCATAGTATTGACGGCCAGCCGCCAAAACATCCGAGCGTCCCTGCCCAGCTGGGCCTGTAAAGACTCGGGTGCGCAAAAGCGGCATCGCAAATGGCACCGTTCCCACCTGGAGTTCATGTGCGGTCCACCCGAATACTGGAGAATGGCTGATTTTCTCGGACTGGCCATTTAGGTCCGCATCAAGCTCAACCCTCAAGCGAGCAAACGGCATCTCCAAGCTACGATAGCGGAGTGTTTCACTGCCATCACGGTTAACTTTGCGTTCAGGAATGATCTCCGTGGCAAGCCAACGCTTAAGATCACTGCTAAACTCCACGTCGTAACGAAGGTCCGCTTGGCCACCCTCAGGCCTAACGAGCACGGCCTCTGGGGTCACCTTATCTGCGGCAAACTGGACCCAGAATCGAGGCGGGCTGTCCATCTCGGCATCTGTTCCGAGCGCATACTCCATCAAACTATCATAGGCATCACCGTCTGCATTCTCGCCAGCCTCTGGATGTTGCTCCTGCCATTGAGCAAAGCTGGTAGCCGCTGGTTTCACGACAAAATCCACCTCAGTCACCGGTTGGTCAACGTACTCCACACTTGTCACTTTCGCGTCTCCTCCGTCAGAGTCTGCTACTGCTTCAGCTCCCGCTGGAACAGTCTGGACGACTAGGTAGTCGCCTGGAGCAACCGATGCAAAAGCGAACTGACCATTCGCGTCTGTCGTGGTCACTGCTAGTGCCTGACGCTCAACGTCGTCCAAGCTGCCGTCCGAATCCGCATCGACATAGAGTGCCATCTCAACGCCAGCTACGGGCTTGGACTCCGTGGTCAATTGCCCGCTGCCGCTTGGATCTTCTGCTACTAACCCAGCAATTGGAGCCGCGGCTGGCACTGCCACGAGACCAAGATCCAGCGTGAGGTTCACTTGCGTGTCATCAGGATCGTCGCCTTCAAATGCGTAACCGGTCTCACCCTGTGCTGCCGTTGGAGCGGTACCCAACGCCAAAGTGAAAACTCCTGTACTAGCTCCAAAAAGATATGGCTTCGTCGATGGCTGCAGGTTCTGATCCGCATCATCATCGAGATGAGATACTGGCCCAGGAGCTGGCGCTAGTGTAGGAGCAAATCCTGCAAGAAGCCCATTGAACTGTGATGCAGGAATGTGGAGGAAGTAACTCCCAGCTGGCACGCTAAACGAGAACTCCCCGGACACCGTAGAAGTCGAAGCTACGGGCGCATCTACCAGAGAATCATTACCACTTGAAAACAACTGTACTCCAACACCATCCAACAAAGCGTCCCCAGAACTGTAGTAGCCGTTAGAGTCCAAGTCATTGAACACGATATTGCCGATGGTGATGAGCGGCGGGAGTATCTCAACAACGTAGTCTTCTATCTCTCCGTTAGCACCAGTGCTCGTAGGCGTAGTAGCGGCGCTGTCACTGAAACGGAAACGCACACCGCGTGCTAAGCCTGGACTCGCACCTGCGGGAACCGTGAAGGTCATAGTGACCACTTGCTGTGCAATCGCTGGCGCTGTTGCAACAGCGTAAACTCTCTCGCCACCAGAGAGAACGTCTGTGTCGGCAAATGTTCCATCATTGTTGAAGTCAATCCACGCATGGAGATAACGCCCAGCAGTGTTCGCGTTGTAAACCAGAACCGGAATCGTCACAGATCTCGCAGCACGAATGGATGCCGGCATTACTAGCCCGTCCTCATCTGCAATGTCCGTCGCATCATCCGTCGAGGCGTTTGCCGTGGGCACTACAGACGCCTCAGGATCCACTAAATTGCCAAGCTTTACCCCCGGATCGATGTAACTAAAGGCAGTACCAGTCGCAGCACCACTTCCACTCCAGTCGCCGAAGTCCCGTGCAGGGGTGTAGCTGTAAGTGACCGTGACCGCTGCACCCAAGGCAGCCTGTGACGCATAGGTAAGGTTTCCGCCTCCGCCAGTGACGCTCAGGGAAGTGACCGTATCGGCTGACAATGTAGCGTCCCCGGTTCCAGTAAAATGCGCCAGCGCGAGGTAGTTCACAGACGCTTTGTCCGTGGCCATCAATGCATCAAAACCTGCGATTCCTGATGAGCCGTGGTAATCAAGGCAACTGTCGGTCAGCGGATGATTATAAACCGTAGGAGCTGAAGCGCTCACCTCCAGCACGCTGCTGTCTGGCAGCGAAAATGAGATATCACTCTGCGCATTGAATGTGGCAGAGGCAGCGACACTTGCGCTGTTCTCGGAGAGCAGATCTCGGACCTCATGAGCAAAGCCCAGCACCTCAACAGCCGTCAATGAACCGACTGCTGGATTGAGCCTCGGGATCAAGAAAGACTGGGACCAATCAGTTGTACCTAGCGTCCGATACGCCGTGTAACTGATCGTATTCGGTGGCACAATAACAGCGGCATCGACATCGGGCCTAGAGCTGCCCGCAGCCAAAGCAAAGGTGTCAGTGATGAGGGTGGTCGTGCCGAAATCACTGTCGATGCCATCATCGCCACCCTGGTCTTTAAGTCCAAGTGCGTAGGCCGATGGCAGTTGAATAGCTGCATAGTAACTGCGTGCTGCCAAACCCGAGAAGGAATAATCGCCAGCAGCATCGGTCACGGTAAATGCCTCTGCTTTACCATCCACTCGATAAAGAGTCACAACCATGTGTTGGAGCCCATGTTCGCCACCCTGGCGAATGCCATTCCCATTGTCACGCCAGACCCGTCCACTTACGGTGGCTCCAGCGAAGATTGTGAACTGGACGTCTTCCACTTCACCTGAAGCCGCTGCACCTGTAGGACCAGTTCCAGTGGTGTTCGTGAGACGTACTCGTGCGTAAGTTGCACCTATTGAAGCATTTGAAGGCACAGCGATGTTCAACACCTCAGGCGGTGCCCAACCGCTCCCACCTGCGGTTTTGACCACATCAGTCAAGACCTGTTCTCCATCGTCAGTGAAGTCACCATCACGATTCCAGTCGATCCACATACTGAGGAACCCGGAGCCTCGAACTGAAACCACTCCATGTGCGACCCCTCCCGTGACGAAAGGTGTGTCGAAGAACACGCCATCTTCGTCATCAACTCCCGCCAAGTCATCGCCATCGGCTCCTGCAGTGGTGAAAACAGCCGCTTCAGTATCCACGAAGCAACCAATACCGCTCCCCGCCACGATGTTGTGAGATGCAGCGCCATAGCTTGCCGGTGCATCACTGTAGTCCAATCCGGCAGCAGTGACCGTGATCATATGATCTTCAATCTCGCCGATACCTAGTGCCCCTGTCGGATTAACGGGAACACTGTTGTTGATTCTAAATCGGATTGGCACTGATCCCACTGCCGCATTGTCTGGAATCTGGATGAGGTGATTTCGGAGAAGTGCAGATGCACCCGTGGGGAGACTGGTTTGAGCGATGACTTGCTCATTAGCGTCAGCGAAATCACCATCGGCATTAAAATCCGCCCAAGCCGCATAAGACGCATTCGCTCCGGTAAGGTTAGTGAGATTGAGTTCCGCCATCACCGTAGAACCCCGCGCCACTGAAGTGCTGCTGAAGGTGACGCCGTCCTCGTCATCGATTCCTGAAGTGTCGTCACTGGTGGCTGCTGCGTTTGGTACGACGGAGTTATCGGCGTCTACAAAGCTGCCAAGTCTCAAGTTGGTGTCGACCAAATGGCTGGAGGTCGTAGTCGCGGCTCCGACACCATTCCAGTCTCCCAGATCAACCGCTGCTTTGATTTCGACAACATAGTCCTCCGTCTCACCACTCGCACCGCTATTCGTTGGCGAGGTGCCGCTGTTGCTGGTGAAGCGAAAACGTGCACCGCGCGCAAGACCAACACTAGCACCCGCCGGAACCGTAAACGAGACGTTCACTGTTTGTGCCGAACTTGAAGCAGCCATTGCAGCATTGTAAATGCGCTCTCCTCCAGAGGTGACATCAGTGTTTGTGAACGTTCCATCGTTATTGAAGTCAATCCATGCGTGGAGATAACGGCCTCCCGTGTTCGCATTAAAAACTGTCACAGGAATAGTGACCGCTGTGGTGCGCATGATGGAAGCCGGCATGATCACACCATCCTCATCGGCACCATCCGCAGTTGCGTTAGCGTCTGGGGTAATCGTGACCTCAGCGTCCACACTACTTCCCATGCGAATACTGCTATCCACAATGGTGAACGCGGCAGCGGTGGCGGCACCTGAGCCGTTCCAATCACCAAAATCTCGGTTTGGCGATGTGATGGCGACGAGGAAATCCTCGACTTCGCCCGTTCCGGCAGCACCCGTGAATCCTGGCGATATTGTCGATGTTAGGCGAGCACGGAATGGAATGTTACCCGTGGCGGTAGCAATAGGAGGAGTCACACTAATGGTCCTGGACGAGTTGGAAGTACCCACTGCGACAGCACTGTTGATCAACACGTCCTCACCAGTGTCTACGACACCATTGACGTTCCAGTCGGCCCACGCGTTCAGATAAGCCGTGGCTGCTGTGCCGTTCGTCACCGTGACGAAGATGGATCCGTTCTGGTTAGCTCGAAGTGTGCCCTGGGATATGCCATCCTCATCGTCTGCGAGACCCGTGTTTGTCACATCATCACCCTCAGCCATCAAATTGCTGGTTGCAGCCGCCTCAGCATCCACGCCACTGCCTATGCGGAGACTCATGTTTGCGATGCTAGTCGCCACCCCGAAGCCACTGTAGTCGCTAGTGTCATTCGTAGCGCCCGGAGTCACAAGGCACAGCCTCAGGTTGTCCACCACAATACCCTTGTTCAGAGGCGCACTATCCTCAGAGACATTCACGCGCACAAATCTCGTGTTCGATGGGGGCGCATCAGCGCCGACCATCGTGAAGGGCACACTCGCATACTGCCACGTCATGCCAGACCACGCCTGGAGATTGGTGGCGGTGCCTGCCGGGATGTGAATGGTGGAGATTACCGTTTGAGTTGCGTCCAGATAGGCAATGTCGATCGCGGGGCGACTCTGCTGCGAGCCACTGCCTCCGGGCGTGAGACGATTTAACGCCTGCCAATCAAACTCGACGCGATACGTCCCTCCCAAATGCAACGTTCCGGGTGTACCTGGAGTGGACGCCACTGAACTAAAGCTCAAGTTGAATGTCTGTCCGATGGAAACCGATGCAGCTGAATCCGCTTCATTCCGAAGGTAAACAAAACGGTTCCCTGATGTTGAGCGAGAGTCCTCGACCCAATAAATCGCTCCATTTAGCCAGTCAGATATCGTAGCCGAGCCTCCCCAATTGGCTGCAATCGAAGTCGATGCCTCTGTTGGTGCGCCGCTGACAAAATCCGTTGCTCCACTCCAAGTGCCCGACTCGAAACTGCCGTTGGTGAACAGATTGGTTGTTGAGCAATAGGGATCGCCACGGAAGCCAAAGTCAATCGCCGTGCTATGGGCAATCAAGTTAAACAAACCCGTGACAACAGGGGCTCCTGGGCCACTCTGCACACCATTGTTATCGTTGTCAGCAGTGCCCACCGTGGGCTCGGGCGAGCCACTGCTCACGGGGTAGCGTGTGGGCGGAGTGGGGAGCCGGACGTAGTAGTTGGAACCAGAAATCACAGTCAGGCTCCACGCGCCAGCTCCATCCGTGGTGGTGGTGGATAAGAGGACGTCATCGCCCCCACCATTCTCCCTCGTCGTGTTCGCACCAGCAGACCAGATCTGGACAGTCACACCAGATATTCCGTTCTCATCCACCGTGTAGAGACCATCGTTATTCGCGTCATACCATACCAAGTTGCCAACCGTGAAGTTGCCCAGCACAACTGGTACCATGTAGTCTTCCACCTCACCAGAGCCGCTCCATCCAGTCGCTCCTAAGCTCGCATCCAAGCTCACACGGAACCTCGCACCCACACTACCGATAAATGCGCCCCCAGGTACTGTCGCAGAGACGCTGACGGACTGTTGAGTGCCTGAACTGCTCACCGCCACAGGCGAAAGCGTCTCGTTCGCATCAGCAAAGTCTCCGTCGTTGTTCCAGTCAATGAATCCGAAGACCCTTGATGTAGAACCGGTGTTATTTAAGACGCTAACGGGGATATTTACGGTTGTACCAGTCGCAAATACTGGGAATGCGCTAATGCCATCTTCATCATCGGCACCTGCTAGGTCATCCGCATCGGCTCCTGCACTAGAAACACCCGCCGTCTCTCCATCCCAGAGCGTTCCGAGCCTGAGATTCGCGTTGTATAGATGGGCGGGCCCATTGCTCACGGTGGTCGTTTCATAGTTGCCAGTACTTGTTCCAGCAGCTGTGTCCACAAGGTCGCCGTAGTCCTGGTTTAACCCGAGTCCGAAGTCTACATCTGCACGAGATGAAACCGAAGGCATGAATGTGTCTACGTTGGCGATGTCCCAGAATGACTGGCCATCGGAATCACTGCCCCAATTTGGATTCCAGTTAGAAATCGCGTTGCTGGAGTAAACAACGGTGGGTGCCCTGCCCCATGCACGAAGCCAGATGCCTACTTTGCTATCAAAAGAGCAACCCTTCCAACCAACTCCACCCGCATAGTTTAGGATTGGTGTCGCATCCAGTGTCATATCAAACGTGCGTGTGTTGCCAACTGTCGTCACAGAGAGTGCCCCACTCGTTTGTGTTGTATTCAAAATGATACCGGACGAACTCGGGTTCACTGCTGAAGAAGGATTAAACGCGTATGGATAAACCGTGACAAGAGGAGCGCCGGTTGAGAAGTCGAGATACAGGATCGCGTGAGTCAGCGGTGAGTTTTCCGGAGTCAATCCGTCAGAAATCACAGCGGTGAGCACCTCTGGAACGTTAGGCGTATTCGTTGCGGTCAACGTCGCACGCAAACGAAGCGACTTCGTCGATGTATTGTAAACCACACTCACCCCATCCCAAATGATGTCGCTGTCTCCGCCTACGCCAACAACTGGATCTCCTACCGAGGTGCCCGAAAACCTCACCGGGGATGAGAGGTCAATGGTCGCAGTCCGACCCGAGCTATTCGGATCACTATCCAATGCGTCGTTTCCTCCTTGGTCTTGGGGGCTGATCACGTAGCCCGATGGCGTAGAGAACTGAACGGAATAGATCCCTGGCGTGATCGCTGGAATAGTCCAAACACCGGCCGCATTGCTGATGGAAGACTTGCCGACAACAGCGGTGCCCAAGCTATCATGAAGTTGGGCAGTCACACCACTGAGTCCAGTGGTCTCAGAGGCATCCTGCACTCCATCAAAATCAACATCCCACCAGACCTTGTCACCCAAGGACGGGAGAGGTGCAGCTCCGGCATCAACACTCGCCTTCGCCTGCCCAGAACTGAGGTCGAAGGCGAATGTCCTGCCCAAGCGATGAGTGGCATCACTGTCGATGGTGTCATCGGTACCAATGTCGGTAGCAGACAAGGAATAGCCCGCTGGCAACGTGAATCCGACTTGATAACGCCCCACGGGCAAGTTGGTGAACGAGTAAGTGCCCGCTCCAGTGGTGACCACACTTTGACCGGAAATTGCAATACCCGAACCATCATAGAGTTGCACAGTCGCACCGGCTAGCCCCGAATCTCCCGTGCTCAGCCCGTTTAGGTTTGCATCCACAAACACTTTGCCGGAAACCGATGCTGGTGAAGCAATCTCCACCACATAGTCCTCAATTTCACCAGTTGCCCCCGTGCTTGTTGGTGTTGTTGCGCTGCTATCAGAGAAACGGAAGCGCGCACCACGAGCACTTCCCACCGACGCACCTACAGGAACAGTGAATGCAACGTTGATGCTTTGTTGGACTGCACTTGCAGCCACCGCAGCGTTATAGATCCGCTCACCGCCAGAAGTGACGTCAGTGTTGGTGAAAGTCCCATCATTGTTGAAGTCAATCCACGCCTGCAACTGACGACCAGCGATGTTATTGTTGAACACAGCCACCGGGATCGTGATCGGGGCTCCAGTGGTGATCGCTGCGGGCATACTTACCCCATCTTCATCATCAGATCCGTTGGCGTCATCAGCGACCGCCAAAGAATCCGGAGTTACGGACAACTCCGCATCAACGAGTGCCCCAAGCCGCAAACTTGCGTTAACTCCGCTAGTCGCCACTCCTGTTGCAGCGCCTGAACCGTTCCAATCACCGAAATCAAGCACTGTTCTGACTTCAAGGCGATGATCTTCGACCTCGCCGTTGCCATCCTGCCCGTCAAAGCCGGGGCTTGTGACGCTGGTTAAGCGCACGCGAACACCCTTCAATCCACCCGCGATTCCACTCGGAACCGAGAAAGTTATCGTTCGATTTGAGTTCGTCGTTCCTGTAGCGATGGCTGTGTTCGTAGCGATCTGTTCTACCACTCCGTTGATCGTTTCCCCAAGCACACCGTCAGAGTCCCAGTCAATCCAAGCGTTTAAATAGGCAATAGACCCAGAGGTGTTGGTGACCATGACATTGAGCGTCTGCCCCGTTACTCCCGTATTGACGAAAGCCGGCAAAGTCACTCCGTCTTCGTCATCGACTCCTGACGTGTCGTCGCCATCTGCACCAGACGTCGAAGCCTGCGAGTATTCAGCATCCGTGCTAGCGCCAATCCGCATAGAGGCGGTCACGGTACTGCTCGCACTGGCAAAACCATCAAAGTCACCAAAGTCGATAGTGGGAGGAACAACGGTGAGCAGATAATCTTCGACCTCTCCTGTGCCCGCCGCTCCCGACGATGCAGCATTACTCGCAGAGGTGAAGCGAAACCTCATGCCCAGGTCACCTGAGACTGTATTCAATGGTATCGTGACATTGTAGTTGGTCGTTGTGCCATTCGTGCCTGTGGGAATCGACACGTTGGCAATGACCTGCTCACCCGCGTCCGTTAGCAGACCATTGTTATTGAGGTCAATCCATGCAGACAAGTAGGCTGGTGCCCCAGAGGTATTTAGCATCTTTACGGGGAAGGCTACCGTTGATCCAGGCACGACGCTTGTAGGCATAGTCACACCGTCTTCATCATCTAGGTCGTCAATGTCATCGCCATTCGCCGCAAAAGATCCACGAGTACTACTCTCCGTGTCGCTCTCGTTACCAAGGCGAATCGACGTGCTCCAAAGGGAGGAAGCATCCGGGAATGCCGAGTAGTCTCCGAAGTCCGTTGTGCTCTGGTCGCAGTCAAAGAAGGCGATAGCGTGAGGCCCACTCATAGCCTGATCAATCGTCCGCACCAAAACCCCAGCTGGCGAGTAGACATGCATTTCACTCTCTCCGTAGTCCACCACGTAGAGATTGCCGTCTGGCCCCCACTTTACACCCGTGTAGGGATTAGAACCGGCGTCCATACTGACGAACGTGCTAAAAGTTGCTCCTGGCAGTGACATTGCCTCAATCCGTCCAGTGGAGTTGTTGCCGTCCGCAACGACAATGTAGAGTCTCTCGTCGGGTCCCCATGCAAGCCCACGCGGATTCTCACCCGAAGGCCATGTCTTCATGGTTTGCAGCAAGGCCCCGGCGGACGAATACTTCAAAAGCTTACCGCCAGAAATGTTCTGCGTCAGGTAAATGTTCCCATCTGAGTCGAACACGAATCCAGCAGGAGAACTGGTGCTCAAAACGGTGCCAAGCATAGCACCTGTAGTCGGATTGAATCGCAGAACGTTGCCTGCATTCTGGTTGGCAATGAAGTAGCTTCCATCCTTACCCACCGCCATTTGATAGGGAAAGTTCAAACCTGATCCAGAAGACACCAAGGTTCCCAATGACGCGCCGGTGTATGGATTGTATTTGGTAATGGTGTTAGATGAGCCATTTGCCACGAGGAAAACGTTATCGCTCGTGCGGTAGCCATAGTTTGGCGCACTCAGTCCAGATGGAGACCACACATTCAGCAAGGTTCCGTCCTCTCCTTTGTAGCGGGTGATGGTATTGTTGTTGTAGTTCACCACGACGAGCGCGAAGTCGGTACAACCCTCAGCGAGGTTCATAAAATGGTCTTCGACCTCACCGTTACCATCGGCACCATCTGGGCCCGCAGATGAAACGGACGTCAGACGGACCCGGACCGGTATTTGCCCCGCACTAAGCCCAGAGGGCGCAGAGAACGTGAAATTGCGATTGCTGTTTGATGCCCCCGTAGCAATGGCGGAGTTGGTGACGATCTGTTCCGAGACTCCATTGATCGTTTCTCCGAGAACGCCATCTTTATCCCAGTCTGCCCACGCATTGAGATAGGCTGTAGAGCCGCTCGAGTTCGTTACATTCACTGTCAGGACGTTCTGGTTGCTCCCCATCAGTGCCGGGTTGGGCAAAGTCAGCCCATCTTCATCGTCCGAGCCCGTAGTGTCATCTCCGGTGGCCAGTGCATTGGTCGTTGGAAATGTTTCCGAGTCCGTGGTGGCACCGATTCTCAATGAACTTGAGAAACCGCTGCTTGCGACTGCGAAAAGCCTGTAGTCACCGTAGTCAGCAGTGGAACTGACAGGAACAAATCCAAAGTCGATCGTCATGTCTCCGTTAGAATCCTGGGCATCATCAGAGCCATTGTCGAATCCCGTCTCGGCACCCCCAACTGATGACACAGGCTCTCCACCATACGTGATGGCAAAATCGGGAGACAGGATGCCGTTGCTCGCGGGGGTAGTATTGTCTATGCCCTTTTCCGAGGCATCATCGTCTGTAGCGTTGGCGGCTGAGACATTCGGATCTGCGTTTCCGGTGGATGACCGTCGGTTGTTAAGCGGTCCAGGGATAGCTCCTCCCAGCCACCAGGACGGAGTGGTAGCCGCAAAGTTCTCCGGTAGGACCTTGGCAAAGTAGGTGCTCGGTGCGAGGCCAGTGAAGAAGTATTTTCCGCCTTGGCTAGTATAGGTTTGTCCCACCAAGACAGGCGAACCCGATGCCGGACGGCGATAAAGTTCAAGCAACACCTTATCTACCCCTGTCTCAGACGTGCTTTTGATCCCGTCACCATTGGTGTCCGTCCAAACCAGGTTTCCGACGGTGCCTATCGACGTATCGCACGATGCGGTCATCCGCACGTTATCGATCAATATCTTCGGTGCGTTCCCATTGGACGTTAGAAACACGGTGAGATAGTTCTGCCCTGATGGAGGAACAGGGAATGTCACTTTGAACCTGCAACGTCGCCAATCGAGGTTCGACCAAGTTGAGAAAGGCCTCGGCGAAACAAGGAAGGTATCCGATTTGGGTTCATAGAAGTCATGGAATGAAGTGATGAAGGTGGAAGCAGACCAACTTGAATCGGTGTAATAGAAATCAGCGTATACAGAAGTATTGTTTCCCGAAGGAGGCGAGTTTGGCGCTGACGCATCAAATGGCACCCAATCAAAAGTGATCGTGTAAGTCTGCCCCGCAGTAAGTTGGGTGAGCCCAGAAACACTAGTCCCGACTGTAAATCGTTGTCCAACACAACCAACTCCATTGAGGTAGACGAAGCGATTTCCATCGGTGGCCCGGGCACCGTCGTTGATATAAGAGCCCGGATCATAGGTCCAGTTGGCAATGTCAGTGTTAGACATGGTCGTCCTGGTCTTCGCAATCGCAGTACCACCAGAGGGAAAAGTGTCTGGGAACGTTAGGTTGCTCGGATTGGCCGTTTCAAAGCTACCATTAGTAATGAGATTCGTCTGCACACATGTCGCAAATCCAAAGTCGATGGTTAGGTCGCCATTGTTGTCTGTAGGCCTGCCTGGCGAGCCGTTGTCCCAGCCCGAGTCCGTTCCCGTTTCCGTCGTGGTTGGCTCTCCATTGGCCGTCAGGGTGAACATGGCACAGCGAATGCCATTGGTAGCTGGCGCTGGGTCATCGATACCATTCTCATCCCAATCATCGTCACGTCCGTTATCTACTCCATGACCAACAAGGGAATACGCACCAAACAAAGGAGAACCTGAAGCAAACTGACTGCCTGGGATCCACACATAGTAGCTACCGGGCAACAGTCCGGCAAATTGATAGAGACCCGCCGCATCTGTTGTGGTGGTGGCCAATGCAGTGCCAGTCGTGGGAGTCGTGGTCGTCGATGCTTGAAGCGTAAGCGTTACGCCTGAGACGCCCTCGCCAGCATCGAATCGTCCATTATCATCGTTGTCCTTCCAAACGAGATTGCCCACCGCAGTCACTACCACAGTGAGAAGGTGATCCTCCACCTCCCCTGCTCCATCGGCTCCGTCTGGCCCAGGGCTAGACACCGAAGACAGGCGAACACGGACTCCCTTTACGCCCCCACTCGTCCCTGCGGGCACACTGAAGGTGACCGTTCGATTCGAGTTCGCCGTACCGGTCGCAATCGCGGTATTGGTCGCAATCTGTTCTCCACTTTCTCCCAAGATGCCATCGGCGTCCCAGTCGATCCAAACATTCAGAAAAGCGTTGGCTCCGGACGAGTTGCTAACGTTGACAGTCATCGTTTGTCCCGTCTGTCCCGGTGAAACGGTAGTTGGCAAGGTGACGCCATCCTCATCATCACCACCCGTCGTGTCATCTCCAGTGGCCGCGAACGTAGTAAATGCTGCCCCTTCGGCATCAGTGGTGGAACCGATCTTCAACGCACTACTCAAAGTACTGCTCGCGAACTCAAAAGGCGAGTAGTCACCAAAGTCCGAGGTCACCGGGCATATTTCTGTTTTCAATACGTTAGTGACTCCTGTGTCATACCAGGTTTGTCCCAAAGGGAATGCAGAGGTGCCCCAACTCGACAGCTTACCATTGAGATCGTAGGTAGGTGCTGCAGTCAGATCCAACACATGCAGCCAAAGCGAGGCCACATTGTGCATGGATATGCCTCTCCAGCTAGATCCAACACCGTAGGAAGCCCAGTTGGCCGCATTGTTGATGCGAGCACAGTCCAAGGTGAACCAGACACGAACCTGGGCACCTGATTGTGATGCCCGAATGAACTTCACATCCGATGCGGTAACACTTCCTGGGGCATTACTGACCATGATCTGCCCTGGGGTGTTCCAACTGTAGTCAAAGCTCGACTCGTCATACTTGTAGACGGTCAGTTTCGGATTGTTGCGGTCATAGAAGTCGACGTAAGCAATCGCAGCATCGTTGGTTTGCGGTGTGCCACCCGGAGCAAGCACGATCCACATACCATCTGCCTTCTTCGATGCGGCTTCGGTGAAGGTCCCATCAAAGATCAGTGTATTGTTGGCAGGCATATACGTGAAATCGAGATTCTGCAGGTAGTTGCCATCCGTTCCGTATACACCGTCGCCAAACTGGTCTGGTTGATACTCAGTGACTGCGCTAAACGTATGTGCTGGGTCAAAATCCGTGTCGCCCATCTGAAGGTGGTAACAAGCGGCAATCGGATTGATGGTGTAAGTATAATCTTCCACTTCACCATATCCGCTTGCCCCCGTTGGCCCTGGACTTGCAGATGACGTTAGCCGAAGTCGTGCCCCAACGGCGGTTCCGGTGACTGCGGTGGTCGGGATCCTGACATCGTATCCAGTAGTGCCGCTCGTCGTGATCACCTCGTTCTGAATCACATGCTCGCCCGCATCCAGAAGCGATCCATTGTTGTTAAAGTCGATCCAAAAGTTCAGATAGCCCGTTCCAGCAGTCACCGCGTGAGAAATGTAGGCGGGCACTGTGGAACCCGGTGTCGCCAAATTGGTGATGCTGATGCCATCTTCGTCATCGCTGCCAGTTGTGTCGTCGAATGTGGCAGCAGTGTTAGGGGTGGAACTTGCTTCACCGTCAACGAGTGCCCCAAGCTTGATGGTGGAGTTAACGATACTGCTCGCCGAGCCAAATCCCGAAAAGTCGCCAAAGTCTTGCAACAGGACCGCTACTGTAGCATTTCCCGAGAACTCAGAAGACATTGCCGTTCCAGCCACGACATCGCCGATATGACCCGTAGCAGTGATTGCGTTTCCTACGGCTACGGCCGTCGTGCTGATGTCGAACGAGAACTTGTTGGTGTTATCAGTTCCCTGAATCTGCCCATTGATCAGGCCACTGTAGGTTCCGGTCGTGCCGTCGGTGTCGCTCGCGCTCCCTTCTTGGACGCGAGCAATGAAGGTCTTGCCCTCACCAAAACCTGTTGAATCAGGGTCGGCAATGAACAACTCGATCCACTGTCCAGGGCGGGCATATCCCATCACTCGAAGAATGCCACTTGCGTACGCGGCAGACGTAATGATGGGGAAATTGGTCAGGTTATTGACTCCTGAATCACTGTCACCTGAGTCATTCACGGTAACCGCCGCAAAAGTTGGAACGTCGATCCCGAGAGAGGCATTGCCGTAGATGTTGTTTTCGCTAATGCAGACCTGGACAGGGTTCGTCCCCGATCCAATCAAGATGCCCTGCCCGGCAATTCCCGTGAGCACTCCACCCAGTAGGCCGCCCAGAAAGCCTGAGTTCTTGGTATAGGCAATCGTGTTGCCTTTAATCCAAAGGTCGGATGTCGAATCAAACATCTTGTCGTCGACATAGATGCCCACGTAGCCGTTTCCATAGTTACTTGTCCCATTCGCAACTGTCGTTCCGATGACGTTATTCAAGATTCGACTGAAACCGGAGAAGGTCGTCCCTAGTTCTTCACACCAGATGCCCGCACCGGTATTGGCGGAGATGACGTTGTTCTGTATGGTGAAGTTACTGCCTCCTGTTACCTGAATGCCATACTTGGTGTTAGCTAGTGCCCCCGTTTTGGCTCGATTCATGCCAATGGTGCAGTTCTCGATCAGAGTGTTATTGGCACCGTAGTTGGTGACGCCATTTCCATTGTTTCCTGAGATCACGCAACCTCGGATCGTGTTGGTTCCGCCTGCTAGGTACACACCTCCACGGTAGACGTTGCTCGTTGCCGCTCCGTTGCCATTTGCTGCGGCAGCAGCCCCCGTGGTGTTGGTCCCAATGAGACAGTTTTCCAGCAAAACAGACCCAGTCATGGCGGATGTCGTCTCAAATCCATTCCCTGTGGCCTGAGCTGATCCGCAATTGCTGATTAAACAGTTTCGGAGGGTCACCGAAGTTCCTCCGCTGACGACAATGGCCTTGTAGGTGTTTGCGGCGGCTGTGGTGTTGTTATGTTGGATACCAAATTGGCAGCCCTCAATCAAATGAGTGCCGCCGCTCGTGATACGAAAAAGTCCACCAGACTGTGTGCTCGCGCCCATTGCCACCCCGCGCATCGTCAAGCTGCCTGTGCTGACACTGTAGTATGACGTGTTGTTGATGGTGATCTTGAGCGAGTGCGGCGTTCCCGATGTCAGGTTTCCGGCAGTTCCCCCAATGTTGGATAGACCATCAATGGTAGTATCGCCCGTGATGGAGACTGCCGCGCCCAATGAAATCACTGAGTTAGCCATTGATGACGAGAAGTTGATCGTATCTGCTCCCGCAGCGCTGTTTGCTTGGCTCACTGCCCATCGGAAGGTGCCAGTGCTCGTCGTATTGGCATTGCTAGTGACCGTGAAGGTCGCCGCATTAGCGGGGTTCATCCCGGCGGCAGCAGCCAGAGCCATAAGGACCGTCACCCTTATCCTTCGGCGGCCCAGGCCAAGCAAGAGAGCAGGCACCATCAACAACATCACGCCACTCGCTTCAGGCACAGCGTGAGTTTGGAGAACGTAAGTGCCTGGGTCATTCGTGTAACCGCCAGGTCCTTGGACATTGTTCGCCCCGCCAAACACAGGCGTGTCCAAGTCAGCCATTTCCCAGTAGAACTCATCATCTACAGGCAGCCCAGGCATGGGGAATCGCCAATCTCCGGCTAGATTGCCCTGGCTTGCATTCAGGTCATCGTAAAGCAAGGCCCACTCGGCACCAGCACCCAAATCTTTGGTGTCATAAACCCAAACGTAGGCCTCATCGTTTTCTGAAAAAACCGCTCCTGGTGTTGCATAGGCTGATGATGACTGCCCGGTAGAGGTGTGCTCCACCGAACGTTGGGCGAGCGTCTGGGTGGCAGAGTCCCAGCCATCTCCTTCCACCGCCGCATCAAAAATCTTCCAGTTCGCTGACCACTGGTCCCTGTTGGCCACCGTGGGAACGAACCCAGCCTCAAACGTTCCCAGTTCAAAGCGAAACTGGCTACCCAACTGCGCCCCCGTGCTAGTGAAAAAAGGTCCCGAAGACGACCCCCACATAATAGTGCTGGCCGATGAAATGGACGTTCCTAGTGCGGTGAAAACCAGCACCCAGACACTGAGGAATCGTTGAAAGTTGAGGGCCGCTTGAGCCAGTGAGTGCGCGCACCACTTGCGCGAACTGCGGCCTCTGGGCTTTCGTGGGTAACTCATGATGGTGGTGAAAATCGTTCTAAAGCGGTCGGATAGAATGCCAAAAATATCGGTAATTATAGTGGTTGTAGCTATTTGCGCAATCAAAGGTTATAGCCACCTCGGTTTTTATTAACTTTTTATTGATATTATCGCAAAAGCAGATTAATCTCTTAAAATCCAAAACCGTCTATTTTATGAAAACACCAGCTCGTTTGATTTTTGTAGCCTGCTTTGCTGCTCTCGTGAGCGTAACTTCGTCGGCCTACTCAGCTGCTGTTGCCTGGTCGAGTTTGCACAACTCTGATCCTAACTTTTCCGGCCTCTACCAGTCCAACGGGGTCGACACTCTCGACGCCTCCTTCTACTTCGACATCGGCACTTTCACGGCGGGCTTCACTCCAACTGGAAACAATCTCGCGGACTGGTCAGCCAACTGGAAGCGAATGGATACGGTCGGCTCGACAGATGGGTGGTCCGTCGGCGATCAACAAGTGGCTGGCTACACTGATTTCACCGCCTCGGGTGCATCCAACTCTCCAGACGCAAACCCTCTGGGCTACAACTTCAGCACAGGTGACCAGATCTACATGTGGGTGTATAACTCTCAAACCATCCAGCAGGGAACCGAATGGGCGCTGATCACCCGCACCTATGATTCGAGCAATCCAGTAGCCTTCAATGACTGGATCATGCGCGACCCCACTGGCAACGATATGGCGGAGATTACGCTTCAAGATGCTGACTCTGTTGTGTTTGGTGGTCTCAATAGCGTGCAAGGTCCAGGTGGTTACGACACCGGAAACACGCCAGCCCAGTTTGACCTTCAGACTCACGCGGTGCCAGAGCCCGGCTCAGCATTGTTGATCGCCGCGCTAGGTGTAGCACTTCGTCTCCGTCGGGGCACCCGCCGCCACCAAGCTCAAAGCTTCTCTCGCCGGTAGGAACTCGTTGGCAGCTAGGCGGCTGCTAAATCGCGAATACAAAAGTTCTCTGGCGCTGGGACCCCGTATCCGCCAAAGCGCATCAGTGCTTTGACAAGGTTTTGGCTGTACCAACGGCGTGTATTGCCTCCGCACAGCATACTCGAGAGGTGGAACGTGATGTGATCGCCTACTCGGCGCGCAAAACTGCCCTCAGCACGCATCTCCAACATTCCACGCCGACCAAGATCGGCCTGGAATATCTTGCCGTTGTAAAAATACGATACGACTTCTCCCCAAGCTCGATGCCATGCTTTGAAATCCGCATCGTAACTGGCGAAAGAGCTCTTGCCCAACAACACAGCGGCAAGCGATGATGCCGACTGTAGGGACATGAACAGCCCTGGCGACAGCATGGGATCGACAAACCCAAATGCATCTCCCACCAATGCCCATCCGGAGCCATGGCCGGCCTCGCTGAGAAGCTGGTAGTTGGTGTAAGTCATCACTTCTGAGACTCGCTGAGCATGCCGCCCGCGTTCGGCTAACAGCGGCTCGCGTGCAATTGCATTCATCAACCGTTCTTCTGAAGCCTCGCCTAGAGTGCGCGCATGCTCCTTGGAAATGACAATCCCAACCGAGAGCCGATCCCTTAGCGGAATGCGCCAACTCCATCCCGCATTCAGCACTGAAATGATCACCTGCCCTTCCGGCACACCCGAGTGATCAAACCCCTCGAAGTGAGCAAAATAGGCGACATCATCCCGTCCACCACGAGCAGCCTTCAGTTCCAGCAATCGGCTAAACACACGCGCACGCCCGGAAGCATCCACCAAAAAGGGCTCACAATCCTCTGCGAGATCAGCAGCAGAGCGACTTGCTTTACTCAGAGCGACACCACTCCGAGCTTTGCGTTCCAACTGAGCCCGGTGACGAATAAACACAGCGCCCACCTCTTCTGCACGGTCTCTCAGTATCTGATCAAATTGCTTCCGCGGCACATTGTAGGCATACCCAGGAAGCTGGCGCTCCACCGTGCGAAAACAGAAGTCAATTTTTGTGCCGTTTCCGTGATAAAACGATGCGCCCGGTTTGAACTGAGAAACAGCAGCGACCTGCTCCTCAACCCCAAGCTCCCGCAAAAACGGAATCACTCCGGGCACCAACGACTCACCCACGATCAAATCTGGGCGTTTTTCGTCATCAAACACAACCACTCGTCGGCCCTGAAGCGCAAGCAACGTTGCCAGCGCACATCCTGCTGGCCCCGCTCCGACGATCGCAACTTCAAACTGTCTACCCATCCTCACGATTCGCAAAAAGGACCGCCGCTCGCAACCACCGATTGAAGATCCGCGCGAACTTACTCATGAGAAGCCCTGGTTGGGTGTGTGGCGAACATTTCGCGTCGATTTTGCCAAACCGATTTTTGAGCGGGGACTTCCTCTTTGTCCCGCCATGAAAACACACATCAACATCCATCGCTGGCTCGCCGCCGCTATCCTCGTTCTCCCTGTGCCTATGGTGCAGGCCCAATTGTTCCCATCCCGTCCGGTGGTTAACGAAAAAGAACTGCTCATCAATGACATCGCTGTGGTCAACTCCACCCGCGCCACCGATCCACAGGGCCCGTGGCACATTCGCACGCTGATGTCCCATCTGGCAAAAAAAGCAGATCCAAGTGCATTCGTTCTAAGCCTGCTGAGCCAATGGGAGACACAGAATCTCGTCAATCGGCAGCTTACCGACGTCCGCGCCAACATCCGCAGTCTCATTATCAACCCTTGGATTGCCAGAAGTAAGGCGGCAGGATTACCGCCAGGCACGCTTGACTTTACTACAGCGCCGTTCCGCCTGCTGGCCATTGTCAATCGCATGGACCTACGGAGTGAAGTGCCAGACGACATGGACGCGGGAGAAGGGCGCTTCGTCTTTTGCACCTTCGATGTAACAACTGGCAATCCTCACCAGTTCACCTTCATCCTAGAGTACCGTCTCGTCGCTTCGTCGAAGCAACAAATCATGGACTGGGCTAAAGCTTGGCACCACCTCGGCTCCCACACTGCCTTTGATGAACCCTATCTTGATGCACTTGCAACCGTGACAGACCGGTTCGCCGGATCAAACGCAGTGCTTAACCAACTCCGCACCAACGAGAACGCCCTGAACTCCACATGGCAACTCCGCGAGTTTCAAATCGGCTCTGATGGATTCCTCAAGCTCGTCACACCCAAGCAAACGCCACCTAACACGACATTAATGAACCAGAACTTGAAGCTTCAGCTTGCCCAGTTCATCAACTTCAACGCTGACAAGATCAGGAGTCAAACCCACGAAGTACCAGAGCTGTTTGCAGGAGCGCCCTTCCTGGGTGCAGTCGTCAATAACCCGTTTCCCACAACTGCAAGCGCATGGAATGTGGTCGACTCCATCGTCGACAACGAAACGCGGCATCTGTTCTCGCTGAACACGTGCAACGGCTGCCATGGAGTAGAGACCCGCACCGGCACAGAAGGCGCGCCAAACTTTTTCACCCACATTCGCCCAAGGTTGGCAACCGCGGCGTCTACGTTGTCCCACTTTTTGACTGGCACTTCAGCCAATGGAGGCGCTCCAGACCCGATTGTTCCGGCTACGATTCGCCAGTTCAATGATCTCGATCGACGCAAAACGGATCTTGAGAACCTGCTCAACGGCACCGCACAAACGCTCGAAGCTGCTCGAACCGTCGGACCCGCTGGCCCACGTCGTCGTCCATCACGAGTGCACTGATTTCAGTCAGTAAAGAATGAGCATCGCTTCTGCCTCAATCGCTCACTCCTGCGGTTGGGGCAGAATCTGCGGCTTCACGACAGCGATCCCTTTCGGCTCCATCGCCTTCACCAGTGCCTGAAACATGTCTTCACCTTCATAAGTGCCAACGATGGCGCCTCCTGAGCCTGTAAACTTGGCACTAGCGCCCAATCCTCTCGCAGTTTCGACCATGTCGACATTTCCGGCACTGATTTTGTAGAGCCTACGGCGGAGATCGAAGTTTTCGTTCAATAACGGTCCGATTCGAGCCCCTTGCCCATCGAGCAACATATCGCGCACTCGCTGAGCGAGATTTGCCCACTGATACATGGCACTCACCACTTCGCGCTCGCCTCGATTCCAACGTCCGCGAATGTCATTGTGAAACACTTCAGTGCCCTCGCTCAGCCTCGTGGTGTAGGCCACGTAAATGGGCGGCAGCAAAGATGGGTCTAGCTCTTCGTAGATGCCGTAGCCCAGTTTCTCCACGTGAGCCCGGTTGAAGTCCATGAAGACCATTCCTTCATAAGTCTGAATAACACGATCTTGCAATCCTGCGGGGATGCCGAGTTCATCATTCTCCACGCTCAAAACAAGGCTTGGCACCAGATGCTTGGGGATCGTTACCCCGTAAAACTCAGTGAGCGCTCTCCAACATGCCGTAATGATGGCGCTTGAGCCCGCCATCCCCACTTGTGGAGGCACGTTGCTGCTATAGCGCAGAGTGAAGTTGCGATCATGCAGAGGGTGGCCGTTCTTCGTGCAGTAGTCGAAGAAGCGCTTCACGCAGGCCTTGAGAAGTCGGATGCCACCATAATAGCCAAACTGACGAACTTTTTTCGCAAGCTCAGTAATGCTCTCGAATGTAGATTCATCCCGCTCGTTCATCTCCAGGTGCAACTCTGGCGACTCAAAAAGCACCACTTCAGCGTGGAAGTCCCTGATAATAAACGAGATCGTCTTGCCGAAGTATCCATCGGAAGGGTTGCCGATTAAACCGGCGCGGGCATAAGCTTTTTGACGAATCAGCATTGCTGGAGGTGGCTGGACAGAACTGAAAGACGGAAAACCTACGATCCCGCGAGGATTCAGGCAAATGGAGAAACCACTCTTGACGTAATGCGTGGCATTCCTCATGCTGCACGCCTTTCCAGTCTGACCGACCTCTTTCCGTGCCAGCATGAATCTACGTGAACACCTCCGACAGCTCCTGCCGGAAATACTCCCTTCCACTCCAGCGGAAGCCATCAAAGGCACGGAGCTCATTCGCTTGGTACGCTTTCGCCTGGGTGACGACTACAGTGATGCGACTTTGCGTTATCATTTCTCCATCCTGTCTTATGATCCGACTTCACCGATCGCGAAAGTCGACCAAGGACAAGGCTACTATCTGAGGCAGCGCCATAGCCGCAGCCCTGCGGCAAATGGCCGCACAGGGCTCTTTGACGAAATCGATGCACCGGTTGATTTAGCCCATCAGCGATACGCTCGTGTGCTTGCCATTTATGAAAGGCTTGGCTGGCAGCGCGGGCAGTTCCCCTTTGTGCTCAATGGCCGAGCGGGGATGCCACTCAGAGCCGATGGCGACTGGGAAGTGCCAGACGTCGTCTGTGCAGATTGGGAAGTGGAGACCGGGGCAGACGAACATCCGCGTTTTGATGAAACCATGCTGTCTCTAAGACGTCATCTTGGCGGTCCGGAAGTGGGATTGACCGGTATTTCACTCAAACTCTCCGTGTCGCTCGACAATTACCCGTCCGAGTTCTTCCAGGCACTCTCAGCCACGCGCTGGACCACACTCAGCGAGTTCGTCATCGCGGAGGCGGTGGCTGACGAGGCACTCGTGGATGCACTGCGTTCACTCGGGCACCAGTTTGGCGTGGGTATCGTCACTCTTGGCATGAATCTGGAGCAACTAGATGACCTAGCTGACGCCCGCACCATCCATGGCATGACCGCAGCAGAGTTTGAGGCCGTTCAGAGCCTACTGCGCGTTCAGCGCATCACCACCGTCAGTCAGCGCCCCATCTTGGACTGGTCCACGCTCTCATCTCTCCGCAAAAAGTATCCTGTGGTCGGTGAACTCGTGCGTTGGCTAAATGAATGCCTCGAGAAGCGCCTTCCCCTTCGATGAATCGACTCAAAGACAAAGTAATCATCGTCACCGGCAGTGTGACGGGCATCGGCAAGGCAATCGCTAAACGCTGTGCTGTAGAAGGTGCCAAAGTCGTGCTCCATGGACTCGAATCCGACCTCGGTGAAGAGACGCTCGCGGAGTTTGCTGCTGGCACGGCCGTACTCGAACTCGCAGATCTCGCCGATGAAACCACGCACGCTCGCCTTGTGGAGCGCGCGGTTTACGCCTTTGGCAAGCTGGATGCCATCGTCAACAATGCCGCCCAAGTCGGCACTGGAAACATCCACGACACAGACGCCACGTGGTTCCGCCGCATGCTGGACATCAACTGCGTTGCACCCTTTCTGCTCATCAAGGCCGCTCTTCCCGAGCTAACAAAGACTCGCGGTGCCGTGCTCAACATCGGTAGCGTGAATGCTTACAGTGGCGAGCCCAATCTCATGCCCTACAGTGTCAGCAAGGGTGCGCTCATGACACTCACCCGCAATCTGGGAGACACGCTCATGAGGGAAAACCTCGTTCGCGTTAACCAGATCAATCCCGGCTGGGTTCTCACCGAGAACGAGGCTAAACGCAAGCGTTCCCACGGCCTCTCGGACGACTGGTACACGCATGTGCCGCGGGTATTCGCCCCAGCAGGACGCATTCTCTTCCCTGAGGAGATCGCAGCAGCCGCTGTCTACTTTCTCGCAGATGAAAGCGGACCCATTAGTGGCCAGATCCTTGATGTGGAGCAGCACCCGTTCATCGGCCGCAATCCACCCAAGGATGCCAGCACCGTTCCAGCACCCAATCCTAAGGCATGAAGCGTCTCCTAATTGCCCTCTTGTTGCCCATCACCATTCAGGCAGCAGAATCTAGTCTCGATATTTACTGGATCGACTCCGAGGGTGGCGGTTCAACGCTGATCGTTACACCCGAGCGCGAATCGATCCTCATCGACACAGGGAATCCCGGAGGCAGAGATCCGGGGCGCATTCAAAAGGTCGCAACTGAGGTAGCAGGCCTTCAGCGCATCGATCATGTCATCATCACTCATTTTCACATTGATCACTTCGGCGGATTGGCAGAACTCGCGGCCCTGATGCCTATTGGAACACTCCACGACAAAGGTGTTCCAGAAGCCAGTCCAGACGGACGACCCAACGACATGCGCTGGACTTTGGCCAGTCGTCCCTACAAGGCTGCAACGGTAGGCAAACGCGCACTCCTCACTCCAGGAGGCCAATTGGACCTCAAGCAATCCACAGATGGCCCAGCTTTGAGTCTCACTTGCCTCGGAGCCAACAAAACCTTTATCAAGGCAGCAAAAGACGCACCCAAAAACCCGCTCACCGGCAGTGTGCCACAAAAAGACCCGGATCCCTCAGACAATGCCAAAAGCGCGGTGCTGTTGCTTCAGTTTGGGGACTTCCGATTCTTCGATGGTGGTGACTTAACCTGGAACATCGAAGAACAACTCGTCACACCTGTGAACTTGGTGGGCACGGTAGACCTCTACCAAGTCAATCACCACGGCCTGGACAGCAGTAACAATCCACTGCTCATCAAAAGCATTAGCCCCACGGTGGCAGTGATGAACAACGGACCCAAGAAAGGCACCAGCAAGTCTGCAATGGACGCTCTACGTAGCACACCATCCATCAAGGCGATTTATCAAGTGCATGAGAACCTCCGCGATGACGGTCAGAATACGGACGACAAATCTATGATCGCCAACCACGGGACTGAAGACGCAGCACACCACATCCACTGCAAAGTGGCCAAGGACGGCACGTCATTCATCATCAACGTGCCGTCTCAGGGCCACTCACAGAGTTATCCCGTAAGGAAGCACTAGTTCTTGATTCTCTAGGCTTCAAACAGAGGTCTAAGGCTTGCTCAAAAACCAATCCCAGTCTCGCACTTGGTGGGTATTGCGAATCAGGCGGGTGACTGGCATCTCCTTTGGCTCCACTGGCTCCCGAATGAGACGGAGGCCTGCTTCGTGAGGAAGTTTATCTCCCTTACGGCTGTTGATGCCTTTGTCTGCCAGCACGCAGTTCTTCCAAGTGTTGGAACCACCACGCGAGCGAGGCACGATGTGGTCAATGTTGCCTTCATGCGGTTTCAGCTTGCGTCCCGTATACTGGCACACTCCACCATCGCGTTCCCAGATGCTGCGGGCATTGAACGCTGGACGTTTCTTTGGCACTCGATCATAGCGAGCAAGCACGAGAACGGTTGGCACGCGGATGACTCCACGCACGGTGCCAATGCTGGTGTCGCAGGGCCTGACAGGAAGTTGCAGCCACTCCTCCCATTTGACGGGATTCATGCTACCATCCTCACCGATATCCAGTGCTGTGGCCGCACCACAAGCGATCATGCTGAAGGCTTCTACGGGGGTTTTGACGTGGATAGCCTGCCAGTTGCGGTTGAGGACGAGAACGGTGCTTTTGTTGAGATGGTTCATGATTAAAAAGACAGATCACCAGGCATAGAGCAGCGGTGTTCGTCCTTCTTGTGCATCAACAAGATCAACCTGCCTGACCATCAGGCCGCTAGTGCTACTGTCTGGAAGAAGTGATCAAGCGCTTCCACGTCTGCGGTGTCGGCCGAGTTGTAGCTCGCAGCCAGGGGCTGGAGGCGATGTAGCTCGGACTCGATGAAGCGATGAAGCACAGGGTCTGGAAGCTGAGCTTCCTGCTCGCCAGCCAGCTTCTTCCGCTGGAGTAGCGTTTCCACAGCTGCCCTGACTTCAGGCTCCTTCACCGTGGCGTCCAACAAAGTCTGGAAGACCACTGGAACCGACTGCGAGCGCGTCTCCAGCCAGCGACAAGCCAGCAAGGGACGCAAGACGTAGAAGTATTTCTTTAGGCGCACTCGATCCGCCATGAGGTAGCGCTCATACTGGCCACGGGCGAGGTAGAAGTAGTGCTGAAAGCACCGTCCTACACTCAGGCATTCCGTGGCGAGATCACGTAGCTCATTGGCGAGACGCTTGTCTTCACGATAGACGACCGGAGAGCCAAGCCACTCCAGCAGTGAGGCATTGGACTTGCGCAGAAGGCGCAGAGCCTTGCGCAACTCCCAACCGCTCACATCGAGGTCGCCGTCGGTCACTTCCACCACATCGCGCTGATCATCGAGAGAAAGATACCACTCCCGCTGATGCACGTAGACGAAGCGCACGTCGTAGTCGCTGTCAGGGGAGGCAAATCCCCATGCGCGACTGCCGCTTTCCACGGCAAAAAGCACGCGGACGCGATGATCCCGCTCTACACGGTCGAGCAATTGATTGATTTGAGTGTTTGGATTCATGGTGGTGTAAGGGGTTGACGGTTTGGTGCAAAAAACAGGTCTTCCAGGCGGCATGAAAGCCCCTGATGCATCTCCCGTGCCAAGTCGTTACGGGGAAGTGCGAAGAAAGGTTACTCCACAACGAACAGCTTCCGTCTGAAGTCGAAGGTGATGCGGTAGTTCCGCAAAAAGTTGGAGCCAATACGGCCCTCGCCTGGCCGGATGGCCACAGGAAAGTCCAAAAGCGGTCGGCCCAAGCCGTCGATGCGCTTGATCCGTGTCACGCTGACACCGAGCTTCTGCACATCCACGCTGCCACCGATGCCGATTTGATGAGAGTCCAGAACTGGAATGGCCCCTTGGTCTGCACCGATTTGTTTTGCGACATCCAATGGGATCTCAATGCCGTAAGCAGAGCCAGTGTCGACAAGTGAAATCCACTGCCGTCCGCCACTGCTGAGCATGATGTGAGGCAGACCATTGATGAAAATGAGCGGCACCCCACGCGCCTCGCCCAGGGGCTGGAAGAGATTGGTCCCGCCGAGAACAAACTGACGTCGGCGGTAGTCGAGAGTGATGAACGAGCACAGACTACGCAATGGATTGAGCCCAATGATATCCACATCTAGGCTCTCGGTCCGAATGGCTCCAAGCATGGCCATATCAGTCCGATGCGTCCTCACGAGCGTGGGAACAGATTGCGCACGCCAGTCACCTAGATTCAGAGTGACCAAGCCGCCACGAACGGATTCCTTTCCAGCGATTCCGGTGACACGGATCGGGATGAGTTCGGGATCAAAGAGGACCACTTTGTTCTGGATGGCGGTGGTTGCCTGCAACAGGCTGTAAGCGGAGCCGGAGTCGAAAAGGAAAGGCTTGTGACGCGAGTCATTGATGCCGGCCCGGATCAACGGCAGCCGACTGCTGACATCCATGGACAGCATTACGGTGCCCTCTCCTCCATTCGTGACGACCGGTCTCTCTGGCACCTGCATCTTTTCACGCGTCACATCTGGAGAAAGCGTTTGGCGCTCCAACTGGCGTACAACGCTGGCTGACACGGGCCGGTGCAATGGCTTCTGGCAGGACAAAAGTGTCCATCCACAAAGCAGTAACCACACGCGTGAGAGCATGAGGCAAGCTGAACGCACATTCGGCGGATCAGCAAAGAAAAACTGGCGCTCCCGGCAGGAGTTGAACCCGCGACCTGCTGGTTCGAAGCCAGCCGCTCTCGTCCACTGAGCTACAGGAGCATCTTGCACATTAAATGGAAGGGCCTGCGGGTATTGCGCCCGCCGTGTCGGTTTTGCAGACCGCCTGGTTCACTTGCTCCATCAGGCCCTGTTTTGAAATTGGCCACCCTAACGGGTTACGCTCCCGCGTTGTCGGCTTGAAAGGCCGCTGTCCTGGCTGACTAGACGATAGGGTGGAAATGGCGGAGCACAGAGGACTTGCACCTCATCCCGCAGTGACGGGACCGTTGGCTTAGCACGCCACGCAAGCACGCTGGGCTTGTTTGCGCTCCGAAAATGGTGTTTCCGGCAGGAGTCGCACCTGCGCCCTCCGCCTTCGCAAAGCGGCACTCTCTCTACTGAGCTACGGAAACGAAATGGTGGAGTGACCTGGGTAACGCTCCCAGTTCTGCGGTGTGCAAGACAGCCGCATCAACTTTGAATGCTTGTATCCCATTAAGGTTGGTGAGCCGCCGGGGTAAGGCTCCCCGTTCAACGGATTAAAAGCCCGTTGCATCACGATTAATGCTTGCGGCTCAAGATTGGTGCCCTCAGTGGGACTCGCACCCACACTGGCTCGCTTCTGAGGCGAGTGTCTCTGCATTGGACTACAGGGGCGAAAACTGGCGGAAGTCGGAGGGCATGCTCCCCATACCCACAAGGGGCACACTCGGTCTTCAAAACCGCTCCGGCGCGCATGTCCGGTTCGACTTCGGTCTCATTGAGAAAAATGGCAACCCCGGCTGGACTCGCACCAGCACGTTCAGAGTCAAAGTCTGATGCTCTACTTTTGAGCTACAGGGCTAAGTATTGGTTCCCTTGGCCGGGATTGCACCGGCACTGCGGCTCTCACAAAGCCGAATGCTACTGTTACAATACGAAGGGAATGAAGGAGACGGCAGACTGGCAGATGCCAGACATCAGATCTGAGTTCCAGGCTAAGCAGGATCTGGTGTCTGCTGTCTCAACGTCTTCTGTCTGTTGCGAAATGGTCCCTCCGCGTGGATTTGCACCACGAACCTCACGGGTTATGAGCCCGGTGCTCTGCTATTGAGCTACGGAGGAATGAAAATGGTGCGCCATGCCGGTGCTGCCCCGGCGTGTCGAGTTTGGAAGACTCGCATGTTTCTGTTACATCAATGACGCATGGAAACTGGTCGCTGGAGTCGGTATCGCGCCGACCTTTACGGTTCTTCAAACCGCCGCTCATCTATCTAAGCCATCCAGCGATGGATGAAATGGTCCCTCAGCGAGGTATCGCGCCTCGGTCTGCCGGTTATTGACCGGCTGCTCTGCTTTTGAGCTACAGAGGGAACGAAATTGGCTGTCGAGGTTGGATTTGCACCAACAACTTCCGCATTAACAATGCGGTGGACTACCATTATCCCAGTCGACAATGAAGTGACTCTCAGTCACGGACCTTGGAATAAATCAGGTCATCGAGAATGACTCCATTCTTGATCACTGACTTGCGTCTAATGCCTTCAAGCATGAACCCAGCTTTCTCAAGAACTCGTGCTGAGGCCTTGTTAGGCTCGTAGACGCAGGCTTCCACACGCACTAGATCGGCTTCAGACAAAAGGTGGTCGGTAAACACACGCACAGCTTCCGTCATGATTCCTTGACCCCAGTAGGGCTCGGCGAGCCAGTAGCCAATGATGCCAACGAGACGATGGACATCGTCTTTTCGCCGGCAGGTAATCTCGCCAACGTATTGGCGATTCACCTCGATGGCGAGCGCCTCCACTTCAGATGCCTTTTTGCATCGTCGGAGCCATTCCTCACCATGTTCACGTGTGTATGGCTTGGGAAAGACGTCCATGAGGAAGCGGGGGACTTTGGGATTAGCCGCATGGCGAATCATCGGTTCCAAATCTGAATCGCGATGCTGCCTAATGCGTCCTGATGACTGAGGCAATGAGAGTTGGATGGACATAAGAGGAGCGGGATGAGTTTGAAATTGGTCTGGTCGGTGGGACTCGCACCCACGATCCCTTGCTCCCAAGGCAAGTGTGTTGGCTACTACACTACGACCAGAAATAAGGTGCCAGATGATCAGACAGCAGACTCCAGGCACCGATTGTATGGGTTCGCAGTCAGCATGCTGAGCATTTGGCGTGTCACAGAAATGGTTGCGGGACTCCGAGTTGCACAGAGAGAGCCGGGCATATGAAACCTGGCCGGAGACTCCTCCTTCCCGCCTTTAGAGCGGTTCTCAAAAGAAAAGGGAAAAAAGAAGTTGTACTTTTCTACAGGTGGCATAGTTGAGGAGTGTGGGTCGTCCGCACATCGAACCGAATGCTGAGCACGCCAGTCTTGAGGAGCTGGAAGTGTCGATGCATTG
>JAEUHM010000023.1 GCA_016795485.1 Verrucomicrobiaceae bacterium | reverse complement strand
GTTGTCGTCTATCAGGTTCTATTGGTTGCTCTCCACCCCGCCTCATGGCGACGCAGTTACTTCAAGTTCTCACCAGGAACACGGTTCCCAATGGCCGGGGTCTTCCACCCCAGAGGATCGTGACGCTTCACAGCGCACTAGACAAGCCCTTCAGGGCTTGGGTCACGGGCTTTCCCTTGGAGAAGGTCGACTATTTAGACATGACTCTGGAGATCCGGGGAGTCATTGAGGGAGTTATTCGTTCGTTTCGACGAGCGGTTCTGGAACATCAACCCACGCTGTATCGACCGTGGACACCGAGCTCTACAAAATGGGTTGGCTGTTGGTGGCATTTGACCTTCCTACGTTGACGAAGAAGGAACGGAAAGCAGCTCACGACTTCCGTGAGTGGCTCAAGGATGACGGGTATTCCATGCTCCAATGGAGTGTGTATGTGAGGCCCTGCGTGACGTTCGCTCGCCAAGAGACTCACTTGGATCGGCTAAAAGCTCATCTTCCACCCGAAGGCAGTGTGCGCGCCATCTTTGTAACCAGGGCGCAGTGGGAGCGGTCCTACGTGATGCACGGAGCACCCAGCAAAGAAGGCGAGGAACCTGAACAGCTTCCTGAGCAGATTCTACTTTGGTGAGCGAAACGGCTTTTCGTGGGTTTTATGCTCAGCGGATCTTGGGTTTTATGTAGATTGTGACACGACGCGACCAAACGCCACGGCTTGTGAGACAAGGGCGGGAGCCTTGCCAAAGGGGCCACCTACTGTGGCCCCCCCGGTTTGTGGCCCCCCCGGTTTTGGAATCAAGGCAAAGCGGGAAGATACAGCGGCTGCAGAGAGCGGAGGAGGAAGCGCGGCCCAGGCGGGGTTGGGCTGGAGGTTTTGGGGATTCTTAACCGCAGATGAAACGGATTTCACAAATGGGCACGAATGAACAGAAATCAGAGCAGTCGTGGATCAAATGAGAATGGCTCGGACCTGCCGATGACGATCTTTTTGAAGTCAGGATGCGATGGATTGAGAAGGTAGTTGGGCTCTCCGGGGATGATGACGCTGGGAAGTTCCAGCACTGCCGAGCGGGCCTCTTTTGCCCAAAGGTCGCCGATGTCTTTCGTCGCTGGCGGTGGTGGTTCCTCGGTCCATTCCACGGGAAGCGCAGTGACCTTCTCCACGAGTGCGTCATCAAACTCGATGGGGATGGCGACATACTTGAAAATGACGGGCGGGTTAAGATGAACGAGGGATTCAAGCGCTGCGAGAGCCTTGCTGCCGCTGGTGTATACCACGCTGGTGCCCACAGAGTTCCAACGGCCTCCGTAAAGCCGCGCACCCTCGCCGCTGAAGGCGGTGACGGCGTGCTTCTCCTTTACGATGCGCCAGGCCTGCTTCATCAGGAATAGACGCCGTATTCAATGCGCCCAAGGAGGTTTTCGACCTCACGGGCACCGACTTCAGTTCTTGCATAGTCCAGTGGCACTGCCCCACCCAGTCCGTATTGGGGTGCATTGAGCCATTGCTTGGCGGCCTCCAAGTCCTCAAAAACTTTGAATGCCTGTCCCAGCAACCGTGCATAACGGACGATGCGGTCCGACACAGCGGGCGGCAGTTTGCTTGCACCGCCTTTTCGCCGGTGGAAGGTCGCCTTCGAGATGCCAAGCATCGGAGCCAGCTTCTCCGCAGGCACAGCGAGACGGGCCTGTAAGTCTTCCAACTCATGAAATGGCAGTCCCACTTGCAGCACCTCCACCAGCTTGGCGGGTGTGAACTTCACGTTAGTTGACGCCGAATACGATCCCTGAACACAAAACTTCACCACGCCTGCGCCAGACCATTTAGCAGATGCAGCCCTTGGGAGTTTGCGGTGAGTGATTGTTCGTGCCGCGGACGTCTTCGACTTCGGCTTGGTGGTCGTGTTTCCCATTTGCGCCTATTTTTAGTATCACCTGAGACGGTGGTCAATGTTCGATTTGCGCTCGAACACGAAGCCAGCAAGGAGCGCACGCTCTTCCTGGCGTCGGCGGAACTTTCAAGGTTCGGACCGGGCGGACCGCAGTGTCCGCGCTCCTTTTTTAGACAGCAGATGGTCAGACATCAGATGCCAGACCCAGCGGACATGAGTGTTCGCGCTCAACTATAGCTCAACCATCGCAAGCTGCTCCCGCGCTCCTTTTCTAAACAACCGTCAACTACAGTCAACTATCGTAAACAACCGCAAACAGCTCCCGCGCTCTTTTGATTTCTCATCGCTTGGATTGCAGGTGTTTGTCTAGGAACTCGAAGGTGCCGACTCCGTTGATGGTGTGGGGGCCGTCGAAGTGCTCGATGGTGGTGCGGTTGCCGATTTTGAGTTTCTCGTAGAGGCGGCGGACTTTGGCGAACTCGTAGTTGACCCATTCATCGATACCGACTCCGTCATCGTGACCGCGCTCGACCATGAATGGCCTGGGGGCGATGAGAGCAGCCATTTCTGCATAGTTGAAGGTGCCGCCGAGGTTCCACTCCCAGATTTCATACTCGTGGGTGAAGATGTAGCTCATGCGCATGTCACTGCTGGCGCACTTCCGCACCCACTCGTTAAAGTCACCACTACAGATGCTGAGGCAATAGTCCGTGAGCACTGCGGGGATGCGCATGGCAGACTTGCCTCCGTAGCTGAGTCCGTAGAAGGCGATGCGGTCCGCATCTACCCACGGTTGGCTCTTTAGCCAGTCGAGGATGCAGCGGTGCTGCGGGATGATGACGCTGAATAGACTTTTACCCAACAGATTGAGCTTCCGCTGAAGTCCGCGGAAGGTGTGCATGCCACGGTAGAGGTTGTGTGGAGAAAAGGTGATGTAGCCACGCTCGGCGAGCTTCATGGCGAATGCTTTGTAGGGCTTGAAGGCCTTGGACTCGGGATCGTCGTTCAAGCAATCTTCTGGGATGCCTTCCAATCCGTGCTGACAGACAACAACGGGACGCTTTTCGCCTTGTTTGAGATTCTTGGGCAACGCCAACCAACCCCAGGCGAAGACACCATCCCAGACATCGAGCACGACTTCGTAAATGGCGACTTTGTCGGTCTCTTTGACAAGTCTTGATCGAGGATTGGCAGGAACATTCGGCCAAGGCAGATCGCCGATGACTTCTTTCCAAAAGACATCGCGTTGACTTGCACTCCACTGTTCGTAGTCGCTCAAGGTCTGCGGGCGTTTGGCCCAAAAGTTGGTGTGGCGTTCTGTCTCGCCGGCAAAGAGCTGTCGTTGGCACCAGGTGGATGTTTCACGGACGAGGCGCTGTTGTCTGGAGGCATCCGTCTCGACCATCACGGGTTCCATGCGATCACTGTTTGCAGGGAAGAGGCTCAAGAGTTCGCCTTTATCGATCATCGCACCGAGTTCCTTTGCTCGGGCAAGCTCTCGGTCAATCTCAGCCACATCGGGCGTGCTCAGCTTCCCTGGAGCGGCGATGGATTTTTCTCCTCCAGAGACGACCTGCGGCCAATGGGTGTCTGACACCACTACTTTGCGCGGCGAAATCAATGCAGCGATCTCTGCCGCACCGAAGTCTTTGAGGAAGCCTTGGATGTTGCGCTCCAGCGGTGCCTCCCACAGTCGCTCCATGGGTGCAAAGCAGCCCTGGAGATGCACGGAGGTGATGCGTTCATCGAGTGCGGCTGCAAACATGGCCACGAGGCCACCTTCTCCGCGTCCAGCGATCACCAACGGCTTGGTTTTGTCCTGACCATGAAGCAGATCCACCAAGGCGAGCACCTTCTGCACCTCAATGCCCAACGGATGCCGGCCTTGCACGAATGACTGCCGATAAATCCAATCTCGGTGCGACACACCGGTCTTGCGTTCGAGTGCTGTGGAGAAGTCGGATTGGCGATTGATCAGCGCGGGAATCACGATCTCACACTGATTCGGCAGTGAAGCGGCCCCTGCGGCAGCCTGCTCGGGAGTTTCATCAGCATCCGGCACGTAAATGAGCCTGGATGCAGAGTTGTCGGCTGACTTCAGATGCACTCCTTCACCTTGAAGAGTCTCGAACACCGTCCAGCGCACGTGTTTGCCGTCCGCTAGGGTGTCCATGCGCACGGGAGCGGTGCGGGCATCAACGACACCGAGCATCCGGGCTAAGATCTCGCGGTTTTGTTGCGGAGTGCGCTGCCGAAAAGGCCTAGCCGATGCCGCTTGGTCTATTTGTCTCAACAAATACGCATCCACGGCCTTCACCATGTCGCCAGAGAAGTCTGCGGAAGGCGTGAGTGGTTGCGATCCAGGCAATACGGCATCTGCGGCACACGCAGCCACACTCAGCAGGCCAAAGGCAGTCATCAGCACTTTCATGCGCTCACTACGAATATGGCGGCGAGGTTTGTGCATGATGTTGACCCACTTCAGGTTCTGCACGTATTACACCGCATGAGCGCAAAGCTTGCCCCGCATCCGTACGACTCTCCCATCTTTGACATGGCGTGTCAGCAGTTCGACAAGGTAGCCGACTTTTTGGAGCTTCCAGACGCCATGCGCGATCGGCTAAAGATGCCAAAGCGAGCCTTCTCGGTGGCAGTGCCCATCAAGCGCGATGATGGCAGCACGTCTGTCTACATGGGCTACCGAGTGCAGCATCACCTCACGCTTGGACCTACTAAGGGCGGCATCCGCTACCACCCAGAGGTCACTTTGGGCGAAGTAGCAGCCCTGGCCATGTGGATGTCTTGGAAGTGTGCCCTGACGGGACTTCCGTATGGCGGAGCCAAGGGCGGCATCGCTTGTGCGCCTCATGAACTGAGTCTCACTGAACTGGAGCGCCTGACGCGCCGTTACACCCAGGAGTTGATACCCATCATTGGCCCACAGGTGGACATCCCTGCTCCGGATGTGGGGACCAATGAACAAGTTATGGCATGGATCATGGACGCTTACTCCATTCATCAGGGCCATGCCGTGCCAGGAGTGGTCACAGGTAAGCCGGTGTTGTTGGGTGGCTCGCTCGGACGAAGAGAGGCCACCGGACGTGGAGTGGCTTATCTCGTGAGCCGCGCCATGGACGTGCTCAAAATCAATGCCTCTGACTGCACTGCCGTGGTGCAGGGTTATGGCAACGTCGGTTCCGTGGCAGCACAGTCTCTGGCTCGGCAGGGAGTGAAGGTCATCGCCGTAAGTGATGCCGGCGGCGGCGTGCAGAACTCCAAGGGCCTAGACTTGCAAGCGCTGGACGAGCATGTGGCCAAGCACAAGACCGTAGCCGGCTTTGCTGGTGGCGATCCCGTCTCCAATGAAGAGCTTCTGCTCATCCCGTGCGATGTCTTGGTGCCTGCGGCATTGGAGCGTCAAATCACAGCCAAGAACGCAGGCAAGATCCAGTGCCGTATCCTCGCCGAGGGTGCCAACGGCCCTACCACGCCTGAGGCAGACGCCATTCTGGCACAGCGACCTGAGGTTTTCGTTATCCCAGACATTCTTTGCAACTCAGGCGGTGTGGTCGTCTCCTACTTTGAGTGGGTGCAGGATCTGCAGAGCTTCTTCTGGGACGAGGGAGAGATCATGAACAAGCTCTACCGCATCCTGGAGAAAGCATTCAATCAGACCGTGACCTTCAGCAAGAAACGCAATGTCGACATGCGCACTGCCGCGCTCAGTCTGGGCGTGCAGAGGGTGTTTGAAGGCAAACAGACGCGCGGATTGTTTCCGTAGCCATCGCCCACATTTCGCATTAGTTTCTTACGTCATGGCTCACTCAGGCTACACCCACTCGCTGAACGGCAATCTTCTGCTGGCGGCACCCTTGATGCGGGACCCCAATTTCTCCCGCTCGGTCCTCTACTTAGCCTCGCACTCCAGAAAGACAGGCGCATTTGGCTACATCCTCAACCGACCTCTCAACTACACTGTGGCCGACTTTTTGCCGAAAAAGAAACTTGGGCCGGTGAAGGACGTCCCCGTCTACATGGGCGGCCCCGTAGGCGTCGACAAGCTGTCCTTTGCTTCAATGTACTGGAGCAGAAAACGCAAGTCCATGACCTGCAGAACGCACCTCTCCGTGGATGATACCATGCAAGAGGTCGAGATCGGGCATCAGGTGCTTTGCTTTGTCGGTTACGCCGGTTGGTCCAAAGGGCAGCTTGAGCGCGAGCTTGAGGCCAAATCCTGGATCGTCGCCCAGCCAGACAAAGGCATGTTGGATCAATCAGAGCCAGAAAAGCTCTGGGCGGACATCCTTACCGAGATGGGGCCTAAATACGAACTGCTGGCAGGGATGCCAGAACAGCCAGAGTTCAACTAGCAGAAGCCGCGCCACATCATTTGTGGCGCGTCAGCACGTAAATGAACGCCGGGGGCACATTGGCCCACACCGTAGACGTCATCGTCAGGCGACACTCCTGCTCTGCCAACAACCGCCGGAAACTTCTGCCTCCGGGCAGTAAGTGCAGCCCTGTGTAAGCAAACGTGGCAAACTTCCCTCCCGGAGCCAGCCTTGGCAGCACATGCCCCAGGATCGCACGCTGCAAACCCGTGGGAAACGCCGTCCAGGGTAGGCCACTCACCACCGAGTCAAATCCCGTGTCCTCTGGCAGCCAGCCCGTGAAGTCATACTCCTGAGCCGCAGCCTCAGCAAAATCGAGATGCGGGAAACGCTTCCTCAATGCAGCAACAAACGCCGGATTGAGCTCCACTCCCAGGTAGCGCGAATCCGGTGCCAGCGACTTGGAGATCAAATCAGTGAATGGTCCCGTGCCTGGTCCCAACTCCAGTACATGTTTCGCCTTGGCCACCTCTGCGGCAGCCACTATCGCCCGCGCAAGTGCCGGAGAAGACGGGAAGACTGCTCCCGTGTGCTGCCAGTTGCGCGTAAACTCCTTGAAAAAGGTAACGGCGGACATCTTTTTGCGCGCCCAGTAACACTTTCGTCAGCTTTCTGCGAATGGTTTTCCTTCCAGTTACGTTCATCTTCCACATCATGCGTTCCCTGATAGTCACTCTGACGTTGGCGATGGTTTGCGCGGGCTGCTCCAGCACGCGGACATGGCGCATCCGTATGAAGGATGGCAGCGAGCTAGCCTCCTCATGCATGCCCGAGTATCATGAGAAGACGGGATACTACAAGTATCGCTGCCCGTCTGGCAAAGATGCCCTCGTCCGAGAAGACGCCGTGGCGCGGTTAGAGAGACTCTGATGCCAGATCTGTTGCTCGCTAGCGCCTCCCCGCGCCGCAAGGCTCTGCTCGCTGAAGCAGGCTACACTTTCTGCGTCTTCAGCCCAGACGTGGAGGAGATTCATGATCTCACGCTCGGTTGTGAGGAGCAAACCATAACCAATGCCCTGCTGAAGGCACGTGCGGCACATGCCCAGCGGCCAGAGTGCCTCGTCATTGGAGCAGATACCCTCGTCTACTTGGACGACAAACCGCTCGGCAAGCCAGCCTCCCTTGATGAAGCACGTCAGATGCTCCGCCTCCTCTCGGGGCGCACTCACCGGGTCTGCACAGGAGTCGCCATCGTCTCCTCAGCTTCAGAGACCACCTTTGCCACCATCACGGAGGTCACCTTCAAGACACTCAACTCCGAGATCATTGAGGAGTATCTCGCCAAAGTCCACGTCATGGACAAAGCAGGCTCCTATGCTGTGCAAGAGCGCGGCGATCTCATCATCGCCGATGTCAACGGCTCACGCTCAAACGTCGTTGGGCTGCCAGTGGAAGACTTGAATCAAAAACTGCACTCCCTCGGCATCACACCCGAACGGCAGCCACAGCCCACTACGCGGAAGACCCTCGTGTACGACATCGGGAATGTCCTCGTCACCTTTGACTTCAGCAGAGCCTCAAGCTCCATCGTCAACCAATCCAACTGCACACCCCAGGAGTTTCTGGACCGCATTGACGACATCAAACAAGCACTGGAAGGCGGTGAGATAGATGAGGACACCTTCTTCGCTCAGGCCATTCAGCTATGTGCATTCACAGGCACACGAGAGGAGTTTGAGACCGCTTGGTGTGACATTTTTGAAGTCAACGAGCCCATGCTGCAAACCCTGGAGCATTTACGTACCCTGCCAGACTCGCCACGTCTCCTGCTGCTCTCCAATACCAATGAACCGCACCGTCGTTGGTTGTTTGAGAAGTATCCGCAAATCTTCCGGCACTTCGAGGGCGGAATCTACTCCCACTCGGCCCGCTCGATGAAGCCCGGAGATGAAATCTTCCGCCAACTCGTGGCAGACTACACGGTAGACACCAGCCGCGCTTTCTACATCGACGACCTGCCTGCAAATATCGCCGCAGGTAGGAGCTGGGGCTTGCACTCCAGGCAGTACCACCCGAAAGAGCACGCCGCCTTTCAGCAGGCCCTAAACCGCTGGCTGGCTGAGACACCCTGACTTTTGATTGATCAATGATACACGAGATGCTGCACGGATGGATTGAGACCTGGTTCCACTGGGTAGAGAGCGGCGGCTACACTGCCGTCGTCATCCTCATGGCCATGGAAAGCTCCATCTTCCCGGTGCCCAGTGAAGTCGTCATGCCACCCGCCGCCATCCTGGCAGCACAGGGCAAGATGACCTTCTCAGGAGTCATTGCGGCAGGCACCTTCGGCTCCTGGCTCGGCTCCGCCATCACCTATGCTGTCGCCCGTTGGTTCGGCAGGCCACTCGTCATGCGTTATGGGAAGCTCTTCTTCTGCCCGCCAGAGAAAGTGGAGCGCGCCGAGCGCTTCCTGGAGCGCTACGAGGCTGGCGGCATCTTCTTTGCACGTCTGCTACCAGTCGTTAGGCATCTCATCTCCATTCCCGCTGGTATCGTGCGCATGAGATTTGGCATCTTCAGCCTCATGACCGTCGTGGGCAGCTTCGTCTGGTGTTCGGTCCTCGCTTGGTATGGCAAAGGCGTTGCCGAACGCAACCCTGGCCTCATGAACGACCCAGAAGGCCTCATCAAGGCCATTAAAGGCGAGTCTCTCTGGCTCATCGGCGGGATAGCAGGCCTCTGCGCCCTATACTTCCTCGTGCTCAAGCTCACCGCTCGGCACAAGTCAGCATGACAAGGCGAGACCTCTTCACCACCGCTCTAGCAGCACCCCTCACCGCTTACATCTACGGTCGGTCACTTGAGCGTCACGTCCTCACCACGGAGAAGATCACCCTTTCCCTGCCCCACCTAGAGGATGAACTCGCAGGTCTGCGGATCATTCAAATCAGTGACCTGCACCTCCGGCCCTACACCCCTCCCGAGTTCATCGCCAAGACCGTGCAAGAGGTCAATGCTCTGGAGCCAGACATCATCGCCATCACTGGTGACTTCATCACGAGAGACGCAAAAGACGCCGGTGAACTGGCAGACATCCTCAGCGCTCTCAAGAGCCGCTACGGAACCTACGGCGTCATGGGCAATCACGACTGCTGGCACCAACCGCTAAAGGTATTGCTAGAGCTCAAGCGTGGAGGTGTGCAGATGCTTGTCAACGATGGCCACCCCCTACTTATCAATGGCGCACCACTGTGGATCGGAGGAGTCGACTCCGCTTGGGCCGGCAAGCCCGATCTCACCCGCGCCCTGCCAAAGGCTAACGATATCCCCACCATCCTCCTCGCTCACGAGCCAGACTACGCGGATGAAGTCATCAAGGCCGACCGCCATCTCATCCAACTCTCCGGCCACTCCCACGGCGGCCAAGTCCGAGCACCCTTGTGGGGCGAGATCGTGCACGTCTCGTGGGCAAAGAAATACGTCTGCGGTCACTACGACCTCGGCAAAGTAAAACTCTACGTCAACCGCGGCATCGGCTGCGTAAGTCACCCCGTAAGATTCGCCTGCCCACCCGAGATCACCGAGATCACCCTAGCAAGAGAAGTCTGAGCAAGATTCCAGATTGTGGTGCAGTCGTCTCGACTGCTCTTCCCTCCCGCTCACCGTTGAAGCTCGAATCAAGCCTCACTCACATCTACCTGTGGGTTCACACCAACCGGTCCTTCAACGCACGAGCCACCGCTGCAGCGCGGCTGTGGACATTGAGCTTGGTGAAGAGATTGCGCGTGTGCGTGCTCGTGGTGTGAATGCTCACCTGCATGCGATCCGCGATCTCTTTGGCGGTGAGGCCTTCGACGAGGAGTTTCACTAAATCGTGCTCGCGAGGCGAAAGCGAAACGGGTTCGGCAGCAGGCTTGGTGAGCTTGGCGAGCATCTTCACGACACTCGCCGCGACCTTCGGTGACATGGGTGAGCCGCCTTGCGCGGCCTCGATGATGGCTTCGACGACCGTTTCGGCTCGCGAGGTCTTCAAAAGGTAGCCGCTGGCTCCGGCGCTGATGGCGCGGCTGATCTTGTCCTCGTCTTCAAAGACGGTGAGGATGACGATTCGGCACTGCGGAGCGTGTTTGTGAACGTCCGCGATGATTTCGAGACCGCTGCGACCTGGCAGGCCGACATCGAGCAGCAGCACATCCGGCTTTTGCGACTCTGGAGCGGTTTTGAGCGCTGCGAGCATCGTTTCCGCATTCGCAAAGGCAGGCGCGGTGGCGAGGCCTCGATCAGTTGTGCACAGACGCTGCAACGAACGGCGGAAGGTGTCGTGGTCTTCGACGATCCAAGCTTGGACCAAAGTTTCAGGTTTCATGTTTCAAGTGACAGGTTTGCGCCAGCGTGGGCTGCTGGGCACATCGAGTGTGATCGTAGTGCCGGGTTGCGATTCGATATTCAGCGTGGCTCGCATCATCGTGGCGCGTTCGCGGAGGTTGCTGAGGCCGTGGCCGGAGGATGGGGCTTTGAGATCGAAGCCGATGCCGTTGTCGCGAATCTCGATGCGCAGGCCGGTGGCGGTGGGGGTGAGGTGAAAGCGGACCTGTGTGGCCTGGGCGTGCTTGGCGATGTTGTGGAGCACCTCTTTGCACAGGAGATACAGCTCGCGCCGCGTCTCGATGTCGGGCTCGAGGGCCAAAGGTGCTGCTGGAAGAGCGCAATCGAGCGTCACGCCTCGCAAAAGGCGCTCGGTGAGGCGGTGGAGCACATCAAGCCAGTCGGCCTCCGCCTCGCTGCGGCGGGTGCTGATGAGATCGACCATGTCACGCATTGAATCGGCCGTTTCGGCGGCCACGCGCTCGATTTCGGTGATGTCGGTCTTGAGCGAATCGAGCGTGGCATCCGGCTGGTTGGCGATGGAGCAGATGAGCGTGATGCTGCCGAGGTTGGAGCCGATTTCGTCGTGCAAATCGCGGGCGAGCTTGTCATGCAGCCGCTGGGCATCGCGACGGCGCTGGCGCTGCTGACGCCAGAGCAAGAACACCGACAGCACGGTGATGAAACCCGTGCCGCCGACGCTGCCGATGACGAGCTGATGCTTTGAACGCTCGATCAAGGCCGTGCGACGCGTGACGAGCTCATCGCGCTGTGCTTCGAGCTTCCGACGCGTGTCGAGTTGATTGAACCACTCGGCCAGCGGGATGAGTTTACCACCTTCAGTGAGGCCATCGTTCAAGGCGGCAAGGCTCCACTGGCTGGCTTCCGCGCCTGTCAGCACATCGCTTGCGCTGAACTTGCCGTTCAACGCGACGTTTCGCCCGCCACTGAAGGCCTGAAACTCGGCCAGGGCGAAGACATGGTCGCTTTTGCGATACCAAAGATGTTGGGTCGTGATGCGGAGGTGCTTCGCACGCACTCCGTGCGCTAGGATGCACACCAAGTTCGTCCCCGGCGTGGGAGCGAAGCGATCCGTGACCTCATGGACCAGCACCGCGTCGCTAAAATCATCCTTCGTGGCCGCCTCGATCTTGTAGGTGACAGGAAAGCCGTAATCGAACCACAAGGGCACGTCTTTGCGCCGCACGGGCACGAGGCGGATCTCATCAAGCGGCACGATGTCCGGCAGCGTGAGCGTGAGTGTTTTCTCCTCATCCGCCTTTTCTGACACGGCACTGTGAAAGCCGTTCGTGCCCGTGCCTTGCGGCTCCACCGGGAGACCGAGCGGCGTGATCATGTCGGTCAAATTCAGCCGCGTCCAAGCGCGTGGCGCGTTGCGGGAGCTTGAACTGCTCACGGTGGCTTCGAGAGCCAGATTGCTGTCGCCGGAGAGCAAGAGCATCTCCGCCATCGCGAGGATTTCCGGGCCATCGACGCTCCACGGCTCGGTGGCGGTGAAACGGGCGCGTTTGACCTTCTGCGGCTCAAAGGTGGCGATGATGGGCGAGCAGCCCGGATTCGGAAAATCGGCCGCGGTTTGATCGAGCACGATGCGCGGCTGGTCCTGCTCATCGAAGACCTCCAGCTTGAAGCGCACCGGGAAGCCGTAGCCGGCCACAACGGCGTTCGCGGCCTTCGCCAGCGGCGGGATGAGCGCGATGCGGTCGGCGGTGGTAGGTTGTTTGAGCGTCAGCTCGAACCAGCGCACGTCCTCTTCCGTCGTGTAGCCCGTCTTGAGGCCGATGCGGAGGTTTGAATTGATCATCAAAGGCTCCGCGAGCCGTGAGAGCCGCTGCTCATGATCGTGGATCTGCGTGTCGAGCGTCCGCAAATCGCCCCAGGACCAGAAAGCGAGATTTTCCGCCCAGCGCGACTCCGCGACTGCAAATGACGAATGCAGGATGACGAATGACGCAAGCAACGCGGCGAGGGGGCAGCAGGGCTTGGAAAAGAAGTTCGGCATTCGTGGCTGGATACTCATTCGTCATTCTCCATTCGTCATTTCTCATTTTCCCCGGCTTCCTCGCCTATTTTGGTGACGTGACGCGGGCGGGTGGCGACGTATTCAGGCAACGCATGAAACTGCTCACCACCGCTATCTTTTGCCTCCTTGCCTGCTCGCTGGCCTTTGCCCAGGAAACCAAGAAGTCGGAGCCAGCTCCGAAGTTTGTCATCCCGCCGGATGCGAATGGCGGCAAGACCATCATCGCTCGTGCAGAGCCGCCACGGCCGCTGAAGGTGCTCGTTTACAGCGGACCCGGCGCCCCGCAGAGCGGCGTGGACAATGTGGTGAATGTGCTGAAGCCCTTCCTGCAGGTCAGCGTGACGGTGGCGAAGCCGGAGGCCTTTGCCTCGCTCACGAATGCGACGTGTGATGTGGTCGTTTTCCCCGGCGGCAGCGGCTCCGGCCAGTCGAAAGGACTCGGTGAGGCCGGTTTGAAGAGTGTGCGCGAGTTCGTCGGCAACGGCGGCGGCTATGTGGGCATCTGCGCGGGGGCCTACCTGGCCTGCTCGAACTTTTCCTGGGGTCTCGGCATCCTGAACGCGGGCACGGTGTCGTCGAAGTGGCGTCGCGGGCAGGCGATGCTCGAACTCGAATGCACGGGCGAGGCCATACCGGTGCTCGGCGAGGTGAACGGCCTCTTCAAGGTGCGCTACAACAACGGTCCGATCCTCAAACCGTGGACTCGCACCGACATCCCGGCCTACACGACGCTGTCGGTCTTCAAAACGGAAACCGCGAAGTATGGCTCGCCGGAAGGTGTGCAAATCAACGCGCCCGCGCATGCCATCGCGCCGTTTGGCAAAGGCCGCGTGTTTGTGTCCAGCCCGCATCCGGAGAACACGCCGGGGCTCGAGTTCATGATTCCTCGTGGCATCTTTTGGGCGGCTGGTGACAAGAAGGAGAGCACTCTGCCATGATCATTCGCCTCACTGTTTTCCTTTTCGCGTTCGTCGGCTCACTGCTGGCGCAGGACGGTTACAAATCGCCCTACCGCGTGAAGTTTTCCTTCCCGGAGGAGGAGTTGATCGGCGATCTGCTCAAAGGACCGCGTTCGGATTGGAAAGACTACGCCACGGTGCCTCACAGCCAGTGGCATGAGCCGGCGAACCAACGTCGCTGGGGCTACTGGGGGCCTTCGATCAAGCATCTGAGCCCTCCGGCAGGTCTTGCGAAGAAAACGCCACAGTGGTCCCGCGAGCGCGTAATCGCCACGGCGATGCGCTACATCGGCTACAGCTATCAGCATCATCATGTGCCCGACTGGGAACCGCCGGCTGACTGGCCGCGTGATCCGGATCAAAAGACACCGGTGGGCAAGGGCGTGGATTGCAGCAACTTCACCGGTTTCGTCTATAACCTCGCGCTTGGCATTTTGCCCTCCACCGGCATCAGCCAGCAATCGGAGATGACCGAGGCCGCAGGTCCCGGCGCGGGCCGCAGCGTGCCGGTGAAGCGCATCGAGCTGCCGAAAAGCTACGAGGACTTCCCGAAGGAGCTGCAAACCGGCGATTTGCTCTTCGTGAAGAGCAACAAGGGCAACGTGTCGCATGTCGTGCTTTGGGTCGGCAGCATTGGCGATTCGCCCGATGGCACGCCGCCCATCATCGACAGCACCGGAACGGGCGCGAAGGATTCCAACGGCGTGACGATCCCGGATGGCGTGCAGCTTCGCGCCTTCAAACGTAGCGTGTGGTATTTCACCCAGGCCAGCCATGTGCTGCGCATCATACCAGAGGATCAAAAATGAAACGAATCGCCACATTCCTAGTCATCGCATTTTCACCTCTCGTTGCCCGTGACGAGGAAAAGGCGGCCGCGAACGATCAGGAACACTTTTTGGCTGTTTTGGAGAAAAACTTCGCTGCGTGGGATGCGGATCACGATGGTGTTTTGTCGATGAATGAGATCAACAAGCTCGTCGAAAGCCCCCAAGTGCGCGGCGAGGCTGCCGCAGCCATCGCGGCGCTGAAACGGGCCTCGCGTTTGAAAAAGGTCACGCTCCCCACTTTCACGCTGGAGCATCTTCAGCAGCTCGCGAAGGCTGATCCGGTCGAAACCGGCATGCCGGACTTTCCGGCGATGTTTGGTGGCAGCCTCAAACGCATCAACAGCACGAAACGTGAGCTGTTTTCACCCGAGGGGCCGCGCATCGAAACCATCCGCCAAGGCCGCATGGGCAACTGCTTCTCGCTCGCACCGCTCGCCGCGCTGGCGCATGAGCGGCCGGACTACATCCGCGAGCAGATGATCCGTCCGCTCGAAGGTGGTGAGTATCTCGTCAAACTCGGCCAGCAGGAGGTGAAAGTGGCCGCGCCCACCGATGCGGAGATCGCGCTCACCTCGCAAAACGAGGACGGCAGCCTGTGGGTGAACATTTATGAAAAAGCCGCCGGTGTGGCGCACAACGCAAAGAAGCCCGCTGACAAACGCGATGCCACCGGACTCGACGCGCTGAATCGCGGCGGCAGCGCTGGCACGCAGCTCGCCTTCATCACCGGGCGCGAGATGTTTCGCGTGTCGTGCAGCTTTGCGAAGAAAAAAGACCTCCCGCAGGCCGACTACGACAAGCACATGGCCGAACTCCGCGCCGCACTGACCGCAGCGACGAAGGAAAATCGCCTCATGACCTGCGGCACGCTCAAAACGACCATCCCCGGCCTCACGCCAAACCACGCGTATGCCATTTTGAGTTACGATTCCGCCACCGACATGATCCGCATCTGGAATCCGCATGGCGACACCCGCGAGGTGAAGGGCGAACCGGGCCCGAAGAACGGCTACCCGATCAAAGACGGCATCTTCGACATGCCACTGACGGTTTTCGTGAAGGAGTTCGCAGGAACTGCTTACGAAATCATTCCCTCACACCAGAAGCCGTGAGGTAGCCGAGGGTTTTCTGGGACGACACGCTGTCTTTAGTCACCAAGATCGCTCGACCCATCACCTCTACTTTTCCTCGAACTTGAGTAAGGAATCCCGCTTCTCGATTGCTCTTCCGTGTCCACGAAGGCCCGAGACTCACTTTTGGCTCATCTTCCTGGCCGACACAAAGTGGGATATACCCCAGCACGCAAAGATGAGGCCGATGAGGAGCAAGAAGTAACTCCAGGGTGCACGCGAGCCTCCCCTGATGCCGATCCACCCGACCAGGCCAAAGATCGTTCCGAGCATCGTCACAAAAATGCCAGAGCGAAAAAAAGTGGCGCTGGTCTTCTGATAGGCGGTCCTGCCTCGCTCCACGAGATCATTCAGTGTCGCAACATCTGCCTCACAGCGCCCGCGGCAGCTACAACCCAATCCAACCTCGGCAACACACTCGCGACAAAGACCACGGCCGCATGACTTGCAGATGCCAACCGCATCAACAGTTGAATGGGAGAAACATTTCATGGTGTGAAAAACAGGCTAACGATTCTTCGATTTGGCCGCTCAGCCCATTTGTCCGTGGATCTTGTGACGACAGCTCTATCAGAAACGAACGGACTCGGCGGCAACATGAAGCTGTTCTATCGGAGCAGCAGTAGATCGGTCAACTCCAAAACCCTCATCTGCTCTTGAATCACAGAATGGGTTGAAGCGGTCTCAAATGGTTTCCCATCCGTTGAACTCAACTTTTTTGACCACAAAGAGACGATGGAGACAGAGAATGACACATCGGCTAACCACCTTCGGTCTTGATTCGTCTGGTCGCCAAGTCTCACTCCTCCAGTAGCGCTGAGGTATGTGCTTCGTAGATCTCACGAAGCTCTTCGACAGACATTGGTGGGCTTTTGCGATGTAACATGGCGTGGCAGTTTGGGCATACGGGCACCAAGTCCTTCACGGGGTCGATGGCATAGTCTTGGCCTAGCTCGCTGATCGGTGTCACGTGATGAACGTGGATGAATCCAGCACCCAACTCACCGTAGAAAGCGCTGAGATCAATCTCACACACCACGCAGGAGAAGCCATAGTGCTCAAGACAGGCTCGGCGCGCATCAGGGTCTCGCTCATAGCGGTTAACAACCACCTGGGCGACCGCACCTTCCGTGTAACCCTGACTCACGGCCACTTCGTCGGGATAGAGACCGTCTTCCACCATCTCCACCTCATAGACTAGCTCGTCATCGGTGTAGTCTCCACCTGTGACGCCCAGTAGGCCGTCCAAGAGCTCGGCAGATGCTGCGGAGATCCGCTGCACTCCGCGCAAGGTTTGAGAGTCCAGCACATCTTCTGCGGCAAACTTCAAGCCCTCCCCACTCGGCAAGCGGATGATGGCTCGTGCGACCTCTAACGGAATAGCACGGTCAAAGTCAATGATCGAGCCCGAGCCCGGGACGGCATCCACTCTCTCGGCACCATTCTCCAACACTACCGGATTAGTTACCGCCGTGATAGCGCCCACCAGATAGGGACGCTTGCCATAATAAGAGACAAAGAACACGCGATCCCCAGCGGAGACGCCCCTCTCGACAAACTGCGTGCTGAACGCCTGTGAGCAATACCGAGGCTCATCGCCCGGCATGAGCTTCTCACGCTGCCAATAATGAGTAAATGCTGCGGGCATCGGCGATGAACTCAATCAAGTTGGCCCCGAAACTCAGAAGAGTGAACCGCTGGGCGGCTCATGATTACGGGGTAAACACCCAAGCGCGTCTGAAAGCATACGAAAGGCAGGCACATCTCGCCGATGTAGCCGCAGTTGAAGAAAACGGCCAATGAAAACAGCAGCCTTGAGAGAGCCGTCAACTGCATCCAGTCAGACCAACGCGCCGACCAACCTCTTCCACCTCGCTCCTCCAACAGCCCCTGCGGACCTGCACCCATGCGGCAACCACTGGGATAGGAATGCATTGGGCTACCACCCGAAATGGACGGTTGAGAATCTTTGAAACTCTGGCGAAGAAAATGCGAGTTATAATCTAGAATCGTATGAAATCGTTCCTCGCCTTTTTGATTTTGGCTGCTGTCAGTGCGTCCGCCGCTGTTACTTCTACCAAGCTGACGCCCAAGTGGCCCACGGGTGTCACTCCTACGAACTACCAGATGGGCTTTAGCAAAAATGCATCCGCTATCAATCCAACGTGGACCATCGTGGGCGCACCAGACGCCACGGTCGTGGGGCTGCCCGGTGCTGGTGCTGTGCAAGTGTTCAAAACGGCAACGGGTGCGTTCTCCCGCAGGCTTGAGCCACCTACGCCCAACTCCGGCATGAAGTTCGGCGCGGCGGTGGCTCTGAGTGGCGACCTCGCTTATGTGGGTGCTGCCAATGTGGGCAATCCTGTGAAAGGCGCGGTCTATGTCTTCAATTTGACCACTGGGGCTATGCTCAAGAAACTCCAGCCCTCCAATGGCAGCAACGGAGACGGCTTCGGTGCTGCCATCGCCATTGGCAACGGCCTCATCGCTGTCAGTTCCACGGTTGGGTTTGGGAACGTGTGGCTCTACGAGCAGCGCAGTTACGCCTACCGAGGTGAGCATGGCCAGGTCTCGTTGCTGAATGGGACAAACTTTGGCGCCTCTCTCTCCATTGAAGGAAAACTCATCCTCGTGGGCGCACCGGACAAGGATGGCAAGGGCACCGCGTTTCTCTTTCATCTCGATGGCAGCGGGTTGACCCTCATCGAAGAATACGACGTCGGAAATATGGGCGAGCGTGTCGGCCATCAGGTCATTCTTCATCGTGGGCTAGCCATTCTGGGCACCGACGGCATCAACAAAGTCTACGTGCGAGACATCCGATCTGGCACCACGCGCATCTTGCAGAGCAATACAGGCAAACTCATCGGCAGCAGCATTGCAGCGGACAACGGCATCGTGGCTGCCACGGAGCCGGGCAATACCATCATCCATTTCTTCAATCTAAGCTCGCCCATCAGCTCGCCGTACAGCACGTTCACCACTCCGTTCCCCTTCTCCCTCGGCACTGGCTACCACATGAGCATGAATGGCAACAGCTTGGTGGTGACGGACCCCTTTGCAGATGACGTCAACACCAACACCGGCATGGCTTACGTCTACCAACAGATCAGCAGGCCCAATCCCTTGCTACCCGTGGCCGCCACGGGCGACATCGCCCCTGGGACAGCGAGTGCTAAGTTTTCCGGGCTCTCGGAGGCCATCATCAACAACGATGGTGAGACAGCCATCATCGCACGGCTCAACGGCCCTGATTCAGGCAACAGCACAGACCGAGGCGTGTGGAATGAACTCATGGTGAACCTAGATCTGTCCGTCCGTAGTCGTGATCCCGTTGGCACATCCAAGGTGAGCACCACGGTGGACAATCTCGTAGCCAATGACAACGCCAACTGCTTCTTCCAAACCACACTCACTGGCACTGGAGCCACCACCGGCACCAATCGCGCCCTGTTCTGGGACAACGGCAGCACCGTTACCCCCATGGTGCGCCTTGGGCAGCCGATGTTCCTCACCAACTTAGTCCCCTCGTCGTTCGGGCAACTCAGCCAAGCCCGCATCGATGACCGCATCGCGTTTCTTACCAAGCTGAAGACTGCCCCCGGCTCCGTGAGCAGTTCCTCAGACAGCGCCCTGATGTGGAGAGACTTTACCGCCGAGCAACACTATCTCTTCCGGGAAGGTGACCCGGCCAATGGAGTGACACTCGGTGAGTTTGCCAACCACTTTGCCTACTTTGACAACCACATCTTCTTCCAGGCTTCACTTCAGGGGGCACCTACCACCACCAATCAAGCCATCTTTAAGCGCAACCACATCGTCGACAAACCAGCACCCAACCCTGAGACAGCCGAAACCGAACTCATCAAGCGCAAGGGAGACCCCGTCATCAATGCCATCGGCAATATCTTCCCTGACGACATCTACTCCAGCTTCTTGGGACTCTCTATTGACGACAGTGAGATGGGCGTCTTCAAGGCCACATACAAGTATGTGCCTACCGGCAGCATCAAAACCGGCCTCTGGCGTGTCACAGGCAACACCGTAGACCGCTGGATGCTCGGCCAAGGCGAGTTCATCATTGGCCAGTTAGGCAATGTCGACCGCATTGAGGAGTTCTGGGCTGCCTACCAGCAGTGCATCGCCCTCGTTTCCTTTAAAGGCACAAAAGTCACGCCCGACAACGACCGCGCCGTCATTCTGCTGCAAACTCTGGGCGACCTCGATCATCAGCGCTTGGTTCTGTTGCGTGAGGGAGATCCCGCACCTGGTTGTCAGCCAGCCAAGATCGGTGTCATTCAGAAGGTGGAGGTAGATCCCTTCTATGGCCAATACCTCATCCTTGTCACCCTCACCGGAGCACCTAAAGGCACCGATTTAGTCCTCTACCGGGGCCACTCCAAGCGTGGCAGCACCAATGCCTTTCAATACTTGCGACTGCCGTATCCCATCTTGAGAAAAGGGATGCTCTTTGATGGTGAAACCGTCCCACTGAGCAGCTTCAGCCTCACAGGCAAAACCACGCTCGGAGGTGCTGGCTCAGCCGGACTGGGCAAGGCCATGCAAGAGCCCACCGACATCAACATTCCGTCCAAACTCGCCACCATCCAGTCCTTCGGCACCGCAAAGAAGGTCGGTGAAGGCACGCCCTAGCGATTGCCAGAAGACCCAACGCACCTTCTATGCGAAAGGAATGTGGGGGAGATTGCGGTGGTTTGAGCCCAGGCTTCAGCCGACCTAGCATCCCACCATAATCACCGGCTGATGGGCTCAGCTTGTGGAAAGGTCACAGCCTGATAGCAGGATCACTCGCGAACGAGGGTGACGGTGGTGGTGGTGCCTTTGGTGACTTGGACGGTTCTCTTGATGCCAAGGCAACTGAACTCATAACTTCCGGCCAGTAGGCTGAGCGGATCTGCCATGCTGTTTTTGACGCGGAGTCTAAGAAATGGACTGACGGCATGGATGTCTGGCAGGGGCAAGATACCTTCATGGTTTAAGGGAAGGAAGGATACGTAGCTTCCATCTCTGGCGTTTGGTACCCTGACCTTGACGATGCCGAGTTCTGCGGGATCTAGCTTGATAGGGTGATGGTTTTTTGAGTTGGCGGCTTTTACCTCTATCCACGTTGCGGCGTAGAGCCTTGGCTCGGGCACTAGGTTGAAGTCGCCTCGCCCGTAGACTTTGGAGTTGCCTGCTGGAAAGAATGCGGGTTTCTGCGGATCGCGCTCTGCTCTCTCATAGGTGCCGGCGGCGAGAAAGAGGAGATGCCAGCCAGGTTTGCACTCTTGTAGGCGGAACTCTCCGTCCCGGTGCTGCTGGGTGAGGGTAATGCGGCATAGGGGCAGGCGGTTTTGAGCACTGCCTGACATCGTCTGATAACTGCCAACGGCACCACCTTTACCAACGGGTATTTCGCATCCATCGGTGAATGGGGATCCGGGTGGGTATGATGCGAGCCAGCCCAGGTAGAGAGCTGCCTCATTGATCACTGGCGGGAGGGAGAGTGTGCCTTTGATGAGGTCTAACTGGGGAGCGATGAGCTCAAAGCGCCCAGCGATGACGGATTTGTCTGGGTCGGGGAGGCAGATGTAGATGCCGCCTGGGAGCTTGCCATCTTTGATGGTGCCAAACTCAAGGACCATGGCGAAGTTGTTGCGGAAGCTCTCGGTGCTACTGTAGTGGCCTCTACCGCCAACGATGGTGTCGCTGGAGACGTCGACGGAGGATTGCGGGACGTTAAATGAGGTTTCGTTTTCGGATGGGGGCTGCGTAAATTTGAGGTTCTCAAGCTCGGGTGTTGGGGTCAATATTCTGTGCCTGATGGTGATGTTGTGACCTGAGCGAGAGGTGCCATAGTTGCTGAATGTGAGAGACTCGCTCGCCATGAAGAGTCTGGAAAGATCCGGTTTGAAGTCGGGGCAGCCGTGTAGGTGACCACTCAGTGGGGTGTCTGGTATGCGTAACTTGGTGGGGTCTAAGCTCCAAAAGTGCTTTTCCTGTGCTTGAAGGACGGAAGTGACACCGCTCACGACGAGGAGGGTGAAAATGACCGGGAACATCTTCATGGGATGGAGTTTCTGTTTTTGGCGTTTGATTGTCAATGCCCGAATGGCGCCCTACGTCTCAGGGACGAGGAACGTTAGACAGGAGTCGCAAGGCTGACAGATCGGCAAAACTTGGCTCAGTCCCCTCACGTCCCTCACGCAATGCCACTCACCTCGCCGTGGAGAACGCCCGCCCGACACTTGGGACACGGCTTGCCCGCTAACTCCCAGCAGTCTACCAACTCAGCTCGCTTGCATCCACTACAGCACATCGCCTCGCTACTCTCGCCCACATCTCGGCGGGAATCCGTCTCACCCCGCCTGGGCTAAAGGCTCCACTCCAACTCAGCCTAACGCCCGTCATCCCTAGTGGGGGTCTAGGACTCAGAACCAAGCCCCACGTCGCCTGGCTCACAGAGCCAGGCTACAGCACCCACCCCTCAGCCCACCGTCTCACCGTCTCACCGTCTCACCGTCTCACCGTCTCACCGTCTCACCGTCTCACCGTCTCACCGTCTCACCGTCTCACCGTCTCACCGTCTCACCGTCTTCCTACGCCTTAATTTCGTGACGGCAGTAATTGCAAGTGAAGGTTCGGCTCAGAGACACAGCGCCACTATAGCCAAAACGGTTTCAGCACCGGTCGGGACGATCAGCCTTATGCGGTCTATGGATCATCAGCGAGCAGCTTTCGGCTGCTGGAGTTTCCCAGCAAGTAAATCAGCCTCGACATCAAACACTTTCAAAGCCTCCTGGTATTCCGCTTCTGTCTTGTAGTCGGTCAGCTTTATCCGCCCAGCGCTCAGAGTGGTGAGAATCGATGGATGAGCCTTCCGCAGATCAAAGAGATAGTGGCACCGCATAGAGCCAGTCCCAGACCACTCGAGAGTGGCCACGTAACCGAAAGCGACATCCCTTCCACTGATGAACTTACTGCGAAACAGCTCTGGCTGAGCCACAAAGAACGGTGAGAACCATCCCGAACCTTTGCTTGTCTCAATGGCCGCTATGACCATTCCCACAGTTTTTCCAAAAGCTCCTGCTTCCGGATAAACGATCTCAACGGCTCTTCGCCCATCCACCTCGGCAAGGGCCTTGATCTGAGGTGCCTTCTTCCGCTCCACCCAGTTTAGAGATTTATCAGCAGGATCAGAATACCTATCATCTACGGAAGGCATTTTTTGGTCGAGTAGCGACAATCGAAACTCCACCCCAATCCTTGCAGTCCCATTTGGGCCCTTACCCCAACAGTACAAGTAACAATCCTTCGGCTGGCCTACACGAATATCATCGCCAGCCCTCGCTACGGACAACGAAGTAGCCAGAACGATAAGCAACAAGCGACGCATCACGATGCCGCCCATCAAACCACCACAGCAAACGCAATCAACGAGAACTCAATCCACGTCACTCCAAGTTGGAGTCTAGGCTTCAGCCGACTGTCCCCCTTCCGTCCTCCGCCCTGGACTCCGAACCAAACCCTACGTCTCCTGGCTCACAGAGTCAGGCTACAACACCCACCGCTACGAACCACCCTGTGGCCAACTGATAGGGGTAGGAACGGCACGTTGACCGTGCCGCTCCTCCCTCCAAACCGGACGGGCGGGTTTCCCGCATCCGGCTTTCCAGTCAGAAGTTTACTGCGTCACGCAGGCTCTTGAGTTCCAGCTTCCGGGCTTCTTCCAGG
>JAEUHM010000037.1 GCA_016795485.1 Verrucomicrobiaceae bacterium | reverse complement strand
TGATAGGGGTAGGAACGGCACGTTGACCGTGCCGCTCCTCCCTCCAAACCGGACGGGCGGGTTTCCCGCATCCGGCTTTCCAGTCAGAAGTTTACTGCGTCACGCAGGCTCTTGAGTTCCAGCTTCCGGGCTTCTTCCAGGTTGAAGAGCCCGAGGCTGGTAAAGTAGCTGTTGGGCCAGCGGTGATGGTCGAGCCCTCTGCCCTTCCCTCGCCTCCCTGCACGCTTGCGCAGGATGCTTCGCAGTCTTACTCGTACCCATCGGTCCACTTCAATCAGTGCATTGGCACAAGTGTGCTTGAAGTAATTGTAGAAGCCCAGCAACCTTGGTCTGAGCATTTGCGCAATGGCACTCATGCTTTGCCCGCTGGTGCGCCGCGTGAGCGGCTTGATGGTTTCCCTCATCTTCTTCATGCTTTTGGGTCGGATGAACCGGCGTATGCGTCCGCTGGTTTTGCCTCGCCAGAACCGATACCCTAGGAAGTCGAAGTGGGCTTGGGGCTGCCCCATGTCCACCACCCGCGTCTTCTGTGGGTGAAGTTCCAGTCCGGCTTGGGCGCTCCATTCGCGTAGGGTTGCCATCGCTTTCTCGGCGGCTTCGGCGCTGTGTCATAGGATGACCATGTCGTCGGCATACCGCACCATCGCGTGTCCTTTCCGGCTCATCAGGTGGTCGAGTGGGTTGAGGTAGATGTTTGCCAAAAGCGGGCTGATGACGCCGCCTTGCGGCGTGCCTTCTTCGCTCTCTCCCGGCTCGATCTCGCCCATCGCCTCCATGATGCCTTGCTTGAGGAAGCTCTCGATCAGCGCGAGCACCCGCCCGTCGGCGATACGCTCTGCGACCAACCCCATGAGGCGCTGGTGCGGGATGCTGTCGAGCCGAGCGCAGCGAGACAGCCAGCCTGACTGTTCAAAAAAACGCTGGCAACTAGCCTTTGATGTCCACATCCACCAAATGGACGGCGCCGCTTTTCAGCAGCTCGTCCACCCGGCGGAGGGCATCGTGACAACAACGTCCAGGTCTAAATCCATAGCTGTGCTCGGCGAACTCGCGCTCGAAGATCGGCCCAATGACCATCTTCACGGCGGCTTGCACGACGCGGTCGGTGACCGTTGGTATGCCCAACGGTCGCTTTTCCGCGCTGCCTGGCTTGGGGATGTAATCCCGTTTCACCGGCTTGGGCTGGTAGGTGCCACTTTTGAGGTGCTCCTTCACGGCGCGCAGCCGACTTTGGCTGTCTTTTGCAAAGTGTCCTACACTCATGCAGTCAACGCCACAAGCCCCTGCTTTGTGCTGCACTCGCTCCCAGGCCAGTTGAAGTGTGCGCTCAGCACAGACCTTATCAATCAAGCTGAACCACACTCCTCCCTTGATCCCTCTTTCGAGGGCCTTGAGCATCTTCTCACTCCAGACGCCGCGTTGGACCTTGTGGCGCTGCCACAGGGCTTCTTCATCTTGTTTACCCGTTGCCGGGACTGCCGATGAGTTGGCTTCGCTTTGTCTTTCGCTTCGAGGATCTTCTTTCCTGTCATCCTTCGCTCCACGGTCGTTACCCGGTTGCTTCGCTTCGCTCACCCCTTCGGGGCAGCCTATGGCTGGCGGTCCCGCTGCGCTCGGCTCGACGCTACTATGATGACTCTGACTTCTACCAGCCGTCTCACGACGTTCCTGCGCTGGCAGACCTCCTGTGTTCACGGCACGTTCCTTGCCTGACATACGACCACCAACCACCCCAATATTCTCCGCGACAGGTTCCGTATCTCCCGTCGTGAACTGATGCGCAAGCGCATCAAGGCTTCGCCATTGACTAGCAAGCTCGCCGTTCTGTTGTGGCCGAATCGTGTTCACTTCCGTTGTCGTCTATCAGGTTCTATTGGTTGCTCTCCACCCCGCCTCATGGCGACGCAGTTACTTCAAGTTCTCACCAGGAACACGGTTCCCAATGGCCGGGGTCTTCCACCCCAGAGGATCGTGACGCTTCACAGCGCACTAG